>NZ_JAUDSA010000019.1:0-208272 GCF_030380805.1 Rhizobium sp. S163 | reverse complement strand
GTGGAAGCGCAGCAATGTGTGAAGCTTACCGTTACTAATAGCTCGATCGGCTTAATTGTTCTCATTGCTTATGCTCATCAAACAGATGACGCCAAGGCGTGTTCAAGACTAAAAAGAAGGCTCTGCCTTCACCAGCTTCTCAAANGGGGCGGCTGCACCCGTTCCCATTCCGAACACGGCCGTGAAACGCCCCTGCGCCTATGGTACTTCGTCTTAAGACGCGGGAGAGTCGGTCGCTGCCAGGTCTGCTAAACGCAACATAAAATCTTCTCATCATGAAACTTCGGCCCAGCCGAAAACATCGGGCCGCGCAAGCGGCCTTTTGCTTTTGAGGGCCGAACATACAGAATGAAACTTCGACGCACCTCAGCTATAATGGTGCGTCCCTTACAGGAACAAAACCCATTGGGTTTTGCTCCGGCAGTAGCGTAAACCGCTTCGCAGTTTACGCACCGTGACAAAACCCAAAGGGTTTTGCACTTGGCGCGGGGTGGAGCAGCCCGGTAGCTCGTCAGGCTCATAACCTGAAGGCCGCAGGTTCAAATCCTGCCCCCGCAACCAAATCTTTCCCAGAACCTCAACGTTATCGATGGCGGGAAGACTTCATCTTCGCTTGTGCATGTAGTTCGTCGTCATCAGGACCATAACCTGAAGGCCGCAGGTTCAAATCCTGCCCCCGCAACGAATCTTCCTTTCCCAAAAGCAAACACTACAGACTTTACCGACCTATCTTAGGGCGCCGGTTTTCGCGGATCTGCAGCAGGATGCTGCGGCCGGCTGCCAGCAGTTCCATCAGGAAGGCAATGAGCGAGAGCATCAGGGCGACGATGGCGCTGCCGAAGAACCAGACGAGGTTCAGCGGGCGGATGCGGATGGCCAGCGCGCCGGATAACAAATTGAGGATCGCGCAGCAGGTGCAGATGCCGGCGATGACGCCGAGGATGACGGCGATTTCGAGCACCAGCGTGCGCCGTCGCAGATAGATCAGTTGCCGCTCTCGCTTATCGTCGGGCTCATTCTTCTCGACAACCTCGTTCAGCCGGTCGGAGACGCGCCCGAGGCGGGTGGCGTAGATGCCGACGAAGGCCGCCGTGCCCGCCAGCAGAAAGACCGGCGCCAGCGAGGTCTGGATGATCCCGGCATAGTCGATGACGATTGTCGGGGTGTCCATCGGCGTCTCCTCGCAAGCCTCATGCCCATCGGCGCGATACTCTTGACAGGCCTTTCATGGCGCAAGGATCGCTGAGATGGTCGGCTGAGACTAACGCTGACGACCCCGGCAGGGCAAGCCGCAACCTGGTTGCCGAAGCCCGGTTGTCGGCGGCGGAGGGCGGAGGTTGGTGCAGTGCGCGGGGTAGGGCGGAGCGCGGAATCCAGAGAAGCAGTTCAAGCGCATCGTGGACGCCAGCGCTGGTCGCGACGCGACGGCTTGAGCGGCGCGGAAGCCTGTGGCTTGAATCGCTTGGCCGGCATCACTGGATGGCATCAGCTAGCTCGTGCCGATTGGCTGATTTCACCTGGCTGGTATCACAGGGCTGTTCTCATTGCGGCTTCAGATCATAGGCCTGATGGGCGGCGCGGAGATCCGCGAGCGTCTTGCCGACGCAATTGCCGCCGCCTTCGCCGCCGACGACTGCCTTGGCCTGGCCGTCGAGCGAGATGGTGCCGGCGATTCGATCGGATGCGACGTAGGTGGCGAGGCCTGCGTCGGTGACCCTGGAGAGGTAGAAGATGTGGGTCGTATCCTTCTGCTGGCAGTGGATGACGATTGGGAAGCTCTTCAAGGGATCATCGGCGGCGTAAGCCGCGGCTGTGCCGGCGAGGTAGGGCAGGGCGATCATCGCGGCCGCTATCGGCAATGCCTGACCGAGGCGTCGGGCGGAACGTCGAAGCGCAACATCTGTCATCGAGATCTCCTGTTTTTCCGGTGCGATATCGTTTGCGATTTGTCGTGGTGCGTTCACCAAACCTACAGCGCGAGTGCCGCAAGCGCGTCCCTGTCCATCAGTTGCACGCGCCGCTGCAGCTTGCCCTTGAGGCGGATGATGTGCCTCTCGCGCAGCTTGGTGAAGGAGCGGGCCACGGTTTCGATGGTCAGGCCGAGATAGTCGGCGACGTCGCTGCGGCACATCATCAGGTCGAATTCGCTCTCGCCGGGGTGGCGTTCGGCCATCTCCTCGATGAAGACGGCGACGCGCTTCAAGGCGCTCTGCTCGATCATCGCCAGCTGCCGCGACTGCGCCTTCGCCAGATTGGCGAGCGCGATGTTGAGCAGGCTGCCCGTGGGGGTGCTGTTTGCTGTCGTCGCGAAAGGGCGGATCCTTGCCTCGCAGACGGCCTCGGCGAAGTCGGCACGGCAGTCGCCCTGTTCGAGGCCAAACCAATCGCCTTTGGCGCAGAAGGACAAGATATGCCGGTGCCCGTCAGGCATCAGCCGGTAGATCCTGATCGCGCCGGCTTCCACCTGATAGAAGGCGAGCACCTTCTGGCCCTCGCTATAGACGATCTGGTCCTGTTTCAGCCTGATCGTCTGGTCGGCTTGGGCCGCAGGCTCGAAGGCGCGCGGGCGCGTGGGGACTTGGATAGGCTCCTGTCGCAGATCGTGAACATGCAACATCGTATCTCCCTCCATTCCCCACAGAATAGGCAAATCGGGTGGCGCGGCACATTCGAAATTCCCCTTACGTAGTGCTACGGAAGCTCTCTTCGCGCGCGGGGTGTATAACCGCCCAAGGAGAAAATCCCAGCCCCACAGAGCGACCGGGTCTTTCCGCAGGAGGGATCGATGGCAGCGAGCGACGGCGAGAACCGCGACGCCGAACAGAACCGTGCCGAGATCATCGACCAGCTCGAGCGGATCTTGAAAAGTCGCGAGTTCCAGGCACCTGATCGCGGCCGTCGTTTTCTGCGCTATATCGTCGAAGAGGCGGTCGATGGTCGAGCCGAGCGGCTGACCGCCTATAATATCGCGCAGGCGGTGTTTGGTCGCGGCGCGGATTTCGATGCGCAAAGCGATCCTGTCGTCAGGATCGAGGCCGGCCGCATCCGGCGGGCGCTGGAGCGCTATTACCTCGTCTGCGGAAGCGGCGATCCCGTGCATATCACCATTCCAAAGGGGCATTACGCGCCGCGCTTCGAGCGGCGGGCCGTGGCAGAGGGGGCGGTGAACGGACCGGCCACAGCTCCCGGCGACGTGAGCGGTGCGGCGCGGCCGGGGCGGAGTGGGCGCAAGCTTGGCTATCGCGATCTTCTGCTGCCGGTCGGCGTTCCCGCCATCTTCGCGGCGCTTGCCATGCTGGCACTCATTCGTCCGCTCGAGGAGTATCTTGCGCCGGCGCCCAACCGACCAGCGGCGGCGCAGGACCAGGTGGGCGGTGTGCGCGTTATCGTCGAGCCACTCGCCGTCCTCGGCGCCCCCTCGGGCGGCGCGGAGATTGCCAGGGGGCTCAACGATCAGATCATCTCGCAGTTGACGAAGCTCGATGGTGTCGTGGTCATGACGCCCGCCAGTTCTTCTCCCGCGGACGCGGCGGGGAACGCGGTGTTTGCGTTGCAGGGAAATGTCACCTTCGAGGACGATGCGCTGCATGTGCAGCTGCGGTTGATCCGCAGCGCCGACGGACGGGTGATATGGGCGAAGCGGTTCGATCACGACACGACCGGCCAGAACGTCTTCGATCTGCAGGACGCGATCGGGACGCGGGTCGTCAAGGACATCGCGGCAGTCAGCGAAATCAAGGATGCGTCGCAGCGGCGCTAGCAATATCCGGTTGGCCGATCACGCTTTTTCGGTTCACTTTGGGCCGTTTGCGTTCGAGCGCTCACCGCTGAGGCCGGCCATCTCGTTGCCGACGCCCACCGCGCGCAGTCCGGTCAGCATGCGCTCCAGATCTTCCGGGCGCTGCAGACGCCGGGATACTTCCTCGCGGACGTTCTTCATCATCTCGGGCGCGTGGGCGTTCAGCCAGTCTCTCAGTTGCGCGGCTTCTTCCGTCTTGCCCTCCGCTCCAAGGATGGAAAGCAGAACCAGGCGGTGCATCGGGTTGTATTCCAGGTCAGACATACGCGACCAAAGCTCGGCGGCCTGCAGGTCCCCGCGCATGAAGGCGCAGAGCGCCATGCCCACTTCGTAATATCCCTTGGGGCCGGCATCCTTGTTGACGGCGCGGGAGACGAGCTCGCAGCCGGATTGCCATTTTCCGGACATCGCCAGCCGCAGCCCGTATTCACCTGCGACCTCGGTATCGTTGGCATTGGCGGCATAGGCGGCGGCGCCGAGTTTCAGCGCCTTGTCGATATCGTTGGTGAAGAAGCTCACCAGCATCGCCGCCTGCAGCGCGCGGGTATTGTTTGGAGCGATTGTCGTTGCGCGCTCGGCTGCTTTCGTCGCCAGCGTCATGGTCTCGGGTGATGGCTGCGCGCCGAGCTTGTAGCGGAACCTGATTTCATCGAGATAGACGAGCGACAGCAGCGCCCAGGAGGTGGCGTTATCAGGAAAGCGCTCGGTTGCGCGAAGGAGGCAATCGCGGGCGGCGGCATGGCTCTTTGCATCCATTCCCCGGCGATAGCTGTAATAGGCGAGCGTACAGTCGTAGGCGCCGCCCATTTCGCTCAAGGACGGTTCGGCGATCTTGTCGGTATCGGTGACGAAGATCGCGCCGTAGGGCTGGGCGACGGACACCGCGATATCCTGTCCGATATCGGCCTGGATCTGCAGGATGCTCTTGGCGCCAAGATCGGCGTCGTAATTGTTCGCCCAGATGACAGCGGCATCCGACCGCCGGATCAGCCTCGAGATCGAGCGCAGCCTGTTGCCGTCGCGCTGAACGCTGCCCTGCAAGGCAAAGCCGTGCAGGTTTCCGTCCTTGGCCCTCGATGGGTCGGCGACGACGATGATGTCGTCGAAGGTTGCGAGCTGGCCGATGATCTCGTCCCTCAACCCCTGGGCGATATCGGCGGTGGCGCCTTCTTCTCCATCCGATTGGAAGTTTTCGACGACGATCATCGGGCTGGAGGTTTCGGCGACCGGGGATTGATGCGTTCCGGCCCGGCCATTCAGCAAACCCGTCGGCCAAAGGAAGTAACCGGCTGTCGCGGCGATCAGGAGTGTTGCGCCAACGGCAAGCGCGGCGAACGCTCTTGTATCTCGCCTCGTGCGATCGGCTGGTGCGCGTGTCGTCGCGGGCTCGGAACGAGGCGCCGGAGCGGCGGATGGATGCGATGGCTCGGCATAATCGAAATGCGGGACGTAGCCGCCCTTGGGTATGGTGATCACGATCGGATCGGACTGCCCGGCGACGAGATAATAGCGCTCGAGGCCACGGCGAATGCGGCCAGCTTCTATCCTGACGACGGGGTCGTTCTGTGCGTCGAACGAACTTTGTCTGCCGAAGATTTCATTGGCGATGGTGAAGGCCTTGAGGAACTGGGCGCGTCCCTCCAGGGTCTCGGTGACCACGAAGCGCAGGAACTTCCGGCCACGCTCGGGCGAGTGAAACTCGTCGCTGGCGAGAACACGCTCGAGTTGCTGGAGGATATCGTCCGGTTTAGGTCCTGGTTCGCCCGAAAACTCGACCTTTGCGCTACTCATGATGCCCCTCCGACACGATCACGCAATCATCTTTAGTCCCTACTAATAGAGCATATCCCATATCCATGTGTGGTTTCAATGGCTTTGTCGAACGCAGCTTAAAGTAGCCTGACCGGTACCGCTGGTAGAGCCGGGCCGCGAGGTGCTGCGGGTTGCGGCATGCCGCCTGACGTCAAGACCATGCGCAGCAGTTCCGCCAAGTTGCGCGCCTCCATTTTCGCCATGACGTTGGCGCGATGCACCTCGACCGTGCGGGCGCTGATGCCGAGGTTGAAGGCGATCATCTTGTTCTGCAGACCATCAAGAACAGCGGCCAGAACTTGGTGTTCCCGGTCTGTCAGTTGCCGCATCCTGTTGGCAACGGTTTCGATATCGACAGGCGTCGGCGTGGGAGGCGCCCGGCGCGATGTGGCCTGGTTTATCGCGGCTATCAGCGCCTGGTCCTCGAACGGCTTCTTGATGAAATCGGCCGCACCCGCCTTCATCGCCTGCACGGCCGTCTCCACGTCTCCATCGCCGCCGACGATGATCGTGGGGATGTTCGCATTCAGCGCATTCAGCCGCTCCAGCAGCTGCAGCCCGTCCGTGCAGGACATGCGCGTGACCTTGACGAGGCAAGCCCTGCCGGAGACGGGCAACTGATCCAGAAACGCAGAAGCGCTCTCATAGGCACGAACCGCGAAGCCCGAGGATATCAGCAGGAACGTCAGGGATCGCCGCGGTATCTCCTGGTCGTCGACGAGGTGCACGGTCAGGTCATTCGCCATCGAGTAAACTCTCCCTCAAATGCAACGAAAGGGTTAGAGCGCGGTTGCCCAATCCACCCTCTACCTAACTGTATATTACCACTACACCGCGCTCTTCAGGCGTAGCATCGCGTAACATCTGTGGTAGCCGACACGTTGAAAACATTGATGTTGGACGTTTCAAGCGCCCGCATGCGTTGATCCGGCTCAATGCCTCCTTTCCTCGAGCGGCCTATTATCGCGGGACTTTCCCCAATTCGCGCCCCCAATTCTCGATGGAGCCCCTACGATGAGAAAGCTGGTTCTTGCGACAGGCATTGCGATCGCCGCCGTCATGGTGGCACCTGTCGGTGCGCAGCAGGATCGCAAGGAATATCGCCGCATGAACTGGGCCGAAAACCTGCCCGATGCGGTGAAGGCCTATCACGGCAAGCGGTTCTCGGTCGTCAGCTATCGCACGGCGATCGAAACCGGCGCGCTGCATCAGCCGGGCAAGCCGGATGAGGTGAAAGCCGTTCGGGCGGCGGCGCGCTCCAACAAGTGGCTGGTCGAACAGCTGAAGGCGAAGAAGCTGACGCCCGACGATATCGAGTGGGTCACGCGGGCGCGCAACGGCAACCTCGTCTTCTACGTGGAATGACCGCGGCCGTCGCGATGGCCCTCTGACCAGCAATACCGCTCCGCGCATTGCTTGCGATCAATGACACGGCCGAACCCGTCCCGTTAGGCTGATCTCATCCGTGGGTAGCAGGGCGATCGCTATCCCAGGCAGCTTGGAGGAGAGCGCGATGCGCGGTTTTGGGGTTCATTCGGAAGTCGGGAAGCTCAGAACGGTGATGGTCTGCCGACCGTCGCTCGCCCATCAGCGGCTGACGCCGGGCAATTGCCACGATCTTCTCTTCGACGACGTGCTCTGGGTCCACGAGGCGCAGAAGGATCATTACGACTTCGTGCTGAAGATGCAGGAGCGCGGCGTCGAGGTTCTCGAACTGCACGACATGCTGGCGCAGACGCTCGCCGACAAGCCGGCGCGCGATTTCGTGCTCGATCGCCGCATCACGCCGAATGTGCTCGGCTCGCAGATCGCCGAGGCGGTGCGGCCCTGGCTCGACGAGATGCCGGCGACACAGCTCGCGGCCTTCATGATCGGCGGCATCGCCATCTCCGACCTGCCTGACGTCAAGGCAAAGACGCTGATGCTGAGCGCGCTGTCGGAGACCGAGTTCGTCATTCCGCCCATCCCGAACACGCTCTTCCAGCGCGATCCCTCCTGCTGGATCTATAATGGCGTGACCTGCAATCCGATGTTCTGGCCGGCGCGGCAGCCCGAGACGCTGATCCAGCGCGCGGTCTACAAGTTTCATCCGACGTTCCGCGACGGCGATTTCAAGATCTGGTGGGGTGACAGCGACGAGGATTTCGCCAATGCCTCGATCGAGGGCGGCGACGTCATGCCGATCGGAAACGGCACCGTACTGATCGGCATGGGCGAGCGCACCACCTATCAGGCGGTCGGCCAGGTCGCGCGCGCGCTGTTCAAGAACAAGGCGGTCACCAGGGTCATCGGCTGCCTGATGCCGAAGAGCCGGGCGGCGATGCACCTCGACACGGTCTTCAGCTTCTGCGACCGCGATGTGGTGACGCTGTTTGCCGAAGTCGTCGATCAGATCCGCTGCTACAGCATGGTGCAGACGGATGACGACGGCAATTTCGACATTCATCCGGAGACGGAGCCGATGCTCGATATCGTCGCCAAGGCGCTCGGTGTCGGCAAGCTCAGGGTCGTGGAAACAGGCGGGAACGCCTACCAGGCCGAGCGCGAGCAATGGGACGACGGCAACAACGTCGTCGCTTTAGAGCCCGGCGTCGTGGTCGGCTACGACCGCAACACCTACACCAACACGCTTCTTCGCAAGGCAGGCATCGAGGTCATTACCGTTCGCGGTTCCGAACTCGGCCGCGGCCGTGGCGGCGGGCACTGCATGACGTGCCCGATCTGGCGCGACCCCGCCTATTGACAACAGACATCCTGAAACAGCCCTACGGAGCAAGACCATGAGCTTCAATCTGCGCAACCGTTCGCTTCTGACCGTGCAGGATTATACGCCGCGCGAATTCCGCTACCTTCTGGACCTCGCGCGCGATCTCAAACGGGCCAAATATGCCCGCACCGAGCAGCAGCACCTGAAGGGCAAGGAGATCTGCCTGATCTTCGAAAAGACCTCGACGCGCACGCGATGTGCCTTCGAGGTCGCCTGCTCGGACCAGGGGGCGAATGTTACCTATCTCGATCCGTCCGGCTCGCAGATCGGCCACAAAGAATCCTTCAAGGACACGGCGCGCGTGCTTGGCCGCATGTATGATGCGATCGAATATCGCGGTTCGGCGCAGCATGGGGTGGAGACGCTGGCGCGTTATGCCGGCGTGCCCGTCTATAACGGCCTGACGGATGAGTATCATCCGACCCAGATGATCGCCGACGTCATGACCATGCGCGAGCATGCCGACAAGCCGATCGCCGATATCAAATACGCCTATATCGGCGACACGCGCTCAAACATGGGCCATTCGTTGCTGATCGTCGGCTGCCTTATGGGCATGGATGTCCGGATATGCGGACCGAAATCGCTGTGGCCGGCCGAGGAATACATCAAGATCGCGAGGGAATTGCAGGAGCGATCCGGCGCGCGGCTTCTGATCACCGACGATCCCAAGGAGGCGGTCAAGGGCGTCGATTTCATCCACACGGATGTCTGGGTGTCGATGGGCGAGCCGAAGGACGTCTGGCGCGAGCGCATCAAGCTGTTGACGCCTTATCAGGTCAACGAAGAACTGATGAAGGCGAGCGGCAATCCGCAGACCAAATTCATGCACTGCCTGCCGGCCTTCCACGATACCGAGACGACACTGGGCAAGCAGATCGCCGAGGATTACGGCATGAGCAATGGCCTGGAAGTCACCGGCGAAGTGTTCGAATCCGAGGCCAATGTCGCCTTCGAGCAGGCGGAAAACCGGCTGCACACGATCAAGGCGCTGCTTGTCGCGACATTGGGAGACTAGGATGCGGATCGTCATCGCGCTTGGCGGCAACGCTCTTCTCCGACGCGGGGAAGCGATGACCGCGGATGTCCAGAGACGCAATACGCGGGTGGCGGCCGAGGCGATCGCGCCGCTGGCCGCCGAGCATCAGCTGATCATCACCCATGGCAACGGGCCGCAGGTCGGCTTGCTTGCGCTGCAGGGCGCTGCCTACAAGCCGGATGAAGCCTATCCGCTCGACGTGCTCGGCGCCGAGACGGAGGGGATGATCGGCTACATGCTGGAACAGGAGCTCGGCAATGTGCTGCCCTTCGAGCAGCCGCTGGCGACGCTGCTCACCATGGTCGAGGTCGATGCCGACGATCCAGGCTTCACGAACCCAACCAAGTTCGTTGGCCCTGTTTACGAGAAGGCGGATGCCGATCGCATCCGTTCGGAAAAGAACTGGGTGTTCAAGCAGGATGGCGACAAGTGGCGCAGGGTCGTTGCATCGCCCCTTCCCAAGCGCATCTTCGAGATCCGGCCGGTGCGGTGGCTGCTCGATCAGCGCACCATCGTCATCTGCGCCGGCGGCGGCGGGATACCGACCATGTATGAGAAGGGCAAGGAGCGTCACCTGGTTGGCGTCGAAGCGGTCATCGACAAGGATCTCTGCTCGGAATTGTTGGCGCGGGAGATTGGCGCCGATTTGCTGATCATGGCGACCGACGCGCCGGCCGTCTGCCTCGATTGGGGCAAGCCGTCGCAAAAGGCGATCCACAAGGCCCGCCCTGGCGACATGAAGCAGTTCGATTTTCCGGCCGGTTCCATGGGGCCGAAGGTCGATGCCGCATGTCATTTCGCCGAGACGACGGGCAAGGCGGCGGCGATCGGCTCACTCGCGGATATTGCCGGCATGGTTCGGGGCGAGCTCGGCACGATCATCGATGGCTGCTTCGGTGGGCTCAGCTGGCACGGGTGAACGGGCGGACCGGAGGAGGCAATGATCAGAGAGAGGCAGCGGGGCGTATCGGCGCCCCGTTTTGCGTTTCAACGCTTTGAGTGCGTGCGACCTCGCCGTTTCGCCTTTGCCAGACATAGACAGGAATGCCGAGCATCAGGAGCACCATGCCATAGAGCACCGGCTCGGCGCCCGAGCCATAGAGCGTGAACATGGCGAACAGGAAGGCGATCAATTCGATGACGGTGACGCGGGGCGTCTTTTGCCCGTTGCTCAGCCGCGAGGCGACAAGGGTGCCGGCGAGCGCGCAGAAGGCATAGGGGACGACTGCCGTCATCGTGCTCAGCCCCACCATCAGCCGATAGACCGCCGCGAAGCTATCGGAGCCGACCGCCTGGACGAGGACGAGCAGGGTCGCGAAGGTGGCCGAGACCACCATGCCGATGGCAGGCACGCCACGGCTGGAGAGGCGGGCAAAGAGCGGTGGGAACAGGCCGTCGCGGGCTGCCGCCATCGGCACCTGACCCATCAGCAGCGTCCAGCCGTTGAGCGCGCCGATCGAGGAGATCACCACCGCGATCGAGATCGCCAGTTCGCCGCCACGCCCCCACATCAGCTCCGCCGCTTCCGAGAAGGGGGCGACGGAGTGGATGAGTTGCGGGCGCGGCACGACACCCATCACGACGACGGTGCCGAGGACATAAAGAGCCGCGGCGATGGAGATACCGAGCACGGTCGAACGGGGGATTGTTCGGCGCGCGTCTCGGACATCGCCAGCGGGAACAGTGGCCGATTCCAGACCCAGATAGGCAAACATGGTCAGCGGCGCCAGGGCCGCGAAGGATTGCAGCAGCGACTGGCCGCTGGGGTTGAATTCGGCGAAATGCGAGGTGTCGATATAGAGGAGACCGATGATGGCGACGGCGCCGAAGGGGATGAGCTTGGCATAGGTCGTCACCTGCGCGAAGAGCCCGGCCGCGTGGACGCCGCGCAGGTTGACGAGCACGATCGTCCAGATGACGCCGAGCGTCAGGATGGTTGCGGTGAGCCGGTTGCCGAGCGCGGGGAAGAGATCGATCATCACGCCGGTAAAGGCGATGGCGATGACGGGAAGCGACGACCAGATCGAGATCCAGTAGCCCCAGGCAATGAGGAAGCCGGCGAAATCGCCATAGCCAAGCCGTGTATAGGCATAAGGGCCACCAACGGCCGGGACCATGCCGGCAAGCCGCGCGAAGGTGAGACCAAGGCAGATCGCGCCGGCGCCCATGATCATCCACACCAGGATCGCCAGATTGCCATAGGGCGCGACGGCGGCCGGCGAAAGATAGAAGCCGGACCCGACCATGTTGCCGACGACGATGGCGGTACAGGCGGCGAGCCCGAGGCTTTTGCCGTTCTGCGAGGTCGTCATGAAATCCCTCCCGAAGATCGGTTCACCGCTGTGGACGATAGCCCCGGCACGGCCCGGGATGGCGTCCCGGCTTGTGCGGCCACGGGCATCCTCTTCCCAATCCGCAAGGCTCGCAATCCGGATCAATGCGTAGTAAGCCGCCACGCCTGAAGCCTTCACCATTTGTGTGAACGCGCTAAAATGAGATGGGCAGCCAAGCGGAGACAAGGATGCGGAACGAGCAGCGCTTTTTGACCATATCGATCGTGGCGACCGTCGTGGTGGCGGCTCTCGGCATCGTCTTCGGCATCATCTCGGGCTCATTTTCCATCGCCTTCGACGGCGTCTATTCGCTGGCCGATGCGGCAATGACCGGGCTTGCGCTCTGGGTGTCGAGCCTCATCGTGCGGTCGGCGGAGAACAATGCCAAGTCCGGCCGCATCCGCAATCGCTTCACCATGGGCTTCTGGCATCTGGAGCCGATCGTGCTTTTGCTCAATGGCTGCCTGCTGATGACGGTCGCCGTCTACGCGCTGATCAATGCCGTCATCAGCGTCATCAATGGCGGGCATGAGCTGCATTTCGGCGCCGCGATCGTCTATTCCGGCGCCACGCTTGTCGTCTGCGTGGTCATGGCGTCGATCGGCATTGCGTTGAACCGCAGCCTGAAGTCCGATTTCATCGCGCTCGATATCAAGGCCTGGATCATGTCCGGCGGTATCGCGTTTGCGTTGCTTGTCGCCTTCGTGATCGGTCTTGCGGTGCTGCCGACGCCGATGGCCTGGATCGCCCGATATGTCGACCCCGTGGTGCTCGGCCTCGTCTGCCTTGTCATGATCCCGCTGCCGATCGGCACGATCTTGAAAGCGCTGAGCGAGGTGCTCTTGATCGCGCCCGTCGATCTGCAGGAGCATGTCGACCAGGTGGCGTCGGAGACCGTTCAGCGCCTTGGCTTCCTCTCCTATCGCGCCTATGTCGCGCGCGTCGGAAGGGCGACGGAGGTCGAGCTCTATTTCATCGTCCCCGAGGGGCTGCCCGCCAAGACGATCGAGGAATGGGACGCGCTGCGCGATGATATCGGAGACCGGATCGGCGGCGAGGGGGCCAATCGCTGGCTGACCATCGCCTTTACCGCCGATGCTGAATGGGCCGAATAGGCATCGTTTCTCCTCGCGCTATGCTTTTGCCTTCACGTTGACTGCAATCAACGACGGTCCGCAACCTGCCGTGTACCATCCGCCCAATCTGAGACGCACACAGCGGCATGACAGCCGCTGTCCAAACTTGGGTTCTGGAGGGGCGCATGGAATTCCACAAGTCATTTCCGATCGCAGTCGTCGACGAGGATTTCGACGGCAAGAGCGCTGCCGGCCGCGGGATGCGCGATCTGGCGGCCGCCATCGAGGCGGAGGGCTTTCGTGTCGTCTCCGGCGTCACCTATGAGGATGCGCGGCGGCTGGTGCATATCTTCAACACCGAGTCCGCCTGGCTGGTTTCCGTCGATGGGACGGAGGACAAGGCGTCGCGCTGGCAGGTGCTGGAGGAGGTTCTGAGCGCCAAGCGCCGCAAGAACGACCGGCTTCCGATCTTTCTGTTCGGCGACGACACGACGGCCGAAGACGTTCCGGCCAGCGTGCTGCGCCACGCCAACGCCTTCCTGCGGCTCTTTGAGGATTCCGCCGAGTTCATGGCGCGCGCCATCGTGCAGGCGGCGCGCAACTATCTCGACCGGCTGCCGCCACCGATGTTCAAGGCGCTGATGGATTACACGCTGGAGGGAGCGTATTCTTGGCATACGCCGGGCCACGGCGGCGGCGTCGCCTTCCGCAAAAGCCCGGTCGGGCAGCTCTTCTACACCTTTTTCGGCGAGAACACGTTGCGGTCGGACATTTCTGTGTCGGTCGGCAGCGTCGGATCGCTCCTCGATCACGTCGGGCCGATTGCCGAGGGAGAGCGCAACGCGGCGCGTATCTTCGGCACGGATGAGACGCTGTTCGTCGTCGGCGGTACCTCGACTGCCAACAAGATCATTTGGCACGGAATGGTCGGGCGCGGCGATCTGGTGCTTTGCGACCGCAACTGCCACAAGTCGATCCTGCATTCGCTGATCATGACCGGCGCGACGCCGATCTATCTCATTCCGTCGCGCAACGGGCTCGGCATCATCGGGCCGATCTCCAAGGATCAGTTCACGCCCGAGGCGATCGCAAAGAAGATTGCGGCCAGCCCGTTTGCCGGTGAGACCAGCGGCAAGGTGCGGCTGATGGTGATCACCAACTCCACCTATGACGGCCTCTGCTACAATGTCGACGCCATCAAGGTGTCGCTGAAGGATTCCGTCGAGGTGCTGCACTTCGACGAGGCATGGTACGCTTACGCGAACTTCCACGAGTTCTACGACGGCTTCCACGGCATTTCCTCGACGCAGCCGGCGCGCTCGCAGAACGCCATCACCTTCGCCACCCATTCGACGCACAAGCTTCTCGCCGCCTTCTCGCAGGCGTCAATGATCCATATCCAGCATGCCGAAAACAAGAAGCTCGACGTCACGCGCTTCAACGAAGCCTTCATGATGCACACGTCGACCTCGCCGCAATACGGCATCATCGCGTCGTGCGATGTCGCCGCGGCGATGATGGAGCAGCCGGCCGGTCGCGCGCTGGTGCAGGAGATGATCGACGAGGCGATTAGCTTCCGCCGGGCGATGAACGCGGTACGCGGTCAGATGGGGCAGAGCTGGTGGTTCGACGTATGGGAGCCCACGATCGCCGAGGAGACGCCGAGCGATACGCATGCGGAATGGGTACTGAAGCCGGGCGATGCCTGGCACGGCTTTACCGGGCTTGCCGAAAACCACGTGATGGTCGATCCGATCAAGGTCACCATCCTGTCGCCGGGGCTCTCGGCGGATGGCACGATGCAGGAGCACGGGATACCGGCGGCCGTGATCACCAAGTTCCTCTCCTCGCGGCGGATCGAGATCGAGAAGACCGGGCTTTACTCCTTCCTCGTGCTGTTTTCGATGGGGATCACGCGCGGCAAGTGGAGCACGCTTGTCACCGAGCTCATCAACTTCAAGGATCTCTACGACAGCAACGCCCCACTGACACGCGCGCTGCCGGCGCTGGCCGCCGCTCATCCCGAGGCTTATGGGACCATGGGCCTGCGCGATCTCTGCGAGCAGATCCACGCCATCTACCGCAAGGACGATGTGCCGAAGGCGCAGCGCGAGATGTACACGGTGCTGCCCGAGATGGCGCTGCGGCCGGCCGATGCCTACGATCATCTCGTCAAGGGCCGGATCGAGAGCGTCGAGATCGACAAGCTGATGAACCGCATCCTGGCGGTGATGATCGTTCCCTATCCGCCGGGTATTCCGCTGATCATGCCCGGCGAGCGGATCACCGAAACGACGAAGTCCATTCAGGATTACCTGCTCTACGCGCGCGATTTCGACCGCAAGTTCCCGGGCTTCGAGACCGATATTCACGGCCTGCGCTTCGAGGCCGGCAGCAACGGGCGCCGCTACCTCGTCGATTGCGTGGCGGAGGGAGCGGTCCAATGATCCCGCGCGACGTGAAATCCCCGACGGTTGCGATACCGTTCAACAAGATGCTGAAGATCGTCGCTGTCGTCGATCGCGACAACCACCAAGTGCACGAGCTGCTGGCGCAGCTCGCCGCCGACAATTTCGAGGTCGAGCTTCGCGATGACTACACGGCCGACGTTTCGGAAGACGCCTCGGTGGGCGCCTATATCGGCTCCGTGGAAGGCGGGTTGCTTCCCTACGCGCGCGGCTTTCTCCGCTCGTTGCGCGAGGCAGGCTTCCGTACGCCGGTCTGGGCGATGGCGGATACGCTCAGTATCTCGGACATGGATGTGGTCGAGATGGCGGGCGAGGTGGATGGCTTCGTCTATCTTGGCCAGCAGACGCCGGCATTCTACGCCAAGCAGATCGTTTCCAGCCTGATCAACTACGGCAAATCGCTGCTGCCGCCGTTTTTCGGGGGCATGATGGCCTATGACGGCGAGGCCAATATCGCCTTCGATTGTCCTGGCCACCAGGGCGGGCAGTTCTATCGCAAATCGCCCGCAGGCCAGCTGTTCTTCAAGTATTTCGGCGAGAGCATCTTCCGCAACGATCTGTGCAATGCAGACGTCGATCTCGGTGATCTCCTGATTCACGAAGGCCCGGCCGTCGAGGCGCAGAAGCAGGCGGCGCGGATATTCGGGGCGGATCGCACCTATTTCATCCTGAACGGGACCAGCACCTCCAACAAGGTGGTGACCAATGCGGTGCTGCGCGCCGGCGATCTCGTGCTGTTCGATCGGAACAATCACAAGTCGCTGCACCAGGGCGCGCTCGTGCAGGCCGGCGCGATCCCGATCTATCTGCCGACGGCGCGCAATTCCTTCGGCATGATCGGCGCCGTCGATTGGGCGGCGTGGGACGAGGGCTGGCTGCGCCAGCAGATCGCGGCCCATCCGCTTCTTTTAGACAAGAGCCGGGCCAATGCCGAGCGGCCCTTCCGGCTCGCCTGCATCCAGCTCGCCACCTATGACGGCACGATCTACAATGTCCGCCAGGTGATGGAGAAGATCGGCCATCTCTGCGACTACGTGCTCTGGGACGAGGCGTGGATCGGCTACAACGCCTTCCATCCGCTGTTCGAGGGCCATAGCCCGATGCGGCTCAAGGACCTCAAGCCCGACATGCCCGGCTTGTTTTCGACGCAGTCGGTGCACAAGCAGGGGGCGGGCTTCTCGCAGGCATCGCAGATCCACAAGCGCGACGAGCATATCAGCGACCAGCGCCGCTTCATCGAGCACAAGCGTTTCAATGAATCGCTGCTGATGCATGTCTCGACATCGCCCTTCTACCCGCTGTTCGCCTCGCTCGACGTCAATGCGAAGGTGCATGAGGGCAAGGCCGGCGAGATGCTTTGGGATCGCTGCATCGGTCTCGGCATCGAGGTGCGCAAGAAGCTGCGCGGCTTCGTCCAGCACTACGAGAGCAAGGCGACAAGCGCCGAGGAGCAATGGTTCTTCGACCCCTTCGTGCCGGACAAGATCTCCGTCACGGGTTCGAAACATACCGGCGACCTCACGGGCATAAGGTGGGAGGACGTGCCGACCGATGTCCTGAAGCGCGAACAGCAGTGCTGGCGGTTCGATCCGGAGGCGACATGGCACGGCTATGGAGGCTATGCGCCTGGCTACACGATGGTCGATCCCAACAAGCTGACGCTTCTGACGCCTGGTATCGACCGGAAGACGGGCGAATATCGCGAGTTCGGCATCCCGGCGACCGTCGTTGCCAACTATCTGCGCGAGCAGCGCGTCGTGCCGGAGAAGTGCGATCTGAACAGCCTGCTCTTCCTGCTGACGCCGGCCGAAGACGAGAGCAAGCTCAACACGCTGGTCGCCAAGCTGGTGAAGTTCAAGAACCTGTGGGATCGCGACGCGCCGCTGCAGGATGTGCTGCCGACGGTCTTCGCCGCCAATCGCGAGCGTTATCAGGGCTACACGGTGCGGCAGGTCTGCAAGGAGATGCACAGCTTCTATCGCTCTGCCGGCGTCAAGGAGCTGCAGCGCCTGTGCTTCCGCTCCGAGAGCTTTCCGGAGCCGGCGATCTCGTCGAAGCAGGCCTACGAGGCGCTGGTCGCCAACAATGTCGACTACGTGCCGCTGTCGGAAGCCGCCGGGCGCATTTCGGCGACGCTGGCGCTGATCTATCCGCCCGGCATCGGCGTGATCGTGCCCGGAGAGCGCTGGGACAACAGGGCGCGGCCGATGCGCGATTATTTCCTGGCCTTCGAGGAGTCCTTCAACCGCTTCCCGGGCTTCAACTACGAAGTCCAGGGCGTGTTCCAGGAACGGATCGATGGGCGCATCAAGTTCCACACATATGTCGTGCGCGAGTAGGGCGAGGGGAGTGTCATCATGACCGATCACACAATGCATGCTGCGGCCGATACCACGGCCAAGAAGAAGATGAACCTGATGCAGCTGACCTTCATCGTTGCCGTCAACATGATGGGGTCCGGGATCATCATGCTGCCGGCGAACATGGCGCAGGTCGGCGCCATCTCGCTGCTCTCCTGGATCGTTACCGCGCTCGGCTCGATGGCGATTGCTTACGGTTTCGCGCAGGCCGGACTGTTCAACCAGCGGCCCGGCGGCATGTCTGCCTATGCCGAGGATGCCTACGGCAAGGATGGCTATTTCCTCGTCTTCTTCCTGTATTTCCTGTCGCTGGCGATCGGCAATGTCGCGATCGGCATCTCGGCGGTGGGCTATCTCGCCGGCTTCTTTCCGGTGCTGACCTCGACGCCGGTCATGACCTGTGTCGCGCTGATCGCTCTCCTTTGGGTCACCACGGCTGCCAATTTCGGCGGCCCGCGCATCACCGGGCGGATCGGGTCGATCACCGTGTGGGGCGTCATCATCCCTGTCGGATTGCTCTCGATCATCGGCTGGTTCTGGTTCAGCTCGAGCACGTTCGGTGCCGCCTGGAACCCGAAGGGGCTGACGCTGGCGCAGGGGATGGGATCGAGCATCTCGCTGACGCTTTGGGCGTTCCTCGGCATGGAGTCCGCGGCACAGAACTCCGATGCCGTCGAGAATCCGAAACGTGACGTGCCGCTTGCCTGCATGTTCGGCACGCTCGGCGCCGCCGTCATCTACATCCTGTCGACGACTGTGATCCAGGGTATCGTCCCGAATGCCGATCTTGCGGCGTCGACCGGTCCCTTCGCGCTTGCCTATGCGACCATGTTCAATCCGACGATCGGCTCGATCATCATGGCGCTCGCGGTGCTTGCCTGCGTCGGGTCGCTGCTCGGCTGGCAGTTCACCATCGCGCAGACGGCGCGCACGGCGGCGCAGGAGCGGATGTTCCCGGCGATCTTCTCGCGCGTGAACCAGATGGGGGCGCCGGTCCAGGGCATGATCATCCTTGGCGTCGTGCAGACTGGGCTTGCCCTGATGACGATCTCGCCGACGCTCAACGAGCAGTTTTCCGCGCTCGTCAACCTCGCGGTGGTCACCAACGTGCTGCCCTACATCGTGGCGCTTTCGGCCCTCTTCGTGATGATGAAGAAGGCGGGGGTGCCGCCGGCCAAGTACCGGCTGAACTCCATCATCGCCACGCTCGGCATGCTCTACAGCGTGTTCGCGATCTACGCTTCCGGCAAGGACGCGGTGCTTGGCGGGATGCTGGTCACGGGTATCAGCTTCATCATCTACGGCCGGATCGCGCCGCGCTTTGCCAGCGGCCTGAACCGTGTCGCGGCGGCAGAATAGTTCCGGGGAGGATGTGTCATGCAACAGAAAAAGCGCTTGAAGACATTGCTGACCGCGTCGATCCTCGCCGGCGCGGCCGCCTCCATGGCGCTGTCGTCCGCCGAGGCGCAGACGCTCGATCGCATCAAGACAAGCGGCTCGCTGAAGCTCGGCTATGAGCCGGATGCCCGGCCGTTCTCGTTCAAGACCGAGCAGGCGGCACCCGGCGGCTACGCGGTCGCGTTGTGCGGCAAGATCGCCGATAGCCTGAAGACGGCGCTGAACCTGCCGCAGCTGAATGTCGAATGGGTGCCGCTGACGGACAAGGGACGGGAGCCGGCGATAAAGGACGGGACGGTGGATCTCGTCTGCGGGGCGGAGCCGATCACGCTCACGCGTCGCGCCGAAGTGTCCTTCTCGCTGCCGATCTTTCCGAGCGGCACGGGCGCGGTCCTGAGCAAGAGCGCGCCATTGGCGCTGACCGAGGTGCTGGCCTATGGCCAACCCACCAGCCGGCCGATCTGGCGCGGCTCTCCTGCTCGCACCATCCTCGAGCACAAGACTTTCTCTTCGATCGCGGGCACGACCAGCGAGCGCTGGCTGGCCGACCGCATCAAGACCTTCCAGCTGGCGGCGACATCGGTGCCGGTGGAAAGCTATGCGATCGGTATCGAACGCGTTGTCGACGGCAGTTCGGCAGCACTCTTCGGCGACATGCCGCTCCTTATGGATGCGGCTGCCCGCAGCGACAATGCCGGCAATCTCGTGGTGCTGAGGCGGCATTTCACCTATGAACCGCTGGGGCTGGAACTGGCGCGCGGTGACGAAGACTTCCGTCTCGCCGTCGATCGCGCGCTCAGCCAGACTTACGCCTCGGCCGACTTCGTGGACCTCTTCACGACATGGTTCGGCGTGCCCGACGAGGCCATCGTCACCTTCTTCCGGCAGACCGCGCTGCCGGAGTAAACCTTATGCCGGCCCGCATCATCATGGCTGTTTGTCGATAAAAAGCGATATTTGTTGCATCGCGGAACAATCCGACACCCTCAGGGATTCGTACAAGGAGTAGCGAATGCGGAGGTGAGCCATGAACCGGGAGCGCGGACGGAGGAGGCTGATGCTCAGACTGCCGGATCTCCGGCATGTGCTGTCTGGCGTGCCCACGGAAGCGCTCGGTGAAATGTTCGAGTCCTACGCACTCGCTGCAGACGCACTCGACCGGTTTCGTAGCGAGAAGCCGCTGCAGGAAAGTTTGATCGCAGAGTATTCCGAACTTTGTCATGAGATCGAGCAGGAGGTTATCCTCTATTGCTCCGGCGGGCTAAGATCTCAGGGGTGAGATCGTTCGGCCACCGTGCGTCCCGGCTCAATCAACCGGCACAAGCGGCTTTGTTTCCGTGCTCTCTCGCGGCGGCCAGGCCCAGGCGCGCAGCAGTTCGTAGAACACGCTGAGCACGATCGGCCCGAGAAACAGCCCCAGCAGCCCATAGGATAGCGTGCCGCCGATCACCCCGATCAGGATAACCAGCATCGGCGTCGAGAGACCTTTCGCCATCAGGATCGGCTTCAGCACATTATCGACCAGCATGATCGGCACCGCCACGACGGTGAGCGCCAGAGCGACCGAGGTCGGCCATGAGAGCCAGCCCCAGATGATCGCCGGTACGAGGACCAGCCCCGGACCCAGCTGCATGACGCAGAGCATGAAGATGATGAAGGTCAGTGCGCCCCGTGCGGGCAGATCGAAGAAGGCGAAGCACAGGCCGCACATCAGCGTCTGCAGGAAGGCAACGCCGATGACGCCGCGCGAGACATTCCTGACCGTCGTTCCCGCGAGCTTGGCGAAGCCGACGCCCCGGTCGCCGGCGATACGGCTTGCCAGAACCTGAATGGTTTCGGCCAGCCGCGTCGACTGGGTGAGGAAGAAGCCGGAGAGGATGACGGAGGCGACGAAGCTCAGCACGCCGCCGCTGATCGAGGCGAGCTTGGCGACCACGATGCCCATCACATGCAGGATCGGCTTTTGATATTCGATGATGTTGGAGGCGAGATCGCCGGCCACCTTGTTCCAGCCCGCATAAAGGCGTTCGCCGATAACGGGCCATGCGCGAATGCTCGCGGGGGCTGCCGGCAGCGCGAAGCTCTCCGCCTGGAGCTTGCCGACCAGCCCTTCCACCGCGTCGGCGAAGTTGACCGCCACGAGCGCCACGGGCGCTATAATCAGCACGAGGCAGGCGACGACGATGACCGTCGCGGCAATCACCGGCCGGTTGCCGATCAGGCGCGAGAGCGCGTTGAACATCGGGTAGAGCGCGACGGCAAGGATGGCCGACCAGACGACGATCAGCGCGAACGGCGCGATCAGAAGCACCGTCCAATAGGCGAAGAGCCCTATGATCCCAAGGCGCACAAGGTCGCTGACCCTTGCCTCGATCGAGAACTGTCCGGCGTCCTTTGCCGCCATGCCCACGTCGTTCGTCTGCTCCATCGTCATAACCCGCGCCGCGAGCCCCCTTGCGCGCCTGGCGTCATTGCGTCGTGTCGGGCACGACGTGGCGGACGCTGCCGTCCTCGATGAAGTCCGACGGGCGCTTCTGGCGCTTGCCGAGATCGGGCTCCTCGAACTTGATGCGCTCGTAGGGGATGGACTGCAGAATGTGCGATATGCAGTTGATCCGGGCGCGCTTCTTGTCGTCCGAGGGCACGATCCACCATGGAGCGTGATTGCTGTCGGTCATCCGGAGCATCTCGTCATAGGCGCGGGTATAGTCCCACCAGCGCTGGTAGGACTCGACGTCCATCGGGCTCAGCTTCCACTGCCGGACCGGGTCGTCGATGCGGCGCCGGAAGCGACGCTCCTGCTCCTCCTCGCTGACCGTCAGGAAGTATTTGAGCAGCGTCACGCCACTCTCGACGATCGCCGCCTCGAAACGCGGCGCGAGCTCGAGGAAACGCTGCACCTTCTTCTCGCTGCAGAACCCCATGACGCGATCGACGCCGGCGCGGTTGTACCAGCTGCGATCGAAGATCACGACTTCGCCGGCGGCCGGCAGATAGTTGATGTAGCGCTGCATGTAGATCTGCGATTTCTCGCGTTCGGTGGGGGCGGGCAGCGCGATGACGCGGAAGACGCGTGGGCTGACCTTTTCGGTGATCCGCTTGATCATGCCGCCCTTGCCGGCGGCGTCGCGGCCTTCGAAGACGATGACCACCCGGGCGCCGGATTTCTTGACCCACGCCTGGAGATGCGCCAGTTCCACCTGCAGGCGGGCGATCTGCTTGTCGTAATCCCACGCCTTCTTTTTCTTCTTGTCCTTGCCGTTGGACTTTGCCGATGGCTCCGGGTCGTGGCCCTTGGTTTCCAGTATCTCGTCCATGGTTCTCCCTCCGTGCTCTTAAACCGTGCTGCCTGCCGATGTCGTGCTCGCCTGGTCGTAATTTCCGATCAGCGCGCGCAGCGCTTCTTCCCGGCCGTTGAAGATGTTGTCCGGGCCGATCGTCCTGATGACGCCGGCGCGGCTCAGAATGCCGCGGCTCTCCTCGCTGAGGTCGGCGATGGCGAAGGTGATGTTGCGCTTGGCGAGGATCTCGGCCACGGCCTCGAGCGCGGTGGCGCCCGTGCTGTCGATATGGGTAATCGCGCTGGCATCGAGCACCAGGCAGCGGGTCTCGGCCGGCAGGTTGCGCGCCACCGCAGTCAGGCGGTTCCTGATGTAGTCGGCGTTGTAGAAGAGGATGCTGCCCTGGACCGCGAAGACGGCGGCGCCATCGACCGGGCGCGCTTCGGGGTGGCGGGCAAGGTCGAAGAAGCCGTGCCGACCTTCGATGCGGCCGAGCAGGCCGTCGCGGGGAAACATCGTCTGGCGCAGCAGATAGACCAGTGTTGCGGCCACCGCGACGATGACGCCGTTGAGCACGCCGAAGCTGATGGCGCCCCACATGGCGATCAGCGCGAAGATGAACTCCATGCGGCTGATGCGCCAGATCTTGCGCAACTCGTGGACGTCGATGAGGCTGATCGCCGCCATGGCGAGGATCGCGGCCAGCGCCGGAATGGGAAGGATGCGCAGCGCGCTGTGCAGGAAGACGAGGGCCGCGATCAGCGTTGCCGCCGAGACGAGGCCGGCCGCCTGCGAGACGCCGCCGGTCGACAGGTTGATCGCCGTGCGGGAATCCGAAACGCTGATTGGAAACGAGCCGAACAGCCCCGGCGCGATGTTGGCCGCGCCGAGGCCTATCAGCTCCTGGTTCGCATCGACCTCTTCGCCGGTGCGCGAGCCGAAGCTGCGGGCCGCCACGATGCCCGCGCCGAAGCTCACCAGAAAGATCGCGGCGGAGCCGAGTATGATCTTGTCGAGTGGCATCTGGTGGAGCGCGGGCAGCGAGAAGCTTGGTAGGCCGCTCGGGATGTCGCCGACGACGGCGATGCCGCGCCCCTGAAAATCGAAGATGGCCGAGAGCACGACCGAGAGGACGACGACCAGCACCGGCCCCGGAATCTTGAGCTGGAAGGCCCGGACGAGCCACAGCAGCGCGAACATCGCGAGCCCGAGGAGCAGCGAGGGCCAATGGATCAGGCCGCTCTTGCCGGCGATCTCGACGAGCGGCGGGACCAGCCCGTCGGATTCGATCTTCACGCCGGTGAAGCGGCCGATCTGGCCGACGAGGATCGACAGCGACACGCCGGCGAAAAAGCCGACGAGGATTGGGCGCGAGAGGAAGCTTGCGAGAACGCCGAGGCGCAGCAGCTTGGCGGCGATGCAGCAGATGCCGACGCCGAGCGCGAGCGCTGCCGCGATGGCGACCCGATCGACCGGCGTGCCGGCGGGGTAGGCGGCGACAATCGTGCCCATGGCTGCGGCAAGCACCGTCATGGTCGCCGCATCCGGGCCGACGACGAGGAGCCGCGAGGGGCCGAAGATCGCATAGGCGATCGGCGCGACGATGCTGGCGTAGATACCCGTTTCCGGCGGAAGGCCGGCAATGGCCGGATAGGCGATGGCGCTCGGCAGGCCGACGGCCGCAATCGACAGCCCGGCCGGGATATCGCTCTTCAGCCAATCCCTGCTGAAACCGCTCAGGCCTCGCAACATCGGAAGACTGCCTATCACCGTGGGCTCCTTATCACTTCGTCATCGGCATTCCCATGTTCGTGCCGGCCCCACCCGCCAGAGCGGGGCCGGCCTTCTCCCCTCAGTGTTCAAGGAAGACGTAGTTCATCCAACTGCTCATTCTGAGCAGCACCTTTCTCAAGACCGCGACGTGGTGCCAGTGGTGGGTGTAGACGGCCACCTCGGCGACGACACCGCCGGGTAGCTGGTAGCCCTCGGTGCTCTCAAGGAGCTCGATGCTGGCGATCGTCTGGCCGGGGGCTGCGCGTTCGGGCGATTGCGGGTCGATCAGCGCGCCGGAGGGCTGCAACTGACCTTGCGCCATCACGTCGATGATGCCCTGCACGCGGGCCTTGAAGATCTTGCCCGGGACCGCCTTGAAGGCCACCTCGGCATCGTCGCCGACATTGACGCGTTGCAGCGAGTTCTGGATGAAGGCGGCACCCAGCATCTGGTCCTGGCTGTCGATGAAGACCATGACCGGGCGCAGCGGCAGCGGGTTCGCCATCATGCCCGGACGCAGGAAGACCTGGGTGACGTAGCCGTCGCTCGGCGCGCGGACCGTCGTCTGATCGAGCTCGTATTCAGCGTTGGCAAGCTCGGCCTGCAGGCGGGCGACGGTGGGGTTCGTGCCGTTGATTTCCGATTCATAGGCCAGTTTTGCCTGCGTGGCCTGGGCGCGGGCGGTATCGACCGCGGCCTCGGCCGTCAGGTAGAGGCCCCTGCGGTTTTCGACTTCGAGTTCGGAGTAGACGGCGCCACGACCGCTCGACTTGGCGTTTTCGTTGGACGCCTGGAATTTCTCGAAGGCCTGCAGCGAACGGTCCCTCGAGGCTTCGGCGCCGGTGACGGCCGCGTTGGCGGCGTCGAGTGCCGCTTTCAATTGCAGCACCGTCTGCTTGGCCTCGGCGAGTGCCGCCGTCTTCTGGTCGACCGTGAATTGATAGGGGCGTGGATCGATGCGGAAGAGGACGTCGCCCTTCTTCAGCGGCGCATTGGGCGTCACCGGCACCTCTACCACCTGGCCGCCGACCGTCGGGATGACGGGCGCGGAGGTGAAGTAGATGCGCGCGTCGCTGGTGTAGGGATGATTGTAGCTCATCAGCAGCAACAGCGTGCCGATCAGGAAGATGCCGCCGAGAACCGATGTCGCCAGCGTCCACTGGTTCACCGGAATGCGGAAGATCTTGAAGATTGCGTAGCAGAGCGCCGCGTAGGTCAGTATGAGAAGCAGGTCCATCAGGCGTTCTCCCTCTCCGATGACTGGCCTTCCGACTGGCCTTCGAGTTCCGCGATGCGTGCATGCAAGCGTGCGATTTCAGCGTTGGCCTCCTGCGCCGGCGACAGTTTGCCATCGCTGCGGATGCCCCAGCCGCGATCCTCGCGGTAGATCGTTGCCCAGATGAACAGGAACGGCCAGATGGCGTGGAGGGTGAACAGGCTCACCCATCCGGCGACATGGATCGCATCCTGATGCGGATGGTTTCTGGCCTTTGCCATCAGGTGCGGGATGTCGTGGATCGCGATCACCGCGTAGAACAATGTGATCACGACGAAGAACAGAACGCCCAGTGCGAAATAGTCGAGGAACACGGTTTTTGCCTTTCGACAACGAATGGTCGACCTCAGCGGGTGCGGGGAATACGCAAAAACAATAGACCTGCGTGGGCGGAGACGCCCGTAGCATCACGTAACATCTATCGGATCAGGGGCGGGCGAGGGGCTCTTCGCTGTCATGCGAGACATCGCCGATCGTCGACCTTAGCGCGCGAATTGACGTGGTCCGCGTCCGTCAATCGTCAACCGCACGGAGCGCGGATGCCGCGTATCTTCGCGTATCTTACGTCTGCGTCCGTGCTCAATCGCCCTATAATCAGCTGGTCTTCCTGGGGGGAGATCGGCGGTGGGGGGTGCGATGAGCTGGAGAGTAAGCAATACGCCACGACTGTCCGCTCTCGCCGTCGCCGAGGTTCATTTCCCCGATCAGGCCAAGAGGGTCCGGCATCTGTACCAGGTGAGCGAAACGTTCCGCAGCATGTGCGAGGACCTCGCGGTGATACTGGAGACGCTGACCCATCTCGACGATCTTCCGCGCACGGAGCGGGAGGCGCGTCGGCAGGAATACAAGGAATTGGAGAAAGCGCTTCTCAGCGAAATCGGCGAGGCGCTGTCGCAATCGAACGTCGTATCGCTCAAGCGCTCCTGAGCGCCCGGACGTGGCCCGGACCCCGGAGCGCGCCAAGAGCAGCATTCATCGCCATTTGCACGGAAAGGTCGACGCGTCATGAAATCAAGATCGTTCAGACTAACCGCTGGCCTGACAACTGGTTTGACGGCGCTGGCGCTCATCTCCATGCAGGAGCCATCCTTCGTGTTCGCGCAAACGGCGGCTCCCGCTGCCGCGCCGGCGCCTGCCGCGCCTGCTGCCGCGACCGACCTCTTGTCCGAGGATGAGCTGGAGGTGCTGGTCGCGCGTATCGCGCTCTATCCGGACGAGTTGGTCGCCGCGATTTCGGCTGCGTCGCTTTTCCCGCTGCAGATCATCGAGGCGCAACGCTTCCTGGACTCCAAGAAAAAGAACGCCGATCTCAAGCCCAAGGATGACTGGGACGGCAGCGTCATTTCGCTGCTGAACTATCCCGACATCGTGAAGATGATGAGCGACGATCTCGACTGGACGCAAAAGCTCGGCGATGCGCTGACCAACCAGCAGAAGGATGTGCTCGTTGCCATCCAGCAGCTGCGCGACGAGGCGGTGGCGAAGAACATCATCAAGACGGACGACAAGGTGACCGTCGTCACCGAAAACAACAATGTGGTGATCCGTCCGACCGATCCTCAGAAGGTCTACATCCCGCAATATGAGCCGCAGATGCTCTACGAGCCCGGCTACGCGGCAGAGCCGATCTCCTACTATCCGAGCTCTTACGACAATTACTACTATCCGGGCGCCGCGTTCTTCGCGGGGGCTGTCACCGGCGTCGCCTGGGCGGCGATCGTCAACTGGGACGACTGGGGTGTCTGGGGCGGACGCTGGAACGGCGATGTCGATATCGACTGCAACAACTGCTTCAACGACCGGAACTTCAACGGCAAGGTCAAGTGGAACGATGTCGACTGGACGAAGGTCGATCGCAGCAAGCTCAGCATCGACAAGAGCCAGTTCGCCAACCTGGATCGCACGGCGATCAAGTCCGGCCTTGAAGGCGACAAGCGCAACCAGCTGAAGAACCAGGTCGGCGACCGCCGGGCGGATCTCGGGGCAGGAGGGCGCAACACAGCGGCGCGCGCCGACGACATCCGCAAGGGAACCGTCAATGGCCTGAAGACCAACGGCAAGCCGGGCATCGCCAACAGGCCGGCGGACCGGCCGAATGCCGGGAACCGTCCCGCGAATGCATCTCGGCCGGACGCCCGTCCCGGCAATGCCGGGGCCAATCGTCCATCGAAGGGCAATGTGAAGAAGAATTCCGGCGCGCCGAAGATGGCGGCGAGGCCGGACAACCGTTCACGGCAGCCCAACGCGCTCGGCAACCCGCAATCGTCAGGACGCCGAGAAGCGATCGCGTCCCAGCGTGGCGGCCAGAGCATGGGCGGCGGCCATCGCGGCGCTCCGCGCGCCCAGAGCCGCCCGGCACCCAGGTCTTATGCCGGCGGCGCCGGACGTGGCGGTGGCGGTCATTCGCGTCCGCCGCCACGGCGCGGCGGTGGCGGCGGTGGAAGACGATAGGATCTGACCGGGTTTCCAGAGCCAATGGAGGCAACCATGGCATTGCGACTGAAGTTGATGCGTTTGCTGGTTGGTGTGGTCTTGCCCTTGACGTTCGCAAGTTCGTCTATGGCGCAGACCGCTCTCTCGGAGTTCATCGGCAAGGCGCCGCAACCGTCTTTCGACACGCCTGACATGGCGCTCGACAAGCTGAAGGCGGTGCTTGCGGCGAACGATCTGAATGGGCTTGCGGAACTGCTCGGGCTGAAGGCCGACAAGCTCAAGGACAACAACGCGGCCATGGTCAGCTACGCGCTGATCCGCGAGGGCGCGTCGCGGCTGATGAAGCTGGAGGATCTCGATGGGCGCAAGGTCGTCGCCATCGGCGACAGGCTCTGGCCGCTGCCGTTTCCGCTGACGAAGGGCGCGGACGACAAGTGGACGTTCGAGACGCGCACCGGATTGGAGGAGATCGTCAACCGCCGCATCGGCGAGAACGAGCTCGCGACGATCGAGACCATCCATAATTTCGTCATCGCCCAGCACATCTATGCTTCGGAGGATCGGACTGGTTCTGGCATCTACGAGTATGCGCAGAAGCTGATCAGCTCGCCCGGCAAGCGGGACGGTCTGTACTGGCAGGCAGGCCCCGGCGACGAGGACAGCCCGGCCGGCCCACTGATCGAGACCGCCGCCTTCGGCAAGGCCAAGCGCGGCGAGGGCTACTTTGGATATCACTACCGGATATTGACGGGGCAGGGCGACAACGTGCTTGGCGGCAAGCAGAGCTATATCGTCAACGGTCACATGACGGCGGGCTTCGCGGTGATCGCGTGGCCGGTCAAGTACCGGGTGACGGGTGTGCAGACATTCATCGCCAATGGCATGAGCGTCATCTACCAGCGCGACCTCGGGCCGGAGACGGAGAAGAAGGCGGCGGCGATCAAGAGCTTCAATCCCGACAACAACTGGTCGGTCGTTTCCGAATAGGCTCAAACGCATCGGGTGGCGGTTGTCCGAAACAACCGCCACCCGTCAAATCGATGTGCCGTCTCAGCCCCTCCCGGGGCTTTATTTGACTGGGGGTTCCCAGGTCAGGAACAGGCCGACATCGCCGGGCATGCCCCCGGGGAAATCGATGATCATGGCCTTCAAGCCATAGCCCTGAGGCTTCGCCAGCTGCTCGAAGAGGTCGAGCAGTTCCTTGGCCTTGCCCTGAAGCGTCTTCTGCCATCCTGGAAGGCTGTTGTTGATGGCGCGGCCGCCGTCGTCGCAGAAGCTCGAGGGGAAGCTGTAGATCATCGCTTCGTACTTGCCATCCGCCGCGGCCTTCATGACGAGGCGCTTGATCATCGCGCGTTCCTTCTCGTCGATATGCTCGCGGAAGAAGTCCTCGACGAACTCGGCATGCTTTTCAGCCTCTCGAGCCTTGATCTTCTCGTCGCGCTCCATTTCGGCGATCTGGAGCTCAAGGGCGCGTTTGCGCAATTCTTCGGCGCTGGCCATGGAATGGGGTGCGGATGTCTGCGTCGATGTCATCTCTACGTCCTCCAAGTTCATCCTTCTGGGATGATAGGGCGGATGGAGAGGCGAAGGCAGTATGATACGCGGGGGTGGCTGTAAGATACGGTATGTTACGGCTATGGCCCGGAATGGCCTGGAAAAGGTTTCAAATGCCGGTCGTCGAGGTCGATCCTGGCCTCCTTGCAATCGTGTGACGGCTTCAATTCCGGCCGGCCAAGGCCGATGTGCGTTACGGTAATATACGCTCCATTCGCGCGACATCATGCCATCGTCCCGCCCGTCGATGTGACCAGTCAGGGACGGATAGGATGAAAAGATCAAGACGAGGGATTCTGATAACGGCCGTTGCGTGTGTCTCCATGGGCCTTGCCTGGGGAGCCTCGGCGCAGACCTTGAGCTACGCGGATGCGGTGACGAAGCTCGCAAGCGATTGCGGCGCCGACATCCAGAAACTGTGCAAGGGACTGAACCTCGGCGGCGGCCGCATCGCCGATTGCCTGCAGCAGAACGCGGCCAAGATTTCGCCGAGCTGCAAGGCTTCGCTCGGCACCGTCTTCCAATCGATCACGCAGCGCGAACAGGCGCAGACGGCCTATGAACGCGTCTGCCAGCGCGACATGTCGAAGAGCTGCAACGGCATCAAGGGCGACGGCTTCGTGCTTGCCTGCCTGATCAAGAGCAGCCGCGCGTCAGCGATGAATGCAATCAGACGATCACCAATGCGGGATGGAGATGAGACGATGAAGCGGGTTCTTTCGAAAGCAATCATTCTCGCGGCGGCGGTTATCCTCGTTCCCGCCCTGACATCGGCGCAGGAAGTGTCGCAGGAGCGCATCGTCAAGGGGCTCGGCAAGCTGACCTCCGCCGCGCCGGCCATCGATCTGGAAATCCTGCGGCAGGAGGCGATCAGCGGTGGCAGCAAGCAGATGTCGGAGCTGCCGAACTGGAAGCGTATCGCCAAGCTGCCGCAGATGGTGGTCGAGATCAATTTCGAGAACGATTCCGTCGCGATCCAGCCGAGTTCCTACCGCACGCTCGGCCTGCTTGCCGACGCGCTGCACCACCCGAACCTCTGGGACTATAAATTCCTGGTGGTCGGGCACTCCAGCTCGACGGGCGACGAGAAACACAATCTCGATCTCAGCGAGCAGAGGGCGGCCGCCATCAAGGAGGCCCTGTCCACGACCTTCGCGGTCGACCCGCAGCGGCTCTATGCCGTCGGCGTCGGCGAGTACATGCCGATCCCGGGCACGGATACAACAGGATCGAACAACCGGCGCGTACAGCTGATCAATCTCGGCGTCTTCACCAAGAAGTCCTGAGGTCGTCTTCAAGCAAGCCGGAAGCTGGTGAAATATTTCCCGCATGCGTCTGGCAGACACTGAATAAGAATAGATGAAACGACCCGCGTGGAGCGATCCGCGCGGGTCGTTTCATTTCGGGCAAGTTTCTTTGCTCAGCCGGGCATCTGGCCAATCCGAGACAGCGTGACGCCAGCTTCGACCGCTATGGGTCGCCTCACGGTGTAAGCTGATACAATTCGGGATATACGCAATGTTGAACATCGTCGTACCAATGGCAGGGCATGGAAGCCGCTTCGCCAAGGCCGGCTATACTCTCCCCAAGCCACTTCTGCCCGTGCACGGCGTGCCGATGATCCGGCTGGTGATCGAAAACCTTCGCCCGTCCGTCGAGCATCGCTTCATCTTCATCTGCCAGGCCGCGCATGTCAGGGAACACGGGTTGGGCGAGAACCTGCGCGCCTGGGCGCCGGGCTGCGAGATCTTTCTCGTCGAGCAGGTGACCGAGGGCGCTGCCTGCACGGTGCTTCTCGCGCGTGACGAGATCGACAACGATCAGCCGATGATGATCGCCAATTGCGACCAGTATATCGACGTCGATATCGACGATTACCTTCGGGCCATGGGCGACCTCGACGGGATGATCATGACCATGACGGCGGATGATCCGAAGTGGAGCTTCGTTTCCTTCGGTGCCGATGGCTATATCGACAACGTCGTCGAGAAGCAGGTGATTTCCGATCACGCGACCGTCGGGATCTACAATTTCCGCAAGGGCTCGGACTTCGTTTCCTATGCGGACCGGATGATCGAGCGCGACTTCCGCGTCAACGGCGAGTTCTACGTGGCGCCGGTCTATAATTTCATGATCGAGGACGGCTCGAAGATCGGCGCCTATTCGATCGGCTCCGTCGATGCCGGCATGTACGGTCTCGGTGTGCCCGAGGATCTCACCCATTTCCAGAGCCTGCCCTTGTCCGTCGACGTGACGCGCTCGCTGGGTGCCTCGCTATGATCGAGGTTCTCAGCCATCGCGGTTATTGGAAGACGCCTGAGGAGAAGAACTCGGTCGAGGCCTTCGTTCGCTCCTTCTCGCTCGGCTTCGGCACCGAGACCGACGTGCGCGACAGCCAAGCTGACGGCGCGCCTTCGATCGTCATCTCGCACGACATTCCGCGCGGGGGAGAGATCTCGTTCGCCGAGTTGCTCAGGATTGCCAAGCAACACGGCTCGCCGTTGCTGGCGCTGAACATCAAGGCCGATGGTCTGCACGACATGCTGGCCGAAGTGCTCTCGAGCGAAGGCTACAGCAACTATTTCCTGTTCGATGCATCGGTTCCCGATCTCATCCAGGGCGTGAAGCGCAAGATGGTCTCGTTCACGCGTCTCAGCGAATATGAGCGCGAGGCGTCGCTGTATGACGACCCCGGTGTGACCGGTGTGTGGATCGACAACTTTCTGCCGGGGCGCTGGTACGACGCGGCGCTGATCGGGCGCATTCTCGCCGACGGCAAGCAGGCCACGCTGGTGGCGCCGGATCTTCATGGCCGGCACGACGAATATGAACCATTTCTCCAGTGGCTGGTGTCTTCGGGGCTCAACGAGCGGGACGGGCTTTCCGTCTGCACCGACTTTCCGGAGCGCGCGCAACTGATTTTGACAGGCCGGGACGCAGCATGACCACGCTTAAGGCGATTATCTTCGACATGGACGGCGTGCTGATCGATGCACGCGAATGGCACTATGAGGCGCTGAACCGGGCGCTCGAGCTCTTCGGATACACCATTCCGCTGCACGAGCACCTGACGATCTTCGACGGCCTGCCGACACGGCGCAAGCTCGAGATCCTGACGACGACGCGCGGGCTTCCCGAGGCGCTGCACGGCTTCATCAACGAGATGAAGCAGCTCTACACGACAGAGATGATCCACACCAAGTGCAAGCCGACCTTCAAGCAGGAATACGCGCTGGCGCGGCTGAGGGAAGACGGATACCGGCTTGCCGTGGCGTCGAACTCGATCAAGAGCACGGTGTCGCTGATGATGTCGCGAGCCGCACTCGACGGTTATCTCGAGTTCCAGCTCAGCAACGAGGACGTCAAGCACGGCAAGCCGAGCCCGGAAATCTATGTGAAGGCGATCACCATGATGGGTCTTGCGCCCGAGGAATGCCTGATCGTCGAGGATAACGAGAACGGTATCAAGGCGGCCAAGGGTTCCGGCGCGCATGTCATGGTGGTGAACGATATCGCGGATGTGAACTATCCCGCGATCACCGAGACCATTCGAAAAATCCACGGTTGATGAGCTTGCGATGAATATTCTGATCCTGATAGCCGGCGAGCCTCGCATCCAGGCGATGGAAGCCTATCCGACCGCGCTGGTGGAAATCAACGGCGTACCTCTGGTGCAGCGGCAGCTGGCTGAATGCGCCAAGATCCCCGGCCACCGCATCATCGTGGCCATGCAGAAGAAAGACCTGGCGCGCTACCACCTCGATGAGGTCGTGCGCCTGCTGTCGCCGGAGGCCGCGGTGGTCTCGGTCGAGGACGGCACGGAGGGAGCCGCCTGCACGGCGCTGCTCGCCGCCGGCTATATCGACAACGACCAGCCGCTCTTGATCCTCAACGGCGACGAATTCCTGACGGTTCCCTTCGACGGCGTCATCCAGAACTTCGTGGAGCGTGAGCTCGACGGCGGCACGATGACCTTCAAGTCGGTGCATCCGCGCTACTCTTTCGTCCGGCTCGACGAGCAGAACATGGTGGTCGAGGCGGCCGAGAAGCATCCGATCAGCGACAACGCGACGGCCGGCTTCTACTATTTCCGGCAGGGGCGCGATTTCGTGCGCGCGGCGAAGAACGCGATCCGCAAGGACGCCCGGCACAACAACATGTTCTATGTCTGCCCCGTCTATAACGAGATGGTGCTCGAGGGGAAGAAGATCGGCATCTTCCCGATCAACGCCAAGGATTTCCATCCGATCAAGTCGGATCGCCAGCTGATCGAGCTGTCCGTGACCGAAGGTGACAAATGAGCGATAAGCCACTCACCCTCAACGACATGATCGGCGGCTGGTTCATCGGCGATTTCGACCCCACCGTCGTCAAGACGGATGCGTTCGAGGTCGGCGTGAAGCATTACGTCGCCGGCGACAAGGATGCGGCGCATTACCACAAGATCGCGCGCGAGATCACGCTCGTCATCTCCGGCACGGTGCGGATGATCGATCAGGTGTGGGAAGCGGGAAGCATCATCGATATCGAGCCCGGCAAGGTCAATCAGTTCGAGGCGCTGACCGATGCGACGGTGACCGTCGTGAAGATCCCGAGCGCCAAGAACGACAAGTATCTCGTCTGATTTACCTAGAGCAGGGCGTTCGCGGATGGTTTCGCGGGCGCTATGCTTTCAGGACAAGCCTATAAAGCAAAACGCCCGCATCGATCATCTCGACGCGGGCGTTTTGCATTCCCAGGCGTGTTGGTTATTCCGCGCGGATTTCGTGCAGCACCATGCCGGTGCTGCCGGCCATGCTGGTCAGCCGCGGACGGTTGAAGACCGTGTAGAGCGGGTTGTCGCATTCCGGGTTGGCGAACAGCGTGTTGGTGTCGAAGTATCCGTCCTCGATGAATTTCATGTTGTCGTGCATCGTGCGGAGATAATAGTACATCATGTGCAGATGACCTCGGTTGGCCAGCTGGTTCATGATCAACGCGTTGTGGAAGGCGGGAATGGCGGCCTTGCCGATCACGTGGATCGCATCGCCGACGCGGCGGTGATCGCGCCAGTAGTCGCGGTATTCCCTCCATGTGAAGTGGATGCTGTTGATGTCGATCTTAAGGTTCCAGGCGTCGAACGGCTTCTTGAAAGCCAGATCGAAGCGGACCACGACAAGCGCGTCGTATTCGGTCTTCTGGAATACGTGCTTCAGCGCTTCCTTGTAGGTCTCGGCCTGCGAGCTGCCGTTGGGGTCGAGCAAGATCAGTTCGCATGGCGCGAATTTTTCCTGCAACTCGGCGAGCGCCGGGCTTTCATATGTCGCCAGATAGACGATCGCATCCGGATTCCTGGCGCGGATCGGCGCGATCACGTTCTCAAGCAAGGACGTGGCGTTGTCCCGCCCGTCCATCGGCAGGCCGAAACGATCCTTTTCAAGAAAGTTATGGCCTCTAATCAATATAGACAGTCGCATTCTGGTCGTCCCTATCACCCATATAGCTCCATGAACGCTATTTTACTTGTGCCGGGCTTGCCTCGGGGGTGATTCCGTGTGCGCTGCAGCATTCTTGCCGCCCTCCCGGGTCCGGTTGGCGGGAATGGCCCAAAAATGGTCGGAAATTGTTGACGGCGGGCGGGGCTATGCTGCTGGGGCAATGCGCCGGCATTTGTTATCCGACGCTTCGAATCATCATGTAACTTGCTGCTTCATGATGATTTCGCGTTATTTCTATAATATTTCTAATAGCTCATCTTGCGATTAAGGAAGCAAAACATGTTTGGAGAGGGGTTTTTCTCCTTCCTGTTCTATCATTTTGACGGGATGCGGTAAGTCCTGTTTGGTGTGCGCGATCATTGTTGCAATCGCCAGTCGACTGTCCGGTTTCGGCTTAAAAAAATACGTAGTGTGCCAATTGCATCTAAAAAACTGACGATTTAAACTTCCGGCGACCGAATCTGTAACAAGAGTGCAGCTCAGCTACAGTCGACGTTAACTCGAAATTAAAGACTGCCGAATAAGAGTTTTACTGCTCGCGATAGCTCTGCCGAGGGGCGCGGTTGGCCGGTGGGTCCATGATGGACGCTGGTAAATGGTGCCGGGGGTTAAGAATTTCGCGTTCACTGGCGTAGGGATCAGAGCCGCTTTGGCTCTGGGCGCATGATGCCCTCCTTTTGCGCTGGCTCGTCCGAGCCATGTTTAGTTTGACCCAATTTTGTTCCGACAGGAAACCCGGATCGTCGATGCCGACGACGCCGTGTGGCCGGCTTAAGTGCGGCTATGCGCGTCTGACCGACGAGGCGGGATGATGTCTTTTGATCAGCTAACGCGAGGGGCGCTCGTCCATGACTTCCATTGTAACTTCTCTGACCGTCAATCAGATCCGGGCGCTGTCGACGACCGCGATCGCGAACCTGACATCCGATGACGTGGCACAGCTCACGACAACGCAGATCAAGGCACTGAGCTCCACGCAGCTCGGCGCGATCGAAACCCAGGACTTCGTTGCTCTTTCTTCCCAGCAGATGAGCGCCGTAACGGCGACCGCGCTGGTTGGCCTCAAGCTCGAGCAGCTGGCAGTTCTTTCCACGGCACAGCTCGGCGGTTTCTCCACCGCGCAGGTCGCCGCTCTCTCCACCACTGAAGTCGCGAACCTCTCGTCCGAGCAGATCGGCGCTCTTTCGACCGGCCAGGTTGCCGCTCTTACCTCGAAGCAGATCGCTGCGATGGGTACGGAAGACGTCGCTGCCTTCACGACCGGCCAGATCGCCGTTTTGAAGACCACGCAGCTGGGCGCGCTCTCCTCCGCACAGATCGCCGGCCTCTCCACGGACCAGGTCGCTGCGTTCACCTCCACTCAGGCCGCTGCACTGACCTCGGTTCAGCTTGGCGCCATCTCCTCCGACGGCATCGCTCTGTTCTCGACCGACGAGATCGCGGCCATCAGCACCAAGGCTCTTAGCGGCCTTACCACCGATAGCATGGCAGCGCTCAACAGCGACCAGATTATCGCGCTCAAGACCAGCCAGATTGCACTTCTCAGCAGCGCCCAGTTCGGCGCGCTGGATTCTGATCAGGTCGGCGTTCTCACGGGTGCGCAGATCGGCGCTCTCGGCTCCAAGCAGCTTGCTTCGCTCTCCACCGACGTCATTGCATCGCTCTCGACCGACCAGATCGTCGCGCTGAAGACGACACAGGTCGCAGCACTCACCACCGACCAGCTCGCAGCACTCGACGTCAACCAGGTCGGCGCATTCAGCTCCTCGCAGACCGCTGTTCTCTCTTCCGCACAGTTCGGCGCACTGACCACCGACGACATCGCGACCTTCACCACCGACGAGATCGCGGCCATCAGCACGAAGACGCTGGCCGGCCTGTCGACCGCAACGCTCGCAGCCCTCGACACGACGCAGTTCGCAGCGCTCAAGTCCAGCCAGATCGCTCTCTTGACCACCTCGCAGGTCGCATCGCTGGGTTCGGAAAAGGTCGCAGCGCTCAAGAGCGACCAGGTCGTCGCCCTGACCTCGAAGCAGCTTGCAGCTCTCACCACCGATGATGTCGCCGCTCTCAGCACCGACAACGTTGCCGCCATGAAGACCGGCCAGATCGCCGCTCTGAACAACGGCCAGATCGGCGCCATGTCTTCCGAGCAGATCGCCGCACTCACCAGCGCCCAGATCGGTGCGATGACCTCGTCGGAACTCGCTGCCCTCAGCACCGACGACATCGCGACCTTCACGACCGACGAAATCGCAGCGATCAGCACCAAGGCTCTCACCGGCCTGTCGGCCGACGCCATCGGCGCTCTGAAAAGCGACCAGGCTATCGCCCTGAAGTCGAGCCAGATCGCTCTGCTCAGCACCGGCCAGATCGCCGCGCTCAGCACCGACAACGTCGCTCTCCTGACCAGCGACCAGGTCGGCGCCCTGAATTCCAAGCAGATCGGAGCGCTCACCGCTGACGAAATCGGCGCGCTCACGACCGACAATATCGCTATCCTGAAGACCACGCAGGTCGCGGCCCTCAGCGCGTCGCAGATCGGCTCGATGTCGTCCGATCAGGTCAAGGCTCTGACGAGCTCGCAGATCGGCGTCCTCAGCTCCGCACAGCTCGACGCGATGTCGACGGATGGCGTCGGCTCGTTCACCACGGATGAAATCGCCTCCATCAGCTCCAAGGCTCTGACGGGTCTCTCCACCGACGACGTTGCTGCACTGAGCAGCGACCAGATCGTTGCGCTGAAGTCGAGCCAGATCGCCCTTCTGAGCAGCGCTCAGCTCGGCGCCATCTCCACCGACAACATCGCTCTCCTGAAGAGCGACCAGGTCGTCGCGCTGACCTCCAAGCAGCTCTCCGGTCTCTCCAGCGACGCCGTCGCTGCGATTTCCACCGATAACGTCGCAATTCTGAAGACGGCACAGATCGCCGCCCTGACGACGGCGCAGGTCGGTTACCTGTCTACCGACCAGGTCAAGGCCCTGACGAGCGTACAGGTCGGCTCCCTGACGGCCGGCCAGATCGGCGCGATGTCGAGCGACGACATCAAGACGTTCACGACCGACGAAATCGGCGCGATCAGCACGAAGGCTATCGCACAGCTCTCCACCGATAGCCTCGCCGCGCTGGATAGCGACCAGGTCAAGGCTCTGAAGTCGACCCAGATCGCGTCCCTGACCACCGGCCAGGTCGCGTCGCTGACAACCGACCAAGTGGCTGCTCTCGGCAGCGACCAGGTCGGCGCCCTGAACTCCAAGCAGATCGCCGCTCTCTCGACGGATGAACTTGCTGCCCTGACGACCGACAATGTCGCCATCCTGAAGACGACGCAGATTGCCTCGCTGAGCAGCCTGCAGATCGACGCGATGACGTCCGACCAGGTCAAGGCTCTGACCAGCACGCAGGTCGGCGCACTGACCTCCGGTCAGCTGCATGCTCTGTCGAGCGAGGACATCGCGACCTTCAGCACCGACGAAATCGCTGCGATCAGCACGAAGGCTTTCTCGGGTCTCACCACGGAAGCGGTCAACGGCCTCAGCAGCGACCAGGTCGTTGCGCTGAAGTCCAGCCAGATTTCCGCCATGGGCACCATCCAGCTCAACGCGCTGACGACCGACAACATCACCAAGCTGCTGAGCGACCAGATCCTGGCGCTGAGCACCAGCCAGCTCGCTTCGCTGTCGACCGATGAGGTTGCCGCGATCTCGACGGACAATGTTGGTCTCTTGAAGAGCACGCAGGTAGCGGCACTGACGACGGCTCAGATCGACGCCATGTCGACCGATCAGGTCAAGGCACTGACGACCGGTCAGGTCGCGGTTCTGACGGCTGCCCAGATCGGTGCAATGTCGAGCGACGACATCGTGACGTTCTCGACCGACGAAGTCGGCGCGATCAGCACGAAGGCCATCGCACAGCTCTCCACGGACAGCCTCGCTGCCCTGGATACCAACCAGTTCGCCGCTCTGAAGTCGAGCCAGGTCGCGCTGCTCACCACCAGCCAGGTCGCATCGCTTTCGACCGACAAGATGGCTGCCATGGGTAGCGATCAGCTCGGCGCCCTGAACTCCAAGCAGATCGCCGCTCTGACCACGGATGACATCGCCGTCATCTCCACGGATAACGTGGCTCATCTGAAGACCGGCCAGATCGCGGCCATGACCACCGACCAGCTCAATGCGCTGACGGCTGATCAGGTCACGGCACTGACCGCCGACCAGATCGGTGCAATGTCCTCGACCCAGCTCGCGGTCATGACCACCGACGACATCACATCGTTCTCGACCGACGAAATCGCGGCCATCAGCACCAAGGCACTTGCCGGTCTGAGCACCGCCGATGTCAACGCGCTGACGAGCGACCAGGTGAAGGCTCTGAAGTCGAGCCAGATCGCTCTGCTCAGCACCGGCCAGATCGCCGCGCTGTCCACCGACAACGTCGCTCTTCTGAGCAGCGAACAGGTCGGCGCCCTGAACTCAAAGCAGATCGCGGCACTGTCCACGGACGAAGTCGCGGCACTCAGCACCGACAATATCGCCCTGCTGAGCTCGGGCCAGGTTTCCGCTCTGAACAACACGCAGATCGGCGCCATGACCTCCGACCAGATCAAGGCCCTGACCAGCGGTCAGGTCGGTGTTCTGACCGCCGACGAGTTCGCTGCAATGTCCACCGATGACATCGCGACCTTCTCGACCGACGAAATCGCGGCGATCAACACCAAGATCATCGCGGCTCTGTCGACAGACACGCTTGAGGCGCTTGACACGAACCAGTTCGCTGCGCTCACCACCGGTCAGGTGGCACTGCTCAGCACCTCTCAGATCGCGTCGCTCACGACCGATAAGGCAGGTGCCCTCAGCAGCGACCAGATCGGCGCTCTGACAGCAAAGCAGATCGCGGCAATCAGCGCTGCTGACGTTGCGGTTCTGTCCACCGACAACGTGGCGCTGCTGAAGACCGACCAGGTGGCCGCTCTCACCACGGCGCAGATCACGGCGATGTCGTCGGATCAGATCAAGGCCCTGACCAGCACCCAGATCGGCGTGCTGAACTCGGCCCAGCTCGGCGCCATGTCGACTGATGGTGTCTCGTCCTTCACGACAGACGAGATCGCCTCGATCAGCACCAAGGCGCTGACCGGCCTGAGCACTGACGATATCAGCGTGCTGAGCAGCGATCAGTTCAAGGCTCTGAAGACCGGCCAGATCGCCCTTTTGACGACCGGCCAGCTTGCCGCGATCAAGACCGACAACATCGCTCTCCTGTCTTCGGATCAGGTCGGTGCGCTGACGGCGGTCCAGGTCAAGGGTCTGACCACCGACGAAGTCGCGGCTCTCACCACCGACAACGTCGCTGTGCTCAAGTCGACCCAGGTCTCTTCGTTGACCACCGACCAGATCACCGCCATGTCGTCGGATCAGGTCAAGGCACTGACGAGCGCTCAGGTCGCGGTTCTCACCGCTGCCCAGATCGGCGCGATGGATACGGACGATATCGGCTCGTTCTCCACCGACGAGATCGCGGCCATCAGCACCAAGGCTATCGCGGAACTCTCCGCGGCCAGCATTGAGGCAATGAGCACCGATCAGTTCAAGGCTCTGACGACGAACCAGATCGCGCTTCTGACCACCAGCCAGATCGCCTCGCTGTCGACCGACAAGATGGTCGCCATGAGCTCCGATCAGCTCGGGGTCCTGACCGCCAAGCAGGTTGCGGCGCTCAGCACCGCAGACATCGCGGTCCTGACGACGGACCAGGTGGCTGTGCTGAAGACCGGTCAGGTGGCTTCGCTGACGACGGACCAGATCGAGGCGATGACCTCCGATCAGGTTCAGGCCTTCACCAGCAGCCAGATCGCGGTGATGAGCTCGGCGGAGATTGCCGCGATGTCCAGCGAGGACATCTCGACCTTCACGACCGACGAAATCGCGGCGATCAGCAACAAGGCTCTGGCTGGACTGCAGACCGAAGACATCGCGGCCATGAACAGCGACCAGCTGGGCGCCTTCACCTCGACGCAGGTGCCGGCTCTGAACTCGGCCCAGGTCGACGCGGTTCTCGCAGCATACGCAGCGCTGAACCCGTAAGCCGGAACCAGACCGAAAATAGAGACGCCGCCCGATCACATCGGGCGGCGTTTTGCGTTTTGGCAGATTGAGCCAGACAGCCTTGTCATCAGGCGTTCTACGGCGTTTCGCGGGCCAATCAGCCAGCCCGACGCAAGCTCTATCCGATAGCAAGGAGCCCGACGCTTTCGTGCGTCTGTTGACCTCAGGCCATCCGGCCACCTTGCCGTAGGACGTCCATGAACGCGAACACCGCCATTGCATCGAGCCAAGTCTCTCCAATCGCAAACATTTTGGAGCAGGCACGCCATCAACGCCTGTCGCTTGGCGACCTGATCGCCGTCGCGGAAGGTCTCGCGAACGCCGACCAGCGGCAGCAGGCGGCCGAGCTCTACAAGACGTGGATCGCGTTCAACGACAGCAATCCGTTGCTGCATCTCGCCTATTTCAACTATTCCGTCGTCTCGCGTAATGCCGGTGACGTGGCCGGCGCGATCAGCGCGCTGCGTGCCTGCCTGAAGATCGATCCGCGTTTTGGCCCGGCGCATATCAACCTCGGCCGTGCGCTTGAGGATTGCGGTCTCGGCCATCAGGCCGTCGAGCAATGGCGCAGCTATGTCGAGATGACCAGCGACATTACCAGCGAGCGCATCGAGCATCGCCTGATGACGCTTCAGCATATCGGCCGCGTTCTTGAGGGCGGCAACGTGCTGGAGGCGGCGGAAACCACGCTGTGGCAGGCGATCGAGCTGCAGCCGAACCGGCCGGAGGCCGGGCAGCACTGGACGTCGCTGCGCCAGCGGCAGTGCAAGTGGCCGATCCTGACGCCGTCGATCCATGTCAGCGCCCGCCAGCTGCTCGACGCCATGTCGACGCTGACGCTCTCCTGCTACGCCGACGACCCGCTCTATCAGCTGGCCAAGGCCTATCGATACAACAAGACGCTCGTCGGCCGCCCGAATCTTTCGGCCTTCCCGCGCAAGCCCGCGCGCGTGAAGACCGGCACCGGCCAGCGCCTGCGCGTCGGCTATGTCTCGTCGGATCTGCGTGATCACGCCGTCGGCTTCGCGCTCAGCGAAGTGCTGGAGCTGCACGACAAGACGACCGTCGAGATCTTCGGCTATTATTGCGGTGAGCCGCGCACCAATGACGCGACGCAGGAGCGCATCAAGGCGGCCGTCGATGGGTGGCGCGATATCAGCGCGCTCAGCGATACCGATGCGGCCAACCTCATCCGCAAGGACGAGATCGATATCCTGATCGACGTCAACGGCTACACCAAGCATGCCCGCACGAAGCTGTTCGCCTATCGTCCGGCGCCTGTGATCGTCAATTTCTGCGGCTATCCGGGCTCGATGGGCAGCCCCGTGCACCAGTACATGATCGCCGACGAGACGATCGTGCCTGTTGAAAACGAGATCTACTATACGGAAAAGGTCCTGCGGATCGCCTGCAACCAGCCGATCGATCGCAAGCGCCAGATCGCCGCGACGCCGACCCGCACGCAGGCGGGCCTGCCCGAGGATGCCTTCGTCTTCGCCTGCTTCAACGGGATGCAGAAGATCAGCGAGCCGTGCTTTGCCCGCTGGATGACGATCCTGGCTGCGACGCCGGGCAGCGTGCTCTGGCTGCTCGCAGCAGACGAAGCCGTGAACGACCGCCTCGTGCAGGCCGCCGTCAAGGCCGGCATCGATGCCGAGCGGATCATCTTCGCGCCGAAGGCGCCGAACGCGCATCACCTGGCGCGCATTGCGCTTGCCGATCTCTTCCTCGACACCTTCCCCTATGGTGCTCATTCGACTGCGGGCGACGCGATCACGATGGGCCTTCCGGTACTCACGGTCCCGGGCAAGAGCTTTGCCTCGCGCTTCTGCAACAGCATCGTTGCCGCCGCCGGTGTGCCGGAGCTCGCCTGCAGCGGGCCTGATGATTACGTCAAGCGTGCGATCGGCTTCTTCAAGGATCGCGCAAGCCTTGCCGCCATCCGCCAGTCGCTGAAGGACAAGCGCGAGGGCAGTGCGCTTCGCGATATTCCAGGTCTCGCCCGTCGTCTGGAACAACTCTTCTGGCAGATGCAGGGCGAAGCCGAGCGCGGCGAAACGCCGGTGCCTGATCTCAGCAACCTCGAGGCCTATTACGAGATCGGCGCCGAGCTCGTGCAGACGCTCAGCGAGTTCGAGGACGATGCAAGCTATCGCCGCCACTACCGCGAGAAGCTCGCGCAGTGGAACGACTACGCGCCGCTCGCCATCGATACGCGCCTGTGGACGGAGCCGACGGCTTAACGCCGCCGGTCCATCCTCAAGGGTTTCAACTTGCCGCAAGGCCACAGGCAACGGGTGCTTTAGAGAATGCAGGGGAATGGAAAGATCGTGATCGTCGGCGCCGGACTGTCGGGCGCCGTGATCGGGCGAGAACTGGCGCTGGCGGGGCACAAGGTCGAGATCCTTGATGCCCGCGACCATATCGCCGGCAACTGCCACACCGAGCGCGATGCCGACACCGGCGTGATGGTGCATGTCTACGGACCGCACATCTTCCATACCGACGATGCCGAGGTCTGGGACTACGTCAACGGCTTCCAGACCTTCATGCCCTACAAGAACCGCGTGAAGACGACGAGCAAGAGCCAAGTCTATTCGCTGCCGGTCAATCTGCACACGATCAACCAGTTCTTCGGCAAGACGCTGCGTCCGGATGAGGCAAAGGCGTTCATCGAGGAGCAGGCCGACAAGACGATCACCGATCCGCAGACCTTCGAAGAGCAGGCCATGCGCTTCGTCGGCAAGGATCTCTACGAGGCCTTCTTCAAGGGCTATACCGAGAAGCAGTGGGGCTGCTCGCCGACCGAGCTGCCAGCCTCGATCCTGAAGCGGCTGCCGGTGCGTTTCAACTACGACGACAACTACTTCTTCCATAAATTCCAGGGCATGCCCGAGAATGGCTATACCGACATGATCGGCCGCATTCTCGACCATCCCAATATCACGGTGAAGCTGAGCACGCGTTTCGAGCGCGCCGAGCATCCGGATGCCAGCCACATCTTCTATTCCGGCCAGCTCGACGGCTATTTCGACTATGAGGCCGGACGTCTCGGCTACCGGACGCTCGATTTCGAGCGCTTCAGCTATGACGGCGATTATCAGGGCTGCGCGGTCATGAACTACGGCGACGCCTCGGTTCCGTTTACGCGCATCACCGAGCACAAGCACTTCTCTCCGTGGGAAGAGCACCAGGGCTCGGTCTGCTACCGCGAGTTCTCGCGCGCCTGCGGGCCTGATGATATTCCCTACTATCCGATCCGGATGGTCGAGGAGAAAGAACAGCTGGCGCAATATGTTACGCGTGCCGAGAAGGAAGAGGGCGTCACCTTCGTCGGCCGCCTTGGCACCTATCGCTATCTCGATATGGACGTGACGATCCGCGAGGCGCTCGACACGGCGCGGCTCTATCTCTCGACGCTGTCCGAGAGCACCCGCATGCCGGCTTTCCTGCATCGTCCGGTCTGACCGAAACCTCTTCGTCGCTATTGCGAAAGGCGCTGGCTGCAAGGCTGGCGCCTTTCTCGTTTACAGCGTCGAATTTCGACTTTGCGGCGTTCGATCCGACAAGACGCGCGTCCATCAGGCAATCACATATTGGTGAACTGGCAGTCGCAGCTTGTCCGGAAGGCGGCTTTGGCTTTCGTATAGCGTTGTATTCCTTTGAATATATTGCTCTGCTGATGCGGCAGCCGGCGCTTTGGTGAGGGCGCTGTATTTCGAGTGTGGCGCGTAACAAAATGGCTGCGCCGCCCGTACTTGTTGTCAGACACACTTGATACCGTCGAGGAGACCACGAGATGATGAATAGACGCAGACTGCTTTTCAGTGCCGGCATTGCCGCGATCGGCCTGCCGCTTGTTCTCGGTCGTTCGAAGGTTTCGGCCGCTGAGACCTTTCCCGTCACCCATACGGATGCCGAGTGGAAGAAGATGCTGACAGCGGATCAATATGCCGTCCTGCGCGAGGAGGGGACCGAGCGCCCCTTCACCAGCGCCCTGCTTCACGAAGAGCGCAAGGGGAACTTCGCCTGCGCCGGCTGCGGACAGGACGGTTTTGCATCCGCGACCAAATTCGACAGCGGCACGGGATGGCCGAGCTTCTGGGCGCCGCTTGACGGCAAGGTCGTCGGCACGACGCGCGACACGCAGTTCGGGATGGTGCGCGAGGCGGTGCATTGCGGCCGTTGCGGCGGGCATCTCGGGCATGTCTTCGACGACGGGCCGCAACCGACCGGCCTGCGCTACTGCCTGAACGGCGTCGCTTTGACATTTCATCCGGCTTCGGCCTGATCAACGGGACCTGTCATGATCCTCTTCATTCTCGCTTATCTCGGGGGCGTGCTGACCATCGTCAGCCCCTGCATCCTGCCGGTGCTGCCGTTCGTCTTCGCGCGCGCCGGCCAGCCGTTTCTGCGCAGCACGCTGCCGATGCTTGTCGGCATGGCGGCGACCTTTGCGGCCGTAGCGACACTGGCGGCGCTTGGTGGCGGCTGGGCGGTGCAGGCCAACGAGTATGGCCGCTATGCGGCGCTTGTGCTGCTCGCTGTCTTCGGCATCATCCTGCTTTTCCCGGCCCTGTCCGATTATCTGACGCGGCCGCTGGTATCGCTCGGGGCGCGGCTGTCGCAATCTGCCGATCGCGGTGCCCGAAGCGGCGGATCGACGGTCGCGGCGTCGGCCTTGCTGGGCGTTGCCACGGGGTTGCTCTGGGCGCCCTGCGCCGGCCCGGTTCTCGGCCTGATCCTGACGGGGGCGGCGTTGCAGGGCGCGAGCGTCGGGACGACGTTATTGCTGCTCGCTTACGCTCTGGGTGCGGCGACGTCGTTGGCGCTGGCGCTTTTGATCGGCGGCCGGGTGTATCAGGCGATGAAGCGGTCGCTTGGCGTCGGTGAATGGGTGCGCCGCGGGCTGGGCGTTGCCGTTCTGGCCGCGGTTGTGGCGATCGGTCTCGGCCTCGATACCGGTTTCCTCACGCAGGCCTCGCTGGCCAGCACGGGCACCCTGGAGCAGAGCCTGATCGACAAGCTGCATCCGCAGCAGCAGGCGGCGGAGAATACCGCCTCCGTCGTCATGAAGGGCGACGCCATGATGAGCGGAAGCAACCAGATGATGATGTCCGGCAATTCTCCCGCCATGATGTCCGGTAATAATGCGATGATGGCCGGCTCGAACGCGATGATGATGAAGGGCGGGCCGAAGAAGACTGCCGCTGAAACGCTTCCGGTCGAAGGAACGATGCCGTCACTGGATGGCGCCGTACAGTGGCTTAATTCGCCGCCGCTCTCGGCGCAGTCGCTCAAGGGTAAGGTCGTTCTCGTCGATTTCTGGACCTACTCCTGCATCAACTGCCTGCGCGCCATTCCCTATGTCCGCGCCTGGGCGGAAAAGTACAAGGATCAGGGGCTGGTGGTGATCGGCGTGCATGCGCCGGAGTTCGCATTCGAAAAGAACATCGACAACGTCAAGAAGGCGATCGGCGATCTCAAGATCACCTATCCGGTCGCCATCGATAACGACTATGCCATCTGGCGCGCCTTCGAAAACCAGTACTGGCCGGCGCATTATTTCATCGATGCCGAGGGCAGGGTGCGCCATCATCACTTCGGCGAGGGGGACTATGACGGCTCCGAGCGGGTGATCCAGCAGCTTCTGGCGGAGGCCGGCAAGGCCAACGTTGCCGCCGATATGGTTGAGGTCAAGGCGACTGGTGCCGAAGCGGCATCGAACCAGGCGGATGTGCAATCGCCGGAGACCTATGTCGGCTGGCAGCGTTCCGAGAACTTCGTCGATCAGAAAGGCACGGTCAATGACGCCGCCCATACCTATGTCGCGGCGACACCGCGGCTCAACGAATGGGGCCTGACGGGCAACTGGACTGTCGGTTCCGAGCAGGCCGCGCTGAACGACAAGGACGGCAGCATCTACTACCGCTTCCATGCGCGCGATCTGCATCTGGTGCTCGGTCCGGGCGCCGATGGCAAGCCGGTGCGCTTCCAGGTGACCGTCGATGGCAAGCCGCCCGGCGACGGGCATGGGGCCGATACCGATGCCGATGGCAACGGTACCGTGACCGCGCAGCGGCTCTACCAGCTCATCCGCGAGCCGGGCGCCGTTGGCGATCACACATTCGAAATCCGCTTTCTTGATCCCGGCGTACAAGCTTACGCCTTCACCTTCGGTTGATAGGAGACCATCATGACTGATTATAAGGGCATGACTGACCATAAGGGCATGACCGATCATAAGGGTTCGACTACACGGCGCTCGATGCGCATCGTCGCCTTTGGTGCGGCGGGCGTGCTGGCCGCGGGGCTGGCGATGTATTTCACGCCGTCATCGGCCGAAGAGGCGCGGGTCATTCCGGCACCTGTTCTGGACGAGCCGGCCGGCGGCGGCAGCGAGACGGCGACCTTTGCCGGCGGTTGCTTCTGGGGCGTGCAGGGCGTGTTCCAGCATGTGAACGGGGTGAAGAGCGCGACGTCGGGCTATGCCGGCGGCTCCAAGAATACCGCGCAATACGAGACCGTCAGCGGCGGTGATACCGGCCATGCGGAATCGGTTCAGGTCGTGTTTGATCCGAAGAAGGTGAGCTACGGCCGGCTGCTGCAAATCTACTTCTCGGTCGCACACGATCCGACGCAGCTGAACCGCCAAGGGCCGGATACCGGCACGCAGTATCGCTCGGCGATCTTCCCCGCCAATGACGAGCAGGCCAAGGTGGCCAAGGCCTATATCGGCCAGCTGAACCAGGCACGGGTTTTCGACGCGGCCATCGTGACGAAGATCGAGCCGGGCAAGAGCTTCTATCCCGCGGAGGGGTATCATCAGGACTTCCTGACGAACAATCCGACCTACCCCTATATCGTCATCAACGACCTGCCGAAGGTCGCCGCGCTGAAGCAGCTGTTCCCTAGAGATTACAGCGAAAAGCCGGTTCTTGTGGCGGCCTCCGGGTCGAACTAAGGATCGCCTGACGCGAACAGCAAGCGCCCGCTCGCTTTCGAGCGGGCGTTTTGCGTTCAGCCGCTCCTCGTCATCTCATTATACCTGAGTATAAAATTCCAGAAATACCGAGTTTTACGCGCTAAATATCGCGCCAAAGTTTGCACATGTGCAAAATAGTTCTCGCTTTCATCTAAAATGGAACCAGTTTTCACCTCGGGGCGCTTGTCACCTGAGGCAAGCGGGCGTACGGCGCTAGCGTCACATTGCCCTGCGCTGAATTGACGCTTCAGCAACACTCGGTGGCTGCCTCCCACAGCCACAAAGGAGCCAATCATGAGAGACCTCCCGGGCCTGCCGTCCCGCAGAAGCTTCCTGAAAGCTTCCGCGGCGACCGCGGCTATTGCCGGTATCGCCGTTGGAGCGAAAGCCGAACAGAAACCCGAACCCGTCGCACTCACCGAATACAAGCCGGACTGTCTTAAGCCCACGGAGTGGGCCTTCGTCATGGCTGCGGTCGCGAGGCTGATTCCGTCGGAGGGCGATGGCCCCGGCGCGATCGAGACGCGCGTTCCCGTTTTCATCGACAAGCAGCTCGCCGGCGATTACGGCAAGGCGTCCGACTGGTACATGGTCGGCCCCTATGAGCCGGCGGCGAGCCCGCTGCGCGGCTGGCAGACCCCGCTCAACCCGCTGGAGATCTACCAGCAGGCGATCCCGCTGTTCGACGAATGGTGCAAGACCACCCACGGCAAGATCTTCGCCGAGCTTGACGCGGCAACGCAGGACAAGGCGCTCACCTCGCTCCAGAAGGACGAGATGAAGATCAAGCCTGAATTGCGCGAGTTCTTCGGCATTCTGCTTGCCAACACCAAGGAAGGTTACTTCTCCGACCCGATGTATGGCGGCAACCATGGCATGGCAGCCTGGAAGTATATCGGCTTCCCGGGCGCGCGGGGTTCCTACAAGGAATGGGTCGGAAAGCATAACGTCAAGTATCCGCTTGGTCCCGTCTCGATCTCCGGCGAAAGGGGCTAACGATCATGGCACGTACAGAAAAGAAAAAAGACGTCGTTCTCGTCGGCTTCGGCTGGACCGGCGCGATCATGGGCATCGAGCTTGCCAATGAAGGCCTCGAGGTTCTGGCGCTGGAGCGCGGTCACGACCAGGCGACGGTTCCTGATTTCCAGTACCCGAACATGATCGACGAGCTGAAGTACGGCATCCGCTACGGCATGATGGAAAAGCCGGCGAACACGACGGTCACCATCCGCCGCTCGCTGGATGAGACCGCGCTGCCTTACCGCAGCCTCGGCACCTTCCTGCTCGGCACCGGTGTTGGCGGCGCGGGCACGCACTGGAACGGCCTCAACTGGCGTCCGATGCAGTCGGAATATCGCTTGAAGTCCTACGTGACCGAGAAGTTCGGCGCAGGCGTCATGACCGAGGACATGACGATCCAGGACTATCCGATGACCTACGAAGAGCTCGAGCCGCATTTCGATCGCTTCGAGAAGGTCGCGGGCATTTCCGGCCAGGCCGGCAACGTCAATGGCAAGATCGTCGAGGGCGGCAACCCGTTTGAGGCGCCGCGTTCCAACGACTATCCGATGCCGGCGATGCCGTCGACCTGGGATGGCGTGAAGTTCCGCGATGCGGCGAAGGCTGCGGGCTATCACCCGTTCCCGAGCCCTGGCGGCATTGCCTCCAAGGACTATGTCAACGAATACAACATGCAGATGGGCCCGTGTAACCATTGCGGTTTCTGCGAGCGCTACGGCTGCTACAACTATTCGAAGTCCTCGCCGCAGACGGCCATTATCGATGCCCTGAAGCGCAAGAAGAACTTCGAATACCGCGTCAACTCGGAAGTGCTGCGCGTCGAAAAGGCGGAAGACGGCAAGACCGCGACCGGCGTCACCTATTTCGACCACAAGACCGGCGAAGAAGTCTTCCAGCCGGCCGATCTGGTGATCCTGACCGCGTTTGCGCTGAACAACGTTCACCTGATGCTCGTCTCCGGCATCGGCAAGCCTTACGACCCGGTCACCAACGAAGGTGTCGTCGGCCGTAACTATGCCTACCAGATCACCGGCGGCTACACGCTGTTCTTCAAGGACGAGAACTTCAACCCCTTCATCGGCACGGGCGCCAACGGCTTCTGCATCGACGATTTCGGTATCGACAATATCGACTTCGCCAAGGAAGGTTTTGTTGGTGGCGCCTACTGGCGTGCCGGCCAGACCAACGGCCAGCCGGGCCACACGATGCCGCTGCCGGCAGGTACCCCGGGTTGGGGCGCAGGCTGGAAGAAGGGCATCGGCGAATGGTACGGCCACTCGATGAACATCGGCGCCCACGGCTCCGTCATGTCCTATCGCGGCCACTATCTCGATCTCGACCCGACCTACAAGGACCGCCACGGCCGTCCGATGATGCGCATGACCTACAACTGGCATGAGAACGAAATCCGCCAGACGCAGTTCATGAAGTCGAAGATGGAACCGATCGCCAAGTCGATGAACCCGACCACGATGCAGGAAGGTTTCAAGAAGGAAGGCGCCATGTTCGACGTCCGTCCTTACCAGACCACCCACAACACGGGCGGCACCGTCACCGGCGACGATCCGAAGACCTCGGTTCTCAACCGTTATCTGCAGTCCTGGGATTGCCATAACGTCTTCGTCATGGGTGCCAACGTCTTCCCGCAGAACACGCAGTACAACCCGACCGGCATGGTCGGCGGTCTGGCCTATTGGGCGGCGCACCACATCCGCAAGGATTACCTGCCCAACCCGCGGCCGCTGGCTTAAGGAGAACAGAGATGAAAACCTTTCTCCGCATCATCGGAACGCTGGTCGTTCTCGGCGTCATCGCCTTGGTCGCCTTCATCTTCGTGCCGGTGCAGCGCACCGGCCCGGTCACTCAGCTCGCAGCCGACTTCAAGCCGGCCAAGGGGCAAGGTGAATATGTCATGCGCGCCGGCGACTGCATGGCCTGCCACACCAGCGAAGGCGGCAAGCCCTTCGCCGGTGGCCGCGCCATCCAGAGCCCGATGGGCACGATCTGGACCACCAACATCACGCCCGACAAGGACACCGGCATCGGCAACTGGACGCTCGCCGATTTCCGCGCTGCCCTCTACGACGGCGTGACGCCCAACGGTACGCATCTCTATCCGGCCATGCCGTACGAGAACTACCGCAAGCTGTCTGAAGAAGACGTCGTGGCGCTCTACGACTACTTCATGCACGAGGTCGAGCCCGTCTCGAACAAGGTGGAGGAAACCAAGCTTTCCTTCCCGTTCAACATGCGCTTCGGCCTGCGCGCCTGGAACTGGCTGGCCGCCAGCTACGCGGCCGGCTTCAAGCCGGAGCAGGGCGAGGACGTGCAGTTCAACCGCGGCAAGTATCTCGTTGAAGGCGCCGGCCACTGTGCTGCCTGCCACAGCCCGCGCAACCTGTTCATGGCGCAGGACGGCATCGACAATTCGTCGAAGGCCTTCCTCTCCGGCGGCGAGATCGACGGCTTCACGGCCCCTGATCTTCGTGGTCCGGCAAGTGGTCCGCAGACCTGGAGCACCGAGCAGCTGGCGGCTTATCTCTCGACCGCTCGCAACGCTCACTCGTCGGCAACCGGCGAAATGATGCTCGTCGTTCGCGACTCGCTGCAGTACATGAGCCACGACGACAACCTCGCCATCGCCACCTATCTGAAGAAGATCGGCAGCGCTGGTGGTTCGGCTTCGGCCGCACAGCCGGAGAAGGCAGAGGTAACGGCAACCGAAACGCTGCTTTCGGACGCCAAGCCCGACATGCCGCTCGGCCCGCGTCTCTATCTCGACAACTGCGCTGCCTGCCACATGGTGAGCGGCAAGGGTGCCGGCGAGACCTTCCCGGCGCTCGATGGCAACTCGCTGGTTGATGCGAAGTCGCCCAAGGGCCTGATCAGCGTGATCCTGCACGGCGCCGAACTGCCGTCGACGCCGGATCGCCCGATGAAGCTGCGCATGCAGGGCTACGAGAACCGCCTGTCGGATGACGAAGTCGCCGCACTCGCGACCTTCCTGCGCGACGGCTGGCACAACAAGGCCGCCGCTGTTACGGCTGCCGACGTGACCGCCGTTCGCGGCGAGAAGCACTAGGATAAGAGCCCGGCAGCGCGAGAGTGCTGCCGGTTTTTCCATGAGACTGGACATGAAACAGCCCGCGGGAGAGATCCCGCGGGCTGTTTTGCTTTTGTGCCTCTGGCCGGCCTCAGCGCTATCGCTCCCTCATCCCGGCCTTGTGCCGGGATCCAGCAGCGCCGCGTCTGCGGCGCGAGAAAGCTCTTTCAGCCCAAGGACTTGGGCTGGCTGGATTCCTGTGACATCGCCTGAGCGAAGCTTGGGCACAGGAATGAGGTGGATGGCGTGGGCGCCGGATAACAAACAGCCCACCGGACAAGATCCGGTGGGCTGTTTCCATTGCAAAGCCGACTTGAAATCAGGTGCGCGGCTTCAGGTTTTCGGGGTCGTAGATCGGCTTGTAGCCGACGCTGACCACTTCGACCGGATAGGTCTCGGCGAAATACTCGACGTTCAGCTTGCGGCCGACCTGGCAGTATTCCTGCGGGAGGTAGGCGAGCGCGATGTTCTTGCCGACGGTCGGGCCATAGGCGACCGAGGTGGTGTAGGAGATGCGGCCGAGGCTATCGACCAGCGACTTGCCTGTTTCCGGATCCATGACCGGCATGGAGCCGACGGGGTAGCGTTTGACGCCCTTGCTGTCGGTATTTTCGGTCATCACAAGCGTGCAGAGCATCGCCGGCTGATGTTCGCGGGCCTTGTATTCCAGGTGCTTGGCCTTGCCGCGGAAATCGGCTTCCTTGACCTTCGGGCGGGCGAGGTCTGCTTCCAGCAGATTGTACTGGGTGAGCAGGTCACCGTTCTGCAGGCGCAGCGATTTTTCCATGCGGCGCGAGTTGGCGTAGGTTTCGACGCCGAAGGGCATGACGCCGGTGGCGCGCAGCGCATCCCAGACGGCCAGGCCGTCCTCGTACTTCATGTGCAGTTCCCAGCCCTGTTCGCCGACATAGGAGATGCGGAAGGCGGTGACTGTCTTGCCCGCGATCTCGATCGGCTTGATCGCCGCGAAGGCGAAGTTTTCGGGATCGAGCGCTGCCGGATCGGCGACCACCTTCTTCAGCGTGTCGCGGGCGTTCGGGCCCCAGATGCCGATCGTGATGAACTTTTCCGAGACGTCCGTGATGATGACCTCGAGGCCACGATCCTCGGCGACGCGCTTCATGTAGTGGAAGTCGCGCGGGCCGGCATCGGCGCCGTTGATCAGCCGGCAGCGGTCGGCCATGCGGATGACGGTGAAGTCGGCGCGCACCATGCCCTCGTCGTCGAGGAAGTGGGTGTAGATGCCCTTGCCGATGTTGGCGTCACCGCCGATCTTGGCGGCGCAGAGCCACTCAAGAAGCTCGACATGATCAGGGCCTTCGAGGTCGACCATGTGGAAGTGGCTGAGGTTGACGATGCCGCAATCCTCGCTCATCGCCAGATGCTCGGCGTTGGAGACGCGCCAGAAGTGGCGGTTGTCCCATTCGTTTTCGCGCACGGGAACGCGGTCTGCATATTTCTCCAGCAGGTGCTCGTTGGCCTTGTAGCCATGTGCGCGCTCCCAGCCGCCGAGCTCCATGAAGTAGCCGCCGAGTTCCTTTTCGCGCTCGTAGAATGGCGAGCGCTTGGCGTTGCGGCCCGAGGCGTAGGGTTCGCGGGTGTGAACGGCGGGGAAATAGATCTTCTGTGCGGCCTCGTAGCAGCGGCCGGCGATGAAGTCCTCGGTCAGCTGGTGCGGATAGAAGCGGGAATAGTCGATCGAGTTGTGGTCGATCTCGGTGCGGCCGTCGGTCATCCAGTCGGCGATCAGCTTGCCGTAGCCCGGGCCGTCCTTGACCCAGATGGCGACGCAATACCAGAGGCCACGCACCTTCTGGCTCTCGCCACAGGAAGGGCCGCCGGCGGCGGAGACCTGCAAAAGGCCGTTGAAGGAGTGGCCTTCATTATAGCCGAGTTCGCCGAGGATCGGCGTCAGTTCCATGGCCTTTTCGAGCGGCTCGAGGATCTGCTCCATTTCCAGATCGCGCTGCGAGGGCGAGAGGCGCGCCTCGTGCTTTTCGAGAAGCTCGCGCGGGTGGCACATGCGCGGATTGGTGGTCTCGTAGTAGCCCCACTCGATCTGGCCGCCTTCGGTGGTCTTCGGGTCGCCGGTGTCGCGCATATAGGCGGAGTTGCCCTGGTCGCGCAGCAGCGGGTAGCCGATTTCCTTGCCCGTGCCTTCGAACTCGTTGTAGGGGCCGAAGAAGGTGAGGGGGTGATCGACCGGCATGACGGGCAGGTCCTCGCCGACCATTTCGGCGATCAGGCGGCCCCAGAGGCCGGCGCAGACGATGACGTGATCGGCCATGATGGTGCCGCGATGGGTGACGACGCCCTTGATGCGGCCGCCCTCGACGATCAGCGACTGGGCCGGCGTGTTGCCGAACATCTGGAGCTTGCCGGATTTCTCGGCGGCGTCGACCAGCTTGCCGGCAACGGTCTGCGAGCGCGGGATGACGAGGCCGGCGTCGGGATCGAACATGCCGCCCTGGACCTGATCTTCCTCGATCAGCGGGAACATTTCCTTGATCTCTGCGGGCGAGACGTAATGCGCCCGGGTGCCGAAGGCCTTGGCGGAGCTCAGCTTGCGCTTGATCTCTTCCATCCAGGCGTCGTCGCCGGTACGCGCGACTTCCAGGCCGCCGATGCGGGAGTAGTGGCCCATCTTCTCGTAGAAATCGATCGAATACTGGGTGGTCCAGACCGAGAGATAGTCGTGCGACGTGGTGTAACAGAAGTCCGAGGCGTGGGCGGTCGAGCCGATATCGGTCGGGATGCCCGACTTGTCGATGCCGACGATGTCGTCCCATCCGCGCTCGATCAGGTGATGGGCGATGGATGCGCCGACGATGCCGCCGAGACCGATGATGACGACCTTAGCCTGCTTAGGAAACTCTGCCATTGAGTGCGACCCTGATTGAATATTGAGATCGGATTTTAGGGATAGAAACGCGACGTGTAGAGCCTGTCTACGACATAATTATCAAACTGCACGACCAGAGGCATGTGGCTTGTGGATGAAAGGGCGCGGGCAGCGCGGGCTTTCGCTGCTTTATGGGCACGAGCCGCGCCACCGGGCAAGGCTGATGTTGCGTCGTTTCCGCGACATGTTAGAATCCCTTCTAATATTCAGAGAGTTGGCTCTATTTCCGCCACCCCCGCGGGCAAGGACCGGCAATGAAGACTGCGAGTGCGCCGATGGCAAGCTACGGTGTCGAACCAGGGATACGCTTCGCGTTGCTCCTTGATGGGCGCGGCGGCTGCAGGCAGATCGACATGGACGATGTCTGCGCCTGGAAGCCTGGCGATGGCGTGATCTGGCTGCACCTCGAGCGCGATCATCCGGCGGCCGCCGAATGGGTGAACGCCAAGGGCGGTTTCGATAGCTTCGTGGCGGAAGCGCTGCTGGAGGAGGAGACGCGGCCGCGCGTGGAGCCTGTTGATGACGGGCTTCTGATCATCCTGCGCGGCGTTTGCGCCACCGCCCCCGATGAGGCCGAGGAGCCGCATTCCGGGCTCGATCTCGTGCCGCTGCATCTTTGGGTCGACGGCGACCGCGTCGTGTCTCTGCGTGACAGCGGCCACTACATCACCGCGCTTCGCGATATCAGGGCGGCCCTGGAGAAGGGCAAGGGGCCGCAGCGCAGCGGCGATCTCCTGGCGCTGATCGGGGAGAAGCTGGTGCGCGATCTCGAACCGGTTCTCGACGGAATGGACGAGGAGGTCGACGAGCTCGATGAGATGATCTTCCACGGCGAGGCGAGCGAGGTGCGCGAGCGCCTGAAGCTCTTGCGCCGCCGTTCGGTGCAGCTGCGCCGCTATCTGGCGCCGCAGCGCGATGCGCTGAACCGTATCGAGCACGACGACGCGCCCTGGCTGCTCGAACGCGACAAGCTGAGGCTGCGGGAAGTGATCGACAAGCTGATGCGATTCATCGAATATCTCGACGCGATCCGCGACCGGACGGGGATTCTGCACGACGACTTGTCGACCGTGATCAGCGAGCGCATCGCCCGCAATTCGAACCGGCTGGCGGCTCTTGCGGCGCTGCTTCTGCCGCCCAGCGTTGTGGCCGGGCTGTTCGGGATGAATGTCGGCGGGATACCCGGGGTCAACGATACCTGGGCGTTCATCGTCATCGTTGGTTTCGTGACGATCACGTCGATCGCGACGCTCTGGGCGTTGCGACGGATCGGCTGGCTTTAGCTAAGAGTGGTAGCCGGATATCAAACAAGCGTGATTTAGGATCGGCTTCATTGACAATGCAATTTCGGGGGAAATATCACTCCTCCTACCGCTGCAGCGTGTGGCTCAGTAAATCCGTGTCCCCGCCACCTGTTGCCTTCAACCAAGGCTGAAGATCAGCATGATCGATACGCGTTTTTCCACGGCGATGCAGATCGTTGTCAGCGTCGCCGTCAATGACGAGGCCGACGTGCGCTCGACGAGCCAGTCGCTTGCGGTGGGGCTCGATACGAATGCGAGCTTCGTGCGCAAGCTGCTGCCGCCGCTGACGGAGAGCGGCATTCTCGTTTCGGCAGCAGGGAGCAAGGGCGGGATCAGGCTGGCGCGGCCGAGCAAGGAAATCCTGCTCAGCGAGATTTATGCGGCGGTGACGGGAAGCCGGAAGCTCTGGGCGACGCGCCACGAAATTCCGCATGCGGGTCTGGTGGGCGAGAATATCGGCGATCTCTCCGAATATCTCTGCGACCGGGCGGAGCAGGCGGTTGTCGATATGCTGGGAGCGGTGACCGTCGAGGATAGCGTCGCGGAGCTGCGTCGCCTCGATGTCGAGCGGCACAAGCTTGATGCTGCCGGCACACGTGCGGCCGATCGGCGTGACGCCGCGGAATAATCCATTCAGCCAATAGCAAAAGGTGGCTCAGCAGGGAAACCGAACCACCTTCCGTAAACTGATCGGAGGTCAATCTGATCAGAAACACCTGATTCGGGCGCCATTCCTCGCTCACGCCGGATCAGAGGATCCGGTGTGATTGAAGAGTGGCGCCCGAAGTTTATTAGAATGCGCGCTGCAGGCGGAAGAAGCCCGTCGTTACGTCGTTGCCGACGTCCGGATCGAGATAGTTCACGGTTGCCTTGGCATAGAGGTTGTCAACGATCTGGTAGTCGACCGTTACGCCAACCTTCCAAGCGTCGTTGTTGTCGTTGAACTGGCCAGCGACGATGCCGTAGTTGCCGTAGTACTGAACGCCGGGGGTGATCTTCAGCTTGTCGGTTGCCTTGATGGCGTACTCAGCAGCGAATACCCACTCAGCCTTGTTGTAGTAGGCGTTCGGGTCGGAGGAGTAGATACCTGCGAGGCCGAGGGTGCCCGGGCCGATAGCAACGGTGCCCATAGCGCGAACAGCGCCGGCTTCGTTGTCGGTGTCGTAGCCAGCAGTGATCTGGTACGTGAAGGCGCCAGCCTTGCCGCCGATGCCAACAGCAACGCCGAAGTTGTTGGAGGTTTCGCCGTTGTAGTACGGGCTGTCTTCCAGCTCGTCGAGGCTGATGCCAGCGTAGAAGCCGTCAGCTTCGTACTGGTAACGCAGCGAGTTGTGCAGGGTGACCGGCGAGCCGATGTCATCGGTTTCGCCCGAGAGACCATCGTCCCACCAGCTGTAGAACAGACCAGCGCGGATGCCGGCGATGTCGATGTAAGCGGAGTCGAGGATAGCAGCCTGCGAGGAAGCGTTGTCAGCATTCGTCTGCAGAACGATTACGCCGGTGAGCGGGCCGTATTCGGTGTCGCTCTTAGCGGTGAACTGAACCTGACCGCGGGTGTACATGTCCCAGTCCGAACGGTTGGCGACGGTCGAGCCGTTGCCGGTCGTTGCGCTGGCGTTCGGGCCGGCGTTGATCTGGGTACGGATGTAACCGCTGACCTTGAGGCAGGTTTCCGTGCCCGGGATGTAGAAGTAGCCGGTGCCGTAAGCGTCGCAAACGCGAACGTATTCTACAGCTTCCGGTTCAGCAGCGACGATAGCGTCTGCAGCCTGAGCGCCCGATACGGCGGCGAGAGCCGCTGCCGAGCTGATGAGCATCATACGAATAGTCATAGTTGAGTCCAATCTATTTAGGATTGGGCACAGGTTATTGCTGCCGAAAACGGCTCCTACCTACCCCAATTTTTAAACAAGCCCTCACGGGGACGTGATGTTCCCGTGACCGGCAAATTACATTTTGGTCTAAATGTATCAATTACAGATACAGTCATAATTCGTTATATTTGCGATGCAAAAAGACGGTGTTGCAGAAAGGCAACTTTTACGACGATGAACGCGGTTCATCAGCAGCCCAATCCCAATAATCGAGCTATCTCAATACTATATGGCGAAATGCTTATGCACGTCTATCGTGCTGCAATGCAATATTATTGCCGAATTACGGTTGTCCTTCGGTCATGATGCAGCACTCACGCCAGCGAATCGTTCGCCAATCAGATGGCGGGTCAACGGGTCTTCAAGGTCGAATTGAAGGCGGCCGTCCGGTGTCGTCAGCCGCTCCAGCATCCTGCGAACGCCCTCGCTAAAGAGGTGGCTCGACTGGTGCGCATCGACACTCGCTAAAGTAGTTTTTCCGACAATGCTAATGTCGTTATGGGCGATGATTTCGTTCACCTTGGTCATCGCGCAATTGCCGCCGGCGGCGGCCTCGAGATCGATGATGACGGTGCCCGCCGTCAGCAGGGGGAGCGATGCGTCGTCAATCAAAACAGGTGCGCGCCCGGTGGAGCCGCCGACGCCCGATATGATGAGCTGCATGTCCTGCAATTGGCTGGCCAGCTGCTTGCGGCTGGCTGCGACAAGAACGTCGGTTGTCGAAGCGTGGGCGCTAGCGAGCGAGGGGTTCATCGCCACGAACTTCGCGCCCAGTCCTTCGGCCCGTTCGCGATCGCCCTCGGTGAAACCGAAAAGATGGGTGAGGGCGCCGAGACGGCGGGCGGTAGCGATCGCCTGGAGGGCGGCCGCGCCGGCGCCAAGCGCCGCCATCTTGATCGGGCGCGCCTGAGAGCCATCCATGACCAGCATCGGATGGCCGACGCCGAGTTGGCGGGCGCCTTCGAGAACCGCGGCGTGGCCGCAGATGGCCGCCTGCCGCGTCGCCACGTCCATGCTGCCGGCATCCGCGACGCCTTCGAGGCGCGCGAGGTCGAGCATGAGGCCGCGGGTTGCCGGTTCGCTGGCGTCGAGCGGGGAGCCGAGGAAGAGCAGGGTCGCGGATCCGGCAAAGCCGCGCGCGTCCTGCGGCTTGCGGATGCTGACGAAAAGATTGCAGTCGCGCGCGATCGTTTCGCGGTTGGCAGGCTGTGCGCCGGCTGCGATATAGGCTTCATCCTCATAGCCCGCGGCGATGCCGCAGCCGCGTTCGAAGCTGATCGAAAAGCGTGTCGATAGGCTGCCGACATCCTCGGGCGTCAACGCCACGCGCCGCTCACCGGGCACAGTTTCCCGGAGCAGTCCAGCGTGGACGGGAGCGAGGTTTGGCATTCAGAACTCTGTTGGTGAAAGACCGAAGGGCGCGCGCGGTCGCTATAGGGCGTTGACCTCATCGTTTTATGACAGTTTTGTAATTTTTCACCGATGATCGCGATATATTCGCGGAACGTGCAACCCACGGTAAAATTCCGGTTGAGACACGTTCCAGAAGTTTGCAAGAATGAGCCCGGCAGGGGGCAGCATTGCGAGGATATGCGGTTTTGCGCTGCCGCATTTGGATGTAATGATCCTTGCGAAGCGCTTGGCTGCTGGAGGCATTCGTGAATTTCTATTCGGTCTATGATCAGGGATTTGTCCGCGTGGCGGCTTGCACGCCGATCTGCGAGGTAGGCGATCCTGATTTCAATTCGAAGGCGACGCTGGATATGGCGCGACAGGGCCACGCGCAGGGCGTTGGCCTGATGGTGTTTCCGGAGCTCGGCATATCGGGCTACTCCATCGATGACCTTCTTGGACAGGACGCGCTTCTGAAGGCGGTGGATGCATCGATCGCCGAGATTGTGGCGGCGAGTGCGGCACTGACCCCGGTTCTCCTGGTGGGCGCGCCGCTGCAGCACGAGGGGCGGCTTTATAACTGCGCCGTCGCCATTCACGCCGGCCGCATCCTTGGCGTCGTGCCGAAGGTGCATCTGCCCAATTATCGCGAATTCTACGAGAAGCGCTGGTTTGCCTCCGGGCGGACGGTGCGGGGCCAGACGATCCGGGTCGCCGGCGAGAGCGTGCCTTTCGGTATCGACATGATATTCGCGGCCGAGGATCGGCCCGATTTCACCTTCCATATCGAGATCTGCGAGGATCTCTGGGCGCCGGCCGCGCCGAGCGATTTCGGTGCGCTTGCCGGCGCGCTTATCCTGACCAACCTGTCGGCCAGCAACATCACCGTCGGCAAGGCGGAAACCCGCAAGCTGCTCTGCGCCTCGCAATCGTCGCGCAGCCTGTCTGCCTATATCTATTCGGCCGCCGGGCCGGGGGAATCGACGACGGATCTGGCGTGGGACGGACAGGCCTGCATCTACGAGCTTGGCTCGATGCTATCGGAGACCGAGCGTTTCCCGATGACGTCGCAGATGTGCGTTGCCGATATCGATGTCGAGCGGCTGCGGCTGGAGCGCTTGCGCACCGGGACCTTCAACGATGCCGCGACGCTCAACCTGACGCCGGATCGCGCGTTCCGGCGCATCGGCTTCCAGTTCCAGGCGCCGCAGGGCGATATCGGGCTCGAGCGGGATGTCGCGCGCTTTCCGTTCGTGCCTGCTGATGAAAGCCGGCTGGATCAGGATTGCTACGAGACCTTCAACATCCAGGTGCAGGGCTTGATGAAGCGTCTGCGCTCGACGGGGATCAAGCGGCTTTGCCTGGGCATCTCGGGCGGGCTTGATTCGACGCATGCACTTCTGGTGGCGGCGCGGGCATACGACAAGCTCGGCTGGCCGCGCTCCGATATCTTGTGCTTCACCATGCCGGGCTTTGCCACCGGCGACGAGACCAAGTCGAATGCCTGGGCGCTGATGCGCGGCATCGGAGTGACGGCGGAAGAGATCGATATCAAGCCGCTGGCGCTGCAGCTGCTGCGCGACCTCAAGCATCCGTTCTCCGGCGGGCAGCCGGTCTATGACGTAACGTTCGAAAACGTGCAGGCGGGCCTGCGCACCGACTTCCTGTTCCGCGCGGCCAACCAGCGCAACGCGCTGGTGCTTGGCACGGGCGACCTGTCGGAAATCGGACTGGGGTGGTCGACCTATGGGGTCGGCGACCAGATGAGCCATTATAATGTCAACGCCTCCGTGCCGAAGACGCTGATCCAGCATCTCATCCGCTGGGTCATCCGCACCGGCGATTTCGATGCCGACGCGAAGGCCACGCTGGAGCGCATTCTCGGCACGCTGATCTCGCCGGAGCTCGTTCCCGCCGACGAGAACGGCGTGATGCAGAGCACCGAAGACAAGATCGGTCCATATGATCTGCACGACTTCGCGCTGTTCTACACCACCCGGTTCGGGCTGCGGCCGTCGAAGGTGGCTTTCCTCGCTTATTCCGCATGGAAGGATGTCGACGCCGGTGTCTGGCCGCCGCATTTCCCCGAGGACAAGCGCCGCGCCTTCGATCTTCCGGTGATCAAGAAGTGGATGGAAACGTTTCTATTCCGATTCTTCACGATCAGCCAGTTCAAGCGCTCGGCCTCGCCGAACGGGCCGAAGGTCACATCGGGCGGTTCGCTTTCGCCACGCGGCGACTGGCGCGCGCCTTCCGATGGCAATGCGCGGGTCTGGATCAAGGAACTGAAGGCCAACGTTCCCGACGTCGTGAACTGACGGAGTTGGCGGCGGCATCCTTGCCGAAGCCTGCCTGTGGCACACATAAGAGAGCATAGCTTACGGAGGTAGATGCTCGTGGAGTGTGATGGTCCTGACGAACCGTTGCGTTACGAGATTCGGCGCGAGCCCTCGGGGCGGTGGACGGTCGTGGATTCGATGACCGCGCTGCCGGCGGCAAGCAATGGACGCGACCTGGTCGGGCTTTCCAGGGATGACGCGCGCGATATCGCCGAGGAGCTCAACCGGAGTATCGCGCAGGGTCGTGATCCGTTGATCTGACGACCGGCGGAACCTGATGGAGATGCGATATGGCAGATCATGACGATCGCCTGACGGATCAACGCCGGACAGATCAAGGCTCGGCGGATCAGGCTACCGAACGGCCGGGTCGCCTGGATGACAGGGAAGAGCGCATGCTCAGCGAAGGCCGCAGGCTTTCGGTCTGGGCGCTTATCGGTGCGGCGATCTTCGTCGTGGTGATGATTGCGCTTGCTTTTGCCGTTTTCAAGAGCGATGGACCTGATCCGGGCGCCGCGACGTCACCTCCAGCTGCAAATAAGCCGTCTTCCGAGGGGCCATAGGGCAACACTTCGCCATATAAACTCTATAAACGATGTCATTTGTTGTCTCTGGACAGATTCAGCGCTATTCCCTGCGCTACAGGGGATCACGCGAGGAGCTTAAGGTATTCGGAAATGCTGACAAAAAAAGGAAAATACGGCCTGAAGGCATTGGTTGATCTCGCACGGCTCGCACCGGGCGAAACGGCGTTCATCAACGATGTGGCGGCCCGCAACAATATTCCGAAGAAGTTCCTCGACACCATCCTTCTCGAATTGCGCAATGTCGGCATCCTTCGCTCGAAGAAGGGGCCGGGCGGTGGCTATTCGCTGTCGCGTCCGGCGTCCGAAATCCGCATCGGTCATGTGATCCGCACGCTCGATGGTCCGCTGGCGCCGATCCGCTGCGCAAGCCGCACCGCGTTCGAAGCCTGCGACGACTGTTCCGATCCCGAGACCTGTCAGGTGCGCCGGTCGATGACCGATGTGCGCGACGCGATTGCCGATATCCTCGACAACATGACGCTCGAGCAGTTCGTCGCATCCGGCAACAACAACAAGTGGACCGAGAGCGACGAGACGGTGCCGATGTCGGTCGCCTGAGCGACGGCGTTTCGTAGCATACCCCGGTTTCTATGATTTCGGCCATACGACCTGTCCCATGACCGTGCTGCCGATTCATAGGATACTCACTATATGGTGAGGGGATGGTCTTCGCGGGGTGGCTGCGCGAAGATAGCGCGTGTTTTTTAAGAAGTAAGAGTGCTACTGACATTCCATTGCCCGCGTGGGCGCTGTCTTGGGTCGTGTTTGCCGCTGCCTGATGAAAGGCGCAGCCTCCGCGACCCATGACATTATGCAGCATGAGGTACCATATGCCGTCGAACCCTCGCACACGGCTCCAGCTCGATCCCGGCGATATGCCGATCTACGCGATTGGGGACATTCACGGCAGGCTCGATCTCTTGCGACAGGCCGAGCAGGCGATTTTCGACGATGCATCGCGCCTGCCGGGGCGCAAGCTCATCATCACGCTCGGTGACTATATCGATCGCGGGCCGGCCTCGGCGCAGGTGATTTCGCACCTGATGCAGCCGGTGCCCGAGGATTTCGATCGCATCAGCCTGACGGGCAATCATGAAATGATGATGCTCGACTATCTCGACGGCAAGATGTCGTATGACAGCTGGATGATGACCGGTGCGGATGCGCTGCTGCATTCCTACGGCATCGATCCGAACCAGATGCCGGGGCTGTTTCGCACGGCGTCGAAGCGCGATGCCTTCATTCGCGATTCTTTGCCGAAGGCGCATATCGACTTCCTGCGCGCGCTGCCGATCATGATCGACACGCCGGCGGTGCTTTTCGTGCATGCCGGCATCGATCCGGCGCGGTCGATCGACAATCAGCAGGATGACGATCTGGTCTTCATCCGCCACCGCTTCATCGAAAGCGATCTGCCGCTGCCGAAGCTCGTCGTGCACGGGCACACGCCGGTCGATCAGCCCGACGTGCAGGAGATGCGGCTCAACCTCGACACCGGCGCCTACCGCAGCGACAGGTTGACTGTCGCGCGGTTGTGGCAGGGCGAGGTGCGCCTGTTCTCGACCTAATCAGGCATCCGCTTCAGCGGTTTCCCGCATCTTCGGCGTCTCTTCGGTGTAGTAGCTCGTGTATTTGTGGCGGTAACGCTCGGTGCCGCCGAAGTTGGTGAACTTGCCGAGTTCGGCCATGTCGGTCTTGTTGAGGATCACACCAAGGATCTTCGACTTGATCTGCGGCTCGGCGTTCAGGACATCGCGCACTAGGTTGGTGGGCGTCTCACCCCATTCGGTGACGAACAGGAAGCCATCGACCTGCGGCGCGAAGGCCTTGGCATCGATGACGGGGCCGAGCGGCGCAAGGTCGACGACGATGTAGTCGAACATCTTGCGTGCAGCTTCCATCAGGTTGAACATGCCCTGCGAGGCCAGCAGTTCGCTGGTGTGCATCAGGTTGTCATTGGAGACGACGGGCAGGATCGCGAGCTTGCTGGCCGGGTCGACCTTAACGGCGCCGGCCCACGGGATTTCACCCAGAACGGCTTCGACGAGGCCATGCTGCGGCGGCGTCTTCAGCATGCGGGTCAGGCCCGGATTGCGAAGGTCGGCGTCGATGAGGAGCGTGCGCTTGCCGCTTGAGGCGAGCAGTGCCGCGAAGTTTGCGGCCGTCGTCGACTTGCCTTCGCCCGGCATAGCCGAGACGACGCCGATGACGCGGTCGGAGCGACCCTGGAACATGACGTCGCTGGCAAGCTTGGCGTTGCGGAGCGTTTCGGCGAAGACCGAGCGCGGCGCTTCCAAGACGACACGCATGATACGCTCGAAAGTCGCGCCGTCGTCACCGACAGGATCTCCGGGCTCGGGGGCGAGCTGGCTCGGGTTTCGGAAGATCTTGCGTTCACGCGGCGGCTTGCCGACCAGCGGCAGGTAGCCCAGGAACTTCAGGCCGAGAATGGTGCGGACATCGCCCTCGACGCGGAAGAAGCGTTCGCGGAATTCCTGGAACACGACTAGGCCGCCGCCGGCCATCAGGCCGAGAACGATGGCGAGACCGAGCGTCATCGTCCGCTTCGGGCTGGACGGCGAGACCGGGATGCCGGCTTCGGAGATCACACGCGCCTTGGCGATCGGGAAGGACTGCTGCTGCGAGGCCTCTTCATACTTGCCGAGGTAGGATTCGTAGAGCGTCTTCAGTGCCGATGCGCGCTGTTCGAGATCGTTCAGCTGAACGATGGACTTATCGGCCTCCGAGTTCTTGCCGGTCAGGTGGTCGATGTTCTGGCGCAGCGATGCTTCGCGCGAGCGGGCGACTTCGAATTCGTTGCGGGCGTTCGAGGCGAGCTGCTGCAGTTCCTGGAAGATCTGGCGGGTCAGATCTTCCTTTTCCGAGCGGAGTGCGACCGCCTGCGGATGATCGGCGCCGAAGTTCGTCGTCACTTCCTGCTCGCGCTTGCTGACATTGATGTAGCGCGTACGCAGATCCTGGATAACGGAATTGTTGGCCTGGCCGGAAGAGATGGCGGCGTTGTTGACTGCGCCCTCGGGGCCGAGATCGATGATCTGCTTGAACTGGTTGTAGCGGGCCGAGGTGCTGGCAGCGTCCGATTGGGCGACGATCAGCTGCTTGGTGAGGTCGGCCAACTGCTGCTCGGACATGAGCTCGCCATTGGCCGAGGTCAGGCCGTTCTTCGCCTTGAAATTGGCGGCCTCAAGCGCTGCCTGCTGCGAACGTTCGCGCAGGTCGGTCAGGCGCTGCTGCAGCCAGACGGAGGCGCTTTCGGTGGCGTCGAAGTTGGCGTTCAGCTGGTCGCTCAGATAAGCGGTCGCATAGGCCTTGGTGATGCGGGCGGCGAGGAGCTTGTCGGTCGAGCGGAACGAAACGGCGAGAACCGCGCTTCGGTTGACGCGCGAGACAGCGACGGCTTCCTGAATGAGGGCGGCGGCCTTCTGGCGGCGGCCGGCGCGGGCGTCGTCTTCGGAAACCGGAGGACGGCCGGGAAGGACGGCGCTGGCGAGCAGCTTGACGCCCGACTTGATCAGGCCAACAGGGGAGGCGGGCGGATCGAGGATCGTGGCGTTGTCCTGCAGGTTCTCGGCATCGACGACGCGCAGAGCGAGCTGATTGGACTTCAGGATTTCGACCGCGCTGGCGATCTGCATGTCGACCTGCTGCGAGTTCGCCACCGGCGTGGCGTCCTGCGCATACTTGGTCATGCTGTCATCGAGCAGAATCTGCGTCATTGACGTATATTGCGACGTGGAGAACAGAAGGTAGATCACCGCCAGCGTCACTGTCACCCCGACGCAGAGCGCGATCGAGCCGACGCGGCGCATCAGGATCGCGATCAGGCGATCGATGTCGATGAAGGAATCGGAGTCGTCGGGCGCTTTTGGCAGAGAGCTGTGCAAGGTGAGGTTCCGTTGGTTCATGGCTCTATCCTTTGCGGGAACGGGTCGTGCCATCGATGGCTGTGAGGTCGGCCTGCGGGCCAATCAGTTTGCGGAGCGACGCGATAACGCGGTTGGCCCGTGCTGCGATGGGCATGCTGAGATGCCCGACAGCGGATGGGGTGCCCCAGGCTGTCCTGATCGTTCCGAGGATCGACCGGTCTTTGATATTCTGGACGAGAACGAGGAAGGCTCTTCCCCGAAGCAGGCTTTTTGCCCTGAAATCCTGGGCGGCTGCTGCTTCCGCATCCAGCGTGTGATTGCGAAGGAAGGTCTTATCCCCTTCGATCATGGCGTCGATGTGGTGAAGCGAAAGAACGCGGGAGATCGATCCTTCGCGGATATTATAGTCGTAACCGGCAAGCGGCTCGAAAACGCAGCGCCCGCCGAGCGCCATAGCGCTGGCGAGATAGAGATAGTCCTCGCCGATCTTCAGGCTTTCGTCGAAGCGAAGGGCATGGCTTTCGATGAAGGCGCGCTGAAAGATCGGCTTCAGATAGCCGAAATTATGGGTGGTTTGAAAAAGGGCGTTGGAGCGAATGAAGGCGGAAAGCGTGAGCGTCGGCATTTGCGCCAGCGCGTCCTCGGCGAACATGGTTTCGGCCGGCGTGCCGTCGGTCCTGATGACACGCAGATTGTCGACGGCGATTTCGGCGCCGGCCTTTTCGGCACGATCAATCATCCGGCGCAGCCGGTCGGGATCGACCGTGTCGTCTGAATCGAGCACCGCCAGCCAGCGGCCGGTGGCGGCCGAGATCGCGGCGTTGCGCGCCGCTGATGGCCCGCCGTTACGGGCGAGCGCGATCAGCCGGACGTTGCGGTCGGCATAGCTTTCCGCGATCGCCCTGGTTTCATCGGCCGAACAGTCGTCGGCGACGATGACCTCGACCGTGACGCCGCGCTGGGCAAGCGCGCTGTCGATCGCCTTTCCGAGCGTCGCCGCCGCATTATAAGCGGCGATGATAAAGCTGACGTCGGGCATGTCTTGCTTCATGCGGCCTCCGCCGTTCCGTACTGGCGGATTTCGCGCACGCCGAGCAGGCCGCTGACGACGCCGGAATGCATGACGCCGCGAAGGGCGTAGCGGTAGCGCGGCACGGCCGAGAAGACGCAGGCGAGGGCGGCAGCGTAGCAGAAGCCGGCCTTTGCAGCGGCAAGCGCGATCTGCTTCGGCCGGTTGAGGCCACCGGAACCCGTCTCCTGCAGCAGCCGTCCGTGCGTCTGGCCGAAGCGGAAGCGGCGCTTGGCGAGCCAGGAGAGATCGGCGCGATTTTCGGTCACGGGCTCGTAGACATAGGCCTTCTCGGCAAAGGCGATCTTGCCGCCGGCCTCATGCATGTGGCTGAAGAATTCCGTGTCTTCTCCACCGGTATGGCCGAGCGCGAGATTGAAGCGGCGGCCGGCAAGGCTTGGCGAGGAGAGGCGCAGCAGGACGTTGCAGGTGTAGCCGGTGCGGATTTCGCCGTTGACCCAGACGGGCAGCGTCGAATGGAAATCGCCGACCCGCATCCAGCGTGGTGCGGTGTCCGCGTATACACTGCGGACAGGTCCGAGAACGGCGTCGGCCTTGGTTGATCGGGCAGTCGAGAGGAGCTCGACCAGCCAATCCTCGCTGGCATCCTCGTCGTCGTCGATGAAAGCCAGGAAATCGCCGGTGGCGTTATCGAGGCAGGCGTTGCGGGCGATCGAGATGTTCGATGCCGGGCAATGCACATAGGCGATTTCGTGGGCGATGCGCGGACGAAGTGCCTCGACGCGCTCCCTGGCGCTCGGCGTCTTGTCGTTATCGGCGACGATGATGCGCAGGCGCGAGCCGGGAGGGACTTCGAGGACGGCCAGCGACAGCAGCGCTTCGTCGAGCGAAGCGCGGCGATAGGTGCAGATGCCGATGTCGATCTGCAATTGTCTCGTCTGCTGTTTTTTCGTCTGCTGTTTCTCAGTGTGCTCTGGGGGCTGGTTCACGACGCCACCTTTCTGCCGCGGAAGCTGAGGAGTTCCATCCAGAAACCGGCCGACCAGGCGAAGTGCATCACCATGGCCGATACGGCGGCCAGCGGGCCGTAGGGGTTGCGCTGGCCGATCGCCATCCAGAAACCGTAGCCGACGCAGGCGACTGCCCAGAGGCTGAACGGAATGACGGCGGCCCAGTTCACCACGGCCAGAAATGCGCCGATGAAGACGGGGACGACCAGAAGCGGCAGCATCTGGCGAACATTCGGCATGCTGCCATGCTTCAGGATGTTCTTGGCGCGGCCGCGGCCATAGCCGAGATATTGCCTGAACAGCGTGGCGACGCTGGAGCGCGGGTAATAGACCATGCGGGTCTTGTCAGTCATCCAGATGCCGAAGCCGGCCTTCTTCAGGCGGTAGTCGAGCTCGGCGTCTTCATTGTGGCTGAAGGTCTCGTCGTAGCCGCCAACGGCCTCGAAGGCGGCGATGCGCATCAGGGCGTGGTGGCCGTGGTTGGTCCAATGGCCCTTGGCACCCTCGCGGTGCTTCGAGCCGCCATTGCCGAGCTTGGAGTTCTGGGCGAAGGCGGTGGCCTTCTGGAACATGCCGAAGCCGACCGTTTCCATGGACACGACCACGGAATCGGCCTGGGTCGCGACGGCTTCCTCGACGAGGCGACGGCAATAATCGTCGGGATAATCGCCATGGGCGTCGATGCGGATGAGATAGTCGTAGTCGCGGCCGAAGGTGGCGACGGCCAGATTGGTGGCGGCGCTCTGCAGGCGGCGGGGATTGTCGAGGAGCACGATGCGCGGATCGGACATGCTGATGCGGGCGACGATCTCGCGCGTCGCATCCTTGCTGCCGCCGTCGGCGACGACGATCTTGGCGTTCATGTGATCGATTTCGCGGCTCAGCTTAGCGAGCAGCGGCTCGATGTGCTTCTCTTCGTTCAAGCAAGGGATGATTATGAGACTGGAGACGCTGGAACTGGCATCAGGCTGCATGGTTGTCCACCCTTCTGGAGATACGGTTTTCGGTGCGGATGCACTGCTGTCGCCCCTCTCGACGGCAGCAGGCACAAGGCGGGAAAGGCTGGCGACGAGCGCTTCGCAGTCGCTGCGGTCGGCAAGCCAGGTTTTCTGATCGGTCAAGGCGACGGCGTCGCTCAGCGCATGGTAGCGCTCGCCGGTCATGGTTTCGAACAGCGCGCGCAGTGCTGCCGGGCTTGCATCCGGAAGGGCAAGGCCGATTGATTTTTCGCGCAGGAAGCGCGCGGTCTGCGTGCCTTCGAGCGCGATCGGAACGGTGCCGTAGAGGCATCCCTCGTAGAGCCGGTTCGGCAGCAGCCAGCTGGAATTCAGGCCTTCCTCGAAGAAGTCGATCGCCCAGGAGAAATGGACGCCGTCGTAGATCGCCCTCAAATCCTCGGGGTTCCTGTAGGGGCCTTCGAAGCGGAGATAGGGTTCGCTGGCGACGAAGCCGTCGAAATCCTCGAATTCGGAATAGGCGGGGCGGCCGCGCAGCACGATCTCGACGCGACCTTCCATGAGGCGGGAGAACTCGGCGAGCATGGTCAGCGACTTCCTGCAACGGAGCGCGCCGAACCAGCCGATCTTCCAGGGCTGGCCGGGCTGCTTCAGAGGGCGGGCGATCGTCGGCTGCACCGTCTGGTCGATCGATATGACCTTGTTTTCGATCAGCAGCGTCTCAGCCTTGATGCCGGAGCGCGGTGCGAAGTGGTGTTCGATGAAGGCGGGGGAGCTCGTCATGATCAGCCGGGCGTTGCGGCCGAAACGGGCTTCGGCGCCGCGCATGATCTTGCCGACCATGTCGTTGCGCGAGAGCAGCCGGTGAATGTCGAGGCATTCGTAGACGACGGGCACATCGCCGCCGAACATCGCATTGGCGCGATCGGCGACCGCGAGCGCCTCGAGATTGCGGCCGATGATGACGTCGGGCTTGTCGACGCTATTCAGCAGGCCTTTCAGCCCGCTCATTGCCTTTACGACAGCGCCGATGCGCTGCGCGAACTTGGCGTCGGCGGTGCGGCCAAGCTCGATCGGCGTGATGCCGTGCACTTCGGCGAGACGGTTTTCGCCGCGCCTAAAGCCGGCCAGCGTCACCTCCGCGCCGCCCTCGCGCAGCATCAGCACCCGCCGCCGGACGGCGGGATCCGCCAGATCATGCACGAGATACAGGACTTTGAGCATGGCACTCCTTGTCATTTGCGCGCCTTCGGCGCCGGTCAATTCAGCGTGCATGCGATCGATTCAGGGAACTGGCACTTGTCGCCGGGGGCCGTGTAGGCGAAGCGGTCGACTTCCAGCGATGTCGGCTTGGTGTAGGCGAACTTGCCCATCCAATCCTTCAGCGTGTCGGTGCCCCAGAGGCTGAAGAAAATCTTCTGCTGGCTGTCGGGGATCTTTGCGGGATCGGTGACATCCTGGACGAGCTTGCCGTTCAGATAATAGCGCAGCCGGCCGGGCTCCCAGACGAAGGCGTAGTCGTTGAAGCCGTCATCGGCGTTGGCGCCGATCGGAACCAGCTTCTCATTGCCGCCCTTGGCCTTGATGTACTGGTTGACCTGAACCTGGCCGGAATTCTTGCCGAGGACCTCGAAGTCGATCTCGTCGTGCGGCTGCTTGTCGGCCGGGCCGATATAGGTGAAGAAGGCCGAGTTCAGGCCGGACCCGGTGGCCGCCTTCATGCGGGCCTCATAGGTGCCGTAGCCGAAGCGCTTCTTGGTCTGGATCTCGCCGCAGAGATAGCTGCGGTCCTTCGACTGACCCTCGGCGAAGGAGAGCTGCAACGCGCCGCCTTCGACCTTCACCTGGTTTTTCGACCAGGTACAGTTCTGATGTGGGCCGTTGTTCCAGCCGTCGGAGATGTACCAGATGCTACGGTCGAGCTTATCGAAGTTCTCCACGAAGGAGGCACTGCCCGGTTGCTGGGCTGCCTGCTGGGCGAAAGCCGAGGAGGCGCCGATGAGGAGCGTGCCGATAATGCCGAGTGTGGGGCAAAGCTTTCGCGCATGGGCGATTTTGGTCGTCATGTGTCACCTTTGCTGTGTAGCGAGTTTGGAAGGAGCCGCGCCCGCGGAAACCGGCTTGTCATAGGGCTTCTTGGCCCGCGCGCCGGTCATGACGGCGTAGAGGCGAGGGGCGATCTTGCGGCAGAGATTGTTCGAGAAGGCCAGGAACGGGAACAGGATCGCCAGCGAGAGAATGAAGAAGGCCGGGTAGAAGCTGACGCCCGATTTGCCCCAGACGATCCACATGAAGATCAGCAGCGGATAGTGGCTGCAGAAAATCCAGAAGCTCAGGCTGCCTGTTTTCGACAGCCGCTGGCCGATCTGTGTTTCGATAAGCGGCGCCGACAAGAGCCAGAAGCCGAGCGCGCCGAAGATGGCGAGCGTGTTGCGCAGGAACTGCACCCAATCCGGCAGGCTCGGTCCGGTCATGTAGATGACGGTGGCAAGCGCCGCGCAACTGGCGAGCAGGAGGACCGCGCCAAGCGTGGCGAAGCGGTCGAGCGCCTTCAGGTCGATCTTGTTCAGGCCGATATAGATGCCGAGGCTGAACGAGAAGAGGATGGAGCGCTTCAGGACGACATAGAGCGATGCCTCCGGCACCACGGCGACCACGAGCAGCACCGACAGCGTCAGAAGCGGCGCATGGCGGATCAGCCATGCCAGCAGCGGCGACAGCAGGATGCAGACGAAGAGATCGCGCAGGAAATAGAGCGGCACGTTGACCGGGAAGTCCTCGACCGCGAAGAGCTGGGTCATCAGCTCGCGCGCCGAGGCTTGCCACGGGTTCGGCACGTATCCGTCGCCAAGGCCGACGCCGAGCGCCACCAGGATCGCGAGGAAGAACAGGCCGTTCCACAAGAGGAATGGCAGCAGCACGGTCTTGGATTTCGTGCGTACCGTTTTCAGGTAGCTGAAATTCTCCAGGCCGCCACGGAACAGGAGATAGCCGGAAATCGCACTCAGGCAGGGCACACCCACCCTGAACAGCGCTTCCGCCAGGAATACTCTCAGCCAATCGAAGGCGCCGTAGGTCCCGACGAAGGGACTGGTCTGGTCGCTGAATGGTATGTGTACGAAGACGATGCCCGAAATGAGCACAATCCGCATCAGGTTGATCCGTGAGGACACGTTGGTATCAACATTCACGTTGTCAGTCACCCCTTTTGGGTCGCAGCTCCCCTTTGCAACCGTTTCAATCAGAGCAGACTTCAGCTCGCAGCGAGGGAAGTTAGGGCGAATTCACGGAAGAAAATATGGCACTGCAGCAAAAGTGATCGATCACGCCGTTTCGTAACGGATACTACTTGCCGTAACGGCTCGCGAAAAATGCGCGGCTGAAGTGTTCTCGCCCCGGCCAGAAGCCAGCGTCAGCAGTGCATTCAAGAAAATGATTATATTCACTGGCTTAGGCGCGAAAGACGTGGTGCGGCGCACGAAAGTTTTTATCAAATGAGAGGAAATGTTACAGTAGCCGTCCGCAAGTGGTTCATCATTTATGGTCGGAATGGGGCGGTTTGATCCGGAATGGAGCGTTTCCGGATCGAGGGGCCGTCAGCGGCCTTCCTGCCGCCTTTGACAAATTTCGGCCGAAATGCCCCTGATGCTTGTGCGGTGCAGCAGCTGGCCTAGATGGCACGGCTGCAGGCACCGACCGAAGCACCAATTCGAACCTCTCAGGGAGAGAGTATGGCGACTTTCACGATCATTATTCCGTTTTACCAGCGGGATGACGGCATCCTCAGACGGGCGCTTGCGTCGGCGTTTGCGCAGAGTTTTCAGGACTTCGATATCATCGTCGTCGACGATCAGTCGCCCTATGCGCCGGCAAGCGAGCTTGCGCCGCTGACCGCCGAAGAGCGGGCGCGAATCACCGTCGTCAGCCAGCCGAACGCGGGGCCGGGCGGCGCGCGCAATACCGGGCTCGATCATGTTCCCGCCGATACGCGCTATGTCGCGTTTCTCGATTCGGACGACATCTGGACGCCGGATCATCTGAAAAACGCGTTCACGGCCATGGATACGCTTGGCGGCGATTGCTACTGGGCGTCGATCGAGGGCGGGGCGGAGTTCGACTATCATTTCGGGATCGCGGCGCTTGCGAAGATCGACGGCGCGCAGCGGCTGATGGAGACGCCGCATATTCTCTCTGTTCCCGATATAGCGGGGGTGATGATCAACGACTGGGCCTTCCTGCACATGTCGTGCATGGTCATCGGCCGACCCCTGATCGAGACCGTGCGTTTCGACGCGGCGCTGCGGCTGGCGGCGGAAGACGTCCTGTTCTTCTGCGACTGCATGCTGGCGGCCAAGCAGGTTCTGCTTTGCGCCGATGCGGGCGCGCTGCGCGGCGAGGGGATCAACATCTTCCACGGCGTCGACAATACGTCGCCGGAATATCTGAAGCAGCAGTTCATCACCTGGATGGCGCTCGACAGGCTGGAAAGCCGCTTCGCCTCGCGGCCGCGTGAGATCGCGACCATCCGCTCCTACAAGAGCCGGGCGCGCAAGCAGGCGCTGTGGGGGCAGGTGGGGCAGCTCAAACGCCGCCGCCGCCCTGATTTCGGCTTGCTCGCCCGCTGGCTGGTGCAGGATCCAAGGCTGATCCAGAGCGCATTCCAGCTCGCCGCCGGCAAGCTGGTAAAATAACTGCTCTTTGCTTTATCGCATGTCGGTGCCGCAAAACCGCGGCACGCTTTTGCGCGACATGCTTTACTCCGCCGGCGCGTCGAGCAAATAGCGAAGGCGGTCGCCGCTTGAGGTGACCGCTACGCCATCCGGGTTGCGCCAGCGTTCCGTCTTGTCGGCGAGGATGCCGCCGGCGATGGCCGGAAAGGCGGAGGGATGGGACGCGACATAGGCGATCGCGGCGCCGGCGCCCTTCTGGTTCTTGATGTCGAGAAAGTGGCGCAGCTCGTATTTGGCGCGAATGTGCTGTTCGTGCCGGCGCACGGCGTCCGCCGCCATCGGCTTCAGCTTGAAATCCTTCAGCAGCGAACGGTCCGCCTCGTAAAGGCGGCGCAGGTCTTCCGTGCGGTGGCTGCCGCTCAGCGAGTTGCCGCGCACGACGGCGCCGTAGCCGCAGCTGTGGATCACCTTGTAGCGGGCGCCGAGCGCCAGTGCACGGATGTAGAGATCGTAATCCTCGCCGAGACGCATGTCCTCGCGGTAGCGGAGTTGATGCTTGTCGAGAAAGCTTCGGCGCATGACGGGCTTCAGGAAGCCGATCTCGCCGCGGCGCACGCCGCGCTTGGAGATGTTGCCGTCCACGAATGTCGTCAGATCGAGATAGAGAGGGTTTTCGGCGAAGCGATCGAGCTTCTGTGGGGCCTGGGCGACCGTGTCGGCATCGACGAAGGCGATGTTGTCGGCCACGAACTCCCAATCATTGTCCGAGAGCATGCGGGAGAAGCGGCCGGCGAAGAAGAAATCGTCGGCATCAAGAATGGCGATCAGCGGCGATGTGGAGATATCGATGGCATGATTGCGTGCGGCGGACGGGCCCTTGTTCTTCTCGAACCTGACGATCCTGAGCCTGCCGGTGGCGTCGTTGCCGCGTTCGGCGGCTTGCGCCGTGGAATCGCTCGAGCCGTCGTCGACGACCACGACTTCGGCGACTTCAGGCTCGAGAAGTGCTGATCTGACGGCGATTTCGATCGTATCGGCCGCGTTCTTGGCGGCGATGATGACGCATATGCTAGCTGTTTCAGCCACGCTCTACCTCCGTTGTTTCGCCCAAGACCTAGGACGTTGCAGCGCAGCAGACAACAAAGAGCGCTTCACATGATGTTACGAAGGGTGGGTTCGTGAGCGGCGAACGGGCATCAGGACTGCCCTCGGGGCTTAGCGATTGAACGGCTCGGAGCTGTTGAAAGGCGGTACGTGAAGCTTTTCAGCTTCCTCGGCGCGGCCGGCCGCGCGCTTGGCGCCGTTGCGCTCCTTGCTTTCCTTCCAGACGAGGTAGAGCACGCCGCCGAAATAGCCTGCCTGCAGCAGGATCGCGCAGATCACGGTCTTGATGATGGTTCCGGAAAGAGAGCCGCTCAGCCAATAGGTGGCGACGGCGAACACTGCGAGTGCGCCCAACATGCTGACAAAAACGCGAGGTGCATACATTTGTTGCCTCCCCAGATGGTGCCCTTCAATGAACAGCCATTGAATACGCGGCCACACCAGGACCCTTTTGTAGATTCTTTTTACAGGACTTCGTCATATAACTAAAGCGGTGAAGACGTCGTTTGCGCCTGTATTCAGTATCTACAAGTGTCATCTTAAAGCTTTGTTCCGGGTATTGGTAAAAATGCCACTTATCGGCCTGGCCGCCCGGCAATCGGAAAACGTCGTTAAAGTTGGGTTTCGATGTGAGGGTTGCATCGATTTCGGCAATGCACGTTCTTGTTTGTGCCACAATCGATACCCGCTGAGGTGTAGTGGGCGCGTTTCGCATTCAACTTTTATTACAAAGATTTAATTTCAACCGATTTGTGAGTGCGGCGCAAAAACGATGCTGCGATGCAATAAAACGCCCCCGTTCAAGTTTAAAAACAGGTCCGTTGCAGAAGTGATGGCCGCGCTCAAGAACTTTCGACCGCGACCGGTCACCCCTGTAAACTTCGCTCGGGGTGTATTGGCAAGAAGTCACGAGGCATTTTATTTCGATCTGCAAATATAGTTTTGATCGCTTTGGTGGAATCTAAATATGTTTCAGCGACCGCTGAAATACAAAAAGTTGAACAAATGTTTCCAAAACCGTTCGATAACGACCGGTTTTAAAAACGTGGCTTAAAAAAACAAAATCCCCTCATACACTCCCAACTCGTCAGCGCTAGCTTAGCGTCCTGAGCCTTAACCGACCAAACGGCAAACATAAGTGGAGTTACCTCTATGAAGTCTGCGACGAGATCGGACAGTTCGCCATTTTATGGCGCAGTTCACGAAAACGCGTTTCCGCCCACGGGCGGCTTCGCAAAACGGGCATTCGATGTGTCCGCCGCCTGCCTCGGGCTTCTGTTTCTGAGCCCAATCTTTTTGATGGTGATGCTGCTTGTGAGGCTCACGGACAAGGGTCCGGCCTTCTATGGCCATCGCCGTATCGGCCACAATGGCCAGGAATTCCGTTGCCTGAAGTTTCGGACAATGGTCACCAATGGCGACAAGGTGCTGCAGGACTATCTGCGCAACAACCCTTCCGCCATGGATGAGTGGCGCGCCACGCGCAAGCTGCAGAACGACCCTCGGGTCACTGCCGTTGGCGCCGTGCTGCGCAAGCTGAGCCTTGATGAGCTTCCCCAGCTCTTCAACATCATTCGCGGTGAGATGAGTGTCGTCGGTCCGCGTCCCGTCGTTCAAGACGAACTTGAAATGTACGAGCACGCCGCCGTCTTCTATCTGCAGTCCCGCCCAGGCCTTACCGGTCTCTGGCAGGTCAGCGGACGCAACGACGTCTCCTATGCCGCTCGCGTCGCTTTCGACACCCACTACGTCGAAAACTGGTCGATGGCCCGGGACGTTGCGATCATCGCAAAGACCATTCCCGCCGTCTGCGCTCAGCGCGGAAGCTACTAACGGCATCCTTACGCCCGACGAGCACGTCTTATGGCTCGCCGTCGGGACGAAACACGGGGAAAAATATGAACGAACGTCTATTTGGCAGTCAGGCTGGGCGATCCCGTGCCCTTCGATCCGGTGTTGCAGTCGCTGCCGGGTTGAGTGCATTCCTGCTGTCCTCATTCATTGCCAGCGCGGACGACTACCGCCTTGGAACCATGGATAAAGTGAAGATTCGAGTTGCCGAATGGCAGACGGCGGATGGGACGATCCGCGACTGGTCTGTCGTCAGCGGCGACTACACGGTTGGCCCGTCCGGCAGCATTTCGCTGCCATTCGTCGGCGATCTCGCTGCTTCCGGGCAGACGACCGACGCCATCGCCAAGCAGATCGGCATGGCCCTTCAGAAGCAGTTCGCCCTGAAGGACCGGCCGTCGGCATCCGTCGAATTGTCGGAATTCCGCCCTGTCTATCTCTCCGGAGACGTGGAGAAGCCGGGTGAGTTTCCGTTCGCGCCGAACCTCACCGTCGCCAAGGCCGTCAGCCTTGCCGGCGGCCTTCGCCGGGCTGATTCCGGCCAGCGGTTCGCGCGTGATTTCATCAACGCCAAGGGCGACGCGGTCGTCTACATGGCGGACAGGGCACGGCTTCTGGTGAAGCAGGCTCGTCTTCAGGCCGAAATCGACAACAAGGATAGTTTCGAGATCCCGGCCGAACTGAAGGACAAGCCTGAGGCCAGAGCGCTCGTCGACAGCGAGAACGCGCTCATGACCTCGCGCAAGAAGCGGCTGACGCTGCAGCTTCAGGCACTCGATGACCTGAGGGCTCTGCTGCAGAGCGAAGTCGAGACGCTTGCCAAGAAAACGCAGACGCAGACGCGTCAGTTGGAATTGGCCACGGCCGACCGCGACAAGGTCGACGATCTCGCCGAGAAGGGGCTGGTGCTCAGCGCCCGCAAGATGACGGCCGAGCAACGCGCGGCAGATCTCGAGGCGATGCTTCTCGACATCGACACGAACTCGCTCAAGGCCAAGCAGGATATCAGCAAGGCCAACCAGGACGAGATCACGCTTCGCAACGACTGGGACGCTCAGCTTGCCCAGGAAAAGCAAAGTGCGGATGCGCAGCTCGACCAGCTCAACCTGAAGCTCACGACGAGCAACTCGCTGATGGCCGAGGCGCTGACCCAATCCACGGATGCCGCCCGCTTCGACACGTCGACGGGTGCGGCCAGCATTGCCTACTCCGTCATCCGTGACGTGGACGGCAAGCCGAAGGAAATCCCGGTGCAGGAAAGCACCGCGTTGCAGCCCGGCGATCTGATCAAGGTCACCGCCGGACTGGCCATGAGGTAACGAGGCAGTATGCGTATCGCTAAGTCGGCGCTCATCCAGCCCGGCGGGAATGTGGCCTATGCCGTTTCCGCCGTGGCGATTTCGCTTTTTTCGTTCGCCTACTCGCTTCGGTTCGGGCAGGTGTCGATCCTGCTTTACTATGCGCTCTGGCTGCCGTTGATCGCGGTCGATTACCGCAAGGTGCTCGGCAACTACAATCGCTACATCTGGATCTACGCTTTCGCGGCGATCGCCTTCCTGTCGGTCTTCTGGTCGGCGGCACCCAGCGTTTCGATGCGCGCCGCCATTCAATATTTCACGCAGGTGCTCTGCACGCTGATCGCGGTCAGGGTGCTGGATGCCAAGACGCTGACGCTCGGCATGGTCGCCGGCATCGGCATCGTCCTCGTCTATTCGGTGCTCTTCGGGCATTCCGAGCTCGACGTGATCGACAACACCTACAGCTTCGTCGGCGCCTTCGCGTCGAAGAACCAGCTCGGGTTCTATGCCTCGCTCGGCCTGATCGCCTGTTTCGCGACGGTATTCATCTTCGGCGAACGCCGTCCATCATGGCTGGGTGCCACAGGCGTCGTCGGGCTGCTGTCGGCCTATTGCCTGATGATGTGCCAATCGGCGACCTCGGTTCTGACCGCGGTCGTGGTTCTGGCGCTGATGGTCGGTCTGCGTGTGGTGCTGACGCTGACGCCCGACCAGCGCAAGCTGCTCGTCATTGGCGGCGGGGTCGCGGTGATCGTGCTTGCGGTCGCCGGTGTCTATCTCGGCGCGGTCGATGCCGTGCTCGGGATCTTCGGCAAGGATTCGACGCTGACGGGACGCACCTATCTGTGGCAGCAGGGGATCAAGGCTGCGGCCGACAATCCCTATTTCGGCGTCGGCTATCAGGCCTATTGGGTTCAGGGCTTCTCGGAGCCGGAGCGTCTCTGGGAAGAGTTCTTCATCGGCTCGCGCAGCGGCTTCCACTTCCACAACACCTATATCGAAACGACGGTGGAGCTCGGCCTCGTGGGCCTTTTGATCCTGGTTTTCACTTTCCTGAAGATCCTGTGGGGGCATCTCCGTCGCCTGATCGAAGACATCAGGAACGATGAATCCTATCTGCTGTTTGCCATCTGCGTGCTTCTGTTGATCCGCTCCTTCGTCGAGATCGACATTCTGACGCCCTACAATGTCGGGACGTTTCTGTTCTATTTCTGCGCCGGAAAGCTGATGAGCGTGCGCCGCCAGCCTGATGTCGCGGCATGGGCGCGGCAGGCACGGCAGCCCGAACCTTTGATGCATTAGCACTTAACAGCATTGTCGGCCGGCATTGACCGGTCATTTGAGGAAACCGGATGAAGACCCTTTACGGCATCCAATATCTGCGCGCCTTCGCGGCGCTTGCTGTCGTCGTTTTTCACGCGGCCGAGAAGTCCGGCGAGCACTTCGCCATCGGGGCTGCCGGTGTCGATGTGTTCTTCGTCATCAGCGGCTTCATCATGTGGGTGATCAGCGAGCGCCGGCCGATGACGCCGCAGGGCTTTCTCCTGGACCGCCTGCGCCGCATCGCGCCATCCTATTGGCTGGTGACAGCAATCATGATCGCCGGCGCCGTGGCCGGGTTGTTTCCGAACCTGCAATTGACGACATCGCATATCCTTGCGTCGCTGTTCTTCATTCCCGCGCATTCGCCGAGCACCGGCGACATCTGGCCGGTGCTGGTGCAGGGGTGGACGCTCAATTTCGAGATCTTCTTCTACGTCCTCTTCGCCGGCGCGCTGTTCCTGCCGCGCAAATGGCGTCTCGCCTTTCTGCTCGCGCTGTTCGGTGGCTTCTTCCTGGCCGGGCAGATCCTGCAGCCGACGACACCGGCGCTCTACACCTACACGCGGCCGATCATCCTCGAGTTTGTCGGCGGCGTATTGATTGCCGAGCTGTGGCTGCGCTGGTGGATTGCCGGCACCAGCCTGGGGCTTGCCTGCGTGGGCGCCGCCCTTTCCGGTTTCGCCGCCATCCATCTGATGGGCGCCGAGTTCAATGCCGGGATATGCGGTCCGCTGGCGATGGTTCTGGTCTACGGGATGGTGTCGCTGGAGGCGGCCGGAAGCCTCGGACGCATGCCGCTGCTGACCTATCTCGGCGACGCTTCCTACTCGATCTATCTCTGGCACACGCTGGCGATCTCGGTGGTCGCCAAGGCGGGGCAGATGATCGGCCTCTCAGCCACCGTTATGGCTCCGGTGTGCGTTCTCGCCGGCGTGGTTCTTGGAACCGCGGCCTACGAACTCATCGAAAAGCCGCTGAGGAAGCTGCTTTCCAGCTCGCGCTCGAAACAGGCGACACTCGCCCGCCGAGCCTCATGACCAGAGCCTTTCCTGGTTAGATTGCAGCATTCTGTTGGCTCAAACGGAGTCGGATGGTCGTCCGGCCGGCGCGCGTCGTAGCCAACGCATACGGCCAAGCCGGCCGGACGATCAGACGGCCCGTTTCAGCCAACCCGAAGGGCCGGGCATCTTTCCGCCAGGATCAAAGGCGATCGGCTCGACCGTACCTGGGGTATGCCCTTCGCCAATCGCCTTTGCCCTGACGAAAACCTGCTCCGGCAGAATGCTCCAATCTAACCAGGACAGGCTCTAGGCTTCGGCCGGCGGGGCGCCTGCATCCGGTGCGGCGGTTTCTACCGGCCGGGCCTTTCTCCTGAACGAGCGTAGCGCGACATAGAAGACGGGCGTCAGGAACAGGCCGAAGATCGTGACCCCGAGCATGCCTGAGAAGACGGCCGTGCCGAGCGACTGGCGCATTTCGGCGCCGGGGCCGGTGGCGATCGCAAGCGGCAGCACGCCGAAGATGAAGGCGAACGCCGTCATCAGGATCGGGCGCAGGCGCAGATGGCTCGCCTCGACGGCTGCCTCCACCGGCGACTTGCCTTCGTCTTCCGCCTGTCGGGCGAACTCGACGATCAGGATCGCGTTCTTCGCCGCAAGCCCGATCAGGACGATCAGGCCGATCTGCGTCAGCACGTTGTTGTCCATGCCACGGAACCAGACGCCGATCAGTGCCGCCAGCACAGCCAGCGGAACGATCAGGATGATTGCCAGCGGCAGCACCCAGCTTTCATATTGGGCCGCGAGCGCCAGGAACACGAAGATGACCGAAAGGGCGAAGATGTAAACCGCCGTGTTGCCGGTGTGGGTTTCCTGGTAGGCGAGTTCGGTCCATTCGAAGGTCGTACCGGGCGGCAGGATCTTGGTCGCCAGCGCCTCCATCTTCTTCAGCGCGTCGCCGGTCGACGTGCCTGGCGTCGGGTTGCCCTGCAGCGGAACGGAGACATACATGTTGTAGCGCTGGACGAGGGCGGGGCCGCTGGAATCCTGGATATCCATCAGCGTGCCGAGCGGCACCAGCGCGCCGGTCGCCGAGCGCACCTTGAGGCCGAGAATATCCTCGCGGTCCATGCGGTATTGCCGGTCGGCCTGAGCGCGGACCTGGTAGACGCGGCCGAAGGCGTTGAAGTCGTTGACATAGGCGACGCCGAGATTGATCGACAGCGCGTTGAAGATGTTGGGGATCGGCACGTTGAGGAAACGGGCCTTGTCGCGATCGATAGCGAGATAATATTGCGGGCTGGCATCCGAGAACGTCGTGAAGACGCCGGTCAGGCCTTCGGTCGTCGCGGCAGCACCCATCATCTGCCGGGCAAGGCCGAGAACGCGGGTCATGTCGGCGTTTTCAAGATCGAGGATCTGCATCTTGAAGCCACCGGAATTGCCGACGCCGCGCACCGAAGGCGGCGGGACGGCGATGATGAAGGCCTCCTGGATGCTCTGCAGCTTGCCGAAAAGTTCGCCGATGATCTTGTTTGCCGTTTCGCCGCCTTCCTCGCGCTCGGCAAAGGACTTGAACGGCACGAAGACGACGCCGGAATTGGAGGCGTTGGTGAAGGTCGCGCCGCTGAAGCCCGCGAACTGCACGGCGTTGCCGACGCCGGGGACCGTGCGGGCGATATCGCCGACTTGCTTGACCACCGCATCGGTACGCGCCAGCGACGCGCCATCCGGCAGCTGGACGACGACGATCGCGTATCCCTGGTCCATGGTCGGGATGAAGCCTGACGGGACCTTGGTGATCATGAAGTAGGTGGCGCCAAGCAGACCGGCGAAGACGAGCAGCGAGCAGGTGATGCCGATCCAGCTTCTGACGAGATGCCTGACGATCCACGAATAGCCGTGGCTCAGGCGATCGAAGCCGTTGTTGAAGCCATTGGCGAGACCGCGCCCGAAACGCAGGGCGATGTTGTTGCGCGTGTGCTGGTGATCGTGGCTTCGGAGCAGAATGCCGGCGAGTGCCGGCGACAGCGTCAGCGAGTTCAGCGCCGAGATCGCGGTGGTGACCGAGATCGTCACGGCGAACTGCTTGTAGAACTGGCCGGAAATCCCTGGAATGAAGGCGGTCGGAACGAAGACGGCGATCAGCACCAGCGAGATGGCGATGACCGCGGTGCCGACTTCGTCCATCGTCACATGCGCGGCCTCCTTCGGCGTCATGCCTTTGGCGAGATTGCGCTCGACATTTTCCACCACGACGATGGCGTCGTCGACGACGATGCCGATCGCGAGCACGAGGCCGAACAGCGTCAGCATGTTCAGTGAGAAGCCGAAGGCGAGGAGCACGGCGAAGGTGCCGATCAGCGAGACCGGGATGGCGATGATCGGGATTATCGCGGTTCGCCAGGATTGCAGGAAGACGAGGACGACGATCGCCACCAGGATCGCGGCTTCGGCGATGGTGCGATAGACCTCGGTGATCGATTCCGAGATGAACTCGGTGGTGTCGTAGACGATGCGGTATTCCAGGCCCTGCGGGAAGGTCTGGGAGATGTCCTTCATCAGCGACTGGATCTGGTGCGCGGTATCGAGCGCGTTGGTTCCCGGGCGGGCGAAGATGCCGAGCGCCACGGCGGGGTCGTTGTTGAGATAGCTGTTCGTCACATAGTCCTGCGCACCGAGTTCGATGCGGGCGACGTCCTGCAGCTGCACAAGCCGGCCGGCGCCCGTCGATTTGACGATGACGTAGCGGAATTCGCGCACGTCGGAAAAGCGGCCGTCGGTTCTGACCGTATATTCGAAGGCGTTCTTGCCGGTGACGGGCGGCGCGCCGATCTTGCCGCCGGAGACCTGGACGTTCTGGTCGCGAAGGGCCGAGACCACGTCATCCGATGTCATGCCGTAAGCGGAGAGCTTCTGCGGATCGAGCCAGATGCGCATCGAATACTGGCGCTCGCCGAACACCTGCACGTCGCCGACGCCATCGAGGCGCACCAGGGTGTCGCGGATGCGGTTTCGGGCATAGTTGGAGACGTAGAGCTGGTCGTAGCGATGCGAGGGCGAGAGCAGGTGCACGACCATCATCAGGTCGGGCGAGCTCTTGTCGGTGGTGACGCCGAGGCGCTGCACCTCTTCGGGAAGGCGGGGAAGGGCGATCGAGACGCGGTTCTGGACAAGCACCTGCACCTTGTCGAGATCGGTGCCGAGCTTGAAAGTGATGGTCAGCGACATGGCGCCATCGGCGCTGGAATAGGAGGACATGTAGAGCATGTCCTCGACGCCGTTGATCTGCTGCTCGAGCGGCGTGGAGACCGTATCGGCGATGGTCTGCGGGTCGGCGCCCGGATAGGAGGTGCGCACGACGATGGTCGGCGGCGCGATCTCGGGATATTGCGACACCGGCAGCTGCGTATAGGCGATGCTGCCGACGACGAGGAGCACGATCGAGATGACCGCCGCGAAGATCGGGCGGTCGACGAAGAAATGAGCGAACCTCATTGTGGCGTCTCCGTCGCGGCGTTTTCCGGCGGTGTGTCGCGCCGTTCCTGCGGCAGTTCGGTCATCTGCGGCGTGATGGTCGCGCCGGGGCGGGCGCGCATCAGGCCGTTGACGATGATCGTCTCGGTGCCATCGAGGCCTTCGCGGATGACGCGGTAGCCGTAGAGACGCGGGCCGGGGCGCACCGGCTTGGTCGACACCTTGCCGTCGGTGCCGACGACGAAGACGACGCGTTCGTTCTGGTCGGAGCCGATCGCTTCGTCGGGCACCAGGATCGCCTTGTACTTGTTGGACGCCTCGACCTGTACACGGCCGAAGAGGCCGGGCTGTAGGATCAGGTCGGGATTGGCGAGGCGGGCGCGGATGCGGATGGTGCCGCTCTCGTTGTCGATGCGGTTTTCGGCGAAGTCGAGCTTGCCGGTGAAGGGCTTGGCGTTCGGATCGGAAATCGTCACGGTGACAGGTACGCCGCCGCCGCCGAGTTGCAGATCCTTGCCGAGCTTGCGCGCCGTGTCGGCGAAGTTCAACAGGCGCCGCTCATCGACGTCGAAGTAGAAATCGATCGGGTCCAGCGAGACGATGGTCGTCAGGATCGTCTGGTCGGCCTGCACCAGATTGCCTGTCGAGATCAGGCGGCGGTCGATGCGGCCGCTGAGCGGTGCTGATATCGTGGTGTATTCCATGTCGAGCGCGGCACGGTCGGCGGTCGCCTGCGCGCCGCGAACATTGGCCTGCGCGGAGAGCCACTCGCGGCGGCGATCGTCGAGCGTCGAGACCGACTGGCTGCCGCTGGTGGCAAGGCTCTGCGCGCGGTTGAACTGCGCTTCGGCATAGGTCTGGGTGGATTTGGCGACTTCGAGCGCGGCGTTGGCTTCGTTGAGCGCGGTGACGAAGGGGCGCTGGTCGATGACGAAGAGCTTGTCGCCCTTCTTCACCAGCGCGCCGTCGGTGAAATCGACCTCATTCAGATAACCGCCGACGCGTGCGCGCACCGAGACCTCGTCGACTGCCTCGAAGCGGCCGATGAACTCGTCGTTATCAATGACATCGCGAACCACGGGCTTGGCCACGGTGACCGGCGGCGGGGGCGGAGAAGCGGCCTGCTGGGCGGATGAAGCGAGGGGTAAGAACGCGACGCTGCTGAAGGCCAAGACGTATCGAAGCGAGAAAGGCATGGCGGCTCCCCATTCGGGCGGCCAAACACGCCGCCATGACTATGCTGAAAGAATGCGTTTCATGTCAGGCGGTACTCGAGCGGCTGTGTGTCGCTCGCCTATTTCTAATGCTGTCTTACGTTCGTGGCGCTGATAGCGCTCACGACTTGCATGCCGTTGAGATCGATTGGCCGGGAAGGTCCCCACCCGGTAAGCCTATGGATTTCCATATAAACGGGTGTCTTGACGAAAAGCAAATCCCGGTGGGTTGAAATTGTCGAGGTCAATGAAATCAGGGAGAGTATCGCAGAACCGTCAACGCTCACGGGTTTCGGCGGCATGTTCCTTAGCCGGGTGCGATAAATTCATCGCAGAAGGCGAATAATCAACCGAAGGTGACTTGTATGTTGCACCTGCTCAATATATCTAGACACATTATAAGTGTGCTTACTATTCGCGCAGTCTTCAATGAACAGCAATCCGCCTCTCGGCTTCCTCCTCCATGATGTCGCACGTCTGCTTCGAAAGCGTTTCGAGCAGCGGGCGAAGGGTCTTGGGCTGACGTCGTCGCAGTGGCAGGCGCTGGCGTATCTCTCCAACAATGAGGGGATACACCAGGGCGGGCTGGCGGAGATGCTGGAGATCGAGCCGATCACACTTGTACGCATTCTCGACAAGCTCGCCGAACGCGGGCTGATCGAGCGCCGCCAGCACCCGACGGACCGCCGGATCTGGCTGCTTTACATGCGCGAGGAGGCACATCCGCTTCTGGCGGAAATGCGCGGACTTGGCGATGTGACGCGAGGCGAAGCCCTGGAGGATGTTTCCGCCGAAGAACGGGAGCAGCTTTTCCAAATCCTGTCGCAGATGAAGACCAACCTAGTGCAGGCCTGCCGGACCCCCCTGGCATTGGCCGAAAACGAGACCAACCATGGCTGATAAAACTCCCCTGCGCGTCGTGTCCGACGCCGATGCCAATACTGCTGCCGGCAAGACTGCTGCCGAAACGAACGAGGTTTCTCCCCGCGAGGAAACCGTCGCCGAGGCGCCATCGTCCACTCCGGCGCCTGTCACCACTGTGGCGCCACCCGTGACCACGCCGCTGCGCCGCAAGCGCAGCATGACCCGGCCGGTGCTGTTTGCGCTGCTGCCGGTCGCGCTCGTGGTCGGCGGCTACTACTACGTCAATGGCGGCCAGGTGATGTCGACCGACAACGCCTACATCAAGTCCGACATGGTTGGGCTGACGACCGACGTTTCCGGCATCGTCGACACGATCAACGTGCATGAGAACGAAGCGGTCAAGCAGGGCCAGGTGCTGTTCAGCCTTCGCCAGGACGTGTTCAAGATCGCGCTCGATGGCGCCAAGGCGCAGCTCGGTGCGGTGCGCAACCAGATCCTCAACCTGGAAGCAAGCTACCAGCAGTCGCTGGCCGAGATCACCCAGGCCGAGGCCGACATTCCGTATTTCCAGACCGAATTCGACCGCCAGCAGAACCTGCTGAACAGCTCCGCGGCCACCCGCACGGCGTTCGACCAGGCAAAGCATAACCTGCAGGCCGGCCAGCAGAAGGTCGCCGTCGCCAAGGCGCAGGCGGCCGCCACGCTCGCCCAGCTCGGCGGCAATGCCGACCAGCCTGCCGAGCAGAACCCGCTCTATCTCGAGGCCCAGGCAAAGGTCGACGACGCGCAGCGCCAGCTCGATCACAGCGTCGTCCGGGCGCCATTCGATGGCATCGCCACCAATGTGAACGCGCTGCAGCCGGGCTCCTATCTCGAGGCATCGACGCAGGCCTTCTCGCTGGTCGCCACCAACAATCTATGGATCGACGCCAGCCCGAAGGAAACCGAGCTCACCTATGTGAAGCCCGGCCAGACGGCCACCATCTATGTGGACACCTATCCGGGTGTGACCTGGAAGGGCAAGGTCGAGAGCATCAGCCCGGCTTCCGGCTCCAGCTTCTCGCTGCTGCCGGCGCAGAACACGACGGGCAACTGGGTGAAGGTCGTGCAGCGTATCCCGATGCGCGTCAGCATCGAGGATGCAGCCGGCAAGCCGCCGCTTCGCGTCGGCATGAGCACGGTCGTCGATGTCGATACCGGCCACGCGCGCGGCCTGCCGGATTTCGTGTCCAAGCTTCTGGGCCGCTCGGGCGGAGATCATGAGTAACGCTGCCTCCGCGCCCTTCGTCCCGGTCGCCAATCGCGGCATGATCACGGCCTGCGTCATCCTCGCCGTCATCATGCAGGCGCTGGATACGACGATCGCCAACGTCGCACTGCCCTACATCCAGGGCAGCGTTTCGGCGAGCGCCGACCAGATCAACTGGGTTCTGACCTCCTACATCGTCGCGGCCGCCATCATGACGCCGCCGTCGGGCTTTCTTGCCGCCAAGTTCGGCCGCAAGAAGGTGCTGCTGACGGCGATCACCGGCTTTGTCGTGGCGTCGGTGCTCTGCGGTCTGGCGCAATCGCTGAACCAGATCGTCGGCTTTCGCCTGTTGCAGGGCCTGTTCGGCGCATCGCTGGTGCCGCTGTCGCAGGGAATTCTGCTCGATATCTACACGCCGGAAGAACGCGGGTCCGCCATGGCCTTGTTCGGCGTGTCGGTCATGGTCGGGCCGGTGCTTGGCCCTGTCATCGGCGGCTGGTTGACCGACAACATCAGCTGGCGCTGGGTGTTCTACATCAACGTGCCGATCGGGGCGCTCGCCTTTGCCGGCATCATGATCTACGTGACCGAAACGAAGCTGGACGCGCTCGCCAAGCTCGACTGGTTCGGCTTCGGGATGATGAGCCTCGGCATCGCTTCACTGCAGCTCTTCCTCGATCGTGGCGAACAGCTTAACTGGTTCGCCTCGGGCGAGATCATGATCGAGGCGATCATCTGTGCCGCGGCCTTCTATCTGCTCGTCGTGCACACGCTGACGGCGGAGAAATCCTTCGTAAATCCGAAGCTGTTCCTCGACCGGAACTTCTCCGTCAGCATGATCTTCATCTTCGTGATCGGGATCACCTATCTCGCCTCGCTGGCGCTGATGACGCCCTATCTGCAGACGCTGATGGGATATCCCGTCATCACCGCTGGTATCGTCATGGGGCCGCGCGGCATGGGCACGATGCTGTGCATGTTCATCGTCGGGCGGCTGATCGGCAAGGTGGATACGCGCCTGCTTCTGGTGCTCGGCCTCGGGCTGACGGCGTGGGCGATGTATGACATGACCGGCTGGACGCCCGATGTGTCGCAGTGGACGATCGTCTCTGTCGGCTTCATCCAGGGCGCCGGGCTCGGCTTTCTGTTCGTGCCGCTGACGACGATCGCGTTTTCGACGCTGCCGGCGGAGATGCGCGGCGACGGCACCGGTCTCTACAACCTGTCGCGAAACATCGGCTCGAGCGTGGGGATCTCCATCGTCTCGGCGCTTTTGGTCGAAAACGCTCAGGTGAACCACGAGAACATCGCCGCCTATGTCACGCCGTTCAACCACGCTTTCGATGCCGCGGCAGCGCAGGGCATGAGCCCGCTTACCGCTGCCGGTCGCGCGGCGCTGAACGAGCTGATCACGCTGCAGTCGACCATCATCGCCTATATCGATGATTTCAAGCTGCTGATGATCATGTCGCTGGCGGTCATTCCGCTGGTGCTGTTGCTGCGCAAGCCCAAGGTGGCGCCTGTCATGGACCACAGCGCCGTGATGGAATGATCAGCGAAACGGTTTGCTGAGATAGCGAGACCCTGAAATGCCGAAGCGCCATGGTGCTTCGGCATTTTTCGTTATGCCGATGCGTTTTCCGCTGACGATCGGCGCTTGTGCCGTCGGCGTGAGCGAATAGGGGTCGCGGTCGAGCAGGCGATCATTGAGGGCGATGGTGATGTCGAGCGCCTGGCAGAGCTTGCCGGGGCCGCTGCAAAGCTGCGTGAGCGCGTCGGTGCCACGGCGTTCGATCATCGTGGCGATGCCGATTTCGGGCTCGATGGCGCGGATGAGCACGGCGGAGCCGGGGGTGCAGACGAAGTTCAGGCACCAATGCATGCCGTAGATGCGGTAGATATAGACGTTGCCCGGTCTGCCGAACATGGCGTCGTTGCGCTGTGTCGGGCCGCGAAAGCTGTGGGAGGCCTCGTCGTCGGGGAAATAGGCCTCGGTCTCGACGATGCGTCCGCCGATGCCGTCGACGGTGAGGCGGCAGGCGAGAAGATCGCGGGCGACCGAGATCGCATCGCGCTCGAAGAAGCGGGTGAGGGCTTCGCCTGCAATCGGTGCCGCGCCGAGCGCGCCTGTCCCGTCGTCCATATGATCTATCGGCCGGGCTTCGGATCATGCAGCGGGATCGACGAGCCGGTGACGGAGACCGGGTCGCTTGCCGGGAAGGTGTCTTCGAGGCCTTCGTCCAGCTCCTCTTCCAGCGTCGCCGCATCCTTGCTGCGGGGGCCATCGCCGGCCGAGCTGTCATGCGCCGCGAGAAGTAGTTGGCGGGCGTGGGAGACGGCGTTGTCGCGGGTCAGGCCCGGTGTCGCCGCATTATAGAGCGTCACGGAAATGCTGTTGCCGGTCTTGTCGCCGAACATGACGGTAAAGCCGCCCTCGCGTGCATTCACTGAAATGTCTGTGATGGTCATGGTTTCGCTCCCGATGATGGGTTTGCCGATGTCTTTCTCGTATGCCTATGTTTGCCTCGCGAAGACCTTCGTCAACCACTCGATGAAGACGCGGACGCGTGGCGAGAGCTGGCGGTTTCGCGGATAGAGCAACGAGACCGGCGTTTTGGTCAGCGGATAGTCCTGCAGGATGGGCTGGAGCTCGCCGCTGTCGATATAGCGCTGGGCGTGATAGCGCGGCACCTGGATGATGCCGAGGCCGAGGCGCGCCGCTGCGTGGAAGCTTTCGGCGGCGTTGACTGATAGCGTCGCGGGCAGGGTGATGTTGCGGATCTGGCCGCCGACGAGGAACTCGAGCGGCACCAGCGCGCCGGTGGCGCTGGAGTGAAAGCCGACCATGCGGTGTCCGTCGAGCCGGTCGGGATGCTCGGGCGTTCCATAGCGGGCGAGATAGGAAGGCGAGGCGAGCGTGACTTCCTCCAGCATCGCCACGCGGCGCGCGACCATGTCGCTATCTGCGGGGGTGCCGACCCTCAGCACGCAGTCGATGCCCTCGCGCACGAGATCGACGAGACGGTCGCCCTCGCTCATGTAGAGTTCGATGTCGGGATAGGCTTCGAGAAAGGATGGCAGGTTGGGCAGCACGAAGTGGCGCGCCAGCGTACCATGCACATCGACGCGCAGCATGCCTTTCGGCTTGGCGCCGGCGAAGGCACCTTCTGCGTCCTCGATATCCGAGAGGATCGACAGGCAGCGGCGGTAATAGGCCTCGCCGTCGAGCGTCGGGCTCACGTGGCGCGTCGTACGCTGCAGCAGCCGAACACCGAGACGGGCCTCCAATTGCTTGACCGCATCGGTCACCGTCGAGCGCGGCAGGCCGGTATCCTCGGCGGCGGCGGTGAAGCTGCGCCGCTCGACGATACGGCAAAAGACGCGCATGGCATCGAATCTGTCCATCTGTCTGTTCGCTATTTCCGGATAGTGATGGCGAATAATGGATGATTATCCGCCGCGAGAAAAGGGGCATCTTCTCTCCAACGGCGCGATATCGCGCTTCCAATCAAGGAGAACGACAATGACGGTATCGGAAAACAGGGTTGCGATCGTAACCGGCGCGTCGAGAGGCATTGGTGCGGCGATTGCCGATCGGCTTGCGCGCGACGGGTTTACCGTCGTGATCAACTATTCCGGCAACGCCGCGCCGGCCGAAGAGCTGGCTGCCGCGATCGAAAAGCGCGGCGGCAAGGCGCTGACGGCGAAGGCCGATGTCAGCGACGCGGAAGCCGTTCGGCGGATGTTCGACGCGGCCGAGGCAGCCTTCGGGGGCGTCGACGTGCTTGTTAATAACGCCGGGATCATGGCGCTTTCCTCGATCGCGGATGCCGACGACGCGCATTTCCAGCGCATCATGGACGTTAATCTGAAGGGCACGTTCAACACGCTGCGCGAGGCAGGAAAGCGGATGCGCGATGGCGGCCGGATCGTCAATTTCTCGACGTCGGTGGTCGGGCTGAAGCTCGAGACCTATGGCGTCTATGCCGCGACCAAGGCGGCCGTCGAGACGTTGACGGGGATCATGGCCAAGGAAATGCGCGGCCGTAACATCACAATCAACGCGATTGCGCCGGGGCCGACGGCCACCGATCTGTTCCTTAACGGCAAGTCCGAGGAGTTGGTGGCGCGGATGGCGAAGATGAACCCGCTGGAGCGGTTGGGCACGCCCGAGGATATTGCCGCGGCCGTCTCGTTTCTCGTCGGTCCCGACGGTTCCTGGATCAACGGTCAGGTGCTTCGCGCCAATGGCGGCATGATCTGATTTGTGTCTTGGGGAGGGCGGCCTTGGGGCCGCTCGCCTTCCGGCGGTGCCCTGTTGTGGATATCAGGCGTTGAAAAATGCCAGCATCTTTAAGGGGATAGGGTTGTGCTCCGCCTTGCAGCGGCGAGCCTGCAATATCCTCTTACATTTGCATCACGATTGTCTATATTAGCAATGTAGGGATGCGCGGGACTCCTCCAATCCTACGCATCAGACCTCAATAACTGCCGAGCCATTGTTCCCTGGTGACCCGGCAGAGAGTGAAAGAAGAAATGGCAAAACATATGGTTGCGGCCCGTTGAAGGTAAACGCCTCGCGGGCCGCAGTTCTGTCAGCGAGCATCCAGCTTGGCGTCGGTCAGAAGCTTGACCATCCAGTCGACAAAGACGCGCACCTTGTTGCTGAGGTGACGGTTCGGGGGATAGACGATGTAGAGCCCGAGCGGCTCGCGGTTCCACTCCGGCAGCACCTGAACCAACGCACCACTTTCCAGCTCATTGCGGATCATGAAGTGCGGTAACTGCGCGATGCCAAGCCCCGAGGTGGCTGCCGTCACGAAGGTTCTGCTGTCGTTGACCGAGACGAGATAGCGCGGATTGATCTCCAACTCCTCGTTGTCCTTGCGGAATTCGAAGGGAAGCGTCCGGTTGGTCTGCGCGCGGAAATAGTTGACCGAATAGTGATCGTTTTCAAGTTCTTCCGGTCTCGCCGGTGCTCCGTACTTTTCAAGGTAGAGCGGCGAGGCGCAGGTGATGAGCTCCACCTCGGATACGCGGCGTGCAATCAAGGATTGGTCGGCCGGGGTGCCTGCGCGCAGCGCGCAGTCGACGTTCTCGGCGAGGTAATCCACGGTGCGGTCGCCGACGCCGAGGTCGATGCGGATATCGGGATATTTCTGATAGAAATCGCAGAGCGCCGGCACGACGATCCAGTCGGCGAAGGCGCCGGCCATCTCGACGCGAAGACGCCCGTTCGGAAGCCCTTGCGAGTTTGTAAGGCTGCCATCGAGCTCGGCGATCTCGGAAACGATCTGGGCCGCGCGTTCGTAGTAGAGCGCGCCGTCGGTCGTCACCATGACGCGGCGGGTGGTGCGGTTGAGGAGCTTGGTGTGCAGATGCGCTTCAAGCCCCTGAATGAGGTTGGTCACCGTCGCCTTGGGCATCGAGAGCGTGTCGGCGGCCCGTGTGAAATTGCCTGTCTCCACGACGCGAATGAAAGCGCGCATTGCCGAGAGCTGGTCCATCGGAATTCACCTGAGTAGGTTGCAGTGCGGTATTGTTCGAAATCCGGAACAGTGTAATCGTATTGAGGCTTCTTATTCCGTGAGTGGAATAACAATATCTTTTTTTCAGAAATTGCAAGCCGTCGCCTTGGGCAATATGTTGCAACGGCAACATTACACCCGCGACGCAAGGATCGATACGATGACGGTGCAAGTGAAAGACATGGTGTTTGACAAGGTGGCCATCGGCCCCGTGTCGACGCGTATCTATCAGGGCGCCGAATACGGTAAGGGTTCGCCGATCGTCTTGTACTTCCACGGCGGTGCTTTCCAGTCCTCGGGACTGCAGGACAATGCCGTTGCGGAAGCGATCGCAAGCGCCGGCGCCATCGTCGTCGTCGCGGATTACAACGCGCCCTTGGGCGGGGTTTTTCCGAAGCCTCTCGAAGTCGGCTACTCGCTGTTTTCCTACATGGCCAACAAGCGCGCCTCGGGTCTCGGTGACCGCAACTCCGCGCTGCTGGTTGCCGGCGAGGAAGCGGGTGGCAACATCGCCGCCAGCGTGGCCTTCAAGGCTCGCGACCACTACGCAGATGCCCTTGACGGGCAGGTCCTGATTTCTCCGCTGGTCGATCCGTTCATGGGATCGTCCTCGATGCGCGAAGCCGACAGCATCGGCATGCGCGAGCGTTGGGCCGCGGGCTGGAGCCATTATCTCAGCGGCGGCGGATGCCATCCTTATGCGGCGCCGTGCCTCTGTTCACGCATTTCGGGCGTTGCGCCCGCACTGATCTTCACCGCGAAGGACGATCCCCTTCGTGATGAGACGCTTGGGTTCGCCGATCGCCTGAAACAGGCCGGCGTACCAGTTCGTCAGCATGTCTCTCCCGCCGGGGCAGGCTGGCCTTCGATTTACGGCGGGACGTCCGACAAGCCTCCGGGTTGGCGCGAAAGCATCACCCAAGAATTCGGAAGCTTCGTTCGCGACATGCGCAGGCAACCCGTACCTTTGAAGACCTGATCAATACACGGCCGTGGGGGCCGTAAGGAGAATACCAATGACGTCCAGTAAGAAGCGCTGGGCCCTTGTGGGCGCCGGTCTGAGCCTTGTTGCGTCCGTTTCAGCCGCAGCAATCTTTTTCGAACTGCCGATGAGCGGCACCGCCACAGCGGCGACCGCCGAAGCACAGGCCACTCCTCCCGCGGTGCCCGTCACCGTTGCCGTCGTCGGCAGCCGCGACGTGACCGCGTGGGAACAGTTCTCGGGCCGCCTCGAGGCGGTTGATCGCGTCCAGATCCGCTCGCGGGTCGCCGGCGCCGTGCAGTCGGTTCATTTCCGCGAAGGCGCGCTGGTAAAGGCCGGCGACCTGCTCTTCACCATCGATCCGGCACCTTACCAGGCAGCCGTGTCGCAGGCCGAGGGCCAGGTGGCTTCGGCCGAAGCCAAGGTCAATCTTGCGCAGATCGAGCTTGATCGCGGCCGCAGGCTTTCCGACAACCGGACGATTTCGCAGAGCGATCTCGACCAGCGTCAGAACGCGTTCACCGAAGCGCAGGCCGGTCTTCGCACTGCGCAGGCAGCCCTTCGCTCGGCACAACTCGAGCTCGGTTATACCGAGGTCAAGGCACCGGTTGCCGGTCGCGTCGGCAAGCTCGAAGTGACTGTCGGCAATCTGGTTGCGGCCGGATCGACCTCGTCGGAGCTGGCCTCGCTCGTCTCCGTCGATCCGATCTACGCCAGCTTCAGCGCCAGCGAAGGCATGGTCGCCAAGGCGCTCGCCCAGCTTCCCGCCGCCGATGGCGCGGTTCCGGCACTTGAACAGATCCCCGTCGAAGTCGGCACGCTTGCCGATGAAGGCACGCCGATCAAGGGCAAGCTGCAGCTGATCGACAACCAGGTGGATGCCTCCAGCGGCACGATCGGCGTTCGCGCCGTGTTCGATAATCCCGGTGGCAAGCTGATCCCGGGCCAGTTCGTGCGGGTTCGCATGGGCCAGCCGAAGGCCGAGAACAAGATCCTCGTCAGCGAGCGTGCGATCGGCACCGACCAGGACAAGAAGTTCGTCTTCGTGGTCGATGGCGAGAACAAGGTGAGCTACCGGCCGGTCCAGCTCGGCATTGCCGAGGGTGGTGACCGCGTGATCGAAAACGGCCTTGCCGTCGGCGACAAGATCGTCGTCAACGGTCTGCAGCGCATTCGTCCGGGCGCGGTGGTGGCACCGCAGATGGAAGAGAAAGTCGCGGCCAAGTAAGAGCTAAGACCCCTCCCCAACCCCTCCCCACAAGGGGGAGGGGCTAAGCTGCCGCACCGTCTACGCCAGGATCTGGCAGGACAGTGCCACACGTCTTCTCCCCCCTTGTGGGGGAGATGGCCGGCAGGCCAGAGAGGGCCTTTTAAGCATCCAGTTCTACCCCTACCGGCGGTATCCCAACCGCCGGAGAGGGTCGTTGCATCCCAAATTTCATCCCGGAGAGGGCTTTGAAATGAATATCTCCAGATTCTTTGTCGACCGCCCGGTGTTTGCCGGTGTGCTATCGGTCCTCATCGTGGTCGCCGGCCTGATCGGCATGCGATCGCTGCCGATTTCCGAATACCCTGAGGTCGTTCCGCCATCGATCGTCGTGCGCGCCACCTATCCCGGCGCCAACCCGAAGGTCATCGCCGAAACCGTCGCCACGCCGCTCGAAGAGCAGATCAACGGCGTCGAGGGCATGCTCTACATGTCCAGCCAGGCGACATCCGACGGCGTGATGACGCTGACGGTGACCTTCAAGCTCGGCACCAATCCCGACCAGGCACAGCAGCTGGTGCAGAACCGCGTCAGCCAGGCAGAGCCCCGTCTGCCGACGGAAGTGCGCGCGCTCGGCATCACGACAGTCAAGAGTTCGCCCGACCTGATGATGGTGGTGAACCTGACATCGCCGGATAATCGCTACGACATCACCTATCTGCGCAACTATGGCGTCCTGAACGTCAAGGACCGGCTTGCCCGCATCGAGGGCGTCGGCCAGGTGCAGATCTTCGGGTCGGGCGACTATTCGATGCGCGTTTGGATCGATCCGCAGAAGGCAGCCGAGCATAATCTGGCGGCGAGCGACATCACCAATGCCATCCGCGCCCAGAACGTGCAGGCCGCTGCCGGCACGATCGGTGCGTCGCCGAGCCTTACCGGTGTCGATATCCAGCTGAACGTCAACGCCCAGGGCCGTCTGCAGACGCCCGAGGAGTTCGGCAACATCATCGTCAAGAGCGGCGCCAATGGCGAGATCACGCGTCTGCGCGATGTCGCGCGCGTCGAACTCGGCGCTTCGGATTACTCGCTGCGCTCGCTGCTCGACAGCAAGTCGGCGGTGGCTATCCCTGTCTTCCAGGCGCCCGGCTCCAACGCCATCACCATCTCGGACCAGGTCATCAAGACCATGGACGAGCTGCAGCTGGCGATGCCTGAGGGCGTGAAGTACGAGATCGTCTACGATACCACGCAGTTCGTCCGCGCTTCGATCGAGAAGGTCGTCGACACGCTGCTCGAAGCCATCGCGCTCGTCGTCATCGTCGTCATCCTGTTCCTGCAGACATGGCGCGCCTCGATCATTCCGCTGATCGCGGTTCCGGTCTCGATCATCGGTACCTTCGCGGTCATGTACGTCTTCGGCTTCTCGATCAACGCGCTCAGCCTGTTCGGCCTCGTGCTTGCGATCGGTATCGTCGTGGACGACGCGATCGTCGTCGTCGAAAACGTCGAACGCAACATCGAGAACGGCCTTTCGCCGCGCGACGCGACCTACAAGGCCATGAAGGAAGTGTCCGGCCCGATCATCGCGATCGCGCTGGTGCTGGTGGCGGTGTTCGTGCCGCTGGCCTTCATCACCGGCCTGTCCGGCCAGTTCTATCGCCAGTTCGCGCTGACGATCGCCATCTCGACCGTGATTTCCGCGATCAACTCGCTGACGCTTTCCCCGGCTCTGGCTGCGCTTCTCCTGAAGGGCCACCATGCGCCGAAGGATTGGCTGACGCGCGGCATGGACTTCGTGTTCGGCTGGTTCTTCCGCGGCTTCAACCGCGCCTTCAGCGCCAGCTCCAATGCCTATGGTAAGGGTGTCGGCGGACTGGTGTCGCGCAAGAGCATCGTCATGGTGATCTATCTGGCGCTTGCTGGTGCGACCTATGGCCTGTTCAACGCCGTTCCCGGCGGCTTCGTGCCGGCGCAGGACAAGCAGTACCTGATCGGCTTCGCGCAGCTGCCCGACGCCGCCAGCCTCGACCGCACCGAAGACGTGATCAAGCGGATGAGCGACATTGCCCTTGCAACGCCCGGCGTCGAACACGCCATCGCGTTCCCCGGCCTGTCGATCAACGGCTTTACCAACGGCTCGAACGCCGGTGTCGTCTTCGTCAAGCTGAAGTCCTTCGAGGAGCGCAAGACGCCCGATCTCTCAGGCGGAGCGATCGCCATGACGCTCAACCAGAAATTCGGCGCGATCCAGGATGCGTTCATCGCCATGTTCCCGCCGCCGCCGGTCCAGGGTCTGGGCACAACGGGTGGTTTCAAGCTGCAGCTCGAAGACCGGGCGGGCCTGGGCTACAACGCGCTGGACGAAGCGACCAAGGCCTTCCTCGCCAAGGCGTACCAGACGCCTGAGCTGGCCGGCCTGTTCTCAAGCTACCAGATCAACGTGCCGCAGCTCTACGCGGACCTCGATCGCGCCAAGGCCGAACAGCTCGGCGTGTCGGTGACCGACGTCTTCGAAACGCTGCAGATCTATCTCGGCTCGCTCTACGTCAACGACTTCAACGCATTCGGCCGCACCTATAGCGTCCGCGTGCAGGCAGATGCGCAGTTCCGCGCCCATGCCGACGATATCGGCCAGTTGAAAGTGCGCTCAGCTTCGGGGCAGATGATCCCGCTGTCGGCACTCCTCAAGGTCGATGCCACGACGGGACCGGAACGCACGACCCGCTACAACGGCTTCCTTGCCGCCGATATCAACGGCGGTCCGGCACCGGGCTTCTCGTCCGGCCAGGCACAGGCGGCCATCGAGCGGATCGCCGACGAAACGCTGCCGAAGGGCATCGGCTTCGAGTGGACGGATCTGACTTACCAGCAGATTCTCGCCGGCAGCTCGGGCGTGCTCGTCTTCCCGCTGGCGCTGCTGCTCGTCTATCTCGTGCTGGCTGCCCAGTATGAAAGCCTGACGCTGCCGTTGGCGATCATCATGATCGTGCCGATGGGCGTGCTGGCGGCCTTGACGGGCGTCTGGCTCACCGGTGGAGACAACAACATCTTCACCCAGATCGGCCTGATCGTCCTTGTCGGTCTCTCGGCGAAGAACGCGATCCTGATCGTGGAATTCGCCCGCGAGCTGGAATTCGAAGGCCGCACGCCTGTCCAGGCGGCGGTCGAGGCCAGCCGCTTGCGTCTGCGCCCGATCCTGATGACGTCGATGGCGTTCATCATGGGTGTCGTGCCGCTCGTCGTCTCGACCGGCGCTGGTGCCGAGATGCGTGCCGCCATGGGTGTTGCGGTGTTCTCCGGCATGATCGGCGTCACCTTCTTCGGCATCTTCATGACGCCGGTGTTCTACGTGCTGATCCGCAAGTTGGCGGGCAACCGTCCGCTGGTGCAGCACAAGGACGACGACCACAACGGCCACGGTGGAGCCGAGGTGATCCGGATGGCGGCCGAATAGGCTCTGCATCCATAACGATTGCGAAAGGCGGGGCATGTCCCCGCCTTTTCTGCGTTGATGGGGTTCCATGCGGCGATGTCTTGATTAGTCTACCGTTGCCGGGCGAGAGGAGTCGCGCCGGCATAGATGGAGGCATTGGATGCATATCGCTATCATCGGCGCTGCCGGCATGATCGGGCGCAAACTCACCGAACGGCTGGTGGCCAACGGGCAACTGTCCGGGCAGGAGATCGGGCGGCTGACGCTGGTCGATGTCGTGGCGCCGGCAGCACCTGTCGGCTTTGCCGGGCGGGTGGATGCGAGTGCGGCCGATATCTCGCAGCCGGGGCAGGCGGCGCTGATCGTCGGGTCGCGGCCTGATATCATCTTTCATCTGGCAGCCATCGTTTCCGCCGAGGCCGAGCTCGATTTCGAGAAGGGCTACGGGATCAATCTCGAGGGTACGCGGGCGCTGTTCGAGGCGATCCGTCTGGCGCATTTGCAGGATGGCTATCGTCCCTGTGTGGTCTTCACCTCCTCCATCGCCGTCTTCGGCGCGCCGATGCCTGATGTCATACCCGACGATTTCAATCTGACGCCGCTGACGAGCTACGGTACGCAGAAGGCGATGAGCGAGCTTTTGCTTGCCGACTATACGCGCCGTGGCTTCATCGATGGTATCGGCATTCGGTTGCCGACGATCTGTGTCCGGCCGGGCAAGCCGAACAAGGCCGCCTCCGGCTTCTTTTCCGGCATTATCCGCGAGCCTTTGGCAGGCCAGCCGGCCATTCTTCCTGTGCCGGATTCGGTTCGCCACTGGCATGCGTCGCCGCGCTCGGCGGTCGGCTTTCTGATCCACGCCGCAAGCGTCGATCTCGAGCCGCTTGGCGCGCAGCGAAGCCTGACGATGCCCGGCGTCAGCGCCTCGGTCGGCGAGCAGATCGAAGCCTTGAGGGCGATCGCGGGCGACAAGGCCGTGGCGCTGATCCGGCGGGAGCCGGATGAGCTGGTGATGAGGATCGTCGGCGGCTGGGCGCGGGCCTTTGCGCCGGAGCGGGCAACGCGCCTCGGCTTCGTGGCCGAGACGAGCTTCGAAGAGATCATTCGCGTGCATATAGAAGACGAAATGGAAGGCAGAATTCAATGAGCAGTCAACAACGGGCGATCGCGTTTCTAGGCACCGGACTGATGGGCGCGCCGATGGTGCGGCGCCTGCTCGATGCCGGCTTTGCCGTCACCGCCTGGAACCGCGACATCACCAAAGCCGAAGCGCTGAGAAGCGACGGTGCTGATGTCGCCGCGACGCCGGTCGCGGCCGTGCAGGGCGCATCCGTTGTCTTCACCATGCTCAGCGATGGCAATGCTGTTGGTGACGTCCTGTTTTCGCAAGGTGTGGCAGAGGCGCTTGCGCCCGGCGCGGTTGTTATCGATTGCAGCTCGATCACGCCTGAAGCGGCGCGCGATCATGCGGCGACGCTTGGCGAACGCGGCATCCGTCACCTAGATGCGCCGGTTTCCGGTGGCGTCGTCGGCGCTTCGGCCGGTACGCTTGCGATCATGGCGGGCGGTAGCGCCGATGTCGTCGATGCGCTCAGCGATGTGTTTTCCGCGCTTGGCCGGGTGACGCATGTGGGACCGAGCGGCACAGGCCAGCTCGCCAAGCTCGGCAACCAGCAGATCGTAGCGATCACCATCGGTGCGGTCGCCGAGGCGATGATGCTGGTCGAGGCTGGCGGTGGGTCGGCGGAGGCGTTTCGCCGCGCGATCCGGGGCGGCTTCGCCGAGAGCCGAATTCTTGAGATTCACGGTCAACGTATGGTGGAGCGCAATTTCGGCGGCGCAGGCCCATCTAAGCTGCAGCTGAAGGATCTCAACAATATCGTCGCCGAGGCGAAAAGCCTGGCGCTGACCTTGCCTCTGACCGAGGCCGTGCGCGCCGAGTTCGCCGCGTTCGTCGAGGATGGCAATGGCGATACGGATCACAGCGGATTGCTGCTGCAGCTGGAGCGAAAGGCCGGCCGCGAACGCGGAAAATCCTGATGGTCGGTACGGTCCCTGACGAACAATAAATAGTGCTGGTACGCCGTCATGCAATCATTGATAGATTTTTAGGGTGTTCTAATTAATGTCACACTTGGCAATCACTGGTAGGTGATCGTGGTTGCTGGCGGGCACGGGGATGGGTTTCGCTTTGACGTTGCGTGAGGCATGAATGGCTTTGGCATCTAAGAACTCCAGACGCTCTGAGCGGGAGTTTCAAGATCTTCTACGGCGTTTGGAGCTTGCGCTCGATGCGTCGCAGATCGGTGTCTGGGAGCATGACCTGCGATCGAACGAGATCTCCTGGGACGTGCAGATGCATCGCCTCTATCACTCCGGCCAGCGGAGCGGTCCCGTGCCGACATCGATCTGGTCGAACGCGATCCATCCCGATGATCGCGCGCGTGCCACCCAGGAATTCAACGACGCCATCGCCAAGCGCGGCCAGTATAATTCGGAGTTCCGGATCGTCTGGCCGAATGGCGAAATCCGCTACATCCGCTCCCGTGCGCATTTCTATGTGAGCGACGAGGGGGCGCCCTCGTTCATCGGCGCGGAATGGGATGTGACCGCAGACGTGCTTCTCAACGCCGAGGCGGCACGGCAGCGCGAGGTGGCCGAGGCCCGTGCGCTGGCGCTTGAGGAGAGCACGGCGCGGATCGAGCATGCGGCCGAGCACGACTACCTGACCGGTCTGCCGAACCGACGCTTCTTCGACAAGCGGATCGCGGAACTCGCCGAAGACGAAAGCATCTCGACGCTGGCGGTGCTGCATCTCGATCTCGACGAGTTCAAGCAGATCAATGACAGCTACGGCCATGCCGCCGGCGATGCCGTGTTGCGCGCAGCGGCCTTGCGGATCGCCGCGGTGCTGCCGGAAACGGGCATGGCGGCGCGGATCGGCGGCGACGAATTCGTCATCGTGCTCGTCAACTTCGAGAGCATGGACGAATTGCGGGAGATTGCGCGCCGTGTGCAGAAGCGTTTGCGCAAGAAGATCCGCTTCGGGCATGAGATGCTGCAGTCGGGCAGTTCCATCGGCATTTCATGGTCGGCGGATCGCGGCGATACCAATCTTCTGGCCGAATCCGACATGGCGCTATACGCGGCCAAGAGCGGCGGGCGCGACCGCATCGAGTTCTTCACGCAGCGGCTGAAGGACGAGCTGATGGGCAAGCGGCGGATCGCCGAGGAGCTCAAGCTGGCGCTGACGGCAGGCGAAATCGTTCCCTATTACCAGCTGCAATTCGACGCCCGCACGCGGGAGATCGTCGGGCTCGAAGCGCTGGCGCGCTGGCGGCACAAGGAGCGCGGCATTCTGGCGCCGGCGGATTTCCTGAAGGTTGCCGACGAACACGGACTGACCGCCGAAATCGATGCGTCGATCCTGCGGCACGTGCTGAGGGACCGCCGCGAATGGGAGCAGCATGGCTTCGATGTGCCGAGGATTTCGGTGAACATCTCCGGCCAGCGGCTTTATGATCCGCTCTTGATCAGCGATCTGGAAGCGCTCGATATCCCCGATAATTCGATCGTCTTCGAGTTGATCGAGACGATCTTTCTCGACGACTGCGACGACGAGATGATGCAGAGCGTCGACCGGATCAAGCTGATGGGCATCGAGATCGAGATCGACGATTTTGGCTCCGGTCATGCCTCGCTGATCGGCCTCGTCAGGCTGCGCCCGACGCGGCTGAAAATCGACCGCCAGCTGGTGGATGCGATCGATACGTCCGACGAGCAGCGGCGGGTGGTGAAGTCGATCATCGAGATCGCAAAGGCGCTCGGCGTCAAGGTGATCGCCGAGGGCGTCGAGACCGAGCGGCATGCCGCGACGCTGGCGAAGCTCGGCTGCGATGCGCTGCAGGGGTTTGCGCTGAGCAGGCCGGTGCCGGCCGCCGAGATTGACGCCAAGTTTTCAGCGCTGGTTACGAGCTGATAATCAGCTTGCCGTGCCGAGTTCACCGCGCGCTTCGAGATACCACTCCACGAAAGCCGCCACACCCTGTTCGAGCGAGGTGCTTGGCGTGTAGCCGGTCAGCGCCTGCAAGAGGTCGGGACTGGCATAGGTGCGCGGTACGTCGCCCTGCTGCATCGGCAGCATGACGCGCTTGGCTGGATGGCCGAGGGCTTTTTCCACCGTATCGACGAAGTCGAGCAGGCTGATCGGCTGGCCGCCGCCGATGTTGACGATGCGGAACGGCGCCTGGCGCGAGAGCGTCTCGACCTTCTCGGACGCGACGCGATTGCTTTCGGCGGGGACGACAGTGGAAAGTCGCACAACGGCTTCCACGAGATCGTCGATATAGGTGAAGTCGCGGCTCATCTTGCCTTCGCCGTAGATCTCGATCGGCTGGCCCTCCAGCATGTTCTTGACGAACTTGAAGAGCGCCATGTCCGGCCGGCCCCAGGGGCCGTAGACGGTGAAGAAACGGAAGGCCGTGGTCGGGATCTTGTGGAGATGGGCGTAGCTGTGCGCCATCAGCTCCATCGACTTCTTGGTCGCGGCGTAGAAGGTGAGCGGCTCGTCGGCGCGGTCGGTCTCGTGGAAGGGCACCGTCGGATTGGCACCGTAGATCGAGGAGGTCGAGGCCAGCATCAGATGGGAGACGCCGATGTTCTTGGCGATCTCCAGAATGTTCCACGAGCCGATCAGGTTGGAGTTCAGATAGGCTTGCGGGTTCTCGTTGCTGTAGCGCACGCCGGCCTGGGCGGCGAGGTGGATCATCACGTCGGGCTTGGCGACCGCGACAGCCTGTTTGAGTGCCGCGCGGTCCTCCAGCATCGCCGTCACCGGCGTGAAGGCCGGAAACTGCGCAAGCGCGGCGTTGCGCATGTGCTTGAGCTTGATGTTGTAATAATGCGTCATGCCATCGAAGCCGGTGACCTCGTGCCCGTCCTGCAGAAGCCGGCGCGCGAGATGGAAGCCGATGAAACCGGCTGTTCCGGTGATGAAATACCGCATGCTCATGCCCTGCTGTTCGTTATGCCTTGCTCTTCTTGCCGACCGCGAAGTAGCTGAAACCGTGCCTGGTAACTTCGGCGATCGGATAGATGTTGCGCAGATCGACCAGCACCGGCGTCTTGACCAGGGTCTTCAGCCGCTTGAAGTCGAGCGCGCGGAATTCCTCCCATTCGGTGACCAGGACCAGCGCATCGGCGCCTTCAGCGATCTCATAGGGATCGCTGCCATAGACGACGGGCCCGAGCAACTCCTTTGCCGCATCCATCCCCTCGGGATCGTAGACGTGGACTGTCGCGCCGCCGTCGAGCAATGCCTGGATGATGGTGATCGAGGGCGCATCGCGCATGTCGTCGGTGTTCGGCTTGAAGGTGAGGCCGAGAATGGCGATCTTCTTGCCGCGCACGTTGCCGTCGCAGGCAGCGACCACCTTGCGGCCCATGGCGCGCTTGCGGTTATCGTTGATGGCGACGGTGGTCTCGATCAGCCGCATCGGGCTGTCATGATCCTGCGCGGTCTTGACCAGCGCCAGCGTATCCTTGGGGAAGCACGAGCCGCCATAACCGGGGCCGGCATGCAGGAACTTGTCGCCGATGCGCTTGTCCATGCCGATGCCCTTGGCGACCTTCTGCACGTCGGCGCCGATCTGCTCGCAGAGATCGGCGATCTCGTTGATGAAGGTGATCTTCATGGCCAGAAACGCGTTGGCGGCGTACTTGATCAGCTCGGAGGTGCGGCGCTCGCAGAAATAGAGCGGGGCTTCGTTGAGATAGAGCGGGCGGTAGACTTCGCGCATAACCTCGATGGCACGCGGCTCCTCGGTGCCGAGCACGATGCGGTCGGGGCGCTTGAAGTCGGTGATGGCGGCACCTTCGCGCAGGAATTCCGGGTTGGACACGACTTCGATGTCCTTGTCGGGAAACTCTTCGCGGAAGATGCGCTCGAGCTCGTCGCCGGTGCCGACGGGGACCGTCGACTTGGTGACGACGACGGTGAAGCCTTGCACCGATGCGGCAATTTCACGCGCCGCCGCATAGACGTAACTCAGGTCCGCATGACCGTCGCCGCGGCGCGAGGGCGTGCCGACCGCGATAAAGACGACGTCGGCAGCGGCCACGGGGGCTGCGAGATCCCGGGAGAAATCCAGGCGTCCGGCGGCGCGGTTCTGCGCGATGATCGTGTCGAGGCCTGGTTCGAAGATCGGCACCTGGCCTGCTTCGAGCGCATCGATCTTGGCCGCCGACTTGTCGACACAGGTGATATGATGGCCGAAATCCGCGAGGCAGGCCCCCGAGACAAGGCCGACATAGCCCGAGCCGATCATCACAATACGCATGGAAATTTTCCTCAAACACCGATCAAAGCCCTGCCTGATGGCAAGGCCATGATGGTGTTACAGAGGTAATTTTATAAGTTCAAGACAACCAAGAGGTCAGTTGCGGCCGAACTCGTCGACGATACGGATGATGTCGTCTTCGCCGAGGTAGGAGCCGGTCTGGACTTCGATGAGTTCGAGCAGGATCTTGCCCGGATTGGCCAGACGGTGGACTTCGCCCAGCGGGATGTAGACCGATTCGTTTTCGCGCAGCATCTGCACGTTCTCGCCGATCGTGACCTCGGCCGTGCCCTTGACGACGATCCAGTGCTCGGAGCGGTGGTGGTGCTTCTGCAGCGACAGCTTCTTGCCTGGGGTGACGAAGATGCGCTTCACCTGGAAGCGGTCGCCGTTGAAGATCGAGGTGTAGCCGCCCCAGGGACGGTAGGAGGTCGGGTGTGTCTCGGTGAGCTTCGAGGTCGTCGGCTTGGAGGCCAGCATCTTGACGATGGCGCCGACGTCCTGGCTGTCCTTGAGGTGACCGACGTAGACGGCATCCTCGCTGGCGATGACGGCGACGTCGTCCATGCCGTTGACCGCCAGATGCACGCCGTGGGTCATGACCAGCGAGTTGCGGGTGTTGACGACAGTGGTGTTTTCAGCGGCGACATTGCCCTTTTCGTCAGGATTGCCGCTCTTCCAGATCGCGTCCCAGCTGCCGAGATCCGACCATTGGAAGGGGGAGGGAACGACGGCCGCGTTCCTGGTCTTTTCCATGACCGCGTAGTCGATGGAGATATCGGGGCTTTGCGCGAATGCCGCCTTGTCGAGGCGGATGAAGTCGAGATCCTTGACGCCCTTGATGACGGCTTCGCCTGCAGCCTTGAGGACATCGGGCGCGAAGGTGGTCAGCTCGCTCAGGAGCTTGGCGACCGGGAACATGAACATGCCGGAATTCCAGTAGAAGCCGCCGGATGCCAGCATCTCCTCGGCTTTCGCGAGCGGCGGCTTCTCGATGAAGCGCTTGACCGTCAGCGCGCCACTCGGCAGCGCCTCGCCGCCTTCGATATAGCCATAGCCGGTTGCCGGTTCCGTCGGCTTGATGCCGAAGGTGACGAGCTTGCCTGCGGATGCGGCGGCGATCGCTGCGCGCACGGCGTCGAAATAGACCTGGTCGGCATCGATCTCGTGGTCGGAGGCGAGCACATGCATGATGGCGCTCTCGCCGAAGCGGTCGCGCACCAGCGCGCCGGCGGCAGCAACGGCAGCGGCCGTGTTACGGGCCATCGGCTCCAGGAGGATGCTCGACAGCGTCATGTCGAGTTCACGGGCCTGCTCGGCGACGAGGAAGCGGAATTCCTCGTTGGTGATGACGATCGCCGGTTCATAGAGCGCCTTGTCGGAGACGCGCAGCAACGTGTCCTGAAAGAGGGTGGTATCACCGATGAAGCGGATGAACTGCTTGGGGGCGGCGGCGCGCGACAGCGGCCAAAGGCGCGTGCCCTTGCCGCCTGCCATGATTATCGGAACGATCTTCTGCGTCATCTGGATGTGTCCTCGAATGGTCTTTAATCGTTGATCAGTTTGCGCTCGCCCAGGCGCGGATGCGCTTGAGGCCTGCTGCAAGAAGGTCGGTGGTAGCGCTCTCCGTCTCCGCTTCCACATAGCAGCGCATCTCCGGCGCGTTACCCGATGGGCGGAAGTGGATGATGCGCTTGTCGGCAAGCGTCACCCGCAGGCCGTCGATGTCGCTGGTGCTGTCGACTTGGCCGATCGGCTGCAGGAAGTCGGAGAGATTGGCCGGGCTTGCGCGCAGATGCGCCATCAGCTTGGCGCTGGTCTCGACCGGGAAATTCTCCAGCCGATCGGCGGCGGCGAAGGGGAGCGCGTAGCCGGATGCGACGACCGACAGGGGGCGCTTGTTTGCGGCGGCCTGCGCCAGTGTCGCCAGAACAGGCAGGAAGCAATCGCGGGTCGGCAAAGCCAGCAGCGTGGTGCCATTGACCTCGAAAGCGCTCGCCACCAGCGTGCCGCCATTGGCCTCGAAGCCGACGACGCCGGTCTTGCCCGATGCCAGCGCTTCCTGCATGCCTGATATCACGAAGGGCGATCCGACGCGGGTGCGGATGACGCTGAACGATCCCGATGCTTCGATGCCGGAGTTGGAGGTCACCGGTGTCACCACGGCGTCCGCGCCGAGGAAGTTGCCGGCGATCAGGCCAAGGAGGTCACCGCGCAACGGAGTGCCGGTCTCGTCGGTCACCAGCGGCCGGTCGCCATCGCCATCGGCAGACACGATGGCGTCGAGGCCGTGGTCGGTTGCCGCCTGCTTCAGAAGTGCGATGGTCTCTTCCGAGACGGCTTCGGTATCGACGGGAATGAAGTGCTCGGAGCGCGCGAAAGCCGTGACTTGAGCGCCGAAGTGCTTGAGCAGATCGACCATGAGATCGCGGGCGACGGTGCTGTGCTGATAGACGCCGACCTTCAGGCCAGCAAGCGCATTGGCGGGCAGCAGACTGGCGTTGCGCTTCTTGAACAGGTCGAAACACTCGACCGACCGATCCTCGGCTTGCCGGTCACTCAGTGGCCATTCGAAGCCGGTGCGGTCGAGATCGGTCGCCGCCGCTGTGATCGCGGCTTCATCAGCCTTGTCGATCTCGCCATCCGGCCGATAGAATTTGATGCCGTTGCGGTCGGCGGGGATGTGGGAGCCGGTGATCATCAGCGAGGCGGCGCCGAGATGCAGGCCGTAAAGCGCCAGCGCCGGCGTCGGCACCGTGCCGCAATCGATCATCGCGAAGCCGAGCTTGCCGAGCGCCTTGATGCAGTCGGCTGATATCTCGGGGCTGGATTGGCGAAAGTCGCGGCCGACAAGGATTGGGTCTCCGGCCTTCGCCCGCCCACTTTCGAGGAGATAGCGGCCAAACGCCGTCGCATAGAGCGCCGATGCCCGGCCCTTCAGATCCTCGGAAAGGCCTCGAAGCCCGCTTGTCCCAAATTTCATTCTGAATAAGCCCTCGGCAACGCTTGAATTCGTCCACGCTTTGAAAGCAGATTACGCAAAGTTCGTAAACTTTGATGGCCGGCAACCGATAAAATGCTCGCCAAATCCCTTTTCGACGCAAGTCTGATACGCGTTTCGCGAGCCGGTGGAGGCAATTGCATGAATGAACAGACCATCGCACTCGAAGACAGCTGGAAGAGCGCCTTGTCCACAGAGTTCGAGCAGCCCTACATGCAAAGGCTGAGAAGCTTCCTTATCGAGCGAAAGCAGATGGGGAAACGGATTTTTCCCAAGGGATCGGAATATTTCAGGGCTCTTGATCTGACACCGCTTAAAGATGTGAAGGTCGTGATCCTGGGACAGGACCCCTATCACGGCTCAGGGCAGGCGCATGGCCTGTGCTTCAGCGTGCAGCCGGGTATCAGAATTCCGCCGTCTCTGGTCAATATCTACAAGGAGTTGCAGGCCGATCTCGGCATTACGCCGGCGCGCCACGGTTTTCTCGAACATTGGGCGCGGCAGGGCGTTCTGCTTTTGAACAGCGTGCTGACGGTCGAGGAGGCGCAGGCCGCGTCGCATCAGGGCAAGGGTTGGGAGACCTTCACCGATGCCGTGATCCGCAAGGTCAACGACGAATGCGATGCGGTGGTCTTCATACTCTGGGGCGCCTATGCGCAGCGCAAGGCTGCGTTTGTCGACACATCCAGGCATCTCGTTCTCAAATCGCCGCATCCATCGCCGCTTTCGGCGCATAACGGCTTTTTCGGCTGCCATCATTTCTCCAGGGCGAATGCCTTTCTTAAAGAGCATGGACGTTCGCCGATCGACTGGCAGCTTCCCGAAAACCCTGCCGATGAATAGCTTGCGATGAACGACATCAGATCGTCGTTCACTAAAAGTAGACAATGCGTTCCGGTCCGTGGGACTATTCCAACGCGCTGATAAAGATCATCTATGACCCATCGAACAGCCCGCCAGACGGGCCAGAAAGGGGTCTCAAATGCTCGACCAGATCAAGGGTCTTCACCACGTTACGTCGATGGCTGCGAACGCCCAGACGAACAATCAATTCTTCACCAACGCGCTCGGTCTGCGCCGCGTCAAGAAGACGGTCAATTTCGACGCTCCTGATGTCTACCACCTCTATTACGGCGACGAGAACGGTGCGCCCGGCACGATCATGACCTACTTCCCGTTCCCGAAGATGGCGCAGGGCCGTCCCGGCACCGGCGAAGTCGGAACGACGGTCTATTCCATTCCCGAGGGTTCGATCGGCTTCTGGAGCGATCGCCTCGCCAAGCTCAATGTGACCGGTCTGAAAGCCGAGGAAACATTCGGCGAGAAGCGGCTGAACTTTGCCGGTCCCGATGGTGACGGCTTCGCGCTGGTCGAGGTCAAGGACGACACCCGTCTGCCCTGGACACATGGCGGCGTTGATCAGGATCACGCGATCCGCGGTTTCCATTCGGTTGCCATGCGACTGCGCGATGACGGCGCGACATCGGAACTCTTGAAGTTCATGGGCTATCAGGTCCAGGACGAGCGCGACGGCGTCAAGCGTTTGACCATTCCCGGCGGCAATGGCGCGCACCTGATCGATCTTGAGACGATGCCGAACATCTCGCGGGCGCTTCCGGGCGCGGGCTCGGTGCATCACGTCGCTTTCGCCGTCGAAAACCGCGCGAAGCAGCTGGAGGTCCGCAAGGCCCTGATGGACACCGGATACCAGGTGACGCCGGTTATCGACCGCGATTACTTCTGGGCGATCTATTTCCGCACGCCAGGCGGCGTGCTGTTTGAAATCGCCACCAACGAACCGGGCTTTGACCGGGACGAGGATACGGCGCATCTCGGCGAAGCGCTAAAGCTGCCGACGCAGCACGAGCATCTGCGCTCGCTGCTGGAACAGCATCTCGAACCGCTGGAAGCATAAGCTAAGGATATCGATATGACCGATCATGGATATGTGCACCGGCTGCATGCCGGTGCCGCAGGCAAGCCTATTCTCTTCACGCTGCATGGGACGGGCGGAGACGAGAACCAGTTCTTCGACTTCGCGCGACAGCTTTTGCCCGAGGCAACCATCGTCTCGCCGCGTGGCGACGTCTCGGAATACGGCGCTGCGCGCTTCTTCAAGCGCACCGGCGAGGGCGTCTACGACATGGCCGATCTGGCGCGGGCGACCGACAAGATGGCGGGTTACGTCAGCGAGCTCGCAAGGGAGCACCAGGCTTCGGCAATCCTCGGGCTGGGCTTTTCGAACGGCGCCAACATTCTCGCCAACGTGCTGATCGAGAAGGGGGTGTTCGATGCGTCGGCGCTGATGCATCCGCTCATTCCCTTCCAGCCGAAAGCGAATGCCGGTCTGGCGGGACGCAAGGTGCTGATCACCGCCGGCGAGCGCGATCCGATCAGCCCCGTGCCGGTTACCAAGGCGCTGGCCGATTACTACGAGCGCCAGAAGGCCGATGTGACGACCGTGTGGCATCCCGGCGGACACGAGATCCGGCCGAATGAGGTCGATGCGATCAAGGCGCTCTTTGAGCCATACAGATAGGACACATTATCGGGCAGGCCTTTCGGGGCCTGCCCGATGGCTTCCTGCGCGCTACCACTTTGATCTAGGGTCATGCCTTCAATCTTCTGTGGTAATTTTTCATCATTGATACTGGAGCGGGTATAGGATCTCATTTTCCGAGGATATGCATTCGTATGAGCGATATTGCCGACCTCAGGATGATTTCAGGCCTCCTCCGTCGCCAGATATGGGTGGTCTTGGCCACCGCCGCCGCCATTCTCTCGCTCACCGCTATCGTCCTGACGGTGTTGACGCCGCGATATACGGCGCAGGCGCTTGTCGTCGTCGACACCAGCGCCAAGAATCTGCTGGCGCCTGATAGCGCGGCAATTGCCAATGCTTCCGATAATGCGCGGGTGGAGGGGGAGGTGCGGATCGCGCAGTCTGATGCCGTGCTCCTCGATGTCGTGCGCGAGGGCAAGCTCGCTGATGACCCGGAGTTCGCATCCCGATCCGGCTACCTTACGGCCATCTTAGCTCGCTTCGGCGGCGCATCCTCTCACACCACCGATGACGCCGAGCGCGAGACGCTGGCCGCGTTCAAGGAGGCGGTTCGTGTCCGCCGCGAGGGGCTGACTTATCTCATCACCGTTGGCGTCACATCCGAGGATGCCGCGAAAGCCGCGCTTCTCGCCAACCGTGCGGCTTCGGTTTACATCAGGCATCAGATCGACGCCAAGGTGGCGGGCACGATCGCGGCCCGCAACAGCCTGCAAGCACGAGTGAGCGCCGCCAAGGACAGCCTTGCGAGCCACGAGGGGCGGCTGGATGGCTTCCTTGCCGCCAATGCGGGTATGCGCGATGCCTTCAGCAACGGCAAAATGGGCCTGCGCGTCGCGGATGCACAACTCAATCAGCCAGCCACGCTGCCTACAACCACGCCGCAGCTACCGACACCCTCCGAGACGTTGACGCAATTCTACAGTCTGCAGCAATCGGCTGAGATCGCGCGGGCGCAATATCAGAACCTTCTCACCCGATTGCAGGATTTCGAGGCGCAGGCCAGCCTGCAACTGGCCGACAGCCGGGTGATTTCCGAGGCCTTGCCACCGATCGAGCCATCCTATCCGAGGGTTGCCGCGATCCTTGCTGTCGTGAGCCTCGTTGCGCTTGGGTTCGGTATCGGGGCGGGTTTCCTGCGGGAGTTCTTCGTTGGCGGATTTACCGGGGAGGATCAGGTCGAGGCGGTGCTGAACATCCAGCTGGCGTCGGTGGTGCCGCATGAGGAGGGTGGCGAGCTGGAGCGGCCGCATGGGCGCGGGCTCTCCGACCGGATCATGACGGCGCCGCTCTCTGTCTTTTCGGAATCGATCCGGCGTATCCGGGTCTCGGTCGAGCAGGCGCTTCTCAGCCGGCATCCTGTGACGGAGGATGCCCGCGAGGAGGGCATCGTGATCATGGTATCCTCCAGTCTTCCGGGGGAGGGGAAATCGACGCTCGCGACGGCGCTGGCGCGGACCTATGCGCTTGCGGGAAAGCGCACGCTGCTGATCGACTGCGACCTCAGGAAGCCCAGCATTCACCGCCACGTCGATCGCGATCCGACGCCCGCCTTCGTCAATCTGTTGCGCGGTGAGGCCGATCCTGGGCTCGCCAGCATGGTGGCCGTCGACCACGCCACGAACCTCTCCGTTATCCTTGGCGCGCGGCCGGCCGAGTTCGCGACCGACGAGCTGCTGATGAGCGCGCGGGTGCGGGCGCTTCTCTCTCGGGCGCGGCTGCATTTCGACTACGTCGTCATCGACACGCCGCCGGTCGAGGCGGCGGTGGATGCGCTTTATCTGGCCCGGCTCTGCGATGTCGCGCTCTTCGTGGTGCGCTGGGCGCGGACGCCGCAGAACGTCGCGCGCAAGGCTGTGGCGGCGCTGAAGGGAAATGTCGGCGGCGGCACGCCTGTGATCGCGGTGCTGAACGGGCAGGATCAGCGCCATTGGTTCAGCTTCCAGGCCAAGCCGCTGTGGCGCACAGCTTATGCTGGGTAGGGGGGAGGCCGCCGCTTCCGCCGTGGCCTACCTCTTTAGGTGCAATCCAGGCGTTTATCGGCGGCGTCCGCTTGACACACTAGCTGCGTTACTGAAGGTTTAGTTCATTCATAAATGCAACCTTATTCGCGTCATGGCTGCGCCCCGATTTTTCTCGGTGGCGCTTGATTGCAGGCATTTGAAATAGCGATTTCACTCATTCGTTGAAGAGCGACGCATGGTCCGTGCAAGGCGCATTCTCGTCCACGATTATTCCGGTCATCCGTTTCAGGTTCAGCTAGCCCGCTCGCTGGCGCGGCGCGGGCATGAGGTTCTCCACGTTTATTCGGCCAGCTTCCAGACGCCGAAGGGTGATCTTGCCGCGCGGCCGGATGATCCGTCCGGGTTTCGTATCGCCGGCCTTTCGCTGTCCGAGCCGTTTCAGAAGTCGAGCTTCCTGAAGCGGAGGGCGCAAGAGATCGAGTTCGGGCGGATGGTGGCCAGCGAGATCAGGCGGTTTCGGCCTGACATTGTGCTCTCCGCCAATGCACCGCTCGATACGCAAGCCGTCATTCACAAGGCTGCGCGCGCCGGCGGAGCGCGGTTCGTGTTTTGGCTTCAGGATATCTACAGCGAGGCCATCGGCCGCTTCCTGCCTGCGACGTTTCCGCTGATCGGGAACGCGGTGGCGCGCCGATATCAGCGGCTCGAATTTGGTCTGCTAAGGCAAAGCGATCATGTCGTCGCGATCACCGATGACTTCGTTCCATATCTCCGGCAAAACGGCATCACGCCCGGTCGGATCTCCGTTATCGAGAACTGGGCGCCGCTGGACGATATGCGATCGGTCGGACTGGCAGCGTTCGAAAGCGAAAGGGGCACTAGCCCTATCCGGACGGTCTATGCGGGAACGCTCGGCTACAAGCATAATCCCGATCTGCTGCTGCAGGTGGCGAAAGCGCTGCCTGTTGCGATCGATGTTCATTCCGAAGGAGCGATTGCCGAGAGCCTGGCGCGCAAGGCGGCGGCGGAAGGTGTCAGCAATCTGAGCGTAAAGCCGTGGGTGCCGTTTGCAGATTTGCCCGGTGTTCTCAGGTCAGCCGATATCCTGATCGCGATGATCGAAGAGGGGGCTGGGACCTTCTGCGTGCCATCAAAGGTGTTGACCTATTTCGGATGCGGCCGGCCGGTGCTGGCCTCCGTGCCACGCAACAACTTGGCGCGGCGGCTCATCGAGCGCGCCGATGCCGGGCTTGCGTCGGATCCTGATGATGCGGCGGCGTTCATCGACAATCTGCGTGGGCTTGCCGGCGATGCAGGGCTGCGTCGCAGGCTCGGCGCGAATGGTCGCTCTTATGCCGAGGCGCATTTCGCGATCGAGCCGATCACCGATCGCTTCGAGGCCATTTTCGCTGGACTCTATCAGATGGAGAAACAGGCAATCTAGCGCTGGGGGGCGTTGCATGCTGGAGAAGACTGCACTTGTCTGCGGCGCCGGAGGGTTCATCGGCAGCCACCTCGTTGCCCGCCTGAAGCGCGACGGCTTTTGGGTTCGTGGTGTCGATCTCAAATTGCCTGATTATGAGGAAAGCTTGGCCGACGAGTTCATCGTTGGAGATCTGAGGCTGATCGACGTCTGCGAACGGGTGATGGACCGCGATTTCCACGAGGTCTACCAGCTGGCGGCCGATATGGGCGGGGCCGGCTATATTTTCACCGGCCAGCACGATGCCGACATCATCCACAATTCGGCTTCGATCAATCTCAACGTCGCCGATCTATGCCGCCGGCGCGGGGCTGGGCGCGTGTTCTTCTCGTCGTCGGCCTGCGTCTATCCTGCCGTCAACCAGGCTGATCCCGATAACCCGAATTGCGAGGAATCTTCCGCTTATCCCGCAGCACCGGACAGCGAGTATGGCTGGGAGAAGCTGATTTCGGAACGGCTCTATCAGTCCTATGCCCGCAACTACGGCATGACCTGTCGCATCGCCCGCTACCACAACATTTTCGGCCCATCGGGAACCTGGGACGGCGGCAGGGAAAAGGCGCCGGCGGCCATTTGCCGGAAGGTGGCGCAGGCGGATCATGGCGGTGAGATCGAGATCTGGGGCGACGGCATGCAGACGCGCTCCTTCCTCTACATCGACGAATGCATCGAGGGCACGGTGCGGCTGATGCGCTCGGATTTTGCCGGGCCGGTCAATATCGGCTCCGAGGAGATGGTGAGCATCAACCGCCTCGTCGACATGGTGTGCGAGATCGCCGGCAAGCGGCTGCACAAACGGCATGTTGCTGGGCCGATGGGCGTTCGCGGGCGCAGATCGGACAATCGGCTGATTGCCGAGACACTGCACTGGCGGCCGACGCAGAGCCTGATCGATGGCCTGGAAAAAACCTATGCCTGGATCGAGAGCCAGCTTCTGCGGAGCGCTGCGTGAGACGCGCCTTTCCTCGGTGGGATAGGCTCTCTGCGATGTGCGGACGGCCGCGCGGCTCGACCAATGCGGCGTTGTTGATCCTGAGCTTCGCTATCGGGCAGGGATCGATCTTCCTGGCGCAAACATGGCTGATCCAACGCGGCGCACTCGATCTCCTGGCGGCGTTCGCGACGCATTTCTCCTTTGCGATCCTGGCGTTGATGATCGTCGACTTCGGCGCGCCTGTCGTCATCGCCACGCGGATTTCGCTGGCGGGGGATCGCGAGGTCCTGGATGTGGCGCGGCGCTGCTACTGGCAGGCCTCGGTTGTTCGGTTGGGCGTTGCGCTCGTGTTATCGCTGGCGGCGCTCGTCTACGCTTGGTTTGGCGGAGACGGATTTTCGCGGACCTATGTCCCCGCAGCGGTGCCTGCGCTGTTGATCTCGGCATTCAACGCGGCGGGCGTCTTTGATGGACTGGGGCTCAGCGGCATCAGCGGGTTGACCGGGATGCTCGCCTATATCGCGTCCGCCATCGCACTGGTCGTAGCTGGGGCGCAACCGGCTGACGCAGGCATGATCCTCGGGGTGGCGCTGTCGCTGGGATACGCCTTCGCGGTCTTCGCGCAGATGGCTGTGCTTTGGCGGCTGGGATGCGCGATGCGTGTGGTGAAGGTTAGCGTTGCGGATTGCGGCGCGTTTGCCCGTGAGGGATTTGGCGTTCTGCTTGCAATCCTGCCCGGACAGCTGTCGTTTCGGTTTCAGATCGTGGTCTGCGCGGCGGTTCTGGGGCAGGCGGGTTTGGGACTGTTCGTCTATGGCAGGCAGATCGCGGCGGCCGTGTCGCAGGTCCTGGAGTTCGTGCGGCGCGCGCATTTTCCCGATATGGTCCGTGCCCTTCGGCTGGGTGATACCACGTTGAGGGCGGGCTTCGAGGCGCAGCGGTTGGCGACGTTGCTTGCGATCGCGTTGACGCTTGGTTTGATGCTGGTCGGTAGCTCCTCCTTCTTGCTGATGAGCGGCGCCTTCGCGCAATCGGGTCTGGTGGTGGCGCTCTTTGCTGTCGGCGTACTGACCGGCGCGCTCTCGCAGACGCTGGCGCAGGCAGCGCAGGGGCTTGGTCGCTTTCGCGTCGTGGCCGTTGCTGCAGTACTCGCAATGCTCGTCGGCTTCGCAGCGAGCGCAGGTTTCGGGGCGTTGCTCGGGCTTGTCGGGCTGGCGGTGGCGGAGGTGGTGACGCATGTGGTTGGGGCGCTGGTCATCTGGGCCTCGGTGTTCCGGCGAGCGCACGGGCTGAAGACACTGCGGGTCAGCGCATGATCAGGCTCTGGACCGTCTCGGCGCTCTATCTCGCCAATCTGCCCTTCGCCGACAGCCTCTTCGTCGTTCTCTTGACGCTGCCGATGTTCCTCATGGTGCTGATCGGGCTCTATCGCATTCGGTCGCGCCGGTTCCAGGTCGGCGATATCTTCTGGTTCTGTCTCTTCGTCTACTTCGTGATCTCGCCCCTGCAGCGCATGCATGGGGACCGGATCGGCGGCGCGACGGCGATCACGGCCTATGCCTATGAGCCGCACGAATTTGTTGCCGCCATGCTGATTGTGGTGCTCTTCTGCATGCCGTTCCTGTTTGTCTCGATGGAGCGCGACGAGCCTGCCTCCGAAGCGGGTGGTTCGATATTTCCGGTGCCGGTTCTGCTGGCCGTGAACGGGCTTGCCTTCGCATCCTTCGTCGTATCCGAAGGCGGGATGGAGCGGTTGTTGTCGTCGCGGCTGGAGCAGGACCCTTCGCAGGCCTTCATCGGCAGCCTGTTCTTTCTCGGATTGCAGTCGGTGACCGCTTGCCTTGTCGCGGTGCGGTTTCATGTGTCCCGATCGCGGCTGATCTCTTTCGTGCCGCTGCTCCTCGTCATTGCCTTGCTGGCGGTCTCGCGAAATCCGTTCAATGCGCCGCGCTTCATGCTGCTGGCGGTCTGGGGGCCGGTCTTGCTGCCGCTTTGCGGTGGCCGGGTTGCGGCTGCGTGGTTTTATGTCGTTGGGCTGTTGGCGCTGACGGTCCTGTTTCCGGTGTTGAGCATCACCACGCGGCTTGGACTGGATGGCGTGGGCGATCTCTCCGAGATATCCGTCTTCAGCAACTTTTTCGACATTCCCTCGGTCGATGTCTTCGACATGGCGGTGCATGCGGTGCGGTTCATGTCTGCGCATGATCAGATGTGGGGCGAGAAGCTCGTCGCCATCCTGTTGTTCTTCGTGCCGCGCGCGGTCTGGCCCGGGAAGCCTGTCGTGGGCGGGCTTGATGTCGGCAACGAGCTGTTTGCGGCGGGCATGTACGGGACGCCGAACCTGTCCTTCTTCGTCGGCTGCGATCTCTACATGGATTTCGGCTTTGCCGGCGTCGCGCTGGGCGGGGTCGTTGCGGCCATGCTGCTGCGGTCGGTTCTGATGGCGGAGTGGGGCGTGTCCGGCGGCATCAGCGTGTCGCGTATCGTTATCGCGTCCTCGATGCCGATCCTTTTGCGTGGCCCGGTTGGCGCAGTGCTGCCGTTGTTTGTTTGCCAGATCGCGGTTGTTTTGGCGTTGTCCTGGCCGGTCAGGGAACACGCCTATCCTGGGCTGCCCCATCAGGAGCGGTTGCGGCGATGACGGAAGGCGCGTCGGAGAATTTCGGCATACTCGATGCCGCCCGATCTGGCTCGCGCGAGGGCGGGCCGAGTTTTAGCGTCAGGCATCGTGCGCTGCGTCTGACCTGGGGGATCACCTGGGCGCTGCTCGCGGCCTGGACGCCGGCACCTTTGCATCGGTGGCGGGCGTTTTTGTTGCGGCTGTTTGGGGCGCGGTTGGCGCGCAATGCGCGGGTACATGGATCGGCGCGGATCTGGTATCCGCCACATCTGGTCATGGAGGAGAACACGCTGATCGGTCGCGGGGCGATCATCTATTGCATCGCGCCTGTTCGTATCGGGTGCGGTGCGGTGATCTCGCAGGGGGCGCATCTGTGCACCGGCTCGCATGATATCGATGACGCGTTGTTCCAGCTCATTGCTCGGCCGATCACCGTTGGCGCTGACGCGTGGGTCGCGGCCGAGGCTTTTGTCGGCCCTGGCGTTTCGATTGGGGAGGGCGCGGTTCTCGGCGCGCGGGGCGTTGCTTTCGGCGATCTTGCCGCATGGACCGTTTATGCCGGCAATCCGGCGCGGCCGATCCGCGCCCGGGCTATCAACCCATAGCTTCGCGCGCGTCACCAGCCCATAGCCAGCGTCGCCGATACCCAGGCTACGGCGGTGATCGCATAGCCCTGGTCGTTCAGATGCAGGGCGTCGGCGCGAAGCGACCTCGGAATGATGCCGGCGGCGATGTCCTGTTGGTCCTCGGTCGTTTGATTGGCTGCGACGACGAGTGCGGCGTACAGGTCGACGAAGCGTGTCGCGTAGAGGGTAGCCAGTGTGGCGTTCAGGGTGGCGATCGTCTGGCGGGTTTCGGGGTTGTCGGCGGACGACGGTAGAATCGAGCCGATCAGATAGCGGCTGCCGGGGACATGGGCGGCCATGGCCGCGATGTCGGAGAGAACGGTCTCGGGTGTCGTCGCATTGTTGCGGCCGGCCGATAGCCATTGGATCTGGCCGGTGCTCGCATCGCTGGGGTGGAAGGGCGTGGCGTATGCGACGGGCACGGCGTCGCCTGCATGGCTGCGCGTGAACAGGTAGCGCGTACCGCCATCGGTCGTCAGCGTGCCCTCCACGCCGGCCAGCGTGCCGTGTAGGCCGATGGCGCCGTTGGCGCCGTGCAGCGCCTCGACCGATCGGTAGAGGACCTCCACTTGCGGGGTCCCGTCGCCCCATTCGATGACGATGTTGTCGAGCGACCAGCGGAGAAGGGTGCCGCTGCTGAGGAAGGCGATTGCGCCGCAGGGTGGGTTTGCGTTGGCGAGATTGCCGGCTGAGAAAACCAGTTCGTAATGACCGCTCGCCGCGACTGCCCATGTCGGGTCGTCGTCCGATGTCGTTGTCGCCCAGCTGCCGCCCGGTGCGCTGAGGCCGCCGACATGGATCTGGCCGCTGCCGTCGATGAGCTCGATGTCGAAGGCGATGTGGATGAGCTTGCCGCCTGGGATGATCTGGCCGCCGGGGATTTCGGCGATGGCCAGTTCGCATCCTCGCAGCACGCCGGCGTCGTCGTTTTCGACGATTAGTTTGCCGTCGCGCGCGACAACCGGTGCCGCGTGGCCGTCCTGGATGCGCGGTAGCCAGCCGTCGCTATCCTGATCGAAACGGTATCGCCGCGAGAATTCCGGGTGGTAGGCGGGGATTTCGCCGTCGCCGGGTGTCAGCTGCAGTGCGGTCGCGGCCGCGCCTTGTTCGAACTGGCCGGGGAAGATGCGCAGCGTGATGTCGATCGCGCTGCCCGGGATGATGTCGAGCAGATGCGTGGAGCGGATGAAGCTGTGGCTGTTCGTCGCCGTTGCCGAGACGTGGCTCCGCCTGCCATCAAGGGCGAAAGCCGGCGCGGCGATTTCGGCGAGGTAGCCGCCGAGCTCGTCGGCCTCGATGAGCAGAAGGCGCATGCCCGCTATGCCCGAGGTGGAGCCGGCGATCATCTGAATCGCGCTTGATATCGTCCAGGGGGTGCCCGGCTCCGCCGCGTGGTTGGCGGCGATGGCGCCGTAGATCTGTCGGCCGATGTCGGTGAAGCCGGCTGTCGCCGTCCCGTGGATTTTGACGTCGCCATAGGGCAGGCCGTTTTCGTCGGTGCCCTTGTTGATGCACTCATGGGTGAGACCGTTGACGATGCCGGTCTCGAACCGGTCCATCCAGTCGCGCGTATGCGGAAAGAGGTTCCTGATATCGCCGCCGGCCACGGCAAGCTTGAGCGGCACGCCGCCTTGTCTGGCTGCGATCTCGGTCGAGGTCTGGCCGCCGATGCCGCGATTGATGATCATTCTCGGCGGGTCGAAGAGGCTGGCGGCGATGGCCGGGAAGGTGGTGTCGCGGGACGATGCGCCGGCGCCTTCGGTCAGGCTGTCGCCGAATGCGATGATTGTGCGAGGGCCGGGGCGTTGCCGGGCGGGGGATTGGGCAGTCGAAAGGCCGATACCGACAAGCATTGCGGGTCTCCTGTAAGGATTGGGAAAAATATCCTAATTCAGTGTCGGGAGACGGGGACGAGCTGTCGGCGCAAGTTCTTTTACGGTCGAAGCGCTCGAAGCGTGGCTACCTTCATGTTGTCTTAAGTAATTATCTTGAGATTACAGGTTCCTTGTTCCATGATGATTCCGGCCGGAAGGTTTTCTGTGTCCGACGTCATGTCGATCGATGCAGATCGCCTCCGTAGAGAACATGTTTCCTGGTCATCGATCGCGTATCGCGGCCGCTAGACTTGATTTCACAATAGTATGCCGCCTGTGTGCGCTCGCCGTGGGCCTGATTGGGAAGATTGCATGAATTCGGAGTTTGCCGTTCGCCCCATGCGGCCCGGTGAGTTGGAGCTAGTGCTCGAATGGGCGCGCCAGGAGGGGTGGAATCCAGGTCTCGACGATTCGCTTCCATTTCATGACGCGGATCCATCGGGGTTTTTCGTCGGCGCAGTCGGCGAAGTCCCGGTTGGCTCGATCTCCGTCGTCAAGTATGGCGACGATCTGGCCTTTCTCGGGCTCTACATGGTTCACCCGGAATTTCGCGGCAAGGGTTACGGCAGGGCGATCTGGGATGCCGGCATCGCATCGGCGAATGGCCGCAGCATTGGGCTCGATGGCGTCGTTGCCCAACAGGAGAATTACCGCAAGGCCGGCTTCGAGGAAGCCTACAAGACGGTTCGCTATGGCGGCGTCATCGGCTCTTTGCCATCGTCGTCGCTGACCGCCACGCCCGTGACCGACAAGCTGGACGGGCTGGTGCGCTATGACGCCAGCGTGTTTTCAGCCCAGCGCCCGGCCTTCGTGACCTCGTGGTGCACCAACCGCAAGCATCGGCGCACGGCCGTCGTGCGCAAGAGCGGCAAGATCCGTGGCTATGGCACGATCCGCCGCTGTTATGACGGATACAAGATCGGGCCGCTGTTTGCCGCCGATGCGGATAGCGCAGCGGCGCTGCTTTCCACGCTTGGGCAGGAGGCGAAGGGCGCGCGGGTGTTCATCGATATCCCCTCCGACAATCGCGACGCGGTGGCGCTTGCCATCGGCATGGGGCTTGAGCCTGTGTTCGAGACATCTCGCATGTATCGCGGCGCCGTTCCCACGGTTCCGCTGAAGAATGTCTTCGGCGTCACCACATTGGAACTGGGCTAGCTAGCTCGCGTCCGAAGTGGCAGGTGCCGCGCGATTGGGGCGGCCCTTTTCGGCGATGGCGATGCCGCCGAGCGTCAGCACCAGCGCCACGATGTGGAACGTCTGCAGTGTTTCGCCGAGTAGCGCGACAGAAAACAGCGTGCCGAAGACGGGCACGAGATTGATGAAGAGCGCCGCGCGGTTTGCGCCGATCCACTCGACGCCCTTGATGTAAAAGACCTGTGCCATCAGCGAGGCGAAGATCGCCGTGTAGATGGTGATGAGCCATCCGGTGCCGTCGGGAGCCTGTGCCGCGCCCTTTGAGGCCTCCCAGGCCAGAAGCGGCAGCGCGCTCAGCATGGCGCCGAGCGCGGGCACCGCCATCAGCGTGCGCCAGTCGAGCGGCGGTTTCCATCGCAGGAAGATGGTGTAGACCGAGTAGGCGGCGACCGCGACCAGCATCAGGCCGTCGCCGGTGTTGAGGCCGAGCTCCAGGAGCGTGCTCAGGCTGCCATGGGCGGCCGTCAGCGCCACGCCGAGCAAGGTCATCGCGAAACCCAGGATTTGGGCCAGCGACACGCCGGTGCGGAAGAACAGGAAGTTGAGCAGGAATATCAGCATCGGGATGCCTGCCTGCTCGATTGCGACATTGATGGCGGTCGTATATTTTACCGCTGAATAGAGCATGGCATTGAACAGCGTGTAGCCGACAATGCCGTAGAAGAAGAGCAGAGGGAGGTTTTTGCGCACGACCGGCCAGTCGCGTCTCAGCTGCGGCACGGATATGGCGGCAATGATCGCCGTTGCGACGAACCAGCGTAGCGATGTCAGCATCATCGGGCTGACGTGACCGAGCGCCAGTTTTCCGGCAACGGTATTGCCACCCCAGCACATCGCGGCAACGACAAGGCATATGTAGGCTGCAAACTGCACGGCCGATTCTCTCCCGGTCGGCTGCGCGGGCGCAGAACTTCCTCCGACGATGGCGGCAAATAGCCTGCCAATAGCTGATTTGTCACGTAAAAAGCCAATTCAGACGGCAATACAGGGTCGCTTTCCCAAAAACAAAGCCTTATAGATGCGCGGGTTTGAGCAGGGAGCGGTTAAATCCGCCTTTAACAGGAAGACGTGAATGACGAACGTAGTTGTGGTCGGTTCGCAATGGGGTGACGAAGGCAAGGGCAAGATTGTCGACTGGCTTTCGGAACGTGCCGATGTGATCGTGCGCTATCAGGGCGGACACAATGCGGGCCATACGCTGGTCATCGATGGTGTCAGCTACAAGCTGGCGCTGCTGCCGTCGGGCCTCGTGCGCGGCAAGCTCAGCGTCATCGGCAACGGCGTCGTCGTCGATCCGCATCATTTCGTCGCCGAAGTCGAGAAGCTGCGTGCCCAGGGCGTCAACGTATCGCCCGAGATTCTGCGCATCGCCGACAACGCGCCGCTGATCCTCTCCCTGCACCGCGATCTCGATGGCTTCCGTGAAGATGCTGCCTCCAACAGCGGCACCAAGATCGGCACCACCCGTCGCGGCATCGGCCCCGCCTACGAAGACAAGGTCGGCCGCCGCGCGATCCGCGCCATCGACCTTGCCGACAAGGAAGCGTTGCCGGCCAAGATCGACCGCCTGCTGACGCACCACAATGCGCTGCGCCGCGGCCTCGGCCTGCCGGAGATTTCGGTGGAATCGCTCGAGAAGGAACTGAACGACGTGGCAGATCAGGTTCTGCCCTATGTCGACCAGGTCTGGCGTATCCTCGACGACCAGCGCAAGGCCGGCGCGCGCATCCTGTTCGAAGGTGCGCAGGGCGCGCTGCTCGACAACGACCACGGCACCTATCCTTTCGTCACCTCGTCCAACACGGTTGCCGGTCAGGCTGCCGCAGGCTCCGGTCTCGGCCCGACGGCGATCGGTTATGTTCTCGGCATCACCAAGGCCTACACGACCCGCGTCGGCGAAGGTCCGTTCCCGTGCGAGCTGAACGACGAAGTCGGCAAGCATCTTTCGACCGTCGGCCGCGAAGTCGGCGTCAATACCGGCCGTCCGCGCCGTTGCGGCTGGTTCGATTCCGTTCTGGTTCGCCAGACGGTGAAGACCTCAGGCATCACGGGCATCGCGCTCACCAAGCTGGACGTTCTCGACGGCCTCGACGAACTGAAGATCTGCGTCGCCTACAAGCTCGACGGCAAGGAGATCGATTATCTTCCGGCCAGCCAGGCTGCCCAGGCGCGCGTCGAGCCCGTCTACATCACGCTTGAGGGCTGGAAGGAATCGACCGTCGGCGCGCGCAGCTGGGCCGATCTGCCGGCCCAGGCGATCAAGTATGTCCGCCAGGTTGAAGAGCTGATCGGCGCCCCCGTCGCTCTCCTGTCTACAAGTCCTGAGCGCGATGACACCATACTTGTGACCGATCCTTTTGAGGATTAAGGTTTTATATGATTATTTGTGTGGTTCGCGCGGCGAACCACACTCTTAGAGAAAGTACGTATGGCGGATTTTATCGCAGTTATCCGGCGGGCGGTTGACGGCCTGACCGACAACACTCCCGATATGCGGGTGAAGGTTTACGAGCGTGCTCGCGGTGCCGTACAGCGGCAGCTCGAGAACATGAAGCCGCGTCCGCCCGAGGCCATGCTGCAGCGCCAGCTGGAAAAGCTCGAAGCCGCCATTCGTGAAGTCGAAGCCGAGCATGCCGACGCACTGCCGGCCGAGGACCAGGCTGCCGTCGCCGAGCCGGTGACGGAAGCGCCGGCCGAGCCGGAAGTCGCGCCCGAGCCAGTCGCGGAAGAGGCGGAGGACGCTCCGGAGGCCGAGCCGGCCTACGAGGCGCCCGCGTACGAAGAACCCGCTTACGAGGAACCGGCTTACGAAGCGCCCGTCGAGCCCGAGGCTCCGGTTGCTGACGAGCCTGTCGCGCATGAGGAGCCGGTTTACGAAGAGCCGGCGCCGGTGCATGCCGCCGAGGTTCACGAAGAGCCCGAAGTTCAGCCCGAGCCCGAAGTCTATCACGAGCCCGCGCACTCGCATGCCGAGCCCGTGTTCGAGGAAGCGCCGCATGTGTCCGCCGCCTCCGAGCCGGAAGCGGTCGAGCCGTGGCAGCTGCCGGTCGAGGACCAGTATGAGGCCGCGCGCGAGACGCATGGCCATGATTTCGCTGCCGCGCCTGATGTCGAGCCCTATGCAGAGCCTGTCATCGACGACGCGCCGCGGGCGCAGCCTGTCGCGCGCGATTTCGACCTGAGCAACCGTCTCGTCGAGCCGGTTCCGGTGTTCGAGCCGCCGCATCAGTTCGTCGAGCAGACGCAGGACGATCCCATTCATGCCGACGCCGCCGGTCATTTCGACCCGGTGTGGAACGAGCCGGCAGAAGAAGTGCCCGAACCGTCCACGAAGACGGTTGAGCCGACGGATTGGGCGCTCGAGGAACTGCGCCAGTTCTCCGAGACCTCGCATGCCGCACCTGCCGCAAACGATGCGGCGCGCGCCTTCGACGAAGTAGTGTCGAGCATCGACTACGCTGCGGCGCCGGTAGCGGCTGCACCGGCAAAGATGCCGGCTGCCAATGAGAGCTTCTCCTGGGAAGCGGCTGCGTTCGACGATCTGCCGCCGATCGACAACGACAAGAAGACACCGGCTGCCACATCCTACGAGGATGTCGATCTCTTCTCCGAAATTCATGGCGGACCGACGCCGAAAAACGAGCCTCTCGCCGGCGACGACTGGCAGGAAGCGACCCGGCTTCGCGGCTACGACAATCGTGGCGTCGTTGCCGAGGATGACGATGGCCTGCCGGTCGCAAGCAACGACGACGACATCGCCTCGAAGTTCCAGGGCAAGAATTTCCGCATGGAGCCGAAGCGCCGTCGTTTCGGCATCGGTTCCATCATCGCGCTTCTGATCGCTTTGGGCGTTGTCGGCGGCGGCGGTTATGCCGCCTATACGCACCAGGCCGCGCTGACCGAAATGGTCAAGGGCCTCGTCAGCGCAGCACCATCGCAGACCGCGCAGACGCCGCCTGTTGCAGGCACGACAGCGCCTGCGGACCAGACAAGCGATGCCAAGCCGGCTGCTGCGACGCCTGATGCCGCGCAGAACGGTGCGGCTTCCGCCGACGGTTCTGCTGCCGGCAACAAGTTCACGCAGCGGCTGATGGCCGATGGCACCGAGGTCGATAGCGGCCCGGCGGCTGCACCAAGCACGCAGGTCGCCGAAGGCAAGTCCGTCGCCGAGCAGAATGTCGCTTCCGCCGACCCGGTCGCACCGGCCGCCGCAGGCACGACACCGCCGGCAGCCGCTCCTGGCACGGCCGCACCTGCCGTCGCAGCATCCGCGACGCCGCCCGCAGCCGGCCAGACCGCGCCTGCCGGTTCCAGCGAAAAGATGTTCCTCTATGAGGAGCGCATCGGCCAGAGCTCGCCTACGGCGATCCAGGGCTCGATCGTCTGGAGCCTGCACCACGAGGCCGGCGCCGACGGCAAGCAGGAAGCTTCCGTGCAGGGCACGCTGACGGTGCCCGAGCGGAACCTCACGGCGCAGATCAACTTCAAGCGCAATTCCGATCCGTCGCTTCCGGCCAGCCATATCGTCGAAATGGTGTTCTCGCTGCCGGCGAATTTCGAAGGTGGCGCGATCGACAGCGTTCAGCGCATTTCGATGAAGCGGACCGAGCAGGATCGCGGTGATCCGCTTGTCGCGGTGCCCGCCAAGATCACCGACGACTTCCACATGATCGCGCTCAACGATTATCCGGATGCCCGCAAGGCCAACCTCGACCTGCTGTCGACGCGCGACTGGATCGATATTCCGATCACCTATCGCAACGGCCGCCGCGCGCTTCTGACCATGCAGAAGGGCCCGACCGGCGTCGAAGCCTTCAACGCCGCGATCCGCGAATGGAACGCAGCCGGCGACGTCTCGACCAGCCAGTAAGGCCGGTCGTTCAGACTGAACAAATACAGGAAAGGGCAGGTCGCGAGACTTGCCCTTTTTGACGAGATCGGCCCCCTTCGTTGCCGGGCTTTCTGGATTTGGAGTTTGGACAAGATGACCGCTGCGAGCCGCCCGGATCTGAGCGATATCAACCTCGACGACTGGGTGGAGCGCAGGCTTCCCAGAGCATGGCGACCCTACACGCGTCTGGCGCGTCTGGATCGTCCCGTCGGGATATGGCTCACGCTTTTCCCATGCTGGGCGGCGCTAATCCAGGCGTGGCACGGCTTTCCCGATATTCGGCAGCTGGTGATATTTTCGCTCGGCGCCTTGTTGATGAGAAGTGCCGGTTCCACCGTCAATGATATCGCCGATCGCAAGTTTGACGGCCATGTCGAGCGGACGCGCTTCCGGCCCCTGGCGAATGGCCAGATTGGTATCCTGCAGGCAGTGAGCTTTCTGGCCGTTCAGCTTGCGCTGGCAGCCTCGCTGCTGTTCTTCCTGTCGCCCTACACACGGCTGGTGGCGATCTGTGTTGTTCCGCTCGTCTTCATCTATCCGCTCTGCAAGCGCTTCACGCACTGGCCACAGGCCGTTCTCGGCGCGGCGTTCAACTGGGGCATGTTGATGGCCTGGGCCGAGGTCGCCGGGCACATCCCGCTTGGGGCCATCCTGATGTGGGGCGGGGCGATTGCATGGCAGATCGGCTACGACACGGTCTATGCCTATGTCGACGTCAAGGATGACACCCGGCTTGGACTGAAATCGACGGCGATCCTTTTTGGCCGGCATGGCAAGGCGATCATTGGCGTCTTCTACGGCGTGGCCGTTGGCGCATGGGCGCTCGGCGGCTGGCTGCTCGGGATGTCGCTGCCTTATATGCTCGGAATTCTGGTGATTGCCGCCCATCTTGCGTGGCAGACCGGGCGGATCGACCTTGTTCGCCCAGAGGTGAATTATCGGCTGTTCCTGGCAAATATCCTGACCGGCTTGCTGCTGGCGGGCGCGGCATTGCTGGGCACCCTGTAAACGAAAAGGGCGGGTCGTGAGACCCGCCCTTTGTCTTTTGGGGATTGGTTCGCTTACGCAGTGGCTTCGACGACGCGGACGGCCTTGGCGCGGTCGAGCGCGTCCTTGCGGACGGCGTCCTGAACCTTTTCGAAGGCGCGGACCTCGATCTGGCGCACGCGCTCGCGGCTGATGTCGAACTCGCTCGACAGATCTTCCAGCGTTACCGGATCTTCGGAAAGGCGGCGTGCCTCGAAGATGCGGCGTTCGCGGTCGTTCAGAACGCTCATCGCCTTGGCCAGCATGCGGCGGCGGGTGTCGAGTTCGTCCTGCTCGATCAGCACGTCTTCCTGGCTGTCATGATCGTCGACGAGCCAATCCTGCCACTGGCCGCTGTCGCCTTCCGACGCCTTGATCGGCGCGTTGAGCGAAGCGTCGCCGGACAGGCGGCGGTTCATCGAGATCACTTCTTCCTCGGAGACGCGCAGCTTGGTTGCGATCTCGGCCACGTGTTCCGGTTTCAGGTCACCTTCGTCGATGGCCTGGATACGGCCCTTCAGGCGACGCAGATTGAAGAACAGACGCTTCTGGTTCGCGGTGGTGCCCATCTTCACAAGCGACCAGGACCGCAGGATGTATTCCTGGATCGAGGCCTTGATCCACCACATGGCATAGGTTGCCAGGCGGAAACCGCGTTCCGGGTCGAACTTCTTGACGGCCTGCATCAGGCCGACATTGCCTTCCGACACGACTTCGCCGATCGGCAGGCCGTAGCCGCGATAACCCATGGCGATCTTGGCGACGAGACGCAGGTGGCTGGTGACGAGACGATGCGCAGCCTCGCGGTCGCCATGTTCGGAATACCGCTTTGCCAGCATGTATTCTTCCTGCGGCTCCAACATCGGGAACTTGCGGATTTCGTCGAGATAACGGTTGAGACCGGCTTCGCCGGCGGTAATGGACGGCAATCTGCTTCGGGCCATTCTTGCACCCTCCTATCTGAATTCCGATCCCCGCTTGGACGCGTCCCTGCGTCTTGAAGGCGAACCGGGAACGTGCGGCTTTGTCAAAGCCCGCACGAAGTCAGTGTAGAGATAAGTGTGGCGAAACCGTAGTTCAAGGCTCAGGCCCGCTTCACGATGCCGTTACAGCTCGGCATTGCGCAAGGCGTCGACCAGCGCCACCATATCGTCGGGCAGGGGGACCTCGAAGCGCATGAGTTCGCCGCTGCGCGGGTGTTCGAACTGCAGCATGTAGGCATGCAGCGCCTGGCGGCCGAAACTATTGACCGCCTTCTTGGCTGCATCCGGCAGAAGGTTGGCCTTGGTCTTGAAGCCCGCGCCATAGACGGTATCGCCGAGGAGCGGGTGACCAATATGGGCCATGTGGACGCGGATCTGGTGGGTGCGCCCGGTTTCCAGATGGCACTCGACGAGAGAGGCCAGCGACAGCGCATCCGGCGTCTCGTGGAAGCGCTCGATCACCTCGTAATGCGTGATCGCCTCGTCGGCATCGGCGGTGCCCGGGCGCTTGACGGCGCGGCGCGTGCGGTCGCCGGTGTCGCGGCCGAGCGGCGCGTCGATGCTGCCGGTCAATGTGCGCGGGCGGCCCCAGACGACGGCCTGGTAGGCGCGCTCGATCGGCATGGTGCGACCGTGGTCGGCGAACTGGGCGGAGAGGTGGCGGTGCGCGACGTCGTTCTTGGCGACGACCATGACGCCCGTCGTGTCCTTGTCGAGGCGGTGCACGATGCCCGGACGGCGCACGCCGCCGATGCCCGATAGGCTGTCTCCGCAGTGATAGATCAGCGCGTTGACCAGCGTTCCGTTCCAGTTGCCGGCGGCCGGATGGACGACCATGCCCGATGGCTTGGAGATGACGATCAGGTCGTTGTCTTCATAGAGAATGTCGAGCGGGATGTCCTCGCCCTTCGGCGTGGGATCCTCGGGCTCGGGCAGGTTGATCTCGAAGACGTCGCCGGGACGGACCTTCTTCTGCGGATCGGCGACGACTGATCCCTTCGACGTGACCTGACCTTCCTTGATCAGCACCTTGATGCGGCTGCGGGAGAATTCCTCGCCGAGCTGAGCCGTCATCCACGCATCAAGCCGGCCTTCGGCATGTTCATCCGCCGTCAGGACTTTCATATTGCCGGCTGCTTGTTTAAAGGGGTCGCTCAAGACGCTTCTTCTCCGAAGTATTTTATAGAATGGAACGCCATATATGACGAATGTCCAGCCAGAAGACGATCAGGAAGAAAAGCCCCTCGATCCGGCAATGGAAAATGTCCGACGCAAGATGATCCGCCTGCAGATCGTCTCCGGCTTCATCATGTTCGTGAGCCTTATGGCGGTCTTCGGCGCGGTTGTCTACAAGACGATGCGGGCGCCGGCCAAGGAGCCGGTCGCGATTTCATCCGCCGGAATTCCGTCGGATGCGCCGGTTTCCGTGACGGCAAACCTGCCCGCAGGCTTCGTTCTCCAGTCCTCTTCGCTTTCGGGCGGCCAGATCATGTTCTTCGGCAAGACCGCCGAGGGCGTGGCCAAGGCGCTGGTGTTCGACATCAAGGCCGGAAGCATCATTGCCGACGTGACCGTCAACGGCGGCTGAGAACGATGGCCCCCCGGCTGATTGCGATCGACAATGCTGACGACCCTGGTATCGCCGAGTTTCGCGACATTCGCGAACGCGATCTGACCGGGCGGCATAACCGGTTCATCGCCGAGGGTACCGTCGTGCTGCGCATGCTGGCCGAGGCGCACCTGATGGGCGGCGATTTCGCGGCCGAGAAGGTGCTTTTGCTGCGCAACCGCGTCGACGGCGTTGCCGATATTCTCGAACGGCTGCCGGAAGACGTTCCCGTCTACGTCGCGGAAGCGGATGTGCTCGACCGTATCGTCGGCTTCCATCTTCATCGCGGGGTACTGGCGCTGGGGCGGCGGCAGCCACAGGGCGGGGCGCTGATCGATCGGTTGCCCGAGCGCTCGCTGGTGCTGGTCGGTTGCGGCATTTCAAACCACGACAACGCCGGCTCGATGTTCCGCAATGCGGCTGCCTTCGATGCCGATGCCATCTTTCTCGACGAGACCTCGTGCGATCCGCTTTATCGGAAGGCGATGCGCGTTTCCGTTGGCTCCGTGTTGAGCGTTCCCTACCAGCGCGGCGGCGATGCGGTTGAGTTGCTCACGCAATTGGCCGAGCGCGATTTCGGCATCTGGACATTGTCGCCGCGCGGCGAGGTCGATATCCGCTCCATTCCGGCCTCCGAGCGCATGGCGCTGGTGGTCGGCACGGAAGGCGAGGGGTTGCCGCAGGCGGTGCTGTCGCGGTTTCGCAGCGCCCGCATTCCGCAATCGCCGGGGCTCGATAGCCTCAACGTCGCGACTGCGACCGGCATCGCGCTGTTTGCCATGTCTTCCACGGCCAAGCGTATCTGAGATCTGCTGGCGGCTAGGCTTAGCCGGGCTGCGACAGGATCGTGGCGGCGCGCTGGGCGAGGTCGATGCGCTCGCCTTCCTTCGTTTCCGCCGTCTCCGGCAGCAGCTCGCGGATCGGCGAGGCCTTGCCTTCGTTGATGGCGGTCAGGGCCACCATGTCGGCAGCGATGGTTGCGATCTCCTCGCGGATCGCGCCGTCGTTGGAGGTGTTCAGCCTGGCGGCGAGGATTTCCTCGGAGACCGCGGCGCTGCGGGCGCGCACTTCTTCGGCGAGGCGGGCTGCGACCGCGGCGGTATCGAGTTCTGAGATCGGGGCTTCTTCCGGCACGGGCTTTTCCTGCGGCGGGATGAGAACGAGGGGAGCAAGGCCGGCGGAGCGCAGCGCGCGGTTCGCCTTGCGCATGTCCGCATTGGCGGCCTTGACCTGATCCTTGAGCTTGGTCAGATCCTGCTGCCGGCGCGTCAGAAGCGCTTCCTTGTCGGCAAGGGTCGCCTTGTCGCGCTCGGCGCGGTCTTCGAGGCGCAGAACAGCGTGTTCCTGCTGCGTCAGCTTCTGTTCGGCATCCTTGGCGCGCTTCTGTAGCAGGCCGACATCCTGGCGAAGTTCGTCGCGCTCGGTGCGCAGGCCGCTGTGCTTGAAATTGAGGTTCTCGAGCTCGGTCTCGCGCGCGGCCATGTCGATCTTCAGATTGTCGGTCTGTTCGACGATCTTGTTCAGGCGGATACGGAGAGCATCGAGTTCGCCTTCCTTGGCGGCACTGGCCTGTTCGGCGATGTGCAGGCTCGTCTTCAGCTGGCTGATATAGTTCTCGTCCTTGCGCAGATGCGAGCGCAGTTCGGCAGCCTCGACACTCATGTCGGCGATCTGGGCCTGAAGCGCGCTGATCTCGGAGGCGAAGTGGCCGGCGTCGCGGGCGATCTGGTCGTGCTTCAATTGCAGCGACATCGACTTTTCGCGCTCGCGAATCAGATCCTGCGTGGTGCGGGCGTTTTCGGCGGCATAAAGCGCGCGGACCATGTCCTTTTGCGCACGCACTTCCTGGGGGCTGAGCGGCATCGTCGCGCGCATACGGTTTTCGGTGTACCAGACGATACGGCGATGGACGGCCGGCGATACGAGGAAAACCAGGAACGCCGCGGCCAGAAAGCCCAATCCGAACAAGAGCGCGTATTCGATCACGGCGAGGCCACTGCTTCCAGAAGTTGATTTGCGTCAGCCAATGATTAAGCGGCCAACGCCGTTAGGGCAAGTGGCGGATGGGTCACGGCGACACAGAGTTCGCCGTGACGACGATATCAGAAGGGGTTCCAGGTCGGATTTGGGGTAATCTTGATATAGCCGACGTTGAGGCCGAGGCGAGCGCCGACGCCAGTGCGGATCGGCACGACGAGGACGTTGTTGTTCTTGAGCAGCGTCATGCCGAAGCCGGCGATGACGAAGGCCTGGCCGCTGACGCCGCCGAAACGGGCATAGATCGCGTCTGTCGAGGGCAGGTCGTAAACCAGCATCATGACGCGCGTGCCCTGGCCACCGTAGTCGATGCCGAGCGAGGGGCCCTGCCAGTAGAGCGGATGCTCGCCGGCGTTCTTGGTATTCAGCTGGCCTTCGCCATAGGTCAGGCCGGCGATGAAGGCGCCGGAGCCTTCCTGGCCGAGAATGTAGCCGTTCGGCAAGCCGTACTTCTGGAAAGCGGCCTCGACCGCCTTGGCAAGGCCGCCGCTGGTGGAGCCGAAGAAGGAGTGGCCGGCGTCGACGATTTCTTGAACCGAGTATTGATCATTCCTGGCTTGCTGAGCCGCGGCCTGGGTCGCGACGAGCATCAGGCACGAGATCGCGAGCATCGAGACCCGCCGGCAGTCGGCCAGGAATCTTCCTAGGATTGAGGGGCGCATGGTGTCATCCGTTCATCATGGTCGATACATGGTGCCGTTTCCGGCGTTTCTATCATTTTGCGCGGATGGTCTTAACAATCGGTTTACCAAATATGGTGTCATTATGGCGCCGAGTACGCTCGCAAACTTCGTGCAATGATGAAGCAATATGTGTGGCGGAATGAATCACCGCCTTCTTGGAGACAATGATGTCGAAGAATCCAAACCTTACCCTGACCGGCCCAGATCTGGCCGCGCTTCTCTGCAGCCGTGTTTGCCATGACGTCATCTCGCCCGTCGGCGCGATCAACAACGGCCTCGAACTGCTTGACGAGGGCGGCGCCGATGCAGACGCCATGGATCTTATCCGCACCAGCGCGCTGAACGCCTCGGTTCGTCTCAAATTCGCACGCCTTGCCTTCGGCGCTTCCGGCTCCGTCGGCGCTTCGATCGACACTGGCGAAGCCGAGCGCGCCGCCAAGGACTTCGCCGCCGCCGAGAAGAAGACCGAAGTGGTCTGGAACGGCCCGCGCGCCATCATCGCGAAGAACCGCGTCAAGCTTCTGCTCAACCTGTTCCTCGTCGCTTATTCCTCCATTCCGCGCGGTGGCCAGATCGATATCACGCTCGAAAACCCGGAATTCGACGCGAAGTTCACGCTCGTCGCCAAGGGCAAGCTGATGCGCCTGCCGCCGAAGTTCGTGGAGATCTCGACGGGTGAGATCGAAGAAGCGATCGATGCGCACACGATCCAGCCCTATTACGCAGTGCTGCTCGCGGAAGAGTGCGGCATGAAGCTTGGCCATAGCGCCAGCGCCGAAGAGATCGTCTTCACCGCCGAAGTCATTCCGGCCTGATCTAAAACAGCGCCGGGATAGATTCCCGGCACATTGCTTGTATCGAAGTAATACTTCCTTAGCCGAATGTTTCTATCCTTGCCCGTGAAGATGCCAGCCAGGAGAGAAGCTGGGCAATGGAGCAGCGATGCAAAGGTTCATGATCACCGATTCGTCGGACGTCGTTCGTAAGGTCGGGAAGCGGATTCTCTCGGAACTCGACTTCATGGTCAGTGAAGCCTCCAGCGCCAGCGAAGCATTGTCCCACTGCCAGGTGGAGCTGCCGGACTACCTGATCGTCGATTCGTCCATGGATGGAGCGCTTGATCTGATCGTGGCGGTTCGCGCCATGGAAGGCGGCAAGGAGGTCAAGATCTACTATTGCGTGATCGAGGCCGACCTGAAGAAGCTGATGATGGGCAAGCGGGCAGGGGCCACGGACTTCCTGCTCAAGCCATTCGACCGCAAGATCCTGACCGCAGTCTTCGGCAATCGCGCCATCGCAGCCTGATATTTCCATTCGATTCAATCGCAAAAGCCGCCTTCGGGGCGGCTTTTGTCGTTCCGGACTTATTCCTGGGCACAAAAAATCCCGCCGTGAAGGCGGGATCTTAAGGATGATCGGCGTAGGGACCGAAATCGGATATCAGGCTGTTTCGGCGTATTCGGCGCCGTCAGGCTCGCGCAGAACGTAGCCGCGGCCCCAGACGGTTTCGATGTAGTTTGCGCCGCCGGCAGCGTTTGCAAGCTTCTTGCGCAGCTTGCAGATGAAGACGTCGATGATCTTCAGTTCCGGCTCGTCCATGCCGCCGTAAAGGTGGTTCAGGAACATTTCCTTGGTGAGCGTGGTGCCCTTGCGGAGCGAAAGCAGCTCCAGCATCTGGTACTCCTTGCCCGTCAGGTGAACGCGCTGGCCGCCGACTTCGACGGTCTTGGCGTCGAGGTTGACGATCAGTTCGCCGGTCATGATGACCGACTGGGCGTGGCCCTTGGAGCGACGGACGATCGCATGGATGCGAGCAACCAGTTCGTCCTTGTGGAAAGGCTTGGTCATGTAGTCGTCGGCGCCGAAGCCGAGACCGCGAACCTTGTCCTCGATGCCGGCCATGCCGGAGAGGATCAGGATCGGTGTTTTAACCTTGGACAGACGGAGAGTGCGAAGCACTTCATATCCGGACATGTCTGGAAGGTTGAGATCAAGAAGGATGATATCATAATCATACAACTTGCCGAGATCGACGCCTTCTTCACCAAGATCGGTGGTGTAGACGTTGAAACTTTCTGACTTGAGCATCAGTTCGATGCTCTGCGCTGTCGCGCTGTCATCTTCGATGAGTAGTACCCGCATTCTTATCCCCTTTACCGCCGCCGAAAGGTGGTCTGGCCCCTACGCGATACAGAAATGTCACTGCGTGATTTGGAAGCTGCCACGAAATGGTTAACAAATTCTGATTCACTCTGGCAAGAGGTAATCAATTTATTAAATATTTTGTCCATTCCGCTGTTTTCCAACGAGAATCCGCAAGGCCCTCTTCTCAACTGTTACATTAAGAAAGGCCGGCAAGCGATTCATTCGACTCACCAATGAAACGGACCGGAAATCGCGTAGTTGTGTTTACCGACCCTTAAATCATCGGCACTATCATTAACGATGCCCGTAAACGAAAGGTTACCAGCGGTAGGTTTTTGTTAACGCCGAGGGAAATTTTTTGGGCAAGTCGCATGACAGCGGCAGCTAATGGGCGGTTTCAAGTGAAGCCGGGGTCTCGCATCACTGGAGTAATGCGTATGAAGTCGCGTGAGAGCCTAGTTCGTCTGAAAGAGTTTCAGGTGAACGAAAAGCGTCGTCAGCTGCAGCAGTTGCAGATGATGATGTCTGAATTTGACCGTATGACGAAGGATCTGGAAAGCCAGATCGTCGTCGAGGAAAAGAAGTCCGGCATTTCCGACCCGAATCACTTCGCCTATCCCACCTTCGCGAAGGCAGCACGCCAGCGCGCGGACAATCTTCAGGTTTCGATCAAGGAACTGAGGATGCAGGAAGAGGCCTTGGAGCAGACGCTCGAAGAGATGCAGGCGGAATATGCACGCGCTGCCGCGCTCGAAGAGCGCGACGGGGCGGTTCGGGCACGAGCCTAGCGCATCGGCCCGAAAATCGGAATCGATTTTCGGAAAGCTCGATGCGTAGATTCAAAAAGTTAGAGCGTCCTTTGTGCGTCCATTCGGACGCACGGCGCTCTAAGCCAAGATGATCGATGCCTTCGGGCATCGGGGGTGTCATCTCATAAAAGCCATGCATGACGGGCGTGCTGTCCGTCATACATGGCTTTTGGCGTTTCCTGCCCTCTAGAAAATCAGTTGATGACGTCGCGCCATTCTTCATGGCGAAGCGCCTGCGCCTTAAAGAAAGGGCAGAGCGGAATGATCTTCCAGCCGCCGGTTCTGGCGGCTTCGACCGCATGCAGCGCCAGCGCCTGGCCGACGCCTTTGCCGCGCAGCGCATCCGGAACACCGGTATGATCGATGATGATGAGCGTCGGCGATGTGCGGGAATAGGTCATTTCGGCCTGGTGGCCTTCGAGCTCGGCGACGTAGCGGCCGCCCGATGCGTTTTCTTCGTTGGTGATCTTCATCCCGACTGCCTTCCTTTCGATTGCGTTGAAGCAAACGTGCCATGGCGCCGGCGCAAAGCAAAGGCCGCTCAAGGTGACGCATTGTTCGATGAAAGGGGAGGCAGGTGGTTCGGCGCTTGCGAAAAGAAGATGCCGAGCCTTGCTCGCGCAGCCTCTGTCCGAGTGGTCTTTGTGGACGGTGGCCGCGCTTCAGAGCGTCGGTTCAGTTCGGCAATGAGATAAACGCCGGAAAGCAGCAAAAGCTTCGGGCCGGCTTCACATCTTGCGATGTGCGGTCGGCCCGAACTGAAATGGAATCAACTTCAATAATTAATCAATGGCGATACTGCTGGATGCGCGTGGTGCGCAGACCGGCAAGACCATGGCTATTGATGGATGACTGCCAGGAGAGAAACTCCTCGACGGTCAGGGTATAGCGTTCGCAAGCTTCTTCCAAGCTCAACAGGCCACCGCGCACAGCTGCGACAACCTCTGCCTTACGGCGAATTACCCAGCGCCGAGTATTCGGCGGCGGCAAATCCGCAATCGTCAGCGGGCTGCCATCGGGGCCGATGACATATTTCACTCGGGGACGTATCATTTCGGTCATTGGACTCTCTACACAACTCAAGACCACGAGAGCCACTCTAGCTTGTCACATTTAAAAATTGCCTAAACGCGTCGTAAGACTTTGATAATAAATTTAACCGCGTCGCATGATGGCGCTGGCGCGCGCTTCGCGCACGGCTTCCCTTGCGTAAATTTGTCATAAGTGCATGGGAGCCATGCACAATGAATATTAGTTGTCTGATCCTCATCAAACTATAAGCCTCCCCAGGGGCAGATAGAACGTCGCGTGTCATCGCGATTGTTGTTTTTGCGTGCGTTGGGAATAGAATGTCAGGCTTCGCATAACGTTGAAGCGGCCGTTTTTTCTTTTCCTATACTTTGATTGTTGCTGCCAGAAGACCGTTTTCAGGCAAGTTTAGCCTTTGAAGGACGAAATCGATGCGGAATGAAGAACGCGCCGTTCAAGACGGCGCGGCGAATATTGTTTTTTTATCGTCAGAGAAGTCCAGTCCATCGCCGGATCCTAAGGAGCGCCTCGCGCGTCTCGCGAAAGCGGCGGGTTTCAACCACTATTTGTTCGCGGGTTTTCCACATGGCGATAATGGCGGCTTTGCGGGAAACCACATTTTCAGCAACTGGCCCGACAGCCTCGTTGCCGCCTATGACGAAGATGACCTGTTTCACAATAGTGCGCTTGTTTCGGAGCTCAGGAAATCGAGCCTGCCGGTTTCGTTTGGTGTCGGCGCGTTCGAGAGCAGCGTGACCAACCCGAAAAACGAGCGGATCACCGGGCGGTTTCGCGAGCTCGGATTTCGCCGGACATTTGCTTTCGTGCTCCATGACGCCGATCGCCAGCCTTATATTTTCGCGTTTTCGGGCGCGCGGGCGGATCTTTCGCGCGAGGAGGCGATGGCGCATGTGTTCAGCGCCATGGAATTTCTCGACGTCTATGCGCGGCTGCAGGTGACCGAGCAGCCGCTGGAGAACCTCAGCAGCCGCGAGATCGAATGCCTGCGCTGGTCGGCGGCGGGCAAGAGCAGCGACGAGATCGCCATCATACTGGAGCTCTCGCCGCACACCGTGGTCGGATATCTGAAAAGCGCGATGCGCAAGCTCGATTCCGTCAATCGGATGCAGGCGGTTGCCCGGGCCTTCCGCTACCGCCTGCTGTAACTCGTTCAGAGCATGACGGCGCAGAGTTCGGTCTTTGCCGGTCCAAATTCGTATTGCGCCGTGCCGCTGTGAAGCAATGCAAGCCAATCGCCCTGATTCAGCCAGACGATCGTCGTCGTGTTTTGCCGGGCCGGCGATGCTGAGGCCGGGCCGCTCGCGCTGGCGACGACCGTCGCGCCGTTGATCTCGATCGCCACACCGTGGCCTGATGAGGTGAGGGTGCTCAGAGAAAGCGACAGCAGATAGAAGCCGTCGGCCGGGACGATGAGCCGCGCGCCGGTGCCTGCTGGTACGGCGGTGCCGAGTTCGAAGCCGCCTTGTTCTGCGTGGATATCCGTGAAGCCGGTGCGGCTTGCCGCTGGTGGAGACGCTGTGCCGGCAGCGGGCGATGCTCGTACGATCGGTCGCGAGGGCATGCGCACGACGCCATCCGGCGCCACGATGAGCGCCGTCGACCAATCATCGCCATCGCCGCTGACCTTGATCGAAAACGCATCGCTTCCCGCAAGCCCCATCTCGGCGCGGCCCGACCAATTCGTCTGAAAGAGAAGCGTGCCTGTTTGAGACGGGTCGGCCTTGTTGATCTTCAACTGATGACCTTGTCCCGCATGGCTGAAGAGGCTTGCCTCGGAGGCGATCGCCAGCCGGTTGATCTCGTCTGCCGTCGCGTTGATGCCGATCTTGGGAAGCGAGCCGTCGGCATCGAGGGAGATGACGTTCCAGTTCGTGCCGTCGAAAGCGCGGAGCTGGCGGGTGTCGAGAAAGAAGGCGCGCCAGCCGGGGTTTGGCGAGAGATAGGCCCATGCGCCATCCTGCCAGACAGAAATCAGCCCCTGCCGGCCGAGCCACGCACCCTCGGGATCGGCGCCGACGAGGTAGCGGTCGCCTTCAACCGGTGTTTCGGGCGGTCCGTGCCGTTCGGCGATGATCGTCAGCTGGACCACTGTGTCGAGACGTTGCAGTGCCTCGTTATGCGGCACGTGCTTCTGCGCCTGGGAGGGCAGGATGTAGGGCAGGGCGAGGTTGTTGGTCTGGTCCGACACGATCGAGCTCCGGTGTTCGCGGCAGGTTTCACTGCCGCAAATCGTAGAGGCGTGTCGGGAAACGGGGATCGCGCGCGGGACCCGGCGCTGATTTCAAAGGGATATTTGCGAGAAACGTCCCCGTGCTCAAAGCCGGGGGGCGTTGCCCCAGGAGATGAAATCGGGGTTCGCGAAATCCGCGTCGTGGGCTTGCCGCGTCTTGCCGTAGGTGAGGGGGCGGCCGTCGAGGGTCACAGTGCAGCCGCCGGCCGCGCGCAGGATGGCATCGCCGGCCGCGGTGTCCCACTCCATCGTGCGGGTGAAGCGCGGATAGACGTCCGCTTCTCCTTCCGCGAGAAGGCAGAATTTCAGTGACGAACCGATGTTCTTGCACTCCGAGATGGCCTGCTCGGCCAGGAAACGCGCGGTCTGCGGGCTGTTATGCGAGCGGCTGGCGAGTGCGGTGCGTTTGGCCTTGGCGAGGCGCACATTGATCGGCAGCCGCTTTTCGACACGAAAGTCCGGGCCGATATGCAGCTTCTCGGCCGTGCCGTTCTCGCCGAGAAAGGCGACGCCCAACGCGGGGGCAAACACGATGCCGGCGGCCGGGTGGCCATGGACGATGAAGGCGATATTGACGGTGAATTCCGGCCGCTTGTCGACGAATTCGCGCGTGCCATCCAGGGGGTCGACCAGAAAGAACGACGAGCCGACCGCCGGTACGATGCCGGCCGCGACCGATTCTTCGGCGATGACGGGAATATCGGGAAAATCGCGATAGAGATGGGCGAGGATGATCCGCTCGGCCTGCTCGTCGGCGATGGTAACCGGACTGTTGTCGGCCTTGCTGGCCGCCTTGCAGCCGGCGCGGTACACATCCATGATCGCCTTGCCAGCCTCAAGGGCGGCGCGTTCAAACGTCTCGAGCATCGCGGGTCGGTTCGATCCCTTCTCCATCATGCTTCTCATATAGTCGTTTTCACGCTTCATTGCACCGTCGGCAGACCGTCGCAAAAGGACGCAGGTGTGGTTTGACGATTTTCCATCAGTTGGCGAAGGGTAAAGATCCCAGGGAAAAGTGAATTTGCGGTGAAAAGTGGCGTCGGAGCCCGGATTGTGTTGAAAAAATCAACTTTTTGAACTCGAAAAAGTCATTTTCACCAAAACGGCAAAGAACTTTGGAGCTTTGAAATTTTACACTTCCCTTTTGCCTTGAAAGCAGTATGAAATCTTTAATCAAGGGCTCAACAAGGGCTCGAATAACAAGAGACGCAGGCTTTTTACGGTTCTGTGTCCAGGGGAAAGACATATGGAATATTTTGTCCAGCAGCTCATCAATGGGCTGACTCTTGGATCCATCTATGGCCTCGTGGCTATCGGCTATACGATGGTTTACGGCATCATCGGCATGATCAATTTCGCTCACGGCGATATTTTCATGATCGGTGGCTTCGCCGCCCTTATCGTCTTTCTCGTCCTCACATCCATCTTTGCCGGTCTTCCAGTGGCTGTTCTGCTGTTGGCAATGCTGCTTATCGCGATGCTGATGACGAGTTTGTGGAATTGGACGATCGAGCGCGTCGCTTATCGCCCGCTGCGCGGTTCGTTCCGCCTGGCGCCGCTGATCACAGCGATCGGCATGTCGATCGTGCTGTCCAACTTCATCCAGGTGACGCAGGGTCCGCGCAACAAGCCGATCCCGCCGCTGATCAGCAGCGTCTATAACATTGGTGGCGTCACCATCTCGCTGAAGCAGATCGTGATCATCATCATCACGGCCGTGCTGCTCACCGTGTTCTGGTACCTCGTCAATCATACGGCGCTTGGCCGCGCACAGCGCGCCACCGAGCAGGACCGCAAGATGGCGGCGCTGCTGGGCGTCAACGTCGACAAGACGATCTCCGTGACCTTCATCATGGGCGCCGCACTCGCTGCCGTCGCCGGCACGATGTACCTGATGTACTACGGCGTGGTGAACTTCAACGACGGCTTCGTGCCTGGCGTTAAGGCGTTCACGGCGGCCGTTCTCGGCGGTATCGGTTCGCTTCCGGGCGCCGTTCTCGGTGGTCTGATGATCGGCCTGATCGAAAGCCTTTGGTCGGCCTACTTCACCATCGCCTACAAGGATGTGGCGACCTTCGCCATCCTCGCTTTCGTGCTGATCTTCAAGCCGACAGGTATCCTGGGCCGGCCGGAAGTCGAGAAGGTTTAACGTCATGGCAAATGTTGAAAACGCCCCTGGCAAGCCCGCATCCGGACTTGTCCAGAAGGGTATTAAAGAAGCTATCTTCGCCGGCATCATATCCTTCGGCATGTTCGTGCTGTATGTGGGTCTTGGCACGCAGCAGAACATCAGCAACGAACTCGTCGTCGTTCAGCGTTGGGGTTTGCTGGCCATCTTCGTCGCCATCGCGGCGGTCGGTCGGTTTGCGATCGTGGTATTCCTGCGTCCGCATCTCGATGCCCGCAAGCTTGCCAAGGCGCGCAGCGGCGAGCTCGACATCTCCGACAAGAAGGGCTTCTTCCACGCCCACTTCCTGAAGATCGCGCTTCTGGCGCTGGTGCTCTATCCCGTCGTCATCGTGGCGCTGGTCGGTGCGCAGGGCTCGCTGAAGTGGGTCGACAACTTCGGTATCCAGATCCTGATCTACGTGATGCTGGCCTGGGGCCTGAACATCGTCGTCGGTCTTGCCGGTCTGCTCGACCTTGGTTACGTCGCCTTCTACGCGGTCGGCGCTTATTCCTACGCGCTGCTCTCCAGCTATTTTGGCCTGTCCTTCTGGGTTCTTCTGCCGCTGTCGGGCATTCTCGCCGGTCTCTGGGGCATTATCCTCGGCTTCCCGGTCCTGCGTCTGCGCGGTGACTACCTGGCGATCGTGACGCTGGCTTTCGGCGAAATCATCCGCCTCGTCATCATCAACTGGACGGACCTGACCAAGGGGACGTTCGGTATCGCCAGCATTCCGAAGGCAACGCTGTTCGGCATTCCCTTCGATGCCAGCCCGCATGGCTTCGCCAAGCTGTTCCACCTGCCGATCTCGTCGGCCTACTACAAGATCTTCCTCTTCTATCTGATCTTGGCGCTGTGCCTCCTGACGGCCTATGTCACGATCCGCCTGCGCCGCATGCCGATCGGCCGTGCGTGGGAAGCGCTTCGCGAAGACGAGATCGCCTGCCGTTCGCTCGGCATCAACACGGTGACGACCAAGCTCACGGCTTTCGCCACGGGTGCGATGTTCGGCGGCTTCGCCGGCTCCTTCTTCGCCGCTCGCCAGGGCTTCGTATCGCCTGAATCCTTCGTGTTCCTGGAATCGGCCGTCATCCTCGCCATCGTCGTTCTCGGCGGCATGGGTTCGCTGACCGGCATCGCGATCGCGGCGATCGTCATGATCGGCGGTACCGAGGCGCTGCGCGAAATGGAGTTCCTGAAGCTCATCTTCGGACCCGACTTCACGCCGGAACTCTACCGCATGCTGCTCTTCGGCTTAGCGATGGTCGTCGTCATGCTGATCAAGCCGCGCGGCTTCGTTGGATCGCGTGAGCCGACGGCGTTCCTGAAAGAACGGAAATCGGTATCGGGAAGCTTCACCAAGGAGGGCCACGGCTGATGAGCCCTCAGGAAACCAACATGTCCAGCGATACCCTGCTCAAGGTCGAGCATCTGTCGATGAAGTTCGGCGGCCTGATGGCGATCAACGACTTCTCGTTCGAGGCCAAGCGCGGCGAGATCACCGCGCTGATCGGCCCGAACGGCGCCGGCAAGACCACCGTGTTCAATTGCATCACCGGTTTCTACAAGCCGACCATGGGCATGATCACCATGCGCCACAAGGATGGCAGAGAACATCTGCTTGAGCGTCTGCCGGACTTTCGCATCACCCGCGAAGCCAAGGTCGCCCGCACGTTCCAGAACATCCGACTGTTCTCCGGCCTGACGGTTCTCGAAAACCTACTGGTCGCGCAGCACAACAAGCTGATGCTGGCATCGGGCTACACCATTCTCGGCCTGCTCGGGATCGGTCGCTACAGCGCGGAAGCGAAGAACGCGATCGAGCTTGCCCGCTACTGGCTGGAGAAGGCCGATCTGATCGATCGCGCCGACGATCCCGCCGGCGATCTGCCATACGGTGCTCAGCGCCGCCTCGAGATCGCGCGCGCCATGTGCACGGGGCCGGAGCTGCTTTGCCTGGACGAGCCCGCCGCCGGTCTCAACCCGAAGGAATCGTTGACGCTGAACACGCTTCTGCGCGGCATTCGCGACGAGGGCACGTCGCTGCTCCTGATCGAGCATGACATGTCCGTGGTCATGGAAATTTCCGACCACGTCGTCGTGCTGGAATACGGCCAGAAGATTTCCGACGGCACGCCAGACCATGTGAAGAACGATCCGAAGGTCATCGCGGCCTATCTCGGTGTCGAAGACGAGGAAGTGGAACAGGTGATCGCAGACGTCGAAAACCTCGAAGGAGGTACGCACTGATGACCGGTCAGCCACTTCTCAAGGTCGAGGGTGTTGAAACCTATTACGGCAACATTCGCGCGCTCGCGGGCATTGATGTCCACGTCAACCAGGGCGAAATCGTCAGCCTGATCGGCGCCAACGGCGCCGGCAAGTCGACGCTGATGATGACGATCTGCGGCAGCCCGCAGGCGCGCGCCGGCAAGGTCATCTTCGAGGGCCGCGACATCACCAAGATGCCGACCCACGAAATCGCCCGCCTGCGCATTGCGCAGTCGCCGGAGGGGCGCCGCATTTTCCCGCGCATGAGCGTGATGGAAAACCTGCAAATGGGCGCCGGCCTCGATAACCTGAAATACTTCAAGGAAGACGTCGAGAAGATCTTCGCGATGTTCCCGCGCCTGAAGGAGCGCCAGACGCAGCGCGGCGGCACGCTTTCGGGCGGCGAGCAGCAGATGCTGTCGATCGGCCGCGCGCTGATGGCCCGTCCTAAGTTGCTGCTGCTTGACGAGCCGTCGCTGGGTCTCGCGCCGCTGATCGTCAAGGGCATCTTCGAGGCGATCAAGAAGCTGAACAAGGATGAGGGGCTCACCGTGTTCCTCGTCGAGCAGAACGCCTTCGCGGCACTGAAGCTTTCCGACCGGGCCTATGTCATGGTCAACGGCAAGGTGACGATGTCGGGCTCCGGCCAGGAACTGCTCGCCAATCCTGAAGTTCGCGCCGCCTATCTCGAAGGCGGACGGCATTGAGCATGACGAAGGGGAGACTTTGATATGCAGGGACTTTTCTTTGAAGGCGATACCGGCGTTCGCAGCGTCATCCGCCTGATCGTCGTGTTGATCGGCTTCTGGACCGCATGGCGTTCCGGCAAGGCTGCCGCTGACGGCTGGAGCGACTATCCTATCGTCATCGGCTACAGCGTGCTTCTGGCGGCCGCGATGCAGTTTCTGCATCACGCGCTGTTCGACGGACCTGTGCTGAGCGTGTTCTATTACGCCATCGACTTCGTCCTTCTCCTGATCTTCGCGACGGCTGGATACCGCTATCGCCGGACCAATCAGATGGTCAATAATTACTACTGGCTCTACGAAAAAACGTCACCCTTCTCCTGGAAGGCAAAACATTGACAGCCGGTTGAATCTAGGGACAAATTACCTCTCCGAGTGGAACAGGTTTCCCAGCGCAGTAAAGTGGGTGATGCGCTGGGTAATGGAACGGAACCCGCTAAAAAACTGGGAGTAACATAATGAAGAAGTCTCTTCTGTCGGCAGTGGCTCTGACGGCGATGGTCGCCTTCAGCAGCAACGCTTGGGCCGACATCACGGTTGCCGTTGCTGGTCCGCTGACCGGCCCGAACGCTGCGTTCGGCGCACAGCTCCAGAAGGGTGCCGAGCAGGCAGCTGCCGACATCAACGCTGCTGGCGGCATCAATGGCGAGCAGATCAAGATCGTGCTCGGCGACGACGTGTCCGACCCGAAGCAGGGTATCTCGGTTGCCAACAAGTTCGCAGCTGACGGCGTCAAGTTCGTCATCGGCCACTTCAACTCGGGCGTTTCGATCCCGGCTTCCGAAGTTTACGCTGAAAACGGCATCCTCGAAATCACGCCGGCTGCGACCAACCCACAGTTCACCGAGCGTGGTCTGTGGAACACGTTCCGTACTTGCGGTCGCGACGACCAGCAGGGCGGCATCGCCGGCAAGTATCTCGCCGACCACTTCAAGGACGCCAAGATCGCTGTCGTTCACGACAAGACCCCATACGGCCAGGGCCTCGCTGACGAAACCAAGAAGGCCATGAATGCCGCTGGTCTCACCGAAGCCATGTACGAAGGCATCAACGTCGGCGACAAGGACTTCTCGGCCCTCATCGCCAAGATGAAGGAAGCCGGCGTTTCGATCATCTACTGGGGTGGTCTCCACACCGAAGCTGGTCTGATCATCCGCCAGGCTGCCGACCAGGGCCTGAAGGCAACGCTCGTATCGGGCGACGGTATCGTTTCGAACGAACTGGCATCGATCGCTGGTGACGCAGTCGCCGGTACGCTGAACACATTCGGCCCGGACGCAACGCTGAACCCCGACAACAAGGCACTCGTCGAGAAGTTCAAGGCTGCCGGCTTCAACCCGGAAGCTTACACGCTGTACTCCTACGCCGCGATGCAGACGATCGCTGAAGCCGCCAAGGCAGCTGCTTCGACCGACGCTGAAGCCGTTGCCGCAGCGATGAAGGCCAAGGGTCCGTTCAAGACCGTTCTCGGCGAAATCTCGTTCGACGAAAAGGGCGACCCGAAGATCCCAGGCTACGTCATGTACGAATGGAAGAAGGGCCCAGACGGCAAGTTCTCCTACTTCCCGCAGGACGCGAAGTAAGAACTTTCGTTCTCACCTTGGAAGCCCGGTCTCGCGCCGGGCTTCTTTCGTTTTGGCAACAATGCGAACCGCCCGGCCGCTTACCGGTCTTGCGATCGAGGACGATCCGGTTACGATCGCCGGCGAATTCAACAGGTTGTCGCCGGTCGGCGCGCAGCCGCAGACGATACGGATACGCCATGTCCCGCCCCAAGATTCTGCTTACGCGCCGCTGGCCCTCCGCCGTGGAGGCTGTACTTGCCGAACGCTTCGACGCGACCTTCAACACCGACGACCTGCCGATGTCGCCCGAAGCCATCGCGGAGGCGTTGCGCACCCACGACGCCGTGCTGCCGACCGTGTCGGACAAGCTTCCGGCGTCGGTTTTCGAAGGCGAGATCCGGGCCAAGGTGCTCGGCAATTTCGGGGTTGGCTACAACCATATCGACATCGCAGCGGCGAAGGCCAAGGGCATCGTGGTGACGAATACGCCTGGCGTACTCACCGATTGCACCGCCGATATCGCGATGCTGCTCCTGCTTTCGGTCGCGCGCCGTGGCGGGGAGGGCGAGCGGCAGATCCGGGCCGGCGAATGGAAGGGCTGGTGCCCGACGCATATGATCGGCACCAAGGTTACGGGCAAGACGGTGGGGATCATCGGCTTCGGGCGCATCGGCAAGGCTTTCGCCCAGCGCTGCCATTTCGGTTTCGGCATGGATGTGGTGTTCTACAACCGCTCGACGGTCGATGCGGCGGAGGCGGCGCGATATGGCGCGCGGCAGCTCGCGACCGTGGAAGAGGTGCTGGCGGCCAGCGATTTCGTGTCGTTGCATTGCCCCGGAGGCGCGGAGAACCGGCATCTGATGAACGCGTCCCGTTTCACGGCGATGAAGCCGGGCGCCTATCTGATCAACACGGCGCGCGGCGATGTCGTCGACGAAGCGGCGCTGATCGCGGCGCTCGAGAAGGGCGTCATCCGTGGCGCCGGCCTCGACGTCTACGAGGCGGAGCCGCAGGTGCCGGAGAAACTGCGCGCGTTGGAGAACGTGGTTCTGCTGCCGCATCTTGGTAGTGCTACCGAAGAGACGCGCAATGCGATGGGGATGAAGGTGGTGGACAACATCACCGCCTTTTTCGAGGGACGCGAGCCGCCGGACCGGGTGGCCTGACGCCTGCCTATCGCTGCGCGCCGGCGGTCTTTCGCTCGCCCGAGGGGCCACGTGGCTTGGCCTCGAGGCCGAAGAGTAGGCGCGCGCGGCCGGGAATGAAGTCCACCGCGATGGCGAAGAGGCTCGACAGCACGAAGGTCGCGGCGGCGATGATGATGAAGCTCGGCACGGCAGGCAGGCCAAGCGGCAGCACATAATAGAGCGCGCCGACGATCACCGTCTGGTGGATGATGTAGAGCGGGAAGACCAGCCGGTTGACCGTGACCAGCCGCGCGTCCGGCTGGTTGAAATGACGGGCGGCGAAGCCGATGAGCGTCAGGATCATCGACCAGGCAAGCAGGAAGATCGCGGCCTTGAAGAGCGGGGTTTCATCGGCGTAGCTGCCGATCGCCTGCTCGGCTGGAGTAAGCCAGGCGAAGGCATAGAGGAACACCGTCACGGCCAGCGCGATTGCCGCGCTCAGATAGCGCTTGGCGATGATCGGCTCGATCAGGCTGCGGTGATTGCGGGCGACGAGGAAGCCGAGGCCGAACCAGCTTGCCCAGACGGCGAACCAGGCGCCGTCATTGTAGAGCGCATTGGTTTCCTTGGGGTAGAAGGGCGACAGAGCGAGATTGAGAGCGAGCGGCAGCAGGAAGAAGAGATAGATGGCGCCCGACTTCGCGATGCGCTCGAACCAGGCCATCAGTTTGTTGCCGGGCTGGCTGAGATAGAGAAAGATCGGGTAGCAGATGACGGACATGACGAGCAGATAGGCGACGAACCACATGTGCGCCCAGGTGAAATTGCCGGTCGGGTAGCGGCCTTCGGTGAAATAGCGCGTCAGCCAGAAACTGATGAGCGAGCCGTCATAGCCGGTCTCGTACATACGCTCATACCAGACCTGCGGCACGACGAGGACGGCCATGGCGAAGAGCAGGGGGACGAGCAGGCGGATGGTGCGCTTGCGCAGGAAGGCGAGGCTGGAATCCGAGCGGAAGGAGAAGGCGGCCCCCATGCCGGAGACGAAGAACAGTAGCGCCAGTCGCCAGGCGCGCGGGAATTCCATGATCAGCGAGAGCGCGGGGCTGGTGCGGTCGCTATGGATCAGCCAGCCCATGTCGGTGAAAAAGGCCGCCGAAGAGTGATAGAGGATCAGGATCGCGAAGGCGGAAATCCGCAGCCGATCCACATAATAAAGCCTGTCCTTCATGACCTGCCGGATATCATCTTGATGCCATGCCCAGCTTGCGGGCGTCGCTCAAAGATATCCGTGGGTGCTTTCTAAAGTGTGAGCGGCTCGCTTACCTACGTCTCATGCAACACATGCGCCGCCTTGACCGCCGCCGAAGCGCGGTTTTCGACGCCGAGTTTGACGTAGATCTGCTCGAGATGCTTGTTCACCGTGCGGGCGGAGAGGCCGAGAATTTCGCCGATGTCGCGGTTGGCCTTGCCCTTGGCGATCCAGAGCAGCACCTCGGATTCGCGGTGGGTGAGCGCGAAGCGCTGGCGCAGCACCTGGTCGTCGGCGCGCTGGCTGGCCGTCAGGCGGAAGAGATACTCGTCGGGGCCGATGGTGCCGAGGAAGGCAAGCTGCAGCACGTCCTGGCCGCCATGGGTGACTGATATGGTGGAGGCAGTGCGGTCCTTCATCCAGGCGGCGATGGTCGCGATTACGGTGTCCATGCCGTCGTCGCTGCCCATGGCGGCGTTGACGAGACGGGTTGCCTGCGGCGTCGACCAGTGGATGTTGCCGTCGCCCTTGACCGCCAGCAGATGGCGGCCGGCGGCATCGAGGGCCACGCGAGCGCTCTGGGCGGAGCGGGCGTTCTTTAGGTGCACGCCGATGCGGGCGCGCAGTTCGTCGATGTTGATCGGCTTGGTGAGATAATCGACGCCGCCGGAGCCGAGCGCATGGACGACGTGCTCGGTTTCCGTCAGGCCGGTCATGAATATGACGGGGATCTGGCTGATCGCCGGGTTGGCCTTCAGCCGCCGGCAGGTCTCGAAGCCGTCCATGCTGGGCATGACAGCGTCGAGCAGGATCAGGTCGGGGGTGATGCGCTCGACGATGTTGAGTGCTGCCGAACCCGAGGTGGCGATCAGGACGGAGAAGCCGGATTGCTCCAGCGCATCGGTGAGAAAGCCGAGCGCTTCCGGCGAGTCGTCGACCAACAGAACGATGTCGCGCGGGAGTTCAGCCAATGTGTTCCACCTTTTCGTCGAAGCGGTGCAGGAAGGCCATGAAGCCGTTCAGGTCGAAGGCGGCGACATAGGATCGAAGTTCCTCGGTAAATGGCTGATTTGCCTCCACCTTGGCAAGGTCGGCGAGCTTCGCCTCGATGCCCCTGATATAGCCGATCTCGCCGAGACGCAGCAGTTCCTGCACATGCGCGTCGCCGGGGCTTTGCAGGACTTGCTCGGTCTTCTTGGGTGCCGCAGGAGCCGCTTCGGCGTAGAGCCATTTGAGGCCGAGATGTAGGGCAAGCTTGTCGCGCAGGCGGCGGATGTCGACCGGCTTTCCGATCGCGTCATTGTGGCTGTCGTCGCTGTCGCCATGGGCGGCGGCGTCGCCGATGTTGGCGGAGAGCATGACGATCGGAGCGGTCTGGCCGGCTTCGCGCAGGCGCGAGACCAGCTGCCAGCCGTTCATCCCGGGCATCAGGATGTCGACGAGGAAGAGGTCGGGCTGGATGCCTTCGATCAGCGTCAGGCAATCCGTGCCGCTGGCCGCTGTCAGCACGACGAAATCGAGCGGGACCAGGATCTCGCGCATCATCTCGCGGTGATCCTCGTTATCGTCGACGACGACGATGGTGCGGCGCGGGCCGTCGTAGCTGACGATCTTCTTTTCCTGCGGCGGTGCCGCCATCTCGCGCAGCACGGCCGAGAGCATCAGGCGCACGCGGAAGGTCGAGCCATTGTCCTTTTCGCTGGTCACCGAGATTTCGCCGCCGAGCGTGTTGGTCAGAAGCTGGGTGATGGTCAGGCCAAGGCCGAGGCCGGGCATGGGGCGGATGCTGTCGGCTTCGCCGCGCTGGAAGGGCTCGTAGATGCGGCTGAGGTCCTTCTCCGCGATGCCGCGGCCGGTATCTGTCACGGTGAAGGTGGCGACCTGACTGCGATAGGCGACGTCGAAGGTGACCGTGCCCTCGTCGGTGAACTTGATGGCGTTGGACAGGAGATTGACGAGGATTTGGCGGAGGCGCTTCTCGTCGGTTCGCACGAACTGGGGCAGGGCAGGCGCGCGCTGATGGTTGAAGGTCAGGCCCTTGGCGAGCGCCTGCGGGCGGAACATGTCGACGATCTGGTCGAGGAAATCCTGGATGTTGATCTCGTTGGAATAGACCTGCAGGCGGCCGGCCTCGATCTTCGAGATATCGAGCAGGCCGTCGATGAGGCCGGAGAGGTGTTCGGCCGAGCGGCGGATGACCTTGATCGACGACTGACGCGGGGTCGGGATGGTCTCGTCGCGCTCGAGGATCTGGGCGTAGCCGAGCACGGCGTTGAGCGGCGTGCGCAGCTCGTGGCTGAGGCCGACGACATAGCGGCTCTTGGCGCGGTTGGCGGCCTCTGCGGTCTCCTTTGCGGCCTGCAGGGCGGCGTCGGTCTTCTTGTGGGCGGCGATTTCCTTCAGAAGCAGCGTGTTCTGGCGCGAGGATTCCTCCTCGGCGACGACACGGCTGTCATGCGCCAGCACATAGAACCAGCAGACGACACCAGCGATGACGGCGAAGACGAAGAAGACGATCAGGATCGTGCCGTTGACGACCTCGGCGGTCTCCGGCGAGGCGGCGGAAACCTGGTGGGCGATCATAGCCAAGATGGCGCCGACGGCGGTAAGCGCCAGGATGACGGCGATGCCGTAGCGGCCGAGGCGGGTGGTGAGCTTCTGGACGATGGTTTCGGGCAGGACAGCCTTGGCGACATAGCCGACCTGCGCGTTCAGATGCGCGTTGGGCTTGCACATGTCGTGACAACGGCTGTCGAGCGAGCAGCAGAGCGAGCAGATCGGCGCGGCATAGGCGGGACACCAGGCCATGTCCTCCGGCTCGAACGGGTGTTCGCAGACCGAACAGGTGATGTTGGTCAGGTTCTTCCAGCTCTGGCGCGGCTTGCGGGCGAGGTAGAACTTACCCTTTGTCGCCCAGGCGATCGCGGGCGAGGCGATGAGGGCGACGATGAGGGTGATGTATGGGGCGAGCGACGCCGCGATCGTGCCGAAGGCGCCGAAATGGGCGATGAGCGCGATGGTCGCCGACAGCGTCATGGCGCCGAGGCCGACGGGGTTGATGTCGTAGAGATGGGCGCGCTTGAACTCGATGCCTGGAGGAGCGAGGCCGAGTGGCTTGTTGATGAAGAGATCGGCCGAGATCGTGCAGAGCCAGGCCATGGCGATGATCGAGAAGATGCCGAGCGTTTCCTCGAGCAGCCGGTAGATGCCGAGCTCCATCAGCAGCAGCGCGATCGCCACGTTGAACACCAGCCAGATGACGCGGCCGGGGTGGCTGTGGGTGAGGCGCGAGAAGAAATTCGACCAGGCGAGCGACCCCGCATAGGCGTTCATCACGTTGATCTTCAGCTGCGAGACCATGACGAAGGCGGCCATCAGCAGCAGCGCGGCGTTGTGCCAGGGGATCATGTAGCCGAAGGCGGTGAGATACATCTGCGCCGGATCGGCGGCGCGGTCGGCGGGAACGCCTGAGGCAAAGGTCAGCACGACGAGGAAGGAGCCGGCCAGCAGTTTCGGTGCGCCGATGATGACCCAGCCGGGACCGGCGAGAAAGACGGCGAGGCGGTGGCGCCACTTGGTCTGCTTTTCCGGAGGGAGGAAGCGCAGGAAGTCGGCCTGTTCGCCGATCTGCGACATGAGCGCCAGGATGACGGCCGAGGCGGCGCCGAACTCGACAAGATCGAAGGGCGCGATGGTGCCGGGCGGGCCAGAGGCATGGCGGATGCCGGAGAAGGCGCGCCAGAGATCGAACTTTTCCCAGTCCATCACCGCGATGAAAAGGAAGGGCAGGATGTTGAGGACAATCCAAAAGGGCTGCGTCAGGAGCTGGAAGCGGCTGATCAGCCGGACCCCGTGGGTGACGAGCGGGATGACCATGACGGCGCTGATGATATAGCCGATCCAGAGCGGAATGCCCAAGGTCAGCTCCAGCGCGCCGGACATGATCGACGCCTCGATCGCAAACAGCATGAAGGTGAAGCTGGCATAGATCAGCGAGGTGATGGTCGAGCCGATATAGCCGAAGCTGGCGCCACGGGTCAGAAGGTCGATGTCGACGCCGTGGCGGATGGCGTAGCGGCTGATCGGCAGGCCGATGGCGAGCATGGCGATCGAGGCGACGATGATGGCGTAGAAGGCGTTGGTGGTGCCGTAGGAGAGCGTGATGGCGCCGCCGATCGCCTCCAGCGCCAGGAAGGATATGGCGCCGATCGCCGTCTGCGAGATGCGTTGCGAGGAGAACTGCCGGGCGCTCTTGGCGGTGAAGCGCAGCGCATAGTCTTCCAGCGTCTGGTTGGCGACCCAGCGATTGTATTCGCGCCTGACCGGAATAATGCGTTGCCGCGCTGCCATACCCGTAATCGGCCCCTTCGTTCCCCTTGTCATGCGTTCGTAACATGGAACAGTGCGGGGCTTAAGAGTGCGGTGCAACGCAAAACTGCACATTTCGCCCCGTCACCTACGTCATTTCGCGTATACGCTTTCGCAGTGCAGCACCGGATAGTCCCTTAAGCAACAGTTAATCGCCGTTTCAGGCCTGTTGTCGGAACAAGAAGAGGGGATCAACCAGATGAATCTGCGATCATATGTTTCCGGTGCCGTGCTCGGCGCCGTCATGTCGGCCACGGCCGCATTCCATGGAGCCGTTGCGGCTGACGACACCATCAAGGTCGGCGTTCTGCATTCGCTGTCCGGCACGATGGCGATCTCCGAAACGACGCTGAAAGACGCCATGCTGATGCTCATCGACGAGCAGAACAAGAAGGGCGGCCTTCTCGGCAAGAAGCTCGAGGCCGTCGTCGTCGACCCGGCTTCCGACTGGCCGCTGTTTGCCGAAAAGGCGCGCGAGCTGATCGAAAAGGACAAGGTCGCGGCCGTCTTCGGTTGCTGGACGTCCTCGTCGCGCAAGTCGGTCCTGCCGGTTTTCGAAGAACTCAACTCCATCCTGTTCTACCCGGTTCAGTATGAAGGCGAAGAGTCCTCGCGCAACATCTTCTACACCGGTGCCGCTCCGAACCAGCAGGCAATCCCGGCTGTCGACTACCTGATGGAAAAGGAAGGCGTTAAGCGCTTCGTTCTGGAAGGCACCGACTACGTCTATCCGCGCACGACCAACAAGATCCTGGAAGCCTACCTGATCTCGAAGGGCATTCCGAAGGAAGACATCATCGTCAACTACACGCCGTTCGGCTTCTCCGACTGGCAGACGGAAGTCTCCAAGATCAAGGAATTCGGCGCCTCCGGCAAGAAGACCGCCGTCGTCTCCACCATCAACGGTGACGCCAACGTTCCGTTCTACAAGGAACTCGGCAACCAGGGCGTAAAGGCAACCGACATCCCCGTCGTCGCCTTCTCGGTCGGCGAAGAAGAGCTTGCCGGTCTCGACACCAAGCCGCTCGTCGGCCACCTCGCTGCCTGGAACTACTTCGAGTCGGTCGAAAGCCCGGCCAACAAGAAGTTCATCAAGGAATGGCATGCCTACACCAAGAACGACAAGCGCGTGACCAACGACCCGATGGAAGCTGCCTATATCGGCTTCAATGCATGGGTTAAGGCGGTCCAGGCTGCTGGCACGACCGACACGGACAAGGTTCTCGACACGATCATCGGCACCACTGTTCCGAACCTGTCGGGCGGCTACGCCACCGTCATGCCAAACCACCACATCACCAAGCCGGTGCTGATCGGTGAAATCCAGGCGAACGGCCAGTTCGAAATCGTCCAGCAGACCCCTGCTGTCGTCGGCGACGAATGGTCGGACTTCCTGCCTGACTCCAAGGACCTGATCTCCGATTGGCGCAAGCCCATGAACTGCGGCAACTTCAATGTCGCAACGGGCAAGTGCGGCGGCAAGGGCTCCTGAGTGCTGATCACCCCGTCACTCTGACGCCTGAAGACTTCCGCCCGGTCTCTCCTGTCCGGGCGGAAGGTCCATCTCCGAAGCGCGGCCCTGATGCTTCGGACGGCAACGTTGCCGAATTAAGGCCCTGATTTTTCTTCCCGATTGCGCCGGAAGGCCAACGATAACCGAGGCAGAAAGCCGATGTATCGCGCCATCAAGATTTTGCTTTTGACCTTGTGCCTGGCCCTGCCGGCATTCGCCACGGCGCTGAAGGCGCAGGAAGACATCCACGCGCTGGTCGACGCGCTCGGCGTCGGCGATTTCCCGGAACGCGAGGTCGCCATCAAGGCGCTGGTCGCATCCGGCGATGCCCATGTCAGCCAGATCCTGCAGCAGCTCAGCGACGGCCAGCTTTACGTGAATTCGGAAAGCGGTGGCCCGGTTCTGCTTCAGGGCGGCACGGAGGACGAGCCGACCTTTTCCGATCCGATCAGCGGCGAGGCCGTCGCCGATATCGATGCGGACTACATGTCCAAGGTCAGGATCAACAATTCGCTGCGCGGCGTCATCGCTTCGGCGATGAGCCAGCTGACGTTGCTCTCTCCCGATCGCGGCGCCCGCCTTGCGGCCGCCCAGGGGCTGCTGCGCGATGCCGATCCCGCCAACCTCGAACTGCTCAACTCCGCGCTTTCCGCGGAGAAGGACGGCGAGGTCAAGGAGACGATGGAAGCCGCTCGCGCCGTCATGGTGCTGAAGAGCGATGTCGGCGCCGAGGACAAGAAGGCCGCCATCGACACGATCGCTGCCCGTGGCGGCCGCAACGCGCTGACCATCCTGACGACGGCCATGGCGACCGCGCCGGACGAGTTGAAGGGCGAGATCCAGACGCATATCAACACGATCAACCGCAGCCTGGCGCTCTGGGACGTGGTGCAGAACGTCTGGTACGGCCTGTCGCTCGGCTCGGTGCTGCTGCTTGCCGCCATCGGCCTTGCCATCACCTTCGGCGTCATGGGCGTCATCAACATGGCGCATGGCGAGATGGTGATGATCGGCGCCTACACGACCTATGTGGTGCAGCAGTATATCGCCTCGACATTCCCCGGCCTCGAAGTCTATTCGCTGGCCTTCGCGGTTCCCGCTGCCTTCATCTTCACCGGCTTCGTCGGCCTCGTCATCGAACGCACCGTGATCCGCTATCTCTACGGTCGTCCGCTGGAAACGCTGCTTGCAACCTGGGGCGTCTCGCTCATCCTGCAGCAGGCGGTGCGCTCGATCTTCGGGCCGACCAATCGCGAAGTGCGCAATCCAAGCTGGATGTCGGGCGCGTTCGAACTCGGTGGTCTTTCGATCACCTGGAACCGTCTGTGGATCATCGTCTTCTCGATGGCCGTGTTCGTGACGCTGCTGATGCTGCTCAAGCGTTCCGCCTTCGGCCTGCAGATGCGCGCCGTCACGCAGAACCGCCGAATGGCGTCTTCGATGGGCATTCGCACCGGCTGGGTCGATGCCTTCACCTTCGCGCTCGGCTCCGGCATTGCCGGCATGGCGGGTGTGGCGCTCAGCCAGATCGACAACGTCTCGCCCAATCTCGGCCAGAGCTACATCATCGACAGCTTCATGGTCGTGGTGTTCGGCGGCGTCGGCAATCTGTGGGGCACGCTGGTGGGGGCGCTGTCGCTCGGCGTCGTCAACAAGTTCCTCGAGCCCTTCGCCGGCGCCGTGCTCGGTAAGATCCTGGTGCTCGTCCTCATCATTCTCTTCATCCAGAAGCGGCCGCGTGGGCTCTTCGCACTCAAAGGAAGGGCAGTGGAAGCATGATTACGGCCTTCCTTCTCCGGTCTCTCGATCGCAAGATCATCGTCGCGCTTTTCATCCTGCTGGCGCTCGCCGTGCTGGTGCCGGTGCTGAACCTGATGACGCCGGCATCAAGCCCGCTGCATATCCCGACCTACATCATGTCGCTCTTCGGCAAGTATCTGACCTATGCGCTTCTGGCGCTGGCGCTCGATCTCGTCTGGGGCTTCTGCGGCATTCTCTCGCTCGGCCACGGCGCCTTCTTCGCGCTCGGCGGCTATGCGATGGGCATGTATTTGATGCGCCAGATCGGCACGCGCGGCAGCTACGGCGACCCGATCCTGCCCGATTTCATGGTGTTCCTGAACTACAAGCAACTGCCGTGGTTCTGGCATGGGTTCGACCACTTCTGGTTTGCGGCGCTGATGGTGCTCGTGGTGCCCGGGCTGCTCGCCTTCGTCTTCGGCTGGTTTGCCTTCCGCTCGCGCGTCAACGGCGTCTATCTCTCCATCATCACCCAGGCGATGACCTATGCGCTGCTGCTTGCCTTCTTCCGCAACGACATGGGCTTCGGCGGCAATAACGGCCTGACCGATTTCAAGGATATCATCGGCTACAACATCCAGGCCGACGGCACCCGCGCTGCCCTGTTCTCTGCCACCGCGATCCTGCTTGCACTGTCGCTGCTGATCGCGTCGGCCATCGTGCGCTCGAAGTTCGGCAAGGTGCTGGTCGGTGTGCGCGACGCGGAAAGCCGCACGCGCTTCCTCGGCTACCGCGTCGAGCACTTCAAGCTCTTCACCTTCGTCGTCTCGGCGATGATGGCGGGGATCGCCGGCGCGCTCTACGTGCCGCAGGTGGGCATCATCAACCCCGGCGAATTCGCCCCGGCCAACTCGATCGAAGTCGTCATCTGGACGGCGGTGGGCGGGCGCTCGACGCTGATCGGGCCGATTATCGGCGCGATCATGGTCAATGGCGGCAAGACGATCTTTACCGGCCTCTTCCCCGAATTCTGGCTCTTCGCGCTCGGCGGGCTGTTCGTGGCGGTCACGCTGTTCCTGCCCAAGGGCATCGTCGGCACGATCGGCCAGTATATCGGCAAGCGCAAGCCGTCCTCCAGCGACACGCCGCCCGCCAAGCGCGAAGACGGTGTAGACGCAGAAATCCAGCCCGCGGAGTGAGCGCCATGATCCCTGACGTCAAACCCAACAGCGTTCTCTATCTCGACAACGTCTCCGTCTCCTTCGATGGCTTCAAGGCGCTGAATTCGCTGTCGATCGTCATCGAGCCTGGCGAACTTCGCGCCATCATCGGCCCGAACGGCGCCGGCAAGACGACGATGATGGACATCATCACCGGCAAGACGCGGCCCGATACCGGGCAGGTGTTCTTCAACGGTCAGACCGATCTCACCAAGCTCGACGAGGCCGACATCGCCCAGCTCGGCATCGGCCGCAAGTTCCAGAAGCCGACGGTGTTCGAAAGCCATACGGTTTGGGACAATATCGAGCTGGCGCTGAACCGCAGGCGCGGGGTGTTTTCGACGCTGTTCTACCGGCTGTCGAGCGAGGACCGGTCGCGCATCGACGAAATCCTCGCGACCGTTCGCCTGACGCATCGCCGCGATGATCTCGCGGCCAATCTGAGCCATGGGCAGAAGCAGTGGCTGGAGATCGGCATGCTTTTGGCGCAGGAGCCGAAGTTGTTGCTGGTCGACGAGCCGGTAGCCGGGATGACGGATGCGGAGACGGCGGAGACGGCGATCCTGTTGAAGGAGATCGCCAAGACGCGGTCTGTTGTGGTCGTCGAGCACGACATGGGGTTTATCCGTGACCTTGGGGTGAAGGTGACGTGTCTCGCTGAAGGCTCGGTGCTGGCTGAAGGGTCGATCGATTTTGTGAGTTCCGATCCGAAGGTGATCGAGAATTATCTGGGGCGGTGATGAGCGTTGAGCAAGGATTACCCCCCCTCTGCCCTGCCGGGCATCTCCCCCACAAGGGGGGAGATCGACCTGTGGCGGGCGTCTCGTCAATCAATAGCCGTTCGAGCGAGCGGGTGCGCCCAGCCAATCTCCCCACCTGTGGGGGAGATGCCCGGCAGGGCAGAGGGGGGCGCCACAACCGCAAGCGATCATAGGGGAAAACCATGCTGACCGTCGAAAACGCAAACCTCCACTATGGCGCGGCGCAGGCGCTGCGCGGCATCTCGCTGAAGGCGGAGATGGGCAAGATCACCTGCGTGCTCGGCCGCAACGGTGTCGGCAAGAGCTCGCTGCTGCGCGCCGTCACCGGCCAACATCCGCTGTCGTCTGGCACGGTGACCTTCAACGACACCAAGCTCAACGGCCTTGCGCCCTATGCGCGCGCCAAGCAGGGCATCGGCTATGTCCCGCAGGGGCGCGAGATCTTTCCGTTGCTGACGGTGAAGGAAAATCTCGAGACCGGCTTCGCCCCGCTTACGCGCCGCGACAAGAATATCCCCGACGACATCTTCAGCCTGTTTCCCGTGCTGCAGACCATGCTCGGGCGGCGCGGCGGCGACCTCTCGGGTGGACAGCAGCAGCAGCTGGCGATCGGGCGGGCGATGGTGACGCGGCCGAAGATCCTCGTGCTCGATGAGCCGACCGAGGGCATCCAGCCGTCGATCATCAAGGATATCGGCCGGGCGATCCGCTATCTGCGCGATAGCACCGGCATGGCGATCCTGCTGGTCGAGCAGTATCTCGATTTCTGCCGGGAGCTTGCCGATTACGTCTACATCATGGATCGCGGCGAGATCGTGCACGAGGGGCTGGCGGAGACGCTGGATACACCCGAGGCGCGCCGGCATCTGACCGTCTGATCGGCATTCGCCGCTTTTAAAGGCACTCGACGATATCCGCGCGGCTGGCCGGCGCCGGGATCGCTGTGTCCTTGGTGCGGCATGGAAATTGCTTGCTTTCAATCAGTTACAGGATTGAATGAGAACGGCCGGGCAAACCGGCGGCATGAAAAGGGCATGGAATGACGAACGCCGCGGCAGCCACCAGACCGCAAAGGGCCGAAGGCCGCGGGCATCTGGCCGCGAAGTCGCTGGGCGGGCGCACGCGCATCCGCGAGCTTTATCAGGAGGGTGCAGCGAAGATCCGGCTGCCCGATACCTTCGATGCCTCGATGGAAGCCGTCATCATCAATACGGCCGGCGGGCTCACCGGCGGCGACCGCATGGACTGGAGCGTCGTGGCCGGTCCGGGCACGCGCATCGACGTGACCACGCAGGCCTGCGAGAAGATCTACAAGGCGTCCGCCGGCACCGCCGAGATCACTACCAAAATCCAGGTCGGCGCCAATGCGCGCGTAGACTGGCTGCCGCAGGAAACCATCCTCTTCGATCGCTCCTCGCTCTATCGGCGGCTCGATGTCGATCTCGACGAAGGGGCGGAGTTTCTGGCGGTCGAGGCGATCCTTCTCGGGCGCAAGGCGATGGGCGAGGCGGTTGTCTCCGGGCTGTTCCGCGACCGCTGGCGTATCCGAAAGGAAGGCCGGCTCTGCCATGCCGAGGATCTGAGGCTCGCGGGCGAGGTCCAGCCGCTGACGCGGGAGCAGGCGGTGCTGTCGGGCCAGGTCGCCTTCGCCACGTTGCTTTATGTCGGGCCGCAGGCGGAAGGCTATCTCAATGCGGTGAGGCCGTTGCTCGATGGTCATATGGGCGGCGCAAGCTGCTGGGCGGGCAAGCTCGTCGTCCGGCTTGCGGCGTCGGATGGCTTCGCACTTCGAAAAATCCTGATCCCGATCATTTCAGCCTTGCGCAACGGCGCGCCTGTGCCGAAAGTCTGGAATCTCTAGTTCAAGCAGATGGATGCACGATGAACCTCACACCAAGAGAAAAAGACAAGCTGTTGATTTCGATGGCGGCGATGGTCGCGCGGCGGCGGCTGGAGCGGGGCGTCAAGCTCAACTATCCCGAGGCGATCGCGCTGATTACCGACTACGTCGTCGAAGGCGCGCGTGACGGCCGGCCGGTGGCCGAGCTGATGGAAGCCGGCGCCCATGTCATCGGCCGCGACCAGGTGATGGATGGCATCGCCGAGATGATCCACGACGTGCAGGTGGAAGCGACGTTCCCTGACGGAACCAAGCTTGTCACTGTTCACGAACCGATCCGCTGAGCCATCATGCTCGAGCTTCGACCCAATTGTGAGTGCTGCGACAAGGACCTGCCGCCCGAAAGCCGCGAAGCCATGATGTGCAGCTTCGAGTGCACCTATTGCGCTGATTGTGCCGACAACGTGCTCTCAGGCATCTGCCCGAATTGCGGCGGCGAACTGGTGCGCAGGCCGGTGCGCCCGGCGGCCAAGCTCATCAACAACCCGGCATCGACGAAACGCGTGCTGAAGGCCGAGGGCTGCGCGCCCGTGAAGGCTGCGTGAGGAGAAAATCATGATCCCAGGCGAAATCATTGCCGCACCCGGCGAAATCGAACTCAACGCCGGCGCGCCGACCGTGACCATCGAGGTGTCGAACACCGGCGACCGTCCGGTGCAGGTCGGCAGCCATTATCATTTCGGCGAGACCAATGCCGGGCTCTCCTTCGATCGCGAGAAGGCGCATGGCATGCGGCTCGATATTCCGGCCGGCACCGCTGTGCGCTTCGAGCCGGGGCAGACGCGCTCGGTGACGCTCATTCCGCTATCCGGCAAGCGCGAAGTCTATGGCTTCCGCCAGCTGGTGATGGGCAAGCTGTGATCATGTCTCGGGAGGAGATGATGCGTTTCTTTATGCCTATGGGTTTCGGCCTGCTGGCGCTGATGGCTGCCGGTGGCGCCGGCGCCGAGGAAATCGACTGCAAGAGCCCGACGACGCAGACCGACATGACGCTCTGCGAGCGGGCGCGGCAGGACGAGGCCGACAAGGCGCTCAACGTTCAATACAAGAAGACCCGCGCCGCCATGGTCGCCATCGACAAGGATCAGGATGGCGACATGAAGGGGGCGGAGAAAGCTCTGGTCACCGCCCAGCGCGCTTGGATTGCCTACCGTGATGCGCAATGCGAGGCGGCCGGCTTTCAGGCGCGTGGCGGCACGATGGAGCCGATGCTGGTTGCCGGCTGCATCGCCAACGTGACCGATGCCAGGACCAAGGAGCTGAAGACGCTCGAAGACGCGATGAGCAACTGAAGTGGCAGAGAGCATCATGATCGTCGGCAATGGTGAGATCGGTGCGGATGGGGCCGCGGCTGTTGCCGCAGCACGCTTCGTCATCCGGTTCAACGAATGCCGATCCTATGAGGCAAGCCCCGGCCGCACTGACGTCGTCGCCGTCTGCAACACCGGCCGTCCCGCCAAGGCGATGCTGTCATCCGAGGCGTGGCGTGCGCATCCCGCCGTGGTCGAGGCTTCGGAGATCTGGAGCGTGCGCGATCCGGAGAAGTTCGCGGCGCTCAAGGGCCCGCTGGCCATTTCGCATCCCGAACTCGACGATTTCTGCGACGACTATACGAGTCAATTCAGCAGCTTCTGCAAGGACGCTGGCAAGGCACATGTGGTCGTTGACAAAGTGATTCATGATGGCGCCGACCAGGCGCTGGCCGCATTTGACCCCGCGCCTTACGTCGTGCCGAGCAGCGGCATGATCGTGATCGCTGAGGTCATGAACCGATTTCCCGATGCCCCGATCGCGCTTGTCGGCTTCGGCCATCAAGGCTGGGAGTGGCATCCCTTCGCCGCCGAAAGGCAGCTCGTCGACGCTTACGTCGCCGCAGGCCGCGTCACGCGGTTTTATCCGTCCGCATCCCGTTCGTCCTCCCAAGGAGCCTGACCCATGCCCTACAAGATTTCCCGCGCCGCCTATGCCGGCATGTTCGGCCCGACCACCGGCGACAAGGTGCGGCTTGCCGATACCGAGCTCTTCATCGAGATCGAGAAGGATTTCACCACCTACGGCGAAGAGGTGAAGTTCGGCGGCGGCAAGGTCATTCGCGACGGCATGGGGCAGAGCCAGGCAACGCGGGCGCAAGGCGCCGTCGATACCGTCATCACCAATGTCGTGATCATCGACCACACAGGTATCGTCAAGGCCGATATCGGGCTGAAGAACGGTCGCATCCACGCCATCGGCAAGGCCGGCAATCCGGACACGCAGCCGGGTGTCAACATCATGGTCGGCCCGTCGACCGAGGCGATCGCCGGCGAGGGCAAGATCATCACCGCCGGCGGCATGGACGCGCATATCCATTACATCTGCCCGCAGCAGATCGAGGAAGCGCTGATGTCCGGCATCACCTGCATGCTTGGCGGCGGCAGCGGCCCGGCGCATGGCACGCTCGCCACCACCTGCACCGGCGCCTGGCATATCGAGCGGATGATCGAAAGCTTCGACGGCTTTCCGATGAACCTCGCGCTCGCGGGCAAGGGCAACGCCTCGCTGCCGGCCGCACTCGAGGAGATGGTGCTGGCCGGCGCGTCGTCGCTGAAGCTGCACGAGGACTGGGGTACGACGCCGGCTGCGATCGATTGCTGCCTCTCGGTTGCCGACGAATACGATATCCAGGTGATGATCCACACCGACACGCTGAACGAAAGCGGCTTCGTCGAGGATACGATCGGGGCGCTCAAGGGCCGCACCATCCACGCCTTCCACACGGAAGGGGCGGGCGGCGGCCACGCGCCTGACATCATCAAGATCTGCGGCCAGTCGAACGTCATTCCGTCGTCGACCAACCCGACGCGGCCCTATACGGTCAACACCGTCGCCGAGCATCTCGACATGCTGATGGTCTGCCATCATTTGTCGCCGTCGATCCCCGAGGACATTGCCTTTGCCGAAAGCCGCATCCGCAAGGAAACGATCGCGGCCGAAGACATTCTCCACGATATCGGCGCCTTCTCGATCATCTCGTCCGACAGCCAGGCGATGGGCCGCGTCGGTGAGGTCGCGATCCGCACCTGGCAGACGGCTGACAAAATGAAGCGCCAGCGTGGTCCGCTGAAAGAGGAGACGGGGGATAACGATAACTTCCGCGTCCGCCGCTACATCGCCAAGTATACGATCAACCCGGCGATCGCCCAGGGTGTCAGCCACGAGATCGGCTCGATCGAAGTCGGCAAGCGCGCCGACCTCGTGCTCTGGAACCCGGCTTTCTTCGGCGTGAAGCCGGAGATGGTTCTGCTCGCCGGCTCGATCGCGGCCGCCCCGATGGGCGATCCGAACGCCTCGATCCCGACGCCGCAGCCGATGCACTACCGCCCGATGTTCGCCGCCTATGGCAAGCTGCGCACCAATTCGTCGGTCACCTTCGTCAGCCAGGCTTCGCTCGACGCCGGCCTCAAGGGTCGCCTCGGCGTCGCCAAGGACCTTGTCGCCATCAAGAACACGCGCGGCGGCATCTCCAAGGCGTCGATGATCCACAACAGCCTGACGCCCCATATCGAGGTCGATCCGGAGACATACGAGGTACGCGCCGACGGTGAACTGCTTACCTGCGAACCGGCGACCTCGCTGCCGATGGCGCAGCGTTACTTCATGTATTGATCAGCTTTAATGGCCGGCGCCCCGGTGCCGGCCAATGTCTTTATACACGTTTAGCAATGCATTCTTAAAGTTGTATCGTGATTGTGTGCTGTTCCACCATGGGGCGTTGCGTCCGAAATGGGACGCGCTGACCGTTGAAATCCTGAAAACTGTGATTTATCAATTTCTTAGATGCGCCGCCTCGCGGCCATTTCCAAGGCCATTTTCGTCGCGTTTCGATCCATTGTGCAGCGCACGAACAATTTACAAAACTCGCTAAAATCCGAGTGATTCCCTTAAGACCCCGGCAGCGGTTCGTGTCTCATCAATAGACTTGGCGAGGGGCTAGAAGGTCGATTCGGATGCACATTTTACTCGAGGCGGAGCTCGGCGATTTCAGGAATCGCCTGACGATTTACACCTATGCGCTGAAGATGAGTTTCGCCGCGGTGATGCTCTCCTCGCTTGTCATCGCGGTGCTGCTGTTGCCGCTCGATTGGGCGGGCATGCTGCCGGTTTCGCTGGAGCATGCGGTGATCTATGGCGTGGCGCTATCCTGGGTGATCGGCGGGATCGTATCGGGAGCGCTGGCCCTGGTCGCGGGTTATGCGATGCATCAGCTCAGCGTCTCGCGCGCCGAGTTCGAACAGCTGAGCCGCACCGACATGCTGTCCGGCCTATTGAACAGGCGGGCGTTCACCGAGGCGCTCGATGATGTCGATGAGCCGGCCTGTCTCGCGATCTTCGATGTGGACCGCTTCAAGGCTGTCAACGATCGCTACGGGCATGCCTGCGGCGATGCTGTTATCGTCGCTGTCGCCGCGGAGCTGTCGGCGGCCTTCAGCTCGGATTCGACTATTGCGCGGCTCGGCGGCGAAGAGTTCGGGGTTGTCGTCATCGCGCCGCTGAAGGAGGAGCGAGTGGCGCAGATCCGGGCCGCCTGCAACCGGCTTGCCGAACGGACGATCGCGCTCGATGGCTGCAGCTTCAATGTCACGATGTCGGCCGGCATCGCGGAGCTTTTTGATGGGCGAAGCAGGCAGGCTGCCTATACCGCAGCCGACAAGGCGCTCTATCTGGCGAAGACGCTCGGCCGCAATCGCGTCGTCCACGAGGATGAGGGGCTGCAGCGCCGCATGCGGCTCAGCCAGGATGAAACCAATGTCGACGGCAGGTCGTCCGCTATTCACTAAAGCGTTGCAACGACACGCGTATAGTGCGCAAACCGGCGTTTTGACCCTTGCGCGATTCCAGCCGATTTTGCATGCTCCTCGCCTGAACCGGAATGGACACATCATGCAGTACATCACCTCCTATCTGCCGGCCGGCACGCCGTCTTCCCACCCCACGCACAAGGTCGTGCTGCCGCATGATCTGAGGCATCTCCGGCGCAAGCTGCTGCATCTCGACAATGGCGAGATGGTCATGCTCGACCTCAAGGAGCCGGTGCTTTTCGCCAATGGCGACATGCTGGTGCTCGGCGATGGCGAACTGGTGGAGATCGTTGCAGCCGACGAGAAGCTTTTCGAGATCAAGGCGCGCGATCGCCTGCATCTGATTGAGCTCGCCTGGCATCTGGGCAACCGGCATCTGGGTGCGCAGATCGAGGAAGAGCGTATCCTGATCCTGCGCGACCATGTCATCCGCGCCATGCTCGAGGGACTGGGCGCGACGGTCTCGGATGTCACCGAGCCGTTCCAGCCGGCGCGGGGCGCCTATCATTCCCATGGCAGCCATTCGCATGGACATGATCACGGGCATGGGCACGACCATGGACATGATCATGGGCACAATCATTCGCACGACTGAGCCATGACCGAGAACGGTGATCTGCAGGCGCTGCTGCGGTTGATGGCATGGCTTTCGCCGGCTTTTCCGGTGGGCTCGTTCGCCTATTCGGGCGGGCTGGAGCGGGCGGTGCATGATGGGCTCGTGCACGATGCCGCCTCGCTCAGCGATTGGCTTGGTGCCATGATGGATCACGGCGCCGTCTGGAACGATGTCGTGCTGCTTGCCGAAAGCAACAGGGTGCAGGACAACGCCTCTGCGCTGTTTGAGGTGGCCGAGCTTGCCGAGGCGTTGGCGGGATCGCGCGAGCGGCATCAGGAGACGATGCTGCTCGGCGACGCTTTCCTGTCGGCGGCCGGCGCATGGCCTGATGCGGTGTTCACACGGCTGCCGAAACATGTGGCTTATCCTGTTGCCGTCGGCGCCGTGTCCGGTGCGCATGGGATCGGCGCTGAAAAGGCGGTCGCTGCCTTCTTGCATGCCTATGTCTCGCAGGCTGTTTCCGCCGGCATCCGGCTCGGCGTTGCTGGGCAGAAGGATGGTGTCGCGATCATGGCGGCGCGGGAAGGGGATATCGCTCTGCTCGCGCGGCGGGCGGCGGGCTCGACGCTCGATGAATTAGGCTCGGCGACGGTGCAGGCCGATATCGTCTCGCTACGGCACGAGACGCAATCGACGCGGCTTTTTCGGTCGTGACAACGGCGCTTGTCGCTAACGATCTGTGCCATTTGCCGGTGGCCGCCTTGCGGTTGACGCGCTATGATTATTCTCGATTGGAGTGCACGATATGAAATCAGGAAATGGACCTCTGCGGGTCGGCATCGGTGGACCGGTCGGCTCGGGCAAGACGGCGCTGACGGAAAAGCTCTGCAAGGCGATGCGCGACCAGTATTCGGTCGCCGTCGTCACCAACGATATCTACACGACCGAGGATGCAGAGGCGCTGATGCGCATGCAGGCGCTGCCGTCGGAGCGTATCGTCGGCGTCGAAACGGGCGGCTGCCCGCACACCGCCATTCGCGAGGACGCGACGATCAACCTGCAGGCCATCGCCGGTCTCAACGAGCGCATTCCCGATCTCGACGTGGTCTTCATCGAATCAGGCGGCGACAATTTGGCGGCGACCTTCTCGCCCGATCTTGCCGACATCACCATCTATGTGATCTCTGTTTGCCAGGGCGAGGAAATCCCGCGCAAGGGCGGGCCTGGCATCACCAAGTCGGACCTTCTCGTCATCAACAAAAAGGACCTCGCGCCTTATGTTGGCGCCGATCTCGACGTGATGGACCGGGACGCGACGCGCATGCGCGCCACACGCCCCTTCGTGTTCTCAGACATGAAACGCGGCGACGGCATCGGCGCCATCGTCGACTTCCTCAAGGTGCATGGCGGCTTGTAATCGCCGGGATCGTCTTCAGGACGTTGAGATTGCTGATCTCGATTGAGCGGCCGCTGACGGTAACGCCGGCGGCGCGCAGAGATGAGAAGGCGCGGGAGAGGGCCTCGGGTGCCAGCCCGAGCTTGCGCGCCAAAAGGCTCTTCTGGAAGGGAAGCCGCATCTTCGCCGCCAGGCCTTCCGGCTTGCAATGGGTGAGCAGATAGGTCGCGACCCGCTGGGGTGCGGTCTGCATGCGGTCGCTCGCCAGGCAATCGATCGTCGATAGCAGGTGCTGCGAGAGGCTGCGCATGATCGCGATGCCGATGTGCGGTCGGTGCTCGACCAGTGCCCGCACCTGTTCGAGATTGAAGCGGGCGAAGATCGAGTGCTCCATGGCCTGGGCGCCATAGCGATAATCGCCGCCATCCGTGACCAGGCATTCGGCAAAGCTGTCGCCGGGCTCGCAGATGCGGATATCGCCTTCCTGATTGTCGCCGCCAAGCCGGTAGAGCCGGGCGAAGCCCGTCAGCACGCAATAGAAATACTCGCCCCGTTCGCCCTGGTGAAACAGGATGTCGTGCATCTGGTAGCGCACGATGGTCGCGCAGGCGAGAAGCGCGTTGCGTTCATCCCGGTTGAGGCCGGAAAAAAGAATGGTTTCGCCAAGCATGGTCTTGTGGACATTGCTCAGTTTCAAGCCCGTCGTCATCTCTTTCTCCACATTCGTCGGTCGCAGGCCGCGCCTGCCATTCGGCTAAAATAGCCGGAATGGCCATGGGGAAAGTTGATCTGCATCAAGTGGGAGCAAGAAATGAAAAAGCCGGGGCGAACCCCGGCTTTTCCGTATGATCCGTTTACTCCGCCGCGAAGGGTGGCAGCCGGACGACGTTGCCGCCGGCTTTGCCCTTCTTGTCGTCGGGCTTCTCGATCGCGGTGACGCGGCCGTCGAGGCTGGTGACGGCGGTGGTGAGTTCCTCCGGCGAGAGCGGCAGCTGCTCCTCGTCCTTCTTGCCGACAAGGCGACCGAACAGCCAGCCGAGCAGGCGGGAAAGATCGTCCATGATCAGGAAGAAGGAGGGCACGACGACGAGCGAGAGCACCGTCGAGACGATGATGCCGCCGATCACGGCGATCGCCATCGGTGAGCGGAACGAGCCACCTTCGCCGACACCGAGCGCCGAGGGAAGCATGCCCGCCGACATGGCGATCGAGGTCATGATGATCGGGCGGGCGCGCTTGCGGCCGGCTTCCACCATGGCTTCGACACGCTCCATCCCATGCCGCTTCATCTCGATCGCGAAATCGACGAGCAGGATGGCGTTCTTGGTGACGATACCCATCAGCATCAGGATACCGATCAGAACAGGCATGGAGAGCGCGTTCTGGGTGACGATCAGCGCCAGTGCGACGCCGCCGATCGCAAGCGGCAGCGAGAACAGGATGGTGAAGGGCTGGATCACATCCTTGAAGAGCAGGATCAGCACGACCAGAACCAGCATCAGGCCCATCAGCATGGCATTGCCGAAGCTCTGGACCATTTCGCCCTGAACCTTGGCGTCACCGCTTTCGGCCAGATGCACGCTCTTCGGCAGCTCGGTTTCCGATACGATGCGCTTGAACTCGGCGGTCGAGGTATCGAGCGCGGTGCCGAAGGGCACGTCGGAGCCGATGGCGACGACGCGGTTGCGGTTGTTGCGTTTGATCGAGCTCGGGCCTTCCGAATAGTCCACATCGGCGACGCTGTAGAGCGGTACGCTGGCGCCGCTCGCCGTCTTGATCTTGATGGCGCGGATGGCGGCCAGATCGCGGCGGACATCGAGCGATGCCTGCACGCGGATCGGGATCTGCCGGTCGTCGAGCGAGATCTTGGCGAGGTTGGCGTCGATATCGCCGATGGTGGCGACGCGGATCGTCTCGGAGATCTGCTGCGGCGTGATACCAAGGCGGGAGGCCTCGGCCATGCGTGGGCGGATCTGCAGCTCCGGACGGGGCAGGGCGCCTTCGGAGGAGACGTTGGCCAGGATCGGCGACGCGCGCAGCTTCGATTCCAGCAGGCTGACGGCCTCGTTCAGATCGTCCTCGTTGGAGGAGAGGAAGTTGAAGGTGAGGTCGCGCTCGGCGCGGTCGTTGACCTTGGAGATGCGCACGTCAGGGATACCGCGCACGGCGGCGAAGATATCCTTCTCGACATCCCACTGCGGACGCGTGCGGCCGTGTTCTTCCATCTTCGGGATCAGGTTGCCGATGATGGGCAGTCCGCCGAGACCCTTGTTGACGAGGGTCTTCAGCAGCGAGTGATCGATATTGCCGAGGATGACGCGCACGGTGGCGCGGCGAAGCTCCAGATCGCCCTTGGGCGAGGCGCCGCCGAGAACGAAGACGCTTTCCACACCGTCGATCCCACGCACGGCGTCGTAGACCTTGGTCGAAGCGGCGGCCGTATCCTCAAGCGTGGCGTTCGGCGGCAGTTCGACGGAGAGCACGACGCGCGAGGAATCGTCCGGCGGCATGAAGCTGCCGGGTACGCGGCTGAGCAACATCATCGAGCCGATCAGGAAGGCGATGGCGCAGAGCAGCGTGGTGTAGCGCCAGTACCATTTGCGCGTGGTGCCGGTGACCAGGCGCGTATAGCCGCGCATGATCGTGCCGTCATTGTCGTGATGGTCTTCCATGCCGTCTTCCGCGCGCATCAGATAGGCGGCCATCAAGGGTGTGATGAGACGCGCCACGACGAGCGAGAAGAAGACCGAGAAGGCGACCGTCAGGCCGAACTGGATGAAGTACTGGCCGGCGATGCCTGGCATGAACGACACCGGCACGAAGACGGCGATGATGGTGAAGCTGGTGGCGATAACGGCGAGGCCGATTTCGTCTGCCGCTTCCAGCGCTGCCTTGTAGGGCGTCTTGCCCATCTTGATATGGCGGGCGATGTTCTCGATCTCGACGATCGCGTCGTCGACGAGAATACCGGTTGCCAGCGTCAGCGCGAGGAAGCTCACGAGGTTCAGCGAGAACCCCATGATATCCATGATCCAGAAGGTCGGAATGGCCGACAGAGGCAGCGCCACGGCGGCGATCAGCGTCGCGCGCCAGTTGCGCAGGAAGAAGAAGACGACGATGACAGCGAGGATCGAGCCTTCGATCAGCGTGTGAAGAGCTGCCTCGTAGTTGCCGTAGGTGAAGTAGACGCTGTCATCCACCATCTCGATCTTGACGTTCGGATTGGCCTTGCGGATTTCCGTCAGGCTTTCCGATACGGTTTCGGCGACCGAGACTTCGCTGGCGCCCTTGGCGCGGAAGACGGCGAAGGTGACCGACGGTGTACCGTTGAAGCGCGAGAAGGACTTCTGCTCCTCGTAAGTGTCGTCGATCGTGCCGAGCTCGGAGAGCTTGACGAACCGACCGTTGGGCAGGCTGATCGTGGTGGTGTTGAGCTGCGAGACGTCGCGCGTATCGCCGAGCGTGCGGATCGTTTGTTCGTTCCCGGCGACCTGGCCGCGGCCGGAGCCGAGGTTGACGTTGGTGCCGCGCAGCTGCTGGTTTACGTCGGCGGCGGTGATGCCATAGGCGTCGAGTTTGCCGGGATCGAGTGAGACACGCACTTCGCGGTCGGCGCCGCCGTAGCGGTCGATACGGCCGATGCCGGGCTGACCTTGAAGGGCGCGCTTGACGGTGTCGTCGACGAACCAGGACAGCTCCTCGAGCGTCATGTTGGGGGAGGAGACGGCAAAGGTCTGGATCGCCTGTCCTTCGACATCGACCTTGGTGACGATCGGCTCCTCGATGCCGGCGGGCAGATCGCTGCGGATCTTGTCGACGGCGTCCTTGGTGTCCTGAACGGCTTCGGCGGTCGGCTTCTCGATGCGGAAGACGACGACCGTCTGCGACTGGCCGTCGGTGACCGTCGACTGGATTTCATCGATGCCGCTGATGGAGGCGACCGCGTCCTCGACCTCCTTCGTCACCTGCATTTCGAGCTCGGCCGGTGAGGCGCCGCTCTGCGTGACGGTGATGGAAACGACGGGAACGTCGATATTCGGGAAGCGGGTGATCGGCAGCTTGTAGAAGGCCTGGATGCCCACGAACACCAGCAGCGCGAAGGCGAGCAGCGGCGCAATCGGATTTCGGATCGACCATGCGGAGAAATTCATGGATTGGCCTCGGTCAGTTCGATTGTGCCGATACGGCTTCGGTGACAGGGGTGATCTTGTCGCCATCGCGAACGAAGGCGCCGGCCTTGGCGACGACGGTGTCGCCTTCCTTCAGGCCTTCCGAGATCTCGACGAAGCCACCATCCTGGATACCTGTCGTCACTTTCACCTGCTTGACGACGCCATCCTCGACCTTGCGGGCGGTAGAGCCGTTACGGCCTGTGGTGACCGCCGACAGCGGAAGGGCGATGTCGTTCTTTTCGGCGACGATGATGTCGGCGCTGGCATACATGCCGGAGCGGGCAGCACTCTCGTCGTCGATATAGATATGCACGAGGCCGAGGCGGGTGGACTGGTCGACTGTCGGGGAGACGATCCGGACCTTGCCTTCGATCTTCGTGCGGTTGCCCGACAGCGTGACGATGGCGCGCTGGCCGACCTTGATCTTCTGGATATCGGTTTCCGAGAGCTCGGCGACGAGCTCGATCGCGCTATCCTTGATGACGGTGAACATCGGCTCGCCGGTGCCGGCGGCAATGGCGCCGATGCGGGCGTTCTTGGCCGAAATCACGCCTGATACAGGCGTCTTCACGTCCGTGCGCGCAAGCTTCAGATCGGCATCGGCGATCTGGCTGTCGATCACCTTCAGGTCGGCGATCGCAACCTCGATTGCCTGTTCCGCCGAGGAGACGCGCGCATTGGCGGTCGCAGCGGTCGCGTCGGCCTGCTCGACCTGGGCGGTCGATACCGTGCCCTTCTTGCCCATCTCGTCGGCGCGCGACTGCTGCAGGCGGGCCTGCTCGGCATTGGCCTTGGCCTCGAGCAGCTGGGCGCGGAGCTGGGCGAGACTTGCCTCGCCCTTGGCCTTGGTCGCCAGCATCTGCGCCTTCTGCAGCACCAGCGCATCATCGTTCAGCGTCGCAATCGTGCTGTCGGCCGTAACCTTGTCGCCGACATCGACGTTGAGCGCGCGGATGGAGAGACCCTCGACCTGTGGCTGGATATAGACTTCCTCGATCGGGCGGATCGTGCCGGTGCCGATGACGCGATCGACCAGCGCGCGCTTGGCGGCGGTCGTGACCACGATCACGGGCAGGTTCTGCTGTGCCTTTGGCGGCTGGTTTTCCTCAGCGAACGCGACCGATGCGGCAAAGGCAGCCGCGATCAGGGTGGAGGCGCGTAGAGTTTTAGGCGTCATGCGTACCATGCGTCTTTGTCCAGTCTTTGAAAAAGGTTGGCCAAACTCGCGCCTTGTCCTCAGCTCGCGAAGGCCTTCTCCCGTAAGTGCAAGCTCAGAAATATTCCCGCATCATTGCCGTATCTTACTTCGTAAGATGACCCTCGTCCGGCAAATCCGACATGTACGTGGTATCGTTTTGCCCCACGCGCAAGCCCGGCAGAAAATAATTCCTCGCGGCGCACATTAGTAATCTCGACGGCCGAGATCAATCACCATTCCGTGATGCCGGCATTCGGTTTGTTGATCCGCATTTCCGTCATTCCTATGACGCGCCAGCCGACGCCGATCCGACAACGCCACGAATTTTTTATGATTCAAATGAGAAACGCGCGGTACCAGCCCGCGCGTCCCTCGTTCATTCGATACGACTTGGTCGCCGCCCGTTACTTCGCGGCCGCGTCGGTGATGTCGTGCGTCCAGGCGCCCGTTGGTTCCTTGCTGATGATCTTCTGGTCCAGCAAGGCCTTGGCGGTGCGGTCGTAGAGCGTGGTGTCGAGCTTGCCGGTGCCGTCGCCGATCAGCTTGGCCACTTCGCTCATCATTCGCTTCTGGTGGTTTTCGTCCTGACCGCCGGCATCGACGACGATGCCTGCCGCATCATCGGGGTTCTCGACGGCGTACTTCCAGCCCTTCATCGAAGCCTTGACGAACTTGGCCATCTTTTCCTTGAAGGCCGGGTCCTTCAGCTTCTCCTCGTTGGCGTAGAGGCCGTCTTCGAGCAGGTCGTTGCCCATGGCGGTGTAGTTGAAGACCGTCAGTTCCTCAGGCTTGAAGCCTGCATCGATCGCCTGCCAGTATTCGTTGTAGGTCATGACGGAGATGCAATCGGCCTGCTTCTGCAGGAGCGGCTGAACGTCGAAGCTCTGCTTCAGCACGGTCACACCGTCCTTGCCGCCATCGGTCTTCAGGCCGATCTTGTTCATCCAGGCGAAGAAGGGATATTCGTTGCCGAAGAACCAGACGCCGAGCGTGTGGCCCTTGAAGTCGGCTTCGGTCTTGATCGGGCCGTCCTTGCGGCAGATCAGTTCCATGCCGGACTTCTGGAAGGGCTGGGCGATGTTGACGAGCGGGACGCCCTTTTCGCGGGCAACCAGCGCGCCGCCCATCCAGTCGACGATCACGTCGGCACCGCCGCCGGCGATCACCTGCTCGGGCGCGATATCAGGCCCGCCTGGCTTGATGTCGACGTCGAGGCCTTCTTCCTCGTAGTAACCCTTCTCCTTGGCGACGTAGTAGCCGGCGAACTGCGACTGGGTGACCCACTTCAGCTGAAGCGTCACCTTGTCGGCGGCCATCGCGTGGCTTGCCGCCATCGCCATGGCGCTCGCCATCATTGCAAGAACCAGTTTTTTCATTTTCTTGTTCCCTTTTTCTTTCTTTACGCCCGACCCCAGTGTCGGGAATAAATGACGCCTAGCCACCACGGATAGACGGATGCCAGAACGTCACCGCCCGCTCAGCGAGGGCGACGACGCCATAAAAGATCGAGCCTGCCAGCGCCGCGACGGCGATTTCGGCCCAGACCATGTCGACATTCATGCGGCCGATCTCGGTGGAGATGCGGAAGCCCATGCCGACGATCGGCGTACCGAAGAACTCCGCGACGATGGCACCGATCAGCGCCAGCGTCGAGTTGATCTTCAATGCATTGAAAATGAAAGGCATGGCCGCCGGAAGACGGAGCTTCAGCAGCGTCTGCCAGTAGCTGGAGGCGTAGGTCTGCATCAGGTCGCGCTCCATCGGACCGGATGCGGCAAGGCCGGCGACGGTGTTCACCAGCATCGGGAAGAAGGTCATGATCACGACGACGGCGGCCTTGGACTGCCAGTCGAAGCCGAACCACATGACCATGATCGGAGCAACGCCGATCATCGGCAGCGCCGAGACCATGTTGCCGATCGGCAGCAGGCCACGGCGCAGGAAGGCGACGCGATCGGCGAGGATGGCGACGACGAAGCCGGCGCCGCAGCCGATGACATAACCCGCGAGCACGGCCTTGAAGATCGTCTGCCTGACATCGTCGCCGAGGATCGGGAGCGATCCGACGATGCGCGCCGCAATCGCGCTTGGCGGCGGCAGGAGGACGAAGGGGATGCCGGCGCCGCGGGTGGCGGTTTCCCAGAGGATCAGGATCCAGGCGCCGAAGATGGCGGGCACCAGGAGCCGCAGCGCCGCGTCGTCGGCGCGGGTGTTGGTTCTGATCTCGACGATCTCGCTCACCGTGCGCCAGGCAAGCAGCCAGCATGCCGCCATCAGCAGGAAGAAGGGTTTTGCCGCGTAGCCTTCGTTACCCGTCAGGCTCGACAGCAGCAGCCAGGCGCCACCATGGGCGCCGATGAAGAGCACCGTTGCGCGGCTGGTCTTCGACTGCGGCAGCAGGGAGATGAGGGCGGATGCCGCGATCAGGATGAAGGTGATCGCCGCCATGCCTGTCGATGGTGGCTTGCCCGATGCGGCGGAGAACAGCGGCAGCGTTGCCGCGGCGGCGATAGTCAGGAGGAGGGCGACGATTGCCTGCCAGGACGCGTGCCTCATGCCGACCTCCCGCCCATGGCGCGATCGACGATCTTCGCGGCGATGCTGACGACCATGATCAGGAGTGCTGCCAGCAGCGAGCCGGCGATCAGCGCTGCCCAGATGTCGATGGTCTGGCTGTAATAGGAGCCGGCGAGCAGCTTGGAACCGATACCGGCCACCGCTCCCGTCGGCAACTCGCCGACGATGGCGCCAACGAGGCTTGCCGCGATCGCCACCTTCATGGAGGTGAAGAGATAGGGCACGGAGGCGGGCACGCGGAGCTTCCAGAAGGTCTGGGCGGGGGAGGAATTATAGGTGCGCATCAGGTCGAGCAGCATGACCTCGGGCGAGCGCAGGCCCTTCACCATGCCCACGGTCACGGGGAAGAAGGAGAGATAGGTCGAGATCAGCGCCTTGGGGATGAGGCCGGTGATGTTGATGGCGCCGAGGACGACGATCACCATCGGTGCGATTGCCAGGATCGGGATGGTCTGCGAGGTGATGATCCACGGCATCAAGCTGCGATCGAGCGCCTTGATATGGACGATGCCGACGGCGATCAGGATGCCGAGCAGCGTGCCGAGGGTAAAGCCGAGCACGGTGGAGGAGAGGGTGACGCCCGAGTGATAGACGAGGCTGCGGTTGCTGGTGAGCTTGCGCAGGAAGGTGTTCTCGAAGACGTTTTGCGCGACCTGGTGCGGGGCGGGCAGGAGGGGCTTTGGCTGCGAGAGGGTCTTTCCGATGAACTCCATCGTTGTCGGCGTGGCGTTGGCGCGGGTGTCCATGTCGCGCTGGAAGGAGGCGTTCATGAGGATGGCCGCGACGTACCAGATGGCGACGAGGGCGGCCAAGATGGTGGTGACGGGGATGATCTTGTCCTTGAGGGTGTCCGGGGTCATGCGGCTTGCCTCGCATTGGCGAGGGTGTGCCGTGGGTTACCCCCCTCTGTCCTGCCGGACATCTCCCCCACAAGGGGGGAGATCGACTCGTTGCGACGGCATCCCCAAACAATGAGAGTGGAGCGAGCGGCTGCGCCCAGCCAATCTCCCCACCTGTGGGGGAGATGCCCGGCAGGGCAGAGGGGGGTAGCCACGGAACGCTGACCTTCAATGCTCATAACTATGCCCCGCTCTGAGCCCATCGCGCACGCGGTGGGCGATCTCAAGGAACTCCGGGCTCTCACGAATATCCAACGGCCGTTCGCGGGGCAGCGGCGAGTCGATGATGTCGGTGACGCGGCCGGGGCGGGGGGACATGACGACGATCTTGGTGGACAGATAGACCGCCTCGGGGATCGAGTGGGTGACGAAGCAGATGGTCTTGTTGGTGCGCGCCCAGAGCTTCAGCAGTTCCTCGTTGAGGTGGTCGCGGACGATTTCGTCCAGCGCGCCGAAGGGCTCGTCCATCAGAAGCAGGTCGGCGTCGAAGGCCAGCGCGCGGGCGATCGAGGCGCGTTGCTGCATGCCGCCCGACAGTTGCCAGGGGAACTTCTTCTCGAAGCCGGTGAGACCGACGAGATCGAGCGCCTCGGCGATGCGCTTCTGCCTCTCTTCGGCCGGGTAGTTCATGATCTCCAGCGGCAGCGCGATGTTCTTGTCGATAGTGCGCCAGGGATAGAGCGCCGGCGCCTGGAAGACGTAGCCGTAGGCGCGCGCCTTGCGGGCTTCCTCCGGCGTCATGCCGTTGACTGTGATATCGCCCGAGGTCTTCTTCTCGAGATCGGCGATGACGCGCAGGAAAGTGGTCTTGCCGCAGCCGGATGGGCCGATGAAGGAGACGAAGTCACCCTTGCGAACATCGAGGTTGACGTTGCTCAGCGCATGCACCGGCGCGTCATTGGCCTGGTAGGTGAGACACAAATCCTTGGCGGATACGACGGAGGCAGCTTGCGTCAATGCGGATCGATCCTGTTTTCCCCGCGCGGCGGCGGTTTGCGTGATATCATGGGCGGCGGTTTGGGCCGCGCCGGCAAGCTTTGAGGAGGACGACGATGGATGCGACATCAAAACCGACCTGCCATATCGTGCGCCCCGACCATTCCTACGACGGAAAGCAGGGGCTGAGCTATTTCCAGGGCATTGCCGCCGAGACGGTCGGCGCCAAGGGCATCTGCATGCATCTTCTCACCATTCCGCCCGGCGTGCGCGCCAAGGCGCATCTGCACGAGGCGCACGAGACGGCGATCTACATGCTGTCGGGCGAGGCGCACACCTGGTACGGCGACGACCTCGAGCACCATGTTATCGTGCATGCCGGTGAGCTGTTCTACATCCCCGCCGGCGTACCGCACCTGCCGGCCAATCTCAGCAGCACGCCCTGCACGGCGATCATCGCGCGCACCGATCCCAACGAGCAGGAGAGCGTCGTGCTGTTGCCGGAGCTGGATGGGAACGTGCCGGTGTGATGTCACTTGCATAGTGGCAGCGGCCCCCACTTTATGCCGGCATCCGAGGTGAAGCCGATCGTGTAGCCTTTCGGGCCATAGGTGATCTTTGCCGTGTCCTCGCTTGCCGCTTCTTCGCCTTCGGCCTCGCAGGAGACCTTGGCGGTGAAGTTCTTGCCCTCGGTCTTCAGCACCTTCTCGATGGTGCAGGCGGAGGCCGCCGTCGTGATGGCTTCCGATGTCAGCAGGAAGAAATTTTCCGATCCGGTGGATTCGCCCGACTTGGCATAGGCGCATCCATCCTTGTTGCCGTAGCTCCCCTTGATCGGCAAGGTGTCGGCGCTTGCCGCGGAGGTCAGCGCGGCAAGCGAAACGAGGGTAAGAACCAGCGTGCCGCGCGCCATCGATCACACCCCGCTTGCCGGAATGCCAGATCGTTCGACCTTGCGCGGCGCAGTGATTTCCTTCCAGGTCGAGAGCGCCTTCGAGACGGCCGTGACCGGTTCGCGCTTGACGAACTCGCCATGGCCCTCGCGGGTCTTCATCGTCTCCTCTTCGACCACGACAACGCCGCGGCTCAGCGTGTAGCGCGGCAGGCCGGTGACCTGCTTGCCCTCGAAGACGTTGTAGTCGATAGCCGATTGCTGGGTCTTGGCCGAAATCGTCTTGAAGCGCTTGGGGTCCCAGACCACGAGGTCGGCATCGGCGCCGACCAAGATCGCGCCCTTGCGTGGGTAGATGTTGAGGATCTTGGCGATGTTCGTCGAGGTGACGGCGACGAATTCGTTCATCGTCAGGCGGCCGGTGTTGACGCCGTAGGTCCAAAGCATCGGCATGCGGTCCTGCAGGCCGCCGGTGCCATTAGGAATCTTGGTGAAATCGCCGACGCCATAACGCTTCTGATCTGTGGTGAAGGCGCAGTGATCGGTGGCGACGACCTGCAGCGAGCCGGAGGCGAGGCCGGCCCAGAGTGAGTCCTGGTGCTGCTTATTGCGGAAGGGGGGCGACATGACGCGGCGGGCGGCGTGGTCCCAGTCCTTGTCGAAATATTCGGTCTCGTCGAGCGTCAGGTGCTGGATCAACGGCTCGCCATAGGCGCGGATGCCCTTTTGCCGGGCGCGGCGGATGGCTTCATGGGCCTGTTCGCAGGAGGTGTGGACGATATAGACGGGGCAGCCGGCCATATCGGCGATCATGATGGCGCGATTGGTGGCCTCGCCCTCGACCTCGGCGGGGCGGGAATAGGCGTGGGCCTCGGGGCCGTTATTGCCTTCGGCGAGCAGCTTCGCCGACATGGAGGCGACGACGTCGCCGTTTTCGGCGTGGACCAGCGGCAGGGCGCCAAGCTCGGCGCAGCGCTGGAAGGAGGCGAACATCTCGTCGTCGTTCACCATCAGCGAACCCTTGTAGGCCATGAAGTGCTTGAAGGTGTTGATGCCCTTGTCCTGAACGATCGTCTTCATCTCGTTGAAGACCTGCTCGCTCCACCAGGTGATCGCCATGTGGAAGGAATAGTCGCAATTGGCGCGGGTGGACTTGTTGTCCCACATGGTGAGCGCTTCGAGCAGCGACTGGCCGGGGGCGGGGAGCGCGAAGTCGACCACCATCGTCGTGCCGCCGGCAAGGGCCGCGCGCGTGCCGCTGTCGAAATCGTCGGAGGAATAGGTGCCCATGAAGGGCATTTCGAGATGGGTGTGCGGATCGATGCCGCCGGGCATGATGTAGCAGCCGGTGGCGTCGAGCGTCTCGGTTCCGGAGAGGTTGGGCCCGATCTCGACGATCTTGCCGCCATCGACCTTCACGTCCGCCTTGTAGGTCAGGTCGGCGGTGACGATGGTGCCGTTCTTGATGACTGTGCTCATTGGTCGGGTTCCCTGTTTTTTTATGAGACGGGGCACCGTTCACGGTGCCGTCGCGCCGTGTCCAGCAGTCTAAAGAATATGAAATACGCCTTCCGGAAAATGCTCGCTAAAGGCTGGTTCAGGTCTCCACGAGATCGAGCCTGCGCTCGACGCGGTCAAGGCGTTCATCGATGCGATCGACGCGCCGTGAAATGCTCGCATATTGCTGCTCAAGAAAGCCAAGCCGCTCCTTGATCTCGATGAGGTCGTCCGAGTGACGATCCTGCGTGGCGCGGATCGCGCGCAGATGCTCAAGGACGAGGTTTTCTGTAGAGGAAGACATGCAAGGGTCTCCGCGAGTTCAGCCGGTATTGAATATAGCGGCTGCATGGTCATCCGACAATCTCCGCCGTCTCCACCACCGCGTGGAACAAAACGTCCGCGCCGGCCGAGGCCCACTCCTTTGAGATCTCCTCGGCCTCGTTGTGGCTGAGACCGCCGACGCAGGGGCACATGACCATTGTGGCTGGCGCCACCTTGGCGGCCCAGCAGGCGTCGTGGCCGGCGCCGGAGATGATGTTCATGTGGCTGTAGCCGAGCCGGTCGGCGGCGTTGCGGACGGCGTCTACCAGCTTCGGGTCGAAGGTGACGGGGTCGAAATGGCCGACGGCCTCGACCGAGCAGCCGACGCCGAGGGCGTCGCAAATCTTTGCGGCCTCGGCCTCGATCTTTGCGCGCATGCGGTCGAGCTTGGTCTGATCGGGGGTGCGGATGTCGACGGTGAAGACGACCTTGCCTGGAAGCACGTTGCGGGAGTTCGGCGAGAAGAAGACCTGGCCCACGCCGCCGACGGCGCCCGGCTGTTCGGCCATCGCCACACCCTGCACCATCTCGATGATGCGGGACATCGCGAGCCCGGCGTTGACGCGCAGGTTCATCGGGGTGGAGCCGGTGTGGGCTTCGCGGCCGGTCAGCGTGAATTCCAGCCACCAGAGGCCCTGGCAGTGGGTGACGACGCCGATCTGCTTGTTTTCGGCTTCGAGAATCGGTCCCTGCTCGATGTGATATTCGAAATAGGCGTGCATCTTGCGCGCGCCCACCTCTTCCCCGCCCAGCCAGCCGATGCGCTTCAGCTCGTCGCCATAGGTCTTGCCCTCGGGGTCTTTGCGGGAATAGGCGTAGTCGATGTCGTGGACACCGGCGAAGACGCCGGAGGCGAGCATGGCGGGCGCAAAGCGGGCGCCTTCCTCGTTGGCCCAGTTGGTGACGACGATAGGGTGCTTCGTCTTGATACCCATGTCGTTCATCGTGCGCACGACTTCGAGCGCGGCCAAGACACCGAGCACGCCGTCATACTTGCCGCCGGTCGGCTGCGTATCCAGATGCGAGCCGACATAGACGGGGAGCGCATCGAGATCGGTGCCGGGGCGGGTCGCGAACATCGTGCCCATCTTGTCGACGCCCATGGTCATGCCAGCGGCGTCGCACCATGTCTTGAAGAGGCTGCGGCCCTCGGCATCGGCGTCGGTCAGCGTCTGGCGGTTGTTGCCGCCGGCGATCCCCGGGCCGATCTTCGCCATGTCCATGAGATTGTCCCAGAGACGGTCCCCGTTGACGCGCATGTTCTCGCCTGGTGCTGCCACCATATCCGTATTCCTCACCAGTTTTATGCGGCGCATGCTATGCAGCATGTCCGCTTGTTCCCGTGGTCAGTTTCAGCGCCGTTGTTGTTTTGTTAGCGTCTGAAAATCGTCAGTTGCCTTTGATTTGCTTCTGACGGATAATTTGACCGACTGGTAAACATTACAACTTCCGGCGTCGGGCTCAAGGCGAAAATCAGGAAAATTACCGACAAAATTCAGGGCAGATGCTCAGTTTTTCGGCACTGTATCGCTGCCGCTTAAAGTTGACTGAAATAGTTGAATTTGAAAGAGAAAAATTAGCGACATGGCGATCCCGAGAGCTGCGAAAACACAGCGGCGCACCCGCATCCAGGAGGAGAAAGAAGAACAGATCCTGGAAGCGGCGCTCGATGTGTTTTCGGTGAGCGGTTTTCGCGGCTCGACGATCGACCAGATCGCAGAAGTGGCGGGCATGTCGAAGCCCAATCTTCTCTATTATTTCCGCACCAAGGAAGCGATGCACCGGGCCCTGATCGACCGGGTGCTGTTCACCTGGCTCGAGCCGCTGCGCGCCTTCAACGCACAAGGCAATCCCGAGAGCGAGATCCGCGGCTATATCCGCCGCAAGCTGGAAATGGCGCGGGATTTTCCTCGCGAGAGCCGGCTGTTCGCCAACGAGGTGCTGCAGGGGGCGCCGCATATCGAGGACGAGCTGAAGGGGCCGCTGAAGGAACTCGTCGACGAGAAGGCCGCGGTCATTCGCAGCTGGGCCAAGGCCGGCAAGATCGTCAAGTGCGATCCCTACCACCTGATCTTCTCGATCTGGTCGACGACGCAGCATTACGCCGACTTCGACGTGCAGGTGCGCGCCGTGCTCGGGCAGGCACACTCCGGTGAGGGGCGGTTCGAGGACGCGGCGCGTTTTCTCGAACAGCTCTTCGTGGATGGTCTCAGCGTGCGGACGAACCAGCCGGCATCATGATTTAGCGATCGGCGTCATGCGCGATAGGGCGCTTGCGACGCTCTCGATCGTGTAAGGCTTCTGCAGCAGATTGGCGCCAAGGGCGCCGTAGGCCTGTGATACTCCCTCGCCATATCCCGTCGCCAGGATCAGCGGCACGCCCTTCGCCGCCAGCCTTTCGGCGACGGCGATGCTCGTTTCCTCACCAAGATGGACGTCAAGAACGGCCAGGTCGAAATTGCGGCTGTCGATGACCGCCAAGGCGTTCGAGACATTCGGCGCAAGCGACACGCTATGGGCGCCGAGTTGCAGGAAGATGTCTTCGCCATCCATGGCGATGATGAGATTGTCCTCAACAAGCAGGATGTCGAGCCCGTCGAGCGGCCGGTCCTTGATCGTCTCCAGAATGGCCTTGGCCGATTGCAGCGATTGCTCCGGCAGCAGCGACACCGCGCCATCGGCGAAAGTCGCGAACTTCTCGGGGATCAGGAAATGCGCCTCGAGGCCTTCAGGCTCGTAGCGCACATCCGCCTGGCCGCCGAGCTCATAGGGGATCGAGCGGCGGATGATCGTGGTGCCGAAGCCCTGTCGGGTCGGCTGCTTGACGGGCGGGCCATCGCTTTCGCGCCAGTGGATGACGAGATTGCCGGCGTCGTCCTTGTGCCAATCGACCCCGACGGTGCCGCTGTCGCAGAGGCTGCCGTATTTGGCGCTGTTGGTGACCAGTTCGTGGAAGACGAGCGCCGAGATCGAAAACGCCTGAGGTGCCAGCAGCACTTCCGGCCCGTTCATGATGATACGCGCGGCATTCGGGCCGAGATAGGCGGCGGCTTCGGCCTGCAGCAGCGCGCGCAGCGGCGCCGGTGCCCAGTGATCGCGGGTGATCTGGTCGTGCGCGCGCGACAGCGCCTGCACGCGGCCTTCGAGATGGCCGATGAACTCGTCGGTGCTATCCGTCGTGCCGCGCGACTGGCGGATCAGGCCGCTGATGAGGCTCAATATGTTGCGCACACGGTGGTTCAGCTCGGCGATCAGCAATTCCTGCCGTTCGTTGGCCTGCTGGCGCACGGCATTGGCTTCATCGGTCAGCCGTAGAACGACCTCGATCAGCGTGACGCGAATGGTTTCGGCAACGCGGCGTTCGGCGGCGGAGAAGGGCTGCGAGTGCTGGCGCACCAGCTCGGACCAGGTCTCGAAGCTCTTGCGCGGTGTCAGGCGCGGGCCGTTCGGGCCGTATTCGACGGGCTTGTGCGGATCTCCCGCCCAGCGCACGGAGCGCACGATCTCCTGGCGGAACAGGACCACGTAGTCGCGCGGCGAGCGCGAGATCGGAATGGCGATGAGCCCGGCCACGATGTCGCCGGACATCGTTCCCGGCCAGGTCTCGGCGATGCTATCGGTCGAAAACACGCGGCCGGCCGAATTGCGGTTGAGGACACGGACGAGATCGGCGAATTCGGTCTGCGACGGGGTGATGCCGTTCAGCGCCGAGCGGCCGTTGATCCAGACGCCGATGCCATCGGCGGGGATCGCGTCGGCCAGCGCGTCGATCAGCCAGGAGGGATCGTCAAGCAGGCTGGCATTGTCGGCGACCGAGGTCAGCAGCCGGTCGGCGATCTGGCGGGCCTTGGTTTCGAACTCAAGCGCAAGCCGCCGCTCGCGGCTCTCCAGCCGTGAGGCAAACATCTGGCCGAACAGCTCCGATGTCGTGCGGCGCTCGAAGGAGGGCAGGCGGGGGGAATAGTGGTGGCAGGCAAACAGGCCCCAGAGCTTGCCGTCGACGACGATCGAGATCGACAGCGAGGCGCCGACGCCCATGTTCTTCAGATATTCGATGTGGATGGGCGATACCGAGCGCAGGATCGACATGGAGAGATCGAGCGAGCGTCCATGGGCATCGATCTCCGGTACCAGAGGCACGTTGACGGCGTCGATGTCGGCGATGATGCGGAAGAGATTGCGGGTGTAGAGCGCCCGCGCCTGCACGGGAATGTCGGAGGCGGGGTAATGCAGGCCGAGGAACGAGCCGATGCCGGCACGCGCGGCTTCCGCCACCACTTCGCCAGCGCCGCTTTCGTCGAAGCGGTAGACCATGACGCGGTCGAAGCCGGTGAGCGCGCGGGCCTGGCGGGCGCCTTCGCGGAAGAAGGCTTCCAGCGTCTCTGCCTGGTCGAGACGGCCCATCATGCTGCGGATCGACACCGGCGAGCCACCTTGCGCACCCTCCTGCGAGGGCTCGGCCTCGATCACCACCTGATCGTCGCTCATGTGGATGGCGATGTCGAAGAGCGGGCCGCCTTCGGAAAGTTCGATGCCGAAGAGGCGTTCCACCACGTCTGGGCCGCGCATGATGCTCAGCCGATTGCGCAGCGTGTGCATGGTCTTGCCGCTGATGACGCGCGACACGGGCTGGCCGATGATCTCATCGCAGGCGATGCCGACGAACTGTTCGAGATTGACGGAGGCGCGCGCCACCATCCAGTCCGATGACACGACGAGCAGGAAGCCAAAGGGCTGGATGGCGCCGAGGCGGTGGATGGGTTCGCGGTCGCAATTGGTGAGGTCGACCTTGCCGAAATTCTCGCTCGAATTCTCGTTCACGACGGGCCGTGCTCCCGATCATACGGGGCAGCGTCTGCCATCGGGCGAACCGGAAAAACGTCTGCCGCTGCGTGGCAATCGCTGGTGTGGGCGCGAAGCGCGCTGCAAGGGGGCATGCTGTGGGATTTCCAGTTTTCGGTTCGGGACGCGAGATAGATCTCTAATGAGCAGGATTGAAAATATGCGTCAAGCCATCCGGATTTCCACCCGCCGGGCAGGAAATTTCACTGCATCAAGGACTTCGCCTGCTTGCGCGCGGTTTTCTGCCTGATCTCGTAGACCTGCCGAACCTCATGTCTTCGCTGGTCTCGCCTGTCATCCGCGGGAATTTCCGAGAGCCAGGCGATGGCTATGTCCGTGAACTCTGCGTCGGCGGGGATGAGGAGATCGGTCTCGTCGAGCTGTTTGCGGATGCAGCCGCGATCAAAGGCAATGACGTCGTTTCCGGCTGCCTTGGCTTCGAAGACGACCAAGGGCTGGGCCTCGTTGGCGTAGGTTGTCGGGAAGACGAAGACGTCGATATCGCGGTAGAACTTCGCCTTGTCGTCGCCAAGCACGCGGCCGCGATAATCGAGCGCGCCGGCGAATTCATTCAGCGCCGCGTCGATCATGGCGCGGTCGGCGCTATCGGTCGCCGGGCCGGCAAGGACGGCGCGGATCGGCAAGCCTTGCAGGATCGCCTGTCGCAGCAGATCGAGAAACGTCTCCAGTCCCTTGGCGCGGCTGAGGTTGCTGAGCATGCCGATCGTCAGCGGACGCGCTGAGATCGCGGCGTCCTCGCTCTGCGGGGGCACGAAGGCGGCGTTGGAGATGATGGCGGTGTGCAGGCGCCGGTCATAGGTGTCGGTGAAGCGGTCGCGCATCATGCCACAGAGAAAGACATGGGTGAGATCGGGAGCGGCGAGCGCCAGGATGGCGCGCATGGTGAAGCTCGGCCGGTCGATATAGCGAAAGCTGTGGTGATGCAGGTAGGTCGGGTAGGCGAAGAGCCGGGCGAACGCCACCAGCAGCAGCGTGTAGAGTTGGCCGAAGCCGCCATCGCAGGCGAGGTAGCAGGCCTTGTCGGCATGGCCGCGCTCGCGTGCGAGACTGGCGAGCGCGGCGAAGACCTTGATTGCCTTCGCTGGGTGCCGCCAGAGGCGGGAACCGCCTGCCTGTGGCGAGAGGTTGCTGGTGACCACGCTGTGGTCTTCCGAGAGCAGCTCCACCATCGCCGCCGTGGCGAAGGAGAAGCCGTGTAGCGGCGGCGGCAGCGGGCCGATGGCAACAATATGACGGGTCATGCGGGCCACCTCTTGAGCCTGCGATGACTATGCGCGCCGGCGCGGAAAACTCAATCTCCCCGTTCGGCGCATATGCCCGCCGCTATGCGGTGGCGTTGGACGATCCGGTTTCGAAATCGAAGCTTTCGTCGGCCCAGCCGGTCATGCCGCCGATCATCACCTTGACCCGGTATCCGAGTTTGGCGAGGCGGAGGGCCGCCTTGTCGGTGCCGTTGCAATGGGGGCCGGCGCAGTAGACGACGAAAAGGGTGTCCGCAGGCCACGCGGACATGCGATGCGCGGTCATCTTGCCGTGCGGCAGGTTCTGGGCGCCGGGCACGTGCGACAACGCGAACATGGCAGGAGAGCGGACGTCGAGGAGGACGAAGTCGATGCGTCCTGATGAGAGCGAGGCGTGAACGTCCCAGCAATCGGTTTCGAAGGCGAGCTTGCGGGCGTAATAGGCGGCGATCGCCTCGGGTGCTGCTGCCGGGGTTTCGGCGACGTAGCTTGGTGCCGCGGGCTGTGGTTCGGGGATCATGTCGGTCATCGGTGTCTCCTGTCGTTGTTGTTGCCGCAGAAGATGCGCGATGATAGGTCTTGGCGAAACTGGCCATAATGACGACTGACGTAAAGATCATGCCAAATATTACCGCACTATCAGGACCCAAGGTCGCCGTGCTCGTCTATGACGGTCTGTGCACCTTCGAATTCGGCATCGCCTACGAGGTCTTCGGTCTGCCGAGGCCGGAGATGGGGGCGAATTGGTATCGCTTTCGCGCCTGCGGCGTCGAACCCGGGCCGCTTCGCGCGGCTGGCGGGCTGAGCGTCACCGTCGATGGCGGTCTCGACGATCTCGAGGATGCCGATCTGATTGTCGTTCCCGGTTGGCGAGCGATCGATGCGCCGGTACCCGACGGGCTGATAAAGGCGTTGCAAGCGGCGTATGGGCGCGGGGCGCGGATCATGTCGCTATGCTCAGGTGTTGCTGTTCTGGCCGCCTCGGGATTGCTTGCGGGCAAGCGGGCGACGACGCACTGGCGTTATGTCGCTTCCGTCGCCGAGCGCTATCCCGAGATCGGGCTCGACGCCGATGTGCTCTACATGGATGAGGGGCGGATGCTGACGGCGGCGGGCAGTGCCGCCGGTATCGATCTCTGTCTGCATGTGGTGCGCGGCGATTTCGGCGCGGAGGCGGCCAATTCGGTCGCCCGGCGCCTCGTCGTGCCGCCGCATCGCGAGGGCGGGCAGGCGCAGTTTATCCGGGCTCCCGTGCCGCAGCCGCGCGAAGGCGTACGCCTCGGCCCGCTCATCGAGTGGATGCGGTCGCGGCTCGACGAGGATCAGCCGATCAGCCTGCTCGCGGCGAAAGCGGGGATGAGCCAGCGGACCTTTCAGCGCCGCTTCGAGGCAACGACGGGATCGAGCGTCGGCGAATGGTTGCTTAACGAGCGGCTGCGGCATGCGCGCGAACTCCTGGAGCGAAAGGGCGAGGCATCGCTCGACGACATCGCGACCGCCTGCGGCTTCGGCACACCGGCAACGATGCGGCATCATTTTCGTCGGCGGCTGGGGACCAGCCCGGGGGCTTATCGGAAGGTGTTTTTGGGTGGTGTTACGCGTACGAGCCGGGGCGATAAGGCTTGACGTTGATGTCGTTCTCACGCTTGCGGGCCTGAGCAATGTCGAAGCTGTTTTGCATTCTCATCAGCGTATCCATGGAAAGTCCGAACGCCTTTTCGAATCGCAGCGCCATTTCCGGCGAGAGTGACGCCCTCTCGTTGAGCAGGGCGGAAAGGGCAGGACGGGTCACGCCGAGGACGCGCGCGGCGTCGGTGACCGAAAGCGCAAGCTCTTCCAGAACCTCGTGCTTCAGAAAGTCGCCGGGATGGGCGGGGCTTTTTACGCGAATACCAAGTGCGTCCGTCATGGGGTCATTCCTAGTGATAGTCTTCGTAGTTCAGATCGATAATCTCGATCTCCGCGTTGTCGATACGAAATGTAAGCCGCCAGTTCTTGGTGACAAACAGGCTCCAGGTGCCTTTCCGGTCGCCTGTGAGTTGGTGTGCTTTCCAGCTTGGAATAGCCCTTAGCTCGTCTTCCGTCTGCATATCCTGCAGATAAGAAATCATGCGGCGCAGCTTGGCCACGACCGCCGGCTGGAGGCCGGACGCGTCGTCATCGACGACGAACCGTCGAAGGCCTTTATGGAGAATATTCCGTATCCTCATGAGGACATATAATCACAAAGCCGCAAACTGTAAAGTGTCGCTTTACAGTTTGCGGCTTTGTATTCTGATGGCTGGACTTGCTTACTCCGCGGCCTGCCGGGCCATCGGGTTGTTCGGGTGCGTCGTCCAGTTGGCGTAGTTGGGGTCGACGGTCTTGCCGGTGCGTTCGTCGAGGCTGCCGGATGGAAGCTGCTCCATGGTGATGCAGTTTTCGACGGGACAGACGTTGACGCAGAGGTTGCAGCCGACGCATTCGTCTTCCATCACCTCGAAGTGCCTGACGCCGTTGACGAACTGGGTGATCGCCTGGTGCGAGGTGTCCTCGCAGGCGATGTGGCAGCGGCCGCACTTGATGCAGGCGTCCTGGTCGATCTTGGCCTTGGCGATGTAGTTGAGGTTCAGATATTGCCAGTCGGAGACGTTGGGCACGGCGCGGCCGGTAATGTCGTCGAGGTTGCGGTGGCCCTTGGCGTCCATCCAGTCGGAGAGGCCCGAGATCATCTCCTGGACGATCTTGAAGCCATAGGTCATTGCCGCCGTGCAGACCTGCACGTTGCCGGCGCCGAGCGCGAGGAACTCGGCCGCGTCGCGCCAGGTGGTGACGCCGCCGATGCCCGAGATCGGCAGGCCCTGAGTTTCCGGATCGCGGGCGATCTCGGCCACCATGTTGAGCGCGATCGGCTTGACCGCCGGGCCGCAATAGCCGCCATGGCTGCCGCGTCCGTCGATCGAGGGTTCCGGCGAGAAGGTGTCGAGATTGACCGAGGTGATCGAGTTGATCGTGTTGATCAGCGAGACCGCGTCGGTGCCGCCGGCGTTGGCCGCGCGGGCCGGCTTCCTGATGTCGGTGATGTTGGGCGTCAGCTTGGTGATGACTGGCATGCGGGTGTACTGCTTGCACCAGCGCACCACCATTTCGATATATTCAGGCACCTGGCCGACTGCGGCACCCATGCCGCGCTCGGACATGCCATGCGGACAGCCGAAGTTGAGCTCGATGCCGTCGGCGCCGGTCTCTTCCACCAGCGGCAGGATCGCCTTCCAGCTCTCCTCCTCGCAGGGGACCATGATCGAGGCGATCAGCGCGCGGTCCGGCCAGTTCATCTTCACCTGCTTCATTTCGCGCAGGTTGGTGTAGAGGTCGCGGTCGGTGATGAGCTCGATGTTGTTCAGGCCGAGCAGGCGGCGGTCGGCGCCCCAGATCGCGCCGTAGCGCGGGCCGTTGACGTTGACGACCGGTGGGCCTTCCTCGCCCAGCGTCTTCCAGACCACGCCACCCCAGCCCGCCTTGAAGGCGCGCTCGACGTTGTAGGCCTTGTCTGTCGGCGGCGCCGAGGCGAGCCAGAAGGGGTTCGGCGATTTGATGCCGACGAAATTGTTGCGGAGATCAGCCATGGTTCACTCTCCCCTTCAGGCGACGGCAACGGCCGGCTGCGCATCGGCAGCCAGCATGCGGTGAATGGATTCAGCGGCGTCGCGGCCATTGGCGACGGCCGAGACGGTGAGGTCGTTGCCCCCGAAGACGCAGTCGCCGCCGGCCCAGACGCCGTCAAGCGAGGTGCGGCCTTCGGCATCGACGACGATGCGGCCGGATTCCAGGCGCAGGCTTCCGAGGCTCGACGAGACGAGCGCCTGGCCGATCGCCTTGAAGATCTGGTCGGCGCCAATGACGCCGGTTTCGCCCGTGGTCGCCAGGCGACCTTCCGACAGCGTGGTGTATTCGACCTCAAGCGCCGCGACCTTGCCGTCCTGAGCAAGGATCGCCTTCGGCGCCAGCCAGTGGCGGATGATGACGCCCTTGGATGTCGCCAGATCCTGCTCGAATTCGGACGCGTTCATGTGCTCCTTGCCGCGGCGGTAGCAGATGGTCACTTCCTCGGCGCCAAGCAGCTTTGCCTGCACGGCCGCATCGATGGCGGTCATGCCGCCGCCGAGCACGATGACGCGGCGGCCGATGGCGATGTCGGCCTTGTTGTCAGTCTGGCGCAGCGCGGCGATGAAATCGACAGCGTCGTCGACGCCCGCGAGGTTCTCGCCCTCGACGCGGAGCGCGTTGACGCCCGAGAGGCCGATGCCGAGGAAGACGGCGTCATATTGCTGTTGCAGGTCGGCGAGCTGGAAGTCGCGGCCGAGCAGTTGGCCGTGCCTGACCTCGATGCCGCCGATCGAGAGCACATAGTCGACTTCCTTCTGCGCGAAGCCATCGACGGATTTATAGGTGGCGATGCCGTATTCGTTGAGGCCGCCGGATTTCGGCTTGGCGTCATAGATCACGACCTCGTGGCCCTTGACGGCGAGGCGGTGCGCGGCGGCAAGACCGGCCGGGCCGGCGCCGACGACGGCGATCTTCTTTCCTGACGAAGCAGCGCGGGTGTAATATTGCTTGCCTGATTGCATGGCCGCGTCGGTGGCGTAGCGCTGCAGGCGGCCGATCTCGACGGGGCGTTCCTCGGCAGTGTTGCGCACACAGGCCTGCTCGCAGAGCTCTTCGGTGGGACAGACGCGGGCGCACATGCCGCCCAGGATGTTCTGATCGAAGATGGTCTTGGCGGAGCCGAGGGGATTGCCAGTCGATATCTGCCGGATGAAGAGCGGGATATCGATGGCGGTGGGACAGGCCGTCATACAGGGCGCGTCATAACAGAAATAACAGCGGTCGGAGGCGACCAGAGCCTCGTGCTTGTCGAGGCGGGGGTGAAGATCGGAGAAATTCTTGTCATACTCGGCGGGCGAAAGCCGGCCAGCATGAATCCCAGTGTCCAGACGTTCCATTGAAGTTCCCTCATTATAGGTAAACGGCCAGTGGAACGAAGCGTAACTCAGGATAAAAAATTTATCAAACGGTAAAATTTTAGCATAGGGCAGTCTTGAAGGGTGGTGCATCCTGCTGTTTTTGAACAGTTTTTTGATTTTGAGTTGATTGCTGTCAAGTTGCTCGATGGGCGCTTGCGGCCGCGCCGATCTTCACAGCGGAAGAATAATTGAAAAAATCAGAGATTTTTCGTGAAGAGCGGGAACCATTCCTCGCATAGCCCGTTATGGCGATATCCGAATGGTGATCGCATCGACCCAAAAATGCGCGCCCCCAAACCACCTTCGGATCACACTCACGGTCCCCTCCCGGTGAGTGAAAACAGCCGGTGCGCCGCCCTCGCACTGGCTGTTTTCTTGTGCGCGGTATTCAATAAAAATCGATGGAATGTCAGGTGGTGACGGTCAGACGCCGCCGACCTGTTGCGGCGCGCGCTTCAGGATCTCGAATTCCGTGTCGGGGATCAGCAGGTGGTACTCGATGCGGCCCGGCGTCAGGCGCAGGTCCGCCTTCCCGTTGACCGACGACGGCACGACGCGCTCGAGCACGATGCGGCCGAAGCTGTTGTCGCTGAATTCGTGGACTTCGTCGTTGGGCAGCGTTTCGGTCCAGGTGAAACTGATCGCCTTGCGGTCGCCGTGCGTGGTTTCCTGACAGTCGAGCGCGATCGCGGGTGCGCCGCCGGCAATGGCGCCGAAGGTCGCCGAATTGACGATCAGCTCGTGGAGCGCAAGGCCGACATGGACGGCGGCGTTAGGCGTCAGGTGCACATTGAGCCCGGTGACGGGCAGGGGGCCGGCGCTCTCCGGCCAATAGGGGGCGAATTGCTTGCGGGTGAGTTCGAACAGGAAGGCGCCGCGCCAGCTACTGTCGGTGATGAGATCCTGCGAGTTCGACAGTGACTGAAGCCGGCCGCGGAACTTCACAAGGAAGCTGTCGAGTGACAGCGTGTTTCGGGCGGTCTGCGTGGCGATGCCCTGGATGATGGCAAGCAGGTTTTTCGAGCGGTGCGAGAGTTCGCGCAGAAGCGACTTCAGCACCTTCTCGCGGTGTCTGGTCTCGGTGATCTCGGTGATAACAGACAGCAGGCCGATTTCATGGCCGAGCGTGACGCGCTGCACCTTGATTTCGTAGGTGCGCATCTCACCGTCGATGGTTATGTCGGCCTCGGTGCTGGCCGGGGTGCCGGTTTCCAGCACCTTGCGCTTCAGTGTTTCGAGATTGCGTGCGTGGACCTCGCCGAACATGTCGGCGTCGCTGCCGCCTGGGAGAACGGCGTGTTCAAGATGCGCGGGAAGGTTCTCGGCGTAGACGATACCGAGGTCGGGATCCTGATAGACAACGGCGATGCCGGCGCTCGCGAGCGCCCGCTCCATCAAGAGCTCCTTGCCTTCCAATGCGAAGGGCATGCCGGCCAATGGTCCAGTCCTCTTCACCCAGCCGCCCTTCCTTCAATCCGTTTATGCCGCCAGCAGACCCTAAAGTCCGCCCACCGCTTCTTTTTAGAGGCAAGCGCTAGATAAAATCTTAATATCCGGGGAGCGCTGCAGATGGACTGGAACGCTCCCCTTTTCGCATTGTTCCGCAATTGCTGAAATATAGCGTCAGGCGGCTGCCTTCGTGCTTTCGTTGAAGAAAAGCGCCTGGCTGATCAGAGCTTTGACCATGTCAGGATTGAATGGCTTGGTGACGAGGAAGGTCGGCTCGGGACGCTCGCCGGTCAGAAGGCGCTCGGGGAAGGCGGTGATGAAGATCACCGGCACGCTCGAGGTCTTGAGGATGTCGTTGACCGCGTCGATACCCGAGCTGCCGTCGGCAAGCTGGATGTCGGCGAGAACCATGCTCGGCTTGGTCTTGTTGTAGAGCGCCACGGCTTCCGTGTGGGTGCGGGCGATGCCGGTGACGCGGTGGCCGAGGCTTTCGACCATCTGTTCGATATCCATGGCGATCAGCGGTTCGTCCTCGATGATCATGATATCCGTCGCGACCTGGCGGGAAATCTCGCGCGATGCGCTGTCGAGCAGGGTCGCCACTTCGCTCTCCTCGCTGTCGAGGATTTCGGCGATTTCGCCGACGCGGAAGTTTTCGACCGAGGCCAGGATGAAGGCCTGGCGGGCGCGCGGCGAGACCTTGCCGAGGTTGATGGTGGCGCGCTGCTCCCAGGCATAGGGGGAGGAGGGCTCGGGAATCTGCACCGTCGAGGAACCAAACAGCGTCGTGAACAGTTTGTAGAGTGCGACGCGGTCATTCGATGTGTCAGGGAAAATGGATATGTCGGCAATGATTGCCTCAAGCACTGCGGCGACATAAGCGTCGCCTGATGTCTGTGTGCCGGTCAACGCCCGTGAATAGCGGCGCAGATAAGGAAGGTGCGGCGCAATTCGAGTAGAAAGTGTCATAGAAAGCTCCCATAAGCAGGGCCGAAAAACAGCTCCAGTGCATCGAGAACGCACACTACCTGAAAAAAGTTCCAGATGATCAGGAACTTTTTTTACCACCGCGCATTCTACTGCCCACGAGAAGGGGCTCATCGTAAACTGACCTGCGACACGACATGCATTCCGAGAGGGTTGTCCGGCGAGAATTCGACCGAGGCGGCGGGGGACCGGAATGAAGGTTTTCCCGCAGCGGTACGCGAGGCTTAGAGACAACGGACAAGAAGTGAAAAGTTAATGACAAGCCGGAACAACGAAGACATAGACGGCCAACGCGCTGAGTTACGTGCAAGCGACATCATGGATCCCAACAGCCAGATCGGGGTGCGTTTGAGGTCGCTTTACGCTGCCGTTCAGGAAGAAGCGATCCCCGATCGTTTCCTCGATCTCCTCGAAAAGCTCGACCAGGCCGAAATGGCCTCGGCCAAAGCAGCGAAGTGAAGGTTGATCTATGGACAAGCAGCAACCAAGCTTCAAACGCGAGCTCCTTTCGGCTCTCCCAAGCCTGCGCGCATTCGCCATCTCGCTGATCGGTCGTCATGACCGCGCTGATGACCTCGTGCAGGACACCATCATGAAGGCATGGGCCAAGCAGGACCACTTCGAGATGGGCACCAACATGAAGGCCTGGCTCTTCACCATCCTGCGCAACGAGCTTTACAGCCAGATGCGCAAGGCGGGCCGCGAGATCCAGGACAGCGATGGCCTGTTCACGGAATCCATGGCAACGCACCCGTCGCAATATGGCGCGCTTGACCTGCAGGACTTCAAGAAGGCGCTTGAGCAATTGCCGAGCGACCAGCGCGAAGCGATCATTCTGGTCGGCGCATCCGGCTTCTCCTACGAGGAAGCGGCCGAAATCTGCGGCTGCGCGGTCGGAACGATCAAGAGCCGCGTCAATCGCGCCCGCCAGCGGCTGCAGGAAATGCTGCAGATCACCGGTGAGGCCGATTTCGGACCGGATGCGACCTCGTCGCCGCTGACCTCGAAGGCCTTCGCCTTCTGAGAGCGCATTGATCAGACAATGAAAAACCGGCTGACCCTTGCGGGCGCCGGTTTTTTTATGCGTTCAGCGCAAGCGCAAGCGCCAGTGCCGTCAGTCGCGATCCTTCGAGGTGAAGAGATTGGCGGCGACCATGGCGGCAATGACGCCGGCGGTCAGAAGCGGCTGCGAGCGGATGATCCCGAGGCTGGCCGCAGCGGCCGTCTCGAACGCCTGCTTACGTTCCCTGGCGCGTCGGGCTTCCTGCGCATTCATCACCCTCATGACGATCATCACGATGATGGCGATCAGAAGTGCGCAGGCCGCGAGGAAGAGTGCTGCTCCGACGGCGCCGTAGATGCCGGCAAGCCAGATCGCGCCGGCTGTGACGGCAAGCGCATAGGCGGTCAGCACGAAAATCGCGGCGATGGCAATGAAAATACCGTTGCGCTTGGTGCGCGCAACGGTGCGGTGAACACTCGTGCCTACCAGGAGGCTGAGGATCGGGAACAGCATCTAGCCTCCTTAGCGTCGTGCCAGGAGGGCAACGACCAGTCCGAATGCGGCAGCAGCGCCGATGGTGGCGACCGGGTGCCTGCGAACGGTGTCGCGCACTTCGGAAGCGCCGCGCAGATAACCATCCTGCAGGTCGCGCAGCAAGTCCTCACTGCGGGCAACCAGATCTTCGTAGCCGGAGGCTGCCTGGGCAGTCAGCCTATCGCTCTGCTTGCGCGAGTTCTTGCTGATCAGCTTCGTCAGCGACGCGATTTCATCCTGAAGGGATGCGATCTGGTCCTCGACCGTTGCCTCGATGTTGTGGAGAGCGGCGCTGCCATTGCGACGGTGACGGCCGGACTGAAGGAAAGATGCCATGGTTTTCTCCATTGTTACGGCGCGGTTTCGCACCGCCTGGTTAAACACAGGATCAGAACGCAAGCTTGCATGAACACAGATGCCCGGCAATGACCCAAATCAATGGCTTAACGCGGGTTGTGGGCAAAAGGTTCCGCGCGTGATCAGCCGCCGACGGCGCTGTGGGCGAGTACGAAAGGGGTGCCGTCGTCGGGCACCTTGTTGATGCGCAGCGGGCAACCGAAGACCGAGTGCATGGTCTCGTCGGTCAGCACCTCGTGCACCGTGCCTCGGGCCGCGAGGCCACCCTGCTGCATGAGAATGATCTGGTCGGCGAAGAGCGCCGTCAGATTGAGGTCGTGCATCACGGCGATGACGCCGCCGCCGGCGTCGCAGAAGGCGCGGGCAAGCCGCATGATCGTCAGCTGGTGGCTGATATCGAGGCTGGAGACCGGCTCGTCGAGAAGGAGCCAGCGCGGCTTTCCATCGACGACGGGCTCGGAGATTTGGCAAAGCACGCGGGCAAGCTGCACGCGCTGCTGTTCGCCACCGGAGAGGTGCTGGTAGAAGCGCCCTTCGTAGCCGTCGAGATCGACCGAAGACAACGCCTTGGCCGCCGTCTGCTCGGCGCGCTCGGGATTGCGGTTCAGCCCCGAGGTCAGGCCCATGCGGACGATTTCGCGCACGGTGAAGGGGAAGGAGATGTTGCTTGCCTGGGGCAGCACGCCGCGCACGGCCGCCAGCTGGTATGGCTGCAGCCCGCGCACGTCTTCGCCGTTGATGCGGATCGAGCCGTTATAGGGCAGTTCGCCGGATACTGCTTTCATCGTGGTCGTCTTGCCGGAGCCGTTGGGCCCGGCAATCGCCGTCAGCTTGCCGGATGCTGCGGTGAAGCCGACGTCTTCAACGATGGTTTTGCCCGACAGGCGGACGGAGACGCCGGAGACTTCGATCATGGCAGATACTCAAAGGGCAAGGCGGGAACGCTGGCGCAGCAGGATCCAGAGAAAGAACGGGCCGCCGACGGCCGCGGTGATGATGCCGATCGGCAGTTCGGCGGGCGCGACGATGGTGCGGGCGATCACGTCGGCGAAGATCAGGAGCGAACCGCCGAGGAGCGCCGAGGCCGGCAGGAGATAGCGGTGGTCCGGCCCGATCGCCATGCGAAGCACATGCGGCACGACGATGCCGACAAAGCCGATGCCGCCGCTGACGGCGACAGATGCGCCTGTCGCGGCCGCCACGGTGACGATGGCGATGTTCTTCAGCCGCTGGACGGGAACGCCCATGTGGAAGGCCGCGGCTTCGCCAAGCGTGATCGCGTTGAGGCCCTTGGCGAGGAAGGGGACGGCGATGAAGGACAGGAGGATGATCGGGCCGGCGGCGGCGATCTTGGTCCATGTCGAGCCGGCAAGCGAGCCCATGCCCCAGAAGGTGAGGTCGCGTAGCTGCTGGTCGTTGGCCATGTAGACGAGCAGACCGGTCATGGCGCCGGCAAGCGAGCCGAGCGCGATGCCGGCAAGCAGCATGGTCGCGACGGAGGTCTGGCCGTTGCTGGTGGCGATCCGGTAGAGGAGCAGCGTCGTGGCGAGGCCGCCGGCGAAGGCTGCGAATGGAAGCGCGTAGATGCCGAGCAGGACGTAGAGCGGAGCGACAAAGCCGCCGCCGAGCACGATCATGACGACAGCGCCGAGGCCGGCGCCGGAGGAGACGCCGACGAGGCCGGGATCGGCCAGCGGGTTGCGAAACAGGCCCTGCATGACGGCGCCCGACACCGCCAGCGAGCCGCCGACGAGGAAGCCGAGGATGGCGCGGGGCATGCGGATGTCGAAGATGATGATGCGGTCGCGCATGCTGAGCGCATCATCCGATCCGGCGACATTGGCGATCACGTCGAGGAAGGACGCATCCGAGGCGCCCGTCGTGACGGAGAACAGCAACGACAGGACGGAGCCGACCACCAGCAGCGCGATGACCGCCAGTGCCAGCAGCGAGCGATCGCCGGCCCGGTGACGCTCACGCATCCCCGAGGCCGAAAACACGATGCGACGTCCGTCCATGTCGTTCAGTACCGCCATGGTCAGCCCCCGTAGATCGCCTTGGTGAGCTCGCGCACGGCGCTTGCGGTGCGCGGTCCGAAGCCGAGCAGGTGCAGGCCGTCCATGCGGATGATCGCCTTGTTCTGCACGGCGGGCGTCAGCGCCAGCGCCGGCTGGTTCATCAGGTCTTCGTTCTTGGTGCCTGCGCCATCGCCACGGTTCATCATCAGGATGACGTCGGGCTTGGCCTCGATAATCGCCTCGTCCGTCAGCGGCTTGTAGCCCGGGAAGGTGCCGACGGCGTTGACCAGGCCGGAGAGCTTGATGATGCCATCGGCCGCCGTTCCGGTGCCCGAGGCCATGATCTTGCCGCCCTGCATGCTGAGGATGAAGAGAACGCGCTTGCGTTCGCTTTCCGGGTGCTTGGCAGCGTCTGAAATCGCGGCATCGAGATCGGTCGCGACCTGCTTGTGCAGTTCGGCGGCCTTGGGCTCGACACCGAGGAGCACGCCGACCTTGTCGATCTTGGCGAGGATGCCGTCGCGGGTATAGGCGTTCGGCACCGTCTCGAAGGGGACGCTGGCGCTGCGCAGCACCGTCAGCGCTTCCGGCGGGCCGGAACCCTCGACGGCGACGATCGCCGTCGGGTTCATGGCGAGGATGTTTTCGGGCGACAGCGCGCGCATGTAGCCGACGTCTGGCAGCTTCAGGGCCTGTTCGGGAAACAGGCTGGTCGTGTCGCGGGCGATCAGGTGCTTTTCTTCGCCGAGCGCGTAGATGATCTCGGTGAGGTCGCCGCCGATCGAGATCAGGCGGGTGCTGTCGATCTTGTCTTCGGCATGAGCAGCCGGCGAGAAGGCGAGGAGCGAGGCTGCCAGCGGCAGGGCCATGAGTCCCCGCAGCATGGATGTCGTCGTGGATGCCCCGCGATTGTGGTTCGACATCGTCATCTCCTTCGGCTTACGCCGCAACGCTGGTCGCCTTGGGCAGGCTTTCGACGATGTCGCGCCAGTCTGCGCGCTCCGCGGAGCCTTCGTGGCGCTTGCCGAAGAACTGGATGATCATTTCGCCATTGGCGCCGTAGACCTCGACGGAGGTAACGTCGCCATCCTTGGTCGGCTTGCGCACGGCCCAGGTCTCGGCGATGTGGTCCTGACGCAGGTGCAGGTGGAAGGTCTCGTCGAGGATGTTGATCCACGGACCCATCGGCTGAATGTTGAAGATCGGGCCGGAGTGGATCTGGACGATGCCGTCATTGCCAACGAAGCACATGATCGGCAGACCCGACTTCACCGAAGCGTGCATCATCTCTGCGGTCGCGGTGTTGTCGAGCTGCCAGGCGAAGTCGTCGCCAACGGTGCGCACGGCGGCCTGGCGGCCGATCTTCAGCTTGCGCAGCATGCCGAAGAATTCGTGCGTGTCCGTCATCTTGCTCCAGTGGTCGCGCAGCTCGTCCTTGGTGACGCTGCCGCTCTCGTCGGCTACCGTCTTGCTGTCGTCCGCGACGAAGTCCTGCGACTGGTCCTCGATCTTGAGGTCGTTCACGATAGAGTGATAGGCATCGACGTTGGAGGCCGGGCGCAGATGCACTTTGTGCACGGCGGTGCCGGCCTTGTCGAAATACTGGAGGCTCAGGCGTTCCTGGTCGCCATCCTTCTTGGTCACGGCGAAGGCGTGGACCCAGCGGCTCGGGAAGATGCGCAGGTCGATGTTCTCGCCGAGCACGATGGCGCCCTGGCCACCGGTCTTGATGTTCTCGTAGACACCGATCTTTTCGTGAACGGCGCTCTCGTTGCGCGAGAGGGCCATGACTTCGCCGAGCTCGGCGACGCGTTCGAGAAGCTTGAGCGCGCTGCCGTCGATGCGGGTGGCGGAAATGCCGACTTCTGCTGCAACGAGCGCTGCCTCGGAAACCTTGAGCTGGGCGGCGATATCGCGCTCGCGCATCTTCGGATTTTCGGCGCGGAACGCGCGGATTTCGGCCGGTGAAGGCTTGGTGTTCTCAGTCATTGTCTACCCCTACTTATTCAGAATTAGTTTGCCCTGGCGGGTGATTTTCATGCGGTACAAAGCGCCATCGTGGCGAATGACGATCTCGTTGGCGCCGCGAAAAATCTCGCTGCTCTCCAGGATTCGGACGTCGGCCACGGCGTCGCGCGCCAATAGCGTTTGCTTCAGTGTGTCCGTCTTCTCGACCATCATTTCGTTGGCTTTTTTGCTTCTCTAGGTAGGCCAAAAAAGGCCCCTGCGACCTACAAGTATCTTGACTCTCATAGTCATCATTTTTTAAAGACGCAATAGCGGACTTTGTAAGTCAAGTTTCTGAAATTCAGTGGAGAGACACAATGGTAGTCACGAGGCCGGTCACACGATTTGCAACGCTTTTGGCGGCCGGCTCTCTGGTGCTGACGGGCGCGATCCAGGCCTATGCGCAGGAGCCCGCCGCGGCAGCCGCGCCGAAGGCGGCGCTCGATGTGGAGCTCAACGGGCTGGCGGCATCGCAGAAGGGCTGCATGATGACCTTCGTGGCGTTGAACACGCTGCCTCAAGACATCACCAAGGTCTCCTTCGAGCTTGCTTTCTTCAACGACAAGAACGCCGTCGACAAGATCACGGTTCTCGATTTCCGCGATCTGCCGCAGGGCAAGAAGCGGGTGCGGCAGTTCGATATGCCGAATGTGAAATGCGAGGCGGTGACGCGGGTGCTGATCAACGACACGCCGGCGTGCGAAGGCCCCGACAAGGGTGAGTGCATGAAGGGTCTTGTGACCCGCTCCCAGGTTTCCATTCCTTTCGAAGGTTGAGCGACGGCCGGGGGTAGCCCCGGCCTCTTGCGTTGCAGTGGTACAAGGCATCCAAAATGGTGGTTTCAGCGAGATCAAAGCCGAGACAGGTTCTCTTCGACGAGACGGTCGCCGATGGCGGTGTGAACGACAACAATCCGGGCATGCATCCCGGCCACGAGTTGTCTGATCTTCGTAACGTCGCGCGCCAGCCGGCCGCTGAGGCTGTCGTCCACTATGCCCGCCAGGCGCAGATAGCGTCCTTCCCGCAGGATCCGCGCAGCGCGAGCAACGGCCATGCCGCCGCGCCGCTGATGGATGCGAGCGTCGAGATGCCGGCGGCCACCCGGCCGCATCGCGGCAAGCTCGGCGTGACGGCTGCCTGCATCGGTTCCTTCATATTCCACGGCGCGCTTGCCATCGCGCTGATCGTCGGCGTCGTCGTCACCCCGGAGCAGCCGGAGGAAGAGGCGGGCGAGACGGTGAGCGTGATCATGCTCGGCGATTCCGATCTCGACCAGGCATCAGCGGGTGAGGAGACGACCGAACCGCAGCCGGAAGAGATCGTGGCGGAAGAGGTGCAGCCCGAGGCCGCGCAGCAGCCGACCGAGGTTCAGCCCGACGCGCAGCCGGTCGATCCGCAGCCTGTCGCGCCGACGCAGGAAGTGACGCGTGTCTCGCCCGAGAACATGACGGCGGTCGAGCCGGAGGTGCTGACATCGCAGGTGCCGGCCGAGACCTCCGTGGTTCAGCCGATGGCGACCGAGGTGCCGACGCAGGTTCAGCCGGAGATCACGCCGACGACGCCCACGACGCCAGAGGATGTAGCGCCGGTGCAGCCGACCGAGACGGCGGAAATTCCGCCTGAGCCGGAGACCGTGCCGAAACCCGATCCGAAGCCGGTGGCGCAGAAGCCTGTCGAGAAGCCGAAGCCGGTCGAGAAAAAGCAACCGCCGAAGAAGGTCGTTACGCGCTCGGGCTCCCAGGGCGAGAACAAGCAGGATAGCCGGCGCGGTGCGTCGGATGGCGTCGACCAAGCCTCGGACCAGGATTCGCGCAGCGCCGGGAATCGCGGTGGCTCCGGTAGCGCCGCAGTCGCCAACTATCCGGGCAAGGTGCAATCGAAAATCCGGCGGTCCGTTCGTGTGCCTTCTCAATACAAGCGCATGAACGCCGCGATGAGCGTTCGCATCCGGCTGAGCATCAACGGCTCCGGCGGCCTGAGCGGCCTCTCGGTGGCGCGCAGTTCGGGCATTCCCGAACTCGATGCAGCCGTTGTCGATGGCGTTCGCCGCGCCGCGCCATTCCCGCCGCTGCCATCGGAATGGGGCAAGCCGGTCTGGACCTTTACACAGGAAGTGCAGGTCACATCGGGTCGCTGACAGCAGGCGGCCCGACGATAAAATCGGGCCGTCCAGAAAATATGATCAAAATAATCAACTTTATACTTTACTCTAAAAATCAAGTTTACTAAGGTCCACCCACACACGCAGCAATCGTGTGCCGATCAATGAACGAACGGGTGGTCAATGGCGCGTAAGGCGAAGAAGGGTTCTAACCGGGAAATCCGCGTGAGTGCGGATACAAGCACGGTTGAGGAGACCTCCGGACGTTCCAAGCTCGATGGCCGCAGCTTCCTTTATGTCGGCGGGCGCGACTGCCAGGTGGCGCATCTGCGCCAGATCTGCAGCAATTTCGGCGCCGAGCTGATCCACCACGATGGCGGTCTGCGCGAGGCTGTATCGCGCATCGATACGGTGCTTCCCTCCGTCGACTGCGTCTTTTGCCCGATCGACTGTATCAGCCATGATGCTTGCCTTCGGGTAAAGACCGGCTGCAAGAAGTTTGGCAAGACCTTCATTCCGCTGCGCAACGGCAGCAAGTCGAGCCTCGAGCGGGCGTTGACGACGATGAACGAGCGAAACGCCACCCGATGAGCGATAGACACCCGGAAGGGTACACGTTGATCGGCCTGCACAAGCTGGCCGCCCACAATGGCGATGGCATGGTGCCCGAACTCTATGAGCTGATGATGGAACGCGAAGAGCGGCGCAGGTACTATCCCAATGTCGAGCAGTTTCCGATCTGGGAAGCGCGCATGCCCGGCGAATTGCCGGAAAAGCCGCTTGGACGGGATGCGCTCGACGGCCGGAACGTGGTAGCCTTCGAGGCTCCCGAGGCCGAGAGGAAACGCAAGGCGTGAGTGCTCCCATGTTTATCGCGATGAACCGCTTCAAGGTGTCGATCGGGTCGGAGGCGGAATTCGAAAGCGTCTGGCGCAACCGCGATTCCAGCATTTCGGAGGTGCCCGGCTTCGTTGAATTCCGGCTGCTGCGCGGTCGCGAGAATGCGGAGGAGGGCTATACGCTGTTTTCCTCGCACACGATCTGGCGCAGCGAAGAGGATTTCCTCAACTGGACGAAGTCCGAGCAGTTCCGCGCCGCCCATCGCAATGCCGGCGACCGCAAGACGATGTATAAGGGGCCGCCCGTGTTCGAGGGCTTTCAAGTCGTGGACGGGATCTGAGCGATGGTGGCTGACAATCCAGATCGTATCGAGGTTCTTCCCGTTTTGCCGTCGCTCGATATCGGCGAGACGCTTTCCTTTTATCGCGGCGGGCTCGGCTTCGAGACGATCGTCTATCAGGACAAGGATTATCTCATCCTGCGTCGCGACGAGATGGAACTGCATTTCTGGCTGACGGCTGATCGGTCGCTTTGCGAGCGCACATCTGTCTACCTGCGCGGCGGCGGCATCGGCGCGCTCCACGCGGAATACCAAGCGCGCGGCGTCGAGAAGCTCAGCGACATGACGGTGCGGCCGTGGAACATGGAAGAGTTCTACATCCACGATCCGCACGGCAATCTGCTGCGCTTCGGCCGGATCCCGCAGCAGGCATAAGCCGCTTGGTCTTAAGCGCGGTTGCGGAAGACGGCGCCGGCGGCGATTGCCAGCCAGCCGAACATCATGGCGAAGCCGCCCGTGGGCGCCGCCATCGGAAACAGGCTTGAGCCTGCAAAGCGAAGTGTCACCAGATCCACTGAAAACAGCAGCGTGCCCAGACCCATGAGCAGGCCGGCGAGCCATGCGGTCTTAAGCTTTTCGCCAGCTAGCGCCAGTGCCAAAAGGGCAGGGGCATGGGCGAGGCACATGGCGGAGGCCGAGGCGAGGAAGTGCCCGTCGCCATCGAGATGGGCGGCGGCTGCGGCCAGCGCCACGCCGGCAAAGCCGAAGAGGCCTGAGAGCACCAGGAAAAGCGGCGAGAAGCGCTGATTGAGCGTCATTATCGGGAGCCTATTGCTTGTTCTGCATGTGATCGGCCAGCCGCTCGATCGGCGGAAGGATGATCTCGCGCAGCTTCGGGTTCGGAACGGTCTCTTCCAGCGCCTGGCGGAAGCATAAAAGCCACTCGTCGCGCTCGACGGGACCGATCTCGGCGATGAAGTGGCGGCTTCTGAGGCGCGGATGGCCGTATTTCTCGACATAGACAGGCGGGCCGCCGAGATAGCCGGTCAGGTATTCGTAGAATTTCGCTTCGCTACCCTCGAGCGTCGGCGGGTGAACCGCGCGGACGTGGCTCGCCTCCGGCAGCGTGTCCATCAGTTCGTAGAAGCGATGCGATAGTGCCCGGATCGTAGCGTCGCCGCCGACGGCCTCGTAAAGTGTAATGGTGTTCTCGCTCACGGCGCGGCTCCTCACAGCTTGTCTCTTCATGCACCGCCGCAGCCTCGATCGCAACCGGAACCCGCACCACCAAGCGCGACATTTCGCGCCAGCCCCAGCGATCGAAATTTCGCGGTATCTTGACAAAACCGTCCAGACGGTATCTTTATGCATCATGTCAAACGCTCATCACCGCCGCAAGCAACCCGCCATCGTCCGCCAGCAGCTGCTGGATGTCGCCGCGCGCCTGACGAACGAGCAGGGGATGAGTGCTGTGACGCTCGATGCCGTGTCCGGCGCATCAGGGGTCAGCAAGGGTGGGCTTCTCCACCATTTCCCGACCAAGAACGCGTTGCTGGATGCGCTTTTCGAGGATCTCCTGGCGCGCTTCGATGCCGATCTCGACGAGCGCATGCGCGAGGATCCGGTGCCGCATGGCCGTTTCACGCGCGCCTATCTCAACGCCGTCGCCGGCTTGCGCGACAGCCCTGACGATGCCGGCCACTGGGCGCAGGTGACGATCGCGCTTCTTGCCGAGCCGCGGCTGCGGCAGCGCTGGGGGGAGTGGATCGACGGGCGGATCGAGGAATATGTAGGCACGGACTCGTCTATCGATGCGCAGATCGTGCGCTTCGCGGCCGATGGCCTCTGGCTCGCCGACATGATCGGTGGCGCCTCCGACGACACGCAGCGCCAGGCGCTTCTGGCACGCCTGGTCGAGCTGACCGCACGCTAACTTCCCTACAATAGAGGACAAATCATCATGGCACCGGTTGCGGTCTATGCGCTCTTGTTTACGGCGATCGCGCTCGAAGTCATCGGCACGACGGCGCTGCAGCTTTCGCAGCAGTTCAGCCGCTTCTGGCCGACGGCGCTGATGGTCGCGTGCTATGCCGCCTCCTTCTACTGCCTGTCGCAGACGCTGAAAGTGATCCCTGTTGGGATCGCCTATGCGATCTGGAGCGGGCTCGGCATCGTGTTGATTTCCAGCGTCGGCCTCATCTATTTCAAGCAGCGGCTGGATACGCCTGCTGTCATCGGCCTGGGGCTGATCATCGCTGGCGTGCTCGTGGTCAACCTGTTCTCCAAATCCGTCACCCATTGATTTTAATGGAATCCGGTCGTATGCGAGGGAAGCCCCCGTCACCGGGGAGATGGCCCCCGGGTCGCGACATTTGACCTCACCTCACAGAGGCCTGACTTGCGCAATCGGCTGCGATGTCCATATCCTGAGTGACAGATGACAGTTTAAGCATCGCGCATTGGAACACCCATGACTGACAGCACCGCTGACCTTACCTCCCCAAAATCCGCCGATTCCAAGCCCGAGGGACAGACCTTCGGCACCTCGGGCATTGCCCCGATGGGACGCCCGAGCCCGGTTACCCGGTTCTTCATGGGCATCGTCGCCTGGGCGGAGAAGCTGAATTACAAATACGCCAAGCTCGGCAATCCGCCGGTCTACGACAACGCCACTTTCCCTTGGGCGAAAGAGGTCGAGGCCGCATACCCGCAGATCCGCGCCGAGCTGGAGCGCGTGTTGGTGCGCCAGAGCGAGCTGCCGACCTTCCAGGATATCTCGACCGACGTGAAGACGATCTCGACCGATTCCGGCTGGAAGACCTTCTTCCTCCTCGGCTTCGGCGTGAAGTCGGAACAGAACATCGCGCAGTGCCCGGAAACGTGGCGCGCGGTCCAGAAAATCCCCGGCCTCAAGACGGCGATGTTTTCGATCTTCGAGCCGGGCAAGCATCTGCCGGCGCATCGCGGCCCCTATAACGGCGTGCTGCGCCTGCATGTCGGCATGATCGTGCCGGAGCCGGCCGACAAGCTCGCCATCCGCGTCAAGGACCAGATCTGCCACTGGCAGGAAGGCAAGGCGCTGATCTTCGACGATGCCTACGAGCATGAGGCCTGGAACCACACCGACAAGACCCGCGTGGTGCTGTTCGTTGATTTCGACAAGCCGCTGAAGTTTCCGGCCCGCTTCGTCAACTGGGCGCTGATGAACCTCGCCGTCTTCACGCCGTTCATCCGCGAAGGACTGGATAACCACAAGGAGTGGGAAAAGAAGTTCTACGCCGAAGCCGAAGCTTTTAGAAACCGGCCACAGGGCTGAGCGAACAAAACTAGGCCCTGAAAGATAAAACAGCATGGCCTCGTTTCAGAGGCCATGCTGTTGTTCGGCGGGTGGGACGCCGCTCTCAAATCATCGTGCGGCGATCGCGCCGCAGGCAGTCTCGATGCGCATGTTTCGGAGCCGGCAGGTCGCTTCCCCTCGTAAGCAGGCCTTGCTCCGGCGACGTCAGTCGCCCCCATTCGCAACTAGTTGTTGTTTGCCGCCCTCAGGCGACGGTCCGGCTTGGTTGCCAGGTAGATGACATAATCTTCTGCTGCGTCTGCCAGGTGAAGCGCGATTTCTGCTTCACGCCATCCCGCCGCGATTGCGCGACGGACAACTTCGGTTATCGCCCCTTTGCAGACGCTTTCGCATTCCCGCGACCGTCCCATATCATCGGCGTTGAATCTTGGAGAGCGGATGTTTGTCATGGCTGAAGATTGCCATAACCGCCTTCGTTTTCAACAGGATGCTAATGGATTGGTTACCCAGTAAGGTTAAGGCTTGCGGGTGTTTCAGGCTGCGACAGACGCGTTGTCGCGGAACGAAACGAAGGACCGAAAACGGCTGGCAACAGAGACTGAAATGTCTCGATCCGGATCGAAATCCTGGGCGAGGGCCCAACGGTCGGGCGACGCGCGGATTGCTCCGTTAACGCACGTTAAGCGTGTTTTTCTGATTTTCTGCGCGGAGTGGCGTTTGCGGCCCGGCGATCGATCTGTTAAGGATGGCGCGAAGCTGAACGCAAACTCGTCCAGGGAGACTGTCATGAAAGCGATCCTGTCCAGAACGAAAGGAACGATCACCCACAAGGACACTCCGCTTCATGTCTATTCAATTCGCCCGCGCGCGAAAAGACGCGCCGCGTCGTAAACCACTCCCGACCACTTCCGAGCTTGATGCTACCGCCGATCAACAGGCGCGGCGCCGGTCTCGGGTCGCCAAGTTTCTCAGCTACTACCGTCCGCATCTGCCGCTGCTCTGCGCCGATGTCGTCTGCGCCATTCTTGTCGCTGCGACCGCCGTGGCATTGCCGATCTGCGCCAATATCGTCACGAACCGCCTTCTCGTGATCGCGGATGCGGGGGAGGCCACCGTGCTGATCCTTAAGGTCGGCGCTGTCATGCTGGCGCTTCTGGCGGTGCAGATGATCGCGGTGTTCTTCGTCGATTATCGCGGTCATGTGATGGGCGCGCGCATCGAGGCAGCCGTCCGTCAGGAGCTGTTCGATCATTGCCAGAAGCTCTCCTTCAGCTTCTACGATCGCCAGCGCACCGGACAGCTGATGAGCCGCATCACCAGTGATTCACTCTGGCTCGGCGAACTGTTCCACCATGGTCCCGAAGATGTCTCGATCGCCATCCTCAAATATGGCGGCGCCATGCTGGTGCTCTTCTATATCGATCCTCTCCTGGCAGGGTTGATCCTGTTGCTGACGCCTCTCGCGATCGCCTACGCGCTGCATTTCAACCGCCGCATGAGCCACGCGCTTGAACGCAGCAAGCAGCAGATCGCCGGCGTCAACGAGCAGCTGGAAGACAGCCTCGCCGGCATCCGCGTCGTGCAGTCCTTCGCCAATGAAGGGCTGGAGAGGGATCGTTTCGCCGTTCAGAACGAGCGCTTTCTTGTCAGTCGCGCGGATGGCTATCGAAGCGAAGCGTGGTTTTCCGTGGGAACGGAGAGCTTTGCACAGTTCATCACGATCCTGGTCATCGTCATCGGCGGCATCCGGATCGTGTGGTCGGCGATGACGGTGGCCGATCTCCTGACCTTCCTGCTTTGCGTTGCGGTGCTTGTCGATCCCGTGCAGCGGCTCGCCAATTTCGTGCGGCTCTGGCAGGAGGGCTATACCGGCTTCGTGAGGGCGATGGAGATCCTCGATGTCGAGCCCGATATCGTCGATCGTCCGGGCGCACATGCGCTGCCGACGCCGAAGGGGGAAATCAGGTTCGAGGATGTCAGCTTCGGCTATGATGCCGACACGACAGGCGTGTTCGAGAATCTCTCCTTCACCATCGCGCCAGGCGAGTTCGTGGCGCTGGTCGGTCCGTCGGGGGTGGGCAAGAGCACCTTGTGCTCGCTCATTCCGCGTTTCTACGATGTGCAGGCGGGGTCGATCCTGATCGATGGCGCCGATATCCGTGATGTCACCCTGTCGTCGCTACGGGGCCATGTCGGCGTGGTGCAGCAGGACGTCTATCTGTTCGCGGGCTCGGTCGCCGACAATCTTCGCTATGGGCGGCCGGATGCCACCGATGCGGAAGTGGAGGCTGCGGCGCGGGCGGCCAATGCGCATGAGTTCATCATGGCGCTTGCCGATGGATACGATACCGACATCGGCCAGCGCGGGGTGCGGCTTTCGGGCGGACAGCGACAGCGGTTGACGATCGCGCGGGCGTTTTTGAAGAACCCCGCGATCCTGATCTTCGACGAGGCCACCAGCGCGCTCGACAATGAGAGCGAACGGGCAGTGCAGCAGGCGCTGCTCGGGCTCGCCAAGGGACGCACCACCGTCGTCATCGCGCATCGTCTGTCGACGGTCCGCCACGCCGACCGCATCCTCGTGCTTACCGCCGGCGGGATCGTCGAGGAGGGCAGGCATGAGGATCTGATGGCGCGCGACGGGATCTATGCCGGCTTGTACAGCGTGCAGGCCAGCATGTGATCGCTCGCATTCGAAACAAAAGGCCGGAGCATCATCATCGATGCGCCGGCCTTACGATCTCAGAGCCCCGGCGAACCGGGGCTTTTTCTCAATTGCTGTCGTTGTCTCAGTTTGCCTTCGCCACGACCTGCTTGACCGGGGCGGCGTTGCCGCCCGGGTTGTAGCCGCCGCCGATGGCGACGTTGAGCGCGACGTAATCGGTTGCCATCTGCTGGACGGCTGCGGCCAGGCTTGCCTGGGCAAGCGAGACCTGACGCTGGGCGTCGAGGACGTCGAGCAGCGAGGAGGCGCCGTCCTTGTAGCTGGCGGTCGACAGATCGAGCGTTTCCTGGGTCGTCTTGACCTGGGCGCGGAGTGCCGCAACCGTCTGCGCGTCGCGGCGAACCGCCGACAGCGCGTTTTCCACTTCCTCGACCGCCTGCAGAACCGCCTGCTTCCAGGCAAGGTACTGAGTCTTGGCGTCGGACTTGGCGATATCGACATTGGCGCGCAGGCGGCCACCGTCGAAGATCGGCAGCGTCAGCGTCGGGCCGAAGGACCAGCTGGTCAGGCCGCCGCCGGAAACGCCGGCTGCCTTGACATAGGTGGGCGAGATCGAGCCGGAGAGCGAGATCGACGGATAGAGTTGGCTGATGGCCACGCCGATATTGGCGGTGGCGGCGGCCAGATTGCGCTCGGCGACGCGGATGTCGGGACGATTGCGGATCAGGTCGGCCGGAACGCCGGAGACGATGCCGGCACGGAAGACCGGCTGCGAGCCGCCGCGCTGCAGTTCAGCGACCATCGAGCCGGCCGGCTTGCCGAGCAGGGTGGCGATGTGGTGGGCGGCGACGCGGAAGTTGGTTTCCAGGCCCGGGATTTCAGCCTGGGTCGACTGTACCAGACCTTCGGCCTGCACGACGTCGAGACGCGAGGCTGCACCGGCATCGAGCTGGAACTTGGTCAGCTCGTAGGTTTCCTGGCGCGATTTCAGGTTGGCCCTGGAGAGCGCGATGCGCTCCTGGTAGTAGCGGGCGTTGATGTAGGAGTTCACCAGATCCTGGAGATAGGTGAGCTTGGCGACGTCGGCGGTCGAGTAGGCGGCGTC
>NZ_JAUDSA010000018.1:0-1208781 GCF_030380805.1 Rhizobium sp. S163 | reverse complement strand
CATATTGACCTCCAATTCAAAGTTTCGATCGGATCCGGGTTTTCGCCGTTTTGGCAGCGTTCCCTGCCCCGTCACCGTGTTTCAAGAAGTCGGACGATCAACCGCCCTCGCTTCCGAAGTTGAAAATACAAGACCCGGCCTGTCACGCAATCACCAACTTGTGCGATTGGGGGATTTACGACAGCCTTCCGTATGCGCTGTTGCTGAAAGGTCACAAATACGACATGCGGCCATTCCGTTTCTTTATACTTCGTTAAGAAAGCCCTGGTTTTGCGGGGGTTTAGTGCCAAGCGACAGCACGGCGGAACCCGGCGATGTGCCACATTGGTACCGTTTTCCGGCCGGATTCGGTGGGATAGCCAAGGATTTTAGCAGGCGAACAAATAAGCCGCGTGACAGATCGGCGAATACGGCTGGTGGAATCGCTTGTGAAGCGTCGGATGATTCTCAAAGCGATTCTACGCGGTGCTGTCATCGTCGTGTCATGTCGATGATGACAAGGTCCGCCGCGCGCAAAGACGCGCTCGCATGAACACATATGTTCGATGCAAAAATCACTGAAATGTCTGCTTGGAAAATCGCTGGGCTAGGGAGCGGCAACAGTGTGTCCGGATCGGACATTGGGATGATGGCGGAGAAGATGGGATTCGAACCCACGATACCCTCTCGGGTATACTCCCTTAGCAGGGGAGCGCCTTCGACCACTCGGCCACCTCTCCGGTCGAAAGCCTGATAGAGTCATTCGCTGGGGGACGCAAGCGCTTTTTCGGCTTTGCCCCTGAAGAAAAGCCGGCTTATTTCTAAGCCAGCAATTGCTTCAGATCCGCAGACCCATCGGCGAGGATGGACTTGTCGGGGTTTATGCCAAGTTCCAGCATCTTCTTGCCGCTGACATAGGCCTTGGCATCATTGATCGCATCGACGGCGATGAACTTGCCGGATTTGAAGTACCAGATCGAATGCGCGCCTTCGCGAGCGCCGGGGCGCAGAAGCGTTTCGTCGTAGCCGAGATTGAAACCGGCGATCTGGAGTTTCACATCATATTGATCGGACCAGAACCAGGGCTTCGGCTCATAGGGTGCGCTGCCGCCGGCGATGACGGCGGCGGCCGCGTCGGCCTGGTCGACGGCGTTCTGCACCGATTCGAGACGGATGCGCCCACCCTGCCAGGGAAGAGCCGCGCAATCGCCGGCCGCAAAGATCGACGGGTCGGAGGTGCGCGCGAATTCATCGACGACGATGCCATTCGCGACTTCGAGGCCCGATTCCTTGGCGAGCTGGTCGTTCGGCGTAACGCCGATGCCGACGATGGCAAAATCGATGTCGATGATCGAGCCGTCGGAGAGTTCGGCGCCGACGAGCTTGCCGTCGCGGCCGATCAGATGCTTGAGGCCGGTCTTTTCGCGAATCTGCACGTCATGCTCTTCGTGGATGACGCGCATGATATCCGCCGTCTCCTTGGCGGCGACGCGCTGGAGAATGCGGTCGGCCATTTCGATGACCGTGACTTCAAGGCCCAAATGCCGCGCAACGGCGGCAGCCTCGAGGCCGATATAACCGCCGCCTATAATAAGGACGCGGCGGCCGGGGCGCATTTCGGCGGCCAGAAGATCGGCATCGCGCTTGTCGCGGGCGACATAAACACCCTCGAGATCGCCACCGATCGCGGCCGGCAGGCCACGCGGCGTCGAGCCCGTCGTCAGCGCCAGTGTGCCGTAGTCGATGGTGGAGCCATCCTGGAGGACGACCTGCTTCTTGTCGCGCTTGATCTGCTCGACCCATGTGGAGAGGCGAATCTCGACATCGTTGTCGGTGAACCACTGCTCGGGGCGAAACAGCAGGCGGTCGAAGCTCATTTGGCCGAGCAGGTACTTCTTGGTGAGCGGCGGGCGCTGGTAAGGCAGCACATCCTCGGCGCCAAGAATGGTGATGGGCCTGGTATCCTTGAGCGCGCGCAGCTTGGCCGCCATTGCAAAGCCTGCCTGACCTGCGCCGATAATCACCAATCTGTCCGTCACGATATCACTCCCGCATTCACTGTATCGAGCAAAGGCCTATCCCCTGCCCCTTGCGTCGTCAACCGGAGCGGAGCGCCGTCAGGCGATCTCGATCCAGCGGCGCTGGTGATAGGACTCTGCCATGGCGTGAACAGACTTTTCTATCCTAAGACCGTCTTCGAATGTGACGATCACCGACGGCTCACCGGAAATCGCACGAATGAGTTCGCGGCATTCGATGATCTTCAGATCGTTGAAGCCGAGGCCGTGGCCCGGCGCGGGGATGAACCGGTCATAGGGATGGTGGGCGGGGGCGGCCAGGATCTTGCGGAAGCCCTGCTCGCTGCCGCGACCATCGGCCTGGTAGAGCTCGAATTCATTCATGCGCTCCTGATCGAAGGTGATCGCACCTTTCGAGCCGAATATCTGCAGGACTATGCGCCCCTTTCGACCCCAGGCGGCGCGGTTGGCCATCAACACGGCGGAGATGCCGCCGCCAAGACGCATCAGCACGTTGGCCGCGTCGTGATTCTCGACCGGTCGCCGACCACCGTCCTTCATGGGGCGATCGGCATAGGGCTTGACCATGTCGGTCACCACGGCCTCGACATGACCGAAGAGATACCAAAGCAAGGACAGGGGGTGCACCGCGAAATCGTCGAGCGCGCCGTAGCCGGCGGACAATTCGCTCTTCCAATAGAAGAGTGCATCCGGATCGGCCATGAAGTCCTCGTCCATCTCGACGCGGATATGATTGACCTGGCCGATGGCGCCCTCGCCGATCAGCGCCTTGATGTGGCGGATAATAGGGTTCTGGATATAGTTGTAGCCGAGCACGGCCACCTTGCCGGCGCGCCTTGCGGCATCCAGCATGCGCTCGGCATCAGCAAAGGTCGGCGCCATCGGCTTTTCACACCAGACGTGCTTGCCCGCTTCAAGCGCCGCAATCGCCATTTCGGGATGGAATTGGTTCGGTGTGGTGACCGAGACGACATCGACATCGGGGTCGGCGATCAACTGGCGCCAGTCTGCGGTCGCCTTTTCAAAGCCGAATTCCGAGGCGCGCGCATCGGCAAGGTCCTTGTTCGCCTCGGCGAGATGCACGAGGCGGGGACGCTCGACATCGCCGAAGACGGTCTTGACCGCATTCCATGCAAGCGCATGGCACTTGCCCATATAGCCCGTGCCGATCAAGCCGACGCCCAGTGACTTCATGATATCCTCCCGCTCCGATCATGATTTTGGAATGCTTGGACCATTTTGACAAGACGGGCTGGCGAGCCAAGAAGCGGGTGAAAGCCATCAAACAGCGGAAATGGCTCGATATTCCCAGAATAAAAAACAAATATGCCGGGGAATGGAAATCATCTATGGTCGGGAAACTGGAATATACGTTTCATTTTCGGATCAGCACATGGACAACGACCCCAAGGCCCCCTCCCGCGTTCCCAGGGATTTCGAGAGCCTGCGCAGCACGATCATCGAGCGCAAGGCGACCATGCCGAAGCGGCTGGCGCAGGTCGCGGCCTTTGCGCTGGCCAATCCCGACGAGATCGCCTTCGGCACGACGGCAAGCATCGCGTCTGCTTCCGAGGTTCAGCCATCGACGCTGGTGCGGCTTGCACATCACCTGGGATATGAGGGCTTTTCGGACCTGCAGAGCATTTTTCGCGAGCGGCTTCGCGACCGGACGCTGACTTACGAAGAGCGGCTGGTGACGCTGGAGCAATCGGGTGGCGAGGACGAGGACGCCAATCTGCTTTCCGGCTTCATTTCGGCCGCCGGTCAATCCATCAACCGGCTGGCGGCGACCGTTCAGTCGGAGACTTTCAGCAAGGCCGTCGATATTCTGGCGGCGGCCGATACCATTTATCTGATCGCCAAGCGCCGCTCCTATCCGCTGACAGCGCATATGAGTTACGCCTTCTCGAAGCTCAATATCCGCCACCAGATCGTCGCGTCCCCCAATGGGGTCGATGCCGAGACCGTCCAGTTCGCAACGCCGAAGGATGCGGCGATCGCGGCGAGTTTTTCGCCCTATGCCGCAGAGAGCCTCGGCCAGGCGGAGATGTTGAAGGAGCGCGGCGTGCCGGTTGTCGTCATCACCGATTCGGCGTTCTCGCCACTCGCCACCAGCGCCGCCTGCTGGTTCGAAGTGGCGGAGGCCGACTTTGCCGGCTTCCGTTCGCTTTCGGCCTCGATGGCGCTGACCATGGCGCTGCCGGTGGCGATCGCCGAGCGGCGGCGAAAGCTGGGGCAGCCAAAATCCAAAAAAGCAAAAATGGAATAAACATTCTGAATTGACATTAAATCGGAACCGATGTTTCATCGATTGATATCACCGGCGGACATCCACGCCGGATTGAAAATGATCGGGAGGACATGATGGCAGAACCAAATCCGGGCACACAGCCGGGGCTGTCGCTTGATGTGATCACCATCGGCCGCTCGTCGGTCGATCTCTATGGCCAGCAGATCGGTTCCAAACTCGAAAACATCGCATCCTTCGCCAAGTCTGTCGGCGGCTGCCCGGCGAATATCGCAATCGGCACGGCGCGCCTCGGCCTGAAGTCGGGCTTGATCACCCGCGTCGGCGATGAGCAGATGGGCCGTTTCATTCGCGAGCAATCGGCACGTGAGGGCGTTTCGACAGACGGCATCGTCACCGACAAGGAGCGCCTGACGGCGCTGGTGCTTCTGGCAGTGGAGGCCGAAGGCGTGTCGCCGATGATCTTTTATCGCTCCGACTGCGCCGACATGGCGCTTGAGGAAGGCGATATCGACGAGACCTATATAAAGTCCTCGCGCGCGGTGCTGGTATCGGGAACGCATTTCTCGCGGCCGAACACGGAAGCTGCGCAGCGCAAGGCGATCCGTATCGCCAAGGCCAACGGCCGCAAGGTGATCTTCGACATTGATTATCGCCCGAACCTATGGGGTCTTGCCGGCCATGCGGAAGGGTTTGAGCGCTATGTGAAGTCGGACCGCGTATCTTCGAAGATGAAGGAGACGCTGCCGGATTGCGATCTCATCATCGGTACGGAGGAGGAAATCCTGATCGCATCCGGTGCCGACGACGTGCTTGGCGCACTGAAGGAGATTCGTCGCCTGTCGCCTGCGACCATCGTCTTGAAGCGTGGCGCGATGGGCTGCATCGTCTATGACGGGCCGATCTCGGACGATCTCGAAGCCGGCATCGTCGGCGAAGGTTTCCCGATCGAGGTGTTCAACGTGCTCGGCGCCGGCGATGCCTTCATGTCCGGCTTCCTGCGGGGATGGCTGAAGGACGAGCCGCTGAAGACCTGCGCCACCTGGGCGAATGCCTGCGGTGCCTTCGCGGTGTCCCGCCTGCTCTGCTCGCCGGAATATCCGACATGGGCGGAACTCGATTTCTTCCTGAAGAACGGCAGCAAGCATCGGGCGCTGCGCAAGGACGAGGCGATCAACCACATTCACTGGGCCTCGAACCGCAAGGGCGACATCCCCCTGCTCATGGCGCTCGCCATCGATCATCGCTCGCAGCTTACAAGCGTCTGCGACGAACTCGGTGTCGACTACAAGCAGATCGTCGCTTTCAAGCGGCTGGCGGTGGAAGCTGCCGCGCGTGTCGCCGATGGCCGCAGCGGCTATGGGATGCTGATCGACGAGCGCTTCGGGCGCGATGCCTTCTTCGACGCGGCGACCAAGAGTTTCGCCTGGATCGGGCGGCCGGTCGAGCTGCCCGGCTCTAAGCCGCTGCGCTTCGAGTTCAGCCAGGATATCGGCTCGCAGCTTGTCGAATGGCCGCTCGATCATTGCATCAAGTGCCTGTGCTTCTATCATCCCGACGATCCGGCGGAGCTGAAGAGCGAACAGCAGGAGAAGCTGCGGACGCTATTCGAGGCTGCACGCAAGGTGGGCCGCGAGCTTTTGGTCGAGATCATCGCCAGCAAGAACGGGCCGCTCACCGACGACACCATCTCGACGGCGATGGAAGAGCTCTATGCGCTCGGCATCAAGCCGGATTGGTGGAAGCTGGAACCGCAGGCATCGAGCGCGGCGTGGAAGAAGATCGACGCCGTCATCGCAAAGAACGACCCATGGTGCCGCGGCATCGTGCTGCTCGGGCTGGAGGCGCCGGCGGACGAGCTGGTGAAGGGCTTCGAGGCGACGCTGGCAGCACCTTCGGTCAAGGGCTTTGCCGTGGGACGCACGATTTTTTCGGAGGCGGCGCGGGCCTGGCTGTCGGGCACGATCAATGACGAGCAGGCGATATCGGATATGGCCGGACGCTTCCGTGAACTGACCAAGGCGTGGTTGAAAACACGCGGGCTCGGTTCTTAATTACGAATAGACCCCTCCCCAACCCCTCCCCACAAGGGGGCGGGGCTTTAACTTGGGGCACCGCCTGCTTCAACTCTCATCGTCTCCGAGGACGAGACGTTGAAAGGTCATGAGGCGAGAGCCACAGGTTAGCCCCTCCCCCTTGTGGGGAGGGGTTGGGGAGGGGAAAAACGGATACGAGAATTGCGGGAGGAGCCCTATGGGCAAGACTGTACGATTGACGATGGCGCAGGCCATCACCCACTTTCTGAAGAAACAGATGACCGTCATCGACGGCAAGACGGTGCCGATCTTCGGCGGCGTCTGGGCGATCTTCGGCCATGGCAATGTCGCCGGCATCGGCGAAGCGCTCTATCAGGTGCGCGGCGAGCTGCCGACGTATCGAGCGCATAACGAGCAAGGCATGGCGCATGCGGCGATTGCCTATGCCAAGGCGAGCTTCCGCCAGCGCTTCATGGCCTGCACGACATCGATCGGCCCCGGCGCGCTCAACATGGTGACGGCGGCGGGCGTGGCGCATGTCAACCGCATTCCCGTGCTCTTCCTGCCCGGCGACGTCTTCGCCAACCGCGCGCCGGATCCGGTGCTGCAGCAGATCGAGGATTTTGGCGACGGCACGGTTTCGGCCAACGACGCCTTCCGTCCGGTCTCGCGCTATTTCGACCGTATCACCCGGCCGGAACAGATCATTTCGGCGCTGAAGCGCGCCATGCAGGTGCTGACCGATCCTTATGATTGCGGCCCGGTGACACTGTCGCTTTGCCAGGATGTTCAGGCGGAAGCCTTCGACTATCCGGAGAGCTTCTTCGAGGAGCGCATCTGGACCACGCGGCGCCCTCGCCCCGATGCGGACGAACTGGCGAACGCCATCGCGCTGATCAAGAAATCCGAAAAGCCCGTGATTATCGCCGGCGGCGGTGTGCTCTATTCGCAGGCGACGAAGGAACTCACGGATTTCGCGGATGCGCATGGCATTCCCGTTGTCGTCACGCAGGCCGGCAAGTCGGCGATCGACGAGCGGCATCCGCTGGCGCTCGGCTCGGTCGGGGTCACCGGCACATCGGCGGCCAACGCGATCGCCGAGGAGACAGACCTGTTGATTGCCGTCGGCACGCGCTGCCAGGACTTCACCACCGGTTCGTGGGCGCTTTTCAAGAATGAGAAGCTCTCCATCCTCGGCCTCAACATCGCTGCCTACGACGCCGTCAAGCATGACGGGCTTCCCCTGGTGGCGGATGCGCGCGAAGGGTTGAAGGCGATCTCCGCGGGTCTCTCGGGCTGGAAGGCTCCGGCTGCTCTGGCGGCGAAGGCCGAGAAGGAAAAGAAGATCTGGATGGAAGCCGCCGCCAAGGCGATGGCGACCACAAACGCTGCGCTGCCCTCCGACGCCCAGGTGATCGGCGCGGTCACACGCACCATCGGCGGCGAGAATGCGATCGCGCTTTGCGCGGCGGGCGGCCTGCCTGGCGAACTGCACAAGCTGTGGCCGGCCACCGTGCCCGGCAGCTACCACATGGAATATGGCTTCTCCTGCATGGGCTACGAGATCGCGGGCGGCCTCGGCGCCAAGATGGCGCATCCCGACAAGGATGTCGTCGTCATGGTCGGCGACGGCTCCTACATGATGCTGAACTCCGAGCTCGCGACCTCGGTGATGCTGGGCCTCAAGCTCAACATCGTGCTCCTAGATAACCGCGGCTACGGCTGCATCAACCGGCTGCAGATGGGCACCGGCGGCGCGAACTTCAACAACCTCTTGAAGGACTCCTATCACGAGGTGATGCCTGACATCGACTTCCGCGCGCATGCCGAAAGCATGGGGGCGATCGCGGTCAAGGTGTCTTCGATCGCCGAGCTTGAGCAGGCGATCATCGATTCGAAGAAGAACGACCGGACCTCGGTGTTCGTCATCGATACGGATCCGTTGATCACGACTGAGGCCGGCGGGCACTGGTGGGATGTGGCTGTGCCGGAGGTCAGTTCGCGCGAGGAGGTCAACAAGGCGCGCGCCAATTACGTGAAGGCGCGAGAGGCGCAGCGGATTGGGTGACGCTTAACAGACATTAGAGTGCGGCGCCCCCTCATCCGGCTGCCGCCACCTTCTCCCCGTTGGGGAGAAGAGATTCGTGGTGGGCGCTCGCTTCATCTTCCCTTCTCCCCAGCGGGGAGAAGGTGCCCGTAGGGTTCAGGTGCAACAAGTTGCACCTGGGATGAGGGCGCCGCGCTCGCCGATTTTAGAGAATGACGAGGAGAAACAACAATGAAAGCCAAACTTGGCATGTCGCCCATCGCGTGGTGGAACGACGATCTTCCTGAGCTCAGCGACGACGTATCGCTTGAGGAATGCCTGCGCCAATCGCGCGGCGCCGGCTTTACCGGCATGGAACAGGGACGCCGGTTCCCGAATAATCCGCGGGAAATGCTGCCGATCCTGAAGGCCGCCGACGTGACGCTGTGCGGGGGATGGTTTTCCGGCACGCTCGTCGACGAGGAGCTTGCGGCCAACAAGGATCGCATCCAGCCAATGATCGAGCTCTTCAAGGCGGTCAATGCGCCCTGCATCGTCTATGGCGAGGTCGGCCGCTCGATCCAGGGCGACCGTTCCAAGCCGCTTGCCACCAAGCCGAAACTCTCCGACGACGAGATGAAGGCCTATGCCCGCAAGGTCACGCAGTTTGGCGAATGGTGTGCCGAACAGGGCATGCCGCTCTCCTATCACCATCACATGGCGGCGGTGGTCGAGACCGAGCCGGAGCTCGACGCCTTCATGCGCAACTCGGGCGCCGGCATTCCGCTGCTGCTCGACGCCGGCCACCTCGCCTTTGCCGGCGGCGACGTGCTGCGCGCGATCGACAATCACCACGCCCGCATCAACCACGTCCACGTCAAGGACATCCGCAAGGCGGTGGTCGACGGGCTCGACCGCAGTAAGCAGTCCTTCCTCGATGCGGTGGCGCTCGGCGCCTTCACGGTTCCGGGGGACGGGTCTCTCGATTTCGGCGCGATCGTGAAGCGTTTCGCGGATTACGGCTATGAGGGCTGGTTCGTCGTCGAGGCCGAGCAGGACCCACGCAAGGCGCCGCCGCAGAAAATGGCGGAGATCGGTCACGCCGAGCTGATGCGGGTGATGACGGCTGCCGGGTATACGGTGGAGACGGAAGGGTTTCCGAAGGGGGCTTAAGGGCCTCAGGGCGAAAACACTTGAGAACGCTGGAGCAATTGGCCCCCTCATCCGGCTGCCGCCACCTTCTCCCCGCTGGGGAGAAGAGACTCGTAGCGGGCAGCTCGCTCAACCTCCCCTTCTCCCCAACGGGGAGAAGGTGGCCCGAAGGGTCGGATGAGGGGGCCGCACCCACAAAGATATCGAGGAGAAACGAATGCCAAAGCTCAAAGTCAAACCAACAGGCACGCACGGCCGCGTCACCCATGTGACGCCCGAGAGCGCCGGCTGGACCTATGTCGGCTTCGACATGCACCGGCTGACGCCCGGCGAGACCGTGTCCGGCGAAACCGGCGAACGAGAAGTGTGCCTCGTCTGGGTGAGCGGCAAGGGCAAGGCCAGCGCCGGCACCAGGGATTTCGGCACGCTCGGCGAGCGGATGAGCCCGTTCGATGGGGCACCGCATGCGCTTTATATCCCGATGGAATCGGCATGGTCGGTGACGGCAGAGACCGATCTGGAGCTGGCGGTCTGCTCGGCGCCGGGCGGCGGTGCCTATGAGGCGAAGGCGATCCCGCCGGGCACGCATCCGGCGCTGACGCGCGGCAAGGGTACCAATGTGCGCTACGTCAACAACATCATGCCCGAGGATGACGCATCGGCCTATTCGCTGCTCGTCGTCGAGGTGATCACGCCGGGCGGGCATACCTCCTCCTACCCGCCGCACAAGCACGACCAGGACAACCTGCCGAACGAGAGCTTCCTCGAGGAAACCTATTACCACCGCCTGAACCCACCACAGGGTTTCGGCTTCCAGCGCGTCTATACCGACGACCGATCGCTGGACGAGGCGATGGTGCTTGAGGATGGCGACGTGACGCTGGTGCCGAAGGGGTATCACCCCTGCGCTGCCACGCACGGCTACGATCTCTACTATCTCAACGTGATGGCCGGGCCGAAGCGTGTCTGGAAGTTCTACAACGCGCCGGAGCATGAATGGCTGCTCAAGGCCTGAGACCGCAAGCATGACAACAAAAGCCGCGCCTCGACAGCGCGGCTTTTCGTTTCAGCCACCCGACATCAGATATCGAGCACCAGCTGCGGCAGGCCGTTCGAGGTCTTGCGCGGGGATACGCCGTTCTCGTCGACCTGCGCGTTGACCCGCTGGCGAAAGGCCGAGAAGCTCTCGAAGGTGACGACATCGACGGGCTCGTCGAAATGAAGCGTCAGCTTGTGCAGGCCGCCGGATTGTTCGGCAAGCGCCAGGATCTTGCCCGTGAACGGCTGGTTGAGATAGCGGCCGCTGACGCGCGCGCCAACGGTGAGTGCGGCAAGCGGCGTCGTGTTGGGTCGGTTTGCCAGCGCCGACAGCGTGTTCCAGTCGCGGACGCCGTGCTGGCTGGCGATCAACTCCAGAGCCGCGCTATGCGTTATCGGCGTGCCGCTGGATTCCATGGCGCCACGTAATCGCTTTGCCTGGGCCTTCAGATCGTCGATCGAAGGATAGTTCATGGTTCAGCCTTTCAAAAAGGCATGCTGTTCGAAGCAGTTGGGAGCTCGCATTGCCACCAGTCAGCATGCACAAGGGGCTGTGACCGTTCATTGCAGGAGATCTTCACCATGGATTTTCATCCGCGAGCGGCAGGCGTCTCTAACCGGTTTTCGGTATGAGGCAGGGACGCGCATCTGTCAACCTGCGCAAATTTCCGGCAAAACTGACGAATGCTGCCTAAAAATGGGACTTTTGAACGCCGCAATCTACATAAGCATCTAGTTTTAAAGATCTTTTTCAGAACTATTCAGCACACTTGCCCTAGATTGAAACCAGACAACCAGCGGAGGCGACCATGGCCTTTCAGATGCACCTCGATACTGCACATCCCGAACCGGAGCAGGCTTACCGGGAATTCGCGCTCGATCGCCCCGGCAAGATCATTTTCGTCGGCCATCACCTCAGCACCGCTACCCAACTCCGTTGCCTGATCCGCAGCATCACGCTCGCCGGCGCAACGCTCGAAGTGAATGCGTCAATTGAGATGCCGAACCATTTCTTCCTGGAAATTCTCGGCATTCAGGATGAGATCGGTGCGACGCTGGTGAAGCGCGAGGGCGACCTTGCGACGATCAGCTTCAATATGCTGATCAATCCGGAATTCCTGCACCACGTTCTGCGCCTGAGCTTCGAAAACTAGAACCAGTAACCCATAGAAAAAGAGCGGGCTTGCGCCCGCTCCGGCTTCGCCTGATATCGTCAGGCCGCCAAACGCCGCTCGATCTGATCGATCGGCAGGTTCGTGTAATCCTTGGGAATTTCGGCCGAGATAATGGCCTGCGCCTCGACGCTGAGGTTGGAACGAAGCGTTCCGAGCGCGCGCGGCGGCGCCACCAGCACGATGTTGGTCGCATCCTTCTCGATGATCAGGTCATCCAGCTTGAACGCGATCTGCTTCAGGAATTCGGCCTCGGCCTGATCGTGCCAATCGAGTTCCTCGACCGCGCTGCCACGGCCATCCGCATTGTGCGCGCGACCGGGCTTATCGGTGCCGATTTCGCGATCGGGCTCGTTTGGTTGCGCCAGGGTTTCCCTGACCTTGAGATCGACGCCGCTAACGTCGCCGTCATTCTGCATAATCAGAGCCTTGCCTCCGTCGCACACCACAACCCAGGAATTTCGCGGCACTCTGATGTCAGCCATATCAGTCTCCTTGATCTTCTATCTTGAGCGCGAAGTTCGCACTCGGGAGCACAAATCTGTGCTCGTTAACAGGAGGCAAACGCCCGGGGTCGTAAAGAGTTCAACGATTTGTGGAATTCGCGCGATGGGCAATCCAATCCGTGTAGAGGACGTACAGAGAGGCAAACGTCAGGACAGGATCATGAAAACAGCTCTCGTCGCCTATGCCGGTTCATTTGGTACGCTGCTCGTCTTGGATGCCATCTGGCTCGGCCTCGTCGCCCGGACATTCTATCGCGATCAACTGGGCGATCTGATGCTACAGTCGCCGAATTTCGGAATCGCGGCGATCTTCTATCTTTTCTTCGCCGTCGCCGTTGTGGTGCTTGCCGTGCTTCCGGCAATCGCGTCTGGGTCGCTATGGACCGCCGTCATTTACGGCCTGATCCTGGGGCTTGCCGCTTACGGAACCTACGACGTCACCAACCTCGCCACGCTGAAGAACTGGCCGCCGCTGATGAGCATAGTCGATCTCGCCTGGGGCGGCTTTATCACCGCCATGACGGCCGCCGGCGGATTTTTTGCGGTCCGAGCCTTCAGTTAAATTCTCATTCACTAGAATTGTAGTGACTTCGTTGATGATTGCGCAAAGCATTCATGTGACGCTCCATTGGAAAGACTAGGATTTTTCTGATTTTAGGAGTGTGCCTGCGATGTCGATGCTCAACAACACGCACCTCACGACGGTGAAATCGGAGATTTACGAGACCCGGTGGGAGCAATTCAACGTGCGGCGCCCGGCCCGCATCGTGGCCGTGCGGCCCTGTCTGACGGGTGTCTCGATGCGCAGCGCCGAGATCATCGACATCTCCCGCGGCGGCGCCACGCTTCTCGTCGCTTCGGCGACCGGTCTTCCCAAGCACTACTATCTCAACATTCTCGGGCTAGCCTACCGCATCGGCTGCGCCGAGGTGTCACGACGCAATGAGCGCCTGCATGTGCGCTTCATCAACACGATCGAGCCCGAGGTATTGCGCCGCGTCGTGCGTGCCGACTTCATGATCGGCAACATGGAAGCGATCAGCGCGAGCCGCACGATCAGCATGTAAATAGGCTCCCCAGGGGAATAATCGTCCTTGCCATGGCACCATCAGCGCCTATTGTTGGCGCGATTTTCATAGCCTTGGGAAATGCCCTTCAATGTCTGCCTTCTCTCGCTTCACACCGCTTGTCAGCGCCCTGCCCTCCACCGTTCCCTTTGTCGGCCCTGAGGCCATCGAGCGCCAGCGCGGCCTCGCCGTCAAGGCGCGCATCGGCGCCAACGAAAACGGCTTCGGCCCCGCCCCTTCGGTTCTGACGGCGATGCGCGAGGCGGGCGGTGATATCTGGAAATACAGCGATCCCGAGAACCACGATCTGAAGGAATCACTTGCCGCCCATCTTGGCACGACGCCGGCCAATATCGCCATCGGCGGCGGTATCGACGAGTTGCTCGGGCAGATCGTTCGCATGGTGATCGAACCCGGTGCGCCCGTTGTCACTTCGCTCGGCGGCTATCCGACCTTCAACTTTCATGTGGCGGGCTTCGGCGGCCGACTGGTAACCGTTCCCTATGTGAATGATCGCGAAGATCTCGATGGGTTGCTGGATGCGGTGAAGCGCGAAAATCCGCCGCTCATCTACTTCGCCAACCCCGACAATCCGATGGGTAGCTGGTGGGATGCCGACCGCGTGGTGGCTTTTGCCCGCGCGATTCCCGAGACCACGCTGCTGATCCTCGACGAGGCCTATAGCGAAACGGGTCCGGCCAGCGCCCTGCCCTCGATCGCGTCGCTGATCGATTTGCCAAACGTGATCAGGACGCGCACCTTCTCGAAGGCCTACGGCCTTGCCGGCGCGCGCGTGGGTTACGCGATCTCGACACCGGGCACTGCCCTCGCCTTCGACAAGATCCGCAACCATTTCGGCATGAACCGGATGGCTGTCGCCGGCGCAATCGCCGCGCTCAAGGATCAGGCCTATCTCTCGGAGGTAGTCGCCAAGATTCACGCCGCGCGCGAGCGGATTGCCCGTATAGCCGATGCCAACGGCCTGCAGGCACTGCCTTCGGCCACCAACTTCGTCGCCATCGACGCAGGCCGCGACGGCACCTATGCGCGGGCGATCGTCGACGGGCTGATGCAGCATGGCGTGTTCATCCGCATGCCGGGGGTCGCTCCGCTCAACCGCTGCATTCGCGTCAGCGTCGGCCCGGCCGCCGATATGGACCTGTTCGAGGCGGCACTGCCTCAGGTTCTGAAGTCGATCGGCTGATCAAACGACAAGAACCGCGCCGGCCTTGTTCCTGCCGGTCGCGGTTCGATATGTCGGCGCAGGCGCAAGGCGCCTCGCCATCCCCTCTTCGAGGTTATTGTTTTTATTGAATTGTCGGCACTGACAGTCGCTTAGTGCACCGTCATCCATTCGCGAGCCGCGCGCAGCGCCTCGACAAGCTGCATCTTTTCCATCGTGGCCGCGAGATCGGCGCGCAGTTCGGCGGCGCGATCGTGGCCCTTGATGGCGGCGATGTTCAGCCATTTGTGGGCCGCAACGAGGTCAACGGAGCATCCGCGACCTGTCGCGTACATCAGACCCATTTCGCAGAAGACGTCGGCGTTGTTTTCGCCACCCATGGTGGCCGTTTCAGCATTGTGCATTTCAAAGCGTGCCATCGGTTTTATCCCTGTTTAGCCTGTTATCGACTTACCCTGTTTTACCTCGGAGCCTTGCCGTCTAACGCGGCGTTCGGTCTCTTCGGTTCGGCGGGTTTGCCCCGCTCGTTTGATGGGTTCAATATGCAGCAAGCCCTTCAAAAAACGCCTAAAATGCATGATTAATTTGAGACAAACAAAGTGCAAACGCTTGGTAAAATTGGGTTTTTGTTAAACATCGGATCGCCTGCTCATTAAGGGTTCCGGCATTTGTTTAAGGAAAAATTCAGATTTGAAAATCAACCCTTCGTTCACCACAAAATCAGCGCCCAAATGAAAACACACGGAAATTCGTCTTCGCGAACAGGCACTTTCAGGCATGCCGGAACCGCGAATGTTTATCTTTACGTTCGCGTAAGCTATCGTCCGCAACCTCAGGACATCAGGGAGGAATAAGATGATCCGCAGTCTCATTCTGGCGAGCGCGCTAGCGCTTTCCGCAACGCTTGCGCATGCCGAGGAGCCGATCGCAGGCAATTGGAAGACGGTGGCCGGCGACACCGCCGTGATCGCTTCGTGCGGCGGCAGCTACTGCATCACGCTGAAGACGGGCAAATATGCGGGGCGGAAGATCGGAACGCTGACTGGCAAGGACGGCACCTATGATGGCGAGATCACCGACCCCAGCAACGACAAGACCTATAGCGGCTCTGGCACGGTTTCCGGCAACTCGCTGAAGATGAAGGGCTGCGTGCTCGCCGTTCTCTGCAAGTCGCAGACCTGGACGCGCCTGTAACCGAATATCCGATGCGTCCGGCCCATCGGGCGCATCTCCTCCGTCCTTCCCGCCGATGCTTGCTTCATGAACGGCGGATGAATTCCGATCTCAGCATCGGTTCAGCCTGACCATGGCAAAACGATGTCATTCTAAAGTGCACTGCGTCGCAAGCAGCACCCGGCGCACACATGACATTCGGAACATGGCACATGGGCAAGGATACGGAAGTGCTTATCATGGCAAGACGCTTCACCATCATCACGCTGTTCGCAGCGATATTCGCCGTCTCGTTCTCGGCGGCCGTCAACCGCAATGCCGGCGGCGGCGCGCAGTCGCATTTCGGCGCGAACTATACCTGCGTCGACAGAACCAACCCGATCTGCACCAGCGTCAACTGACGCCATCGCGACCGGCAAGCGCCGCCCCCGGCTGCCGGTCATCCTGATCATTCAGGTCTTGTCATGCTGGTCATGCACGCGTCGTTTGCTTGTTAAGAACGACGTACTATAATGCCTCATGAGCAACCGAATCTCTCCTTCTGCCCCCCTCGACGTCTCGTCTCCGAGCCCCTTCAAGCCGCAAAGTTTCGACGATCCAATCAAGGCCGTCGAAGCGCTGACAGAGCTTTACGAGCGCAACACGAGCTTCCTGATCGAGCACTTCAAGGAACTGGCGCAGGGCGCGCCGATCACCTCGCGCTACCGGGCGTTTTATCCGCAGGTGAGCATCGAGACGACAAGCTTCGGCCATATCGACACGCGCCTCTCCTACGGTCACGTCACGGCGCCGGGCATCTACACGACGACGATCACCCGTCCCTCGCTCTTCCGGCATTATCTGAAGGAACAGCTCGGGCACCTGATGCGCAATCACAATGTGCCCGTCGTCGTTTCCGAGTCGAGCACGCCAATCCCGCTGCATTTCGCCTTTGGTGAGGGGGCGCATGTCGAGGCATCCGCGTCAGCCTTCGTCGACGTGCCGATGCGCGATCTCTTCGACACGCCCGACCTCAACACCACCGACGACGAGATCGCCAACGGCGAATATATTCCGCCGCCGGGCGAGCCCTCGCCGCTTGCGGCCTTCACGGCGCAGCGTATCGACTATTCGCTGGCCCGCCTCTCGCACTATACGGCCACCGGCGCGCAGCATTTCCAGAACTTCGTGCTGTTCACGAACTACCAGTTCTACATCGACGAATTCTGCACCTGGGCGCGCAAGCTGATGGCCGAGGGCGGCGATGGCTACACATGCTTCGTCGAGCCCGGCAATATCGTCACCCATGCCGGATCGAGCAGGCCGGAAACGGACGCGACACTATCGCGCCTGCCGCAGATGCCGGCCTATCACCTGAAGAAGAAGGGCCATGCCGGGATCACCATGATCAATATCGGCGTCGGCCCGTCCAACGCCAAGACGATCACCGACCACGTGGCGGTGCTGCGCCCGCATGCCTGGCTGATGCTCGGCCATTGCGCCGGCCTGCGCAACAGCCAGCGATTGGGCGACTACGTGCTGGCGCATGCCTATATGCGCGAAGACCACGTTCTCGACGACGACCTGCCGGTCTGGGTGCCTATCCCGGCGCTCGCCGAAGTGCAGGTGGCGCTGGAGGCGGCCGTGGCCGAGATCACCGGCTACGAGGGCTTCGAGCTCAAGCGCATCATGCGAACGGGGACCGTCGGCACCATCGACAACCGCAACTGGGAACTGCGCGATCAACGCGGACCGGTGAAGCGGCTGTCTCAGGCACGCGCTATCGCGCTCGACATGGAATCAGCGACCATCGCCGCCAACGGCTTCCGCTTCAGAGTGCCTTACGGAACGCTGCTTTGCGTCTCCGACAAGCCGCTGCATGGCGAACTGAAGCTTCCGGGCATGGCCACGGCCTTCTACCGCACGCAGGTCAACCAGCATCTGCAGATCGGCATCCGCGCCGTGCAGAAGCTTGCGGCCATGCCGCCCGAGACGCTGCATTCACGCAAGCTCAGAAGCTTCTTCGAGACGGCCTTCCAATAGGCCACCTCGCCTGCTTCAAGAGGCGCGACGACGACCGAACGGCAAGGAGATTGCCGTTCCCGTGAGTGCGGAAACAATGATCAGCAGGTGGGCATTGATGCTTGCCCGGGCGAGAGCCGCAATATCCGCGGCATCGCTGGATGCGCCGAAGGCAACGGCGCCAGCCGTGATACCCGCCGGATAGGTGCCGACACCGCCAGGGGCATGCATCGGCAGCACCGACGACAGCTCGCCGCCAAGCGCGCCGCCGAAGCTTGCAGCCGCCGGTACGACGCCCATCAGCCGCAACGCCCAGGCAAGCACCAGCACCTTCACCAGCCAGTTGATGACAGTCATCGCCCAAGCGCGTGCGAAGGCCGAAGCATTTGCGGGCAGGCCATTTTCGATCTCGGCGACGAAGTGCTGCAATTTCCTCGGCAGGAGTTTCGCGGCAAGGCGCACGAGCGGTTTGCGCGCCGCGAACGCTGCGACAGGTAGCAGCAGGAATGCGGCCCATAGAAGCCACGCAATCAGTTTGTGCGACGACGCGATGGCGAAGCCGATGCCTGCGGCCGCGAAGAGCGCATGAAGATCGAGAAGCCGCATGACGAGCAGCGCCGCCGTTCCGCGCGCCAGCGGGATTCCGAATTCGGTGCGCATCAGCAATGGAAAGCTGGTTTCGCCGGTTCGAAATGGCAGCATGATGTTCAAGAGATTATGGACTTGCGTGACGCGGAAGAGCGCCGGGAAGCGGCCGCGCGTTTCGCGTGGGAAGTAATCGTATATGCGCCAGGTTCGCAGGAAATAGGTGCTGGTAAGAAGAGCGAGGGCCGCGATGATCGTCGGAGCACCTACCTCGGCCCACTGCCGCAGAATGGTCGACCAGCCCCAGAACCACTCGATGAAGGCGGCGTAGACTATGACAATTATGACTGTGAACAGCAGCATTCGATTGCGTGCGAACCAGGATTGTCGGCTGGCAACCACCGGAGACTTCATGTACTAGCTTCCTGCCTTCGGCCGACAGAAGAGCGGCACCACTGGGCGGCGTTTTAGGAGAAATACGTGTTGCAGACAACGGCAGAAACACTTTCAGGCGCGATCGACGCCGCTGCTCCCGTCGAACTATCGCTGGTCGTCCCCGTCTTCAACGAAGAAGAGAGCGTTGGCCCGCTGGTCGATCGCATCTGCTCGGCGATGACCCGCTACCCCAACCGCTGGGAGCTCATCCTGGTCGACGATGGCAGCACGGACGCCACGCTCGTCAATGCTCGCAAGCATATCGGCCGCGACGGCCTGTCGCTTCGCATCGTGGCGCTGCAGCGCAATTTCGGCCAGACCGCCGCCATGCAGGCCGGCATCGACGCGGCTACCGGCCGCCTGATCGCCACTATGGACGGCGACCTCCAGAACGATCCGAACGACATCCCGCACATGGTCGCAGAACTCGAGCGCCGCGAACTCGACCTGCTCGTCGGCTGGCGCAAGAACCGCCAGGACGGGCTTTTGCTGCGCAAGATCCCTTCCTGGTGCGCGAATTACCTCATCGGCCGCATCACCGGCGTCAAGCTGCACGACTATGGCTGCAGCCTGAAGATCTACCGCACCTCGGTCATCAAGCAGGTGAAGCTGATGGGCGAGATGCACCGCTTCATTCCGGCCTGGGTCGCCGGCGTCGTGCCGAGCTCGCGTATCGGCGAAATGGTCGTCACGCACCATGCCCGCGCGCACGGCCAATCGAAATACGGCATCTCGCGCACGTTCCGGGTTATCCTCGATCTGCTCTCGGTCATGTTCTTCATGCGCTACAAGGCGCGCCCGGGCCATTTCTTTGGCTCGCTGGGTCTCGGGCTCGGCGCCTTGTCGGCTCTGATCCTGATTTATCTGTTCTTCGACAAGTTCATCATGGGCAACGATATCGGAGCCCGACCGATGCTCATGGTCGGCGTCGTCCTTCTTCTGTCGTCCGTGCAGATGATCACGACCGGTATTCTGGCCGAAATGATCGCGCGCACCTATTACCGCGACGACGTCTCGCCCAACTATATCGTCCAGCGTATCTTCGACGGGAATGAGAATGCGTAATCTTCTGGCGCGCAAGCCGGATGCCGTCGTCTGGCTGATCGCCGGGTATTTCTGCATCCAGTTTATTGTTCGTCTCCTGCAGCCGCACGGCCTGAGATTTGACGAGTCGCAACAGGCGTTCGTCTCGCAGTGGCTGACGCTCGGCTATGATTCGCAGCCGCCGCTTTACAATTGGCTGCAGTCGATCGTCGTCTGGTTCTTCGGCCTGTCGCTGGCGACTGTCTCCGCGACCAAGAACCTGGTGCTCTTTCTCGTCTACCTGACCTATTACAAGCTTGCTCGCGAGGCACTCGAGGACAAGCTTTACGCACTGATCGCGACGCTTTCGCTGCTGACCATCCCTCAGCTCTTCTGGGAAGCGCAGCGCGACCTCACCCACACGGTCATTCAGCTTCTGACGATCAACCTCTTTCTCTACGGCGTGATCAAGACGCTGAAGGCGCCGTCGATCGGCTCCTATGCCTTCATGGGGCTGGCGCTCGGATTGGGGATGCTGTCGAAATACAATTTCACGCTCGTCGTCGTGGCCGCGATGCCAGCCGTATGGCTGCACCCGCAAGGACGCGCGCGGATCATGGACCGACGCTTCCTGCTGTCGATCGCGCTTGCCGTGCTGATCTTCCTGCCGCACGGGCTCTGGCTGCTCCACAATCTCGACATCGCGTCGGGACGTACGCTTGGGATCATGAAGCAGGAAGCGCCAGACACCGCGTTCGCGAAGCTGGTGCAAGGCCCGTTCAAGTTCCTGCGGCTTGTCTTGGTTATCATGGCGCCGACGGTCCTCGTCTACACGCTTGTCTTCGGCCGTTCCTTCTGGAATAGCCTTCGCGCATCCTCCGAATGGACGCGGTTCTTCGGAGCGCTGTTCGTCACGATCGCGCTTCTGGTGATGGTTCTGGTCGTCACGATCGGCATGACCTCGCTGCGCGACCGATGGCTGTTGCCGTTCCTGTTCCTCATGCCGATCTATTTCTGTTTGAAGATGCAGGCCGCCGGGCATCGCTCGGATAGTCACTTCCGTCGCTTCGTCGTCGTGCCGCTGGTTCTGATGATCGTCATCCCGGCGGCGTTGCTCGCCAGGCCGAACCTGCCCACCTTGTTTGGTCGATACGAGGCCTACAACGTGCCCTATAGCGGCTTTGCCAAACACATTGCTGCTGAAGAGAGCAAGACGCCGGGCCTTATCGTGACAGACAGCTGGCTGCCGGCTGGCAATCTTCACCTGCAGTGGCCGAATGTGCCGCTGATGTCGCGATTCTTCGACAATATGAAGATCGCCTACGAGTGGACGGCCGAGCGGCCGATCCTGCTTGTGTGGATCACCAAGGACAGCGGAGAGGCTTTGCCGCCGCTGCTGGCCGAATGGATCACGCAGAACCTCGGCGAACAGTATAGCGCCGTCGACGTGAAGAGCACCTCCGTCCCCTATCACCGGGGGCGGCCGGAGGATCAGGTCGGGTTCAGCTACGTCTGGATCTATCCGAAGTAAGCAAGCCTCAAGCCTTCAGCTCTTTCCATGCCGCATCCAAAGCAAGCTTGGCGATGCGCCCCATCTCGTCCACCTCCTCGTGGCTGATGACGAGCGGCGGGGATGCGAGCATGCGGTCGCCGGTGGCGCGCAGGATGAGGCCGTGGGCGAACGCGTGATTTCGCACGAGCGTGCCGACGGCATCGGGCTTTTCGTAGCGGGTGCGGGTTTTCTTGTCGGCGGCAAGTTGCAGCGCTGCCATCAGGCCGATGCTCTGGACCTGACCGAGGAGATCATGATCGCCAAGTGCGCCCCAGACCTTGGCGAAGTAAGGACCGATATCCTCGCGAACGCGCTCCACCAGCTTTTCATCCTCGATGATCCTGAGGTTCTCCAAAGCAGCGGCGGCGCAGACGGGGTGGCCGGAGTAAGTGAAGCCGTGGTTGAAATCGCCGACCTCGTTGATCAGGACATCGGCGACGCGGTCGCTGACCAGCACGCCGCCGATCGGCAGGTAGCCCGATGACAGGCCCTTGGCGATCGGCGCCAGATCAGGCTCGACGCCGAAATATTGGTGACCGAACCATTCGCCGAGGCGGCCGAAGCCGCAGATCACCTCGTCGGCAACCAGCAGAATGTTGCGCGCCTTGCAGATGCGGGCGATCTCCGGCCAGTAGGTTTCCGGCGGGATGATCACGCCACCCGCGCCCTGCACCGGCTCGGCCACGAAGGCGGCGACGTTATCCTCGCCGAGCTCATCGATCTTCGCTTCGAGCTCGCGCGCGACCTTGAGGCCGAATTCGGCAGGCGAGAGATCGCCGCCCTCGCCATACCAATAGGGCTGGCCGATATGGACGATGCCCTCGATCGGCAGGTGGCCCTGCTCGTGCATGTATTTCATGCCGCCGAGGCTGGCACCGGCGACGGTCGAGCCGTGATAGCCATTCTTGCGGGAGATGACGATCTTCTTCGACGGCTGGCCGATGGCACTCCAGTAGACGCGGGCCATGCGGAACCACGTGTCGTTGGCCTCGGAACCGGAACCGGTGAAGAAGACGTGATTGAAGCGCGGGCCGGCATGGGCCGTGACCTTTTCGGCAAGCAAGGTCGTCGGCGTCGTCGTGGTGCCGAAGAAGGTGTTGTAATAGGGCAGCTCGTTCATCTGCCAAGCCACCGCCTCGGTGATCTCGTTGCGACCATAGCCGACATTGACGCACCAGAGGCCTGCAAAACCATCGAGATATTTGCGGCCGTGATTGTCCCATACGTGCACGCCTTCGCCGCGCTGAATGATGCGGGTGCCATCCGCATTCAGCTTCTTCATATCGGAGAACGGATGCAGATGATGAGCGGCATCGATGGCGGCGAGATTGGAGCGCGCGTAAGTATCAGACATGATTTGCTAAACACCCTCGGATATTGAAAGCCTCTTCCCAATGAGCTACGACCTTGGCCTTGTCCGAGGGGATTTTCAAGATCATGGCGAGTGACAACATGCACGGCAAAGCTGCGGGTGGCGATCCGCGCATCGAAATCCTGCTGGTCGGCATGAATGGCGACCTGCGCGGCAAGCAGATCCCGCTCGAGGCGCAGAAAAAGGTATGGGCCGGCGAAGTCCGCCTTCCCTCCTCCACCCAGTCGCTGGATATCTGGGGCGACGACAATGACGATATCACCGGGCTGTCGCTTTCCGTCGGCGATCCCGATGGCCAGTGCATTCCCGATAAGCGCAGCCTGACGGCGATGCCTTGGGCGCCCGAGGGCTCCGTCCAGGTGCTCGCCACCATGCATGAGTTCGACGGCACGCCGAGCTTCATGGACCCGCGCGCCATCCTGCAATCGGTGCTGAACCGCTATGCCGAGCGCGGGCTGACGCCTGTTGTCGCCACGGAACTCGAGTTCTACGTGGTGGCGCCGGACTGGCGCGAGACCGGCCGGCCGATGCCGCCGGCAAGCCTGACCTATCAGGGCGATCCGAACGGCTTCCAGCTCTACGACATGAATGCCGTCGATGCGCTCGACGACTATCTCCAGACGGTGCGCGCATACGCCAGGGCGCAAGGACTGCCGGCGGATGCGACGACGGCGGAGTTCGGTCCCGGCCAGTTCGAGATCAACCTGCTGCACCGCGCGGATGCACTGGCCGCCGCCGACGACTGCATCTACCTGAAGCGGATCGTGGAACAGGCGGCGCGTAAGCACGGGCTGAAGTCCACCTGCATGGCCAAGCCCTATTCGGATCACGCCGGCTCCGGCCTGCATGTGCATGCGAGCATCATCGACAGCGAGGGCCGCAACATCCTCGACGCCAAGGGTGGCGAGGCAACCAAGCTGAAATCGGTCTGCGCCGGGATGCTGCAGAGCATGCGCGATGCGCAGCTGGTGTTCGCGCCCTTCGCCAACTCCTACCGTCGCTTCCAGCCAGGGTCCTTCGCACCCGTCGATCTCACCTGGGGCTACGGGCATCGCGGCACCGCCATCCGCATTCCCGACAAGAATGGCCCGGCGGCCCGCATCGAACACCGCGTCGCCGGTGCCGATGCCAATCCCTATCTGCTGCTCGCGGCCATCCTGGGCGGCATGCTGCTTGGGCTCGACAACGAACTCGACCCCGGCGAGGAGACGACGCCGTCGCATATGCCTGACAATGCCACCAAGCTGACGCATGACTTCCTGACGGCGGTTGAGACGTTCCGGGCGTCGCCGTTCATCGCGGATGTCTTCGGCGAGGCCTACCAGAGGCTCTATGGCGACACGAAGCGGAAGGAGGCAATCACCAACCTCCGCACCGTGTCCGACTTCGATTACCGCACCTATCTGCCGCGTCTTTAGGACGTCGGTTCGCGCCGTTCTGTTTCGTCGACCTGGGCGGCGAGGCCCTGCCTGACGAGAACCTTGAGTTCGCCGGGATGCAGCTTCAGCGCGACGTCGCGGGCGAGCGGCAGGAGTTCGCCGTCCATCACGCAATTGGCTTTCGAGTGCACTTTCGGGAAGTGCAGATGCACTTCGGCCGGATGCATGATCATCACGTCGGCGTTCTCCCGCACCTTTCCGCGCAGGAGATCGATGGCAAGCCGCGCCACGCCCCATGGCTTCAAGGGCTTGGCGGTGTAGAAGCCGAGTTCGCCCGATGTCAGCGTATCCGCATAAAGCAGCGCGTTCTCGCCGAAGGGATTGTTCGATACCGACACGGCTGACACCTTGCGGCGTTCCTTGATGCCGATCGCCTCGAACTCGACCTCGAATTCCGGCGGATTGAGCACGACGCCGAAGGCCGCGCGGGTGCTGGCGCGCATTTTTCCGAGCCGGGACCGATAGCTGTAGGAGTTGCGATAACGCACCATGCGCGCATGCAGGCCGGCGGAGAACTGGTGGATGAAGGGACGGTCGTTGGCGCTGGCGATATCGACATGATCGACCTCGCCCGCGGCCAGAACATCGAGCGCCTGCCAGATATCGAGCGGAATGCGCAGCGATCGCGCAAACAGGTTCATCGTCCCGGCTGGGATCACGCCGAGCGCCACGCCATTCTTCCAGGCGATGGAGGATGCGGCCGAGATGGTGCCGTCGCCGCCGCCGGCGACGATGCCGTCGATGTCGTCTCGGCGCGCGGCACGTTCCATGGCCGGAACGATCTCCTTGCCGGGAAAGACCATCGCCTCGAAATCATGGCCGGCTTCGCGGAAAACCCGTTCCGCATGCTTCTCGTACGCCTCCATGTCGGTCGTGCGAAAAGTGCCGCCATCGCGGTTGAAAAAACCTATAAGCTTCATCGAGTTCCCGTTGCTGATCGGCTGACGCGCCGCCTAGAAATGGTTCGTTCGCGTGCGATTTCAAGCAGATGGCAAGCTAAATGACGCCAGAATGCGCGATCCGGATCAGTAGATCGCTCACGTATGCACCTGGTGGGATGCTGCGCTGCATAAAACGCACATGACGCCTTTCGACAAATCGTAAATTAATACATCGTTGGAGCAGGCGCTCCATCTCCCTCATTTTCCGCTTGTCCGTCCGGCAGTGACCCTTCATTGCGCGACTGTTCCAAGCCATTGCATGCCGAAGGAGCTCGCGCTTGAGCCAGGTCGCCGTAAACGATTCCATCGCCGATATCCCCGTCTCCGAGGCCCCCTCGCCCATGGCGGTCGCGCTCGTGCAGCTGGCGCTGGCCTGTGGCGGCTTCGGGATCGGCACCGGCGAGTTCGCGATCATGGGCCTGCTTCCCAATGTCGCCGGCACGTTTTCCGTGACCATCCCGCAGGCCGGTTATGTCATCAGCGCCTATGCGCTCGGCGTCGTCATCGGCGCTCCCGTGATTGCCGTGCTGGCTGCGAAGATGGCGCGGCGTTCGCTGCTGTTGCTGCTGATGGGGATTTTCGCCATCGGTAATATCACCAGCGCCATGGCTCCGTCGTTTGAGAGCTTCACCATCCTGCGCTTCATCACCGGCTTGCCGCATGGCGCCTATTTCGGCGTCGCGGCTATCGTCGCCGCATCGATGGTGCCGGTGCACAAGCGCGCCCGCGCGGTTGGCCGCGTCATGCTGGGCCTGACGATCGCGACGCTGCTCGGCACGCCTGTTGCCACCTTCTTCGGCCAGTCGCTCGACTGGCGCGTCGCGTTCACTGCCGTCGGCGTGATCGGCCTCGTGACCATGGCGCTCATCTGGTACTACGTGCCGCGCGATGAAGTCTCCGAGGGTGCGAGCTTCATGCGCGAACTCGGCGCCTTCAAGCGTCCGCAGGTACTTCTGACGCTTGCGATTGCGGCCGTCGGCTACGGCGGCATGTTCGCCATGTTCAGCTACATCGCCGACACGACCACCGATGTCGCCATGCTGCAGCCCGGCATGGTGGCTGTCATGATGGTGCTGTTCGGCGTCGGCATGAATGCCGGCAACGTCGTCGGCTCCTGGCTCGCCGACAAGTCGATCATGGGCACGATCGGCGGCTCGCTGGTCTTCAACATCATCGTGCTCACACTGTTTTCGCTGACCGCGAGCAACCCATTCATGCTTGGCCTCTGCGTCTTCCTGATCGGCTGCGGCTTCGCCGCCGGCCCGGCGCTGCAGACCCGCCTGATGGATGTCGCCGCCGATGCGCAGACGTTGGCCGCCGCCTCCAACCACTCCGCATTCAACATCGCCAACGCGCTCGGCGCCTGGCTCGGCGGCCTCGTTATCGCCTGGGGCTATGGCTCGGCTTCGACGGGTTATGTCGGCGCGATCCTGTCGGCGCTCGGCATCGTCGTCTTCGCGGCCTCGCTACGCCTCGACCGCCGCAGCCGCGTCTGAGCGATCACAGGCCGCCACATCCCTGAGGTGGCGGCCACTGGGGCGGCAGGATATGTTTTCCTCGCCCCACGCGGCCAAGGCCGCGATGACGGGCTTCAATGTCCTGCCGAGCGGCGTCAGCGCGTAGTCCACCCGTGGCGGCACGACGGGAAATACCGTGCGCGACACCAGACCGCATTCCTCCAGTTCCCGAAGCTGCTTTGTCAGCATCCGCTGCGTTACCGATGGTAGCTTGCGGCGCAGTTCGTTGAAGCGCAGCGTGCCCTCCATCAGGTGGAAGAGGATCACGCCCTTCCACTTGCCATCCAGGAAACTCAACGTCGCCTCGACGGGGCATCCGGGGAAGTTCTCGGTCAGCTTGTCTCTCGGCAACGACATTTGACGGTATCCTTTTGGGTACTACGTACAGAATTTGTGCATTCTTGCGCACTCCCAACGTAAGACGCATCTAGCACCCGTGCAACAAACACAGGAGTCTTTCATGCGCGCCGTCGCCTATACCGCCCCTCAGCCCATATCCGCCAAGACATCGCTGATCGATGTCGACCTGCCGATGCCCGAGGCCACCGGCCACGATCTCCTGGTCGAGATCAAGGCCGTCTCGGTCAACCCCGTCGACACCAAGGTCCGCGCCGGCGTGGCGCCCGCCGAGGGCGAGTTCAAGGTGCTCGGTTGGGACGCGGCCGGTATCGTCAAGGCGGTCGGCCCAGATGTGACGCTGTTCAAGGTCGGCGACGAGGTGGCATATGCGGGCGCGATCAATCGCCCCGGTTCCAACGCAGAGTTCCATCTGGTCGATGAGCGCATCGTCGGCCGCAAGCCCGCAAGCCTCGATTTCGCGGCCGCCGCTGCCCTGCCACTGACCTCGATCACCGCCTATGAAGCGCTCTTCGATCGCCTGAAGGTGCAGGACGCGGTTCCGGGTGCCGCCAACGCCATCCTCATCATCGGCGGCGCCGGCGGTGTCGGCTCGATCGCCATCCAGATCGCCCGCGCCTTGACCGACCTCACTGTGATCGCGACCGCCTCGCGGCCGGAAACGCAGGCCTGGGTGAAGGAACTCGGCGCCCACCATGTGATCGACCATTCGAAGCCGATCGCTGCGCAGATGGCCGCGCTTGGCATCGGTGCGCCGGGCTTCGTCTTCTCGACCACGAACACCAGCGACCACCTGCAGGATATCGTCGAGGCCATCGCGCCGCAGGGCCGCTTTGCGCTCATCGACGACCCGAAGACGCTCGACGTCATGCCCTTCAAGCGCAAGGCCATCTCGATCCATTGGGAGCTGATGTTCACGCGCCCGCTCTTTAACACCGCCGACATGATCGAGCAGCACAAGCTTCTGAACAAGATCGCGGACCTGGTCGATGCTGGCACCATCCGCACGACGCTGAACGAAACGCTCGGCGTGATCAATGCGGCAAACCTGAAGGCGGCGCATGCGATGATCGAGAGCGGGAAGACCAAGGGAAAGCTGGTGCTCGCCGGCTTCTGATAGCAGCCGGCTCGACCCGATGGATGAGCATTTCGGCATAAAGAAGCGACTCATTCATCACGCCCACGAAGAAAGCCGCGCGTCCTGCGCGGCTTTTTCGCCGCAACCACCTACCCCGCTTGACTTTTTCAGCGTTTGGGACCACCTACAGCATCACGCACGGAACGCCCGTTCCGCGCGGATATCAACGGAGCCATCTCACGATGCCAAGCGACAGTAGTAGTCGATTGCCTTTGCCGTACGCGGCCTTCGTGCGCTGACCGATATCCATCGGGCTCGCCCGTCGGACGCTGCGGCGGATCGACGGAAAGGCGAGCTATATGAACATCAATCGCTTCCCTCTGCGGGCAGGCCATGCCGCCCGTTTCTTTGCCAGCGACAGCCTCGGTGCCATCACCACGGCTGAACGCGTAGAGCGTCTGAACGCGCTCGAAATTCCAGAAGCAGCGGCGATCCTCGCCACGCTGCCGCAGCAGAAGTCCGTCCGCATATTGGGACGCCCGGAGCTGCACCATGCGGCCGCGATGCTGACCGAAATGCCGGTCGAGCAAGCGGCACGGCTATTGAACGCCACCGCCAACGACCGCGTCGCCGACCTGTTCCAGGAAATGGACGAGGCCGCGCGCGCGCACCTGTTTTCCAAGCTCGACCGCGCGACCTGTCTCGCCGTGCAGCACCTCATGGGCTATCCGCCGCGCACGGCAGGCAGCATCATGACGACGGAATTCGTCAGCGTGCCGGCGACCTGGACGGTCGAGAAGACATTGGAGCATGTCCGCAAGGTCGAGCGTTCGCGCGAGACCGTCTATGCGATCTATGTTCTCGACGTCGAAACACAGGCACTGACCAGCGTCGTCACGCTGCGCCGTCTCATCAATGGCGAGCCGCAGGCCTCGGTGCTGAGCGTTGCGCAACAGGGCGGCATCGTCCGGGCCGATCCGCTGATGACGCAGGAAGACGTGGCGCGGCTGATCCGCAAGCATAATCTGCTGGCGCTGCCTGTTATCGGCGAGAACGGCCATATGCTGGGCATCGTCACCGTCGATGATGTGATCGACACGATGATCGCGGACCAGACGGAAGACGCGCAGAAGTTCGGCGGCATGGAGGCGCTTGGAAAGCCCTACATGGCGATCAGCTTCGCCGGCATGCTGAAGAAGCGCGCCGGCTGGCTCTGCGCCCTCTTCCTCGGCGAAATGCTGACGGCAAGCGCCATGCAGCATTTCGAGGGCGAGCTGGAAAAGGCGATCGTGCTGACGCTGTTCGTGCCGCTGATCATGAGCTCCGGCGGCAATTCCGGTTCGCAGGCGACGTCGCTCATCATCCGGGCGCTGGCGCTCGGCGAACTGAAGCTGTCGGATTGGTGGCGGGTGCTGCTGCGCGAACTGCCGACCGGCATCGTGCTCGGCTCGATCCTCGGCGCCGTCGGTTTTGCCCGCATCATCCTGTGGCAGAATATCGGGCTCTATGACTATGGCGAGCACTGGATTCTCGTCGGCTTCACGATCTTTGCGGCGCTGATCGGGATCGTGACGTTCGGCTCGGTCGCGGGCTCAATGCTGCCCTTCGTGCTGCAGAAGCTGCGGCTCGATCCGGCGAGCGCCTCGGCACCGTTCGTCGCCACGCTGGTCGACGTGACCGGGTTGGTGATCTACTTCTCGGTAGCGCTGCTGATCCTCAGTGGCACGTTGCTGTAAATAGGAAAACGGGGCCGCTCGGCCCCGTTTCTCATTGTCGTTCAGGCCGTTGCCTGGATGACGACGACCTGCGCGCCTGGCTCTACGCGCTCGTAGAGATCGATGACGTCGTGGTTGAGCATGCGAATGCAGCCGCTCGACATGGCAAGGCCGATCGACTGCGGCTGATTGGTGCCGTGAATGCGGAAATGCGTGTCGTTACCGCCGCGATAGAGATAGATGGCGCGGGCGCCGAGCGGGTTGTTCGGGCCACCCGGCATGCCGCCGGCGAGCTTGCGGTAGCGCTCTTCGCGGCGCTGCATGTTTTCGGTCGGTGTCCAGCTCGGCCATTCGGCCTTGCGCCCGACATAGGCGCCACCTGCAAAGGCCAGGCCTTCCCGGCCGACACCGACGCCATAGCGCATCGCCTGATTGTCGCCGAGGATGTAGTAGAGGCGGCGGGCGGGCGTGTCGACGACGATGGTGCCCGGACTATAGCTCGAGGCATAGCTGACCTGCTGGCGACGAAGCTCCGGATCGATCTTGTCGATCGGCATGGCCGGCAGCGGAAACTTCTCGGCCGGAATGGCCGCGTAGTTGGCGCGATGATCGGGACCGCTCGAAGCGCAGCCGGCGAGAAGCGCGGAGACGCCCAGAACGAAACCACGGCGGGAAAGCGACATCGAAGCAGTTCCTTAACGTTCGGTTGATGAGACCGAGGTTACGGAGATTATGGTTAATGAACTGCTAAGCGGGTGCCTGCGGTAACGTACTCGTTAAGAGGTTGTGAAGTGCGTCTCGACATCCGTTGCGCGAGGGCGCATCATTAGATGCACGATTTGATGCGGAGGCTTAAATGCGAACGACGGTGACGCTGGACGACGATTTGATCAAGCGTGCGCAGGAGGTGACTGGGATCACCGAACGTTCCGCCTTGTTGAAAGAGGCTTTGACTCGCCTGATCCAGCAAGAGGCAGCACGTCGCTTGATTATGCTCGGTGGCAGCGCTCCAGATTTGAAAGCACCCCCGCGCCGTCGGTGGAATGAAGACGGCACTTGGGGTGGGAACGTCGACATGGATTTGTCGGAGTGATCCTGCTCGACACATCGCTCTGGATCGATCACCTGCGAAAGAACGACGGGCAGGTCGAATTCCTGCTCAAACGCAATCAGATACTCGTTCATCCGTTTGTTATCGGAGAAATCGCACTTGGGTTCATGCCGCGTTACGACGCGACGATAAAAGCGCTAAGCGAGTTGCCTCAAGCCAGCGTGGCCGACAATGATGAAGTGCTAGCGCTCATTAGTCGGCACGCCTTGATGGGAAGCGGGATTGGCTATGTCGATGCGCATCTTCTGGCATCCGTGATGTTATCTGCAGGCTCGCGTCTCTTTACCCGCGACAAACGTCTTGCTCGAATCGCGACCGCACTAAGCGTCGGCTTTCAACCGTGAGCCAGTTGCCCTAGTTTTAGCAGCATGGCCACGCGCCGTTGCGGGTCCATGCCGTTGCTGATCTCATCATCGATCTTCGCCCGCAGAAATGGCGGCATGTCCTGGCCGTCTACGGTTTGAAAGCCCATGGATTGGTAGAAAGGTGCGTTGAACGAGACATGGCGGTCCGTCGTCAACGTCAGCGCGGAAAGCCGGCGTGTCCTTGCCATGTTGACCGCGTGGGCCATCAGACGCCGGCCGACGCCCTTTCGTTGCCAGTCTCTGCTGACATCGAGCTCGATCACATAGAGCGTGTCGCGGATTTCTTCCGCCGCGAGGAAGCCGACCGGGCGGTCATCGCTGTCTGCGGCCACGATCAGCAGGCCGGCTTCAAGCGCTTTTCGCAGGACGTCGTGCGGCAAGGCTTGCGCTGCGTCGGAGATGCCCAACGCCTCCGCCAATGTCGCGAAGGCGTCGAGTTCGATCTCGGTCAGGCGCGGCAATTCTTCCAAGCGCGCCTGCCTGATCGCAAGGGTAGCGCTCACGGCTCATCCCTTACATATTCGGATAAACCGGCCCCTCACCGCCCTGCGGCGGCACCCAGTTGATGTTCTGGTTGGGGTCCTTGATATCGCAGGTCTTGCAGTGGACGCAGTTCTGGGCGTTGATGACGTAGGTCTCTTGCCCGTCCTTCTCGACCCACTCGTAGACGCCTGCAGGACAGTAGCGCGTCGAGGGACCAGCGAAGATGTCGTGCTCCGACGACTTCTGCAGCGCCATGTCCTTGACCTTCAGATGCACCGGCTCGTTTTCCTCGTGATTGGTGTTCGACAGGAACACCGAGGAGAGGCGGTCGAAGGTCAGCACGCCGTCGGGCTTGGGGTAGTCGATCGGCTTGTGCTTTGAGGCCGGTTCCAGCGATTGGGCGTCGGTCTTGCCGTGACCGAGCGTGCCGAAGAAGGAGAAGCCGAGGAGCTGGTTGGTCCACATGTCGAGACCGCCGAGTGCGACGCCGATGGCGGTTCCAAACTTCGACCAAAGCGGCTTGACGTTGCGGACCTTCTTCAGGTCCTTGCCGATGTCGCTTGCGCGCCATTCGTTCTCGATCTCGATGACCTCGTCATTGGCGCGGCCTGCTGCGATGGCGTCGGCGATCCTGTCGGCCGCCAGCATGCCCGAGAGCACGGCATTGTGGCTGCCCTTGATACGGGGAACGTTGACGAAGCCGGCGGAGCAGCCGATCAGGGCGCCGCCCGGGAAAGTCAGCTTCGGCACCGACTGGTAGCCGCCTTCGGTGATGGCGCGCGCGCCATAGGACAGACGCTTGCCGCCGTCGAAGGTGGTGCGGATTGCCGGATGCGTCTTGAAGCGCTGGAATTCCTCGAAGGGATAGAGATAGGGGTTCTTGTAGTTCAGGTGCACCACGAAGCCGACGGCCACGAGGTTGTCTTCCAGATGATACAGGAACGAACCGCCGCCAGTCTTCATGCCGAGCGGCCAGCCGAAGGAGTGCTGCACGAGGCCCTGCTTATGGTTCTCCGGCTTCACCTGCCAGAGCTCCTTGATGCCGATGCCGAATTTTTGGGGTTCGCGGTCCTTCTGGAGATCGAACTTGGCGATCAGCTGTTTCGCGAGCGAGCCGCGCACGCCTTCGCCGATCAGCGTATATTTGCCCAGCAATTCCATACCGCGGGTAAAATTCGGGCCGGGTTCGCCGTTCTTCTCGATGCCCATGTCGCCGGTGGCGACACCGATGACGGCGCCCTTACTATTGTAGAGCACTTCGGTGGCGGCGAAGCCCGGATAGATCTCGACGCCCAAGGCTTCCGCGTGGCCCGCCAGCCAGCGACAGACGTTGCCGAGCGAGACGATGTAGTTGCCGTGATTGCTCATCAGCGGTGGCATGGCGAAGTTCGGCAGGCGGATCGAGCCGGCCGGGCCAAGCAGCAGGAAGTGGTCGTCCTTGACCTCGGTCTTGAACGGGTGATCGGCCTCTTCACGCCAATCCGGCAGCAGGCGGTCGATACCAACAGGATCGACGACAGCGCCCGAGAGAATATGCGCGCCGACTTCAGCGCCCTTCTCCAGCACGACGACGGAGAGTTCGGGATTGACCTGCTTCAGCCTGATCGCAGCCGAAAGGCCGGCAGGACCGCCGCCGACAATCACGACGTCGAATTCCATGCTCTCGCGTTCAGGCAGTTCAGTCGCTTCGGTCATCCGTCATTCTCCGCTCGGCCGGTTTTGCGGCCATATTCCCCGTGTGTGAGGTATCTCTTGGCAAAACATGGCTGGATTGTCGAGCCGGGAAACGACAGCCAATACCCCATTTCGCGCAATGATATTCCTCTTCACAAAAGAACTACATTACGCTTACGTCAACGTCAATAATGAAGCTGATCAGGCCATGGCCGGCCTTTCCTTTTGATCGTCGCGCGCCGTATAAACGGAGCGAACAACAGGAGATTTCAAAATGGATCTGGGCATCAAGGGCAAGCGCGCACTCGTGCTGGCATCGTCGCGCGGACTTGGCCACGGCATCGCGGTGGCTCTGGCGCGCGAAGGCGCCAATGTGCTTTTGTGCGGACGCAGCGGCGAAACGCTGGAGGCGAACTGCAAGGCGATCAATGCCGAGGGCAAAGGCAGGGCCGACTGGATCTGGGCCGATCTTTCGGAAGAAAACTTCGTCGAGACGGTAACGACCGCCGTCAAGAGCAAGCTCGGTGGCGTGGATATCCTGATCAACAATACCGGCGGCCCGACGCCCGGCACCACCGAGGACATGACGGCCGAGCGGCTGGAGACCTATTTCTTCTCGATGGTGCTCCGGGTCATCACGCTCACCAATGCGCTGCTCCTCGGCATGAAGGAACAGGGATGGGGCCGCATCCTGACGGTGGCGTCCTCGGGCGTGATCGAGCCGATCGGCAACCTCGCGCTTTCCAACACGCTGCGCCCAGCGCTCGCCGGCTGGAGCAAGACGCTGGCCACCGAAATCGGCCGCTTCGGCATCACCACCAACCTGCTGCTCCCAGGCAGCATCCTGACGAGCCGCCTCGACGATCTCGACGGCGCCGCCGCCAAGCGCACTGGCAAAAGCATCGAAGACGTTCGCGTCGTCAAGGAAGCGGCCATCCCGGTCGGCCGATATGGCAAGGTGGAGGAGTTCGCGGCGACCGCGGCCTTCCTCTGCAGCCAGCAGGCGAGCTATATCACCGGCAGCCTGGTGCGCTGCGATGGCGGCGCGGCGCGATCCCTCTGATCGCAAACGACAATCGGGCGCCAGCCAATGGCGCCCGACCGCGGTTGCGTCACATTCACGCGATCGCCGGTTGTTTAGAATATGCGAACATTACGAAAATTTAAGCTATTCTAACCACTTAGTGATGCCCTTGTCGGGATTGTGTCTTTTTCGTGCCGCAATAAAAGTGGTTGAATAAGTCATACTCAACAGCCCCCGACCGGTATCAACATGAAGAAACTCTGGATCACCACCTGCCTTGTTGTCGCAGCCGGCTTCGGCGCATGGCACTACAAGGATCGTATTCCCTATCTCTCGCAATTCGGACCGAAACCGACCGCGCAGGCCGACGCCTCCGGCGGCAAGCAGGTGGCGGGCGATGGAGCACAGCAGGGCGGCGACCAGAAGGGCAAGGGGCGCAAAGGCGGCGGCCCTACGCTGGTGAAGACAGTGGCCGCGGTGAAGACCGTGCTGCCGCGCGACGTAACGGCATCCGGCTGGGCCGACGCCGACGACAACACGACGATCGCCGCGCAGGAACAGGGGCTGGTCACCGAGATCATCGCCAGCGATGGCTCCTCCGTCAAGCAAGGCGACCTCATCGCCAAACTCGACAACCGCACGGCACAGGCCGCGGTCGACAAGGACAATGCGATGATCGTGCGCGATACCGCGACGGTCGCCGAGGCCGAAACGGCGCTCACGCGCGCCTCGGACCTTTTGACATCGAAAGCCGGCACGCAGCAGACCTACGACCAGGCCAAGGCCGCGCGCGACACCGCCGTCGCCACCGTGCAGGCGGACAAGGCGACGCTCGCTTCCGATCAGGTACTGCTTGAGCATACCGACATCCGAGCGCCATTCGACGGCCGCCTTGGCGACATCGCCGTCAGCCCCGGCGCCTTCGTGACGGCGGGTGCGACGATCGTGACGATCGCGAAATACGACCCAATCTACGTGAAGTTCCACTTGCAGGAGCGTGATCTCCGGCAGCTCAAGCTGGCGCTTGCCGCCGGCCCCGTCGACGTGACCACCGTGCCGCCATCTGGCAAGGGCAAACCGCGCACCGGGCACATCAGCTTTTACGACAACACCGTCGATACAGCATCCGGCACCATCCTCGCCAAGGCGAAATTCGAGAATGCGTCGGGCGCGCTTTGGCCGGGCCAGTCCGTCAACATCGTCGTGCACTTCAACAACAACGAACAGCAGGTCGTCGTGCCGACGGTGGCAGTCAGCCCCGGCGCCGATGGCTTCTACTCCTTCGTCGTTAACGACGGAAAGGTGCGGCTGGCGCCCGTCACCGCCGCCCGCGCGAATGGCGGCTATACGGCGATCTCGGCCGGCCTTTCGGAAGGCGACCATGTGGTCATCGAGGGACAGGCGCAGCTCGTCGACAAGCAGGCCGTGAAGGAAGAATTCGATAGCAAGGCGATCAACGTCGCCTCGGCGGATCAGCCGAAGTCAACGGAAACCATCGTGGCGGGCACGGAAGAATGATACCAAATTTCTGTATCCGGCGCCCCGTCGCCACCACGCTTCTCGCCATCGGCGCCGTGCTTGCCGGCATCGCCGGCTACCAGCTCGTGCCGGTAGCAGCCCTGCCGCAGGTCGATTTCCCGACGATCAACGTCTCGGCGGCGCTGACCGGCGCCTCGCCGAAGACCATGGCGACATCGGTCGCGACCCCGCTGATCAAGCAGTTCGAGACGATCCCCGGGATCAGCGAGATCAGCGCCACCAACTCGCTCGGCAATACCAGCATCGTGCTGCAGTTCGATCTCAACCGCAGCATCGATGCGGCCGCCGCCGACGTTCAGGCGGCGATCTCGCATGCGACGCGGCAGCTGCCAGACAACATGACGACGCCGCCGAGCTACCGCAAGACCAACCCGGCCGACGCTCCCGTCATGCTACTTGCGGTGCAGAGCGATACGATGCCGCGCAGCAAGCTCGACGATGTCGCGGAGAACATCATCTCGCCCTCGCTCTCCACCCTGCCCGGCGTTGCCGAGGTCTCGGTGTTCGGCGCACAGACCTATGCCGTGCGCGTCGAGGTCGATCCGAACAAGCTGCTCAACCGTGGCCTCGGGATCGATACCGTCAACAAGGCGATCCAGGCTGCCAATAGCCAGGTGCCCGTCGGCACGCTGCAGAACGACAGCCAGAGCATGACGATCACCGCCGACACGCAGCGGACCAATGCCGAGCAGTTCCGCACCCTCGTCATTGCCAATCCCGGTGGCGCGCCGATCCATCTCGGCGATGTCGCCGACGTTGAGGATAGCGTCGAGAACCAGAACACCGGCAGCTGGTACGACGGCAAGCAGAGCATCATCCTGGCGATCCAGCGCCAGCCGGATGCCAACACGGTCGCCGTGGTCGATGCCATCAATGCGAAGCTGCCGGCGCTCCATGCCGAGATACCGGGATCGGTTACGACGCAGGTGATGAACGATTCGGCCAAGCCGATCCGCGACGCGATCTCGGACGTGAAGTTCACGCTGTTCCTGACGATCGGCCTCGTCGTTCTGGTCATCTATCTCTTCACCGGCCACCTGACGGCGACGATCATACCGGGCCTTGCCGTGCCGCTGTCGCTGATCACCACATTCGGCATGATGTATGTGCTGGGCTACAGCGTCGACAACATCTCGCTGCTCGGGCTGACGCTCGCCGTCGGCCTCGTGGTCGATGACGCCATCGTCATGCTCGAAAACATCCTGAGGCACGTCGAGGACGGGATGCCGGTTCTCGAGGCCGCCATCAAGGGATCGGGCGAGGTCAGCTATACGATCATCTCCATGTCCGTCTCGCTGATCGCGGTCTTCATTCCGATCCTTTTGATGGGCGGTGTGGTCGGGCGTATCTTCAACGAGTTCGGCATGGTGGTGGCGATCGCCATCGTCGCATCCGCCATCGTGTCGCTGACAGTCACGCCGATGCTTGCCTCGCGGCTCGGCAGCGGCCATAGCCAGCCGCCCTTCTTCATCCGCTGGTTCGATGCCGGCTTCGAGCGAACGCTGCGTGGCTACGATCGTTCCGTTGCCTGGTGCCTGGCGCACCGTCCGGCCATTCTCGGGCTGTTCCTCGCCTCGGTCGGCTTGACCATCTACCTGTTCATGACGCTGCCGACGAGCTTCTTCCCGACGGAAGATATCGGCCGCCTCAACATCTCGACCCGCGCCCGCCAGGATATCTCCTACCCGGCGATGAAGGATCTGCAGAACCAGGCGGCGGCACTCGTCAAGCAGAACCCCGCGGTCAACCACGTCATGTCGATCGTCGGCGGCAATGCCCGCAGCCCGCTCAACAACGGCACGATGTTCGTCGAACTGAAGGACAAGAAGGACCGGCCGCCGCTCGACCAGACGCTGCGCGAACTGCGCGCCAGCATCAGCAAGATCCCCGGCTTACAGGCCTTCATAACGCCGCAGCAGAGCCTGCGCTTCGGCGGACGGCAGACGGCCAGCCAGTATCAGCTGGTGGTTCAGGCGCTGAGCGCCGACCAGACCAACCTCTGGGCCAACAAGATCCAGCAGGCCATGCACGGCGATCCGCGCTTCACCGACGTGACATCGGACGCGCAGAACAACGCGCTGCAGGCGGAGATCAAGGTCGATACGGAAAAGGCTGCCGCCTTCGGGATCACCGACGACCAGCTGCGCACGACGCTGCAGGAATCCTTCGGTGGTTACGCGGCGGCGCAGATCCAGTCGACCGGCGACAGCTACGACGTGCTCGTCGAGTACGACACAAACGCGCCCTGGGATGACCAGAAGCTGCAGGACATCCGCGTGGCGTCGTCGAGCGGCGCGCTCGTTCCGCTGTCGAACTTCGCCACGGTCGAGCGCACCACCGGTCCGGTGACGATCAACCAGACGGGCCAGCTGGTCTCGACCACGGTGTCGTTCAACCTGCCCGCCGGCGAAGCACTCGGCGACGCGACGGCGGCGATCGACCAGATCAAGAAGGACATCGACATGCCCTCGGACGTCTTCACGTCCTATGGCGGCACGGCGCAGATCTTCGAGCAATCGCAGGGCAATACGCCTCTCCTGATCCTGGCGGCGGTACTGACGATCTATGTCGTTCTCGGCGTTCTCTACGAGAGCTTCATCCACCCGCTGACGATCCTCTCCGGTCTGCCGGCGGCAGCTCTCGGCGCTCTTCTGGCACTGAGGGTGATGAACTTCGATCTGTCGATCATCGCGCTGATCGGGCTCCTGATGCTGATCGGCATCGTCAAGAAGAACGCGATCATGATGATCGACGTGGCGCTGGAGAACCTGCGCTCCGGCACCGGCATGACCTCGTCCGAGGCCATCCACGAAGCGTGCGTGCGGCGTTTCCGGCCGATCATGATGACGACCTTCTGCGCGCTGCTCGGCGCGCTCCCGATCGCGCTCGGCTCGGGCGCAAGCTCGGAGCTTCGCCAGCCGCTCGGCATCGCCGTCGTCGGCGGCCTCATCGTCAGCCAGGCGCTGACGCTGTTCATCACGCCGGTCATCTTCGTCGAGATGGGACGGCTCAGCGACTGGCTGCTCAGCCTTGGGCGAAAGAAGACTGAAGAACAACACGAGGAGCCCACTCGGGCCATCGCAGCGGAATGATCGAGACGGGCGCCCATCGGCGCCCGTTTCATTTTGCGCTTCCGCGTCTTGAATAAGACAGACCGCTGTGGCATCACGCGCCCTCTTGAATTCGGGCGTCCCTTGGCGCCCCGGCGGAGCAATTGCTCCAGTCTCCAGCAACGATCGACATTGAGAGGTGCGAGCATGGCTCAAGCGCTAGGTTTGGACTTTGGCACGACCAACACCGTACTGGCCACAGCGGATGGCAAGACCACGCACTCCATGGGCTTCACCAGCTCGGCGGGCGAAAGCGACAGCATGCGCACCGCGCTGTCCTTCATGAAGGATGGCAAGCTCGGCGCTTCGGCGCTGAAGGTCGAGGCAGGCCATGCGGCGATCCGCCAGTTCATCGACAATCCCGGCGATTGTCGCTTCCTGCAGTCGATCAAGACATTCGCCGCCAGCGCCCTCTTCCAGGGCACGCTGATCTACGCCAAGCGCCACAGCTTCGAAGACCTGATGGAGGTCTTCATCCGCCGCCTCAGCAACTATGCGGGCAGCAACTGGCCGTCGGACGTCGCGCGCATCGTCACCGGGCGGCCGGTGCATTTCGCCGGCGCGAGCCCCGATCCGGTGCTGGCGACACAGCGCTACAACGAGGCGCTTTCGCGCTTTGGCTTCCCCGAGGTGCACTATGTCTATGAGCCGGTGGCGGCTGCCTTCTACTTCGCGCAGAACCTGAAAAGCGACGCGACGGTGCTGGTCGCCGACTTCGGCGGCGGCACGACCGACTATTCGCTGATCCGCTTCGAGACCGTCGCCGGCCAGCTGAAGGCGACGCCGATCGGCCATTCCGGTGTAGGCATCGCCGGCGATCACTTCGACGCCCGCATCATCGATAACGTCGTCGCGCCTGAGATCGGCAAGGGGAGTCATTTCAAGAGCTTCGACAAGATCCTTGAAGTGCCGACCAACTATTACTCCAGCTTCAGTCGCTGGAACCAGCTGTCGATCTTCAAGACCTCGCGCGAATACGAGGACCTGAAGAAGCTGGTCCGCACGGCGCTTGAGCCGGAGAAGCTGGAGCTCTTCATCGATCTCGTCGACCACGACGAAGGCTATCCGCTCTACCAGGCGGTTTCGGCGACGAAGATGGCGCTGTCGGCCTCCGAGGAAGCCGAGTTCAACTTCTCGCCGCTCGGCCGCGCCGGAAAGCGGATGGTAGCTCGTGCAGACTTCGAGAGCTGGATTTCGGACGATCTCGCCCGCATCGAAGGAGCGCTCGACGATGTGCTGGAAAAGACCAATACGGAAGCGGGCGCGATCGACAAGGTGTTCCTGACAGGCGGCACCTCCTTCGTTCCGGCGGTGCGCCGCATCTTCACCGAGCGCTTCGACACCGATCGCATCGAGACGGGCGGCGAGATGCTCTCGATCGCGCACGGTCTGGCGCTGATCGGCGAACGCGACGATATCGCGCAATGGACGGTGCAATAGGCCGGGATGTGGCGGCTGCGCACTTTCATTGAAGCCTCAGCTTCGGTAATGTCGCGCCCATGATCTCCGTCAACGACCTCTCTCCAGGCGAACTCGCAGCCCTTCTGCATTTCCATGCGGATGCCGGCGTCGAGTGGCTGCTGGAGGACGAGGCCGTCGATCGCTTCGCCGAGTTCGAGGCGATGAAGGCGGCGCGCCGCAGCGCCGCCCCTGCCCCGCAGGCGGAGGCGCGCGAGACGGCTTCCCGCGCACCAGCGGCTTCCGCACAGCGCGCTGCGCCCCAGCCTGAGCGCTCGGCGCAACGGCCGCAGCCGGCGATCCCCGACGGCGAGGCGATCCAGCAGGCGCGTTTTGCCGCCGAAAGCGCGCGGTCGCTCGCGGAGCTGAAGACCGCGCTCGAGGCCTTCAACGGCTGCAATCTCAAGCACAGCGCGCGCTCGACGATCTTTGCCAGCGGAGATGCTGCGAGCGGCATCATGCTGATCGGCTCGGCGCCCGGCGCGGAGGACGACCGCGAGGGGCAGCCTTTCGCGGGGCGTCCCGGCCAGTTGCTGGACAAGATGCTGGCCGCGATCGGGCTCGACCGCGCCGGTATCCTGTTGACCCAGGTGATTCCTTGGCGCCCGCCGGGCAACCGCGTCGCCTCGCCCGCCGAGATGGACATCTGCCGTCCCTTCATCGAGCGGCAGATCGCGCTTGCCGAGCCGAAAGTGATTCTCCTGCTCGGGAATTTCGCCGCTCGGGTGTTTTTTGGCGAAGGCGATACGATTCACGGCTTGCGTGGCCAGTGGCGTGAAATTGCCGCAGGCGACCGCGTGGTGCCGGCCATTGCCACGCTGCATCCACAGGACCTGTTGACCGCGCCGGTCAATAAGCGCTTGGCCTGGAACGATTTATTGGCTTTTCAGGCGAAACTGACAGAAATCAATTCTGCCTCCTAAATAGCCAAGATTGACAGATTTGCGACGAGACCCATGCGCAGTACGCATGCCTGCCGCTTATTCCTATGCCTTGTGAAATCTATTGTGCGCTGCAATATTAGCATTGTGTCTTGGGAGGAATCACTAAGGAACCAAGGCCATGAGCAACACTCGTCGTCCTATACACTGCAGATTTGAAACATTGAGAACCGTAAACAGCAACGGCCGTACCACGCAGAGCTACTGCCGCAACGGCTTCGCCACCAACGAGCAGATGATCGCTCGTGGCACTGGCGCGAGCGGTCGCATCGTGCGCCCCGCTGCCATCTTCGCGGATTTCCAGCAGTATTGATCGCAGGGCGCGGCCATCCGCCCCTGCCGTTTATCGGCTTATTCTCATGACGACACGCATCATCTCACTTCTTTGCAAGATCGACGCCATCGAGCATATCCGCGCAGCCGTATGCGCGGCGGAAGCCTACGATCGCGAATCCTGACGCGTCGCGTTCAGGCAGCACGCCAGGCCGCCACGGCGGCCTAAAGCTCTCCCGCCATTTCGCTTGCCGCGTGAAACGCCTGATCGATGTAGGCGAACTTGATCGCCTGCCACTGGCAGTATTCCTCGACGAACGCGCGCGATATCCATAGCGACGGCTTCTTCATATCGACGTCCCACCCCATGCAACCATCCTGCGCCGCCTTGGCGAAGAGGCGTTGCATATGTGTGCGCGATATCATGAAGTCAGCCGCCAACGCCCTGCTGTCGAGTGGACCGACGAAGAAGCGATCGGGATGCTCTTCTTCCGGATCTATCCGCGACATGAGATAGTCGACGATAAGTCCGCCGGCATCGTTCCACATAAACACGCCAACCCGCTCCGACGGCTCGCGCCAGGCAGCATCGCGCAGGCAATCGCGCGCGATGCGTGGCTGCATCAGCCGTATCCAATCAGGATTCGCCTGGAACCGCTCGGCTCTGTCGCCATCGTCGAGCACGTCGAGCGCCAGCAAGTTGGACCAGACCCAGCTGAACATCGCCTGCTGCGCGATCTCGGCTACCTCGTAGCGGCGTGGCCGCTTGCGCTCCTCGCCGGGAATGCAGGTGATGAACCTGTAGGTCGCAAGTTCATCGATATAGCTGCGGATGGTGTTGCGGCTTGCAGCCTTGAAGGCGGTGATCTCGGTTGTCAGCTTCGTGGCCGTCAGCCCCGACGTCGGATCGCCATCGACGCGCTCCATGCTGAGCGCATAGGCGACCTGTGTGAGCAGCCACCGCTGATGCGATGCGAGCAACCGCGCGAGCCTTGGGCCGGCATCGAACATGTTGCGCATGCGGCTTGCGTGAAATCGGATACCCAAGATGAACTTGGCGTCGGCTATCAGGTCTGCGGCACTAAACGGCATTTGTCTCCCGGACGGCGCTCGACTTGCCTGTGCTCAAGTTCAACAAGGTGAAGCCGCCACTTATTCTCAACATCATGATGTATAAATAAATGAAAGTTGTTCATTTTTACAAAGCATAGGCAACTGTCACACGCCACCCTCAAAATTTGTAGGGTGGCTTGCTCGGCGGGAAAAATGCATGAATTTTGCAACACTTAGCCCCACGATTTCGTGAGCTGGAGCTACGGAGAGCTGGCTTTTCGCGCGGCCGCCCGCTCGAGTTCCAACTGATGCTCGCGGTAGATGATGAAGATGCCCGCAGCGACGATGACGGCGGTTCCGATCAACATGCTCGTCGTCGGGATATCATCGAACACGAAGTAGGCGAGCACGCTTCCCAGGACGATTGAGGTATATTCGAACGGCGCGATCGTCGAGACGTCCGCGTGCCGATAGCTTTCGGTCAGGAAAATCTGCGCGACACCGCCGCAGAAGCCGGCGGCGATCAGATAGAGCTGCGGCGCGAGATCGAGCAGATCCCAGCCGAAGGGCACCGTGAACAGCGAAAAGACCGAGGCTGTGATCGAGAAGTAAAGCACGATCGTCGAGGTCTTTTCTTCCTCGACCAGCTTTCTCACCTGGATCATCGCCAGGCCGCCAAGGACGGAGGCCAGCAATACCGTGACCGCGCCGATTGCCTGCTCCGTCTCCACGCCACCGTCGCGAAACAGGGTGAGCTTCGGCCAGGACACGATCGCCACACCGATCAGGCCGACGAAGACCGCACTCCAGCGATAGATGCGCACGGTTTCGCCCAGAAGCAGCGCTGCGAAGACAACCGCGATCAGAGGCATGGCATAGCCAAGCGCGATCGCCTCGGGCAGCGGCAGGTGCAGCAGGCCATAAAAGCCCAGGCCCATCGAAATGATGCCGAGCGTGCCGCGCTTGAGATGGCCGATGGGATTGGCGGTATAGAAGGACGCCTTCAACTGTCCGCGATAGGCAAGAAACGCCATGATCGGGAACAGAGCGAAGAACGATCTGTAGAAGGTGACCTGGCCGGGCTGGATGCCGGCGCCCGCAAGCTTGATGAAGGTCTGCATCGCCAGAAAGAAGACGACGGAGGCGAGCTTGCACGCGATACCTCGCATCGGATTCTCGAAGACCGGCCGCATGTCAGAACTTTCGAATTAACCACTTAGCGTTGGGAGAGCGCATCGGACTCAATGCGCGATCAATGTGCCAGCGGTTCGCTCGAAAGAACAGGCTAAAACGCCGGAAAAGCAAGTTCGGGTCGCGGTTTCAGCGCCGACATGCCGATCGACCATCGAAAACCGCGGAAATCGGCGAAAACAGCCAATATTCATCGGCGCCAGTCTCCGCCGTTAACACTTTGAGAACCATAAACTCGCATTGATTCTCCTATTGCAGACATAGCTTTTCATACATTCACAACTTTAACCTGTTTCAGGAGGCATGCTCATGATGCCGTCTACGCTACCCGAACGCCAGCAGCCAGCGGCAACGCCGCGCTCCATGCGGGTCGTGACAGAAGGGATCGGTTCCGATCTCGAACGCTTCAGCGCCGACAATACACACGTGGTCAAGCAGATCCGTCTGCTTGCGATCAACGCGCTTATCGAGGCCGCGCGCGCCGGCGAAACCGGCAAGGGGTTTGCTGTGGTGGCCAACGAGGTGCAGCGTCTCGCCCAGATCGCCAGCGAGATCGCCGACACATTCGAAAGCAACGTTCTCGGCCGCATCGGTCTTTCGCGCCGAATGGCGGATGGGCTGGTCAACGAACTCGAAGGTGTGCGGCTGACGGATCTGGCGCAGACGCTCGTGCAACTGATCGTGCGCAATCTTTTCGAGCGGACGGCGGATGTGCGCTGGTGGGCGACGGACGCGGCACTCTGGCAGACCTTGCAGGAGCCGAGCACCGCAAGCGCCAGCTTCGCGGCCGAGCGTCTCGGCGTGATTAACCGCTTCTATACCGTCTATCTTGACCTCGTGCTGACTGACCTCAGCGGACGGATCGTCGCGTCGGCAAATCCCGAGTTCCAACGGCGGCTGCTCAATGTTTCGCTCGCCAGAGAGGCATGGCACAAGGCCGCGACGCAATGTAAATCCGGCAACGATTACGTGGTGGACGAAGTCTGCAAAAGCGAGCTGCATGGCGGGCGCACGGCGCTTGTCTATGCGACGGGCGTACGCGAAGGCGGAAAGCTCGATGGAAAGCTGATCGGCACGCTCGGCGTCTATTTCGACTGGCAAAACCAGGGACAGGCGATCGTCGACAAGGAAGCCAACCTGCCGCCTCAGGTGGCGGAGCGGACGACGGTCATGATCCTCGACGGCGCAGGTAGGATCATCGCCTGCAGCAATCCGTCCTTGATGTTCAGCCGTTTTGTGCTGCAAGTCCAGCATGGACAGGAGCGCGGCAGCTATTACGACAATAGCGGATCCATCGTCGCCTATGCGAAGACGCTCGGTTACGAGGACTATGATGGATTGGGCTGGTACGGTGTCGTTGTGCAAAAGACCGAAGATGAAACAGCGATAAAATCGATCCTCAATCGGAGATAGCCAGGCGAGAGACTATAGTATCTCCCCCCAGAAATAGCCGATGTGCCATCCCACCTTCGGCTTTAGCTTTAATTCAGACTTTAGTGTAATTGTACCAATCAAATTTTATGGCAGAGCGCCCACTCTGTTTGCGAAGCATTGTCTAAAAGGTCTCAGGGAATATCATGCGCACAGATACCGGCCAGGTCATAAATCTGGCAGATTACCGCCCCACCGATTTCGAACTCGAGCGTGTGGATCTGACGTTTGAACTGGACCCGACCGCGACCAAGGTAGATGCCCGCCTGATCTTCCACCGCCGCAAGGGCGCCGATCCGAAGGCGCCGCTCATCCTCGACGGTGACGAACTCGCCCTCTCCGGCCTGCTCTTCGATCAGGCGGAAATGAAGCCCAGCCAGTATACGGCAACGCCTGACAGCCTGACGATCCGCAACCTGCCGAAATCCAAGCCTTTCGAGCTGACGATCACCACGATCATCAATCCCGAGGCCAACACCCAGCTGATGGGCCTTTACCGCACCAACGGCGTCTATTGCACCCAGTGCGAGGCCGAAGGCTTCCGCCGCATCACCTACTTCCCCGATCGCCCGGATGTGCTCGCGCCCTACACGATCACCATCATCGGAGACAAGGCCGCCAACCCGGTCATGCTCTCCAACGGCAACTTCCTCGGCGGCGCCGGTTATGACGAGGGCCGCGCCTTCGCCGCCTGGTTCGATCCGCATCCGAAGCCGAGCTATCTCTTCGCGCTGGTCGCCGGCGATCTCGGTGTCGTCGAAGACACTTTCGTCACCATGTCTGAGCGCGAGGTCACGCTGAAGATCTACGTCGAGCATGGCAAGGAAGCGCGCGCTGCCTACGCCATGGATGCGCTGAAGCGCTCGATGAAGTGGGATGAGGAGCGGTTCGGCCGCGAATACGATCTCGATATCTTCATGATCGTCGCCGTGTCCGACTTCAACATGGGCGCCATGGAGAACAAGGGCCTCAACGTCTTCAACGACAAATACGTGCTGGCCGATCCGGAGACCGCTACCGACCAGGACTACGCAAACATCGAAGCGATCATCGCTCACGAATACTTCCACAACTGGACCGGCAACCGCATCACCTGCCGCGACTGGTTCCAGCTCTGCCTCAAGGAAGGCCTGACGGTCTATCGCGACCACGAATTCTCGGCCGACATGCGTTCACGCCCGGTCAAGCGCATCGCCGAAGTGCGCCATCTGAAATCCGAGCAGTTCCCCGAGGATGGTGGCCCGCTGGCGCATCCGGTGCGCCCGACCACCTATCGCGAAATCAACAACTTCTACACGACGACGGTGTATGAGAAGGGCAGCGAAGTCACGCGCATGATCGCGACGCTGCTCGGCAAGGACCTGTTCAAGAAGGGCATGGATCTCTATTTCGATCGCCATGACGGCCAGGCCGTCACGATCGAGGATTTCGTCAAGTGCTTCGAGGATGCCAGCGGGCGCGACCTGACACAGTTCTCGCTCTGGTACCACCAGGCCGGCACGCCGCTCGTCACCGCATCCGGCAGCTATGATGCTGGCGCCAAGAGCTTCACGCTGTCGCTCGAGCAGATGGTTCCGGCAACGCCCGGCCAGAGCGACAAGAAGCCGATGCACATTCCGCTCAGCATCGCGCTCTTCGCCGAAGATGGCACGCCGCTTGAGCCTTCGTCGGTCGATGGCGCGGAGTATGGCGACAACGTGCTGCATCTGACCGAGCGCAACCAGAAAGCCATCTTCAAGGGCATAGGCTCGCGTCCGATCGTATCGATCAACCGCAGCTTTTCGGCCCCGATCAACCTGCATTTCGATCAGTCCCCCACGGATCTGGCGCTTCTTGCCCGCTTCGAGACCGATCACTTCGCGCGCTGGCAGGCGCTGACGGACCTCGCACTGCCGACACTGCTTGCAGCCGCCCGTGATGCGCGTGACGGCAAGCCGGTCGTAGCGTCCAAGGACTTCGTCGAAGCCCTGCTTGCGGCAGCCGCCGACGAGACGCTGGAGCCCGCCTTCCGCGCCCAGGCGCTGGCGCTCCCGAGCGAATCCGACATCGCCCGCGAACTTGGCGGCAACAACGATCCTGACGCCATCCACGCCGGCCGCTCCGCCGTGCTGCAGCAGGTCGCGGATGCCGGAAAGAGCGTCTTCGCCGCACTCTACGACAGCATGACCACGCCAGGCGATTTCAGCCCCGATGCCAAGAGCGCCGGTCGCCGTGCGCTTCGCAACAGCGCGCTCACCTATCTGTCCTACGCCGAGAACACGCCTGATCGCGCCAAGGCCGCGTTTGACGCCGCCAACAACATGACAGATCTGATGCAGGCGCTGACGATCCTCGCGCACCGCTTCCCCGACAGCAGCGAGGCGGCCGCAGCGCTGTCCACGTTCCATGACCGCTTTGCCGGAAACGCGCTTGTCATCGACAAGTGGTTCTCCGTCCAGGCGACCATTCCGGGCGCAAAGGCGCTCGATCGGGTGCTGAAGCTGATGGACAATCCGCAGTTCAAGCGCACCAACCCCAACCGCGTACGCGCGCTGGTCGGCACGTTTGCATTCGGCAACCCAACCGGCTTCGGACGTGCGGATGGCGAGGGCTACCGCTTCCTCGCCCGCGAGATCCTCGATATCGACGCACGCAACCCACAGTTGGCGGCGCGCATCCTCACTTCGATGCGGTCCTGGCGTTCGCTGGAACCCGCAAGAGCTGAACATGCACGCAAGGCGCTGACCGAGATCGCCGAAGCACCGGCTCTCTCCACCGACGTTCGCGACATCGTCGAGCGCACCCTCAAGGGGTGATTTGCGACACGAGGCGGCCGAGCCTATTGAGGCCGCCTCCCACGCATGCTGGAAAAATCAGCACTTAGAATCGGTTAACAGATTTTTACCTTTTCCTCTGGACAAGGCGAATCACCAATGATTCATTGAGTCAGGTTCGGGCGAGCGGCGCAGCGAATCACGAGGGACAAGGCTCAGAAAATGATGAACGTGCGGCGGGCAACCGTGGCCGAAGGACGGCTGCGTGTCGATTTCGAGAGCTTCCGCGCCTGGCGTGAAAGCTTCACCGGCAAGTCCTCCGCGACCTCGCGACCATCATCTTCCCGAAATTACACGCATGCCGAGGCCGTGTTGAAGCGCGCCATTCCTATCCTTATCGTTGCATTTTTGACCGTCGTCGCAGCCTCGCATTTCTTCGGCATGCTATCCGAGCACGACCGCATGCAGGCCGCCGCCCGCCACTCCACGGCACTCGCCGCCGCCACCGCCGCTGCAGCCTTCGCTGATTCCGCCGCAATCTTCGACAGCGGTAACGCGACCGAAGGCCAGGCCCGCCTCGCTCGCTTCTTGCCTCAGGACCGGCTCGACGACGACGCATTCGTTCTCCTCGTGCAGTCGAGCGGCAAGGTCTTCGCGGCATCCGCCGCCGGTGCGGCCTATGTCGGCGCCGGTATCGGCGATTTCTTCTCCGAGGTGTCCGCGATCCGCCGCTTCGGCGACCGCGCGGGCGTGATTGAGACCACCATCGCCGGCCGGCCGCACTACGCCCAGATCACGCTCATCGGCGACAGCGGCGGCTATGTGGTCGCTGCAACATCGCTCGACCGCATCAGCCAGCTGTGGCGCGAGGAGCTGACGCTCAACGTCACGCTATTCGCCGGTATATCGTCGATCCTCCTAGTCATCCTCTACGCCTATTACATGCAGGTGCGCCGCGCCCGCCATGCCGACGAGATCTTCGTCGAGTCCAACCAGCGGGTCGAGACGGCGCTGTCACGCGGCCGTTGCGGCCTCTGGGATTTCGATTTTGACCGTCGCGAATTCTTCTGGTCGCGCTCGATGTACCAGATGCTCGGCCTCCCAGGCGGCGACGGCAACATGTGCTTCGGCGACGCCGCCCGTCTGATGCACCCCGACGACAGCGGCATCTACGAGATCGCCCGCTCGGTTGCGCGCGGCGATGCCGAGCAGATCGACCAGATCTTCCGCATGCGCCACGCCGCCGGCCATTACGTCTGGATGCGCGCCCGCGCCCAGGTCATCCGCACCAATGCGGGCCAGGTCCACATGATCGGCATCGCCATGGACGTGACCGAGCAGCACCGTCTCGCACAACGCTACGCCGAAGCCGACCAGCGGCTGGCGGATGCGATCGAGAGCACGTCGGAAGCCTTCGTGCTGTGGGACAAGAACGACCGGCTGGTGATGTGCAACACGCACTTCCAGCAGGCCTACGGCCTTCCCGACAGCGTGCTGGTGCCGGGCACCGAGCGCGCCGCCGTCAACGCCGCCGCTGCCCGTCCCGTCATCGAGCGCCGGATCGCCGACGCCCATGGCAACGGCTATTCGCGCACCAGCGAAGTGCAGCTCGCCGACGAACGCTGGCTGCAGATCAACGAGCGGCGCACCCGCGACGGCGGCATGGTTTCCGTCGGCACCGACATCACGCTTCTGAAGCGCAACCAGGAGCGCCTACGCGACTCCGAACGCCGCCTGATGGCGACGATCGGCGACCTCTCCTCCTCCCGCCAGACGCTGGAGCGGCAGAAATCGGCGCTATCGCTGGCGAACGCCAATTATCTCTCGGAAAAGGAACGCGCCGAAGCCGCCAACAAGGCGAAGTCGGAGTTCCTCGCCAACATGTCCCACGAGCTGCGCACGCCGCTCAACGCTATCCTCGGCTTCTCCGAGATCCTGCAGGACGAGATGTTCGGACCGCTTGGCTCGGCGAAGTACGACGAATATGCCCGCGACATCCATCACAGCGGCCGTCACCTGCTCAACGTCATCAACGACATTCTCGACATGTCGAAGATCGAAGCCGGCCATATGAAGCTTCAATGCGAGACGATCGATCTCGCCCCGCTGATCGAGGAAAGCCTGCGCTTTACCGCGATCCCGGCCAGCGAAAAGCGCATCGAGATCCAGCAGCGCATCTGCGATGGCATGACGCTCAACGCCGATCGCCGGGCAATGAAGCAGATCCTGCTGAACCTGCTTTCCAATGCCGTGAAGTTCACCGACGAAGGCGGCCGGATCGCGGTGCGCACCCGTCGTACGTCGGTCGGCGTGATGCTGACCATCGCCGATACCGGCATCGGCATTCCAACGACCGCGCTCAGCAAGATCGGCCAGCCCTTCGAACAGGTCCAGAACCAGTATGCCAAGAGCAAGGGCGGCTCCGGACTCGGCCTCGCCATCTCCCGCTCGCTGACGACCCTGCACGGCGGGCGCATGAAGATCCGCTCACGCGAGGCGATCGGCACGGTGATTTCGCTGCTGATCCCCGACAGCGCTGCTTGAAGCTCCGCATGTCGGCACCGCAGAACCGCTACACACTTTCGCGCGACATGCGCTACGCTTTCACCACCGCCTGAAAGACTTTCCGCACCGTCTTCGAGAGCTGCTTCATCTCCCCCTCAAGCGTCTTGATGTCAGGGCAATCGCCGGCACGGCAGACGAGATCGACGAGACCCGCCGGCGCATCCTTGGGATCGAAGGGGCCATCGATGCAGAGCCGGATGAGCTGAGACAGCTCGGTGTAGAGTCCGAAGGCCTCGCTGCAGCTATCGACATCGGCCGATGCCATCAGCGGCGCGCCCAGCTGCTTCAACGCTTCGCCGGTGCTGATGCCATTGACCTTGACGGCGACATCCTTCGCGGGGGCGATCAGCGCCAGATACTGCGCGATGAACTCGATATCGACGACACCGCCGGGGATGAGCTTTAGGTCCCACATGTTGGCGGGGGGCTTCTCCTGCTCGATCAGCGCGCGCATCTCCGCCACATCCTTGGCCACCTTGCGCACATCCCGCCGTGTCGACAGCACCTCCTCGATCACGCGCTCGACGTCACCGATCAGGCTGGCATCGCCACAGATCAGCCGCGCGCGGCTGAGCGCCATGTGCTCCCAGGTCCAGGCTTCCTCGCGCTGGTATTTCGCAAAGGAGCTGACGCGGGTGGCGACGGGGCCCTTGTTGCCCGATGGGCGCAGGCGCATGTCGACCTCGTAGAGCACGCCCTCGGCCGTCGGCGCCGACAAGGCGGCGATCAACCGCTGGGTGATGCGGGTGAAATAGCGCACCGCATCCAGCGGCTTGGCGCCGTCGGATTCCTCGGCCGCATCGTCGTAGTCGTAAAGCAGGATGAGGTCGATATCGGAGCCCGCGGTCAGCTCGAAGCTTCCGAGCTTGCCCATTCCGGCGACGGCGACGCGGCCGCCGGGGTACTTGCCGTGCGCCGCCTCGATCTCCGAAAGCACCGCATTCAGCGCCGCCTCGACGATCAGATCGGCAAGATGCGTAAAAGCGCGGCCGGCCATCGCGCCATTGATGGAGCCCGTCAGCAGGCGAATGCCGATCAGGAAGCGTTGCTCGGCGGCGAAGATACGCAACCGATCCAGCACTTCTTCGTAGTAGCGCGCCTGCTGCAGCGAGCCCTTGAGACGTCCCGCCAGATAATCCCGCGTCGGAAGCTCTGCCATCAGGCCCGGATCGAGCATGCCGTCAAAGACATGCGGCCTTGCGGCGATGACCTCGGCGAGCTTCGGCGCCGCCGACATGATGTAGACGATCAGCGAGAGCAGCGCCGGATTGCTGCCGAGCAGCGAAAACAGCTGGATGCCGGCCGGAAGCCCCGAGATGAAACTGTCGAACCTGAGGATCGCCTCGTCTGCGCGCTTGCTTTCGCCGAACACGCGCAACAACTCCGGCGTCAGCTCGGTCAGCCGTTCGCGCGCCTCGACCGATTGCGTCGCCTTGTAGCGCCCGTAGTGCCAGGTGCGGATGACGCGTGAGATGTCGGAGGGGCGTTCGAAGCCGAGCTTGCGCAGGGTGACCAGCGTGTCGGGATCGTCGTTCTGGCCGGTGAAGACGAGGTTGCCCGTCTCCGTCGACAGCTTGGTCTCCTGCTCGAACAGCCGGGCATAGCGACGCTCGACGGTCCTGAACACCTCGACAAGGCGCTCCGAGAAGCTCGGCGTATCGCTGAAGCCCATCATGTAGGCGATGCGCTTCAACTCGCCCTCGGTCTCGGGCAGCAGGTGGGTCTGCTCGTCGCGCACCATCTGGATGCGGTGCTCGACATCGCGCAGGAACCAATAGGCGTCCGTCAGTTCCTCGCAGGTCTCCTCGTCGATCCACTTGGCCTTGGTGAGCTCGTTGAGCGTTTCCTCGGTGGCGCGCGAGCGCAGCGCCGGCATGCGCCCGCCGGCGATCAGCTGCTGCGTCTGGGCGAAGAACTCGATCTCGCGAATACCGCCACGGCCGAGCTTGACATTGTGGCCCTTGACCGCGATCGCCCCGTGCCCCTTGTGGGCGTGGATCTGCCGCTTGATCGAGTGGATGTCGGAGATCGCCGCGTAGTCGAGATATTTGCGGAAGACGAAGGGGGTGAGATCGCGCAGGAAGCGGTCACCGGCCGCGATATCGCCCGCAACCGGGCGGGCCTTGATGAAGGCGGCGCGCTCCCAGTTCTGCCCCCTGCCCTCGTAATAGACCATGGCGGCATCGATCGAGACGGCAAGCGGCGTCGCGCCGGGGTCCGGGCGCAGCCTAAGATCGGTGCGGAAGACATAACCGTCGCCAGTGCGCTCCTGCATGATGCGGACGAGCCGCCGCATCAGGCGCGGGAAGATATCGATCGCATCGTCGGGATCAGACAGGATGCCTGCCTGCTCATCGAAGAAGACCACAAGATCGATGTCGGAGGAATAGTTGAGCTCGCAGGCGCCGAGCTTGCCCATGCCGAGCACGACGAGGCCCGAACCTTCACTCGGCCGCGCGACGTTCTTCAGCTGCAGCTTGCGGGCTTCGTGCGAGGAGAGAAGCAGGTGATCGATCGCGGCCGAAACCGTGGCCTCGGCAAGCCGGCTCAGCCATGCCGTGGTCGTGCGGCCATCGAAGACGCGGGCGAGATCGGCGAGCGCCAAGAGAAAGGCCACACGGCGCTTCACAGTGCGCATGCGGCCCATGATCTCACTCTCGCTCGGTGAAGCGCTGTCGCGCGGCATCCAGGCGTCACGCGCTTCCGATATCAACGCCTCCAGGCGCGGCTCGAGCGGCTCGCTGATGGCGATGGTGAGGATGCCGGGATCGATGTTGGCGATATCGCGCAGATAGGGCGAGAGCGTCAGCGCGGCGGAGATGAAATCGCGAAGCGCGCCCTCGGTCTTCAGCATATCGGCCACGACGGGTTCGTCGGCGCCGATCTTCTGCAGATCATCAAGCACGAGCTTCAATTCGGTCTTGCTCAACGGCTTCAACAAGCCGTCGACCACCTCGCTCAGGCTGTGCGTCGAATTCGTCAGCATGCGCCCTCCCTGGCAACAGGCAGCGAAAGTCGAAGCAGAATCAAAGCCGCTCGCCGCCTGAGGCTAAGTTAGGGTCTGAGACGCAAATGGCCAACAGACAATTCGGGGTAGCGGGGAAACGCCTATTTCAGGGGAAAGACGAGGGTGACGGCGAGACCGCGATTGGCCGCCGCATCCGGGTCGGTATCGCTGAGTTCCAGCTTGCCGCTGTGCAATTCCATCACCGCTTCCACAAGCGAAAGCCCCAGGCCCGTGCCGGGCTTCGAACGGCTCTCGTCCAGGCGCACGAAGCGCTTGAGCACGTCCTCGCGCTTGTCGGCAGGGATGCCGGGACCATGATCGGCGACCTGAAGGCAGATGGCATCGGGACGGCGTGTCAGCCGCAGCGAGACTTCGCCACCCGCCTCCACACCCGCCGAATACTTCACGGCATTGTCGATCAGGTTGAAGATCGCCTGGCCGATCAGTTCGCGGTTGCCCTGCACCTCGATGCCGGGCTCGATATCAGTGGTCATCGCAAGGCCCGCCTCGTCGGCCACCGGCTCGTAGAGTTCGGCGCTGTCGGCGACGATGGCCGAGAGGTCGATGGTCGACATCTCGGCGGCCACCGAACCGGCCTCGACGCGGGAGATCATCAACAGCGCGTTGAAGGTGCGGATCAGCTGGTCGGATTCTGAAATGATCCCTTCCAGCGCCACGCGGCGGGTATCGGCATCCGGCGTATCGATCGCATCGGCCGCCTTGTTGCGAAGGCGCGTCAGCGGCGTCTTCAGGTCGTGGGCGATGTTGTCGGAGACCTGGCGCAACCCCTCGTTCAGTTTCTCGATCCGGCCGAGCATGGTGTTCAGCGACACGGAGAGGCGATCGAACTCGTCACCGGAGCCGCCGACCGGCAGGCGCTGCGAGAGATCGCCGGCCATGATCTTCTTGCTCGCCGCCGACATGCGGTCGATGCGCTTCAGCGCGTTGCGGCCGATGCCGAACCAGATGATGACGGCGCCGAGACCCATGATCGCCAGCGCGACCATCAGCGCCTGCCTGACGAGCGCGCGGAACGCTTCCGGCTCGCCGAGGTCGCGGCCGATCAGGATGCGCAGGCCATTGTCGAGCACGTTGATGTTGGCGACCGCCATATGCGGCTTGCCCTGCCCGCCCTCCGAGTAGCGTTGATAGCGAAACGGCAGGCTGGTCCAGCCCTGCTCGTCGAGCACGCCCGGCTGGACGGAAGCGACGTTGCCGGCGAGGATGTCGCCCGAGGGACCGGCAATGATATAGAGATTGGCGCCCGGCTGGCGGGCGCGGCGCTCCATGGTCCTCAGCAACAGGTTCATGCCGCCATTGTCATAGGCGCGCTGAACCTGGTCGACCTCCTGCTGCACCGCCTCGCGGATCTGGCTGGTCAACAGCCGCTCGGACATCGCCGTCACGTAAAAGACGAGCGTTGCGGCGCAGATGGCGAAGAGCAGGATGTAGAGAGCCGAAAGGCGGACTGCCGTGGACTTGAAGAGAACCCAGAAGCGGTTCATCCGTCATCCTTGATCATGTAGCCGGCGCCGCGAATGGTCTTCAAGAGCGGCAGGCTGAAATCCTTCTCGATCTTGGAGCGCAGCCGCGACACATGCACGTCGATGACGTTGGTCTGCGGATCGAAGTGATAATCCCAGACGTTTTCGAGCAGCATGGTGCGGGTGACCACCTGGCCGGCATTCTTCATCAGATATTCGAGCAGGCGGAATTCGCGCGGCTGCAGCGGGATTTCCTTGCCGCCGCGGCGTACTTCGTGGGCGAGACGGTCGAGCTCCAGATCGCCGACGCGGTAGACGACGTCCTGATCGGGCGTGCCCTTGCGGCGGCCTAGAACTTCGACGCGGGCCAGAAGCTCGCTGAAAGCATACGGCTTGGGGAGATAGTCGTCGCCGCCGGCGCGCAGGCCGGTCACGCGGTCGTCGACCTGGCCAAGGGCGGAGAGAATGAGAACGGGGGTGTGGATGCCCTTGCGGCGCAGCTCGGCGATGACGGAAAGGCCATCGCGGCGTGGCAGCATGCGGTCGATCACAAGCACGTCGTAGGTGTTTTCGGTCCCCATGAAGAGGCCGCTTTCGCCGTCGCTTGCATGATCGGCGACAATACCCGCCTCACGAAAGGCTTTCGTGAGATAGGCCGCCGCTTCCAGATCGTCTTCGATGATGAGAATCTTCATGCGGCCGACATTACCCGCCGGCTGTGTTTCGGCAAGGCTCAAAGCGTGATCGTCTTGCTGGAAGGTCATTGTCGTCACCTGCGATGGGTTGACCGGAAGAGCCGCGCGAGCGCGCGACCCTTCAATTTTGATCCGGAAACCCGGGGCGCTTAGCCCTGGTTTTCGACCGGAAGGGCGACGAAGCGGCTGCCTTCCTTGGACTGGATCTGGAACAGCGCGCGGGTGCGGCCATCCTTCTTCGCCTGGTTCAGCACCTTGACGACGTCGTCGGCGGTGGAGACTTCCTGGTTGTTGACCGAGGTGATCTTCTCGCCTTCCTTGATGCCCTTGTCGGCAGCGTCGGAGTTCGGGTCGATGCCGGTGATCTGCAGGCCCTTGCCGTCATCGGCAGGGCCGACCGTCAGGCCGAGATCGGCGAGTGCCTTCTCGGATGCCGGGGTCTGTGCTTCCGGCGCCTGATCGCCATCATCTGTCGAAGCCTGCTGCTGGTCGGCCGGCAGGGTGCCGAGCTCAACCGTCACCGGCTGGGACTTGCCCGAGCGCCATACCGACAGCTCGACCTTCTTGCCCGGCGTCATCGCGCCGATGCGACGGCTGAGGTCACGGGCGTCCTTGACGGTCTCGCCGTTGACGGCGGTGACGACGTCGCCAGCCTTGAGGCCGGCCTTTTCACCCGGCGTTCCGGCCTGGGCGTTGACGACGAGCGCGCCGCTTGCCTCAGACAGGCCAAGAGAGTCGGCGATGTCCTTGGTGACCGGCTGGATCTGCACGCCGAGATAGCCGCGCGAGACCTGGCCGTCCTTCATCAGGTCGGCCACGACGTCCTTGGCGGTCGAAGCGGGGATCGCGAAGGCGATGCCGACGCTGCCGCCCGACGGCGAGAAGATGGCGGTGTTGATGCCGACCACCTGGCCGCTGAGGTTGAAGGTCGGGCCACCGGAGTTGCCGCGGTTCACGGCTGCGTCAACCTGGAGATAGTCGTCATACGGGCCGGAGCCGATATCGCGTCCGCGGGCAGAAACGATACCTGCCGTCACCGTGCCGCCGAGGCCGAACGGGTTACCGACGGCAACCACCCAGTCGCCGACGCGGACGTTGTTGTCGTCGGCCCAGTTGACGTAGGTGAACTTCTTGCCCTTGCCGTCGACCTTCAGCACGGCGAGGTCGGTGCGCGGGTCCTTGCCGATCAGCTTGGCGTCGAGCTCGGTACCGTCCTTCATGACGGCGACGAAGGCCGCGCCATCGGAGACGACGTGATTGTTGGTGACGATATAGCCATCTTCGGAGATGAAGAAGCCGGAGCCCTGGGCGACGGGGCGCAGACGACCCTCATGCTGGCCGGGGCCTGGAGGATGCGCGCCGGGAGGGCCACGGCGGCCCTGCTGCTCGCCGAACTGGCGGAAGAACGGCTTCAGGGCGTCGGGGAGATCATCGAAGCCACGACCGTTGAAATCGAAGGAGAAGCCATTGCCATCCTCATCCGATGCCGGCTTGACGCGGCTTTCGACGCGAACCGAAACGACGGCGGGCGAAACGGCATCAACGACATTGGCAAAGCTCGGAACGGATGGTGCCTCGACCTTGACCGCTTCGGCATAGGAACGCGTGATTTCGAGGGGGACACCGGTCGCCAGGACGGCAGCGGCAAGACCGGCAACGGTCGAGGCCTTGAGCACGGTCGACAGTGACGGAGCTTTGATAGTCTTCAGCATAGACGCACCTTCTTATATTTAAATCCACGGGACCGGCGGTTACCGGATCGGTCGATGGATGAAGATATAGGACGGCACACCTTACTGCGAACTGTCCGAGGCATGAAAAATTCGTAATGTCCGAATTCTTCCGCCTGGAGCCTACTTTTTCAGTAGCTCGCTCAAACGCGCCTGCTCTTCGCTTGTCAGCGTCGATCCGGTCGGCTGGCCGGCATAGCGGCGGGCGAAGACGACGAGCGACAGGCCGCCCAGCAACGCGAGCAGGATCGGAGCCCCCCACAGAAGCAGCGTCTTTGTCTCGAAACGCGGCTTCAGCAACACGAACTCGCCGTAACGGGAGACGATGTAGCTCATGACCTGCTGGTCGCTGTCGCCATCGGCAATGCGCTTTCGCACCAGCAGACGCAGGTCCTTGGCCAGTTCGGCGTTGGAATCGTCGATCGACTGGTTCTGGCATACCATGCAGCGCAATTCCGCCGAGATCGCGCGCGCCCTGCTCTCGAGCGCGGGATCTTTCAGCATCTCGTCCGGGTTGACGGCGAAGGCCGGCGCTGCGGATGCGATCAGGAAGAGGGCCAGAAGGAAGCTACGCATCATTCGGCCGGCTCCATGACAGGCTGCAGCGGCTTTGCCTTGCGACGTGGCGCGCCGACGCGCAGGCGTCGGTCGCTGAGCGAAATGAAGCCGCCAAACGCCATGACGAGCGCACCGCCCCAGATGCAGAGAATATAGGGCTTCCACCAGATGCGCACTACGATGCCGCCGTCATCGGTCGGATCGCCGAGCGAGACGTAAAGCTGGCTTGCGCCGAAGGTCAGGATGCCGGCTTCCGTTGTCGGCATCTGGCCGGCGGTGTAAATACGCTTTGCCGACCAGACGTCAGCCACCTCGACGCCACCCCTGCCGATGGTGAAATGACCGCGATCCTCGGTGTAGTTCGGACCGGTCGCCTCGCGCATCCCGTCGAAGCGCAGCGTGTAGCCGCCGGCATCGGTCACCTCGCCCTGCTTCATCTGCAGCACGTGCTCGGTCTGGAAGGTGGAGACGGCGACGATGCCAAGCACCGAGATGCCGAGGCCCGCATGGGCGAGCGCCGTGCCGAAGGCGGAGCGCGGCAGGCCCTTGAGGCGGCGCCAGGCAATGCCAAGAGGCTGCTTGCCGACGCCGGCGCGGTACCACAGGTCGGCGATGGCGCCGAGGACCAGGAACAGACCGGCCGCGAGACCGAGAACCGACATGACCGGGCCGCCATGCTGGAGATAGAAGAACAGGACGGCGGCGACGAAGGCGAGTGCGGCAACCACATAGAGCCGCTGCAGGGCGCCCAGCAGATCACCGCGCTTCCAGGCGAGCAACGGGCCGAAGGGCACGATGACCAGAAGCGGCGCCATCAACAGGCCGAAGGTCATGTTGAAGAAGGGCGGGCCGACAGAGATCTTGTCGCCGGTCATGGTTTCCAGAACCAGCGGATAAAGCGTGCCCGTCAGCACAGTGCCGCAGGCAACCGTCAGGATCAGGTTGTTGACGACGAGCGCTCCTTCGCGCGAGATCGGCGCGAACAGGCCGCCGGCCGTCAGTCTCGGCGCGCGGAAGGCGAAGAGCGACAGCGCGCCGCCGATGAAGAGCAGCAGGATGCAGAGGATGAAGACGCCGCGCGAGGGGTCGCTGGCGAAGGCGTGCACCGAGGTCAGCACGCCCGAGCGCACCAGGAAGGTGCCCATCAGCGACAGCGAGAACGTCAGAATGGCGAGCAGCACGGTCCAGATCTTCAGCGCCTCGCGCTTTTCCATGACGAGCGCCGAGTGCAGCAGCGCCGTGCCGGCGAGCCAGGGCATGAAGGAGGCGTTTTCGACCGGATCCCAGAACCACCAGCCGCCCCAGCCGAGCTCGTAATAGGCCCAGTAGGAGCCCATGGCGATGCCGAGCGTGAGGAAAGTCCAGGCCGCCAGCGCCCAGGGGCGCACCCAGCGCGCCCATGCGGCGTCGATGCGGCCTTCGATCAGCGCGGCAACAGCAAAGGAGAAGCAGACGGAGAAGCCGACATAGCCGAGATAGAGCAACGGCGGATGGATGGCGAGGCCGATGTCCTGCAGGATCGGGTTCAGATCCTTGCCCTCCGCCGGCGCCGGATCGAGGCGCGCGAAGGGATTGGAGGTAAGCAGAATGAAGAGCAGGAAGGCCACCGAGATCCAGGCCTGAACCGAAAGCACATTGGCCTTCAGCGTCTCGGGAAGATTGCGGCCAAAGATGGCGACCAGCGCGCTGAAGAGAGCCAGGATCAAGAGCCAGAGCATCATCGATCCCTCGTGATTGCCCCAGACGCCGGAGTATTTGTAGATCAGCGGCATCAGCGAGTGCGAGTTTTCCCAGACGTTCTTCACCGAGAAGTCAGAGACGACATGCGCATAGGTCAAGACGCCGAAGGAGAAGGCGACCAGCGCGAAGAGGACGACAGAGCCGATCGGCCCGACATCCATCATCGCCTGGTCCACGCGCCGGGCGCCGATCAGCGGCACGAGCGACACGATGATCGCGGTGGCGAGCGCCAGAATGAGAGCGTAGTGGCCGATTTCGATGATCATTTCGCCGCCTGTTCGTCTTTCCAGAGCCCCTGCTGTTTCAGCCTGTCGGCGACATCCTTGGGCATGTATTTCTCGTCGTGCTTGGCAAGCACGGTATCGGCGGTGAAGACGTCGCTGCCGCTCTCGAAGGTGCCCTCGGTCACCACGCCCTGCCCTTCGCGGAAAAGATCGGGAAGGATGCCGGTGAAGCGGACATGGACCAGATCGCCCGAGGCATCGGTCACGGCAAAACGCACCGTCGAGCCTGCCCCCCTCACCACACTGCCCTCGCCGACCAGGCCGCCGAGGCGGATACGGGTTCCAGGAGGGACCGGATTGCTGGCGAGATCGGCCGGCATGTAGAAATAGGCGACCGAGTTGCTGAAGGCGAACATCACAAGCAGAACGGCCGCGACAATGAAGCTCATTCCGCCGCCGATTACCGCAAGGCGTTTCTGCTTGCGCGTCATTGCATCGTTCCTTGTGTCGCCGCTGCGTCCGCGGGAAGACCGAGTTCGTGGGCGAGTGCCACAAGCTGCTTGCCCTTCTCGCCATCAGCGGGGAAAGCCGTCAGCCCGCGCTTCAGCGCCGCCGTCGCGCGGTCCTTGTCGTTCAATACCATATAGGAGCGGACCAGCCGCAGCCATCCGTCGAGATTGTCGGGGTTCTCGGTCAGCTTCGCGTCGAGACTGTCGACCATGCCGCGGATCATCTGCTGACGATCGCCGCTGTTCATCTGATCGGCCGCCGCGACATCAGCCTGCGTCGGCCCGCCGAGCGGCGCGGCTGACGTGGGAGCATTGCCTGCCGCCGGTGTGCCGCCGTTCTTGGCGATATGCTCGCTCACCAGCGGCATCCATGGCGCGTCGGGCGGAGACTGCTTGGCGATCGCCTCGAAGCCGGCACGAGCCTCGTCGGCCTTGCCCGCCTGTTCGAGGCCGAGCGCGATGTAGAAGCGGGCGCGTGGGTTTTCCGGCTCCAGCTTCAGCGACCGCGTCAGCACATCGCGCGCATCGTCGGTGATCACGCCGCTCGAGGCGGCAATCAGCGTTTCGGCCAGCCCATCGAGCCGGGCCGCCGTTTCGCCGAGCAAGCGGATGGCGTTGCGGTATGCGGTTTCGGCGTCGGCGATGCGCATGGTGTTGAAGTAGATCGGCGCCAGGATGTCCCAGCCCTTGCCGTCATCCGGGTTCTCGGCGAGATGCCGCTCGGCCTTGGCGACAAGGATCGCCATGTCATTGCCGGGATTCTCCAGGCGCGCCTCGAGAGGCTGCGAGGGCAGATCGGGTCTGCCCATTATGATGTAAAGACAGAGCCCCGTGAGCGGCAGGAGCATCAGCACGAAGACTTCGGCAGCGCGACGGTATCCGCGCCCGGCCTTGGGAGCAGCAGAGGTCTCTGCGCTCGATACTGCAAGCAGCCGACGGCCGATTTCAGCGCGGGCGTATTCGGCTTCCTCGGCGGAGATCAAACCACCGGCGCGGTCGCGGTCGAGCTCGGCAAGCTGGTCGCGGTAGACGGCGGTTTCGCCGGCACGGCTATCGCCGGTCGCCTTCGAGCCCCGCAAAAGCGGATAAAGCAGAAGAGCGGCAACGGATGCCGTCATCACGGCCAGGAGAATCCAGAAAGTCATGATCGCCAATTACTCGAAGCGCGGGATCATTCCAATATGCAAAGCCGCGATGACGATGATTTGAAGCATTTTGCAGCTGTCGCAGACAAGAAGCGACCGGGATCGACTAACCCAGTGGCGACCAGCTGCCGTTCTCGTTGCGGCAGGCCGAACCGCGCGCCAGGGTGTCCTTGCCGTCGACGGTGAGCGTGTGGGTGTACTGGCGGCAATTCTGCGATCCGACCTGATAAGGAGCCGCAGCCACGACCTTGCCGCTGACATTGCGGCCGCTCCACACGACCGGTTGGCCAACGGCGGCGCCTTCCAACGCGCGATACTCAGCTTCCAGCGCCCGCTGCCGGTCGCTGTCGCTCAAGGTCACGCCGGTGCGGCCGACGATACCGCCCTGCAGGGCTTCGATGATGGTGGCGGAGGCCGATGGCTTGCGGCCGCCGAAAAGGCCGGATGAGGCGCCGCTCTTCGTCGTCTGGCAGCCGGTCAAAGCCATGCATGCCACAAGAGAAAGACCAATTATGCCTTTTGAGCTAGGTATCATTCAGTCGAACCCGAACCAAGTGTCAAACGCGCCACAGGTGCAAGCCGCACCCCGCCTTAGGCCGAGGTAAAGCATGCTATGCAAATGTCTTTCTGGCATCAAGCCGCCCGTCACGCAACATCCTTTGTGACACCGGGAAGAATAAGGCGCGCCTTCAGCCCGCCCCACTCGCCGCGCGACAGTTCCAGCCGGCCTTGATACTCGTTGGCGATCTCGGTGACGATCGACAGGCCAAGGCCAGTGCCAGGCTTGCTCTCGTCGAGACGGCGGCCGCGCTTCAGCGCCTCGCGGATCTGGTCGGGCTCCAGGCCCGGGCCATCATCCTCGACGATCACCTCGACCCAGTGGCGGCGGGCGCTGCCCTCCCCGCCTTTGACGTCATCGGGGGCTTCGGCGACCGAAAGCCTGACCTTGTGGACGGCAAAGCGCGAGGCGTTTTCAAGCAGGTTGCCGACCACTTCCTCCAAGTCCTGCTGCTCCAGCGCCACGGCCAGATGCGGCGGGTTGACGACGAGGTCGAATTCCTTGTCGACGTTCAGGCGGCGCATGACGCGCACCAGCCGTTCCAGCGCCGGCTCGGCGTCGGTACGGGCGAGCACGGATTCGCGCTGGGCGGCAATGCGGGCGCGGTTGAGATAGGATTGCACCTGGCCCTGCATCGATTCCGCCTGGCTCTTGACGAGCTCGCCATGCGAGCGCTCCAAGACGCGGGCTTCGTTGAGCAGCACGGCGATCGGCGTCTTCAGCGAATGGGCGAGATTGCCGACCTGCATGCGGGCGCGCTCGACGATGCGGCGGTTGCTGTCGATCAGCGCGTTGACCTCGTTGGCAAGCGGCAGGATTTCGCGCGGGAACTCGCCCTTCAACTGCTCGCTCTCGCCAGCGCGGATGCGCTCCAGTGCGGCGCGCGCCTTGTCGAGCGGCTTCAGGCCATAGAGAATGGCGAGCGCGTTGACGATCAGGCTGCCGACGCCGAAGCCGGCAAGCGCGAGATAGAGGCTGTGGGAGAAGTTGCGGACGTCGTCCTCGACGACATCCACATTGCCGGTGACGCGAAAGCGCGCGGCGCGGCCATCGGTGTCGAGCACCACTTCGGTCTCGGCGACCTGGATACGGTTCTGCGAGGTGTCGGTGACCTGGTAGTAGCGCTCGTAGTTCTTGTCGAACGGCGCTTCCAGCACGGAGGGAACGGGGATGGTCGTGGCGCCGAGCGATGGCGAGACCAGCGGCGGGGCCGTGTAGGTCCCCAGCGGCTCGACCATCCAGTACCAGCCGGTCTTCGGCTGGGCGAAGCGCAGGTCACCGAGCTGCGGGCTGCCCGACAGCGCGCCCTGATCGCCGATCGCCACCGAGTTGATGACGTTATAGAGCTGCGCGCGCAGAAGATCCTGAAAGCCGCGCTCGGCGCTCTTGCGGTAGAGCGTCGAGATCAACAGGCCGATTACGACAAGCGCCACGGTCGACCAGATCGTGGTCAGAAGCAGGACGCGTGCGGTAAGAGACTTAATTCGCATTGGTCGGCGCTTGGATGCGGTAGCCGAGACCGCGCACCGTTTCGATCAGATCGACGCCCATCTTCTTGCGCAGGCGACCGACGAAGACTTCGATCGTGTTGCTGTCGCGGTCGAAATCCTGGTCGTACATGTGCTCGACCAGCTCGGTGCGCGACACCACCTCGCCCATGTGATGCATGAGATAAGCCAAGAGCCGGTATTCGTGCGAGGTGAGCTTCAGCGCGACGCCGTTGACCACAGCCTTGGAGGTCTTGGTGTCGAGGCGAACGGGGCCGCAGACGATCTCGGACGAAGAGTGGCCGGCGGCGCGGCGGATGAGCGCGCGGATGCGGGCCAGAACCTCTTCGACGTGGAACGGCTTGGTGACATAGTCGTCGGCGCCAGCGTCGATGCCGGCGACCTTGTCGCTCCAGCGGTCGCGAGCCGTCAGGATCAGCACCGGCATGCCGCGACCGGCGCCGCGCCACTTTTCCAGAACGCTGACGCCGTCGAGTTCGGGCAGGCCGATATCGAGGATGATCGCGTCATAGGGTTCGGTATCGCCGAGGAAGTGCCCCTCCTCGCCGTCGAACGCCTGATCGACGACGTAGCCGGCCTCTTTCAGGGTTTCGCTCAGCTGACGATTCAGATTGACGTCGTCTTCGACTACCAGGATGCGCATCGGTCCGCTCTACTCCGCTTTATGTCTTCGATGTCTAAATAGGGCGATTCTGCCTACATCGGAACCTTGACGGTTACTTTACGCGGTCGCTGGCCGTTGCCCTGGACGAGCACGGTGATGATGCAGCTGTCGCCGGAGGGCTGAACGGAGAGCAGCTGCCCCCCGGTCTTCTCGACAACCTGCTGGGCGGCTTCACTGCAATCGCCTGCTACACGCACCAAAAGGTTGTGCGCATTATCCGGTGAGGGCGACGGTACCGTCAGCCAAACGGCCAACGCTGCGACGCTCAGAGGAGAGGCCATGTGCTATGCTTTCAATGGATACCAACTTGACCTGACTATGTACTCAGGAGACCTGAATGGCAAATGAATGCAAGGTAATGTCGGGTGCTTGGGGGTGTCTCGGAGCATGCCGCAAGGCACCCGACAGCGCTGCTGTGGCCGGAAAGGCACGGTTGGCGGCGGCATTCGCGCCACCGTGCCGCTATCGCCTATAGACTCAAGGCTTGATCGCGGACTTCGCCGTCACCCGGCCATAGACCGCGAGCAGACCACCCAGCGCGCCCGCGATGTTGACGATCGCATCGACGATCTGAGAGCGGTCGCCGGATGCGATATCCACACCCGTAAAGTGCAAAGCCGAAGCGAGGATCGCAACGACCGCGCCCCAGATGGTCTTCGAGCTGTACCAGTTTTTCAAATCAGGCATCGTCCTTCTCCTTCGGTTGAAATGTCACGTCTGAAAGCTTGCCCGCGCGGGCAATCCCAACGGCACGCGCTCGCCAAGCTGGCGCACCGTCACCGCAAGGCTCGTCTGTCGCTCGCCGAAATCGAGCACCTCGCCGGCGAGCGGATAGGTCCATTCCGGCGTCCCGACCTCGACGGCGCGGACCACCGTGTCAGCGCTGTCGAGTATCTCGACGCGGTAACGTTCGAAGGGCTCGTCGAGCGGAATGTCGGCGCCGGTCCAGCCGTCGGCATTGTCGCGTCCGCGCCGGGTCCAGGAGATCACGGCATCGCCAGCATCCGTGCGCCGGCAGCGCAGATGCACCGGGGCGAGCGGCGTCTCTGCGCGCAGGCCGCCCGCGAACACGAACGGCCCCGCCATGGCAAGCGAACCGGCCGCCTCGGCGATCCAGTTGAGCGACAGGCCGGCCTCGTCGCTGCGGAGGCCAAGCGGCTCGACCGCCTCGTCGAGCAACACGACCGCCGCACCCTCGGGGCTGCCGGACGCCATCGCATCCTCGGTGCCGGCAAGCCCGCGCAGCAAGCCAGTCAGCCGCCAGCGGCCTGCCGCGATCTCGTCGGCCTGCAGGAAGGACAGGATTTCCCAGACGCCACTCACCGAGCGCACCGCCAGCCGATTGGCGCCGTTCAGCACCGCTATCTCGGCCGCCGAGGACAGTTCGCCATAAGCGAGATCGACGATCAGCGGCTCGGACCAGTCGAAACGGCCGGTGACGCCGCGTGCCAATGCGGACACAAGAGTCCCCATCGTTGCCGGACGGTCGAGCACCACCCTGCCCCGATATCCCTCCGTCGTCGCCGATGACGACAGGCCGACGGTGCGCCACGGCTTGGCGAAGACCGCGCCCCGGGCGAAGCTCATCGCCGCCTCGCCGTCGAAGCGCGGCAGATCCATGAGATGGACCAGCGGTTTGAACAGGTTCGACGCGGTGCCGCCGCCATTGCGGCCGTCGGTCACGGTGGGCGGAGCACCGCCCGAGGATGGCGCAAAGGCCCGCGCCTCGATGCGGCGGGCATCACCATCCTCGATGCGCGAGACCAGGAAGCGGCCATCGGGACCATCCGCGAGCGAGACGACATCGCCCGGCTGTACATCGAGCCGGCCCGGCGCCAGCGAGAAGCGCAGCGAGCGGCGAGCAATTCTGACGTCGCGCAACAACGCCTCGGCCGCATCGAGCGCCGTCTCTTCGGCAAGCACGGCGGGCAGATCCTGCTTGATCAGCCGGCTCGTCGCCTGCCCGGCGCGATGCGAGCGGGCGCTGGCCTGCTCGTAGTCGAGGTCGGGATTGTAGAAGGTCATCACCGCCTCGGCGGCGAAATCGCTGTCGTGGCCGCGGGTCTCCTGCCACAGCGGTTCGTTCTCGCTGTCGACGAGCGTCTCGATCGGTAGCGCCGGCAGGCTGGCGCGTGTGCGCGAGCGGAAGCGCAGCAGGCCGGCATCCTCGAAAGCATCGATCTGGAACGCCTGCAGCAGCGGCTCGATCAGATCGCGAGCCGAGCCGAGTTCGCCCTTGACGTAACCGATCAGGTCGCCGCTCACCTCGGAGACGTCGAAATCCGAAAAGCCATGGTCGCTCAGCACCGCCGCCATGATATCGGCCAGGGTGCCCGCGCCGAGCCTTCCGTTCAGCCAGTGCCCGGTGCGCCAGTTACCGCCATCGGACCATATATCCGTTGCCAGCGGAAAGGCCGGGAACGGCCGCGCATCCCAGCACCAGACGAAGAGATGCGAGGGATCGACCATGCCAGCGGGCGCATCATCGCCGGCCCACCAGAGATGGTGCGCCTCAAGGAACCTGCGCTGCATGCTGTCCGAGCGCATGCCGGTAGAGAAATACGGCGCCCCGCTTTCCACCGACTTCGGGTCGGCGAAGACATTCGGCTGGTTGGCGCCCTTGTCGACCGCGCCGCAGCCGAGTTCGGTGAACCAGATCGGCTTGCCCGACGGGATCCACGCCGTGGGCGCCGCACGCTCGGCACCGCCGATGCGCTCGTAGTGCGGATTGGCCCACCAGGCGGCGATGTCCTTGTAGCGGAAGACCCAGGGCTTGCCGGCGAGCCCATCGGTGATCGGACTGCGCTGCCGGGTTTTGCGGGCATCGTCATCCGCGTAGTACCATTCGAAACCCTCGCCGCTAGTGATCGCCGCCGTCAGCGCATTTCGATCATCGGCAAGGCGGAAGCCGTCGGGATTGGCGCTGGCCAGATCGTCGTCACGCCAGTCGGCGAGCGGCATGTAATTGTCGATCCCGACGGCATCGATGTCGGGCGAGGCCCAGAACGGATCGAGATGGAAATAGACGTCGCCGCTGCCGTCGGCCGGATGATAGCCGAAATACTCGCTCCAATCGGCGCCATAGGTGATCTTTGCTGCCGGCAAGAGCGTCCTGACATCGCCCGCCAGCCGCACCAGCGCCTCGACGAATGGAAAGGCATTGCCGCCATCGCGCAGTTGCGTCAGGCCGCGAAGCTCGGAGCCGATCAGGAAGCCATCGACCCCGCCCGCAAGGCGCGCCAGTTGCGCATAGTGCAGGATGAACCGCCGGTAACTTTCCTCGCCACCATGATAGGCCACATGGCCGCCCGCAATCGTGAAATCGCCGGCCTGCGCATTGCCGGCGAAGGCCTGGACCTGCCCGCGCGCGGCAACCGTCCGATCGGCGCTAGCAGGCCGCCCCGGCGCTGGATCGCAGGTGATGCGGCCGCGCCAGGGATAGGACGCCTGATGCACGCCGCCATAGGGGTCGGCAAGCGCGTTGTCTGCGGGAATATCCATCATCACGAAAGGATAGAGATAGACCTCAAGGCCACGGCTCCTGAGATCGGCGATTGCCGCCAGCACGCTGGCATCGTCGGGCGTTCCGCCATAGGCCGGGCCGCCATTGTTGCGGCTGACGAGATGGGCCGCGCCGCGCGCGATGCCGGATACCAACCACGGCGTGCTTTCCTCGGCACGGCTCGCCACCTCGACGCCGGGCACCACGCGGCATTGGCCTGCGCGCAGATCGGTGCCGAACCACGCGACGACGAGCGCCACACGCTCGAGATTGGGGCAGAGCGCCATGAGCTCGTCGATCGAGATATCCCAATCGCTCGTGCCGCGCAGGCTGTTGCGGTTGAGAATGCGGGCGCTGCCGGCAGCTATACTCTCCGAGACCTGCGCCAGCTGATAGCCATGCTCGGTGGCGCCGGGGATGATGCAGACGGCTTTTATCTCATTTTCCAGCTCGCCGACCGATCTCACGACCTCGAACTGCAGCAGCGGAATGCGGTTTCCGTATGCATCGAGCGGCAGCCGCTCGAAGACGACATAGGCAAGCCCGCGATAGGCCGGCGCGTTGCCCGCTCCCTGCTTGGCCTCGATCAGCGGATCGGGCAGCTGCGCCTCGTCGCCGCGATAGACGCGCATCTCGATCCTCGTCAGATCCAGCTCCTTGCCATCGGCCCAGACGCGCCTGACATGCCCGATCGGCCCCTCCGCCAAGCCAACCGCAAGATTGGCGAAGTAGCGGAAGCTTTCGACGCGGGTGCCGCCGGTGGCCTTGCCGCCCTGCCGCTCGGTGGTCACCTCCTCCTCGAAGCGCGTTGCCCAGATCAGCGTGCCGCCGACGCGTACGCTGCCATAAACGCGGTTGATCGCCGTACCCTCGTCGGCGCCGGGAATGCGGGCGCTCGACAGATGTGTGCCGCGCACGGTGGAGCGGCCGTTGATCAGCGCGTGATCGACGACGCTGCCGGCAAGAGCGCCGGCCGCGCGGCCGATAATGGCGCCGACAGGGCCGAAGACGCCGCCGAGCGCCGCGCCTGCGGCCTGAAAAAGGAGCGTTGCCATCTATCTCTCCGGAAAACGAAAGACGCCCGAAATGCGCCGGCGCCAGCTCGGCACCAGCGGCGAGGTCACCGCCGCCGCCTGCTCATATGCATGGATGAACTGCCGCTCGCCCGAGAGGATACCCGCATGCTTGGCGGCGAGCTGCGGGCGCCAGCGAAACAGGAGCACATCGCCGGGCCTCGCCTCGACAAGCGGCAGCGGCGGGCCGAAATGCCGGAGTGCGGCCTCCATTAGCCGATCCCCGCCGCCGCGCTCCGCCCAATCGGGCGCATAGGGTGGCGGGCGCTCCGGCTCCTGTCCGTAAAGCTCGCGCCAGATGCCCCTGATCAGCCCGAGACAATCGCAGCCGACGCCCTTAAGCGAGGCCTGATGCCTGTAGGGCGTGCCGATCCAACCTTCGGCCAGCCGCAGCACTTGCGTTGAAATGTCGGTCATTTGAACAGCGCGCTCCCGTCATGAAGGGTCTCGCCATCGGCATAGGTGTAGGCGAAATCGGTGCCGGGGATGTGCGGGAAACCGCGAAAATTCAGGTGGTTGGCGAACTTCGCTCGACAGGTAGAAAAGGCCTTATCGCAGCCAGCCGTGAGCACGACGCGGTCGCCCGCCCGTGGCGTGGCCTCGAGCGGCAGCCAGAGCGTCAGCTCCAGCAGATCGTCCTTCACCGCATGCGTCTCGATCTCCAGCCGCTGGCCTTGATTGCCACCATCGAGAAAGCTCAGCACGCCGAAACGGAAGAAGCCGTCCGGCACGACACTGATACCCGAGAGCATAAGCCGGCTGGCATCCCCGACCGCGACCACCACGCCTTCGGCGCGCATCGCGGGTGCCGAGAGATCGACGCCGCATCTGGTATCGCCGAGTGTCGCGTCGCAGCGCCTGCCATAGACGCGACCCTGCGGCTCGCCGAGGCGGCTGGCGAAGCTGCGCAACTCCGCCTGGAACTGGCCGGCATCGCGCGTGACATCGCCGATTTCCTGCACCTTCAAGAGCATATTCTGCTCGGGGTCCGCCCAGTTGACGAGATGGACCTCGACGCGGGCGCCGTCATAGCGGCCGCGCGTCAGGTCCTCCTCGGTGATCGCCGCGCTGGAGAAACCACCGGCGACATCGCTGGTGGCGGCCGGCAATCCCGCCTCCTCTTCCGCGGCACTGGCGGAAAAGCCGCTCGCCGCCAGGAAGGTGGTGCCCGCGAAGGTCAGGTCGTGATCGTGTTCGGTAAACCCAAGCACGACGCCATCGCGGCGCGTTACCCGCCAAGCGTGGCAGAGCGTCGTGGCGTCGCCTGCAAGATGCGCGGCGAGCGCGTCCGGAATATGCCTCATGGCACGATCTCCATCAGCGGAATGGTGGGAATGCGCCCGGCATTGAAGGCCGAGAGGTTGACGTCGATGCGCCCGGTCGCAAAGCGCACCGGCACGTCGAACAGGAACCCGGCCGTCAGCGACGCGCCCTCCGGTGGAACGGCGTCCGCCGCGAAGGTGACGATGCCGGTCGTGGCATCACAGGCGAAGGCGGACGACGGCTGCGGCACGCCATCCACCGCGACGACGACCGAGCCCTCGACGGGCTTCTCAATCCGGCGCGTACTGCTGGCGCCGGCATCGCCGTAGGTCTTGGCGAGCGGGAACGCGACGGTCACCCCGTCGCCGATGCCGATCGGCTGGTCGCCGCGTCCGATCTCGGCGCCCGGGCGTGTCGAGGTCCAGTCGATCGGATCGCGGAAGCGGAAGCCATAAAGCTCGCCGCTACGGGCCTCGAAGAACTCCAGCACCTCGTAGAGATCCGCCACCGAGCGCAGGCCGGAGCCGGCGTCATAGCTGCGCCGCGCATCGCGCCAGCGGCTGTTGCGGCTTTCGAGGCCGTTGGAGAGATTGACGATATCGGTGCGCCTGACCGGCCCGCCGCTTGTCGACAAAGACAGGCGCAGCGGAAAGCGCACCTCGTGGAAACCAGACATCATCACCTCACAGGTTGCGCTGGCCGCGCATCGCGGTGCGCGCCAGCATCGAGGAAATCTGCGCCTCGCTCTTTCGGAAGCTCTCGGCATCCGTCGCGGTGACGTTGAAGACGATCTGCGGCTGCGAGCCCGCCCCCGATGCGGCGACGCCGAGCGAACCGTCGGCACCGCGCCGCAAGGGCAGGATCGCCTCGCTGCCCGCCTCGCCCATCAGCCCCATGTCACCGCCGAGAGGGAAATAGGTGGGCTGCGAGACCACCCCGCCATCGGCGAAAGGCAGCAGCTTGCCAGCGCCACCGAGGAGGCTGGAGGCGGCGCCCGAGAGCATCGTCTCCAGCGGCTTCAATCCCGCCTGCAGCGCGATATCCGTCATGCGATTGGCCAGCCCGCGCAGCACATCATCCAGCCCCTTGCCGCCCGAGACCGCACTGCGCAGCGCCCCTGATAGCGCCGAGCCGAAGGAGCGCGAGCGGCCCTCCAGATCGTCGAGCGCACGCCGCAGCGTCGCGGCTTCGTCGGTCATGGCGGAGAGGTCCGTCGGGTCATCGGTCATGGTCGTTCCTCGTTTCGGATGGTGCCCGGCTGTCCGGAAAGCGGGCCATCAGCCCGTCGAGATCGGCGCGGGAGACGGCGGGATGCGGCGGCGAGAGCCCGCCGGCGGCGGCGTGAAACTCCACCGGCGTCATTGCCCAGAAGGATTGCGGGGGAAGCCGCAGCAGGCAGAGACCGACATGGAGAACCCGCGCCCAGGGGAAAGGCGCAGGCCCCGCACTGTCCGTCGTCTCCATGCCCGCTGCGGCTAGAGGGGGCGCGCGGAGGCGTCCGCGCCATCCCCCGAAAACGTCGCCATCAGCAAATCGCCGACGATCGCGGCATAGCCACTGATGCCGCCCTCGACATCGGCCTCCGCCACATCCTCGTCGGAATAGAGATTGCCGCCGCCGCGTAGGCCGGCGCCGATGATGCGGATCATATCCGCCGCCTTCAGCCGGCCGCCGGCGAAGCGCTCGGCCAGCCCGTTCAGGCTATCGACTGAAAACGCCGTCTCGAGCTCCGCCAAGGCGCCCAGCGTCAGACACAACACCCGCCGCTCGCCGTCGATCTCAGCCTCGATCTCGCCGCGTCTGCGATTTGCCCTTCGCCCGATGGCGGCCCCTTGCCGCCCGCCCACCATCACAGCGCCTCGAAGGTGATCGCACCGGCCGATTCCAGCGCCAGCTCGAACATCACCTCGCCATTATACTGGCCGGAATATTCAAGCGCGCTCGCCTGGAACGGACCGGTGACGCTGCCGAAATCCGGCACGACGATCTGCCAGCTCAGGATCGAGGCATTGAAGAAGGCGTTGCGCACCAGCTGGTCGGAGGCCGCGTCCTTGAAGATGCCTGAACCCGACACCGAGGCTCGCTGCACGCCGGCGCCGCCCAAGAGCTCGCGCCAGCGCCCGGCGCTTTCGGCATCGGTCACATCCACCGTCTCGGCATTGAAGGCCAGCCGCTTCGAGCGCAGCCCCGCCACCGTTTCATAATCCGTGCCGTTGAAAACCCTCAACAGCAGATCCTTGCCCTTCTGCGCCACCATGGCCTCATCCCTTCCACGAAAAAGGGCGCTCCGTGAGGAACGCCCGTGATGTCATCGACTTGTCACTTTGAACCTGATGGCGAAGATGCTACGACCGCTTCGATCCCCTCAATTCGCCGAAATCACACCATGCCCGGGCCTTTCCCCCTGCGTTCGACACAGATGATTGCAGTGCTCACCGTGACGCAGCTCATCGGCTGGGGCACGACATTCGACATGCTCGGCGTCATGGGCCGGGTGATCGCGCCCGATCTTGGGCTGGCGAACGAGATCGTCTTCGGCGGCCTGACCGTGATGATGGTCGTGCTTGCGCTTCTCGGCCCGACGATCGGCCGGCTGTTGCAGCGCCACGGCGCCGTGCCGGTGCTTGCCGCCTCATCCGTCACCTTCTCCGCCGGGCTTCTCATGCTGGCGGCGGCGCAAGGCATCGTGCTCTACACAATCTCCTGGATCGTGATCGGCATCGGCGGCGCGCTCGGCCTGACAACGCCGACCTATACCGCCGTCGTCGAGCGCGAGGGCCTCAACAGCAAACGCGTCATCGCCATCCTGATGCTCTTTACCGGGCTCTCCAGCGCGCTGTTCTGGCCGATCCTCAGCATGCTCGATGCCCAATTCGGCTGGCGGATCACCTTCATCATCTGCGCGGCGCTGCAATTGTGCGTCTGCCTGCCGCTCTATCTCTTCGGCCTGCCGCGCCCGGTCGCCGCGCAAGAGGGATCCGCCGAAATGCATGCGGCGCCGGTCGATCTTTCGCCCGGTGATCGGCGCAAGGCCTTCCTGCTGCTTGCGGCGGCAACGACGCTATCGAGCTTCGTGACCTTCGGTCTGGCGCCATCGCTGCTGGAGGTCCTGCGCCAATACGGCGCCGCGCCGGTGCTCGCGCTGCAGCTCGGCTCGGCGCGTGGGGTCATCGGCATAACGGCGCGCGGCATGGACATGCTGCTCGGCAAGCGCGGCAGCCCGATCGTCAGCGCCATTGCCGGGATCGGCCTGATGGTGGCGAGCTTCGGGTTGATCCTGATCGTCCCGCCCTCGACATCGCTGCTCGTCGGCTTCATCGTGATCTACAGCTTCGGCGCCGGCGTCATGGCGGTTGCCCGCGCGCTGCTGCCGCTGGCGCTGTTTTCGCCGCGCGAATACGGCCTGCAGGCCGCCCGCCTCTCGCTGCCGCAAAACATCGCCAACGCCGCCGCACCCATCATCTTCACCGCCATCCTCGACCGCGCCGGCGCCGGCATGGTGATGGCCCTATGCTGCACGCTCGCCGCAGTCGCCTTCGGCCTCGTGCTGATGCTGGCAAGCCTCATCCGCCGCGCGAAGCCGGTTGCTCAGGTCGCCTGAGCCAGCGAAGCGACGATGTCCTTCGTCGGCAAAAGCAGCGTGCGCTCGAGGCCCTTGGCGGCGCGGAAGCCGAATTTCAGATAGAAGGCCTCCGCCTCATCGTCCAGCGCATGAACCATGACGGCGCGAAAGGCGACCGAGCGCGACGAGGAGACGACGGACATCAGCGCGTGCTTCAACAATGCCCTGCCCAGCCCCATATTCTGGTGGCGGCGGTCGACCGCCAGACGCGCCAGCAGCGCGACCGGGATCTCGCCCGGCGCCCGATGTCCCTTGACCTGCCTCGGCGCGCTGTTGCGGCTGATCATGCCCGCGCACAGCGAGTGATAGCCGACGACGCGGTAATCCTCGGTCGCGATGACGACGGTCCGGGTATATTCCTGCTGCTGATTATAGAGCGCCATGTCCTTCAGGAAGCCATCCAGCGCCGGTTTGCCGCTGTCGAAATCATCGACCAGATGCTGTTCACCAAGAGGAACGGGCTTGCGAAACATCCGTCAGTCGATCCATTCGGCGTTGGATTTGAACAGCGCGACGAGCCTATCGTTGGCCTTCGCCGGTTCGTCGAGAAGCCCCTCGACGGCATCGAAGACAGCCGCGTCGACGCCGATGAAACGCTGATCGAGCAACTCCTTTTGCGCCGAATAAAACGCAGCCTCAGTCATAAATGCTGTGAGCGACTTGCCGCTGACGGCGGCGGCGCGCGCGATGATCTCGCGCGTCTCAGTATCGATGCGCAGGTTGATGGTTTCGCTTTTCTTGACGCCAGGCATCTCAGTCGCTCCGCATGCGGACACATGAATTCGTACGGACAATGTCTATACAGCAATATGGCTACGCAGTCCAGATTTGGGCTTTCAGCCGCCCGAGACCTCGACCGCTACTTCCGTCGCCGCCCGTAACCGGATCTCGGCGACATGCAGCCGCGTCTTCATTTCACGCCGGGTGCGTGTCGAAAGATGCAGCAAGCTGACGAGATGGTGGGTCTCCAGCGAGAGCGGCGCGTCGTGCAGCAGCGCGCTAAGGCGCTCGGCTATCGTCGCGGCCTCTTTACGACCGCCGGCGTCGGTCCAGATTTCGAGCGTCAGCAGGTGCTCGGCGCCGGTTTCGGTCGCCGTCGAATAGTCGTTGCTTGCGAGATCGGCGACGATGACGGCCGGGAGTTTTCGGCCGGAGACCAGGCGGTCGCGCAGGCCTTCGGGGCCGATCATGGCGGACAGTTCCGCATCGTTTGCGAGGCGCGTCTGGATCGCCGTCAGCAGTTCATTGGCAGCGCTCATTGGGCTTCCTCCTCGCACAGGCAGACGAGATAGTTGCCGCGCTCGTCGGGGTCGCGCCAAGTGCGGATCGCGAAGACGCGCGCGCCCTTGCGCAGCCGCATGCCGGCTTGGATATCGTGGCGAAAGCGCAGCCAGATGCGGTGGGTCAGCGTGAAGACATCGGCACCCGCCTGTTCTTCGCGCAGTTCGCTGACCGGTTCGATGCGGGCCCAGAAGGAGGCGATTTCGGTAAACGAGACGGTGGCGCCACCCTGCCCGTCTGGCGTCTCCACCGGCGCTTCCAGCGCCAGCCGCGCCTTCATCTGGCCAGGGTCGAAGAAGACCGAGCGCATCAGAGCCTCCTCACCATGAAGGGCGCGATCAGGCGGTCGTACCCTGCGGGAATATCCGCCGGCTGATCCTCGATCGCGACCGTGCCCCGGAACGCGAACATCTGTGCCACATGCATCAGCATCGCCCGCTTCAGCGTATCCGGCACCTCGGCGCCGCTCTCGCCGAAGCCGGCAGTGAAGTCGATCTCGATGCCGTTGATCGGCTGGCCGGGACTGACGGCGCGGCCGAGCATGAGGCGCGCCGGGCGGGCGTGGCCGTCGAGGATGTGGCCGGTCAGCGGGAGTTGGAGCTCTTCGCCTGCGGCGTCGTAAAGCGTCAGGCTTTCAATGGCTTGGACGGGGCCTCTCGCGATCTGAATCACGCCGTCTTCAGGAATTGAATCAAGATAGAGGCGCCAGGTCTGGGCGATGAGGCTGAGGCCGGTGGTGCGCTCCAGGTGCTCGCGGGCGGTGCGGATGAGGGAGGCGAGCAGCGTGTCCTCGTTGGTGTCGTCGAGGCGGAGGTGGGATTTGGTCTCGGCGAGCGTGATGGGTTCGGATGCGGGTGGGGTGATGAGAGCGTAGGTCATGGGTAGGGTTCCTGGTGATATGGTGAGGTGTGGGCGGCGGATGAGAAGGTGCGCCGCTCATCCGGCTTCTTGTGAGAGGTTGTGCTGCGTGGCCCCCTCATCCGCCTGCCGGCACCTTCTCCCCGCTGGGGAGAAGAGACTCTGGGTTGGCCGCTCGCTCAACCTCCCCTTCGCCCCAACGGGGAGAAGGTGGCCCGAAGGGTCGGATGAGGGGGTTGCACGGCAGAGCGTTGCCACCTTCGAGGCTGCACGCCCCCCCCTCACCCACTCAACTCACCGCAAACTTCACCAGCTTGATCGCCTCGAAGTTCTGCACCCCGCCGCCAACTCGTTTCGTCGTGTAAAACAGCACATACGGCTTGGCCGAATAGGGATCGCGCAGCACGCGGACCCCCGTGCGGTCGACCACCAGATAGCCCGCACGAAAATCACCGAAGGCGATGGCCATCGCGTTGGCGGCGATATCGGGCATGTCCTCGGCCTCGACGACGGGGAAGCCGACCAGCGAGGCGGCTTCGCCTGCCGTTGCCGGCGGCTGCCAGAGGTAGCGGCCTTCGGCGTCCTTCAGCTTGCGCACCTCGGCCTGGGTCTTTCGGTTCATCACGAAGTTGGCGTTCTGGCGGTGACCCGCCTTCAGCGAATAGATCGTGTCGATCAGCGTGTCGGAAGCGCCGGTCGCCTTGAAGCCGCCGGCGGCACCGGTGGCGATGTAGCCGAGATTGCCCCAGCTCCAGGCGCTGTCGGCCACCGTGGTGTAGGCCAGCAGGCCCTTCGGCTTGTTGACACCATCGCCGGCGACGAAGGCCGCGCCTTCCTGTTCGGCGAAGACGGTATCGACCTCGCTCGAAATCCAGGCCTCGATATCGACGGCGGCATCGTCGAGCAGCGCCTGGGTGGCGGCCGGCATGGCGTAGAGTTCCATGGTCGGGAAAGAGAGCTCGGCAAGCTGGGCGCCATTGGTCTGCGGGCGCGCCGCCGTCTCGGCCACCCAGCCCGACGCCATGCCGGAGATCGCGAAGGGCTTCTTCAGCACGGCGCCGGAGACCTGTCGTACCGTCGCGATCGAGCGGATCGGCGACACGACGGAGAGACGGCGGCCGATGGCGTTATCCGTCTCGTCGGGCACGAGATAGCCGCCATCGGCGCCGGAGCCTGCAGACATGGCCTTGGCCTCGATCTCGCGCAGGCCGGCCTCGTCGCCGCGGCGGATATACTGCTCGAAAGCGGCCTTGTGCTCGGTGGTCTCGGCGCCCGCCGATGCGCTGCGGCCGAGCGGCGGGCGGGCCTTCTTCAGCGCCAGCTGGTCGAGTACCTTCTTCTGCTCGTCCATCGCGCGGCTGATGCGGTCCATCTTGTCGCGGGTGACGACATCCGACGTCAGCTTCTGCTCGATCTCGCCGAGCCTGGCGTCGTTGGTTTCCTTGAAGGCCTCGAAGGCTTCCATGAATTCGTCGAAGGCGGCGGTCATTTCCGGCGCGGCCTTGATTTCGGGGGCGGTCTTCTCGGCAATCTGCGTGTTGGTCATTGCGGGATCATCCTTTGTGAAGGGTCTACTTGAATGTGTCTTGCAGCATCATCCGGGCGGCCCGGCGCATGGCGCGGACAAGCTCGGTCTCCTTGTCGCGGAACCACCGCGCATTCTTGATGTTCTGCACGCGGGCGGACGGCAGCATGGGGAAGGTCACCACCGAGATCTCCCAGAGGTCGGCCTCGAGAATCCGGCGCACACCCGACTTGGCGTCTGTCTTGGCGCGGACGGTGCGAAAGCCGATCGACAGGCCATCGAGCGCGCCGTTCTTCAAAAGCTGGTGCACCTCGCGGGCGCGGCTGACGCCATCGGCGAGCACGCCCTCGACGTAGAGCCCGCGGCTATCCTCGCGGATCGTCTTCCAGGCGCCGATCGGCTCGGCCGGATCATGCTGGAAGAGCATGCGTACGCCACCGGCGCCGCGCGTCTTCAGCGAGCGCAGAAAGGCGCCGCGCTCGATCGCATCCTTGCCGAGATCGACCTCGCCGAAGACGCTGGCATAGCCGGAAAAGGTGCCATCGCGGCTGAGGCCACGTAGCTCCAGATTGGCGAACTTGCGCGTCTCCGCGCCGGGAATGGCCCGGGTGGACAAGCGCGTGGGGGTTCGCGCCAGCGCGCGGCTTGCGGTCATGATCATGCTCCTCGTTTCATGGTTTTGTGGCCGGCGCCTTACCGGTTACGGGCGCCGTATCGGCCGGCGATGCGCTGTAGAATGCCGAGGCCCCACCACGCGCAGAGGCTGGAGGCGGCCGAGCCCGACAGCATCACTTCGACAGCGGAAAGCTGACCGACCAGATCCATCCGTTCGGCGATCCAGATCCCCGTCGGGCCGCCAAAGACGATGCCGCAGGTCAGCCCGGTAAAGAACCGGCTCGCCGCCTCGCGCCGGCTCTTCGGCAACAGATAGATCAGCGACACGGCGGCACCCGCCGACGCGCCCAGCGCCCTGGTTGCCCAGAGGCTGGTATCGTTGGAGAAGTCGGCCATTGGTCTGGGCCTTTGTGGTGGGGTGTGGGGTGTGGGTGCGAGTCAGGCTTTCGCCGAGTCTTTTGAATCGGTTGGCGGTCGCAGCTCACGCGTAGATTCCGCGCGGGCGTCGGATGTGGCCCGTTCTACGCGGACGATTCAGATTTCGATGTTAACTGTCTGAAAGATCGCCGTCTTCATCGATCTGGAGCAGTCGCTCCTGTCGTCCGTGGTAGATGAGTAGGATGACCACCTCATCGGGGTGGATTTCATATTCGAAGAGATAAGGCGGCGATACGAAGCATCTGACATCGCCGGGCGCGAGTGTTGGCGCGCCCGCGCCGGGAAACTCGGACAGCGTCTTGGTCACCTGCCGGAGCCGTTGGCCCAAATGAACCGCAGCCTTGTTATTGACGCGCTTCAGATAGGCCTTTTCGTGGCGGACGAAACGCATGGCTGGCGCTGCGATCCGCACCTTTTTCATGCGGCGTCATCCCGCTTGGTGTTTTCGATACGGTCTTCCGCCTCAAGCTCGGCCAGGAAATCGTCCATATCCATGACGTTCCCCTGCCTTACTTCTTCCTGAGCGGCGAGCGTCTGCAGAACATCATTCCCCTCTTCCATCAGGTAATACTTCAGCGCCCGGACGATGACCCAGCTGCGGCTGCGGTCGGTGGCCTTGGCGATGGTCTCGATGTCCTTCAGCATGTCTTCTGGAATGCGCAGGGCAATCGGGTCGGAGAGAACGGGCTTGGTCATCGGCTTGCTCCTCGATTTGTAATACGGTGTATAACAAATTTCCGAGCTGGCCTCAATCTCGCCCCTCACCCGTCGTCCTCACCACATTGCGAAACGTCAGCGATATCCGCCTTCCGCGCAGGCGCCTTTCGCCGTCGACGATATCGGCAAGCCGCGCTGGGATCTCGTGGGTCCATTCATAGCGTGCCGGGCCATCCATTTTCAGCAGCGAGCGCGGCTCCAGCATCAACATCCGCTTATCGCCGGTGACGGGATGACGGAAGATCATCTCGCAGGGCGACAGCAGGCTGAGCGAGGCGATATCGTCGCCGAAACAGGGGACGCAATCGACATGGGCGCTGATCCCCTGCCCCGGATCATATTCGTTGGCGATGACCTGATCGGGCGGCTGTAAGAAGTGCTGAGCCAATTCCAGGCGGGCGACTACATCGTGAAGCCAATCCGGTAGAGACCCAAGATAGGCATCGCCGGTCACCGCCCTAGCGCGATAGTCGTAGCGGTATCCAAAATGCTGGATGCGGCGCTTCAGAGTTTCGTCCCAAGGCGATCCATCCAGTGCCGCGACGAGCGCATGGGCCATCTCCTCGGAGATGAAATCCGGCTGGTATGTCAGACCGTCGGGAAGCGCTGAGTGCATCAGCATCATTTACACTCTATGCCTGCATTTGGCCAGACGCCCCCCCTCAATACCCCACCGCCTGCCGCTTCTCCTCATCCGTCAGAAACGCCGCCTCGCCCACGCGCTTCCAGAGCTCGCCGCGCTCGCAGATGCAGTTCTCGCAGCGCACCGCCGATCTCGACCGGCTCGATATAGGCGTTGCCCGACAGCAGCAGATGGCCGTAGAGCGCCTCGAAGAAATCGGGGCCGCTCATGCGGGCATTCGGCTGGCGCAGGAGATGAAGCAGCGGGTGATCCGGCCGTTCGCGGTCCTGCTCGTAGAGCAGCAGCGGAACGCAAGCGGCCGCCTCCGACACCATCCTGACGCAGCGATGCGCCACCGGATTGCGCATGAAACCCTCGCGCGACAATGCCGCGTAGGAGCGGCCGGTCCAGCTCGCCCTGCCCTCCGATGTCAGCGACATGAAGCTGGAGGCTTTTCGTTCGGGCACAGATGTGCGGCCCGCCGCGGAGCCCCACGGCAGGAGAGATCGAAGGTTCATGATCCGGTTTCCTGATGTTTGCGACCGGCGCTCAATTGGCCGATGCTATCGTCTGTATCGGGCGATTAAGCCCAAGCCGTCTCAAGGGCGGCGGTCGCGGGCATGTCCCCGCGACTTGGATGCTCAAGAATGACGCGTGGCCGGATCACATCCGGCCGCCGGCATCACAGCGCCGAGCCGATGATGTTGCAAAGCCCGGTGCGCACGACTTCCTTGGTGGTCAGCTGGCCGGCCTGGATATCGAAGACGGCATCGACGCGTACGCCTGATCCCTTCTGGCGGGCGACGACGCGCAGCGTCTGGATGCGGCCGCTGCCTGTTGTTTCCTGGTAGGCGTCCACCGAGGAGAGTTCCTTGTTCACCTTGATGCCGGAGAAGCCCTCGGCGGCGACCGCCTGGGCGAGGTTCTTCAAGACGGCGGCGGATTTCGCCTTCGGAAACTCCTGCCACGTCTTGTAGCTCAGCGCCGTCATCATCGGCACGCCCGACACCTTGAAATTCGCCTCGCAGGAAGCCGCCTGAGCCAAACCCGCGCCCGAAAGCAGCAGCGCCGCCGTGATTACCATGATCTTCAATTTTATCTCCTGAAACGTGTGTTTTCCCAACTCGATGGGAATATCCGACTTCAGGTTGAATTAAAACCGGAAATATGCACGCGGCGGCAACCGGCGCGTTTGCGAATAGGCCGCAGAGACAATCAGGCGGCCAGATCGATCGCCATTTCCGCGGTGATCCTGTCCCAGGGCACGAATATCTGGTTGCGGTCGTCGCGCTCGATCAGGTCGATTGCCATCAGCGCATGCACGTCGCTGTGAACGGCGCGATAGTCGCGCTCAAGCAGCTTCGCCAATTGGCGAATGGAGGTTTTACCCTGATGCTTCAGCGTTCGCAGCAGTTGCCAGCGGCTGGCGGTCAGGATCTTCAGCAGCGTTTCCATGTTCTCGAAGGCGACTACGCCCGGCTGCTCGCTGAAGTCGCCGCTGTCGATGCGGCGCGCGCCTTCCATCGCATCAGCGAAGAACCCGTCGAGATCGGTGACATGCAGCTTAACTTCTCGCATTTGCAATTTCCCGTCTGACGTCCTCGTCGAAGTCGCGAAGCAATTGCCCCAGCGTCTTGAACGCATAAGGCTCCTCCCGATCGCGGTAGTGCCTGTGATCGCCTTTGCCCGCCTCATTGTCATAAGCGACAATCCGCTCTCCCGGCCTGCCGTAGAAGAGCGAATATTTAAGGCCGTGCGGTCGCTCAAGGCTCGGCGACTGCAGCCGCCAAACCCTGATCTGCAAGATCGCTCCGTCTTCTAGAACAACCTTCCGGCTGTAAAACAGTGTGGCAGGCGGCATATGCTCTATATAACATATGCCCTAGAAGCCATCAATCACCCCAGCGGCTGCTTCACCGCCAAATCAGTCTCGTAATCCGCCGCGATCCGCATTTCGCGGATGGGACGCACGAGGTCGATGGAGAGCTGGTAGTTCGGGTGCGCCTTGTAGGCGGCCAGCGCCGCCTCGTCGTCGAACTCGCCGTAGACGATAAGATCAACCTCGGTGCCGAGCTGGTCGGTCTTCACGTTGGTGCCGATCTCGAGCAGCCTTGCGTGCGGGATGGCCGTCAGGATCGACAAGCCGGCGCGCACCTTTTGCAGGTTTTCGATCGGCGCCGTGAAGAAGACGATGTGACGGATCACGCGGAACTCCTGTCTGTCTGATGCGGGCTCAGCCCATAAGCCGGGCGATACCACGGCAGACCCATTGCTTCAACCGCGCGAACCAGCCCGCCGAGCGCTCGGGCCTGATGGCGGCGAGGAAGGTCTTGCCGTAGCCCGCCAGTTTCTCGGCGCGGTCGGTGCCGTTGACGATGCGGCGGGCGTTGATCCAGTCGTCATTCGTCGCGTTCAGGTGGTCGGCGAGCTTGTGGTTGGAGAAGCTGCCCTGAACCATGCCCTCGATCAGGATCGATACTGCCGGCCCCATCTCCATCGCCCGGTCTGGCTCGGCGACGAGATCGATGCCGGTGAGAACGCTCATCGCCTCGTAATTGCGCTTGTGGGTCAGCTGCACCAGGCCTCGGCCGAGCCAGCTCTTGCCGTCCTCGTCGGGCCGCCAATAGGGCGTCTTCACCCAGGAGAGCTTGCCGCTGGCGAATGCATTTTCCAGGATCTCGACGGCGCGCGCATCGGTCGTCGCCAGCGTCTCGCGCACCGGCTGCATGGTGTAGGCCGTCTCGTGAAAGGCGGTCGCCAGGATGTAGGCCAGCCAGCGAGGATCGGCGTCGGCCATCCGCTCTTCCCAGAAATTCAGTATAGCCGTCATGCCCTCGACCTGCGGGCCCGAAAGCGTGCCCTTGAACAGCGCCTCGCGCACCGTGTCGAAGAAAAACCGCCTGTCGATGTGGATAACCATAGCGTGTAATCATAAAAGCTGATGAGGACTCGATGTCCTTAATCGATTAAATTTATTTTAATCGTTTAAAGCGTTTAAGGCCCTGATTTACAGACCGTTTGGCGCATGGCAGTGATGATCCATCATTCAATTCGTCTTCGGAGGACCGCATGACGCAGCCCGTTCACAGCAATCAGCCGATCATTCCCCAGCACGTGACGGACCAACTCGAAAGCGAGTGGCGTCAGGTTCGCCCCGTGCCGCAGGCGCAACGTCCGGCGACGCAGCAACAGCAGCGTTAAGCGCAAGTGCCCGGGGGTGTCAAACACCCCCTTACGGCCTGCCCGTCCGGCAGTGGCCAATACGCCCTCAAGGCTTCAAATACCCCGCACACGCGGCTCCCCGCCACCCTCAAGCATCAATGCCGTCAGCGCCCAGACCAGAGCATCCAGTCGGTCCGGCGAGCGGCCCTGGGATAATCCATCCGGGCCGAAATCGCACATCTGATCTTCCAGCGCCATGAAGCGCCCGGCATGGGCAACACGCCCCTGCTCGTAAAGTGCGGCCACCGGTTCGGCGCGCAGAAATTTGCCGCGCGTGGCGCGCACCGTCGTTACCGGCAGCGTCTCGTCGATGCTTTTCAGCATCGCGGTCACCATATCGCCGCCCTGGTTGATCTCGGCCACCACGCGGTCGGCAGCGAAGCGGCGATAGGCTTTCGCCACCGCACCCGCCCATCCCGCCGGGCTTGCGCCCTCCACCGAGCAATCGGCCAACACCACGGCACGGCCGCTCGCATCCAGCCCGGCCACAACGATGCCGCAGCAAGAATTCGGCCCCGCCGCCGCCGGCGGATCGACCGCCACGACGATGCGGCGGAGATCGCCGGAAAAGCGTATCGTGACGGCATCGAACATATCGCGGCGCCAGAGCGCATCCTCGCGATCCTCGATCAGCTCGCCCTCCAGCTCCTGCCGCCCCAGCCGCGTGCCGCCATAGCGGTTTGCCAGCGCGTCGATGAAGCCGGGCGCCAGGTTTTGAGCATTGGCGCGGGTGCTGATGCGCGTCGTCAGCGTCGTCGGGTCCGATATCAGCGCCTTCAAAAGCGGCACCGGGCGCGGCGTCGTCGTTACCAGCTGGCGCGGCGCTGAGCCGAGCCGCAGGCCAAACTGCAGCATGTCCCAGGTCTCCTGCCCGTGTTTCCACTTGGCGAGCTCGTCGCTCCACGCAAAATGAAACTGCGGACCGCGCAGGCTTTCGGGATCTTCCGAAGAGAATATCTGCGCCACCGTGCCGTTCGGCCAGACCAGCCGGCGGCGGGAGATCTCGAACTCAGGACGGCGGCTGCGGGCGATCCGCATGATCCCCGAGATGCCGTCAATCATCACCTCGCGGGCATCGCCCAGCGTTTCGGCGATCAGCGCAATGCGCAGGTCGGAGGAGCGTCCGGCGCTGGCAATCGCATGCACCCATTCGGCCCCTGCCCGTGTCTTGCCCGAGCCGCGCCCGCCCATGATCAGCCATGTGCGCCAGTCTCCCGGCGGCGGCTGCTGTTCGTCGCGGCCGGTGAAGGCCCAGAGATTGCAGAGCGAGGGCCAGAGCCCGAGCCGTTCCGCGAGGTCCTCGGCGGGAAGATCAAGCATGTCGGCCGGCGAGAGATTGGGCTCGCCGACATCGACGCCGGCGCCAGCTTCGGCATCGGCGTTGGCGTTGGCGCACCGTGGCACACCGCTCGTCACAGCGCCAACCACCGGCGCCTCACCGGAAACAGCCGCTGCCACCGCCCCGCTATCCCGCTGCGACATCGCCCCGATCAGCGAGGCTGCAGGCGCAACTGCACCCAGGATCACCGCGCGGTCATCAGCCCGTTTCGCCACGATCGCATCCATTTTATGACTGTAGTCCAGCAAGGCGCCAGCGACCTTGCCCGCATTGGCGTCCGCGACGCGCCGCTCAACCCGGTTCGGCTTCGCGGCTGGCAAGCGCTGGTCCATCGTCCGTGATTGGCGGAGCGCCGTCGCGCTGCCATTCGGCCAGCAATTGTCGGGCGCGGGCTTCGGCTCGTTCTTCGATGCGTGCGAGGAATTTCGCTTTGACATGGTCGAGCCCCCTCGCCGCTTCGCTTTCTTCGGCCGCCTGCTCGCGGTCGCGGGCGAACTGGCGCTGCAGCTGGTCGATCTTCTCCAGCGTGCGGACGATCAGCGACATGGCATCGGTCGCGGCCTTCAAATCGGCGCGGGCAAGCTTGGCGGCGGCATCGTCGCCACCGCTGGAAGCCGCCTGCTCGGCGGCCCTTCGCAGATCACGAAAGGCCGAAAACTGATCGCGCATCTCGGCCGTCATCTCGTTCAAGAGCACCCGCAGCTCTTCGGCCGGCGATGCTGCGGACTTGGTCTCGAGCATACAGGCCTCGGCCACCGCCTTTGCCCTGTCCGCGTCGAGCGCCTGCGCAGGATCGTTTTCATAAGCATGCTGAGCCGGCCAGAGGCCAAACAGCTCCGGCGCGAAATCGTCGATATCGGTCATGGGGAAATCCCGTGGCAACAGGCGTTGCGTGGACAAGCGGCGGTGCCGGCAGCAATGATCAACCAGCCAGGAGACCATGCCCCTCGCCGCTTTTCGCCCGCAACTTTCCGACTATGCCATAACCCTATCAAAGCACCGTTACGCCGTCAAGGATTATTTTCCTATATCCGGAAAATTCTCCTGCAACGCCGCGTCGAATTGCAATTTATCTATGTCTAATCTATTGATAAATATAGGTTTTCTGGCGTTTCTCCCGATATTTCAATGAATCCTCAAGAAAGCCACGGCTAGAACGGATCGCAGCAAAGGGCGATCGACATGCAGGCCATCCAGATACGACTAGCGGAGATCATCGAGGCGTTGAGCAAGGCGCTTGACCTCACCGAGGGCCAGCCGCCCGGCCATTGCATCCGCGCCTGCTATATCGGCACCCATATCGGCCGCGAGATCGGCATGGCGGATGAGGCGCTGCAGGAGCTCTACTACACGCTGCTCCTCAAGGATCTCGGCTGCAGCAGCAATGCGGCGCGGATCTGCGAGCTCTACATGGCCGACGATCTTTCCTTCAAGCGTGACTTCAAGCTGGTCGACGGCAGCCTCAGCCAAGTGCTGCGCTTCGTGCTTTCGCATACCGGCATGCAGGCCGGCCTTGCCGAGCGCTTTCGTGGGATCGTCAACATCCTGCAGAATGGCGGACGCATCGCCACCGACCTGATCCAGACCCGCTGCCAGCGCGGCGCCGAAATCGCCAGACAGATGCGCTTCTCGGAAGGCGTTGCGAATGGCGTCCTCAGCCTCGACGAACACTGGAACGGCGGCGGCAAGCCGCTCGGCATCTCCGGCGAGGAGATCCCGCTCTATTCGCGCATCGCGCTCATCTCGCAAGTGGCCGATATCTTCCAGATGAGCGCCGGGCCGCAGGCCGCCATTGCCGAGATTGAAAAGCGTGCCGGCAGCTGGTTCGATCCTTCGCTTGCCGCCGCCTTCATCCGCATCGCCGGCCGCGACGATTTCTGGCGGACGCTGCGGTCAGAAGCGCTGGAGACGATCGTGCTCGACAGCGAGCCCGGCCAGCAGGCGATCATGGCCGATGACGATTATCTCGATGATATCGCTGCCGCTTTCGCCCGCGTCATCGACGCCAAGAGCCCCTATACGTCAGGCCATAGCGACCGCGTGGCGCTGTTTACCGATCTGATCGCCGAGGAGATGGGGATCGACGAGAAGGGCCGCCGGCTGTTGCGCCGCGCCGCCTTGCTGCACGATATCGGCAAGCTCGGCGTCAGCAACAGCGTGCTCGACAAGCCGGGCAAGCTCGACGACGAGGAGTGGGGCCAGATGAAGCGCCATGCCGAGTTCTCGGAGATGATCCTCTCCCATATCGGCGCCTTCTCCGACCTCGCGCGCATCGGCGGTGCCCATCACGAGCGGCTGGACGGCAAGGGCTATCCGCGCGGGCTGATGGCCGATGAGATCCCGATGGAAGTGAGGATCGTCTCGACCGCCGACGTGTTCGACGCGCTCACCGCCGACCGCCCCTATCGCGCCGCCCTGCCGATCTCCAAGGCGCTGTCGATCCTGTGGGAAGGGGCAGGCCAGGCGCATGATCCCATCTGCATCGAGGCGCTGCAGCGGGCGCTTGCGAGGACCGATCTGGAGCGGCCTGACGGCGCAAGCGAAGACCACCGCGCGGCTGCGTGAGTTTTTCTGATTGGCCTCGTAATATTCTATTGTGCTAAAATATAAATCATGACCCGCGAAGAGCTTGCATCCTTCGCGCTCAGCCTGCCCGAGGCGGTCGAGAGCGCGCATCACGGCACACGCGATTTTCGCGTGCGGACGAGGATTTTCCTGACCATGCCGGAGCAGGATTATTGCGTCGTCCGGCTGACGCCGGAGCAGCAGCACATGACGCTGGCGGTCTCGCCGAAGGAGACGATCGCGGTTCCCGGCGGCTGGGGATTGCGCGGCTCGACGCGGCTGTTCTTTCAGCTGGCGAGCGACGCGCTGGTGCAGGATCTGGTGCGCCGCTCCTGGCAGAACGCCGCGCCGAAAACCCTGCAAAGACAGTTCGTTGTCATCCCTTCCCCATGAGTCGATTCAGCCAGAATCCACTGAGCGATTGCCCACCTCATCCGGCGTCTTCGGCGCATCGTCGCCCACCGTCAGCGGCCAGTCGACGACATAATCCTCGTAATTCTCGACATCGATGCCGGTCTCGTCGATGGTGCGGCCGCGCGCCGAAATGCCGGCGATGTGCACGGTCTCCGGGTCGCCGGATACCAGCGGATGCCACCAGTAGAGATCGCGCCCTTCGTTCAGCAGACGGTAGCCGCAGGTCGGCGGCAGCCAGGGGATCTCGTCGACATTCTCTTTGGTCAGTTGCACGCAATCGGGCACGAAATCCCAGCGGTTGGGGTAGCTGGAACACTGACAGCTTTCGCTGTCGAGCAGCTTGCAGCGGATCGAGGTGAAGTAGATATCGCCGCTATCCCACTCCTCGAGCTTGTTGAGACAACAGAGACCGCAGCCGTCGCAGATGCTTTCCCACTCGGCATTGGTCATCTCGTTCAGCGTCTTTTGCTTCCAGAAGGGTTGCTCTTCCATCATTCCGTTCTTGCAACAGCACCCGCAAAATCGCGTGAGTGCTTTCCATTTCTCTTGTTCTTCGGTGGCAAATCAACCAAAGATTCACCCTGCGCCGGTTACCCCGGATGCGAGCGGCAGATTTGCCATAGTTCGACCTCAGGATAGCCCAAGCTAGCCAGTGTTGAACTGACTGATCGGGCGGGAATATAAGACGTGACGGATCCGGACAATCCAGAAAAGCAGCCGCGCAAGAAACGCCACTTGCTGCTGAAGATCGATTCCTGGATCGATTCCACCATCTGGAACGCCGGTTTCCGCTCCGCCGAAATCTGGGAAGACATCACCATCTTCTTCCGCCGCTTCCGTGTTCGCGGCTGGAAGCGCGTCGTGTTCGAACTCGCCGGCGAAGGCCTGACATGGGGTTCGGTCGGCGCCGTCTTGATGCTTGCCCTCGCCCAGCCTGCATTCGAGGCTACCAAGGAAGATTGGCGCAATCGCGGCGATTATGCCGTCACCTTTCTCGACCGCTATGGCAACGTCATCGGCCATCGCGGCGTCATCCACCAGAATTCCGTGCCGATCGACGAGCTGCCCGACAGCCTGATCAAGTCGGTGCTGGCGACCGAAGACCGCCGCTTTTTCAGCCACTTCGGCATCGACGTCATCGGCCTCTTCCGTGCCATCGTCACCAACGCGCAGGCCGGCGGCGTGGTTCAGGGCGGCTCGACGCTCACGCAGCAGCTTGCCAAGAACCTGTTCCTCTCCAACGAGCGCTCGATCGACCGCAAGATCACCGAGGCCTTCCTGGCGCTCTGGCTTGAAGCCAATCTGTCGAAGAAGGAAATCCTCTCCACCTATCTCGACCGCGCCTATATGGGCGGCGGCACGTTTGGGGCGGCGGCGGCGGCGCAATTCTATTTCGGCAAGAACATCACCGATGTGAACCTTGCCGAATCCGCCATGCTCGCCGGTCTCTTCAAGGCGCCGGCGAAATACGCCCCGCACGTCAACCTGCCGGCTGCCCGCGGCCGCGCCAACGAGGTTCTCACCAATCTCGTGCAGAGCGGCATGATGACCGAGGGCCAGGTGATCGCGGCACGCCGCAGCCCGGCCACCGTCGTCGACCGCAACCAGGTGGAATCGCCCGATTTCTTCCTCGACTGGGCCTTTGACGAAACCATGCGGCTTTCGCCGCGCTTCCACCAGCATTCGCTGATCGTGCGCACCACCGTCGACATGGGCCTGCAGCACGCGGCCGAGGATTCGATGGAAACGTCGCTGCGTGAGTATGGCGAGAGCTATCACGCCAAGCAGGGCGCGATGGTGATGATCGAAAACGGCGGCGCCGTGCGCGCCATGGTGGGCGGGCGCGATTACGGCGAGAGCCAGTTCAACCGCGCCACCAAGGCGCTGCGCCAGCCGGGCTCGTCCTTCAAGGTCTACACCTATTCGGTGGCCATGGAGAACGGCATGACGCCCGACAGCATCGTCGTCGACGCGCCGATCTCCTGGGGCAACTGGAGCCCGCACAATTACGAAAACCGCTATGCCGGCCGCATCACCATCGCGACCGCGGTTGCGCAGTCGATCAACACCATCCCCGTCCGCCTCGCCAAGGAGAAGTTCGGCATCGCCCCCATCCGGGCCATGGCGACCAATCTCGGCGTGGAATCGCCGGTTCGAAACGACGTGACGATCCCGATCGGTACCTCCGAGGTCACCGTCATGGACCAGGCGACCGCCTATGCGGTCTTCCCGGCCGGCGGCTACCAGTCGCGGCGCCATGGCATCACCCAGATCCTCGACTACGGCGGCGACGTTCTCTACGATTTCGACAAGGACGAGCCGCCGGCCAAGCGGGTGCTCTCCGAGCAGGCCGACGCCTATATGAACCAGATGCTGTCGCGGGTGCCCTATGTCGGCACCGCAAGGCGCGCAGCCCTCGACAACGGCATCCTCACGGCAGGCAAGACCGGCACGACGCAGGCCTATCGAGACGCCTGGTTCATCGGTTTCACCGGCAATTTCACCACCGCCGTCTGGTTCGGCAACGACGACTATACCTCGACCAACAAGATGACCGGCGGCACGCTGCCCGCCATGACCTTCAAGCGCCTGATGGACTACGCCCACCAGGGCATCACCTTGCGCGCCATCCCCGGCGTCACCGCCCCCCCGCCCCCCAAAACCATCGCCGCCACCAAACCCGCCGCCGGCGCGCCTCCTCCGCTTGTCCGGCCACGGATGCTCTCGGTGGAATCGACGAAGTTGCTGAAGGATATCGGCGAGGAGTTGAAGACCGCCGCACCGCTGGCGGCGCAGAAGGTGGCTAGCGCGGAGTGAGGGGCTAGGCTGCCCTTGGCGCGATCGCCTGAAGGTCTTCGCCGATTTCCCGGCGCCGCTGCATCAGATCATGATCGGCCTGCAGGCCGAGGAAGAAGCCTTCCGACAGGCCGAAATAGCGCGCCAGACGCAGGTCCGTGTCGGCGGTCACGCTGCGTTTGCCGAGAACGATCTCGTTGATGCGACGCGGCGGAACCTGAAGCGCGCGGGCCAGTGCGTTCTGGCTCAATTCCAGTGGCTTGAGGAACTCCTCCAGCAGGATTTCTCCCGGATGGGGGTTGGGGAGAAGATCGCTTTCAGTCGTGGTAGTCGACGATTTCGACATCGCTTGCCCTTCCCTCATGCCAGATGAAACATACGCGCCACTGGTCGTTGATGCGGATCGAATGCTGCCCCCGGCGGTTTCCTTTCAAGGCTTCCAGCCGGTTGCCGGGTGGGATGCGCAGGTCGTCCACGGATCGCGCCTGATTGAGCAGACGCAGCTTTCTGAGCGCAACAGCCTGAATGTCCGATGGCAGCTTGCGGCTGCGGACGCCGTTCCAGATCTTTTCGGTTTCGGCATTCGCGAAGCTCGTGATCATCGGCCATCCATCATGACGCCATACGTTATATAACGCCACGCGTCATGCTGTCAAACCACCCCACCTTTTCCCCCTCCACCATTCCGCCCAGCCAGAATCAGTGGTAACCCTTTCAACTGATTTGGCTATCAAGGGCGACCGGTGTTTCGATTTCCTCTCTTTATCGCGATGACGCTGATAATCGCTTTCGGCGGCGGGATACTCGTTTCGCTCTATGCGCTGAATGCGACCGCCGGCTTCGGCGCCATCAAGCTCGGCGCGTGGGAGGCGTTTCCGGAGTTGCAGACGGAGAATGCCGATCCTTATGCGAAGTCGCACCGGGCGCGCGCCGGGCGGCTGCTTTATGGGTCGGCCGAGGGGCTGATGTTTACCGCCAAGGTGGATGACGCCGGCAATCGGCTGGAGGCGGGGTGCAGCTACCGGATCACCGGGCAGACGCCGCCGGCTCGGATCTGGACGCTGTTCACATCTGATAATTCCGGCAATCCGGCCTCGCTGCAGCCAGGGCTGCCGGGTGCGCTCAACTCGTGGACGGTGCTGCGCCAGCCGGACAGCAGCTTCACCATCGACATCTCGACCCGCGCAAGGCCAAACAACTGGCTGGCGCTTCCGGCCGCCGGCACGTTTCAGCTGGTGCTGACGTTGTTCGACACGCCGACGGCAGGCAGTTCCGGCGTCATCGATCTGGCGATGCCGAAGCTTGAAAAGACAGGGTGCGGCAATGCTTAGGGTCCTGTTCGCGCTTCTGGCCGGCCTTTTCGGCGCCGCCCTGCTGCACCTCGTCATCATCCTGTCGCTGCCGCATTTCACCGGCAAGGATGCGGCCACGCGCGTCGCATCCGAAGGCGATCTCGACACGTTCTACCTGCTCGGAGGCACCGAGGACACGGCGGGGCTTTCCAACGACGATCCCTTCGTGCGGACGGCCGTCTGTTCCTTCGATATCGAGGAGAACCCGGTGCGGTTCACCGCCAGGGGCAACGTGCCCTTCTGGTCGATCGCGCTGTTCGACGATGCGTCGAACGAGATTTTCAGCATGAACGACCGGACCTCGGTCGGCGGCGCGGTGGACATATTGATCGGCAGCCCGATCCAGCTCACCGAACTGCGCAAGTCGCTGCCGCAGGAGCTTCAGAGGACGATCCTGGTCGAAACGACGCGGTCCGGCGGATACGCGGTTTTGAGAACGCTGGCGCCGCAGACGAGCTTCGACGCGGCAGCCAAGAGCTTCCTGTCGGAAGCCGGTTGCGAGGAATTCGCGCCCTCCAACTAGAGCCTTACTTACCCTTCGAACGCGAGGCGCGGCGAACCGATGCCGGCTTGTCGGGGTCTGTCAGGCGTTCGTAGCGCACGCCGGTGTAAAGCAGGATCTGCGCCTCGAGCGTCGATCCTTCCACGCTTGATGATCTTTCCTTGCGGCCTGGCGTCCGAGATAGACGATCAGCCAATGCGATGACTATTGCCATTGTCGTCTCCCTGCACTGCCCGAGACGGATGAAGCTCAGATCTCACCCTGCCCGCCTGCGCGGACCGGCGCACCCTTGGCCGGGTTTGCCGGCATCGGGTCATTCGCGCCTTTCTCACGGCATATCGTGAACAATACCGTGATGCGTATGATGGCGCCCCTTACAAGGAGCGCGTTCTGCTTCCCGGATTGAGACAGACGGTGGTTAACAGAATATTAAAATTCGGCCGGAGAATCCCTGTCGATCGACGTCTCCATTAAAACGCAGGGGCCCGCCCTTTGGTTGCATGCCGATCGCAAAGATCCGCCGTTTGCATCGGTCGCAAATTTTAGCTTTAAATCATATAGTTAGCGATACAGCGCCAGACAAGGGCTCCGCCCTCACCAATGTTGCAAATTTGCCTCACAAAAATATTAATTGCAGTTCGCCGAGATGCCGCTAAGGTCGCATTATCGGCTGCAGGGCAAAACGCGGCCGACCCTGGATTTGATCCGGGGACTGGGTCCGACGGTTAACCAGGGTGGGCAGACAGATGTCTCTGATGATTGGGTCGACATTTTCGCCTGAGGATCTCGATATATTGCGCCACGCGCTGGATGCCTGGTGCGCGGAAAAGCGTATCGACATCAAGAGCTCGAAGGCGCAGGTCGCCGCCTCCACGGCGCTCGATCTCTACCAGTCCGGCTATGACGATCCCGACAAGCTGCTCACCGCCCTGCGCGGACACCGGGCGCTCTAAGCCGTCCACACAAGCCATCCGCATCACTCGTTTAACGGGCACAGACCGGGCCGGCCGACGCCGCGCCCGGTGATGTTGCGCAGCACCATTTCGGGACGATTCCCCTCAAATCTTCAGCAACGGTTAACCGTGTCCCTGTAGGATTTGTTCATATCCCGTATGTGGTAGAGGCGTCTTCGCGTCCAGGCCAGCGGCATCCCTCTAGCGTGTTCAGGGTGTGTTTTGTGCGTGACCGGTTTCGAGACCTAGAGGCCCCCTCCGCGAGCCGGAAGAAGGACGTGGTTCTCATGGCGACAGTGAGCAGTTTCGAGGGATTGCAGCCGCCGACCCGATCGGAGCTTCGCCAGTTCGCCGAATTGTTCACCCCCCTCTTCGTCGCCTCCTCCGATGACGCCAAGCGCCAGGCCGTGGCAGCGCTATCGCAATGCGCCGCCATTCCGCAGGCCGTCGCGCTGTTCATCGGCTGCCAGCCGATCGCCATTTCCGCCCCCTTCCTCATCTCCTCGCCCGCCATCGACGACGATACGCTGATCACCGTTGCCCGCACGCAGGGCGTCGAGCACATGCGCGCCATCGTCAGCCGCGATGCGCTGTCGCCGCGGGTGATCGACGTCCTGGTCGGGCTGCGCCATGCCGCGCCGAAGCGGCAAGTGGAGACGATCGAGCCGGCACCTGCCATCGACAGAGCCGAGGTCGCGGAAGCCCTCGCCAGTGCGGCGATGCCGTTCGTTGCGCCGGAGGCTGGACAGGTTAAGGCCATCGCGGAGACCGCGAGCGTAAAGGTCGAGATCAGCGAACCGGTTGCTGTGGCTGTCGAGGCTGTTGCGCCTGTGGTTGTCGAGGTTGCGCCGGTGGTCAACAAGGTGGTGGTCGAGGCCCCAGAGGCTGCGCCTTTGGTCACCGAAGTGGCGTCCGTGGCCACCGATGCGGCGTCCGTCGTCACCGAGACAGTATCCGTTGTTGCCGCTACGCCTGTTGCCGTCGAAGTACAGACCATAGCCATCGAAACCGACGCCGAGGTCGTGGTGGTCGAGACGATCGCCGTCCATCCCGTCGAGCCGAAGCAGACCACCGAAGTGCCGCCTGCGGCAGCGGAAAAGCAGAGCGTTCAGTCAACACATTCCCCTGCCCTGGCGACAACCGCCGAAACGCCCGCCGCCGGCGGCGCGCGCGAGGAAGAGGTTCGCGATACGTTGCGTGGCCTGGCGCGTCATCTCGGTCGGGACGACAGCGACCGGCTCGGTCTTCGCACGCTATCGACGCTGCAGTCGGCGCTTTTGGTGCGCTTTGCCCGCAGCCGCGAGGCGGTTGCCTTCGCGACCGCCCTTGCCGACACGCTGTCGGCCAGCCGCTGGCTTGCCGAGCGCATCATGCTTGACACGTCCGGCCAGCAGATGGCGACGACGCTGACGAGCATCGGCATGGATTTTTCCGACGCCGTCTTCGTTCTCGAAAAACTCTACCCGCATCTCGCCGAGGCCCAGCACAGCGTCACCCGCGCCTGGATGGTGCTCGATGCGCTCGATCCGGAAGAATGCCGCGACCGCGTCGAGGCATGGCGCCGCGCAGACAGCTATACCTATCTGCCGGAACAGGCGCCGGCAGCGCCCCATCCGGTCACACAGCAAACCGCGCATGCCCGCGCCGTCCACCAGCCGCCGGCGCGCGCCATGCGGCTCGTCGGACGCTCACGCTGATCTGAGTTAGAAGCGGTCGTCGCGCTCCCTGGCGAGCGGCACGATATCGGCGACATCATCGGCTTCGAGCTCGACGATCCAGAGGTCGTTGTCGAACTTGCGCTCGCGCTCCAGCATCGTTCTGATTTCCTCGGCGTCCTTGCGCTCAAGCCTTATCTCGAACAGCCGTTCGCCGCTGTCTTCCTCGTCGAAGAAGCTTTGCGGCGCCGGGCCATAAAGTGTCTCGGAGCCATCGCGAAAATGCTGGCGGATGAACACCGCCCCAGCCTCGTCGGCGCCCTTCTTCTCGACGGCGGCGAAATCGCCCTTGGCGAAGACACGGCGCAACAGCGCGGATACGAAGATGTCGGTGCGAAGTCTCATGCAGGCGGTATAGACCGGCGGACGGGCGGCCGCAACGCGGAGGCCAAGCTCAATAGGCGATGAAGATCGTTCCGATCCGGTGCCTCGTCAAAACCACGGCGCTCGGGCTGGGGTTCTCGCCTACGGACAAATCGAGCTTCATCAACTGCGGCGTCTCTTGCAGGGTAATGGTTGGGTTTTCGGGCCAGAGCAGGCAATTGGGGGAGCAGGCGGCGGATAGATATTGCACCGGGCTTTGCCCACGAAGCACAAGCCTGATCTCCGGCTTCTTGTGATCAAGCAGTTCGCAATCCTGGTTGCTTTTGCAGGTCACCTCGCCCGAGATCGGTTCGGCGTTGTCGATAACGACGGCATAGCGCACCGGGAACTCGTAAGGCTTGCTCTCTGCCCCGGCCGCGACGACCGTGGAGTAACCGAGGGAGGTCATAGCTGCGGCCACCAACATGACGAAACGATGCATCGACGCCCCACTTTGACAGTGGTGTCTTTCTTGTACCAATTCACGTCATAATTGTGGCTGTGCAACGCCCGCTCAGAGCGCGCCGATGTCCTTGAGCTTCTTCAGCACCGCCTCGCTGGGCTCGCCATTTTCAGGCAGGTTGTAGTGCTTCTGGAAATGGCGGATAGCGACGCGGGTTTGTTCGCCGACGACGCCGTCGACGCCGACATTGGTGTAGGCCATGTTGGCGAGGCCCTGCTGGATCTTCAGGACCAGATCGACGCTGTTCAAGGTCGATGACGGCGAGGTCGAGGGCGTTGCGGCGGCGCGGGCGGCGGAGGTTTGCCTGGCCGGAACGGCCTCCAGCGCGTTTTTCGGGGCCGATATCTTCTGGACCGGGACCTGCCTGACCGGCACCTGGGCTGCCGGGGTCGAAACCGGCGCGGGCTTGGGGGCCACCTTCGGCGTTGGCGCGGTCTTCACCTGGTGTTCGGCGCTGCGGATCGCGGCGGCCACGGGGTCCTCGGCGAGCGCTTGCGCCGAGACATCCTCGCGCGGGCGCTCGGTGGGGATGGCGGACGGGCCGATGGCGTCGGTTCTGAGTGCTGCCAGCACTTCGGGCGTGGCGTCGCCGCTCTGCGGCATGCCGACGGTTTCCTCGAAGAACAGGATGGCGGCGCTGGTGCGCGGGCCGATGACACCGTCGGGCGCGCCGTTATAGAGGCCACGGCGGACGAGTTCGGCCTGGATATCCATGACCAGCTGGTTCGCGGGCTGACCGGCGACCGGCGCCGGCGGGACTGCGTTGGTGGTCTCGGCGCTATTCGCCTCGCCCTCACCTTCACGCTCGATCTTGAAGGTGGTGACCTCGCCGGTGTGTTCCTCGACCGGCGGGCGGCCGATGAGCGCGCTTGGAAACAGGCTGTCGCGGGTGCGCAGGAACGGGTGAGGGTGTACGCCCGGCTGATACCAGAGCGCATTGGCGGCGACGAAGGAGAAGATGACGAGGAAGGCGGCCGTGCCGCCTGTTATCGACGGATTGCGGCCGATGACGCCGCCGAGCACGCCAATGCCCTGCAGCCCCAAGCCGCCAACGGCGGCAGCCCCGGTGAGAAGAAGGCTCGGCTTCTGCCTGCCCCTCTTTCCCTTAGGCGATTTTCGCTTGCTCGCGGCCATCGAAAAGCCCCTCTTCCAAGATGTCGGTCATGCCAGGCGACGCTTTCAGCCGTGGCGGAAACTCGACCGGGTGATTGGCCGAGAGATCCATGACGGGAACGCCGGAGCCATCCGCCGCAATCGAGATCGTGATGATGGTGCCGGAACCCGGCGTGCTGGCGATGGCGAAATCGCCGCCATGCAGCGCCACAAGGCCCTTGACCAGCGACAGGCCAAGGCCCGTGCCCTCGAACCGGCGGGTGTAATCGTTCTGGATCTGCACGAAAGGCTGGCCGAGCAGCTGCAGCTTGTCGGCCGGAATGCCGATGCCGGTGTCGGAGACGCAGAGCGTCAGGATGCCGTCGCGCACCGAGGCGTCGAGCGAGATCGCGCCGCCGGCTTCGGTGAACTTGACGGCGTTGCCGACCAGATTGATGAGGATCTGCTGGATGGCGCGCTGATCGGCCACGACCTCGTCGAGACCGCGCTGGATGCGGCTCGTCAGCGACACGCCCTTGGTCTTGGCCTGCAGCCCGAGCATCGCCTCGCAGGAGCGGACAACAGTGGCGATATCGAAGGGTTCCAGCACCAGCTCGTAGCGGCCGGCCTCGATCTTGCTCATGTCGAGCATGGTGTTGACGACGGAGAGCAGGTGCGCGCCGGAATCACGCACAAGGCCGACATATTCGCGCTGGCGCTCATTGGCGAGCTTGCCGAAATACTCGCCGATCAGGATATCGGAGAAGCCGAGAATGGCGTTGAGCGGCGTGCGCAGCTCGTGGCTGACGGCCGCCAGGAACCGCGACTTGGCGTCATTGGCCGAGCGGGCATCGGCGGCATGGGCTTCGGCCTCGACGCGGAGCTGATGCTCGGCGGAGACATCGCGCAGCTGGGCGACGACGCTGATCAGCGCGCCATCGCTATCGCGGCGCGCGGTGAGATCGGTTCTGAGATGAGAGAACTGGCGGTTGTCGACCGAGACCGACGGACGCTCGAGCCGGAGATCAACGGCCGCCTGCTCCTCGCCCTGGCGCAGCCGGTCGAGCGCCTGCAGGAAGAGGATGCGGTCGGAGACGTGGATCTGCTCTATGAAGCCGCGACCGTCAGGCGCACGCATCCAGGCGAGATAATCGCGCTTGTCGCGCCCGCCGACATTGACGACGGATCCCTGCGGATCGAGAAACAGGATGAGGCCGGCCGAGGCTTCCATGAAGAACTCTTCGGCGGACTGGGTGGCGACACCCGAGGTGACGATGCTCTGGCGCGACAGCGCGATGCTGCCGACGGCCGAAAACAGGAAACCACCGACGACGGCGGCAACGCCAACAGGAAGGGCGACGGCCGGGCTGGTGACGATGGAGAGAGCAGCAGGGGCGACGACAAGTGCTGCCGAAGACAGAAGCGCAAGCCGGCGCAGGATGGTCAGCTCGCGCTGGCGCACCGCGGCACTTCCTCCCGTCCGGGAGAGCCAGCGATCCGCCGCCCGGTCCACGAGGGCTGTCGCCCGATCCACGATGTCACTCAATACAAGCACGCAATACCCGCCCTAAAAAGGCTCTTCACAGAGGCCCAAGAATAGGCCCCGGGCGCTTAAGGAAAGAATAAGGGAAAGTGCCGCTCGCCAGCCGGAAAGCGCGAAAAGTCCCATTTTGGGCCACCGGAAGGCCCCTTTGTTTTTTACGGTTAACAGCGAGTAAGCGACGGATTTCGCTCATTTTTCGGCAAGTCGTTAACGCTTGGGGCAAGCACGCTTCGAGGAAAGCCTGCAATTACAGGAGGTGGCTCATGGCATGCTTAACGCCAATGGCTACAATTCGACCGAAATGCGCCGAATGCGGTTTCGATTAAAATTTGAACTAAATTTGACGCAAATGCCACCGAGTTTCGAAAACCGGCATTCGCAAGTTTTGGCTAGGGTGAAATCACACCGGAAGACGGACCTGATTCGGCGGCAAGACCGAGCGGGAAAACAGGATGGGCAACGAACATGTGGTTTCTATTCAAATCATCGATCTGGCTCGGGCTTCTCTTCGTCGCCTTGTCGTTCTTCAGCGGCGAGCGCCAGACGAACACGCAGACCGGATCGACATTGCAGATCGCCGACGCCTTCGTCGCCGTGACCGGCGCCTATGACTATCTGAGCGGCATGTGCGGCGAGAAGCCCGAGGTTTGCGCTAAGGGCGCCAATACGCTCGGCGTTCTCGGCGAGCGAGCCCGCGCCGGCGCTCTCGTTGCCTTTGAAGTGCTCGACAGCAAGTTCGGCAGCGGCAAGAGCGCCACTGTTGCCACGACCGCGACACCTTCCGTCGGCCTGGCGCCTGCGACGACCGTACAGCCGGCAACGGCAGCCGCTCCGCAGCAGCTGCGCGATGACCGTACCGTAGCGCTGAACCAGCCGATGCCTTACCGCCCGCCTGTCGACGACGGCGAGGACAGCCCGGCCGCTGCCCATGTCGCGACCGATCGGGTCACGACCGGCACCATTCCGCTGCCGACCCCGCGTCCGGCGATCTGACGAATTCCGCGGCGACGCCGCACCCAAAGCTTGCACCGGCGACGGCCAATGGCCCCGCCCTGTGCCTGACGTGCCTGCCCTGTTTACTTTCAGCATTTTGCTGCGCCGCGAGGATGCCCATCCTTCGCGGCGTTTCTTTTTAACAGTTCAAATCTGGCCGCATCTCCCCTATATGATCGGGAGACAACGAAAGGCCATTTGCATGACGTCCCTCGATCAGATCATCGACGATTTCACCTTCCTGGACGACTGGGAAGATCGCTATCGCTATGTGATCGAACTCGGCAAGGCGCTGCCTGATCTCGCGGACGAGAAGAAGACGTCAGCAAACAAGGTGATGGGCTGCGCCAGCCAGGTGTGGCTGGTGACGCATGTATCGGATGACAGCGACAATCCCGTGATGACCTTCGAGGGCGATTCCGACGCGCATATCGTGCGCGGGCTGGTGGCGATCGTGCTTGCCACCTATTCCGGCAAGACGGCTTCGGAGATCGCGGGACTCGACGCCTTCGAAGTGTTCGGCAAGATGGGCCTTGTCGAGAACCTGTCGGCGCAGCGCTCCAACGGGCTGCGCTCGATGGTCAACCGCATCCGCGAGGAAGCGCGGCTGCGGGCGGCGGCGTAAAGCCAGCCTTTCTTTTCTGACTGACCGATCAGGACCAGAGCTCCGGGCGATAGTCCGGCGTGCCCCAATGCTCCATGCGCGGGCGGCGGGATGGCGATTGCGGGTTATAATGGCGCGAGAGGGCCATGAGTGCCGTGCGCAGCATCAGCTTGGCGGAGCGCACCGGCCATTGCCGCTCGCGCTCGACCGTCTCCAGCCCCTTCATGAAGCAGCAGACATCCAACGCCACGCCTGACAGCTCCGGCCCAAGCGCCTCCAGCGCGCGGTTGACGGCAAGGCGGGCGGCGACGGCGCTGTCGGTCAGATCCGCCATGCCGCCGCGCCCGCCGCTGGCGCGGCTTGACAGGCGCGGTTCCCAGGAGGCGGTGACGCGCGGCTGCAGCTGGGCGCGGGTGAAATCGGCATGCAGCCTCTCGCCGGCCTTGATCGCAGCCTCCGGTATGAAGGCGGCGCCATCGCGGTCCTTCAGACGTTCGAGGCTTGCGAGCGGCGATTCATCCTTGTTGACCCGCAGCCGCCTGACGACGCCGTCAACCTCCCGGGCGCTCGTCTCGATCTCCGCGTGCTGAGTGAGAAAGGCCTCATCGGCCTCGGCGGCAGCGCGGCGCAGATAGGCGCGGGCCTGATGCGATGCGCGCAGTAGATCGCCCTGCTCCTCGATGAGGCCGGAGGCGCGGGCTTCGGCGATGATGCTCGAGGGAAAACCGGCGGCCGTTCCGCCGGCGAAGAGGATGTCGATATCGCTCCCCTCGCCCTCAAGTCGCCGTGCCTCACCGCGGATCAGCAGCTTCAGCAGTCTCACCATCGGCTTTTGCGCGGCGGCCAGCTTCGTCTTCGTCTTTGGGGATTTACTCATGGCTGTAGCCTCCGCCGGACCGGAAGATGGAATTGACGGTGCGCTCGACGGCGGCGACGAATTCGTCATAGGCGGGATCGTCGCGGCGATCCTCGACCACATGGCAGGCATGGCTGACCGTGGTGCGATCACGTCCGAAGCCGGTACCGATCTCATGCAGCGGGATCTGCAGCGCGACATGGCAGACATACATGGCGATCTGCCTGATGTGGCAGAGCGTGCGGCGGCGGTCGCGGCGCATCTGCACACGCTGGCCGGCGATCATCACCATTTCGGTCGTGACTTCCTGGCAGATGCGGCAGACGGCGCGCACGGCATCCGTGGCGGACTGTGGGCGATCGTCCCTTGAGAGGGTGGTCTGCTCTTCCCCATAAAGCGGGGACAGCGGCGCATTCGCGGCGCCGGGCGGGGAAAAATGTCCAATCGGCATATGAATACTCCTAGGAATAGGAATTAATTCATACACGCTATACAGGAACGAGGATAAACGAAAGCGCGCCTTGATCGATTTCGGCTGATTTCGCTCACGAATTTTAACGAGGATTGAAATTATCTGGGATTATTTTCCTCGCATCTCAAATCCCAGACACGAAAAAGCCGGGCTCTCGCCCGGCTGATCGTGATCGTTCAATGCGACAAATCTATCAGCCGCGGCCGCGCTTGCGGCGCTGGCCGAGACCCATTTCCTTGGCAAGGCGCGAGCGCGCCTCGGCATAGGCAGGCGCTACCATCGGGTAGTCGACCGGCAGATCCCATTTTTCGCGATATTCTTCAGGCGAGAGGCTGTGGTGAGTCATCAGATGGCGCTTGAGCGACTTGAAATTGCCGCCGCACTCGAGGCAGGTGATCTGCTCGTCCTGGACGGACTTGCGCACAGAGACAGCAGGCTTCTGCTTTTCAACGACAGCCATGGCCGGTGTCGGCGTCGATGTGTTGCTCAACGCCGAATGCACGTCCGAAATAAGATTGGCGAGGTCGCCAACCGGCACGACGTGGTTGCTGACATACGCTGCGACGATATCCGCGGTAAGCTCGACCAGCAATTCTGGCCCGCTTCCGGCTGCAGTATCCGTCATATTTCGTTTCTCCTGTTTGCATGCTCAAAAGGTCTAGAGCCTCCTTGGCCCTGGACCGCTATCGTAGAGCGAACAGCAAAAAACTCAGTCTGCGGCTACATGTTTCGAAAAACTGAAATCCACCCCTAGATTCCTGAGGCCGAAACCCGTTCTTATACTGCCTGATCTTGCATTAGTACGCACACACCCGCACACGACCCTCAATTAAACATTGAAATTCAAAGCGACCGAGGAATTATGCAATGTGATTCTAATTCAATATCAGAACTCTACTTGAGCATCAATTATCACCGTTTTGCGAAAACGCCAATTAATATTTCATATATATCCGTCAAAAAACGCCTCTATCCCAAGAATTAGTATAGCGCGAAGGAAACATTAATCATCCTCACATCTGCTTAAAACTGCAAAAAACTGCTTAAAATCTTGAATATATAGCACTCTTACCTTTCAAGAAGATCGTCGCGCACCGAAGGCGGTAACAGACGATAACCTGTCTTGTGTGCCGCCCTGGCCAAGAGATGAGCGGCGACCGGAGCCGTCAGTATAAAAAACACGAAACCAGCAAGCGAACGTGCAAATACCGCGATTTCTCCTGATTCGATGCCGGCCGCAAATAATAACAGCCCAGAGCCCACCGTTCCGGCTTTCGAGGCGGCGTGCATGCGCGTGTATAAATCCGGCAGTCTGACTATACCAAGAGCGGCCACCAGCGCGAAAAGCGCGCCCGACAAGAGCAGCACGGAAACGACGATGGCGATGACGTAGTCCATCATGTCCTGTCCTTCTTCGTCTTGCGCGCGGGCGCGGTCTTGGGTCTCAACTTGGCATCGCTCTTCACCTTCGCATCGGGCTTTTTCGAGGCCGGGCGGACGGTTTTATCCGTTTGAGTGGTCCTAACGCCAGTCGGATCGGGCAGCGGGCCGCGCGACAGAACGAAGCGGGCGAAGGCGACCGTGGCGAGAAAGCCGACGAGGCCGAGCGAGATGGCGATATCGATATAGAGCGCAAAGCCGGTCTTGACGGCGACGACGGCGAGGAAGCCGATCGCCGTGCCCGACAGCGTGTCGAGCGCCAAGATGCGGTCCGGCAGGGTCGGCCCGACGATGACCCGCCAGGATGCGACGAGGAAGGTGACGGCGAGGATGACGAGGGCCACGGATGCGGAGATGGAGACGATCGCGTCGGGCGTCATCGAAAGGCCTCCATGATCTTGCGCTCGAAGCCATTGGCAATATCGCGCCTGATGGCATCCGGATCGGCGCAATCGAGCGCATGGACGTAGAGCGTCTTGCGGTCGTCGGAGACATCGACGGAGAGCGTGCCCGGCGTCAGGGTGATCATGTTGGCGAGCAGCGTGATTTCGAAATCACGATCGACGGTGAGCGGAAAGGCGAAGATACCGGGCTTCAAGTTCATCTCGGGACTAAGCACCGTCGTCGCCACCTTGATGGCGGACAGTGCGAGTTCCTTGATGAACAGCAGCGCCAGCGACGTTATCGCCCAGAGGCGCCAGAGATAGGCCTTGGCTCCGAACGGTTCGCGCACGAGGAAGAGCGCCAGCGCTCCGAGCGCGAAGCCGAGGACGAGATTATGGGCCGAGGTGCTGCCGCTGAGTGCGGCCCAGGCGATCGCCAGCAGGAGATTGAGAAGCAAGGCGATCATGGCGCGACACCTCCCGGGAAGACGGATTCGATATAGGGATAGGGGTCGGTGAGCTCGGTGGCGACGGATTGCGTCAGCGCCAGCAGACGTTCCGGCAGGAGGCCGAAGCCGACGATGAAGATGGTGAGAAGCAAGAGCGGCAGCATCGTCCGCCAGCCGATGGCGACATGGGTTTCAGCGCTTTCGGTGGCCGGGCGCCAATAGGCGAGCAGGAAGACGCGGCCGAAGCAGATCGTCGTCAGGAAGCCGCTGACGAGCACGGCCGTCGCCAGCCACCAGGCGCCGACATCGAGCGAGGACTTCACCAGGATGAGCTTCGGCCAGAAGCCGGAGAATGGCGGCAGGCCGCAGGCGGCGAAGAAGAGGATGAGCGAGATGGCGGCGAAGAGGCCATTGCGGCGGTAGAGACCGCCAAGCCTCGTCAGCGAGAAACTGCCGCCGAGAAAGGCCATCTGGCCGGCCGCTAGATAGAGCGCCGTCATCAGCAGCATGGAATGCAGGGCGTAGAAGACGGTGCCCGACAGCGCCCCTGTGGTGCCGATGGCGATGCCGATCAGCATGTTGCCGATGCCCGAGATCACGACATAGCCGAGCAGCTTTCTCACATCGTCCTGCGCCAGCGCGCCGAGCGCGCCGAGAATGGCGGTGACGGCACCCGTGATCGCGATCAGCAGGCTGAGCTCCTCGCGCTCCAGCGGCAGGAGCACCACCAGCACGCGGATCAGCGCGTAGATGCCGACCTTGGTGAGCAGGCCGGCAAAGAGTGCCGATACGACGATGCGTGGGGTGTGATAGGAGGCCGGCAGCCAGAAATTGACCGGAAAGGCGGCAGCCTTCATCGCGAAGGCGAGCAGGAAGAGAGCCGCCAGTGTGGTCAGCGGCGCGGTTTCGCTGAGTTCGCCGGCCTTGCTGGCGATATCGGCCATGTTGAGCGTGCCGAAGATGGCGTAGAGAATGCCGACCGCGATCAGGAACAGCGTCGTGCCGAGGAGATTGAGGACGGCATATTTCATCGCGCCGTCGATCTGCTTGCGCTCGGAGCCCAGGATCAGCAGGCCGAAGGACGAGATCAGCAGCACCTCGAACCAGACGTAGAGATTGAAAACGTCGCCGGTGAGAAACGCGCCGGTGACGCCGGCCATCAGCATCATCAGGAAAGGGAAGAAGCCGTAGCGCTGGTTGGTGTCGTCGATATCGGAGAGCGCGTGGATGCCGCCCGCCAGTGCCGCGATCGCCGCGGTCAGCGCCATGACGGCGGAGAGCGTGTCGACGGTGAAGGCGATACCGAAGGGCGGCAGCCAGCGGCCCATGACCATGGTGAGCGGACCATCGGCCATGACCTTGACGAGGAGTGCGGCGTCGAGCGCGACGAGCAGCGCGAGACCGGGGATGGCGAGTGAGGCTTGAAGGCGCACGGAGCCGCGGGCCATCAGGAGGATGGCGCCAAGGGTGATGCAGAGCGCCACCGGGGCGATGACGAGCCAGTGGGCGATCGGCACAGGGGATGTGACGAGGGCTGCGGAAAGGTCGGGGATGGGTTGGGTGGGGGTGGCCATTTAGGGGGTGGCCTCGGTGGGAGCAAGCAAGACCCTCTCTGCCCTGCCGGGCATCTCCCCCACAAGGGGGGAGAACCGCTGGGCGCGGCCGCTCGCCAAGCGACGCGAACCAAGGACAAGAATGTTCAATGTGGGGCGACGCGCCATCCACGAGTCCTCTCCCCCCTTGTGGGGGAGATGCCCGGCAGGGCAGAGAGGGCCTTTTATCCGCACAACACCCCTCATCATCAATACCTCACCGGCGGCAACGTCGGTTCATCGGGCTCAGCCACCCGCATCTCGTCGGTGTTGTCAGTGCCGATGTCCTGATAAGCGCGGTAGGTCAGCACCAGCAGGAAAGCCAGCAGCGAAAAGGAGATGACGATCGCCGTCAGGATCAGTGCCTGCGGCAGCGGGTTCGCGGCGCCCGAAGGCAGCGCGTCGAGGCCGTCGGGGATGATCGGCGGGACTTCGCGAGTGAGCCGGCCTGATGTGAATAGCAGCAAATTGACGGCGTTGCCGAGGATGGCGATACCAAGCATGATGCGGATCGAGAATTTCGACAGCATCAGATAGACGGCGGCCGTGAAGAACAGGCCGACGAGGACGGCGAAAAGCGGCTCCATCATTCGACCTCCCGCTCTTCCAGCGACAGCGCGATCGAGGTGACCGCGCCGACCACGACGAGATAGACGCCGATATCGAACAGCATCACGCTAGACAGCGGCACCTCGACACCGGCAATCTTGGGATAGATCCAGAGGCCGGTCATGAAGGGCACGGCGAAGACGATCGAGATGAGGCCGGCGACAGACGATATCAATAGGCCGGCGCCTGCTATCGACAGCGGGTGGAAGACGATGGCGCGACGCACGGCGCCGGTGCCCCTGATGATGCCGAAGATCGCCAAGGCGGATGCCGCGATCAGCCCGCCGATGAAGCCGCCGCCGGGCTCATTATGGCCGCGCAGCAGCACGAAGACAGAGAAAAGCAGCATCAGCGCGGTGAGCACGGGAGCGATGGTGCGGGAGATCAGCGTATTCATGGGCGCTCCACTCCGAGGTCATCGGGCGCATCGGGGTCGTTTGCGGCAAGCTTGCGCTCGGCCCCTGCCCGGACACGGATCAGAGCCAGGATGGCAAGGCCTGTCATGGCGACGACGGCGATCTCGCCGAGCGTGTCGGTGCCGCGGAAATCGACGATGATGACGTTCACGACATTGGCGCCGTGGGCGATGGTTTTCGAATAGGTATTGAAGAAATCACTGAGGGTGGCGCTGAACGGCGCTTCGGTGGCCTTCATCAGCAGCAGCGTCAGACCGGCGCCGCAGGCCAGCGCCACCGCGCCGTCGAAGAGCATCTGGCCGACAGGGCGCGGATCGATGTGCGACAGGCGCAGCCGCGTCATGACCAGCGCGAGGATGACGACCGAGAGCGTCTCGACCATGAACTGGGTGAAGGCGAGATCGGGGGCGCCGAAGAGCAGGAAGATGAGGGCGACGGCAAAGCCCTGGATGCCGAGCGAGACGATGGCGGTCAGCCGGTCGCGGGCGATGATGACGGCGACAAGCCCGATCGCGGCGAGCAGGAAGACGCCCCATTCATGGATCTGCACGCCCGCCGGCCATGCCGGCAGCGACGGCCCCTCCCCGAACAGCCACAGCGGCAGAATGAGGATGGCGGCGACCGCGAGGAAGGTGCAGGTGACGTAGATCTCCAACCGGCCGGGCTGCAGGATGCGGGTGATGCGCACGGAGAATGCGACAAGGCCCGATATGGCGTTGTCGAAGCCCTGGTCCGGCCCCGGCCCCAATCTCTGCAACAGCACCGCCATCAGCGCGCGGGCGCGATCGAGCTGCCAGTAGACGGCAATGCCGAGCGCGATGGTGAAGAGCGACAGGAGCAGCGGCAGCCCGATATGCGGGGCGAGCGAACTCTCGATCATGGTCGCCGCTCCTCGAACCGATGAGGCCATGGGCGAGGAGATGAAGCGGTGGGTCGTTGCCGAAAACAGGGCGGCGAGAAGGCCGAGCAAGGCCAGCACGGCGGGGCCGAGCCAGAGAAGCGGCGGGGCTTCGTGCGGGTGCTTCGGCGTTTCGATCGGGGCACCGAGGAAGGGTTTCAGGGCGACGGCGAAGGCGATGGCGAACATCAGCACGTTGGCGGCGATCACCAGGATGGCGAAGAGGATCGAGCGCGGATCGCCATGGGCAAGGGCCGCGTAGATCTCCTCCTTGGCGAGGAAGCCCGCAAATGGCGGCAGGCCGCCCATCGAGAGGGCGGCGGCAAGCGCGGTCACGAAGGTCAGCGGCATTGCCGTTCTCAGCCCGCTGAGGCGTGTGACGTCGCGGGTGCCGGTCTCGTGGTCGATGATCCCCGAGACCATGAACAGCGCGCCCTTGAACAGCGCATGGGCGACCAGATAAAGCACCGCCGCCTCGATGGCGTAATCGGAGCCGAAGCCAGTCAAGAGAACCAGCAGACCGAGCGAGGACACGGTGGTATAGGCGAGCTTCAGTTTCAGGTCGGCCTGGCGGATGGCGAGCAGCGCGCCGACGAGAAGCGTTACGCCGCCGAAGAGCGGCAGGATGAACATCCAGGGCGCCGTGCCGCCCATGGCGGGATTGAGGCGCATCAGGAGATAGACGCCGGCTTTGACCATGGTCGCCGAATGGAGATAGGCCGAAACCGGCGTCGGCGCCTCCATGGCGTTGGGCAGCCAGGCGTGGAACGGATATTGCGCCGACTTGGTGAAGGCGCCGCCGAGGATGAGCAGCAGGATTGGCATGTAATAGGGGTTGGCGCGCAAGAGATCGCCCGATTGCAGCAGCACCGAAAGCTCGGACGCGCCTGTCGTGCTCCAGATCATCAACAGGCCGGCCAGCAACAGCAATCCGCCACCGCCGGTGATGACCAGCGCCTGCAGGGCGGCGCGCCGCGAGGCCTCGCGGCGGTGATCGAAGCCGATCAGCAGGAAGGAGGTGATCGACGTCAGCTCCCAGAAGACGAAGAGCATCAGGAAATTGTCCGAGACGACAAGACCGAGCATCGCGCCCATGAACAGGAAGACGAAGGAGAAGAAGCGGCCGAGATCGGGATGGCCCTTCAGATAACCGCCGGCATAAAGCACGACCAGCGTGCCAATGCCCGATATAAGCAGCGCGAAGGTGACCGACAGGCCGTCGAGCATCCAGGCGAAATCGAGATTGAGGCTCGGCGCCCAGGCATAGCCGCCGCGAATGACGGTTCCGGCGGCGATTTCGGGCAGAAGGCTTGCGAAGCGCAGGAAAGCGAGAAGCGGCGCGAGCGCCAGCAGCCAGGCGGCATTGTGGCCGAATGCGCGGACGAGAAACGGTGCAAGGACGGCGCCAAGAAATGGCAGGCACAGAGCCGCAAACGTCAATGCCGTGCCATCGGCCATCCAGCCTCCCCTACCCCTCGAAATCCGCGAATCCGAAGCAAATCAGATGCCTCAAGGTTTAGAAGAAGAGCGCCGCCATCTCAAGCTTTGATCGGCCAAATGAGGGTTTGGACGCATCGCGCGCGGGGACGGATGGCGGCGCAAAGAGGATTGATCAGCCGGCTCTCGTCAGACGCGGCAGGCGTCTTGGCGCGAGCAGCGCATGCAGGAAAAACGCGGTCAGCAGCAGCGGCCAGAGCGAACAGGCGGCAAGGCCGAAACCACGCGCCAGCGTCCATCCGCCCCTGACGGCCCAGCCTTCAAGCGCCGTCATCAGCATGAAGACGCTCGAGATCGCGCAATAGGCGCTGACAACAATGGTTTCACTCATTTCAGCATCCCCCGATGCTTGCGTTTCATCAAGTATAGCCAGGATCAGGGGCGACATTAGCTGTCTCTTATGATGAGCCGGCGTTCATCCGAACGGGCGATGCGATGAAGCGCGCGACAGCGACGATCGAGACGAGCGGCAGACGCCGTTTCGTGGTAGTCTGTTCGCGATAGCAAATGCCAATCATCAAGGGAGGATGAGGCGATGCTGGAAGCGGACAAGATCTTTGCCGGCTCTGTTCCTGAGAATTACGACCGCCACATGGTGCCGCTGATTTTCGCATCCTATGCCGCCGACCTGGCGCGACGGGCAGCCGCCCTCAAGCCGAAGGCGGTTCTCGAGATCGCGGCCGGTACCGGCGCCGTGACACGGGCGCTGGCGCCACTGCTCCCGCCCGGCGCGACCTATATCGCGACCGATCTCAACCAGGCCATGCTCGACTACGCCCGCTTGCACCAGCCGGCCGACGACCGTGTCGTCTGGCGACAGGCCGATGCCATGGCGCTGCCCTTCCAGGATGCGAGTTTCGACCTCGTCTGCTGCCAGTTCGGGGCGATGTTCTTTCCGGACCGACCGGCGGCCTACCGCGAGGCACGGCGGGTGCTCAAGCCAAACGGCCGGCTTCTGTTCAGCGTCTGGGACCGGATCGAGACGAATGTATTCGCCGACGACGTGACCAAGGCGCTCGCCTCCGTGTTTCCCGACGACCCGCCACGCTTCGCCGAGCGCACGCCGCACGGCTATCACGACCGCAACCAGATCCGCGACGACCTCGCGCGCGCCGGTTTCAAGGAGATCGAGATCGACACGCGCGCCGATATCAGCCGCGCGCCGTCGGCCCGCGAGGTGGCGGTCGCCTATTGCCAGGGAACGCCCTTGCGCGGCGAGATCGAGGCGCGGAACCCCGAAAAGCTTGAGGCTGCTACCAAGGCGGCGGAGGCGGCGCTCGCGGGCAAGCACGGCAACGGCGAGATCGCCGCGAAGATCCAGGCGCATGTGATTTTGGCCTCGGGGTAGGTTTGCATCGTGCGACCCATTGCGTGGCCCGGCCTCTTCTGATCATAGGAAGATTCAAACGGAATCAATCCTTTAGGGAATCGCAATGAACCTTATCGAAGAGCGCGTGGCGATGGCGCGGGCGGGCACGAACCCTTATGTGATCTGCCGCATGCGTTCCGGCTGGCTTGTCATCGGCGATGTGCAGCCGCTGCCCGGCTACTCTCTGCTGCTGGCGGATCCCGTCGTGCCCAGCCTCAATGATCTCAACCCCGAAGCGCGCGCCGCCTTTCTCGCAGACATGACGCTTGCCGGCGACGCGCTGCTTTCCGCCACCGATTGCGCCCGGGTGAACTACGAGATCTGGGGCAATGCGGAGCCTGCCCTGCACGCGCATATCATGCCGCGCTATCTGACCGAGCCCGAGGACAAGCGCCACCGCCCGGCCTGCATGGGCTATTCGTGGAGCGAGGCAGCGAAATCCGGCGACGGCGAGGCTGCGCTGGTCGCCAGGCTGAGAGGGTATATCGAGGCGCAGCGGGCTGTGATCTGATCGACACGGAGGCCGCGAACTCGACCGTCGGACGCGCGCGGTCCCTTGATCGTTCGCGTCAACAGCACCACATTGCCGAAGAAATCAAAAAACACTCGCCGCAAGCCACAGCTGCGTGAAAGGAGCACTCCATGGCCGATACGACGATCGCCAAGGTTCACAAGACCGATGCCGAGTGGAAGGAACAGCTCACCCCCGAGCAGTACCGCATCACCCGCCAGCACGGCACCGAACGGGCCTTCACCGGCCCCTACTGGGATTCATTCGAAACGGGGCTCTACAGCTGCGTTTGCTGCGACGCGCCGCTGTTTCGCTCCGACACCAAGTTCGACGCCGGCTGCGGCTGGCCGAGCTATTTCGAGGCGGTTTCGCCCGAGGCGGTTACCGAGTATCGCGATACCAGCCACGGCATGGTGCGCACCGAAATCCGCTGCGGCAATTGCGAGGCCCATCTCGGCCACGTCTTCCCCGACGGCCCACCGCCGACCGGTCTGCGCTACTGCATCAACGGCCACTCGATGGTGTTTACGCCGGACAAGTGATGTGGTGACTATTGCAAAACGCCCGCCGCGGGAGACCGTGGCGGGCGTTTTGCGTTTGTGGTGTGGCTCAGCCCGGCACCCGCAATTCCATGAACGTCAGGTCCAGCCAGCGGCCGAACTTGGTGCCGACTTCGTGGAAGGTGCCGCCGTTGCGGAAGCCGAGTTTTTCGTGCAGCGCGATGGAGGCCTTGTTGCCGGCCTCGATGCCGGCGATCATGACGTGGATGCCGTTTTCGCCGGCGCGCTTGATCAGCGCCGTCATCAATTCTCTGCCGATGCCGGCGCCCTGGTGATCCTTTTCGACATAGACGGAATGCTCGACCGTGTGGCGGAAGCCTTCGAAGGCGCGCCAGTCGCCATAGGAGGCGTAACCGGCGATCTTGCCGTCCTTCTCGGCAACCAGAACCGGGAAGCCGCGGGCGCGGCGCATGGCGAACCATTCCCGGCGGTTGTCGAGATCGACCACCGTTTCGTTCCAGATCGCCGTCGTGTGCTCCACCGCGTGATTGTAGATATCGCGGATCGCGGCCAGATCGGCCTCGCTGGCGTCGCGGATGAGGGTGGCTTGCGTCATGATGGTCTATCCACTATAAATTCACTATGTCCACTATATCAGACAATTTCGACCGCTGTCTAGGCGATCGCGTCCGCGCCGAGCGGGAATTGCGGGGATGGTCGCTGAGCGATCTCGCCGACCACTCCGGCGTATCGCGGGCGATGATCCACAAGGTGGAGCGCGGCGAGAGCAGCCCGACGGCCTCGCTGCTGGGCAAGCTCTGCGGCGCCTTCGGGCTGACGGTGTCATCGCTGATCGCGCGCGCCGAGGCGGGCAGCCAGCGGCTGCGCCTTCACGCTGACCAGCCGCTGTGGACCGACCCGGAAACGGGATATACGCGGCGACACGTTTCGCCGGACGGCAGCCCGTTCGATATCGTCGAGATTGCACTGCCCTCAGGCGCCGGCGTCGCCTACCCGGCTGCCTCCTTCGTGTTTCTGCGCCAATGCATCTGGGTGACCGAGGGGGCGCTCACCTTCGTCGAGGGCGAGATGGTGCATGCGCTAAAGGCGGGCGACTGCCTGCTGCTCGGTCCGGCGGTGGATTGCGAGTTTCGCAACGATAGCGATGAGACCTGCCGCTATGTGGTGACGCTGACGAAGACCGGCTGAGGGGCGCGCCAGGACTGGTTGAACATGGTGATCGTCGTTACGATGGCACGGACGAACCGGAGGGTGCTTTGTGCTTTATCGTTTGGCCTTGCTGCTTTGCCTTGTAACCACGCCTGTCGCCGCAGAGGACTGGCGCTCCTATAGCAATTTTCGTTTCGGCTACGCCGTCGAATTGCCAGAAGATTTTGCTGTCACTCACAAGGCCGATAATGGCGACGGAATGGCGCTAGCGTCGACAGACAGCAAAGCTGAACTGCGAGTCTTTGGCGCCAATCGAATGGAAGACGACTTCACGACCGAGATTAAGAGCCGCATGGCATTGGATAAGGGAGAAGGCTGGACAATCAGCTACCAGCAATCTTCCAAACGCGGAGCCAGCTATTCCGGTAGCCGCAAGGATCGTATTCTCTATGTCCGCGCCATCCCGCTCTGCGATGCCACGGTAGGCTACTTTACACTCGAGTACCCGCAGGCACAGCTGAAGCAATACGACCCGGTTATCAAACGACTGGTGAAGACGCTCGTTGCACCGCCGCGCTGCCAGTGATCATAAGCTCACGCCGGGCTCATGCTGAAGCAGGTGAGCACCGCGGTGTAATGGACCGCCGCAGCCGCGACGACGAAGCCGTGCCAGATGGCGTTCTGGAAGCGCAGTTTTTCCCAGACGTGGAAGATCACGCCGAGCGAATAGATGATGCCGCCGATGACGATCAGGAGCATCGAGGCATAGGGGATGCGCTCGGCGACCGGCCCCGCGACCATGACGCCGCTCCAGCCCATGGCGAGATAGAGCAGGATCGCCAGACGGTCGTAGCGGCCGGGGAAGACGCATTTCAGGAACACGCCCATGAAGGCCACGGCCCAGATGCCGATAAGCATGCCGAGAAGTAGAGGGTTGTCGGCGCCGCGCTCGAGGAACGGCGTGTAGGTGGCGGCGATCAGGATGAAGATCGAGGAATGATCGAGCCGGCGCAGGAACCATTTGGTACGCGATACCGGCCAGGCGTTGTAGGAGAACGAGATGCCGAGCGTCAGCACCAGGCCGAGGCTGTAGATCCAGGCGGCGGCGAGTTCGCCATGCGAGGACCAGACGGTGGCGTAGAAGATCAGCACGGTGGCGCCGATAAGCGCGAGCGCCAGCCCGACCCCGTGGACGATCCCATCGGCGATCAGCTCGTATTTGTCATAAGCCCAGCGGATGCCGTTGAACTCGCCCATGCGGAAATGCCCGTTTAGATGATTGCCTGTTCGTAGGCCGAGATCGTGGCATCGAAATGGTTTGCGCGCAACACAAGCGCTGTGTGGGGAGGATAAATCTTCGTGAACCGGATGAGGCGGGAGGCCGTGGCAGCCTCCCGCATCTCCGCCTCCCTTTTATAGGCTTGCGCTCACGCCTTGCGACGATCGACCAGCACCGAGCATTTGGCATGGCGCACGACGCGGTCGGCGGTGGCGCCGATGAAGTAATTGCTGAAATCGGGCATGTGCGAGGAGAGGATGATGAGGTCGGCCTGGTTGGCCTCGGCCGAGGCGATGATGCCGCTGGCCGGTCGGCCGTGGCTGATTTCGACGCGGGCGGGGATGCCGGTGCTGACGATCAGGCCCTGGAGCTTCTCCTGCGCATCCTTGGCGGCGTTTTCGATGAGGTCGACAGGGATATCGACGCCGAGATAGGTCGGGATGTCCTCGACGACGTTGAGCAGGATGATCTCGCCGCCGCTATCGAGCAGCGAGGCGGCCTTGCGGAAGGTCATGTCTCCGTTTGCGAGCGCGCCGATTTCGACCGCGACGATGATCTTCCTGTACATGATGCAACTCCTCTATGACTGCATGTAATGGTGACAATATCCTCCTGAAATACATATGGCGCTTTGATTGAGATCAAGCTGATGCTTGATAGGGATCAAGCTGGCGCATTGATCGGGATCAAGCTGACAGCTTGATTGTGATCAAGATCACGCGCGGAAGTCGTCAATGGATATCGAACGCTTCATCGTCAAAAACGGGACTTCTGTGAACAATCGCAATGCGCCATATAGGATGCAAGTACAGCGGCCAGAGGACCCATCACACGCATGAACCGGCGAACCTTCCTTGGCATCGCTATGGGCAGCAGTTTGCTGCCTGAAGGCAGTATCTTTGCTGCCGGCGCCGGTACGCCCTCCTTATCCCGGGCAGGAGACCCTAAGATGACCACCACACAGACTTCCTACGCGCTGACGCGCCCTGCCTATGTCGATCACTCGCATCTCGTCGTGACCGACCTTCCCACCGTTTCGGCCTTCTACCAGTCGATGCTCGGGCTTAAGGTCATCGAGAAGACGGCGAGCGGCGAAGTGCTTGGCGTCGGCGAAACGCCGCTTTTGACGCTGACGACGGGCAAGGATGTGCGCACCGCGCCGCGCAATGCCGCCGGCCTGTTCCACACCGCTTTCCTGATGCCATCGCGCGTCGAGCTGGCGCGCTGGCTGCGTCATGCCGCGCACAACAATGTGGTTCTCGACGGCGCGTCCGACCATCTGGTGAGCGAGGCGATCTATCTCTCCGACCCCGAGGGCAACGGCATCGAGATCTATTCGGACCGCTCGCCGATGCAATGGAAATTCCACCAGGACGGCCAGGTGGAGATGGCGACCCACCGGCTCGACCTGCAGGCGCTCTATGAGAGCGCGCCACAGGATACCTGGACCGGCATGGCCGATGGCTCGGCGATCGGGCACATCCACCTGCAGGTCGGCAACATCCCCGAGGCAGACCAGTTTTATCGCGACGTTCTCGGCCTGAAGATCATGGCGCGCTATCCCGGCGCCAGCTTCTTTGCCACCGGCGACTACCACCACCATGTCGCCGCCAACATCTGGAACAGCCGCGGCGCGGGCGCCCGCACCGAGGCGATGACCGGGCTTTCCGACTACGCGCTGCGCTTCAACGATACCGCGGCGCTCGACAAGGCCGTAGCCAAGCTCGATGAACTCGAGATCAAGAGCGAGAAGCGCGACGGCGGCGTGTTCCTGCGCGATCCCTGGGGAATCGGGCTGACGCTGTCGGCTTGATCAGGGAATTCCTAGACGTCTGGAGAATGACGCCAAACACTCCACCCTCATCCCGGCCTTGAGCCGGGATCCAGCAGCGTCGCGTCCGCGACGCGGAAGAGTCTTTTCAACCCAAGGACTTGGGTTGGCTGGATTCCTGTGACAAGCACAGGAATGAGGGAGAGATGATGACAACCCTCACGTCGGCCATGCCGGTGCGGCCGGGCTTTCGAAGTGGTCGGCGAAGAGGGTTTCGGTAAGGTAATCGACCAGCACGCGGACCTTGGGCGACAAATGCCGGTTCGAGGGCCAGAGCATGTGGAACTGGCCGGGGCCGTCGATGTGATCGTCGAGCACGGTGCGCAGGCGGCCTTCCGCCAGCCGGCGCCTTGCCAGGAAATCCGGCATGCAGCCGATGCCGAGACCGGCCTCCACCGCGCCGCCCAATGCTTCCATGTTGTTGCAGACGAGCAGGCTGCGGATCGCCAGCTCCGGCGCGCCTGATGGCATGGCAAGCGGCCAGTCCTGCAGCTTGCCGCTGTTGGGAAAGCGAAAGCGGATGGCGGCGTGGCCGGCGAGATCGGCCGGGGTCTTCGGCGTGCCGTGCGCCTCCAGATAGTCGGGCGCGGCGCAGAGCAGCATGCGGAACGGTCGCAGCGCCCGCGACATCAGCCGGGAATCCTGCAGGTCACCACTGCGGATCGCCACATCGACACCCTCGTCGATCAGATCGACGATGCGATCGTTGAAATCGAGATCGAGTTCCACTTCGGGATAGAGGCGAACGAAGCCCGGCACCACGGGCAAAAGAAGATGATAGCTGACCAGCGGCAGGCTGAGGCGCAGACGGCCGCGCGGGGTGGCGACGGCGGCCGCCAGCGAGGCCTGCGCATCCTCGAGATCGTCAAGCACGCGGCGGCAGCGCTCGTGAAACAGCCGCCCCTCCTCCGTCAGCCGAATACTGCGCGTCGAGCGCTGGAAGAGCCGCACGCCGACCTGCCGCTCCAGCGTCGTCACCGCCTTACCGACGGCGGAGGCCGACAGGCCGAGCACGCGCCCGGCGGCGACGAAGCTGCCGAGATCGGCGGTTTTCACGAAGGCCGACAAGCCGCTGAGCTGATCCATATTGCGCTTTCCACTCTTTCTATTCGAGCGAATTTTTCCACTATGAACGGCACTATAGGCCGCTTATCGCGATATTGAAGCGAATTTATCTTGTCTGTGCTTTCGGCGATAGGCCTCCCGCTATCGCCGCGCTTCACCTTTCACACAGGCGGATATCTCATGACACGACAACTCTCGACACCGCTTGGCGCCGCCGGCGCAAGCCAAGCCGGCAGCATCAGGAAGATCATGGCGCTGATCGGCATCTGTGCTGCCGCGGCCGCCATGCCGCTGACCTTCACCGGGCCGGCGGTGGCGCTGCCGGCGATCAGCCGCGATCTCGGCGGCAGCCCGATCGCGCTCAACTGGGTGACCAATGCCTTCATGCTGACCTTCGGCAGCAGCCTGATGGCATCAGGCGCGCTCGCCGACAGCTATGGCCGCAAGCGCATCTTTCTCATGGGGCTCGTGGCCTTCCTGCTGTTTTCCGCAGGCCTCGCCTTCGCCCCCGATATCGTCTGGTTCGACGTGCTGAGAGCGTTGCAGGGCATGGGTGCGGCGGCCGCGTTTTCCGGCGGCATGGCGGCGCTGGCGCAGGAGTTCGAGGGCAATGCGCGGATGCGCGCCTTCAGCATCGTCGGCTCCAGCTTCGGCGTCGGCCTCGCCTTCGGGCCGATCGCCTCCGGCCTGATGGTCGACAGCTTCGGCTGGCCGGCGATCTTCGCGCTCGTCGTGGGGTTGGGCACGATCGCCTTTGTGCTCGGCGCCGCCTTCCTCCACGAGACGCGCGACCCGGAGGCCAAGGGGCTCGACTGGGCGGGTGCGGCAAGCTTCACGCTGGCATTGGCGCTCTTCACCTATGGCGTTCTGCTGGCGCCGGAGAATGGCTGGGGCAGCCCTTCCGTCGTGGCGCTGCTCGTCACCTCGGCAGCGCTCTTGGTCGGCTTCTGGCTGATCGAGCGGAGAACGGCGCGGCCTATGCTCGACCTGACGCTGTTTCGCTATCCGCGCTTCGTCGGCGTGCAGCTTCTGGCCGCCGCGCCGGCTTACGCCTTCGTGGTGCTGCTCATCCTGCTTCCCGTGCGCTTCGTCGGCATCGATGGCATGAGCGAGGTGGGCGCCGGGCAGATGATGATCGCGCTGTCCGGGCCGCTGCTGGTGCTGCCCGTCGTCGCCGGGCTGTTGACGCGCTGGTTTACGGCCGCCGTCATCTGCGGCGTCGGGCTGCTGATCGCGGCCGGTGGGCTCTTCTGGCTGTCGACCATTCCGGCCGGCGTACCGGCCGCGCAGCCTTTGCTTCTGATCGGGCCGCTTCTGACGATCGGCATCGGCATCAGCCTGCCCTGGGGGCTGATGGACGGCCTTGCCGTCAGCGTCGTGCCGAAGGAGCGGGCCGGCATGGCGACGGGGATTTTCAGCACGACGCGCGTTGCCGGCGAAGGCGTGGCGCTCGCCATCGTCAGCGCGGTGCTTTCGGCGCTTGTTGGCGCCCGGCTTGGTGGAGCAAGTGGATCAGCTGAAGAGGCGGCGCGGGCGGCGCAGCGGTTGGTGACCGGCGATCTTGGCGCGGCGGCGGCCGTCATGCCCCAGATGGGTCGCGAGGCGCTGGCGCTGAACTACGCGCAGGCCTTCAGCACGCTGCTCATCCTGCTCGCGAGCATCACCATTTTCACGGCGGTCGTGGTGGTGGCGTTTCTCGGCCGCAAGGAGCCGGAGACGGTCTCGGAAGCCGCCGTTTGCGACAGTCCGGCAGGCTGACATATCGGATCTGGCAGGGCCGCGGCGGTGCTCCAAACGGGCACGAAACGCAGCGGCCCTGCCTCCCCGCCGTTGCGTTCCTGATGATGCGCCTCAGATGAGGCGAGAATTCGGCATTCCCGCTTTGACACAGGCGGAACCGGAATGAGTTTCGCGGCGTTCTAGGTGCGAAGCACAGGGGCTTCCGGGGAACGACTATTCATGGGTATTGCCAACGGCATTCGCAAACAGGCGAGCAAGATCGCGATCGGAGAGCGGCGGGTCAGTTCATGGGCGAAAAACATGACTGACGCAGAGGAAGCCATAATACAGGCGCCGGTGCGGCGTTTGGAGAAGGATGGCCTAGACATTTCAATGGCCTGGGCGATCATCGGCATCTTCGTGATCCTCGCTCTCTCGGCCGTCTACATGATGTCGCTGGTCTTGATCCCGCTGACGCTTGCCATTGTCGTCGGCATGATCCTCGGGATGCTGGCGGAGAAGCTGACGAAGCTCGGCGTGCCCCGGATTACCAACGCCGTGATCCTGTCCTCGGCCGTGGCGCTCATCATTTTCCTCGTCGCCAATTCGCTTGCAGGCCCGCTGACGACGCTTGCCAACGAGGGCCCGGACTTTGCCGAGAAGACGGCGAACCGGCTGATGCCCTATCTCGAGCGCATCAAGTGGCTGCATATCACGCCCGAAACCTTCCAGAGCGGGCCGATGTCGGCAGAGAAGCTGCTGGAGAATACCGGCAACATTCTGCATCTCGTGACAGCGAACCTGACGCCGGCCCTGGTGCAGGCGCTGATCTTCTTCGCCGCACTGCTGCTCTTCCTGATGGGCCGCGTCAGCCTGCGCAAGTCGATCATCATGGTCTTTCGCGAGCGCTCGCAGCGGCTCGCCGCCATCCGCGTGATCAGCAGCGTCGAGCAGGTGCTGGGCTTCTATTTCGCCACCGCCTCGGTGATCTACGCCTGCCTCGGCGTCGTGATGACCATCATCGCCTATGCCGGCGGTTTGCCGTCGCCAGTGCTCTGGGGCTTCTTCGCGTTTCTCTCGAGCTTCATTCCCTATCTCGGGATCACCATGATGACGCTCGCGATCGCGATTGCCGGCATCATCACGCATGATGCTCTCGTCGTCGGGCTGATCCCGGCAGCGGCCTTCTTTACCGTCCACCTGCTGATGGAAAACCTGATCTTCCCGGCGGTGATGGGACGGCGGCTGGAGATCAACGCCTTCGTGGTGTTCCTCGCCATTCTGTTCTGGACCTGGATGTGGGGTGCCGTCGGCGCTATGCTGGCGCTGCCTCTGTCGCTGATCGTCATGACCATCATCGACGAGCTGTTCATCGAAGAAAAGCAGCTGCCGCAACTGCCGAAGTGAGGCCGCCATGTCCGAGATAGAGCTGAAGAGCCTGAGCCAGGATCGATTGACCAGCGGCCGTTCGCCATGGGGCAACGGCGTCAGCCGCCCCGTCTTCGCGCCGCTCACCGATCATCTCCAGGTCGACGCACTCGTCATCGGCGGCGGCGTGACCGGGGCGCTGATGGGCCAGCATCTGGCTGAGCGCGGCCTGTCGGTTGCGATCGTCGATCGCGAGCATCCGGGGCTCGGGAGCACCGCCGCCAGCACCGCGATGCTGCAATGGGAGATCGACAAGACCCTGACGGAGCTCGAGCAATTCTACGGCTTCGAGCGCGCCGTCGGCATCTACAGGCGCAGTGCGGCGGCCGTTTCCGGTCTCGCCAAGCTGATTGCCGCCTACCGCATCGACTGCGCCTTCCAGCCGCGCCGCTCGCTTTATCTTACTGGAAATCACGAGGGCGCGCGCGATCTCGCGGTCGAGGCCGAACTCAGGCAGCGCGCCGGGCTTCCGAGCCGCTACCTCGAACATTGCGATCTGTTCACCGAATTCGAGATCGACCGCGACGCCGGCATCCTGTCGCGCGGCTCGGCGGAGGCCGATCCGCTGCTTCTCACATGGGCGCTGCTGCGGATGGCCAACAAGGATAGCGCGCGGCTGATCGATGCGTCCGTCACGAGGCTGCACAGCGAAGGCAACCGCGTGACGGCGGAAACCGATGGCGGCTTCGTGATCGAGGCGAAGACGGCGGTGCTCGCCACCGGCTACAGCCTGCCTGATATCGCGATGCCGAAACTGCACCGCACGACGTCGAGCTGGGCAATGGCGACCGTGCCGCAGGAGCCGGGCACGCTGTGGCGCGACCAGACGCTGATCTGGGAAGACAGCCACCCCTATCTCTACATGCGCACGACCCATGATGGCCGGATCGTGGTCGGCGGCGAGGATGACGACACCGTCGATCCGGCGGCGCGCGACGCCAAGGCGCCTGAGAAGATCATGACGATCCGCGAAAAGATGAAACTGATCTGGCCCCGCGCCGACACCCGCGTCGCCACCGCCTGGTGCGGCACCTTTGGCGAAACGGTCGACGGGTTGCCGCTGATCGGGCCTGTGCCTTCATTGCCGCATGTCTATGGGGCGTATGGCTATGGCGGGAACGGGATCACGTTCTCGTATCTGGCGACGCAGGTGATCGGGGCGATGATGTCGGGGACGTATCGCGATTGGTTCGATGATTTCGCGATGGATCGGGATGGGCCGGGCGGCGTGCGGCGAGATGAGGCGGCAAGGGTGGAGATGGTGGTGCGGTAGAGTGGGTTGGCGGGTTGGCTAGGTGAGGCCCTTGGTTGAGGTGCGGCCCGTAGCCCCCACGTTGGGTTTTGACTTAGATTTCCGCTCGCTAGATTGTGCCGTGGGATACCCCCCTCTGCCCTGCCGGGCATCTCCCCCACAGGTGGGGAGATTGGCTGGGGGTGGCCGCTCGCTCTACCTTTATTGGTTGGCGCAAATCTCGCCACGAGTCGATCTCCCCCCTTGTGGGGGAGATGTCCGGCAGGACAGAGGGGGGTATCACGCACTCGGATCCAGCGATCCGTGCTCCCGCGCCAAAGTTAGCGCCAGTAGAGAGCCACCCTACTCCGTCGTATCATCGTCCCCACGATCCTCGACATCCTGCAGCCGTACGAACTCCGTGCCCTTGGCCTTCAGGTCAAGGATCGCCTTGGCCACCCCCTCGCCGGCGGCGTGGGTCGGCTGGTTGATGTGGGAGATGACGACGTCGCCGTCCTTGGCAGACGAGATGCGTTTTTCGGTGATCGCAGCACCGAGAAGCGAGCCGCCGTCGCCGTTTACCGAGTAGCCGGCGATGCGGTAGCCCATGGCGCGGATCTGGGCGATCGAAGAGAGGTCGTATTTGGCGGTCGAGCCGCGGAACCAGCGGGGGGCCGGGATGCCGGAGGCGAGCATGGCGTCGGCGCCGCCCTGAACCTCGAGGCGCACGGCCTCGGACGAACCGGCGGATGCGATGCCGTAGATCGATACCGGCTTGTCGACGGCCGGAATGTGGTTCTGGCCGTGATTTTCCAGTTCGAACAGATCGGGATTGGCGAGCATGACCTGCAGCGCTTGCGGGTTGTGCTTCAGCCAGCGGGCGGTGACGAAGATCGTTGCCGGGATGCGTTCGGAGACCAGCACCGAAAGGATGCGCTCGTCGGCCTTGCCCATGCAGGCGTCGAAGGTGAGCGCCACGCGGGCATGGCCCTTGATCTCGGAGCGGGCGACGCGCAGGTGCGGCTCGACGAGCTTTGTGGACGATGTCTGCCTGGGCGGCGTCTGCCTGGGCGCAGGAGCCTTGGGCGCAGCCTTCGGTGCCGTGTTCGCGGTCCCCGGGTCCGACGATAGCGGGACAACGGGCGCAGGCATGGTGGCCGCAACGACGGGCTGGATCGTCGCCGTTTGCCCGGCAGCAGTCATGGAGACCGGGGCAAGGAGCAGCGCCGAGGCGAGGACGAGGTTTTTCATTGTGCCGGGACCGTGGAGTTCAAACCGAGTTCAGATGGGAGCAGCCGTATAGTGATCGCATCGGCCGTTTCCACGGCAAATTTACGGCCGGTTCGGCGCATCGCTGTTTCAGTCGATAAATAAGTAGCTGCCGCGCGGCAAGTGCGGTCAGCCGGCCGAACGCTCGTCGAAGGCAGTGCGGGCTTTTTCCACATCCGGCAGGTAGTCGACGGTCCACGCATAGAGCGCCTTGAACGGCGTCTGCAGCGAACGGCCAAGCGGGCTGATGCGGTATTCGACCGCAACAGGCGAGACGGGAATGACTTCGCGCGTCACCAGCCCGTTGCGCTCCAGGCGGCGCAGCGTCTGGGTCAGCGCCTTCTGGGTGATGCCGCCGAGCTGGCGCTTGATCGCGTTGAAGCGCAGCGGCCCGCGATCGAGCACGGTCAGGATCATCATCGACCATTTGTCGGCGATCTGCTCGAACAACAGCCGGCTCGGGCAATCGACGACAAAGCTCTGCTCGATCGCATCGGGGCGGTCCGCCCGGCAATTGACGGGGGCTGCGATCAGCCGATGTTCGTTCATGGCGGTTTCCTCGATGCTACCTAGGCGCTCCGCAGTGCCTCATTGACACTAGGTATATAGAATATACTTAAGGCGCGCCACCTTTCTACAGGAGTTTGCCCGTAATGAATGCAGCTGACGTCAACGCGCTGTTTGCGCCGTTCAAGATCAAATCGCTCGACCTCAAGAACCGTATCGTCATGGCGCCGATGACGCGTACCTTTGCGCCCGAGGGCGTTCCGGGAGCCGATGTCGAGGCCTATTATCGCCGCCGCGCCGAAGACGGCGTCGGGCTGATCCTTTCGGAAGGCACCGTCATCGACCGGCCGGCGGCGAGCAACCATGAGCGCATCCCCTTCTTCCACGGCGAGAAGTCGCTCGCCGGCTGGAGCAAGGTGATCAAGACGGTCCACGACAAGGGCGGCAAGATGGGGCCGCAGATCTGGCATGTCGGCTCGGTCGCCCATCCGGCCGGCGACTGGCCGGCGAGCGGCGTCGAAAGCCCGTCCGGCCTGCTTGCGCCGGAAACGCCGCGCGGCGACGCCATGAGCGAGGAAGACATCGCCGACACGATCGCAGCCTATGCGCGGGCCGCCGCCGACGCCAAGCGGCTCGGCTTCGACACGTTCGAGATCCACGGCGCGCATGGTTATCTGATCGACCAGTTCTTCTGGGCCGGCACCAACAAGCGCACCGACCGCTATGGCGGCGCGACGCTGAAGGAACGCGCCCGCTTCGCCGCCGATGTGGTGAAGGCGATGCGCGAGGCCGTCGGTCCCGACTATCCGATCATCCTGCGTCTCAGCCAGTGGAAACAGCAGGACTACAAGGCGCGGCTCGCCGAAACGCCTGACGCGATGACCGACTGGCTGATGCCGCTGGTCGAGGCGGGCGTCGATGTGCTGCACTGCTCGCAGCGCCGCTTCTGGGAGCCCGAGTTCCCTGAGATCGACGGCGAACAGGGGCTGAATTTCGCCGGCTGGGCGAAGAAGCTCACGGGTGCGGCGACCATCAGCGTCGGCTCTGTCGGTCTTTCCGGCGATTTCATGGCGGCGTTCGGCGGCGAGAGCTCGAGCGTCGTCGGGCTCGACAATCTGGTGCGCCGCATGGAGCGCGAGGAGTTCGACCTGATCGCCGTCGGCCGCGCGATCCTGAGCGACCCGCAATGGGTGACCAAGGTGCGCACCGGCGACAATGAAAACATGCGCCCGTTCACGGCAGCCGCCTTCGGCGAGCTGGTGTAAGGCGTCTCAGCCCATATGAATGCGAAACGGCGGCTCCATCCGGGCCGCCGTTTTGCGTTCGTCTGGACGAGAGGCTCTCAGGCTACTCAGTCGTAGAGGTAATATTTAGTCCACTTGTCGCGCGGAACCTTGTCGCCGATCTGGTAGCTCAGCTCGCGCACATTGATGTGCTGGGGGCCGGTGATGCAGCTGTAGGACAGGTGATACCAATCGCCCTTGCTGCGGAAGACCGCGCCCGGGGCTTCCAGGCGGTCGTCGCTCGGGACCGGATCCTTGAAAGTGTAGGCGATCACCTTGTCCGGCTTGTAGCCGGTGGCGTCCTTGTTGATGCGGCTCATCGCCTCGGTGTCGCAGCTCTGTTCGAGGCGCGTCGCGGGGTCGAGCTTTTCGAGCTGCTTCTTGATAGCGGGGTCGACGGCGAATGCGGTGGGTGCAAAGGCGGAGGCGGCAAGGCTGAGAGCGGTCAGAACGAAGGCGATACGTTTCGGCATTACTGAAGAAATCCTTTGCAAGCTCATTCCGGAATGCTGCGCGGCCGTTTCAGCGGGGCAGCTTTGAGGGCCGCCCGGCCATGGCAGAATTCCGCACGATGGGAGCGGACTTTCTTAAATATTGTGGTCACATCAAGGCAAGGTGAGGATTGCTTGGGTTTTGCACAGTCACCATTCAGCGAGCGTCGCATGGCACTCTTGCGCGTGGCTTTTGCCGCTTGATCGACAGCGCTTGCGTCTCTATCTCTTCACAACCTGAAATGCCGACCCCGGAGCTCCCCTTGTCCGTCTTCAAAAACCTGCCGAACCCGCCCGTTGCGCCGAAGAAGCCGCATTCCGACACGCGCCATGGCATCACCCGCACGGACGATTACGCCTGGCTGCGCGCCGACAACTGGCAGGCGATGTTCAAGGATCCCTCGATCCTCGACCCCGAAATCCGCAAGCATCTGGAGGCTGAGAACGCCTATATGAACGCGGCTATGGAAGACACCAAGCCGCTGCAGAAGACGCTGTTTGCCGAGATGCGCGGGCGTATCAAGGAAGACGACAGCTCGATCCCGATGAAGGACGGGCCTTTCGCCTATGGCACCTTCTTCGTGACCGGCGGCGAGCAGCCGCGCTATTTCCGCATTCCACGCGACGCCGACATCAAGGACGAGAGCCAGCGCACCGTGCTGCTCGACGGCGACAAGGAGGCCGAGGGCAAGGCCTATTTCCGGCTGGCCGGCATCGACCATTCCACCGATCACGATCGCGGTATCTGGGGCTATGACGACAAGGGATCGGAGTTCTACACGCTGAAGGTTCGCGACCTCAAGACCGGCGAGGACCTGCCCGACCGCATCGAAAACACCGGCGGCGGCGGCGCCTGGGCGCCTGATGGCAAGAGCTTCTTCTATTCTGCGCTCGACGAGAACCACCGCCCCTCGAAGGTGTACCACCACATCATCGGCACGCCGCAATCGCAAGACCGGCTGGTCTACGAGGAGGAGGATGCGGGCTTCTTCATGGGCGTCGGCGGCTCGCTGCTCGACGACTTCATCTTCATCGACATTCACGACCACGAGACCTCGGAATATCTGCTGATCCCGACCAGCGACCTCACCGCCAAGCCGAAGATGGTGGCGGAGCGCCAGGAGGGTATCGAGTACACGCTGACCGAGGGCGGCGACGTGTTCTACATCCTGACCAACGACGGCGACGCCAAGGATTTCAAGATCATGGAAGCGCCGGTCGATAATCCCGGCAAGGAGAATTGGCGCGAGGTGGTGCCGCACAAGCCGGGCACGCTGATCATCAGCCACATGGCCTATGCCCGCCACCTGCTCTGGCTGGAGCGCAAGGATGGCCTGCCGCAAATCATGATCCGCGACCGGGCGACCGGCGAGGAGCACGCGATCGGCTTTGCGGAAGAGGCCTATTCGCTCGGCCTGCAGGGTGCGGCCGAATATGACAGCGACGTGATCCGCTTCTCCTACTCCTCGATGACGACGCCATCGCAGCTCTACGACTACAACATGGTGACGCGCGAGCGCACGCTGTTGAAGACGCAGGAAGTGCCGTCGGGCCACAATATCGACGACTATGTCACGCGCCGCGTGTTTGCGCCTGGTTGGGATGGTGTCGAGGTGCCGGTGACGCTGCTTTATCGCAAGGACACGCCACTCGACGGCTCTGCCCCTTGCCTGCTCTACGGCTACGGCGCCTATGGCGTGACCATTCCGGCGAGCTTCAACACCAACTGCCTGTCGCTCGTCGACCGCGGCTTCGTCTATGCCATCGCCCATATCCGCGGCGGCAAGGACAAGGGCTTTGCCTGGTACGAAGACGGCAAGATGGAGAAGAAGACCAACACCTTCAAGGACTTCATCGCGGCGGCCGACTATCTGAATCAACAGAAGTTCACCTCCTACGCAAACATCATCGCCGAAGGCGGCTCGGCCGGCGGCATGCTGATGGGGGCGATCTCCAACATGGCGCCGGAAAAATTCGCCGGCGTCATCGCCGCCGTTCCCTTCGTCGACGTCTTGAACACCATGCTCGACGACACGCTGCCGCTGACGCCTCCGGAATGGCCGGAATGGGGCAACCCGATTGACAGCCGCGAAGAGTACGACCAGATCGCAGCCTATTCGCCCTACGACAATGTGGAAGCGAAACCCTACCCGCCGATCCTGGCGCTGAGCGGCCTCACCGACCCGCGCGTGACCTACTGGGAGCCGACCAAATGGGTGGCGAAGCTGCGCGACAAGTCGACCAGCGGCGCGCCGGTGTTGCTGAAGACCAACATGGACGCCGGCCACGGCGGTGCGTCGGGGCGGTTTCAGCGGCTGGAAGAGGTTGCGTTCGAGTATGCGTTTGCAGTGAAGGTGGCGGGGAAGATGTAATCCGCTTGCGGGGTACCGAGGGGTACCCCCCTCTGCCCTGCCGGGCATCTCCCCCACAGGTGGGGAGATTGGCTGGGGGGCAGCCGCTCACTCCACTCTCATTGTTTGGCGTGAACCTAACCGCTGGCCGATCTCCCCCCTTGTGGGGGAGATGTCCGGCAGGACAGAGGGGGGTAATTCTTGCTCCCCCGCCAACGGAAGGAGCCCCCCAATGCCCGTCTACATCGCCCTGCTGCGCGCCATCAATGTCGGCGGCACCGGCAAGCTCCCCATGACCGAGCTGAAGGCGATCTGCGAGAAGCTCGGCTTCACCGACGTCAAGACCTACATCCAGAGCGGCAACGTGCTATTTCGCGCAGACGCCAACGAAGCCGATGTCGCACGCACGTTGGATGACGCACTCGGCGAGGTGCTGGGCAAGAAGCCAGGCGTGATGGTGCGCAGCCGCAAGGAGCTGGAGGCGATCGTCGCCAAGGCGCCCTTCCCCGATGCCAAAGCGAGTTTTCTGCTCATCAGCTTCCTGTCCGAGAATGCACCGAAGGATGCACTCGACAGGATGGTGGCGCCTGACGGAGAGGAGGCTGTCGCCGATGGGCGCGAGATCTATGTGCACTATCCCATCGGTTCCGGGAAATCGAAGCTGAAGCTGCCGGCGCTTAATGCCGGCACCTCGCGCAACATCAATACCGTTCGCAAGCTCGCCGAAATGGCGGCCGAGATGGAAGATGGCTGACCGCCCTCAATGCTCGGCGTGGGCTGCCGCCTTGTTGCCGCCGTGGCCGCTGATATCGGCGCCGGCCGTGCGTGAGAAGCGCAGGTTCCAGAAGGTGGCGGTGAGCGAGACCGCGGTCACGAACAGGAAGGCGGCCGAGAAATCGTGCAGTTGCGGCGTGTCGCCGCTGCCGGTCGCCGACATCGAGACATGCAACACGAAGGCGCCGACGCAGATGCCGAGCGACAGCATCAGCTGCTGGAAGGTCACGTAAAAGCTCGTGGCGGCGCTCATGCGGTCGCGCTCGATCGCGTCATAGGCGACCGTGTTGTAGGCGGTGAACTGGAACGACATGAAGAAGCCGCACATGACGAGCACGGCGAAGATCAAGCCGAGTGGCCAATCGGGCCGGAAGAAGGCGCAGAGCGCATAGCCGAATGTGGCGGTAAAGCCATTGAAGATGAGCGCGTTGCGGAAGCCGAAGCGGCGCAGGATCCTCGGCGCGAAGGCCTTCATCGCCATGGAGCCAATGGCGGCTGCCGTCACCAGCTGGCCGGCCTTGGCGGCGGAGAGACCGAAGCCGAGCTGGAAATAGAGCGGCAGCAGGAAGGGTTGCGCGCCCTGCGTGATGCGGGTGAGCGAACCGGCGATGACGGATGTGCCGAAGCTCGGCACCTTCATCAGCGAAAAATCCATGATCGGCGCGGGGTGCTTTCGCGCATGCTTGAGATAGGCGATACCGAAGAGCACGCCGATCGCGATCAGGAACAGCGCGAACATCCCCTCGCCCGGACGGCTGGAGCTTTCGAAGCCGAAGAGCAGCGAGCCGAGCGCGATGCCAGAGAGGATGAAGCCTAAGGTATCGAAGCGCTTCTTCGTTTCGCCCTTGAAATTCTCGATGAAGATCGAGACCAGGACGAAGCCGAGGATGCCGATCGGCACGTTGATATAGAAAATCCAGCGCCAGTCGAGGTAGGTGACGATCATGCCGCCAACGGGTGGGCCGAGGATCGGGCCGATCAGCGCCGGCACCAGCAGCCACGACATGGCGTTGACCATGTCCTTGCGGGCGACGCTGCGCAAAAGCACGAGCCGGCCGACCGGCATCATCATGGCGCCGCCGAGACCCTGCAGCAGGCGGGCAAACACCAGACACCAGAGATTGGGCGACAGCGCGCAGCAGATCGAGCCGAGAACGAAGACAACGATGGCCCAGCGAAAGACGGTGCGCGAGCCGAAGCGATCGGCAATCAGGCCGCTTGCCGGGATGAAGATGGCGAGGCTGAGCAGATAGGAGGTCAGCGCGATGCTCATCGACGGTGCGCTGACGCCGAAATCGCGCGCCATGGTGGGAAGTGCAGTGGCCAGAACCGTGGCGTCCAGCTGCTCCATGAACATGGCGCTGGCAACGATCATCGCAATCAAGCGGAAATTGAGTTGCGGGCGTCCAACGACAGCCGCCTGGTAGATCTGATCCGACATCGTCAGGGATCGCTCGCGAAGACGCGGCTCAAGCGCGAAGGCAATCGCCGCGGGCATGAAATGGCATGACGCCAAGGGTGAATGAAGTTTTTATATACGCCCGCAAATGTGGCGGGGTTATGCTGATATGGCAAGGCTGATGTGAGCTCAGCGTATGGGTGTATCAGCGATGGTCGCGCATCAGCGTTTCGTAGTCGCGGCCGCCGGAGAAGATGTTGGTGACGAGGATGGTTTCGGCCTCGACGCGGTAGAGTATGACGATGCTGCGCTCGAAAACAGCTAGGCGCAAATCAGCACCAAGATCAGGTCGCGCAACGCCGCCAAATGGGGCGTCGCCTATGCGGCTGCAGCGATCCCGCAGTCGCTTGAGATACAACACGGCCGTTTGCCGGCTGCCGCTTCGCTCGAGAACATAGTCGAAGATCGTTTTCAGGTCGCGCTGCGCCGCTCCGCGGAGCTTGACACCGTAAGACTTCATTGCCGGCTCGGCTCGACCGCAAGCGTCTCCAACCAGTCATCGATTTCCTCGAGGCTCAGGCTCGGCCTGGGATCATCGAGCGATTCCTGCACGCGCGCCCTTATGGCGGCGATGCGTTCCTTGTGCTCTTCCTCCTGGCGCATCCAGGCGCGCATGGCGGCGCGGATGACTTCGCTGGTGGAGGCGAAGGCGCCGGCATCGATCTCGGCATTGATCACATCGACCATTTCCGTTGGCAGCGTGATGCTGAGCTTTTCCATGTGTCGCTCCCGCGTTTGCGTCTGGAGGTGCGATTTAATCCTACCACTGTGGCCAGGCGGCAGCAATCGGCGCGGGGGGTCGGTCGAAGCAGCAAGATTGCGGGGATAGCGGCGGGATCATCCCTCCGCCACGCCTTGAGGATAAAGCGCTTGCGAACCATCAACAGATGTCGCGCCTCCTGGAAGCGGCACACTCTCGGCAGCGATCGGCGCGCTATTGAGGCGGCTTGCCCAGACGATGAAAGCAATCGAGACCATCGCAACCGCGCAACCCGCGACGACGTCAACTGCATAATGATTGGCATTGGTTACCGCGGAGCATGCCATCGCGACGTTCAAGGCGATCACCGGGTATCTTACTGGCGTAAGCGACCACGCGGCCCATGCACACAGGAAAGCCACAGCTGCATGGACGGAGGGAAAGGTCAAAATGCCTTTGCTGGCCTCAACGCTCCAGACAAAATTGGCGTCTTCGCGAACAGCGTTGAACTGGTCGAGGAAATCGTAGCCGTAAAGCGGGTTGAGGCTTTTTAACAGGGAGCCATCGAAGCCATAGTAGGAGTAGGTGCCGACCGCAGGTGTCCAAACGGAGATGAGGCTGGATAGAAAACAGATGACCGCAAAACTGGCGACCATCACATGCGCCCGCTTTGTGTGGCCGGCGATCGCCAGCAACAGCGGCCAAAGCAGCAACTGTAATGCGAATGTACCGTATGCTACGTTCAAGATGATGGCGAGTGCCGGATGGCCATCGACGACGCCAATCACATAGTGCCAATCAAAACCAAGCGCCGCATCCAGCGCCGCGAGGTTTTGGTCCTGAAGGGGCAGGTCCAGCCGAATGGCAAGATACGTTGCTAGTGCAATCGGTGGCGTGAGCAGGAATCCATAGGCGACACATGTCGTGCCCTCTCGCACGCGCGGCATGTCAAATCGCGTGCAAAGAGCACCAATCAGCAAGAACGCGGCAGCACAAGCGAGAATAGGAGCGATACCGGCGAGGTCGATGGCCAATCCGCTGACGGCAGCCAGACCAAAAGTTGATATGTAGGCTCCCAGAACGACAACCTCCATCACGCGCTTCGCATTACCAACGCCCATTGCAACCTCGAACACCCATACCGGATATCGGGAACCACTAGCAGATAACTCTAAGAAGAGTATTAATCAAAAATCGCTAACTGGTTGCATAACGGGACATGTCACGGCCTCGACGTCAGGGTTGGCGGCCTAATCGGTCAATCCGATCCAGCCCTTCATCGCCAGCAATTGGCGCGTCGCTACTTCCTATTTCCGAATTGCTTTCTCAGCCAACGCGCGCAAGCTCTTGGTAAGGGAGCGCCGGGGCGCCTTTGGCCGCCGGCGAAAATGGGAGAGAGGGGCACATGCGTCTACATCTCATCGCGGCAGCATCTGCCGTTCTGATGGCGGGGAGTGCCGAGGCCTATCAGAAATGCGGCGGCAGTCCCTCGGTCGATGTCTACTGGGAAAAGTCGGTCCTCAGCGTCAACGGCACCTTCTACCAGATGAAGAGCGAAAAGCTTGGCAAGAAGAGCGCCCGGCTTGTCGGCCACGACATGACGTTCGTCAAAAGCAAGGGCGGCAACGACGTCCTGATCCGCAATGGTGGGAGCACGCGCTATACGTGCCAGAAGACCGAGGGTGAATTGGGGTCGGTCAGCATTGTTCCCTACCGGGCCAACACGGTTGTCAAGTCCACGGCGGAGGTCGAATTCCCTGACGACACCGGCAAAGGCACGCAGGCGTCTTCCCGCAATGGCCGTGGCAAGGGCGGCGGCGGTGGGGGTGGCGGTCACGGCGGAGGAGGCGGTGGCCATGGCGGAGGTGGAGGCGGCGGTGGTGGTGGGGGCGGTGGCGGTGGGCGCAACCGGTGAGTTTCCGGCCAATACGGCAAGTATGAGCGCTTGCGCCGGCAGGGCCTGAGCCCTACCTAAAGCCTATGACCATTGCACCCGCACAGACGTCACGCCCCTTCCCCTTCGACAACAGCTATGCGCGGTTGCCGCAGAATTTCTTTGCCCGGCAGACGCCGTCATCGGCCGCCGAGCCGTGGCTGATCAAGCTCAACGAGCCGCTGGCAAAGGAGCTCGGGCTCGATGTAGAGGTCCTGAAGCGGGATAGCGCCGCGATCTTTTCCGGCAATCTCGTGCCTGAGGGTGCCGATCCGCTGGCCATGGCCTATGCGGGGCATCAGTTCGGCAGCTTTGTGCCGCAGCTCGGCGACGGGCGGGCGATCCTGCTTGGCGAGGTGATCGACATCAAAGGCCGGCGCCGCGATATCCAGCTGAAGGGTGCCGGGGCGACACCGTTTTCGCGGCGGGGTGACGGGCGCGCGGCGCTCGGGCCGGTGCTGCGCGAATATATCGTCAGCGAAGCGATGCATGCGCTCGGCGTGCCGGCGACGCGGGCGCTGGCGGCGGTGTCGACGGGTCAACCCGTCTATCGCGAGCAGATCCTGCCGGGTGCCGTCTTCACCCGTGTGGCGGCGAGCCATATCCGGGTTGGCACCTTCCAGTTCTTTGCGGCGCGCGGTGATACCGATGGCGTTCGGGCGCTCGCCGATTACGTCATCGACCGGCACTATCCGGAGCTGAAGGACGGGCCCGAGCTGAAGGACGGAGCCAATCCCTATATCGCGCTGTTCGAGGCTATCGCTGAGCGACAGGCAGCGCTGATCGCCAAGTGGCTGCATGTTGGCTTCATCCATGGCGTTATGAACACCGACAACATGACCGTCTCGGGCGAGACGATCGATTTCGGCCCCTGCGCCTTCATGGATGCCTATGATCCCGGCAAGGTGTTTTCCTCGATCGACCAGAACGGCCGCTATGCTTATGCCAGCCAGCCCGGCATCGGGCAATGGAACCTGGCGCGGCTCGGGGAAACGCTGCTGCCGCTGATCGACGCCGATCAGGACAAGGCGGTTGAGATAGCCAATGTCGTCCTCAAGGATTATGGCGAGCGCTTTCAGTTGCACTGGATGCGGGGGATGCGCGCGAAGATCGGTCTTGCTGATGTGGAGGACGACGATCTCTCGCTGATCCAGTCGCTGCTTTCGACAATGCAGGCGGGACAGGCGGATTTCACGCTGACCTTCCGGCGCCTGTCGCATCTGGCGGCCGACGACGGTGCCGAAGACGCGTTTCTCGAGACGTTCAGCGACAGCGCGGCGGCGAAGGAATGGCTGGTTCGCTGGCGGGAGCGGCTTGCGCGCGAGACGACAACTCCGAACGAACGCAGCGTGGCGATGCTTGGCGTCAACCCCGCCTTCATCCCGCGCAATCACCGCATCGAGCAGGCGATCGTAGCGGCCGTCGAGGATGCGGATTTCTCGCTGTTCGAGGCGCTGCTCGACGTGCTTGCCAGGCCCTATGAGGATCACGCGGAGTTTACCGCCTACATGCAGCCGCCCAAGCCGGAGGAGCGCGTGCTGCAGACATTCTGCGGGACGTGACCGGCCGCACTCCACTACCAGGACGCTAGCGTCCGTCGTGACCTTTCGACGCGGCCAAACGTCTGGGTTTCATGGCTTTTTCGTGACCGCAGCCGAAACCCAGATTCAACGCTCACCCGTAAATCCGGATTCTGTCGCATATTTTAGCCACTTCTGAGCCCCCCATATTGTGGCGGTTGAAAGGCAGATCGGGCCGCTCTATTTCCGCTGATGACGCTTGCGGCAAAATGTCTTGTTCGCCGTTTGCGTGCATTCCTGACCACTCCCGATCCCCCTCGGGAGCTTTATGCATTTCAGTTGGAGACCGGCCTGATGGCGATCGTCTTAACATCCATCCTCTTCATTCTGATAGGATTGGCACTCGGCGGAGGCGGGCTCTGGCTCGTGCTGCTCGGTGGTAACTTCTTCTATCTCTTCGCAGGCATCATGTTCCTGCTGACCGCTGCGCTGCTCTTGAAGCGCAAGGCATCGGCCCTTTGGGTCTATGCCGTGCTCGTCGTCGTTTCGCTCGTCTGGGCGATCAACGAAGTCGGCTTCGACTGGTGGCAGCTCGGACCGCGCGGCGGCCTGATCATCCTGCTCGGCCTGTGGCTCCTGACGCCGTGGGTTCGCCGTCCGCTCGGCTTTTCCGGCACGACCGGCGCGCCCTACCCGGCCAGCCCTTGGCCGCTCGCCATTCCGGTTCTCGCCGCGATCGTGGTCGCCGGCTATTCGATGACGACGGACCCGCATGACCAGAACGGCAGCCTGCCGACGGCCATGACCGGCACCACGACATTCGGCGGCACGGTGACCGACGGCGAGTGGCACCAGTATGGCCGCACGCCCTTCGGCCAGCGCTATTCGCCGCTGGAGCAGGTGAACGTCAGCAACGTCAAGGACCTGAAAGAGGTCTGGCGCTACCAGACCGGCGACGTGAAGCGGCCGGATGACGTCGGCGAGACGACCTACCAGGTCACGCCGCTCAAGATTGGCGATACGCTCTACATCTGCACGCCGCACAACCTTGCCATCGCACTCGATGCCAAGACCGGCAAGGAAAAGTGGAAGTTCGACGCCAATTCCGGCATGAACCCGGATCGACAGCACCAGACGTGCCGTGGGGTGACCTACTACCACGATACGGCAGCGGCTGCCGGCGCTCCCTGCGTCGACCGCGTCTACCTGCCGACCGCCGATGCCCGCCTGATCGCGCTCGACGCGCTCGACGGCAAGGTCTGCACCGATTTCGCCGACCAAGGCACGCTGCACCTCGAAAAGGGCATGAAGTACAACCCCGCCGGCTACTACTATTCGACCTCGCCGCCGGTGGCGATCGACGGCAAGCTGATCATCGGCGGCGCCGTCAACGACAACTACTCGACCCAGGAGCAGTCCGGCGTCATCCGCGCCTTCGACATCCACACCGGCGCGCTGGTCTGGAACTGGGATTCGGGCAACCCCGACGTCACGACGCCTCTGCCCGAGGGACAGACCTACACGACGAACTCGCCGAACAGCTGGTCGGTTCTGTCGGCAGATGAAGGCCTCGGCCTGATCTACGTGCCGCTCGGCAACCAAGTGCCCGACCAGCTCGGCATGAACAGAAGCGCCAATGTCGAGAAATTCTCGTCGTCGGTCGTTGCTCTGGACATGAAGACCGGCCAGTTGCGCTGGGTCCAGCAGTTCGTGCACCACGACCTGTGGGACATGGACGTTCCGGCGCAGCCGGTGCTCTTCGACATGAAGAAGGCGGACGGTACGGTCGTTCCGGCACTCGTGGCGCCCACCAAGCAGGGCGACCTCTACGTGCTCGACCGCCGCACTGGCGAGGCGATCATCCCGTTCAAGGAAATCCCCGCGCCGCAGGGCACGATCCCCGAGGATCATGCTTCTCCGACGCAGCCGATCTCCGACCTGACCTTCTCGCCGCCACCGCTGCAGGAGAAGAACATGTGGGGCGTGTCGCTGTTCGACCAGCTCGCGTGCCGCATCGAGTTCCACCGCTACAAGTATGAAGGCCGCTACACGCCGCCGTCGCTGGAAGGCACGATCGTTTATCCGGGCAATTTCGGCACCTTCAACTGGGGCTCGGTCGCGGTCGATCCGGAACGGCAGATCATGTTCGGCATGCCGACCTATCTGGCCTTCACCTCGCGCCTGGTGCCCGCAGCCGACATCCCGCCGAAGGGCGCAGGCGAAAAGGGCAGCGAACAGGGCCTGAACCGCAATGACGGTGCGCCTTACGGCGTGGTCATGGGTCCGTTTCTCGGCCCGCTCGGCATCCCCTGCCAGGCACCGCCATGGGGTTATGTCGCCGGCGCCGATCTCACCACGGGCAAGACCGCCTACAAGCTGGTGAACGGCACGGTTCGCGACATGAGCCCGCTTCCGATGCCCTTCAAGCTCGGTGTTCCCGGCATCGGCGGCCCGATCATCACCAAGGGCGGCGTTGCCTTCCTCGGTGCTGCGGTCGACGACTACCTGCGCGCCTACGACGTGACCAACGGCAAGCAGCTGTGGCAGGCCCGCCTGCCGGCTGGCGGCCAGTCGACGCCGATGACCTACACGACCTCGGACAACAAGCAGTATGTCGTGATGGTGGCCGGCGGGCACGGATCGATCGGCACCAAGCCGGGCGACTACGTCATCGCCTACACGCTGCCCTAAGCAGCTTCAACGACCACCGAAATGGCCGCCTCCGGGCGGCCATTTTGCGTTTGGGCCTCGGATGGCACACGTGCATTATGACAACGAAAGGCTGGCGCAGGCTTATCGACGCAATTCTTCCGTGCATTGTCTCAGGGGGAATTTTCATGAAGATCGGCGACAGCATCTCGAGCACCTACGGCTTGGGCAATCTTTTCCAGCAATCCGGCCAGCGCAACAAGCAGCAGCCGATGACGATCGAAGACAGCGTTCGCCAGAGCGGCGCATCGCTTGCGCCCAGCACGACGCCGACATCCATCTCCGGCACCATGTGGGCGCTGCAGGCGACCGACGAAAGCCAGACGATGTCAGGTGTGGAAGACGAGGCCAAAGCCCGCCACGATGCCGTCGTCAGCGAATTCAGCGACCTCGCCAACATGACGCTCGCCGAACGCATCCGCAAGCAGGTGCTGGACAGCCTCGGGATGACCGAAGACAGCCTGAAGGGTATGTCGATGGACGACCGCGCGGCGATCGAAAAGCAGATCGCCGACGAGGTGAAGCGCCAGCTGACTGGCAATGACGACAAGGGCGAGAGTGCTGCGGCGGATATTGGCGCGGTGTGAGGACTGTTGCCGTGAAAGCTGATGGGACGCGAGATCGCGGCCCATGCTCGCTGCCGCTGCGATAGGACTCTCCCGGCGCCACAAACTCCGCCCTCATTCCTGTCCTTGTGACAGGAATCCAGCCACGGCGCGTCTGCGCCGTGAATGACTTGCTCCTAGCATTCGGCCGAAGAAGAGTCTTTTCGCCGCGCGGACGCGCGTCGGCTGGATTCCCGCCACAAGGGCGAGAATGAGGGAGAGGATGGGGCCGGTTGGACTGAAGGTCAGCGGTGGTGCTTGGGATTAAGAGATTGATTCAAGCAGATGCGAGCAAGATTCACATTTTCACTCTAGGCGTATGAAATATATCGATAATTGTTCGCATGCCCTGATGTGCGCCAATTGGCAGCGCCGAGCGGACAATCTACCAACGAACGTTTCTAACGTTCGTAGAGACTATTGATGAAGGCCTTGTCCGCAACTGGGCCGCGATCGCTTCCGGCGCGAGCCCGCAGTACGCGACCGTACGCAAGTCCGCGCTCGACCAACGTGTCCTCGGATTGGTCTTGCGGAGCCTCCGGCTCGTTCCGGCCTTTGCCAACACCCGTCTCGTCGCGCGCCATCTGGCCTCTCCGTGAGGGTTTCAGTCTAATGCCGGCGTCGTTGCTCAGCAAGCGGCGAGCGCCCGCCCTCACACCATCTCCGCCACGATCCGTCCGACCTCGCCGAAAACAGGGTTGATCTCGGCAGTCGCCACCGTGGCGTTGGTGACGTAGACTGCGATCAGGATGGGGCCGTGGCCGGGGGGCCAGCAGATGGCGATGTCGGCGGCGGAGCCGTTCTTGCCGGTACCGGTCTTGTCGCCGATCCTCCAGGTTTCCGGCAGGCCGGTGCGCAGGCGTTCGTTGCCTGTCGTGTTGGCGACCAGCCACTCGATCAGCGTCTTTTGCGAGGGCTCCGACAGCACCGAGCCGAGCGTGATGTTGCCGAGCGTGTCGAGCATGGCATCGGGCGTGGTGGTGTCGCGCGGGTCGTCCTTGGCTATATCGTTGAGATCGGGCTCGATGCGGTCGAGGCGGGTGGAGCCGTCGCCGAGCGTGCGCAGCCAGTTGGTCAGCTCCTTCGGGCCGCCGAGGCTTTCGAGGATGAGATTGGCTGCCGTGTTGTCGCTCAGCGTGATCGCCGCCTTGCAGAGATCACCGACGCTCATGCCCTCGCCGCCAACATGCTTCTCGGTCTCGGGCGAGTAGGCGATGAGCTGCTCCTTCTCGTAGACCACGCGGCGTTCGAGATTTTCCTCGCCCTTGTCGACGCGCGACAGCACCATGGCGGCGGCGAGCACCTTGAAGGTGGAGAACATCGGGAAGGTCTCGGTCTCGCGGTAGCCGAAGGAGATGTTGGTCTCGGTATCGATGACCGATACGCCGATACGTCCGCCGATCTGCTTTTCCAGCGCGCCGATGCGGCGGTCGATCTCGTCGTCGCTGTCTTCAGCGCGAACGATCCCCGGCAGGAACAACGCCGGGGCGAGCAATGCGGAGCCGAGCAGCGTGCGGCGGCGGATCGAAAAGGGATGCATGAAAAGACCTCTGCCAGAATCGATGAAGGCATCAATTAAGAATGGATGAGAACCGGGTTAAAGCGGGATTGTGGCCCGCTTGCGTCGCCCGCGCCTTCGCCATCGGAGAGCATTGATCTTTCAGATTCGCATTCCCGGCATCAAGCCCTTCTCTGGCATGAACTATCTCAGGCGGCCTTTTTGGCCGCCATCTGCGTGACCTCGACCGTGACATGCGACAATTGGCCGAGCGTCGCGAGCTTCTCCTTGTAGAAGGATGGCGCGCGCGGGGCAGAAGTCGCCACCGCGACGATGGCCGCGTGGTGGCCGGGGCCGACCTGCCAGACATGCAGGTCGGTGATCTCGTCGCCATCGGTCTCGACCACCTTGCGGATCGCCTTGGGCAGATCCCCCGCAACAGGCAATGTGTCGAGCAGGACAGCACCCGACGCCTTCATCAGGCCCCAGGCCCATTGCGCGATGATGACGCCGCCGACGATGCCCATCAGCGGATCAAGCCACAGCCAGCCATAGAGGCTGCCGAGCAGAAGTGCCGCGATGGCGAGCACCGAAGTCAGCGCGTCGGCGATGACGTGGACATAGGCGGCGCGCATGTTGTTGTCGGTGGCGCGCGGGGCGTGGCTGGCGTGATCGCCGTGATGGGCGTGGGAGCCATGGTGCGCATGATCTCCGTGGTGGGCATGGGAGCCGTGATCTGCGTGATCACTGTGGGGCGCGTGGCTCCCGTGGCTGTGGCCATGCGCGTGGCCGTGGTGATGATGATCGTCCTTCAGCAGCCAGGCGCTCAAGACATTGACGGCGAGGCCGAGGACGGCGACGCCGATGGCCTGGGAGAAGCTGATCGGAACCGGGTTGGCGATGCGCAGCACGCTTTCATAGGCCATCAACAGCGCGATCAGCGCCAGGATGATGGCGCTGGCGAAACCGGCGAGATCGCCGAGCTTGCCGGTGCCGAAGGTGAAGCGCGGATTGTGGGCCTGGCGGCGGGCGTAGAGATAGGCGACCGCCGAGATCAGCATGGCGCTCGCATGGGTCGACATGTGCCAGCCATCGGCGACCAGCGCCATCGAGCCATACCATGTGCCGGCGGCGATCTCGGCCACCATCATCGATGCGGTCAGCGCGATGACGAGCCAGATGCGGCGGGTGTTGCGGTCGTGGTCCTCGCCGAGGAAGACGTGCTCGTGCTGCAGGTTGTTTGTCTGTGCGCTCATCGCACGCTCCTTGTCACTAGTCTCGCGCCATCAGGCGCATCAGCGGATGTAGGTTCTCAGAACCTCGGAAATTTCCTCGACGGCCTCGCTGCGCGCCTTCTCGTCGGCAGCATGCAGGACATGCTCGTGCAGATGATCATCCAGCACCTCGCCTGTCAGCCCATTGAGCGCGCCGCGGATGGAGGACAGCAGCTGCAGGATTTCGCCGCAGGGCTTTTCGGCCTCGAGCGCGCGCTCCACCGCATCCATCTGGCCCTTCAGCCGGTTGATGCGAGCGATGAGCTTTTTCTTGTTGTGCTGGGTGTGGGACATCATCTTCTCGATATAGGATAGGGGGGTACCCTATCAGAAGAGAAGGCGTTTGAGAAGCCTACTCGGCTCTGTCGACGAAGTGGTGGGAGAGGTTTGCGAGGGTGGGCTTGAGCGATTGGCGGGACGGGCGCGTAAGACCAGGCAGGGCATCGGGTGAACAAAAAACCCCTCCCCAACCCTCCCCACAAGGGGGAGGGCTTAACCCTGGCCGGCCCGTCGACTTTCAATTTGGGCAGACGGGCTCCGCGAGTCTTCTCCCCCCTTGTGGGGGAGATGGCCGGCAGGCCAGAGAGGGTCTTTTGACCGAGACGCGGCTGCCCCGACCACCCCCCACAAAAGAGCCCATTGACAAAAGGCGCGTTCTGGATGATTCATCTCACCATGATCACGAACGCGCACATCTCCTGCTCGTATTTTTGGCTGTACCTGTAAAGGGCGGCTGGACAGATCTTATTGTCAACAAGCCGCCGTCAGGCGGCTTTGTTGTATCTCAAGCGTCCTGACGGCAGAACACCACGAAACGCCAGACTGGGACGCAAAGACATGACCGACATCGAAGACAGCGAAATCTCATTGATCCGCCCGCCGGTGATCAATATCCGCGCCGCCAAGCCGCGCGACCTTCCCGAACTCAACGACATGATCGCGCTTCTCGCCAAGCACCACGGCGACGCCGCCGGCTCGACGCCGGAGCAGCTGGAGCGTGACCTGTTCGGCCCCCTGCCCTGGATTACAGCTCTCGTTGCGGAAACCGACGAAGGCCTGATCGGCTACGCCATTCTCGTGCCGCTCTACCGCGCACAGGAAGGCGCGCGCGGCATGGATCTGCACCATCTCTTCGTGCGTGACGGCCATCGCGGCCACGGCGTCGGCCAGCATCTCGTCAACCGCGCCCGCGACACCGCCCGCAATGCCGGCTGCGGCTACCTCTCGGTCAGCGCCGCAACGGGGAATATCCAGGCGCACCGCTTCTACGAACACATGGACTTCATCCCGCGCCCGGTGACAGGCATGCGCTATCTGCAGGCGCTGGCTTAGGTTGTTGCGAGCGTCAGGCCGACCTGTCCGTAGATATGGTCAGGCAACGGCCTTCGCGACGATCTCGGGAAACTGCTCGATCACCCGCATGTAAGCGACGGCGAATTCCGGTGCCGTCGCGCGAGCCTGCTCCCAATCGCGCAAGGTGCCGACGGGCACGCGGAAACGGCGCGCGAACTCGGATTGCGACAGCCCGAGCTGGGTTCTCGTCCGGCGAATGAGGCGCGCGCGCTGGGCGCGATCCAGCGCTTCGGCCGTTACGCCGAAGTCGTCGGCGTCAGCAGGATCAGCCGGCAAAGCCGCGTCCTTTCTGGGATCGAACCTGTCTGTCGTCATGAGTAGACCATACGGGATTTCCGTATGGTCCGCAATGTCCGCTGGATTGGCTGCGCTCGCTAGCGCAGCACCGGTTCGCCGTGGAAGCGGCGGCGGGAGGGTTTGGAGACGCCGAAGCCGATTTCCATCATCAGGCGCGGTTTTTCGGTGGCGACGGTACCCATGTGGAAGCCGAAGGGGTCTTCGACGAAGCCGGAGCCGGCCTTGCCGGTCAACGTGATCGGGCTGTCCTTGCCGTAATAATCGATGATCTCGTCGGCGGGATGGCCGACCAGCAGGGTCAGCTGGTGCTTCATGCGGCGCTTGTTGTGGCTGCCCCGGACGAAGACGTGCGGGCCGGTACCCTGATCCACATCCACGAGATAGAAGAAGAACTTCAGCATCCGCCAGTCGTCGAGATCGAAGTGATACTTGTCGAGCGAGGCAAGGCTGCGGTCGGCTTCGCTGGCCTTGGTGGGGAAACTCCACCATGTGCGGGTGGTGATCAGTTGCGCCTGGGCGCCGAGATAGCGGCGCGCGATCTCCGACAAGAGCGGATCGCGCTGCACGGTCAGAACCGCCGGGCAATCCAGCGCCCGCTCGAAATGGTGGCCGGAGAGGATCGGACGGCCAAGCCGGTCTTCGGTGGCGCGGTGGTCCGATGCGGTGAATTCTATTCTGCGGTCGAAATTGCCGAAGCACGGGGTGGCGTGGCCGAAGGCGGATATCTCCTGCGTGATATCAGCCGGCAGCTGCAGGTCGGGGAAGATGCCGTCTCGGTTCAGCGCATCGACGGCGGTTTCGGCGTTTACGCCTTGGAAGATGGTGGGCAAGTTGTCGATCGCGCCGTTGCTCTTCTTGGCCGTCAGCCAATGGGCGCGGCGGCCGGGAATGGTGCGGGCAAGCAGGAACATCGGCAGCCAAGCCGGATTCTCGCGGATATCGGCCATATAGGTGGGGATACGGACCGCCATGCGCTTGAGCTTGCCGCCCTTGCGCGCGACCGCTTCGAGATCATTGGCGGAGGCGTTCGAGGCCGCACCACGGGCGGGAGATACTGATGAGCTGTGCATTTCAGCTGGCCTTTCGCAAGACGTTTGAGGATCGTCATTCGGCAGCGGCATGTGCCACTGCGGGGCATTCAGTCGAAATTGCTAATAAATGCTGCAATGCGGCGATTTTGGGGTATTTCTACCCTCAATGAGCAGGCACCGCCTTCAGGTAGGCGGCAATCGCCTCCAGATCAGCCTTGGGTAGGTGAGCGACGTTCTGCTGCACCTCGGTCATCGATCCGCCGGCCGAATCGAAATCGGGCGTGAAGCCGGTTTCGAGGTAATTGGCGATGTCGCCCTCGCTCCATTCGCCGATGGCCTTCGAGCCCGGCGTGATGTTGGGGATGGTGCCCTGCCCTTCCGGATTGGGCGCTCCGGCGAGCCACAGATCGGGCTTCAGGCCGCCCAGCGCATCGCGCGGGGTGTGACATTCGCCGCAATGGCCGAGGCCCTCGACCAGATACTGGCCGCGTTTGACCTTGTCGTCGGCATTGGCAAGGACGACGCGCGGGCTGTCGTTGAAATAGAGGAACTTCCAGCCGCCGAGCGCCAACCGGATGTTGAACGGGAATGGCAGCTCATGCGGCGGCGCAACGTTGCTGCTCTTCGGCAAGGTCTTCATGTAGGCGTAGAGGTCGTTGACGTCCTTGTCGCTCATGCGGCTGTAGGAGGCATAGGGGAAGGACGGATAGAGATGCGCGCCATTGGGCGCGACGCCGCGCTTCATGGCGTTGCCGAATTGAGCGAGCGTCCAGTTGCCGATGCCGGCCTGCTCGTCACTGGAGATATTGGGAACGTGGAAGGTGCCGAAGGGGCTCTTCAGCGCCAGCCCGCCAGACAGCGTCAGCTTGGCATCGCCTTCAGCCCCCGGGGCAGCGTGACAGCTGACGCAGCCGCCGGCCCAGAAGACCATTTCGCCATTCTTGACATCGGGCGCGCCGAGGTTTGCCCAATGGCTCTCAGGCAGCGGATTGGGCGCGGTTACCAGGTAGAAGACGGCGCCACCGACCACGGCGACGCCGACGAGACAGAGTACAAACCTGATAAACCTGCGAAACATGCACTGCTCTCCCATCATCCTTGATGCTTACTGGACATAAAGCGATCCGCCCGGCGGGCAAGGCCGGTCGGATCGTAGATGCGGATCGCCCGAGGCAGGATCACCCCAGGCGAACAGAAGGGGGAGACCTATTCCTTCTTGACGCGGTAGTTCTGATGACAGCCGCCGCAGTTGGCGCCGAGCGTCTTCAGGCCGGCGCCGACGCCTGCGGCGTCTGCCGGAAGCTGAGCGAGCAGCGTGTCGGCATCCGTGCCGAGCTTGGCCGAGCGAGCCTTAAAGTCATCCATGTTTTCCCAGATCTTCGGGCTCGCCTCGGAATCGGCGGAGGCGTTTTCCGTGCCGGGTCCGAACTGATCCGGGAAGGCCTTGGCGGTTTCCGAGATCGTGGTCAGCGCCGCCTTCACGGCTTCGGCGTCGTAGGGCTTGTCGCCCTTGGCGATGCCCGAGAGCGCACCGGTGGCGCCGCCGATCTTCTTCATCATGGCAACGCGTGCGTCATGCGTGCCCTCTCCGGCCGCCAACACCGACGTGACCCCCATGCCGGCGACCAGAACGGCCGCGACGATTGCTTTTACTCTCATATCTCCACTCCTCTTCGATACCGAGATTTTCGAAGCCCGGCGCTTCGTTTTACGCGGGCATGATGGCAAATTAATCTCAGCTAAAAAGTAACAAGTGGGTGAGAGTGCAATAAATTCAGGAATTTGCGACTTTCTCGCTTTTCACGCCGGCGCCCGCCAGCCGTGCCAGGCGGTGAGGATCGCGATCGCCACCAAAAGGCCGCCGGCGATGCGGCCAACGAGGATGGTGGCGCTGGGGTTGGAGATCAGCAGCGCGCGGCTGCGCGAGGCGGTGACGGCGACTGTGCCGTAGATCGCCGCCTGGGTCGCCATGGTCATCAGCCCCATGACGATGCCCTGCAGCCAGATCGGCCCGTAGACGGGCTTCAGGAACTGCGGATAGACCGCCAGCATGAAAAGGTAAGCCTTGGGATTGATGAGGCAGGTGATGGCGCCCTGGCGAAAAGCGCGCCGGCCTGAGCTCGTGCCGCCTTCGACGGATGAGACCGTGATCGAGCTTGCGATCAGCGTATAGCCGATCCAGGCCATGTAGGCGGCGCCGATGAAGAGCAGCGGGTTGAACAGCGCCGGCAGAAGCGTCGCCAGAAGGCCGACGCCGATCGCGCCATAGAGCGAATGCACCGCCCCGCCCGCCATGATGCCCGCCGTCGCCGCCATGCCGGCGCGCCGGCCCGACGTCAGCGAATTGGCGAGCACGAAGAGCATGTCCATGCCGGGGACGATGATGATGCCGAAGAGAAGGGTGAAATAGAGCCAGAGGTTTTCGCTGTAGGTCATGTCAGTTGCCCATCGTCGATCCGCGATGCAGAGCTTGCGGATAGTGTTGAAATTCAATTCGATAGGGTGATCTGTACGACGGCCCAACTGACAGTGTAGTGTCAGTAGCGTTTGGCGGAGGAGAGGATATGCGCAAGGCGTCTCGGCTTTTCGAGATCATCCAGCTGCTGCGGCTGGCGAAGCGACCGGTGACGGCTGCCGTCATGGCCGAGGCGCTGGAGGTGACGGTTCGCTCGATCTATCGCGACATCGCGGCGCTGCAGGCCATGCGCGTGCCGATCGAGGGCGGGCGCGGGATCGGCTATATATTGAGGCCCGGTTTCGACCTGCCGCCGCTGATGTTCACGATCGAGGAGATGGAGGCGATCGTGCTGTCGCTGGCGCTGGTGGAGCGGACCGGCGACGCGGCGCTGAAGCAGGCCGCCAAGAGGGTGAACCAGAAGATCGCGGGCGCCGTGCCGGCCCCGCTGCGAGAGGCGATGGAGGGAAAGGCGCTCTATGCCTGGGGCACGATCGCGCCTTCGCCGGAGGGGCTGGACCTCTCACTGGTGCGCGGCGCCATCCGCGACGAGCGGAAGCTGACGCTCAGCTATCGCGACGAACTCGGCCGGGACAGCCAGCGCACGATCCGGCCGATCGCGCTGATCTATTACTCGCAGAGCTCGAACATCGTCGCGTGGTGCGAGCTGCGCGAGGCGATCCGCAATTTCCGCAGCGACCGGGTCGAACGCTGCGTGGAGGCCGAGGGCTTCTTCAAGGGCGAAGGCGACCGTTTGCGGACGCTCTGGACCTCGGGGTGGACGCAGGCGCCGGCTGCCGTTTCGGCCATATGATGCCGTCCCCGCGACTGGAATCACGGGGACGGCCGTTTTTCATCCTCAGAGGGCGGCGCCGCCGGAGACTTCGATGCGCTGGCCGTTGACCCAGCGATTGTCGTCAGACAGCAGCGAGGCGATCATCGGGCCGATGTCGTCGGCGACGCCGGGGCGGCCGAGTGCGGTCATGTCGGAGACCATCTTGTTGACCACGGGATTGTCGCGAACGATGCCGCCGCTGAAATCGGTCATGACAGCACCTGGTGCCACCGTGTTGGCGGTGATGCCGCGGGCGCCGAGTTCCTTGGCGAGGTAACGGGTGAAGACCTCGATGGCGCCCTTCATGGCCGCATAGGCCGAGCTGCCGGGAACGCTGAAGCGGGCAAGGCCGCTCGAGATGTTGATGATGCGGCCGCCATCGGCCATCAGCGGCAGCAGCTTCTGGGTCAGGAAGAAGACGCCCTTCAGGTGGACGTTGACGAGGCCGTCGAAGGCTTCCTCGGTCGTCTCGGCGATCGAGGCGTGGTAGCTGGTGCCGGCATTGTTGACGAGATAGTCGAAATCCTTGGCTCCGAAGGCTTCCAGCGCATGGCGGACGCTTGCGACAAAGGCGTCGAAGGAGGCTGAATTGCCGGTGTCGAGCTGGAGGGCGACGGCCTTGGCGCCCGCGGCCTCGATCTCCGCGACGGCGCTTTCGGCTTCTGCCTTATTCGTGTTGTAGGTCAGGATGACATCGACGCTGCGCTTGGCGAGGCTGACCACCGTGTTGCGGCCGAGGCCACGACCACCGCCGGTGACGATGGCGATCTTGTTCCTTGAATTTACTTGGCTTTCACTCGGCATGACAGGCTCCTTGGGGCTCATTCGATGGCCTGATGCTACGCCCGCACGCCCTCTTTGCTGAATGCCGGAACTCGCGAATTTCTTGCCTATTCCTCCAATCCGCTTGCGGCCTGAAGCCAGTGATCTAAGATCACTCCCAGTGGTTTTGATGGAGAGCAGCATAGCGGAAGCGCTGAAGGACATGGTGTCGCGCTATATCGATGCGGTCGGTGGCGGCGATGGGTCGTTTGCCATGCCCGTGCCCGTGCCGGGGCTGGCGATCTCGCGCGTCAGCCAGCCGGTGATACCGCATCACCGCATCTATCGGCCGACCATCTGCGTGGTGCTGCAGGGCGCCAAGCGGATCTTGAGCGGCGATCGGGTGCTCGACTATGGCGAGAACCAGCTGCTCATCGTCACCGTCGAACTCCCCGCCTCCGGCCAGATCGTCGAGGCTAGCCCCGAGCTGCCCTATCTCGGCCTCAACATCGATTTCGATCCGGCGCTGATGCGCGAGGTGATGGACGATCTCGAAAACCCGCCCAAGCCATCCGGCGACGGGATCGCCTGCGTCTTCGTGCAGGATTTCGACGAAGCGCTGCAGGACTGCGTGCGCCGGCTGCTCAACCTCATGGAGACGCCGAAGGCCATCCCCGTGCTGGCACGCTCGATCATGCGGGAGATCTGCTACTGGCTGCTGACCGGGCCGAACGGCCGCGAAATCTGCAAGCTGGCGCTTCCGGGCAGCCATGCGCGGCGGATGAGCGATGCGATCTACCGGCTGCGCGACAATTTCGCCGAACCGGTGAGGATCGAGGAACTGGCGGCCGTGGCGCGCATGAGCCCCTCCTCGTTTCACCAGCATTTCAAGACACTGACCTCGATGACGCCGCTGCAATACCAGAAGCACATGCGCCTGCTCGAAGCCCGCCGGCTGATGGTAACCGACGGCGCCAACGTCGCAAGCGCCGCCTATCAGGTAGGCTATGAAAGCGCCTCGCAGTTCAGCCGCGAATATACCCGCATGTTCGGCACGCCGCCGAAGCGGGATGTGAGCGAGATGAGAGGTTTGCCGATGGAGACCGCGGCGGCTTAGCCCTCAAGCGTTCAGCTAGGCAACGGCTTCCTGTTCGGCTAGAATGAGATGATATTCCTAAAGTAATAGGTTGGCGACATGCGCGTCAGGCATCTTATATTGCGCAGGAAAACTATTACCACCGACACTGATTGGCGCGATGATGCCTTGCCGCCAAGGTTTTCGGGCATTTACCCGAAGACGCGGCCGGCGAAACCCGATTGGAAATGGCGCAGCGCGCAAGCACACTGCTCACAGCATGATTATATTCTTCTGTGCGAGATCAACGAGATGAAGGATAACTGGCGGGCGTGGCTGATCAGGAAGGATGACGAGGAAGGCTCCCTCGTCGCACGTTACGAGTTCCATGGCAGCCATCCGGGCTTTCATGTCCATACGGATTGTGAACGCGGCGGGGTCGAAGTCGGCCCGACGAGCATTAAGGTTCCTTTACGCATTCCAGCCGTAGGCTCTGAGCGAATACGGCCGCCGCCGACACGGCCGGGTCTGTTTTGGGAAACGGCACGCCGATACTTTAGAATGGACTACGCCAAAGGGAGTTTGCTGTGAGCGATCTGGCAACAGTTCAGGAATCGTTACATCGTTCGTTCGGCGAGGCGATCTCGGTTCGCCCTGTCGCGGCGGGGCTGGCCATCCGCTCCCCCTTTTTTGACGGAAGTGGCGATCACATCGCCTTCTATGCGCGCGACACCGAAAACGGCGTGGTGCTTGAGGACGATGGTGATTATCTCCCGCATCTGATTGCATCCGGTATCGATATCGAAACAGGGCAGAGACGACAACTACTGGATAGCCTGTTGGCCGAATCCGGCGCCTATTGGGATGCCGACACATTCGAGATCCGCTCGCAGGAAGTGCCGACCGAACGGATCGGTAGCGCCAGCGTGCGTTTTCTCTCCGGGCTGCTCAGGATTCGCACACTGGAGTCTCTGACCAAAGAAACTGTTCGCTCGACATTCAAGGAAGATGCGGCGTCCGCAGTCGTGAAATCGCTGGCCGACATGTTCGACATCTCGGAGCGCAAGCCGTTGACGAAGGAGCTGTCGGAGTTTCCCGCTGATATCGTGCTCACACCACGCGATCCGGGCTTGCGCACGATCGGCCTCTTCCTGGTCAACGGTCCGACGCAATTTCTGGAAGCAGAGCTTCTGCACACCGAGATCGAACGACGCCAACAAGAGAAAGATCTCCAGGCTGTCGCCCTGATCGAAGACAACAGGAAGATGGCGTTGATAACCGAGCGCCGGTATCAGCGGGCGGTCAATCGCGGCCTGCAGACGCGCTTCTTCCGTGAAGACGAGACACAGGCGATCGCCGGTCTTCTCAAGCTTGCAACGGTCTAGCCCCTCAGCGCCAGCACCCTGCTCTCCTCGCGGCCGAAGCCGCGGATCTCGATGCGGTCGGCGTGGACGTCGACGATGGCGAAGGTGTTTTCGGTCTCGGTGTCGACCATGCCCTTGAAGTTGACGAAGTGGCAGCCTTCGATCGCGCCGTAATTGCCGACGTGGTTGTGGCCGTTGAAATAGGCCATGACGTTGGGGCTTTTTGTCAGCAGCTCGATCATGCGTTCGCGGTCCCAGCAGTCGTGCTGGTTGGGCGGGTAGACCGGGTAGTGGTTCATGACGATGACGCGTTCGCCGCGCTCGGCAGCGTCGGCGATCTCGGCTTTCAGCCAGTCGAACTGGCGGTCGCTGATCATGGCGTTCCAGGCTTCGGCATTGATGGCGCCGGCGGCGCGGAGTTCGGCCAGTTTTTCAACGGCGATCTCGCGATACGGGTGGCCTTCCGGCGGGGCGAAGGTGCTGACTTCGTTGCCATCGAGCACGATGAAGCGCCAGCCGTGACTGGCGAGGCTGTAATAGGGCGCCGGCATGCCGAGGCGGGCGGCGACGTCTTCCAGGTGCTCGGGTGCTACGGCAAAATCGTGGTTGCCGAGCAGGAAGAGATTGTCGTGCTTTAGGGCGTCATAGACGGGAAGGATGGCGTCGAAGCTTTTGAAATCGCGGTCGATGATGTCGCCCAGCGTGATGACGAAGCTCAGATCCTCCGCATTGAAGACCTCGATCGCGGCTTTCAGCTTGGCGGGGCTGTTTTCGTAATAACGATCCATGCCGGCATGCGGCTCGCGGGCGGCGTATTGCGGGTCGGCGACGACGCCGAAGCGGAACAGGGGGAGCGGTTGGGTCATGGTGCCGGATTAGGTGGGGTGGGTGACAGGGATGTGACACAAAACAAAAACACCCGGCGTCTCCACCGGGTGTTCTCATCAGTCTCTCAAAACCGGCTTACTTGGTTGCGGCTTCGTAGCGTTCCAGGACGTAGTCCCAGTTGATCAGGCTGTCGACGAAGGCTTCGAGGTACTTCGGACGCGCGTTGCGGTAGTCGATGTAGTAGGAGTGTTCCCAGACGTCGACGCCGAGGATCGGGGTGGCGCCGTGGACGAGCGGGTTTTCGCCGTTCGGGGTCTTGGAGATTTCGAGCTTGCCGTTCTTGACGGAAACCCAGGCCCAGCCGGAGCCGAACTGGGTGGTGCCGGCGGCGACGAAATCGGCCTTGAACTTGTCATAGCCGCCGAGATCGGAGTTGATGGCCGCTTCGAGCTTGGAAGGCAGCTTGTTGCCGCCGCCGCCCTTCTTCATCCACTTCCAGAAATGGACGTGGTTGTAGTGCTGGGCAGCGTTGTTGAAGAGGCCGGCATTGGTGCCGAAGGACTTCTTGACGACTTCTTCGAGCGAGAGGTCGGCGAGACCGGCTTCCGCCGCAAGCTTGTTGCCGTTGTCGACATAAGCCTTGTGGTGCTTGTCGTGGTGGAACTCCAGGGTTTCCTTCGACATGAAAGGCTGCAGCGCTTCGTAATCGTAGGGAAGTTCAGGCAATTCAAAAGCCATGGTCGTCTCCTTTTGGCAATAGTTTGCGTAATCGGCAGGTGTGCGGGAACATAGGAGCGCAAGCTTGGTGAGGCAACCTGCGAAATGTCAAAAAAGACCGCTGCGGAAGAAAATTTAACCGCGCTAAGGGCTTGGCATGCAAGGCGCAAATCAATCATGATGACAGTGCTTTATGGCAGGGCCTTCCAAGCTTGGGCGCGAGGGCCAAAAATGTGCGAAGGCTCAGTATGAGGCTTGGCGTTACAGGGCACCCTATGCTCCACCCGATCGGCTTTGCGGCCGTCTTCATCGCGGTTTTTCAGATCGCCGGCGGCACTGCCTCAGCCTCTTCGGGTGACGCCTGGCAGGACTTCGCCGCCGAGGTGCAGGGAAAATGCGAGATGGCGGCGCGCGCGCAGGTGGAACTGCCGCATGCAGTGGTCGATCCCTTTGGAAGCGAGAATTTCGGCATGGCGCTGGTGACCGGCAAGCCGAAGGGCGCCAACGGCTTCGTCAGCTACTTCTGCATCTACGACAAGAAGACCAAGGCGGTGGAGCTCGGGACGGAACTCGAGACCGAGCGCATGGGGATATTGCCGGACGAGTGAGACGGCGAGCACGCGATTGTCTTCAGCCTACATCGACGCGCCATTCACAATCACGGATTGCACTCGATTTGTGTACGCGCAACCTTGATTTCGCTAACCTTCCGACGCCGCCCCCCCAGATGGCGCGGCATGGGAGGATGTCATGTTTCATTTCAGCAGCGCATCGCTTGCCGCCCTTGCGAAATGCCATCCGCATCTGCAGGCCATCGCCCAGGCGGCGATCCGCGAGATCGATTGCAAGGTGCTCGATTCGACGCGTGGGCGCGATGCGCAGGAGCGGGCGTTCAATGGGGGATTCTCGAAGGTGCATTTTGGCAAGTCCGCCCACAATTATGTGCCGGCGATTGCCTTCGACCTGTTTCCGGCGCCCTACGACTGGAAGAACAAGAAGGCCTTCATCCGCCTCTCCGAAGTCATCCTGCCGCTGCCGGCGCAGCTCGGCCTGGAAGGCCTTGATGGCAAGCCGCTGAAGCTGCGATGGGGCGGCGACTGGAACATGGACGGCGATATCAAGGACGGCTGGGACATGCCGCATTTCGAGCTGCATCCCTGGCGCGACTGGGCGAAGAAATCAAAGCTTTACGAGGATTGACGTTGGCGGGTGGGAGTGGGTAGCGGTGGCGTCCGTGACGGTGCCGCGTCCACGCCGGCGGCGTGCCCTGCCCCGCTCGCGCCGGCAATGCCACCTTCAGCACGCAGTCACGTTTGCGTGCGCCCCGTTGACGACCGACCAACTAGTCGGTAGATATCCACTCATGGCATCGGACACATACACACGCATTCTCGACACCGCACAGGCGCTGATCGTCACACGCGGCTACAACGCCTTCAGCTACGCGGATATCTCCGCGGTGGTCGGCGTTGGCAAGGCGACGATCCATCATCATTTTCCCGGCAAGGCCGATCTGGCGGTGGCGGTGATCGCCCGCTACAGGCAGGCGACCGAGGATGGGATGGGGGCGATGGCGGCGCATGAGCCGCGCGCCGACAGGCGGCTTGCCGGCTATGTCGGCTTCTGGGAACAATGCATCCGCGACAACAACGCGCCGTTCTGCATCGCGGCGCTTCTCGCCGCCGAACTGCCCAGCCTGCCGCCGGAAGTCGCCGAGCAGGTGAAGGCGCATTTCGACGAGCTGATCGCAAGGCTCACCGGCTTCATCGACGAGGGGCTGAAGAAAGGCGAGCTGACGAGTACCGAGGACGCGGAGCGCAGCGCCCGCATTCTCGTCGCCACGGTGCACGGCGCCATGCTGGCGGCGCGGGTCGCCGGTGGCGACGCGGAACTCTATGCAAGCATTACCCAGCCGGCGCTGCAGAGGCTGACCGGCTAGATCGCCACTATCTCAGACATGACGTGCAAGCCCATTTCTTTGCCCCTCATTTGCCCTACAGACCGACCGACTAGTCGGTTCACAAAAGGAAACAGACATGGCCAACCCGCTTTCGCTTCTCGGTGAGATCCACACCGCCATCAGCGTCATTCCGGCCGTCGCCGGGCTCTACAGCTTTGCCAAGTACCGGGCCGTTCGCCCGGAGACGACGGTCGGCAAGGTCTACCTCGCAACGCTTGCGCTTTCCGCCATCAGCGCCTTCGGCCTGTCCTCCACCGGCGGCTTCAATCCCGGCCATGCGCTTGCGATCATCGTTCTTCTCGTCTCCGCCATCTGTCTCGTGCTGCCGAAGCTCAGCTTCCTCGGGCGGCTGATCCCTTACCTCAGGAACCTCGGCTTCTCCTTCACTTATTTCCTGCTCTGGGTGCCCGGGATCAACGAGACCCTCTCGCGCTTGCCGCCCTCACACCCGATCGGCAACGGCCCGGACTCGCCGCCGGTGCAGACGGCCCTGCTGATCTGGGTGGTGCTATTCGCGGCGGGTAGCCTTGCGCAGGCTTTCCTCGTCTCGCGCGGACAGGCGCGGCGGGTGGTAGCTTGAGGCCTCAATCCTCGCTGACTAAGCCTCGCGGCCGAAATAGACCTCGACGACGGCGAGCCTGTCGCCCCTGAAGCGGAGCGTTTCCATGTTGCGGAACGCTCCGCCATCGTGCTTGACGGCACGGTAGCGCACCACGGCCTCATCGCCTGACAGGCCGAGATATTCGATCTCCATCGTGCGGAAGGGTGGCGGTGTCGGCCAGCAGCGTGCGAAGTAGGCGTCGCGGTCGATATGATCGTCGCGCGGGCTGGAGAAGGTGAAATCCTCCGTCAGCATGGCAGCGACGATATCCTTGCGGCCGTCGATATAGGCGGCGTAGAGGGCGCGGACCGTTTTCTCGCGCCTTGTGTCGGTTTCATCCGTCATGTCAGTCATCCTCCTCTTTCGGAAACTGCGGTCGCCCAAGCAAAAGGCCAGCCCTACCGGCCGGAATCCGACGTCGAGCGAACCGATTGGCCCATGATCCGTCCTTGATGGCCTGTCGGAAGCGGGGCTATACCAATGGCGTGCCACCGGAAACGGAAGGCTCTCCTGTCTTTCCTTATCTGCCCGCCCGGCCCTCGCCCGGGTCTGATCGGCCTGTGATCGACATCAGCGCCACTTTTATCTCCGGCATGGACGATCGATGATGAAGAAGGCCCTGACATGAGTGACAAGACCGCGGATGCAGCCGCAGCCGAACCAGGCTCGATCCATTGGAAACGCAATCTGGCGGTTTCGCTTGTCGGCTCGTTCACGACCATCGTCGCCATGACGTTGCTTCTTCCCTTCCTGCCGCTCTATGTCGAGGAGCTCGGCGTCAGCGACCATGCCGCGATCGTGCAGTGGTCGGGGATCGCCTATGGCGCCACCTTCTTCGCCGCCGCCTTCGTGGCGCCGCTCTGGGGACGGCTGGGCGATATCTATGGGCGCAAGCTGATGCTGGTGCGCGCCAGCCTCGGCATGACGGTGGCGATCTCGCTGATGGGCATGGCCGGGAACGTCTGGCAGCTGGTGGCGCTGCGGCTCTTCGTCGGGCTGGCGGGCGGTTACTCGTCCGGCTCGATGGTGCTGGTGGCGACGCAGACGCCGAAGGACCGTTCGGCCTGGGCGCTGGGAACGCTGGCCTCAGGCATCATGGCGGGCAATCTGGTCGGGCCGCTGATCGGCGGCGTGCTGCCGCCCCTGATCGGCATTCGCGGCACGTTTCTCGCCGCCGGCGCGATGATCTTCCTCGCCTTTCTGGCCACGCTCTTCCTCATCAAGGAGGAGAAGTCCCCTGCCCGCAAGAAGGCCGCAAAGCAGAGCGGCGGCTGGGCCTCGATACCGGACAAGCGGCCCGTCATCGCCATGCTCTTCACCGGCATGCTGCTGATGCTCGCCAACATGTCGATCGAGCCGATCATCACCGTCTATGTCGCGCAGCTGGTGGACGACGCGGCGCGGGTGACCATCATCGCCGGCATCGTCATGTCGGCGGCCGCACTAGGCAGCATCCTCTCGGCCTCGCGGCTGGGCAAGCTCGCGGACAGGATCGGCCACTGGCCTGTCATCGCAGGCGCGCTAGGCATTGCCGGCCTGCTCCTGATCCCGCAGGCTTTCGTCACATCGTCCTGGCAGCTGATCGTGCTGCGCTTCCTGATGGGCGTGGCGCTCGGCGGCCTGCTCCCCTGCATCTCCGCCGTCATCCGCCACAGCGTCCCCGACAGCGCGGCCGGCAGCATCCTCGGCTGGTCGGTCTCCTCGCAATATGTCGGCCAAGTCGCCGGCCCGATCCTCGGCGGCTTCGTCGGCGGGCATATCGGGATGCGGGCGGTGTTTCTTGGCACCTGCGTGCTGCTCATTGCCGGGGCGGCGTATTCTTGGATGGTGCGGCCGAGGGGGGATGTGCACTCGTAAGGTGTTGGAGTTGCTAGGCTTCCACGCGCTCGACGTCTTCCTCGGGCTTGTCCCGAGGATCTAAGCACGCAGCAACGCGTTCGACGCGGATGGATGGACCGAGGCGCAAGCCAGTGTTTGTGGCCGCGGTTGTCCTAGCGGTCGCACCGTTGCATTCGTGGAGACGTGCTTAAATCCTCGGCACGACGGCCGAGGATGACGCTGCGTAGGAGGCGGGGCCGGCGAGCATCTTCAGCGGAGGCGGCATAGACCGTTTCCGAACGTAACAATCGCCGCGGCCAGCCTGCCTGCTACATCAGCAAATAATCCACCGCCACCGGCAGCGGCGGCAGGTCCTTCTCGCCCATCGCCTCGCGCACATTGATCTCGACCGTGTCGGCGATCGCCTCGATCGGGAGTGCGTTGGGTTGCTTGCCGAAGGGTTCTTCCAGTTCGTCGCCGAGCGCGTCGAGACCGAAGAAGGTGTAGGCGACGAGAGCGGTGCCGAAGGGCATGAACCAGCCGAGCACGTCGTCGAAGCCGAAGGGCAGCATCAGGCAGAAGAGATGGGCGGTGCGGTGCAATAGCAGCGTGTAGCCGAAGGGAACGGGCGTCCAGCGGATGCGCTCGCAGGAGGCCTGGGCGAGCGTCAGATCGGCCAGCGTGCGGTCGAGCATCTGGTAGTTGATGTCGGTCAGCATGTTCTTGGCGCGGAGGTCGGCGAGTTCGCGGGCAATTTCCAGCGACAGCGCTTCGGGCGGGTTGCGGCTGGCGGCGTAGTGGGCGTTGATATCGTCTGGCAGCAGGCGTTCGACCTTGTGACGGGAGATGCCGGTGCGCAGGTGCGGGACCAGCGACTGGACGAAGGCGATGACGAGCGTCAGCACGCGTTTGCGGGCGTCTTTTCCGGCTTCGCCCGACATCGTTTCGAGGATCAGGGTCTGGCGGGCGAAATGGCGGGCGGAAAAGACGATCACGCCCCATTGCCGGCGCGCTTCCCACCAGCGGTCGTAGCAGGCGTTGTTGCGGAAGCCGAGGAAGATCGACAGCGCGATGCCGAGCAGCGCGAAGGGGGCGCCGTTGAAGACTGGCAGCACGCCCGGCCACAGGGTGTGACAGAGCACCACCAGCGAGGAGAGGACAGCGGTCAGGATGATCTGCGGCAGGACGCGCTTGATGATCGAGCCGCGGAGGATGAAGAAGAGGCGAAAGAGGGTTGGGCGGGGGCGCACGATCATGATGCGGGGGACCATGTGGGGGTGGGAGTGATGATGACTTTCAACGTAGTGCGTGTGGCCCCCTCATCCGCCTGCCGGCACCTTCTCCCCGCTGGGGAGAAGAGACTCGGGGCTCGCCACTTGCTCAACCTCCCCTTCTCCCCGTGGGGAGAAGGTGGCCCGAAGGGTCGGATGAGGGGGCCACGCTCTCCTCCCTCTACACCCAATCAGCTGTCGCTTGCGCTGCGACCAAATGCCCAGTTCATGTAGATTTCGAGCGCCTTGCGGGTGACCGGGCCTTCCTGCAATTCGCGGCTGTCGAGGCGGTTGACGCCGACGACCTTGGAGTAGTTGCCGGAGGTGAAGATCTCGTCGGCCGCCATGAAATCGTCGACCGAGAGCGTCTCCTCGCGAACCTCGAAGCCGGCCTGGCGAAGCAGGCCGATGACGCGGGCGCGGGTGATACCGGCGAGGAAGGTGCGGTTGGCGACAGGGGTCTTGACGACGCCGTCCTTGACGAGGAACACGTTGGAGGACGCGGTCTCGGCGACATTGCCGTTCATGTCGCGCATCAGGGCGTTGTCGAAGCCGCGGGATCTGGCTTCCGCAATCGCGCGGCCGCTGTTTGGATAGAGCGAGCCGGCCTTGGCATCGGTCATCGCGGTCTCGGGCGACGGGCGGCGGAAGGGCGAGACGGTGAGCGAGTTCGGCTTGTTGTTGCCGAGCGGGGCTTCGAACAGGCAGAGCGCGAAGCGGGTGCTGTCGCCATCGACGGTGACGACGCTGCCGGCAGAGCCATGTTCACCCCAGTACATCGGCTTGATGTAGATCGGCGTCTCACCGTCGAACTTCTTGATGCCTTCCCAGGCGAGCGCTTCGATCTCTTCGGCGGTCTTCACCGGCTTCAGGCCCATGTTGACGGCGGAGCGGTTGATGCGCTGGCAATGCAGGTCGAGATCCGGCGCGATGCCGTCGAACCAGCGGGCGCCGTCGAAGACGGTGGAGGCCAGCCACATGGCATGCGAAGTCGGCCCGATCAGCGGCGGGTTGCCGGTCAGCCACTCTCCCTCGACATAGGTCCAGGTGTTGGAACGGGGCGATGTATCGACGGCCATGCGTTTCTCCTTCAAACAATTGCAGGGAGACAAAACCCCGCGCGCGGACGGGGTCAAGGAGAAATATGTCGCGGCGGAGGCTAAGCAAGAAACGGCATGCGGCAGGTGAGTCAGCGGCAATATTCATGCGCGCGCTTTAAGCGGCGGCGATGGGTGTATCAGCGAAACTCATGGGTGCGGTGAGGCACACGCGCACAACCAACTTCAATCAGCGCGAGCGTTTCAGTTTGTTGCAATCTTTAGTTTAAGTCACATACTTCCCTCAACCGGATGAACCGGCATGGAGGGGAGCATGGCAAAGCGTTTTATTCTTTCGATCGATGGCGGCGGCATTCGCGGGATCATCCCGGCGGCCGTTCTGGTGGACCTGGCCGCGCGGCTGAATGGCTTGCCGCTTTATAAAGCATTCGACATGATCGCCGGGACATCCACCGGCGGCATCATCGCGGCGGGGCTGACCTGCCCGCATCCGGATGTGTCGCACAAGGCCGCATGCACGCCGGCAGATCTGCTGGAGCTCTATGCCGATGAGGGCGACGAGATATTCAAGCAGAACCCGGTGCTCGGGCTCATTAATCCCTTCGGCATCAATGATCCGCGCTACAAGCCCGACGCGCTTGAAGGCCGACTGCAGAAGAAGCTCGGCATGGCGACGCTCGACAACGGGCTCTCCAAGGTGCTGATCACAGCCTACGACATAAAGCAGCGGCAAGCACTGTTCATGGCAAACACCGACAAGGAGAACAGCAATTTCCGCTACTGGGAAGCGGCGCGGGCGACATCGGCAGCGCCCACCTATTTTCCGCCGGCGCTCATCGAAAGAATTGGCGAGAAGAACAAGGACAGGCGCTTCGTGCCATTGATCGACGGCGGCGTCTTCGCCAACGATCCTATCCTTGCGGCCTATGTGGAGGCGCGCAAGCAGAACTGGGGCAATGACGAGCTCGTCTTCCTGTCGCTCGGCACCGGCCAGCAGAATCGACCCTTCGCCTATCAGGAGGCCAAGGGCTGGGGCATTCTCGGCTGGATGCAGCCGTCTCACGATACACCCCTGATTTCGATCCTGATGCAGGGTCAGGCGAGCACCGCCTCCTATCAGGCGAATGCGCTGCTCAATCCGCCGGGCACCAAGATCAACTACTCGACCGTCGTGACGAAGGAGAACGCCGCCTCCCTCAGCTATTTCCGCCTGGACCGGCAGCTGAGCTCCAAGGAGAACGACGCGCTGGACGACGCATCGCCCGAAAACATCAAGGCGCTGAAGGCAATCGCCGCGTCGATCATCAAGGAAAACGCCCTGGCGCTCGACGAAATCGCCAAACGCATCCTGGCCAACCAATAACGGCCAAACACGATGCGGTGATCAATCGGCTGAAAACCCGCTGATTGCGTGGGTTCCGATAAGTGCATCGGAGCCTTGCATTTTAGCGGGTTGCCATTCTCCGGCTAAAGGTCTATCGCGCTCGCCGCTAAGAAAAAGAAAAGCGAGACATCATGTCCAACTCATTTGTGAACACGCATGCGCCCGAGGGCGCACAGGCCGGCTTTGCGCCGGAAGGCCAGCTCGAGCGGCATACGCGGCTTGAAGGAACCTGGCTGAACATCTTCGACGTCACGGTGCCCGCGGGCGGCCGTACGCCGCTCCATCGCCACGAAAGCCCCGAGATCCTGCGCATCATCGAAGGCTGTCTGATCATCCGTCGGATGACGGACCAGGGACTGGAAGAATTCGAAGCCACCGCCGGCGATATCGTCCGGATCGAGGCCGATCAGGCGCATGGCTACTCCAACCGCGGCCCTGAAACCGCCCGGTTTTCGGCAACGATCGACAGCGACATGTCGGACTTCTTCGAAGCCGCCGAATCGCGCACTCGCGACCTGTTGACAGTCGTCGCCAACAGCGACAGCACACGCATCCTGGCGGCCTGATCAGGCCAAGACGGCGCGGGTCAAGCCCGGGCCGTCATTCCTTTATCACCTCGGGGAGCCGCAGCTCCTCGGGCGTGAAGACCGAGCCATCGGCCCGGACAAGCGTCGAATGTCCGGGATTGCCGGCCGGACGCGGAACCCCTTCAGCAAGAACGAACCGGACCTGATGCGCACCAGCGAGCCCTGCGGGGAAGCGGGCGATCGGCTTGCCGATCGTATAGAGCCCTGGCCGCGGCGTCTGCAGCGATCCGCTCATCAGCAATTGCAGCAATCCCGCCTCCTGCGGCAGAACGTCATAGCGCTGCGCCTTGCCGTTGGAGACCACATCGGCGGGATCGATCCTGATCAGGCCGGAGGGATTGAAGCGCATGAAGGAGCGATAGGTGGCGGCATCGACATTCTCCAACCCTCCCGCCGAAAACGCGACGGTCGAGCGCAACGCGGCCTTTCGCCCGGGCTTCAGATCGCGCGGCGCGACGCCATCCGACGGAATCATCGCCTTCGGCAGCGTATAGGCATCGATGATCGCGTCCACCGGCTTGCCGAGCGCCTTGCCCAGCGCGGCCAACTGCTGGCTTCCCGACGCGACGGCTGCCGACTGATAGCGCAGGCAGCCCGGCGAGCGGATGGACGTCACCTTCTCTTTCGGCAGACCGACGGCACCGGCACCGGCGGGCGAAGAGACGACGATGCGGCTGACACGCTCGACATGGCCCGTCACGCGCCAGATCATGGCGGTGTAGGAGGATGCGACGATATAAAGCGGCGTATCGCCAGCCTCGATGTTGAGCTCGCTGGTCTCGGTCACGCCGTCCTGCCCGGCAACCGTGACATCGGAAAGGGCGCCGGCCTCGTAGCTTCGAACATGGAGAATGGTATCGGCAGCGCCGGCAGGCGGAAGGCTGCACGACGCCATCTGCGCTTCGGCCGCGCGCTCGCGCATGCCGGCAGTTCTGGCGGTCGCCAGCGCCCGCATTTCGGTTGCCGACAGCGTGCCGTCGCCATCTTTATCGTAGAGGGCAAAGGCGGCGCGGGCCTGCGCTTCCAGCTCGTCGGCCGTCAGCTTCCCATCCTTGTTTGGGTCAAGATCAAGCAGGCGGATCAGCATCCCGCCGACGCCGTAGTCCCCTGCCTGGGCCGGGCCGGCCCTTGCAGCCGCATTCGCCTCCTCGAGGGTGATGACACCGTCATCATGGGCGCCCACGACCTCGAACGGTGACACTCCCGGCCGCTTCCGATTGACCGCCGCCAATTCCTCATGCGTGACGCGGCCGTCGTCGTTGAGGTCGGCGGCAAAGAACTCCTGCATGACGTTTGCGCGCGCGGCTGCCGCCGCAATGTTGCGCGCCCGTTCGATATCCTCGGCCGTCAGAATCTGGTCCGGGCCGCTATAGATACGAAACACGGAGAAGACCTGTGCGAGATAGGCCTCGCGATAATCGCGAATGCTCTCGATAAGCACGCTGGGCGGCACTGATGGCGGCGGTGGCGGCGTTTGGGCCGAGGCATCGGCAAGGCCTGCCAGGGCAACGCCGGCCAGCGACACGATCGCGGAGGCTTTCTTCAGGGAGGGCTGATGACGTCTGACCATTGCAATCCTCGCACGATATTTTGCGGATTTTGTAACTACCGATAGATGAAGTTTCCCTTTCGCAAATCCCTAAGAATGCGGTGGAAGCGCTCTAAAAGCCCGCTGAAGACGAGCACAGACACTGTGATCGGCCGTGCATCTCGACGATTTCAGGCTGCCCCCTCTTGCGCTTGGTCACGTTACCCTTCAAAATTGACGCATGCCTGACAGTGACCCTTCCACTACCAGCTCCACCCCGTCTTCCAGCGATATGTCCGCTGATGGCGATGGGGATGGCTGTAGATGGCGCACTGTTCGCCGCATCGGCGTCAGGCCTGATATAGCCGCTTTCAGGGCGGCTCTTTTCATATCCATCGCGGAGTTCGATCGCCGGCTGCTTGCGGCCGCCGTCATCCGCCTTTCACATTTTCATCGCAAAAGGAGCGGTCCCGTCAACGTGGCCGCGTTACACCATTGATGTTTTTCGACTGGATGTCCGACCCCTCCGCCTGGGTGGGTCTCGCAACCCTGATCGTGCTCGAGATCGTTCTCGGCATCGACAATCTCGTGTTTATCGCCATTCTCGCCGACAAGCTGCCGCCGCATCAGCGTGACCGCGCGCGCCTCGTCGGCCTCGGCCTGGCACTGTTCATCCGTCTCGGCTTGCTCGCCTCGATTGCCTGGATCGTGACGCTGACGACGCCGATCTTCTCGGTCATGGAGTTCAGCTTTTCCGGCCGCGATATCATTCTATTGATCGGCGGCGTGTTCCTGCTGTTCAAGGGCACGATGGAGCTGCACGAGCGGCTGGAAGGTCATGTCGAGACATCCGAGAAGAAGGTGGTGCATGCCGTCTTCTGGCAGGTGATCGTGCAGATCGTCGTGCTCGACGCGATCTTCTCGCTTGACAGCGTGATCACCGCCGTCGGCATGGTGCAGCACCTGCCTGTCATGATGATCGCCGTCGTGATCGCCATCGGCGTCATGCTGCTTCTGTCGAAGCCGCTGACGAGCTTCGTCAACAAGCATCCGACGGTCGTGATCCTCTGCTTGGGCTTCCTGATGATGATCGGTTTCTCGCTGATCATCGAGGGCTTCGGCGTGCACCTGCCGAAGGGCTATCTCTACGCGGCGATCGGCTTCTCGGTGATCATCGAATCGCTGAACCAGCTGGCACGGCACAATCGCGAGCGGCTGATCACGCCCACCAACATCCGCGAGCGCACCGCCGACGCCGTGCTCGGCCTGCTCGGCGGCAGGCGGCCGCAGGTGACGCTCGGGCCGACCGCGGAACATATCGCTGAACAGGCGGCCGAAGAGGACGTGTTCTCCAACGAGGAGAAGGACATGATCCAGGGCGTGCTGACGCTGGCCGATCGCTCGGCCAAATCGATCATGACGCCGCGCATCGATATCGACTGGCTGGATCTCGACGCGCCTGAGGCGGAGCTGCAGCGCCGCATCGTCGATCTCGGCCATTCGCGCTTTCCCGTCGCGCGAGGGAGCCTCGACAATTTCATCGGCGTGGCCAGCGCCCGCGACCTGTTGCGCGATTTGATCGTCGACGGGTCGATCAATGTCGAGCGCTCGATCCGCGAACCCTTCGTCGTGCATGAGAGCATCAGCGCGCTGAAGCTGATGGAGCAGCTGCGCCATTCCAGCGAAGCGGTCGCCATCGTGCTCGACGAGTACGGCGATCTCGAAGGCATGGTGACGCCCACCGACCTGCTTGAGGCCATCGCCGGCGAGTTTCCCGACGAGGACGAGGAGAAGCTATCGATCGAGCGCGGCGAGGACGGCTCGCTGACGGTGGACGGCTGGATCGACATCCGCCACGCCTCGAAGCTTGTTGATGTCGATCTGGTGGACGAAGGCGACCGCTTCTCGACGCTGGCGGGCTTCATCCTCTGGCGGCTCGGGCACCTGCCGCATCAGGGCGAGACGATCCGCTTCGATGAACTGACGTTCGAAGTCGTATCGCTCGATGGCCGCAACATCGACAAGATCAGGATCAAGCGTATCGAAGACGCGGACTAAAAAAGGGAGAAAGACGACATGGCATGGTCGGCAAGCCAGTATGTGAAATTCGAGGACGAACGGACGCGCCCGGCGCGTGATCTTCTGGCTCAGGTGCCGATGGAGCACATCGAGCGCGCCATCGACCTCGGCTGCGGCCCGGGCAACTCGACGGAGCTGATCATCGACCGCTACGGTGCTTCCGGCGTCAGCGGGCTCGACAGCGATCTCAACATGCTGGAGGCGGCGCGCAAGCGCCTGCCCGGCACCGATTTCCTCGAGGCCGATCTCTCGACATGGCAGCCGAAAGAGCCGGTCGATCTCCTCTTCGCCAATGCCGTCTTCCAGTGGCTGCCCAATCATCTCGATATCTTCGACCGGCTGATGGATGGGCTTTCGCCCGGTGGCGCGCTGGCCGTGCAGATGCCCGACAACCTGACGGAGCCGACGCATCTCTTGATGGAGGAGACCGCCCATGCCGGCCCCTGGAAGGCCGCCTTCGAGGCCAAAAGCGTCCGCCGCAACCCGCTGCCGCCGCCCTCCACCTATTACTCCCGCCTGATCGGCAAGGCCAAGCGCGTCGACATCTGGCACACCGCCTACAACCACCCGATGGCGGATGCGGCAGCGATCGTCGAATGGGTCAAGGGCACCGGGCTCAGGCCCTATCTCGACCATGCCGGCGATCAGCATCGCGAGGCGTTTCTGGCGGATTATCTGGCGCGGGTGGAGAAGGCTTATCCCAAGATGTCCGACGGGCGGGTGCTGCTAAGGTTTCCGCGGATATTCATGGTGGCGGTGAAGGGGTAGAGTTAAGAGATGGCGTCTTTCATCTTGTGGGGGCGCCGTCTCAGCTATATCTTTGGCGCAGAGATGGAGGTTGGCCGTGGCCAAGAATGCTGTCGTCGAAATCACGCTCGATCCTGAGCTGCACGCCGAATTTCTCGCTGCCGCCAAGGCCGAGAACCGGGCTGCGGGCGAAATCGTCTCTGATCTGGTACGCGACTATGTAGAACAACAGCATGTCTCGCCGGAATACGCCAGTTTTCTGGAATCTAAGGTGGCCGTTGCCCGGCAATCGATCGCCGCAGGAAAAGGACGGCCAAACGAAGCCGTCGAGGCGACATTCGCAGCCCTCCGCAATAAAATCGAGAATGGTGGCCTGTGAAGGTTGCCTGGAGCCCGCAAGCCGAGCTCGATCGTCTATCCATTGTCCAATTCATTGCCGCCGATAACCCATCCGCCGCGCTCCGCATCGATAATCTTTTCAGCGAGGCGGCACGCAGGCTTTCAAACGTTCCCTATCTTGGGCGTCAGGGAACCGTGGCGGGCACCCGCGAAGTCATTCCGCACCCGCACTATCGTCTCGTCTACGAAATCGACGACGGCACAATCTGGATACTCACGCTTCTCCACACGGCGCGACAATGGCCGCCTGTCGATCCGCAGGAGTAGCCGATCCCCGCTTGGCACCCCATCCGCCCGCTCTATCTTCCCCCTCCCATATCAAGGAGATCATCATGGACGCAGCTCCCAGCCCGCCGGTCACGCTTGTCATCTTCGGAGCCACCGGAGACCTCACGCGGCGGCTGCTTGTTCCCGCGATCATCAACCTCACGCAGAGCGGGCTCACCGGCGAGGATCTCCGTATTCTCGGCGTCGGCATCGAGCCGGGTGACGATGCGATGCTGGTGGCGCGGCTCGATGATTTCCTGAAGACGCTCGATGACGGCGGGGCGCATGCCGAAAGTGATGGTTGGAAGAGCCTCAGCAAGCGGATCGCCTATACGTCGGGCGATTTCACCAAGGACGAGATCTATCTCGACATCAAGGCGCGGCTCGAGAAGGCATCGAGCGGTAATGCCGCCTTCTATCTCGCCGTACCGCCGCAATTCTTCGGGACGATCGTGGAGAAGCTGGCCGAACACGGGCTGACCCAGGAGACCGACAGCGCGTTTCGGCGGATCGCCATCGAAAAGCCGTTCGGGACCGATCTTGCCTCCGCCAAGGCGCTCAATGCGCGCATCCTCTCCAAGGTCTCGGAAAGCCAGGTTTACCGGCTCGATCACTTTCTCGGAAAGGAGACGGTGCAGAACATCCTGACCACCCGCTTCGCCAACATGATGATCGAGGCGCTGTGGAACAACAACTATATCGACCACGTGCAGATCACCGCCGCCGAGACCGTCGATGTCGGCAGCCGCGGCAAGTTCTACGATGCGACGGGCGCGCTGCGCGACATGGTGCCGAACCATCTGTTCCAGCTGCTTGCCATGATCGCCATGGAGGCGCCGAACGGCTTCGGGGCCGAGGCGATCCGCAGTGAAAAGAGCAAGGCGCTCAGCGCGCTCAGGATCTATACGCCCGAGGAAGCGGCCGAGCATGGGGTGCGCGGCGTCTATACCAGCGGCCCCCTCAACGGCAGCCCGGTCACCGCCTTCCGCGAGACCAAGGACGTCTCGCCCGACACCAGGACGGAAACCTTCGTTGCGCTGAAACTCTATGTCGATACATGGCGCTGGGCGGGCGTTCCCTTCTATCTCCGGACCGGCAAGGCGATGAAGGCGCGCGATACCGAGATCGTCGTCACCTTTCGCCAGGTGCCCTTCGCGCAGTTTCGCGAGACCGACATCAAGCGCAGCCTGCCGCCGAACCGGCTGGTCATTCAGGTGCAGCCGGACGAAGGCCTCAGCGTCGAGCTGTCGATCAAGTCGCCGGGGCTCTCCGTCGATACCGTGCCTGTCTCGCTCGACTTCCGCTATGCCGACAAGTTCGATATCGGCAAGATGACCGGCTACGAGTCCCTGCTCTACGATCTCTTCATCGGCGACCAGACGCTGTTTCAGCGCGCCGACGGCATCGAGGCGGGCTGGGCCGCCGTGCAGCCCTTCCTCGATCTCTGGGGCACAAGCCACGACCAGCCGGAGCCCTACCTGCCAGGAAGCATGGGGCCGACCTGCGCCGACGAGCTGATCCGCAAGGATGGCCGGCAATGGCACGAGCTCGGCGTTATTCTACACAACCCAAAAAGCGCACATGAATAAAAATACACTCTTATGTTAGTATATCCGGAACAACCATGCTCACGCGCTAGCCTTCAGAAATAAACCCATAATATTTACGGGAAACGGCTCGCTTCGCCGCTGAAAGGCGGTACCAAGTACAAAAAAGGTAGAAGTTGACCGGTTACTTCCTGGGATCCAAGCTTTTACTGCTGACAGCGTTGCTTTTCCAGTGCGACAAAGAAAGCGGGGGCCCGTCACACCCCGACGGGCCCTTCCCGGGTTCCTAGTTGTTTTTTTGCTTATGTCAGGCAAAAAAATCGAATTGTTAATGACCGATTAACATATTTACTTGCGCTCTTCAGCGGCCTTGCTAAATCTACCCTCTAATCTGGGGTATTGATGATGACGGATATTCAGTCTTCCAAGAATCGATCCAATTCAGACCAGCGAATGGAGACCTGCCGGTCCGAATTCGAGCCTATGCTCTTCGAACTTATCCGTGACGGAGAGAAGAGAGGGTGGAAAGCCGCCGAAATCGCCATGGCTCTCGCCGACGCGGCTGATGACGTCATCCTGAAGCTTGCCCGCGAGACAAAAAGCAAGCACTGACACCCCATCCGGCCGCCTGAACCAGGACCGCGTCAGGATCGATTTTCCGGGCCGAAACCCACTTTCGGCGAGCGGCGATAACACATACAATCACGACTGATTTGGCATTCATCACTGATTTGGCCTGTCGTGAGCCATCCTCCGGTGTCTCCCAGCAAGCAGTGTGGTCGCGCAACGGCGGGAGGCGATATTGCAGTGGTTTGCGGCAGCACTTCTGGCTTGCGGATGCGTCAATCTGGCCGAATTCCCCGACTTCCCAGCGGCGAAGGATTATGTCGCCACGACATCGTGCGACCTTAGCGCGGACCCGGCCGGATGCCGGGATACGCGTGCTGGGTGGGCGGTGACTTATGCGCGTGCGGTTGGTGGCGGTTATGAGAGCCAGAACAGGGTTGCGCTGTGCTTCAGTACCGGGTGCGATACGGCGATCGTCGAGGATCGCGTTTTGGGCTGCGCGTGGCGGCATGTGATCTTTGGAGCGAAGCATGCCGCGACGGCGGAGAGTGACCGGGCGCAGGTGGAGCGGTTTTGCGGCGGGAGCGCGCTGGATGAGGCCGATCGGCAGACGGCGCGGGATCAGGCCGCCGTGTGGATGCAGTTGGTTGAGGTGACGCAGTAGGGTTTGTTGGGTTTGGGTGGTGGATATCGCCGGGCCGTGAAGGTCAGCGTGCCTGGCCCCCTCATCCGCCTGCCGGCACCTTCTCCCCGCTGGGGAGAAGAGACTCGTGGCACCGCCTTGCACCATCTCGGGCGTTGAGCAAAGAGGCGAGCGGGCGCCGCATTTCCCTTCTACCCAACGGGGAGAAGGTGCCGGCAGGCGGATGAGGGGGCGACACGCGCAAACGCCCACCTCACCATCCACCCCATAGCAAAACGGGCGGAAAATCCGCCCGCTGCATCATCCATCAACCCAATCCGATCAAACGAACTGGCTGAGGCCCGGCACCGAGGCCACGACCTCGTCGACGACTTCCTTGCCGGCGTGCTGTTCGGCAATTGAAAGGGTTTCCTTGGCGAGCGAGGTGATCTCGCCCATGCCGAGACCTTCGGACATCAGCTGCTGGCCGAGCGCCATGATGCCGCCGCCGCCAAGCGCGCCCATGATGCTGCCGAGAAGGCCGCCGCCGCCGGTTTCGCCGGCGCCGTTATACTGGGCAACCAGATCGGAGGCGCCCGGAATGGCTTCGATCATCCGGGCGACCGGGCCGTCGGCCGCTTCGCGCTGGAGAAAGCCAAGCATCATGCCGAGCGCCTTTTCGGCCACTTCGGCCGGAATGCCGACCCGTGCGGCTATCTGATCCACGATTTCATTCATCGTCATCCTCCTGGTTTTATTGACGTTAACGTCAACGTTAATCGACTTCGAGTGGCAACTCAAGGCATCCGCGACGCGATCATCGCTTATCCAGTTTTCCTTTTAATGCAGACAGTTGTCGGCATTGCGGTCCCTGCTTATAACAGTCAAACCATATTACAATGAACATGCGGATTATGCTCTCCGCATTTTGACGCAATCGGCGTCCGTCGCCGGCAGGGAGACCTTTCGCATGCTCGAGGATGGCAAGATCTACATCGGTACCAGCCGCAACCCTGATGACAGTATCAACACCCCCGAATATCTGGAACTCAAATACGGCAACCGCCACGGACTGGTGACCGGCGCCACCGGCACCGGCAAGACGGTGACGCTGCAGGTGCTGGCCGAAGGCTTCGCCAAGGCCGGCGTTCCTGTTTTCTGCGCCGACATCAAGGGCGACCTCTCCGGCATTGCCATGAAGGGCCGGCCGCAGGACTGGATGACCAAGCGGGCCGAGCAGATCGGTTTCGACGATTACGAAGCGGATCAGTTCCCGGTCATCTTCTGGGACTTGTTCGGTGAAAAGGGCCACCGGGTGCGCACCACCATCGCCGAGATGGGCCCTCTCCTGCTCGCCCGGCTGATGGATGCGTCGGAGCCGCAGGAAGGCGTCATCAACATCGCCTTCAAGATCGCCGACAAAGGCGGCCTGCCGCTGCTCGACCTCAAGGATTTCTCGGCCCTCCTCAACTATATGGGCGAGAACGCCACCGAGCTTTCCAGCCAGTATGGGCTGATCTCCAAGGCCTCCGTCGGCTCGATCCAGCGCGCGCTCCTGGTGCTCGAGCAGCAGGGCGCCGAGCATTTCTTCGGCGAGCCGGCGCTGAAGATTACCGACATCATGCGATCAGACAATCGCGGCTACGGGAACATCTCGGTGCTCGCCGCCGACAAGCTGATGATGAACCCGCGCCTCTACGCGACCTTCCTGCTCTGGCTGCTGTCCGAACTCTTCGAGGAGCTGCCTGAAGTGGGCGATCCGGAGAAGCCGAAGCTGGTGTTCTTCTTCGACGAGGCGCATCTGCTCTTCAATGACGCGCCGAAGGTGCTCGTCGAGCGTGTTGAGCAGGTGGTGCGCCTGATCCGCTCTAAGGGCGTCGGCGTCTATTTCGTCACGCAGAACCCGCTCGACGTGCCGGAGACGGTGCTGGCGCAGCTCGGCAACCGCGTGCAGCACGCGCTGCGCGCCTATACGCCGCGCGAGCAGAAGGCGGTGAAGACGGCGGCCGATACATTCCGCCCCAACCCGGCCTTCGATTGCGCGACCGTGATCACCACACTCGGGACCGGCGAAGCGCTGGTCTCGACGCTGGAGGCCAAGGGCGCGCCATCGATCGTCGAGCGCACGCTGGTGCGGCCGCCATCCGGCCGTGTCGGGCCGCTGACGGACCAGGAACGCCAGCAGGTGATGGACAAGAGCCCGGTGCTCGGCGTCTATGACGAGGATATCGACCGCGAATCCGCCTTCGAGATCCTGGCGGCGCGGGCGCAGAAGGCATCGGATTCCGATGCCGCCAAGCAGGCGCAGCCGACACAGCCGACGGAGGGAAGCGCCTCCGGCCGCTGGACGCTGCCGGGCTTTGGCGACGACGACAAGGACGAGAAGCAGGCGCAAGGCCGCCCCCGCTCCGGCGGCTACCAGCGCGAGACGGTGGTGGAAGCGGCGATGAAGAGCGTGGCCCGCACCGTGGCGACCCAGGTCGGACGGGCGCTGGTGCGCGGCATCCTCGGCAGCCTGAAACGGTAACCCTGATCCCTCAACCCTTTTCGGAAGCGACCGCGTGACGTTGATTTGGAGAGAGTTGAACCCCGCAGAAAAGCAGATCATCCAGCGTCTGGCGCGACACGCCGCGCGCGGCGAGGTGCCGCCAGCCTGGGACTGCGACCATTACCGCGCCGCCGAGATCGACGCATCCGGCTCGCTGCGCCTTCGCCTGCGCGACAGGACCGATTGGCCCGCCGACCTGCCGGCGCACCCCGTCGCGTCCGGCTATTTCGACGACAAGGAGGTCGCCGATCCCTACGGGCCGCTTGTCGATATCATCCTGTTTTCGGCTGCGGGCGTGCTTTCGGAATTGCAGATCTACCGCAGCGACGGCGGCGTGATCCTGAAGGCGATCGAGGCCGATGCGATCTTCCTGATCACGGTGCACGAGCATCACGGTTGAGTTTTCGTACAGCAATCTGTCAGCGCCTAAAATTAGCGCCCAAAATACGCCGGTGAAAAGCTTTGGATGGATTGAACAAACTTGGCGCCTTCATATCCTGGATCGCCTCGATACCCATGGAAGTTTGGGTGGGTTTTGGCGGCGTTTTGCTGACCGCAGTTCTGACCGCGATCACGAGTGCCTACTTCGCTGGACGTGATTTTCGGAAGCAACGGCGAAGCGAAGCGATTGCTGTGGCATTCAAGGCGTCCTTGATTGCGAATGACCTCGCGGAGAAGCATCGGGAGTTCAAGGACGCAAAAAATAAACACAAAGCTCACAACGATCAGCGTCTCCCTTTTTGGAGCTTCATCAAGGTCAAAGCCGGGCGACATGAGCGGATCACTATCGAGCCGCACGAGTTGCTAGTCTTCATCGAAGCGCGTGAATACGAGATAGTACGGCAACTTGCGGTGCTCGATATGCGTCACAAAGCTGTGTGCGATGCACTCAACGAGTTCGCCGACCTTAAGCGTGAGCTTCGCTCACGCATGAAAGTAGGAACACCGGCTGGCGATTACATGCTGAACGCAATTGACGTTTCCGATGAGCCTGCGCAAATCATCCTCACTCAAATGGCGGCTCTGAGCCAATCGACAGCCAACCTTTTGCCAACCTTCTCCGCCGAGGCACTTGCTTTGTGTGTGAGCATCACCCCAGCGCTTCGACGACACCTGAAGGACAACAAAATCCCGTTCTTCGCCAAGCCGCCTAGCTAAGTTGGACAACTAGCTGATCTAGGCGGAGCCCTTGAGCGCACGGATCACGGTGCACGAGCATCACGGTTGAATTTTCGCGGCCGCAATGCTATTGCCGAGATACTTGAGAAAGGAGGGTTGCGCGTGACGATACATTTCCGATTCAATCGCCAGCGTGGCCCCGTCAACGCCCTGCAAATGCGTTTGCAGGGCTGACCAGAGACCGTTTCTCGACACCCTCTTCCTGGTCCGCCCCTCGTGGCACTGCAGCCGTGAGCCTATGCTCGCCTGCATGTTTCTAGATCCCCCGAGCTTGAGCATACGCGCGCGATGAAGGCTGATGCCCGCGACGCGCCTGTGCCTGCTCGCAAGACCAGAGCAAGATCATGACGACAATCCATATCCGCAATCTCGGCATCACCCTCGGCAAGCCGCTGTTTTCCAACCTCACGCTTGCTATCGGCGCCGGCGACCGCATCGGCCTTGTCGCCGCAAACGGGCGCGGCAAGTCCACGCTGCTGCGCTGCCTGTCCGGCGCGATAGAGCCGAGCGAGGGCGACGTCACCCGCTCGCGTGGGCTCACCATCGGCCATGTCGAACAGGACGTGCCGCCTGCCCTGCTCGCGCTGCCATTGCACGAGGCGGTGCTGAAGGCGCTGCCGGAGGACCAGCAGCTCAACGAGACCTGGCGGGTCGACATGGTGCTTGCCGGTCTCGATGTGCCCGATGACATGCGCGAGCGGCCGGTGGGGCAGCTCAGCGGCGGCTGGCAGCGGCTGGCGATGCTGGCGCGGGTCTCGGTGACCGAGCCGGACGTGCTTCTGCTCGACGAGCCGACCAACCATCTTGACCTCGGCAAGATCGCCCGGCTTGAGGACTGGCTGAACGCGCTGCCGCGCGACATGCCCGTCATCATCTCCAGCCACGACCGCGCCTTTCTCGACGCCACGACCAACCGGACGCTGTTTCTGAGGCCCGAGCAATCGGCGCTGTTTTCGCTGCCCTATTCGCAAGCGCGGGAAGCGCTCGACGACAGCGATGCGGCCGACGAGCGGCGCTACCAGCGCGACATGAAGACGGCGGAGAAGCTGCGCCAGCAGGCCGCCAAGCTCAACAATATCGGCATCAACTCCGGCAGCGACCTGCTTGTCGTCAAGACCAAGCAGCTGAAGCAACGTGCGGAGAAGCTGGAGGACGCGGCGAAACCCGCGCATCTGGAACGCTCGTCGGGCGCGATCCGGCTTGCCAATCGCGGCACGCACGCCAAGGTGCTGGTGACGCTCGAGGATGCGGCGGTAGTGCGGCCTGATGGCACGCCGCTCTTCAAAACCGGCAAGCTGTTCATCTGCCAGGGGGATCGCATCGTTCTGCTGGGCGCCAATGGCATGGGCAAGAGCCGGATGGTGACGATGCTGCGGCGCGCGATCATGGAGGCTGACGGCGCCGTCGAGGGCATCAAGGCGACGCCGTCGCTGGTGCTCGGATATGGCGACCAGGCGCTGAACGAGCTGATCGACGAGGAGACGCCGATGCGGATGATCCTGAGGCGTTTCGATGTCGGCGATGCGAGAGCCCGCGCGCTGCTTGCCGGCGCCGGCATGACGATCGAGATGCAGGGCAAGCCGATCGGCAGGCTCTCTGGCGGGCAGAAGGCACGGCTTGGGATGCTGGCGCTGCGGCTGACCAACCCGAATTTCTACCTGCTGGACGAACCAACCAACCATCTCGACATCGAGGGCCAGGAGGCGCTGGAGAGCGAGCTGATGGCGCGGCAGGCAAGCTGCCTGCTGGTCTCGCACGATCGCGACTTCATCCGCAATGTCGGCAACCGCTTCTGGCAGATCGACGGCAAGAGGCTGGTGGAAGTGGAGAGCCCAGAAGGGTTCTTCGCCGCCGCCGCGACGGCCGGCTGATCGGGCGGTTTGCGTCAGAACGAAGCCGGTGCGGCGGCGAGCACGTTGAGCTTGCCGCCGCCGATGGCGTAGAGGCTCAAGCGGCGCTCGACCTGGCCGGATGGCGACAGACGGAAGAGGCCGGTGACGCCGCGGAAGCCGACCTTGCTGGTCAGCGTCTCGGCGTTGAGGCCCGTCGGCCCCTTGGTGCGGATGATGCCCGACGCAATGGCGATGGCGTCATAGCCATAGGCGGCATCGGCCGAGAGCGGGCGCTTGTAGTGGCGCTGATAGCGCTCCGAGATCAGCGAGGTGGCCTCGGGTTCGACCATGGCGATCAGCGTGCCGTTGGCGGTCGGTTCGCGGTAGGTCTGCGGCGGCCAGGCGCTGGTGCCGACGAAATTGAGATTGCTCTGGCCGCCGGCCTTGATCGCCCCTTCGATGGTGGTGGTGATCGCCGTGCGGCCGAGGATGAGCACCGTATCGGCCTGCTGCAGCTGCGGCTTGGCCGTCTGCACCGCGGCTGCGGCCGCCGCATCCGTCAGGTCATATCTGGTGATGCCGAGAAAGGTGCCGCCCGAGGCGCGGATGGCGTCCGCCAGTCTCAGATCGGCTGCTTGCGGGAGATCCCGCTGGGCGAAAACGACGACCTTCTTGTGGCCGCTGGCAGCGGCCGTGCGCAGGCCTTCCAGCGCGCTGTCGGTTTCGCTCGATGCGAGATTGTAGACATTGCCTGATGTTGCCGGCACGGGCTGGCCGAGATTGAGGAGCGGCGGGCGCTGGTCGGACGGCATGGCGGCGACGGCGGCCGTGGTCGCCGGTGGCAGGTAGCTGATAAGGATCGCCGAGCTTCTGGACTTGGCGGCGGCCACCGCGGCAGGCGCGGCAGCGGGGCTCGCAACGTCGATCACCTTGACGAATGCCTGGTTGGCGCCGAGTTCGCCGATGCCGAGGGCCGCGGCATCTCTCACATCGCGCGACGGCCCTTCGAAGAGCCCGTTCGAGCCTTTCTGCATCAGCAAGGTGATCTCGGCGCCGTTTTCGCCGAAGCTTTCTTCGACATCGCTCGACGGCGGCTTGATGTCGTTGGTCTTGACGTTCCTGGCGATGCCGTCAACGTCGGACTGGCAGGCTGCCAGCGCCGTGCAGGAAAGGACGACGGAGAGAAGCAGGAGCGATCGGGCGGCTTGCGCCCCCTTGTGGGCTGCGCGACGGACGCCGCGTAAACCATGCGCGCTACGCGCCACATCCCTGCCCTTAACGATCACTGCTTCCCCCAAACCCTGTCAGGCCGTCTATAGCGGCCATTTCGCGGCTTCATATCTGCATAGGCATCTGGCGAAAGCAAACCCTTCCCCCAAACTTGGTTGACGGAAAAGCTAAAATTTTCAGCTTTTTTGAGCGGATAACTTCGTTCTAAGTTATCCACGCTTCCAAACCCGATATTTATGGCTGATCGGTACATTTCTCCCAACAAGTGGAGAAATTAAGTCCCGTGACCAAAAGAACAAAAACAAACAAAATCGCTTTTATCGCACTTCTTTCGGCATTTTCTTCTTTTTCTTACAATAACGCATCGGCTTCTGTTCTGTATAATACAGAAGCATACGGCGCATCTTACTCCAGCTATATTTCGGCAAGCATCGCCGAGCAGGCGGCAAGCGCTGTCAGCGTCGGTGGCATGGCACGCCTCGTCACGCTCGCCGGACGCGGTCTTGCACAGGCTTTCGGCTCGATCGATCTCGCGACCCTAAAGACGCCGGCGCCGGTTGCGGTCGCCGCATTCAGCCCCGAGACCACCGCATCCGTGAAGCCGGCAACCCGCCCCTCGATCGCCGCGCGCCCTGATGATGGCGGCGTGTTCGGATCGGTAGCGATCCCCTTCAAGCGCCTGGCAGCCCTGAAGCGGCTGGCGCCTTCGCTGGACGAAATGACCAGCGGCACCGCCATTTCCTGCGGCGCGGGCAAGTGCACGGAGGCCGTCAGCGCGGTCAAGGCATCGTTCGCCAAGACCACGCAGGCATCGCTGCGCGACAAGATGAACACGATCAACACCACGATCAACCACACGATCCGCTATGCCCGCGACATCGACACCTACAAGGTCGCCGATTACTGGGCGACGCCTTCCGAGACGCTGAAGCGCCAGCAGGGCGATTGCGAGGATTTCGCGATCCTGAAGATGGCGGCACTCAATGCCGAAGGCGTCGACCTGAAGGACATGGCGATCGTCGTTCTCTTCGACCAGAAGCGCCATTTCTACCACGCTGTTCTCTCTGTCTCGGCCGGCGGCAACCACTATATTCTCGACAACATGCGCGACGAGGTTCTCGCCGACAGCCGCCTGCCCGACTACATGCCGCTCTATTCGATCGCCGGCGGCAAGGGCTATCTGCACGGCTCGCGCGTTGGCGGCAGCCAGATGGCATCTGCCATGCCGATCGAAAAGGTCGCGCCTGGCGAAGGTGTTGCCTTCTGATTGGAAGGCAATGGCGAGGGCCGGGGCTGGCCTCCTCTCGCATCCCGCTTCGATACCGAGGCGAAATGGAGCCGCCGGCGCTGCATTGCCGGCGGCTTTTTCATGTCGGTCCCCGGGTTCAGCCGAAGTATTTGTCGAGTTCGCCGAGGATCGAGGTCCAGCCCTGGATATGGCCGTCACGGGCGCCTTCGCTGCGGAATTTCACCTGCTTCAGCGTCAGCTCGGTGGTTTCAGGGCCGATCTCCTTGAGATCGATAGTGACGACGCTGTCATCCAGCGAATGCGGGGATTCCCAGGTGAAGGACAGGCGCGAATAGGGATCGACTTCGAGATAGGTACCGGAATGCGGGATCTCGCGCTCCGGTGTCACCATCACGATCATGAAGCGGCCGCCCTTGACCGGATCGGTGGTGACATTTCGGGCGTCGAAATTGCCTGAAGGCGTCTTCATGAATTTCGCCAGTGCTGTTGGCGAGAGCCAGGCGTTGAAAATCTTCTCGCGCGAGGCGGCGATCTTTCGGCTTACCGTCAGTTCTAGTTCGGACATGACTTCACTCCTTTGAAACGAGTAACTCTTCCAGCGCCGTCAGGCGCAGCTCCCATATCGACTTCAGTTGCGCGAACCAGTCTTCCGTCAGTTTCAGCGGTTCAAGCTCCGCGGCAATGAAATGCTCGCGGCCCAAAGTACGCCGGGTGACCAGCCCCGCCTCCTCCAGAACCTTGATGTGCTTGGAGACGGAATTCAGGGACATGTCGAAATGACCAGCGAGCCCCGTCACCCTGAGAGGCCCCTCTTGCACGAGGAGCGTCAGGATCTGACGCCGCGTGGTATCCCCCGCAGCCTTCAATATCCGTGACAGTGCGTCTTCATCCATTTCATTCACCCATGTGGTTGAATATGTCCGTATCCAAGCGATAGTCAACCACATGGGTGAATATCTTTACAGAGGTGAAAGCCGCCCTCCCCGGAAACTTTTGCGGTGTTTGAGAAATGGCCGGATTTTGTGTATGTTGTGCATGTTACGGAAAATGGAGGCCAGCATGCCACGTGTCCCTGCTTCGGAGTTTCAGAAGAATTTTGGCGAGTGGCACGACAAGGTCCAACAGGCACCGGTCGAGATCACCAAATACGGCAGGCCGACCGCCTATCTCGTCTCGGCGGAGATGTTTCATCAGCTTTGGGATCGTTTCAGGGTTTCGCTTCCCGTGGGCGCCCTGTCGGAAAGCGAAGTGGATCAGATCATGCAGGCGCGCGTGGAGACCGACACGCCTTACAATCTGGATGACCTGCCCGATATCGAGGAGGAAGACGTGTCAGCCAAGCTGAAGCGATGACGCGATGAAGATCCCCGCCCTGCCGCCCATCGGTCATGTCGTCGCCTACGAATATCTGTGGGCCAGCAAGGCCAGGACGCGGCAAGACGGCGAGAAGGTTTATCCGACCGCGCTCATCCTATCGACGCGCGACGAGCTTGGGTCGACATTCGTCTATGCGCTCGGCATTTCCCATATGCGCCCACCGGAGGGTCGCAGGGCACTCGAGGTGCCCGCGAAATTGCGCCACCACATCGGGCTCGATGCCAGACCGCAATGGATCTACACCGACGAGGTCAATGCCTTCGTCTGGCCCGGTCCGGACCTGCGCCCGGCGCAATGGATATCCCAGCGCCGGATCGTGGAGGACACCTGCGTGCTCGGCGCGCTGCCGGAGGACTGGTTCAATCTGGTCAAGAACCATTTCCATGAGAGCTACAGGCTCGATCGCATGAGGCTGACGAAACGAAGCTTGTAGCCAAGGCTTGCAGAATGATTGCGAACTTTTGCGCGGCGACGCCGTTTGGTTTCCAGGATTTGCAGACTGAGGAGAAACGGCATGAGCGAAGTTACCGGCGGATGCCTCTGCGGCCGCGTTCGTTTGACTGTATCCGGTGCGCCCTATCGGGTCGGCATCTGTCATTGCTTGGATTGCCGCAAACATCACGGGGCGCTGTTTCATGCGTCTGCGATCTTTCCCGAGGATGCGGTGCGGGTCGAGGGGGAGACGGGGGAGTATAATGGGCGGTTCTTCTGCCCGCGCTGCGGGTCGCCGGTGTTTGGGCGGAGCGGCGATGAGGTCGAGGTCAATCTCGGGTCGCTTGATAGTAAGGACCAGTTCCAGCCGGCGTATGAGCTGTGGACCATCCGCCGCGAGGGGTGGCTTCCGGCGTTTCCGTTGAAGCATCGATACGAGCGCGACCGGGATGCGGCGGGGCGTTTCGAGGATTGAGGTGGTTCGGCCGAGTCGGGATCAGTAGCGGGAGATGTAGCCGATCAGCATCGACTTTTCGTGCGTCGGCGCCAAAGCTAGGTTGATCTGGCCCTTCATGGTCTGGGTGCCGACGGTGATGGTGAAGCCTGTCGCCAGCGTCTTGCCCTTGTTGCGCGACAGCGTGGCGATGGCTTCTTCGATCTGGGTGTCGATCGAGAAACGCAGGCTCTTGGTCAGCTGCGCGAGATCGCCGAGCGGCAGGCGCTGGCGCAGCATCGACAGGAAGGCGTCGTTGAAGAGCTGCACTTTCTTTTCATGCGTCAAAAGGATCGCCGGCGATGGCGAGGCCTGGATGATGGCGTTGACATTGGCAAGCGAGGAAATGTCCTCGACCGTATCCAGCCGGCGCAGCGCCCATTTCAAGCTCAGGACGCGCAGAAGCGAGGCGAGATTGCCGGATTCCGGCATCTGCGAGGCGGTGTAGTGCACGAGATCGGCGGTCGACATCTTGCCGGAGGCCGACATGCGGCTGAGGCCGTCCCAATAGATGCGCTCCAGCCGGATGCCGCGACGCTCGCCGCCACGACCCGCGACAGCCCGGAAACGCGGCTCGATCTCTTCGGCATCGATCGCGGGCAGTTGCTCGTCTGATGGTTCGAGATCGGTTGCGTCTTGAATTCCGGGCTTGACGATCAGCATGGTCAGCGCTCCGTCAGCGCTTCGGTGCGCGCCTTGTTGATCGGCTTCATGAGATAGCTGAGCACGGTCTTGCTGCCGGTCATGATCTCGACCGAGGCAACCATGCCCGGGATGATCGGATAGGTCTTGCCGTCGCGCGCGAGCTCCGACTTGTCGGTCTTGACCTGCACGAGATAGTAGGTCTCGCCCTTTTCCTTCTCCACCAGACTGTCGGCCGAGATGTTTTCGACGATACCTTCGAGGCCGCCGAAGATCGAGAAGTCGTAAGCCGTGATCTTGACGATGGCCGGCTGGCCACGGCGGATGAAGGCGACGTCGCGCGGCGAGATCTTGGCTTCGACGAGCAGCGTGTCGGCCGTCGGAACGATGCCGGCGATGACGCGGCCGGGATCGACATAGGCGCCGATGGTGTTGACCTCGAGCGTGTTGACGATGCCATCAACAGGCGAGCGGATATCGGTGCGCTTGACGCGATCGGATGCGCCGCGCACGGTTTCGTCGACGACCGAGAGCTCGGCCAGCGCCTGCGCCTTGTCCGTCAGCGCCTGCTGGCGCAGTTCGAGCGCGAGATCGCCGAGCTGCAGCTTGGCTTCCTGCACGGCGGCCTGAAGGCGATCGATGCTTTCCTGATAGACCTTGAGCTGGCCCTGCTGATCGGTGAGGTCGCGCTCGGTCTTCAAAACTTCGGTCTCAGCGACCAGCTTCTTCTTGGCGAGCGGGCTGATCAGGTCGTACTGGCGCTGCGCGCCGTCGATGTTCTGCGTCAGGCGGTCGATATTGGCGTGCGCCTCGCTAAGCTCGTTTTCGCGCTGGCGGACGCGCTCTTTCAGCACGCCGAGCTTGTTGGTGTAGCTGGCGCGATCGGCGGCGAAAAGCTGGGCTTCGTTGGCGCAGACTTCCTTGGCGACGGCCAGAATATCCTCAGGGCAATTATAGGGCTCGTCGTACTTGCCCTCTTCCTCGAGCTTCAGGCGCGCCACCTTGGCGCCGAGCGCGCGGGCCTTGGCAACCGATTCACCGAGCGTAGAGGTGGTGGTGGTGTTGTCGAGCTGGACCAGGAGCTGACCCTTGCGCACGACCTGGCCGAGAACGACCGCAATCTGCTGGACGACGCCGGGTTCGGACGACTGGATGATCTGCGTCTTCGAGACGGGAATGACCTTGCCTTCGCCGCGGGCGATCTCGTTGATCTTGGCGATCGCCGCCCAGGCGACGAAGCTGGCGATGACGAGCGCCACGAGGCCGAGAATGGCGCGGGCGAGAAAGGGCGGGTTGTCGTGCTTGTTCTTCATGACAGCTTAACCCCCGGCACGATGGGCGTCACGTTCGCAGCGGCCGCCGGGCCGACAGGCGCTCCAGAGGCGACTGACGCGACCGGGATCGGATGGGACGGAGCCGCGGTTGCCACCTGCGCGACCGGCATGGCGGCGGAGCCTGCGGGGGCCGGCGCGACTGAGGTGACCGGGGCGACGGACATGGCGACCGGCGTGACCGGAGCCTGTCTTGCAACCGGCACGGCCTGCGGGGCCACGGCCTGCGGGGCCACGGCCGCCGCGGGTGCACCGGGCTTGCGCTGCATGGCTTCGATGACGGCCTGCTTCGGGCCATCGGCGATGATGCGGCCCTTGTCGATGACGATCAGGCGATCGACGAGATCCAGCATGCTGTAGCGATGGGTGGCGATGATCAGTGTGGTCTTGCGGTCGAAGGCCTTGGAGAGACGGGCGATCAGGTTGCGCTCGGTCGCGAGGTCCATGGCGCCCGAGGGCTCGTCGAGGAACACGACCTTGGGGCGGGTGAGCAGGAGACGGGCGATGGTGAGCGCCTGCTTCTGGCCGCTCGACAGATTGCTGCCACGCTCGCCAACCGGCATGTCAAAGCCGCGCGGATGGGTGCCGACGAACTCGTCGACGCCGGTCATGCGGGCGACTTCAAGCAGTTCCTCATCGGTGGCGTCGGCGCGGCCGAGCAGCAGGTTTTCCTTCACCGTTCCCGAGAACAGATCGGAGGACTGGCCTGCGACGGCGACGTTGGCGCGCACTTCGGCCATGTGATACTGGCGGATATCCACACCATCGATCAGCACGCGGCCACCGGACGGGGCAAACAGGCCATCCAGCAGGCGTCCCAGCGTGGTCTTGCCGGAGCCGATGCGGCCGATGATGCCGATGCGCTCGCCGGGATTGACGTTGAAGGACAGCTTGTTGATGACGGGGTAATCCGAGCCCGGATACTGGAACGAGACATCCTGGAAAGAGAAGGCGCCGCGGGTGATCTCGCGGTTGACGAAACCGACCGTCGAGGGGCGGTCATCGGGCTGTTCCATGATCTTGTCGAGGATGCGCAGCGACATGGTGGCCTGGCGGAAGCGCGCCAGCGTCATGGCGATCTGGCCGAGCGGCGCGCCGGCGCGGCTGGCGAGCATGACGGTGGCAACGATCGCGCCCATGGCGATGCGGCCTTCGGAGAACTCATAGGTGCCGGCGATGACGATCAGAACGCTCACCATCTGCTGCACGAACATGGTCATGTTGATGGCGTTGGTGGAGACGTGCTTGATCTCTTCGCTGGTGCGGCTGGAATATTTCGTCAGTTCCTGCCAGCGGCGCAGCATGGTGGCTTCGGCGCGCAGGCTCTTCAGCGTCTCGATCGTCGAGATGGTTTCGACCAGCAGCGACTGGCGGCGCGAGGCCTCGTTGGCGGCGGTCGCCATGCGCTTGCCGATGGCGGCCTGGGCGTAGAGACCGATCACGACCGAGAGCACGAAGGCGACGGCGGGGATGACGACCAGCCAGCCGGAAATGAGATAGATGACTGCGAGGAAGATGAAGACGAAGAGGCTGTCGATGATGACGCCGATCGTGTTCGAGGTGAAGAATTCGCGCACGAACTCATATTGCGTGACGCGGTTGGCGTACTCTCCCGTCGACATCGGGCGCGAGGCCAGCGTCGAGTTCAGCACCTTGTCGAACAGCATCTGCGACAGGCGCAGGTCGGCCTTGCGGCCGGCATAATCGATCAGCGAGGAGCGCGCTGTTTTCAGCAAGAAATCAAAGAGATAGGCAAGCGTGATGCCGGCGGCCAAAACCCATAGCGTCGGGATCGCCTTGTTGGGCAGAACGCGGTCATAGACGTTCATCGTAAACAACGGCGAGCCGAGCGCGATCAGATTGATGAAGAGTGCGGCCACCATGACGCGGACATAGGTGCGCCAGTAAGGCGCCAGCGTCGTTGCCAGCCAGTGGCGCTTTTCGATCTCGACGGCATTGCCGACGAGCGCCTCTTCCGAGGCGTTCTGATAGTAGAGCGTGAAGGCGAAGGCCGTCTCTGGCTTCAGCGCAATCAGGTCCTCGCGCGACAGACGCGAGGAAACGCCGGCGACGGGAACGATGTCGGTGATATAGGAGCCGTCCTCGGCCATCTCCAAGAGCGGGAGCACGCCGCCATCGGCGAAGGCGACGATGGCAGGACAATCGAAATTGCCCAGCCGGCAATCGCGCTCCGGATGCTTGATGACCTGAAGGCCGATGCGCTCGGCCATCTGCTCGACATCATCGCCCTCAAGCGATTCGGTGATCTCATCCGGAAGGCCGGAAAAGAGCACGGTATCGGAGCTTGGTCGACCATAGAACGCTGCCACGGACTTGAACGCGGCCTTGAATGTTTGAAGCGGCATGCTGCCGTTCGTCTCAGATGCAACGTTCCGCATGTTCTATGGTCACCTGACTACTACTGCTGCCGGATCGGCGCCAGCAGGTCCATAGGCATGCCAGCCTTCTGATGAGAGTCGACTTCGGCATATCCGGGATTCTGAGCGGCCGCTGGAACAGCGAACTCTTCTCGTGCGTAGGGCTTTGCCTGATCCAGCGGTTTCAGCTTCATGGTCTGAAGCAGATTGCCGGATGCGGCGAGGATCTTGTATTCCGCAAACAGCGAGGCAACGCGGGCCGTATCAGCCAGCACCTTGGTGTTGAAGCGGGTGTTCTGCGCATCGAGCACGTCGAGCAGCGAGCGCTGGCCGACCTTGAACTGCTCGCGGTAGGAACCGACCAGCTGGTTGTTGATCGACGACTGCTTGGCAAGAATGCCCGACAGTTCGCCGCGGCTGACGCGTTCGTTCCAGGCGGAGCTGACCGATTCCTTCACCTCGCGCTGGACCTGAGCGAGCGCATAACGCTCTTCGCCGGCGCGGCGGATCTGCTCCTGCTCGCGGGCGACATCGATGCCGCCGCGATAAAGGTTCCAGCGGGCGACGACGCGCACCTGGTAATCGTTGGTGTTGCCTTCATCGCCGTCGATGTCGTTACCAACGCGGGCAGTACCTTCGAGATTGACCTTCGGCAGGTAATTGGCGCGCGCGCCGCGTACACCGGCGTCGGCCGCGTCAACATCGGCGTTGGCCGAGAAGATGCGCGGGCTGTTCTTGTTGGCGACGAACAGTGCATCGTCGAGCGTCTTCGGGATATACTTGGCGACCGATGGCGGCGTCTGGGCATTGACGATCGGCTGGCCGACGGCCTTCATGAAGCGGATCTTCGTTGCTTCCAGCTCTTCGAGCGCTTCGCGCATGCGGGCCTTGGCCGCCTGCAGACGTTCGCTGCCCTGAAGACGGTCAGCATCGGTGAGCGCGCCGCCGCGGATGCTTTCATTGATATCGCCGACCATCGCCGTGTGGAAGGAGACGTTTTCCTTCGCGGCGGCAACGATCTGATTTTGCAGCATATATTCCAGGTAATCCTGGGTTACTTCGAGCGCCAGTGCTTCGGAGCGCTCAAGGACCCGGAAGGAGGCGCCATCGACGCGCGATGCCTGCTGATCGACCTGCGACTTGCGCGCGCCGCCATCAAACAGCGTCTGCGTGACCGTGACGCCGACATCGCCTGGAGACAGGTAATCATGGTCGGAGCTCAGCGTGCCCGTCGAGGAATTCGACAACCGGCGACGGCCGATGCCGCTCTCCAGATCAACCGACGGTAAGTATAGCCCGCGCGCCTGACGAAGCTCAAACTCGATTGCTTCTTTGTCTTTCGCAGCCTGAAGTATCTGCGGATTGGTTTTCATCGTCGTTTCGATGGCTTGTTGCAAAGACATCGCGTTGGCGTCGACAAAAAACGAGAAATTCAGAGCAACAGTGGCAGACAATGCTGCAATAATGCTTTTGGTTTTAAACAAGACGGATGCCCCTCAACATCTAAATTCACCGAGTGAACCCGTATACCGAACGCTTTCATTCGGCAAACAAGTAACACCTATTTTTCCACATTCCAATTGCGGCACAGGTCTTTCCTGCGGAGACGGTTAATTCCCAAGTATCAATAGCTAAAGCTAGAATTTTACAGGGTTTTTTAACGCCAACTTTTCCCGTCCGTGATTATCTGCCGTTACTTCCACAGGGACCCGCCCCGCGATGAAATTCCGTCAGCGTTACCAATCCGCAACAAACCTTTCCGCACTGCGCATAGCATCGATCGTTTCGATCTGCTTCGCGGCCTTCTCGGTCGGTTTTTTACTTATCTTAAACCTTCTGATGCCGGAGCGACCATTTTTGGTTGGATTCGTCGGAGCCACCGCTATTTCGCTGTTTGTTGCATTTCCGCTGCTGATGATGCTGCAGATCAAGAATAACGAGCTCAGAAAACTGCAGGAAGCCGTTAACTATTCTCAGCGGCACGACAGCGTTACCAAGACGCTCAACGGAACAGCCTTCGCGGCCGCCGTCGAACACTACATCGACCGCCGCAAGCGAATCTCTACTGACGCGGGCGGCGTGATGATCGCGGTCGTGATCGACACGCTTGACGCCATCAGCCGTCGCTACGGGCCGCAATGGGCCGATACCGTGATGCAGTCGCTTGCCGCGATCACCCAGTCCTCGGTGCGCTCGGGCGACCTCGTTGCGCGGCTTGCGACCAACGAGCTCGGCGTGTTCCTGCCGGGCGCGACGATCGAGAACGCCCAGGATGTCGGCATGCGCATCCGCCGCCGCTGCGAACAGGCGGCATTCACCGCCGGCGACGCACCGCTGTCGCTCGACATCCGCCTCGGCGGCGCGGTCTTCGACGGCCCGACCGACTTCAACCACATCCGCCAGCTGGCCGACGAAATGGCCATGGACCGTGGCGGCGAAGCGGACGACGCCGTGCCGATCTCGAGACTGCCGGCGGCCTGAGGGCTGAGGCGGACACGGGAGCAATCGCGACGTGATCTTTGAGGCGCCATCGGGCGCCTCTTTTCGTTTGGGCGATTGGTGCATGGGTCGCGGTTTCGGCCAGGCGGTGGGATTGCGGCCGGACGCAGGTGGCAATACCGGCGAACGCTAGCTTGAGGCTGGAGGCTGGAGGCTGGAGGCTGGAGGCTGGAGGCTGGAGGCTGGAGGCTGGAGGCGCATCGCAAGCGCTGCGGCTTACCGCAACGGCGAAAACCTGCCGCACCAACAAGATCCGCCGCGCCTCACCAGCCACTGGTATCGTAACGCTTCTCGCCATCCGAAGCGAAACAGTCCACGTGGTTTCATTCGCCATCCGTCGACCGCGCAATCAGGCTGGCCGCAACGACCGCCTCCCCGACCATGCTCCGTATCTCGATCGCACGGCGATCGGGGAGCCAGACTCCCCTCACCTCGCGCATGCCCCTCAAAACGCGAAAAAGGCGCTCTCGCGCCTTTTTCCTTGTCATGTCAGGCGAATCCCTCCGCCTGTCCGTCACCGCTTAGCCGACATGCGGCGCGGTGGTGGTGTCATGCTTGTCGTCGAACAGGATCTTGACCGCTTCCGTGGTGTTCTGGAGAACCGCCACGTCGTGCCAGCCGCCATTGGCGTTGACGCTGACCACCGTGTCGGCACCCTGGACCGTCGTCTTGACGCTCGAGAGCGCCTCGGCTTCGGTCGCCTGGTGGCCGAGCAGGCTGTCGAGGAGCTTCGACACGTCGAGCGTGTCGCCCTCGCCGGCCTTGTAGTCGGTGATCACGTCGGCGATCTTCACATCCGAAAGCGCGTCGGCATCGAGCACGAAGGTATCGGCCCCTGCGCCACCCGTCAGCGTATACATGCCGCCGGCGCCCGAGAGCGTGTCGTTGCCATCGCTGCCGATCAGCGAGTAGGCATGGTTGTCGTCCGCACTGCCGAGCGTGGTATCGAAGGCAACCTCGACGAAGTGGCCGGTGGAGCCATCCGTCAGCGTGTAGCTGCCATCGGCCAGGATCGCCTGACCGTTGATGGCGCTATCCGACGCATGCGCATCGAGCGACAGGCTGGCGATCTGATGGTCCGCCAAGCTCGAAAGCTCGCCGGCATCGCTGATGCCATTGTGGTTCAGATCCTGCCAGACGGTGAGCTTCGAGAAGGCCTCATCATTGGCATCGATCTTGCCATCATGGTTGCTGTCGAGCGTCGCAAGCGCAGCCAGACCATCGACATAATTGCCACCGGCAAAGTGCGGCGAGAAGATCTCGCTGCCGTTGTCGATCTTGCCGTTGCCATCCACATCGTAAGCCAGGATGCCATCGGTGCCCGCCGTCCAGGCGATCTTGTCCTGGTGACCATCGGCATTGATGTCGAAGGAGACGCCATGCTCGAGGGTGGTGAGCGCGATGCCGTTGTGGTCGAGGTCGAGGATGATGGGGTCGATGGCGGACGACAGCAGGGCATAGTTACTTGCCGCGGTCAGCGCGGTTGCCGCCGAAATCGAACTCATGTTGTCGAAGATAGCGACCAGCTTCACATTCCCTGACGAACCGCTGTCGGCATCGGAGCTATAGTAAAGCGCGACTTTATTGCTACCAGTGCTGTTGTCGTATGCCAGGACGAACACGCCGCCGTTGAAGGTTCCCTTCTGACCAGCAAGCAGGCTTGCAATCTCGCCGGTGGTGTTTGCGGAGTTTGCACTTACGTTGAAAACCACGACGTCCGCGTTTGCGATGCTTTGTGCACTGCTACCTGTTCCGGTCGTTGAGACGGTCACAACATTCGTCAGGGTCCCCGAGGACTGGTTAGCCAGCGAGAAGTTGGTGAACTTCAGAACGTCACTGCCGTTGCCAAAATCCTTGACGACGTCATATCCCGTCGCGTTCTTGTCGAAGACAAACGTATCGTTACCGCTGCCACCAGTCAGCGTGTCATTGCCGTCTCCTCCTATCAGAGTATCGTCACCACCGCCTCCCAGGAGCGCGTCGTTGCCGGCACCGCCCTTGAGCGTATCTGCGCCGCTACCACCGGTGATCGTGTCATTACCGGTGCTGCCGGTGACGGTGAACCCTTCGGTTTGCTTGGAAAGATCAAGCGAACCGGACGAGGTCATCGACACGTTCTGAATGTTGACGATCTGATTATCGCTCGAGCTGTTAAACCCACCCGCGACCATCAACGTATTCGTCCCGGTGCCGCCATCAAGCAATGTATCGTTGCTCGCGCCGTAGATCGTATCGTCACCGGCACCGCCCTTCAGCGTGTCAGCGCCCGAGCCACCGATGATGGTGTCGGCATTGGCAGAACCCGTCAGGGCAACGCTCGAAGAGTTTCCGCTGTTGGTCAGCGTCCAGCCGCTGGAGCCCGCAGCCGCGGCAACATTGATGTCGGACCCGTTTGCCGTGATCGTCGCGGTACCGCCGTTGACCGTTGCGTTCGTCGCCGTCCAGTCGGACGTCGCCGTGACGTTGGCCGTTGCCCCGGACGATACCTTGAGGATGTCGCCACCCGAGAGATCGGTCACGGTATCCGTGCCGCTGTCAACGACGAAGGTATCGTTTCCAGCGCCGCCGGTCAGCGTGTCATTGCCGCCACCGCCAGTCAGCACGTCGTTGCCGGCGCCACCGATCAGGACGTTTGCGCCTGCATCACCCGTCAACGTATCGTTGCCGGAGCCACCGGTGACGTTCTCGATACCCGAGATCGTCGTGAAGCCGGTTGCCGCCCCCTTGGAGAGGTCAACGGTCACGCCTTCCGATGTTCCAGCGTAAGAAAGGAGATCGGTGCCGCCCTGGAGGTTGGCGTTGATCGTCTCGACGTTGGTGACGGTGCTGCCGTTGAACAGGGTGAGGACCCCGCCAGTGATGAGGGCGTTCAGCGTATCGGAACTGTTTGTTCCGGTGATCGACAGCGTATCGTTGCCGGTTCCGCCATCGATGATATCCGCGCCGTCTCCGATCGTGTAGTTGAACGTGTCATCACCAGCGCCGCCGAGCAGAATGTCGTTGCCGGTGCCACCACTGATGGTGTCGTTGCCGTCGCCGCCATCGATAAAGTCGTTGCCAGCGCCGCCAGACAGGACGTCATTGCCGCCCATGCCGTAGATCGCATCATCGCCAGACCCGCCATCAACCGTATTGGCCAAGCCGTTGCCAATCACCACGTCATGGCCGCTGCCTGCCTGAACCTGGCCGGTGACGTTGCCTTCAATCAGGATCAGGTCGCCAGATCCGTTATCATAGTTCGCATAATTCAGTGAGCTGTTATCCGTAATATGGTAGGTCCCAGCCCAGTACTCGAGGGCGCTGAATGCGACGTAGGTAGACTGAACCGTGCCGAGGCTGTCGGTAACCGTCACGCGGTATACATAGAGACCCGCATCGTTGCTGAAGGCCCAATCGGGATTGCCTGTAACTTTAAGCGTATTGCTGTTCAGCGAAAGCCAGTTGTCAGAGCTTGTCGTGTACACCGCTGATACCGTGTAGGAGGCATTTCCCGTTACGTCGAATAGCGTCTTCAGGTCGAAGTTGATCCTGTTTGGATTATCATACTCCCATGTGAAGGCGTAGCGGCCCGTCGCATCCGTGCTTTCGTCGACGGTTGCGGGTACCGCGTCCGAGGTACCTTTGATTTCGACCTTGATTTCCTGCGATGCCGAACCATCCGCGGACAATACCTTCAGCTTCTCGTAGACAGTATCGCCGGTGTTGAGTGCCTGGACAATCGCCGAGCTGTTGTTGAGCTTGTAGGTCCACTCACCCGTGCTCGCGTTGAAGCTGAAGTCGCCGTAGGTACCCTTCAGCGCGGTCGGCGCCTGGAAATGCGCCTCGCCGGTGTCGACATCGGTAACCTTCAGGGTACCGGCCGCCGACTGGATCGCGCCATCTTCCGTGACCGTTCCAGTTGCCGTGCCCGTGATTGCCGCGGGATCATTGGTACCGTTGATGGTAACCTTGATCTCCTGCTCGGCAGTCCCGTCGAGGGACTTCACCTTCAGCGTGTCGTAAACCGTCTCGCCAGCCTTCAGGGCCTGTACGTTTTCAGCGGTGTTGTTGAGCGCGTAGGTCCAGACGCCGGTGTCAGCGTTAAAGGCGAACGTGCCGTAGGTGCCGCTCAGCGAGGTCGGCGCCTGAAAGTGTGCTTCGCCGGTATCGACATCCTTGACCGTCAGAGTAGCGCCCGCCGTCTGGCTGACGCCATCCTCAGTGACCTCTCCGGTTGCCGTGCCGCTGATCGACGCACCGTCGTTCTTGCCGGCAATTGTGACGTCAATGACCTGCTCAGCGGTGCCGTCGAACGACTTCACCGTCAGCACGTCGTGAACCGTCTTCCCATCCGTGAGCGCCTGAACATTCGCGGCGGCGTTGTTGAGCGTATAGCCCCATGCGCCTGTCGCCGAATCGAAGGTGAAAGTGCCATAGGTGCCGATCAGAGATGACGGCGTCTGGAAGTGCGCTTCTCCGGTATCGACATCCTTGACCGTCAGTGTGCCGCCCGCCGTCTGGCTGACGCCATCCTCCGTGACCGATCCGGTCGCAGTGCCGCTGATCGATGCAACGTCGTTCTTGCCGGTGACGGTGACGTTGATGATCTGCTCAGCGGTGCCGTCGAACGAAGTCACCGTCAGCGTGTCATGAACCGTCTGCCCATCCGTGAGCGACTGCACGGCGTTGGAGCTGTTCTTGAGCTCATAGGTCCAGGCACCGGTGGTGGTGTTGAAGCTGAAGGTGCCATAGGTGCCGTCCAGCGATGCTGGGGTCTGGAAGTGCGCTTCGCCAGTGTCGACATCCTTGACCGTCAGTGTGCCGCCCGTCGTCTGGGTGCCGCCATCCTCCGTGACCGATCCGGTCGCCGTGCCGCTGATCGACGCAACGTCGTTCTTGCCGGTGACGGTGACGTCGATGATCTGCTGGGCGGTGCCGTCGAACGACGTCACCATCAGCTTGTCATGAACCTTCTGCCCATCCGTGAGCGACTGCACGGCATCGGAGCTGTTCTTAAGCTCATAGGTCCAGGCACCGGACGTGGTGTTGAAGGTGAAGGTGCCGTAGGTGCCGATCAGCGAGGTCGGCGTCTGGAAGTGCGCTTCGCCGTGATCGACGTCGACGATCGTCAGGACGCCCGATGCCGTCAGCTGCTGGCTGCCGCCGTCTTCGGCAACCGATCCGGTCGCGCTGCCGCTGATCGTGGCAACGTCGTTCGTGCCGACGATGGTGATCGTGATCGTCTGAGAGGAGGACGCAGTGCCGGTCTGGTCGAGGACGGCTACCTGGTAGGTCTGGACGATGGTCTCGCCCGCGGCCAGGAAGTCCACATCCTTGTCCGCGACGCTGAAGTTGAAATTCAGCTGGCGGCCGCTCCCGTCCGCGTTTGCGGCGGTGGCGAGCGGAGCCCAGTCCACGCTGCCGATGAACGTCGAACCCGGCGCGTTTGTCGTGAGATTGGTGATTTTCAGCGTGTGCGTGTCATGGAGATCGACGTCGCTGTAGGTGATCGTCTGGCTTGCCTTCAGCAGGGTCGATGAACCCGTCTGGCCGGTCGCCTCTGTGACAGAACCAGCGGCCTGCGCCGATGTGATGTAGGGCGTATCGTTGGTGCCCTCGATGGTGAAGCTGACCTCTTTCGAGGTGCCGTCGAAGGATTTGACGATGAAGGTCTCGACCCTCGTCTCCCTGTCGCTCAGATATTCGACCAGGCTGGCATCGACCGAGTAGGTGTAGGCGCCTGCCGCGTTGATGGTCAGCGTTCCGAGATTGGTGCCCTTGCTGGCGACCACCTCCTGGAAGGACGACTGGTCATGGTCGACATCGGTGACCGACATCGTGCCCGTGGCGACCAGATGGCCGTTGTCGACGTGATAGCCCTCGATCAGCTTGGTCTCTGTCGGCGCGCCGATGACGGCTGCGTCGTTGGTGCCGGCGATCGACACTTCGATCACCTTCGATGCGGTTCCGTCCGCAGATACGACCGTGATCCGGTCCGTCAGCTGGTCCGTGGCGTTCATGCGCTGGATCACGGTGCTTTCATTGTCCAGCGTGTAGGTCCAAGCGCCAGTCGCGGCATCCAGGGTGAAGGTGCCGTAGCTGCCCTTCAGCGATGCCGGCGTCTGGAAGTGCGCGTCGCCGGTATCACGGTCGCTGACCGTGACGGTGCCGCCCGTCGTCAGGGTGGTGTCTTCCTTGACACTGCTCTGGAAGGTGCCGGAGATGCTGGCGGTGTCGTTGACGCCCTTGATGGTCACATCGAACGTCTGGGTGTCGGTTGCGCCTGACTTGTCCGTGACGGTCAGCGTGAAGCTTTCGGTCGCAGTGGTCTTCAGACCCTCGATGGCTGCATCGTTCGGTACGAAGATGTAGGCGCCGGTCGACTTGTTGAGGAAGAGCGTTCCGTAGTCGCCAGTCTTGGCGATGTCGTATCCGTACCTCCGTGTCGAATCGGAGCCGCCATCCACACCGTAGGTTGCTGTTTCACTGGCGTCACGATCGGTGGATGTCAGCCTGCCCGTGACCGAGCTGAAGCTGTCATCATTCTTCGTGTCCACGTACGTGACACTCGTGGCGCTGCCTGATGTCACGGACAGTTCCGGCTTGTCGTTGACGCCGTGGATCTCGACGGTGAAGGTTTCGGTGTCCGAGACCCTGGAACCATCGGTGACCTTGATATCGAAGGTTTCCTTGGTGTCGGTCTTCGCGGCCTCGATCGCGCGGTCGTCCGGCTGGTAAATATAGGCGCCGGTGCTGCTGTTCAGATAGAGCGTGCCGAACTTGCCGACCGACTTCACCGTATAGTCCACACCATTGACGGTGTAACGCGCGTTGGGAACACCATCGATGCCGTATGTGGCGCTATCGCCGATGTCACGGTCCGTCGAAACCAGCTTGCCCGTCACCGCCTTGAAGCTGTCGTCGCTCGGCGTATCCGTGAAGGAAATCGTAACCGGGGTAAGCTCGGGCGTATCGTTGCTGCCGTCGATTTTGACGACGAAGGTCGTGCTGTCGGTGCCGCCCGAGGCGTCACGCACGGTCAGCGTGAAGCTCTCCTGCCTGTCGGTCTTCCCGCCCTCGATGGCGGCGTCGTTCGGAACATAGACATAGGCGCCGGTGACGCTGTTGACGAAAAGCGTGCCGTAGCTGCCGGTCTTGGCGAGGTTGAAGCCTTCACGGGCGTTGGACGCCGTGCCGCCGTTGACGCCGTAGGTGGCGGTGTCGCCGGCATCGCGGTCGGTCGAGGTCAGCGTACCGCCGGCATTCACGAAGGTGTCGTCGCCCCTGGTGTCGTGATAGGTGACGCTGTTGAGCGTCGCGGAAATTTCCGGCAGGTCATTGGTGCCCTCGACGCTGACCGTCAGGACTTCCTTGGCGGATGCGCCGGACTGGTCGGTGACCGTCAGATCGAACGTTTCCACCGCGCTGGTCTTCAGCGCCTCGATGGCTCCATCCTTCGGAACGTAGAGATAGTCGCCCGTGTGGCTGTTCAGATAGAGGGTGCCGTAGGTCCCGACCTTGGCAACGTCGTAATCACGGGAGATGATCGCCGAGCCACCGGTAACACCATAGGTGTGGCGGTCATATGCATCGCGGTCGGCGGAGTAAAGAGTACCTGCCCGCGCGAAGAATACGTCGTCGTATTTGCTGTCGGTATAGGTAATGTTCTTCAGCGTTGCGTAAAGCTCAGGCGTGTCGTTGGTGGCACTGATGTCCACGGTAAAGTTCGCCGTATCGGAAGCACCGGAGCCGTCCGTCACCTTGATGGTGAAGCTCTCGGAAGCATCCGTCTTGCGGCCCTCGATCGCCCGGTCATCGGGGACGTAGACATAGGCACCGGTGCCGCTGTTGATGTAGAGCGTGCCGTACTTGCCTTCCCTGGCGGTGTCGTAGCGGACGCCGTCCAGGATGACGCGGACGCGCTCGCCGTGGTCGACGCTGTAGGTCGTGCTGTCACCGGTGTCGCGATCGGTCGAAACCAGCGAACCCTTGACGAGCGCAAAGCGATCGTCCGCGGCGGTATCGGTGAATGACAAGGAAACAGGCGACAGCTCCGGCGTGTCGTTGCTGCCGAGGACATTGACCGTCAGTGTCTTGCTGTCGGTAGAGTTGGAGCCATCCGTAACCGTCAGGTCGAAGGTTTCGGCAGCCTTGGTCTTCAGCCCCTCGATGGCGCTGTCGTTCGGGACGAAGCTGTAGGCGCCGGTGGCGCTGTTGACATAGAGCGTGCCGTAGGTGCCTACCTTGGCGACGTCAAAGGCGTCATTGAGGTAGTGGCCGGTGGTCACGCCGGCGCCGCTGATGCCATAGGTGGCTGTGTCGCCCTTGTCTGCGTCCACCGTCGTCAGCTGGCCGGTGATCGGCGCGAAGGTGTCATTCGCGGCCGTGTCGGTATAGGTCAAGCTCGTGGTCGAGGCCGAGAGATGCGGCGCGTCGTTTACGCCTGTTACGGCAACGACGATCGTCTGTGTTGCCGTGCCGTCGGCGGACACCACCGTCAGCGTTTCGTTGACGACCTGGCCCTGGCGCAATTCCTGCGACTTGGCGTCGTCGAGCGTGTAGGTCCAAGCGCCCGAAGCCGTGTTGAAGGTGAAGGTGCCGTAGGTACCGGACAGTGAAGACGGCGTCTGGAAATGCGCTTCGCCGTGATCGACATCCTTGACGGTGAGGACATCGCCAACCGTCTTGATCGCACCATCCTCGGTCAACGCACCCGATGCGATGCCCGAAATCGAGGCCGTGTCGTTCTCGCCGGTGACGGTGACCTGGTAGACGCCTGTCTTGGCGTCGCCGTCTGCGTCAGTGACGGTGAAGGGTATGGTGATGGTGGCGATTTCGCCGGCGTTCAGCTGCTGGAGGAAGCCGGAGTTGATGACGATATGGCCATCCTTGTAGAAATAGTCGCCTTCCGACAGGGTCAGCGCGATACCGGCGGCGGATGCCACCGTGGCCGAACCCAGTGTCACCGCGCCCTTGCCGTCGGCGCCGAAGGAGAACTGCTTGCCTTCCGTGAGGTCGAAGGAGAACGAATTCGAATCCTCGCTCAGCGCGGCCGTGAAGAGCGGCGCCGCGGCGCCATGCGTCAGGCTGATATTGGCGAGATAGGTGCCGGTGAAATCAGCCGTGCCGACTTCCTTGAAGACCAGCTGGTTGCTGCCGGTGGCGGATGCCAGGAGATCGGTGATCGTGACGGTCTTCATGGCCGAGAGCTGATCGAATGTGCCGACCAGCTTGTTGTTCCAATAGACTTCCAACTTGGCGGAGCCCGTATCTGGCGAACCGACTTCAAAGGTCAGCGTCAGCTTTTCGTTCGCCGCCAGCCCATTGATGGCCTGCGAGATGGTGGTGTTTCCGGGCGAAGAGCCCATATCCACCATCGGCGCGCCGTTGGAAGTCCACATCCCCATGTAGCCGTCACCGACGCGCTCGAGCTGGTTGATCGCTCCGGTGCCCTCGACCTTCCAGCCGATGCCGTCGTTGGCCGAACCAGCATATTTGCTGTCACCCCAGCCTTCCTTGTGCCAGCCTTCATCGGAGAAGTTGCCGTTGGCAAGGAGGTTGGCGGACTGGGCGGTGCCGACGATCGTCGGCTTGTCGTCGGCGATGTTGACGCGGATGATGCTTGTGACGGAATCGCCGTCGCCATCCTTGAAGGACACGGTCGCATCGACGCGGATGCTGTCGATCGGCGCCTTGTCGGCCTGGGCGATATGATCGATGGGTTGCGACAGTTCGGCCGTCACCGTCGTGCCGTTCGCCGAAAGCGTGATCACAGGGTGACCGATATCACCAACATAGCCGATGATCTGCGTGCCATCAGCCGACATGGTGAAGATGACCGGCTGGCCATGCGAGGTCAGCACAGAGGTGTAGGTGGCGCCATGGCCGGAAAGCGTGAAATCGACGTTGCCGGGAATTCCGGGTCCGAGATCTAGATGAACCTTGCCCGTGAAGCTGGTCTCGCCGGCGCCATCGGCGCCGTAGTCGACCGTGAAGCTCTTGGACCCGGTGTCCGGCGTCGAGCCGGTGATGTCGGCTTCTGTCAGATTGATGTAGCGATCAGCATTCGATGTCGTGGGGACGTCGTCCTTGACCGTCACTGTAAAGTTGACGGGCAGCGTGTCGCCGTCGGCGTCCTTGGCGGTGACCTGGAAATTGAGGCCGATCTGCTCGTCCTGGCTGGGTGCGACGGCCAGAAGCTGAATGCCGCCTTCGGAGCCCTCACCGCCTTCAGACCCCGTCGTCTGCGGGTGGTCGATGCTCTGCAGCAGTTCGAAGGTGTAGGCGCCGTTGGCGGCAGCCGGGTTGAGGGTGACGATGAAGACGGGAACAGTCTTGAGGCCCGAGAGCTCGCCTTCGTGGACCGGGACGACGATGTAACCCGTCAACGTGTGGCCGTCGGCGGAAATCTCGTAATGAATCTGCTCGCCGTGCGAGGTCAGGCCCGTCGGCGCGTTCTGCGCGTCGAAGGTCACGTCACGGTTGGTGCCCTTGTCGGCACCCCAGTCGATGCCGAGGGAAACCGTGGTCGCGGGATGGCTCTCGCCGCCGGTGATGCCGCTTTCGTTGACCGCGCGATCAGGGCTCTTCGCCGTGGGATCGATGCTCGGCGCATCATCGCGCACGTCGACCGAGCCGATGCCGGTGACGCTGTCGCCGTTCTTGTCGGTGACGGTGTAGCTGAACTGCAGGCGCAGCACGTCGTCGGCGCCGGCTTCGCCCTTGTCGGGATGATCGAGCGGGCCGAGCTGGGTGAAGGTGTAGGCGCCGGTCAGGGTGTTCGTGACCGTGAGCGTGAAGACGGGCTGGCCGTCGACCGAACCGGTGATGGTGAGGCCGTTGACGGTGACGACGACAGGCTTGCCGTCGGACGTCAGGTCGACATGGGTGCCAAGCTGTGTGCCCTCCTGCATGTTGAGGGAGTCAGACAGGCCGATCGAGGTAATGACGCCGAAATCCTTGCCGGGCACGAAGCCGAACTGGCCGTTGACCACCTGCGACTGGAAGCCGCCTTCGCCATCGGTGGTTTCCGTAAGCGTGAGAAGGCTGCTTGGGGCGATGAGCGGAACGCCGTTCTTTTCGTCCTGAGCGGAGCCAGGTGTCGCGTCAGCCTGCTGCGTATCGGCCAGCAGCGAAGCGAGCTGCGTCGGGTCGCCGGCGTTGCCCTGGATCGAGTCCTGGAAATTGGCGCCGGAGCTAGAGGGCGAGGAGCTGGCGGAATAGGAGCCGTCGGGGCCGGCGGCGACGTTGATGTTGCTCTGTTCGAGCGCGGCGATCACGGCCTGCTGGGGAAGCTCGACTTCGCCGAGCAGGAAGGTCGGAACGTGGAGCGCGCCGTTGACGATGACGATCTCGGTGCCATCGGCCTGGACGAGGACGAGGTCGTTGCCGCGGACGTGGATATCGTCGATCGCGGTGCCTGCCGGCAGGTGCGCGATGTTGTTCTGATCCGGGACAACCTGGCCAGTGGGTGCGGCGGCTGCGGCGTCCTGGGCTGCCGGCAAGCGGCCGGTCGTTTCAGTCGACTGGGCACCCTGCTGGTCGCTCGGCTGAGTGGTTCCGGCCTGTGCGACCTCGACGCCATCACGGGCGGAAGTCTGCAGGCGGGCGTCCTGATGAATATCGGAGATCAAGTCATGCGATGCGTTTTCATTTTCAACGGCAGAGATGCGAGAATCTTCGATAGACATACAAAATACCCCAATGAGAAACTGAGGCCAAATAATTCTGCCGAAGATACAAAAGCAATACTGCCCTATAGGCGCCGATATAGCCGGTTATGCATCCACCCAGAAATGTTTAAGAACGGTTAACCGCAAAACCGCTTAGTCGGTAAAATTCTAATAAAAATAGAACGATAGAGGCTATTCGGCCACAGCAGAACGGCCCCGTTTCCGGGGCCGATTCGAGAGTGTTTCGGGCGTTCGCAGGCGGGCTTGTGAGGCGTCAGCGGGCCGGCGCCACGAGGCAGAAGAAGGCGCCCTGGGGGTCGATCGCCTGCACCACCCAGCTGCCGCCGGGCACTTCCATCGGGCCGTTGACGACCTGGCCGCCGCCGGCCTGGACCCGCTCGATGGCGGAATCGATGGCGGGCACGTTGAAGTAATAGGCCCAGGCCGGCATCGGCACGTTCTCCGGCTTCGTCATGATGCCGCCGACGGGTGTGCCGTGTTCGGCGAAGATGCGGTAGACGCCCATCGGGCCCATGTCGAAATCATGGTCCTTGGTCCAGCCGAAGAGCTTTTCGTAGAAGGTGAAGGCCTCACCGCCATCGCCGGCGTAGAGTTCGCTCCAGCCGAGCGTGCCCGGCGCGCCCATCGCGGCTTCCGGCGGCGGGCTGTCCATCGGCGCCGGCGTCATGATGCAGATCACGGCGCCATGCGGGTCGGCGACCACGGCGAAACGGCCGATCTCGGGGATATCTTCCGGCGGGCGGCGGACGGAGCCGCCATTGGCGGCGAAATCCCGGGCGCTCTGATCGACATCGTCGACGGCGACATAGCCGGTCCAGTTCGGCGGAATGCCGGTGCCTTCGAGCTCGGCGGGAAAGACCATCATGCCGGCGCGGCCGACGCCATCGGCCTCGAAGATATTGTAGGGTGGCATGCCGGGGACGGTCATTTCGCTGGTCGTCCAACCGACGACCTTCGTGTAGAAATCCTTGGCGCCCTTGGTATCGGGCGTCATCAATTCGCACCAGATGAACTTGCCGTGGGTCTCCGACATCGTGATCTCCCTTTCACGTTCTTCGTTGCGTCGATACAGGCGTGATGATCTCAGGCGCCCATTATCTCAGGTACAGATGATCTCAGGCGTCAGTGGCAGCAGGATGACGTCTTGGGCGCCTCAGCATACTCGTCATGGCGCTTGACGAAGTTCATCGTCGAATCCTCGTTGCGGCCCTTCGGGGCGCGGTCGAGGATCATCAGCGTGCCGATCAGCTCTTCCGGGCCGCAGGCGTAGCTGGAGTAGGTGTGGAAGATCTCGCCCTTCTCGTTCCTGTAAAAGGCGCTTAATCCCGGCAGTTCGTCATTGGCATCTTGTGGCGGGATCGAAGTAAAGTTGTAGAATACTTTATCCTTGCCGAGATCTTCCGGGCTGAACGATACGTGATAGTCGAAGTTGAAGTCGCTGGATGCCGAGGATACCCAGGGGAACTTCCAGCCCATCCTCGTCTTGTAGGCCTCAATCTTGGCGACGGGCGCGCGGGAAACGGCAACCCAGGTGACATCGTGATTGTTCAGGTGCGGCAGCGCGCCATCGACATGGTCGGAGAGGAAGGAGCAACCGGGACAGCCGGCCTCCCAATCGGGACCGAGCATGAAATGATAGATGATCAGCTGGCTGCGGCCATCGAAGAGCTCGCTGAGCGATCTCTTGCCATCGGGCGTGTCGAAGGCATAGTCCTTCTCGACCTTGACCCAGGGAAGCGCCATGCGCTCGGCATTGACCTTGTCCCTCAGATGCGTTGCTTCCTTCTCCTTGAGAAGCAGCGCGCGGCGGGCTTCGAGCCATTCTTCGCGGGAAACGACTTGGTTCTGCATCGTGTGCGCCCTCCTCCGGCGCGACCGAAACGGTCCATTCTCCTTTTCCTTGACTATATATATTGATATCAATAGAAATTAGACATGTCAAACGCTACCGACATTCCTTTCGCAACGACGCTTCTGGTGCGCGACACCTGTCTCTGCCTACATGCGCAGCGGGCCGCGCGGGCCTTGGCGCGGCTGTTTGACGATGCGCTGCGGCCGGCGGGGCTGACCAATGGGCAATTCTCGCTGATGATGTCGCTGAACCGGCCGGAGCCGCCGCCGATGGGGCCGGTCGCCAGGCTGCTTGCCATGGACCAGACGACGCTGACGGCGGCGCTGAAGCCGCTGCAGCGGCGCGGCTGGGTCGAAGTCTTCCCGAACCCGAGGGACAAGCGCGGCCGGCTGCTGCGGCTGACGCCCGAGGGCATGCGGGTGCTAACCGCGGCGCTGCCGATCTGGGAAAGCACGCATGCGGCGCTGGAACAGACGTTGCCCGAGGGCAATGCCGAGCGGCTGCGGCAGGATTTGCAGGCGCTGGCCTAGGCTCAGAGCTTGTTGGCGATGCGCGGGTCATCACCGAAATCGGCGCGGGTAAACCCAATTCTCGCTTTCGGAAATTCGCAGAGCGCCTGGACGCCTGTTGCGGAAAGGCGCAGGCGCCATGTCTGGCGCTCGACGGGTTCGCGCGCGGCGAAGGCCGAGGCGGTGAGCAGCGCGATGTTGCGGCGGTGGCCGGGATCGCGGACCGAAGCGTAGAGGATCGCCTGGCAATCGGCCTCGCGGGCGGCATCGGCCAGCGCCTGGCAGGGCTCGTAGCGCTGGGGATCGGTCCAGACCGCATGGTCGCGGTCGAGCGGCGGCGTGGTGAGGTCGATCGCGCGCGGCGTCTCGATGGCTGCTGCAAAGGCGGTGTATTCGGCGGCGTTGGCGGGAAGCGGTGTATCCGGGGAATCGGCGAAGAACAGCAGCCGGTAGAAGGCCATCTCCGATATCGCGGTCTCGACCGCTTCCGATGCGTAGTAAATGCCGAGCGTGCGCCCTGCCCGGCGGAAGCGCGAGCCGTGGGGATAGATGGCGCCGTAGCGGAAGGGTGTCGCCAAGAGATAGTCGAGGCCCTTGCATTCCGGCGGCAGGACCGGCTTGCTTTCTTCCAGCAGCGTTTCGAGCAGGGCCTGCTCTTCCAGCGTATCGACGATCTTCAAGGTCGAGATCTGATGCTGCGCCTCCACCAGTCGCCAGAAGCGGCCGGAGACGGGTCGCGCTTCAGACGATAGCGCGGCGGGCGTCCAGGTAGGCGAGGACATCGGTCAATCCTGATATGCTGACGATCTTTTCGAGCGGCGTGGCGCCGAGCGCGGTGTTGGCGTTGCGCAGCCATGAGCGCGCGACCGCTTCATCACCGCCGACGATGGCATCGAGCGAGCGGAACAGGCGTACGAGCAGGATGGCGAGTTCGAAGGATTTCGAGCCGCGCTCGAGCAGGTAATCCTGCCGCTTCATGCGCGATACGGTGGCTTCCGACAGGCCAAGCACTGATGACAGCGTGCGGGCACTGATGCCGAGGCGCTCGGCGGCGGCAACGGCGGCCTTGGTGATGACGACGGCCTCCGACGGCTGCGTACCTGATAGCGGATGGGCGATGGCCATGGCGATTTCCTTTCCTTGGAAACAATATAGCGATTATATTTCTAATGGAAAGATGATTGGCGGTAATTCCGGCCGAAAAGAAAACAACCCGGCCTGCCTGTGCGGACCGGGTTGCCAATAGTCGTGACGGCCAAGCTTACTTCGCCGATGGGTCCTTGATGGTCTTGCCGATCGAGAAGGCCAGAAGGGCCGAGATCAGCATCAAGGCGCCGACGATGAACATCGGCATCTCGTAGAGACCCGTGGCATCCTTGACAGCACCGGTGATGTAGGGTGCCGCGAAGCCCGCGATGTTGCCCACGGTGTTGATGAGCGCGATGCCTGCGGCAGCCGCAGCACCCGTGAGGAAGCGCGAGGGGAAGGACCAGAAGTTCGGCAGCGCCGAAAAGATCGCGCAAGCGGTGAGCGTGATGGCGATGACGGTTGCCTCAGGAGACGACATCAGCAGAGCGAGCGGGATGCTGATCGCGCCGACCAGAGCCGGGATACCGACGTGCCAGGCGCGGACGCCACGCTTGGACGCATCGCGGCTCCAGAAGAACAGCGCGACGGCGGCCGGCAGATACGGGATCGCCGTGATCAGGCCCTTGTCGAAGACGTTGAACTTGGTGCCGAACTTGGTCTCGAAGCCTGCGATGATGGTCGGCAGGAAGAAGGCCAGTGCATAAAGGCCGTAGATCAGGCCGAAGTAGATGACCGAAAGCAGCCAGACGCGCTTGTCCTTGAGCGCCTGCAGGGTCATCGAGCCGTGGCCGGAGAGCTTGCCAGCTTCTTCCTTGGCGAGTTCGCGGTTCAGCCAGTCACGCTCTTCCGAGGTCAGCCACTTGGCGGCGGTCGGGGTGTCGGGCAGATAGAACCAGGTGATGATGCCGACGATGATCGCAGGAACGGCGACGCCGAAGAACATGATGCGCCAGCCTTCGTAGCCGAACAGGCCGTGCGCCTGGATGAGCAGCGAGGCGATCGGCGCGCCGATAACCGTGGTCAGCGGCTGGGCCAGATAGAAGAGCGCCAGGATCTTGGCGCGATGGCGGCCGGGAACCCAGGTGCTGAGATAGAGGATGGCGCCGGGGAAGAAGCCAGCCTCGGCAACGCCGAGCAGGAAGCGCAGCGAATAGAGGCCGGTGACGCTGCTCACCCAGGTGAAGAGCATCGCAACGACGCCCCAGGTCACCATGATGCGGGCGAGCCAGCGACGGGCACCGTATTTGTGAAGCGCCAGGTTGCTCGGGATTTCCAGGACGATATAGCCAACGAAGAAGATGCCGGCGGCAAAGCCGAACTGGGCCGCGGTCATGCCGAGGTCCTGCGTCATCCCGTTCGGGCCGGCAAAGGAGATTGCCGTACGGTCGAGGAAGTTGATGAAGAACATCAATGCAATGAAGGGAACCAGGCGAATGGAGATCTTGCGGATCGCCGATTTTTCGACCTGCTGTTCCTGGTCTGATAGTTTAAACGTCGCGTTCACATAGTCCTCCCGACAAGACCGCTGCGGCCCATCGAGCCTACGAGTGCGACCTGCGCTATGCAGCCCCGTTGTGTCGGGAATGCTGGATGTTGATCTCTAGCCCTACCGCGAAAGTCGGTCTCCTATGTCCGATACTTGTGCAACTGATCGCGCCCGTTTACCGAATGCGCCTTGCTGCACGAGCCCCAACGGACATGCCTCCTCCCCTAGCGAGCAACATATTTCTGTCAAATTAGCCATCACTCGTCAACTGGTATGATGAGATAGTGAGCATTCTTTAACAGAATATTAGAACATGTTCAAAATCTCGAAGCGCTGAATCGCGCCGCGAAACGAAAAAGGCGCCGCGCTCGAAGCGAGCACGACACCTTTGGCAATCCAGGCCCAGTCCCGCCTTATCAGGCGACGGTCACCGGCACTTCCGTGGAGGTGCGCATGGCGTGGCTGTAGGGGCAAACGATATGCGCTGCGGCAGCCAGCTTTTCAGCGGTCGGCTTGTCGAGGCCCGGAATGTTGACCGTCAGCGCCACTTCGATGCCGAAGCCGCCGCCATCTTCACGCGGGCCGATGCCGACGGTGGCCGATACGGTCGTGTCTTCTGGAATCTTGACCTTCTGCTGGCCCGCGACAAATTTCAGGGCACCGAGGAAGCAGGCCGAGTAGCCGGCCGCGAAGAGCTGTTCCGGATTGGTGCCGGTGGCGCCGTCGCCGCCAAGTTCCTTCGGAACCGTCAGCGTAACATCAAGAACGCCGTTTTCGGAAACGGCGCGGCCTGCGCGGCCACCGGTGGCGGAAGCTTTGGTTGTGTAGAGGATCGGCATGTCAGTCTCCTTCGTTGGGGTTGGATTTTGTATATCGCGCAATTAAATTGTACGCAAGTGAATTTTGCAAATTGCATTCGAAATCCGAAAAGACGACAATGCGGTATCGGGGAAAGACGATGACCAAAGCGCATATGGCTAAGACGATGAAAATTCCGGAAGAGGAAAAGCGGCTGGAGCGACAGCTCTGTTTCGCGGTCTATTCGACGGCGCATGCCTTCACGCGCGCCTACAAGCCGATCCTCGACAAGGTGGGCCTCACCTATCCGCAATATCTCGTCATGCTCGTTTTGTGGGAGAAGTCGGCGCTGCCGGTGAAGACGATTGGCGAGCAGCTCGATCTCGATTCGGGCACTCTGTCTCCGCTGTTGAAGCGCCTCGAGCAGAGCGGGCTCATCGTGCGCACCCGCGACCCCAAGGACGAGCGGCAGGTGATCGTGACGCTGACCGCAGAGGGCGACGCGATGCGCTCGCAGGTGGACGACATCATGGGCGAGATCGGCCAGGCGATCGGCTGCACGCTCGAAGAGATGGCCGATATTCGCGAGAAGCTGCAGGGCCTGCGCGGCAATCTGACCGAGACGCGCTGACGCCTCCGATCCCCTCACCCGAACCGACAGACGGGTTGACTCCGACGGTTAGTTTGCGAATTTTATAGCCGCGACGCCTGTTCGCGCAGTTCAGTCGGGAGGAATTGCGAGATGTCATGCCCAAACCACGCACCATGTGCCTCACACCCGATCTTGTCCAACTCTGCTATCGCGAAGAAGTCGATCCCGGCCCGGATCCGCGCCGCACGACGCTGACGGACGACGATTTCGCCTCGCTCACCGAGCGGCTGACGGAAGAGAGCGGCGACGAGCCGCTGTGGGTCTTCGCCTACGGATCGCTGATCTGGAAACCGGAATTCGAGTTCGTCGACCAGAGCCGCGCGACGGCTCTCGGCTGGCATCGCTCCTTCTGTCTTGAGATCAAGAGTTGGCGCGGCTCGCCCGAGCAGGCAGGCCTGATGATGGCGCTCGATCGTGGCGGGCAGTGCGACGGCATGATGTACCAGTTGCCTCAGGGAGACCGGGCCGCGCAGATCTCCCGACTGCTGCGCCGCGAGATCAGCGACCGCGAGCACATCGACACCATCCGCTGGCTGCCGGTGAAGACGCCTAAGGGCCGGGCCCGAGCGCTGGGTTTCTGGATCGGGCCGACAGGCAACCGCATCTACCGCAAGCAGCCCCTGCCCCTGGTGGCCGCCACGCTTGCACGCGCCTGCGGCTATGTCGGTTCCTGCGCCGAATATCTCTACAACACCGTCACCCATCTGGAGAATTTCGGCATCCACGACCGAAACCTCTGGCGTCTGCAGGAACTCGTCGCCGCCGAGATCCGCCAGATCCACGGGATCGAACAGCCGACGGCATAGAGGCTTGCCGCTCCTGGTATGGCGGCTTTACAACCCGGCCTCGCGCAGTGATTTCATCATTTCCCGCAGGCCGCGGCTCAGATGCTTGTCGCGGCGCACGACCATTCCGAGCTTGCGCACCAGCGGCGGACTGACAGGTGCGGTTTCGAGGAAGCCGGCGCGGTCGCGCTTCAGCGCCAGGCCGGGCAGGATCGACCAGCCGAGGCCGGCCGCCACCAGCTCCTTGATGGCCTCGACGCTGCCGAACTCCATGACAGGGCGGGCGACCAAACCGGCCTGCCCCATCCATTCATCGATGGTCCGTCTCGTGTTACCACCGTCATAGAGCAGCAGCGGCTTGGTGTTGACGAAGGCGGCGTCCGGGCCGCCTTGCGGGATGGCCGAGCCGCGCGGCGCGACCACCATCAACTCGTCGTCATAGAAGGCCTCGACCTCGAAGGACCGGCCGGGCGCCGGCAGCGTCACGACCGCGACATCGAGCGCATTGGTCTCGAGATCGCGCAGGATGTCGTCGGTGTTGCCGATGCGGACGGTGATTTCGAGCCCGGGCATTTTCTTCCGGGCCCTAGATATTGCCCGCGGCAGCAGATGGATGGAGGCGGTGGCGCCGCTGCCGATGCGCACGCGGCCGCTCTCGCCATTCCTGTGCGGCGTCATCGCCTCCTCGGCATCGGCCAGTTCCCGCATGATCCGCCGAGCATGGTCGAGAAATTCGAGACCGGCCGCCGTCGGCTGCGCCCGGCGTCCGACGCGCTCGATCAGGCGCACGCCGATGCGCTGTTCCAGGAGCTTGATCTGCAGGCTGACCGCCGGCTGGGTCACGCCCGCCTTGTCGGCGGCGGCGGTGAAGCTTCCGAGTTCGGCGATGTGAATGAAGGTCTGCAGCTGATCGAAACCGAATGCCATGCGAAGTTTCTCTTATGGTTTGCATAAGATGCATAAGCTTCATTGCGGGACATATCCAGCGCATTGTCGGGGCAGGCCAATACGGAGACAGAAGAGATGGCGACCGACACATCGGACGAAAGATCACGCCAGCCGCGCATGCCGGCACTGCTGGCAACGCTTGCGGGGGCCACGCGAAACATCATTGAAAGCATCGAGACGCGTTGCCGGAAACAACGCGGCAGGGCCGAGCTTAGCGAGCTGACCGATGACGAGCTCAAGGATATCGGCGTGTCGCGCGCGGACGCGATGACGGAAGCGGCGAGATCGGCGTTCTGGGGATGAGGAGAGATTCGGCGCAGCCATGGGCATGCGCGAAAAGTCTCTCCCCTGATCGGGGAGAGACGGAGACAGTGACTTACTGCTTGACGACGATCGGCGCCTTGTTCGGCACGCGGTCGTAAAGGTCGATGATGTCCTGGTTCAGCAGGCGAACGCAGCCCGACGATACGGCCTTGCCGATCGAGCGCCAGTCCGGATTACCGTGCAGACGGTAGAGCGTGTCCTGGCCGCCGGAGAAGATGTAGAGCGCGCGGGCGCCGAGCGGGTTCTTCAGGCCCGGCTCCATGCCGCCGTTCTCGATCGAGTATTTCACGAGTTCCGGCTGACGGGCGACCATCTCATTCGGTGGCTTCCAGCGCGGCCACTTCTGACGCCACTGGATGACGCCGTCGCCCTGCCAGGCGAAGCCTTCGCGGCCGATGCCGACGCCATAGCGCATTGCTGTCCCGCCCGGCTGGACGAGATAGAGGAAGCGCGAGGGGGTATCGACGACGATGGTGCCGGGGCGCTCGCCGGTCGGATCGATGACCTGCTGGCGATAGTAGCGCGGATCGATCTGCTGGTAGGGAACTGGCGGAATGAGGAAGCCGCCATCCTCGACCGGGCCGTACATGACAGCGAGCTCGGCATCGGTGGGCGCCGGCGTCGTCTGGAAAGCGCGGATGGGGTTCGGGAATGCCATTGGCTGGCCGTACGACGGGCTCGTGCCCGAAGTGGAGGCACACCCTGCCAGCGCCGATGCCGCGGTTACCGCTGAAAGCGATAGAAAGTTGCGGCGGGATATGGATTTTTCAAAGCTCATAACGAGGGTCAATTTTCCTTAAGCGCGGAAACGACGAACGTCGTTTCCTGGAGGGTTGTTCAACGCTAGTCACAATTCAAGGAAACTATCCCGTTATGCTAAATAAACCAGAACCTCACGAAGACGTGTGCCCGCTTGTGGCGACGTTCTCACGCCGCCTGTTGCGCGGCTACATCACCACGATCTCGGACTTGGCCGAAACGCGGTCGTAGAGATCGATGACGTCCTGGTTCATCATGCGCACGCAGCCCGACGAAGTGGACTTGCCGATCGACTCCCAATCGGGCGTTCCGTGGATTCGGTAGAGCGTATCCTCGCCATTCTTGAAGATATACATGGCGCGGGCTCCGAGCGGATTTCCAAGGCCTGGGTTCATCCCGCCATTGGCCGCCGAAAACGAGCGGACATCGGGCTGACGCTTGACCATCTCATCGGGCGGCGTCCAGCGCGGCCACTTCTGCTTCCACTGGATGACGCCGCGGCCGGACCAGGCATAGCCTTCGCGGCCGAGACCGACGCCATAGCGCATGGCCTTGCCATTGGGCTCGATGAAATAGAGGTGCTTGGTCTTGGTGTTGACGACGATGGTGCCGGGCTTTTCAGTCGAGGGGTAATCGACCTCCTGGCGCATGTATTCCGGATCGACGCGGCTGACGGGGATGGCAGGCAGCGTGAAGTCGTTGTCCCTCACCTCGCCATACATCGCGGCGCTGACGGGATTGATCAACGGCATGCCGTAGGTACGCATCTGGGTGGCGCCGGGGATGCCGTAGGTCTGGTTGTAGATCGTCGCGGGAACGCCGGGGCGCTGCGGGATCGGCGCATTGATCGGCCGGACGCGATCGGGATCGATGCCCGGCGGCTTGTAGAAGACAGGATAGGTTTCCTGCACGAAACGGGCCGGATCGGTGGCGCCGGTATCGGGCACGAGAATGTTGCAGCCGCCAAGCGACAGGGCCGCCAACACAAGCCCCGACATGGCCGACAACCGGCTTAGACCCTTCATGAAACCACCCTCATCGATAACAGCGACATTTATAGCTGCCGCGAGGATGGCATGCGCGGCTGGCGCGAAGCTGGCGATGACGGCCAGCCAGCGCCCTAACGCGACTGATTAAGCCGCCACGCCGTGGAAGAAGCGGATGCTCTGCTCGATTTCCTCCGGCAAGGCGGATGTGTGGCCGCCCTTGGCCGTATCCGTCTCGATGCGAACGCCGCCGGATCGCGCGCGGCTGGCGAGCAGGCCGGCGCGATCGTTGAAATGCGATTCGTCCGTGCCGTGGACGACGCGCACCGGGCACTTGAAGCTCTGGGCGTAGCACAGCGCCGTGCGCACCTCGAACTCGTGGGTGTTGTCGTCGTCGAAGCGGATATCCTGCGGATAGCGATTGAAGAAGCGGAAGGCGTCGGGATTGCCGGAGATCGGGGCTGCGGCGCGGAACTTGTGGGTCGACATCGAGGCCAGCATGGTGAGCGTGCCGCCGATGCTGTGGCCGGCGATGAAAAGCCTGTTCGCATCGACACCCGGCAGATGCGCCAGACGATCAGCGGCCGACAGCACGTCGTCCACCTCGTCGTAGAAGCCGGAGAAATTGCCCGCCTGGCCATTTTCGCCGCGCACCGACGGCATCAGCACCACGAAGCCGGCGTCGATATAGGGCCCCATCAGGTTCCAGTGGCCGACGCCCATGGCATTGCCGCCATGCAGGAAGAGAATGCCGGGCTTGGCCTTGCGCTCGCGCTTGTATTTCGACACCCAGGCGACCAGCTCCAGCTCGCCGCCATAGCCGGAGCGATAGAAGATTTTCTCGGCATTGGCGGGTGCATCGAGCGGCTCGTACTTGTCGGGCGCCGGGCCCTTTTCGAGCAGCCGCGTGCGGAAGCGCTTGCGCACCTTGGCGTAGTCGCGGGTGATCAGACGCGGCTCGGGGGGAACGTCAAAGGCATTGGCGACACCGGGAAGAGCCGGAAGAACGAGGGCGCCGGCGAGCCCGCCAAGAAGCAGGCGGCGCTGGCGCGAAAAGGAATGGTCGTTGTCTGATGTCATATCACTCTTCCGTCTTCCCCGGCATGATAGATGCTTGCCCGGCATGATAGATGCTTGCACCCTCGGCGCTTCAACGCCAAGACACATTGTGTTGAGGATGCACAGTCGGATGTATTTTGCATCAGGAAAATGCGGGATGGGGAGAGATCATCGAGAAAACGGTGACTTGAAGACCGCCCCTACCCCGCCTTCGCATCGATCATCGCCACCAGCGTCGTCAGCCTATCGGCCTCGTAGGACGGCTTGTCCTGGCGCAGGCGCGAGATGCGGGGGAAGCGCATGGCGACGCCTGACTTGTGGCGGTTGGAGCGGTTGATGCCTTCGAAGGCGACTTCCACCACGAAGCCGAAATCCTTGTCGGCGCGCACGGCGCGCACCGGGCCGAAGCGTTCGGTGGTGTTGTTGCGCACGAACTTGTCGAGGATCTCCAGCTCGGCGTCGGTGAAGCCGAAATAGGCCTTGCCGACGGGCACCAGCTGCTCGCCATCTGGCGTTTCGGCCCAGACGCCGAAGGTGAAATCGGAATAATAGCTTGAGCGCTTTCCATGGCCGCGCTGGGCATACATCAGCACGGCGTCGACATTATAGGGGTTGCGTTTCCACTTGAACCACGGCCCCTTGAGCCGCCCGGCCTGATAGACGCTGTCGCGGCGCTTGATCATCACCCCCTCGATGACGGGATCGGGCGGGGTCGAGCGCAGGTCGTCGAGCTCTTCCCAACTGGAGAAGGGAACCAGCGCGGAGAGGTCGAAGCGTTCGTGCGGCGCTTGCTCGACGATTTCGCTCAAGCGGGCGCGGCGTTCGAGATAGGTCTTGGCGCGCACGTCCTCCTCGCCGTCGAACAACAGGTCGTAAGCGCGGATGAAGGCGGGATAATCGTCCTGCATCTTCTGCGTCACGGTCTTGCGGTTGAGGCGCTGCTGCAGGTCGGAGAAGGTGCGGGTCGGGCTGTTGGAGCGGGCGGTGCCGCCGACCAGAAGCTCGCCGTCGATGACGCCGTCGAAGCTGATGGATTGGACGATATCGGGAAAGGCGGCGGAGATGTCGTCGCCGGAGCGGGAGTAGATCTTGCGGGTCTCGCCTGCGCGCGACAGCTGCACGCGGATGCCATCCCATTTCCATTCGGCGGCGTAGTCGGTCGGGTCGAGCTGCGTGAGATCGCCCTCCTCCACAGGGTTCGCCAGCATCACCGAATGGAAAATCGCCGGCGTCGCCAGCACCGGCTTGCCGCCCTTGCCCTCCAGCCAGGCAAACAGGCTCTCATAGGGCGGCTGCAGACCGTGCCACAAGGTTTCGATCTCGGTCACATCGGGTTCCCCGAGATCGGCCAGCGCCTGCTTGGCAAGCCGTGCCGAGACGCCAATACGCAGCGCGCCGGTCGCGAGCTTGATGAAGGCGAAGCGGCCGGAGGCGTCGAGGCGGTCGAGCAGATCGCGGACATAGCTGCGCACCTCGGTGCGGCCGAGCGTGTTCATCTCAGCCACGACCTCGCCGAGCCTCGGCTGCGCCAGCGCCGAGCGCTCTATGTCTCGTTCATTGTCCCAGACGAGCGAGATCGTCTCGGCGAGATCGCCGACGTAGTCGTAGGAGTAGCGGAAGAGGACGTCGTCGATGCGCTCGAGCGCCAGCTCGCGCAGCATGGCGGGCTTGACGTTGCGGACATCGAGCGTGCCGGCGATTGCCGCAAGGCCGTAGCCGCGATCGGGGTCGGGCGTGTCGCGGAAGTAGTCCGTCAGCAGCTTGAGCTTGCCGTTGCGGGATGGGGTCAGGACCAGGCGGTCGAGGAGGTCGGCGAAGGCTTTCATGGGTGGCCTCCGCTTGTTTTCTCGGAGGCGTTGGTGGGTGGGATACCCCCCTCTGTCCTGCCGGACATCTCCCCCACAAGGGGGGAGATCGACTCGTGGTTATATCTCCGCCAAACAATGAGCGTGGAGCGAGCGGCCGCCCCCAGCCAATCTCCCCCCTTGTGGGGGAGATGCCCGGCAGGGCAGAGGGGGGTAATGCTGGCGCCAAAGGTATCGGCAGTTGGAAGACCAAATAAACCCATCACTCCGCCTCATCCTCATACCCCACCAGATGCAGCGGCTTGGCCTTGATGCCCTGCAATTCGCACCAGCGCACCAGCGCCTCCTCGCGCCCATGCGTCACCCAGACCTCGGCGGGGTGAAGCTCGGAAATCGTGTCGGTCAATTCCGGCCAGTCGCAATGGTCGGAGATGACGAGCGGCAGCTCGACGCCGCCCTGCTTGGCGCGCTGGCGCACCATCATCCAACCGGAAGCGAAGGCAGGCAGCGGGTCGTTGAAGCGGCGGGCCCAGCGGTCGGCGAAGGCGGATGACGGGCCGACGACGACGGCGCCCTTGAATGCGGACTTGTCGCGTCCCTCGACGGTTGCCGGACGCAGCTCGCCGAGGTCGATGCCTTGGCTGACATAGTAGTCGCAGAGCCGCTCCATGGCGCCGTGGATATAGATAGGTTGGTCGTAGCCGGTATCGCGCAGGAGGCGGATGACGCGCTGCGCCTTGCCGAGCGCGTAGGCGCCGATCATGTGGGTGCGCTCGGGAAACTGGCGCAGCGACGCATAGAGCTTCGCCATTTCGCCCGCGGGGTCCGGATGGTGGAAGACAGGCAGGCCGAAGGTCGCCTCGGTGATGAAGACGTCGCAGGCAACAGGTTCATAGGGCGCGCAGGTCGGGTCGGGGCGGCGCTTGTAGTCGCCCGAGACGACGATGCGCGTCGCGTCCTTTTCGATCGCGATCTGGGCGGAGCCGAGCACATGGCCGGCGGGATGGAAGCTCACCTTGACGCCGTTGACGACGATTTCTTCGCCCAAGGCGGCGGCCTGTTCCGAGCCGCAGAAATCCTCGCCATAGCGGATGCGCATGATGTCGAGCGTCTGGCGGGTGGCAAGCACATGGCCGTGGCCGGAGCGGGCGTGATCGGAATGGCCGTGGGTGATCAGCGCGCGCTCAACGGGCCTGACCGGATCGACATAAAATCGGCCCAGCGGGCAGTAGAGCCCCTCGGGCGCGGGATAAAGCAGCGCGTCAAATCTCATTGCCATAGAGATAGCGGCAACTGGCGGAAGAACCAGAGGGCAGCATTCGACATGCCGCGTTGAAGGCCGTGCCCGATGTCTCGTATCGCGATGGCCTTCCAGCGACGCGGCGCCAACATGCTAACAAAGCGTAACCGCCATGCGCCGGATGTCCCGAAACGGAACAGAAATCGCGGCACGGTTCCTGCATAGCGAAGACCATGAACAAATCGCCGCTCACATCGTCCCTGCCCCTTTCGTCCCGCCGCAACCTCCTGCGCCTTGCCGCCTGCTCCACCGTTGCGCTTCTCGCGCCGCCGGCCTTCGCGGCGAGCCGGCAGCCGGATCTGCGCGGGTCGATCGACGCGGTGAAATACAAGGCAGCACCCGATCCCGGCGATCGCAAGAGCAGCAGCTTGCAGAAGATGATCGACGACGCGTCGGCAGAGAATGTTCCGGTGTTCCTGCCGCCGGGTGTCTACAAGGTGTCGAACCTGACCTTGCCCGACAATACGCGCATCACCGGCGTGCCGGGCGCATCGCGGATCGTCTATACCGGCGACGGACGGCTGTTTACCGCCGAAAACGTCAAGCGCATCGAGCTCTCCAACATCGTGATCGACGGGCAGAACCGCTGGCTCGGCGACGATAGCTCGGCGTTGGTGCAATTCACCGGCGTCGACGAGGTCGTGATCGACAATTGCGAGATCTCGGGAAGCCGCAAGCATGCGCTGCAGCTGGAGCGCTGCGGCGGGCGGATCGAGCGCAGCAGGATCTCGGGGGCCGCGCAATCCGGGCTCTACGCGGTGGAATCCTCAGGGCTATCGGTGACCAACAACGAGGTGTTCGATTGCGGCAATGGCGGCATCCTGATCCATCGCTGGAAGAAGGCGGCCGATGACAGCATCGTCAGCGGCAACCGGATCTACAGGATCGGCGCCACCGATGGCGGCACCGGGCAGAACGGCAACGGCATCAACCTGTTTCGCGCCGACAATGTCATGGTGAGTAACAACCATATCTCCGACTGCGCCTTCACCGCGATCCGCGCCAACTCGGCCTCCGACGTGCAGATCACAGGCAACCAGTGCCGGCGATCGGGCGAGACGGCGATCTATGTCGAATTCGAATTCGAGGGGGCCGTCGTCGCAAACAACATGATCGATGGCGCCGCCAACGGCATTTCGATCGCCAATTTCGACAAGGGCGGCAGGCTTGCCAGCGTCACCGGCAACGTCGTGCGCAATCTGAAGCTCGACGGCCCCTACAAGCCGGATGTGAGCTTCGGCATCGGCATCGCCGCCGAGGCCGATACGCTGGTTTCGAACAACATCATCGAGGGTGCGCCAAGATGGGGCATGCAGCTCGGCTGGGGTCCCTACATGCGCAACCTGGTGGTGACAGGTAATGTGGTGCGCAAGGCGCCGGTCGGCTGCGCGGTCTCGGTCGTCGATGGGGCGGGCACCTGCGTCATTACCGACAACGTGTTTCAGGATATGGCCGAGGGCGCGGTGGTCGGGTTCGAATGGGACAAGAAGATATCGGGAGAACTGGCGGATGGCGCCGGCGGCTACGCGCATCTGACGGTCGAGCGCAATCGCGTGTCGTGAAGCATGTCGCGCAAAAGTGGGCAGCGGTTTTGCGGCACCGACATGCGACGAGGTTTAAGTCACCATCAAAAGCTTTCATTGACCCATCAGCCTTGAAAGCTTCCGCTTGATCGCCCTACCCTCTAGGCTCGCGGCAGATTTCAAGAGGGCACATCATCATGCTGACAATCTACGGCGTTTATCGCTCGCGCGCCTCGCGCGTCTACTGGATGGCGGAAGAGCTCGGGCTGGAGTTCACATCCGTCCCCGTGCTGCAGGCACGGCGCCTCGACAACCCACTGGCATCGGATGCGCCGGTCAATACGCTGTCGCCTGACTTTGCCGCCGTCAATCCGATGGCCATGATCCCGGCCATCAAGGACGGCGATCTCGTCATGCACGAGTCGCTGGCGATCACGCTCTATCTCGCCCGCAAGCACGGCGGCTCGCTCGCCGGCCAGAGCGTCGAAGAAGACGGCCTTCTGACCATGTGGACGATGTGGGCGGCGACCGAGGTCGAGATTCACACGATCAAGCTGGTGATGACCTACGACAACGAGAAGGAAGACACCGACGAGGGCCGTGCGACAATCGCAGTCGCCAGCCGCTCGCTGAAGCGGCCGCTGGCGGTGCTCGAAAAGCATCTCGGTGCGACCGACTATCTCGTCGGCAACCGCTTCACCGCCGCCGATCTCAACCTCGCCGAAGTGCTGCGCTATGCCCAATCGGAGCAGGCGTTGTTTAGCGCGCATCCCAAGGTCGACGCCTGGATCAAGCGCTGCCAGGCCCGACCGGCCTACATCGCCATGCAGGCGGCACGGTCCAAAGAGACGGTGTGATCAGATAAAGAGCTTCAAGGTCTCGGCCATTTCGGCGCGGATCCAGGCCTTGAAGTCCCTGACCTTTTTCGGTTCGCGCATCCCGTGCGCAGTCACGAAATAGTGGCCGAAGCCGGTTCTGGCGCGAATGCCGAAGGGCGCGACCAGCTGGCCCTGCTGCAGCGCATAGCCGGCCAGCGTCTGCCAGGCGAGCATCACCCCCTGCCCGGCGATGGCGGCATCGAGGCAGAGCGAGGCGTCGTTGAAGACGTGGCGGGTTTCGAGCGCTGCCCCCTCAAGCCCCGCCGCGCGCATCCAGACGTCCCAGCCAAACATCGCTCGGCCGTCGATGATCGCGGGCAGCGCCAGAAGGTCGGCGGGTTCGCGCAGGTTCTCGGCCATTGAAGGCGTGCAGACCGGGAACACCTCCTGCTCCAGCAGCAGCTCCGCCTTCACATCAGGCCAGCGACCATCGCCGACGCGAATGCTGATATCGACATCGCAGAGCGCCGGATCGACCAGCTTCATGGTCGCGTCCATCCGCAGGTTGATATCAGGGTGGTGCTCGGCGAAGCGATCGAGACGATAGACCAGCCAGCGCGCTGCGAAGACGGGCGCCACCGAGATCGTCAGGATGCTGTCGTCGCGGCGCTGAGCGAGCGCAACTGCCCGCGACAGATGCGCGAAGCCTTCATTCAGCGCCGCGAGCAGCGGAGCACCCGCCTCGGTGGCCAGCATGCCCTTGGGCGTGCGCTCGAAGATCGTTCGATCAAGCTGCGCCTCGGCCTTGATCACCTGCTGGCTGACGGCGCCGATGGACACACCAAGCTCCTCGGCCGCCGCCTGCAGCGAGCCCAGCCGCCCAACCGCTTCAAGCGCGCGCAGGCCGTTCAGATGTACCGAGTTCAGATTTCTCATATAGATTTCCTATATCAGAACTCCGTTATTCTCAATTGAATCCATCCCCGCTGCGGGAGGATATTGCCCGGCATCACGCATGCATCTTTCGCCTGCCAAGCGACTTCCCACCGCGGGCAGAGACCGAGAAAGCGAGGCATCCCATGCAATGGCTAAAGTTTTTCTTGAACGAAGAGACCGCCGAACCGTCTTATGGGGCGGACCCGGCAGGCGATCCGCTCTCCCATCCCGATCTTGCGCGGATGTCGCTGACGGAGCTGGCGGACTTGCCGCTCGAACGTTGCGAGCAATCCAACCCCAGCCTCGAGCGGCCCGAACTGGCGCTCTGCGCATAGGCTCCGAAATCTGCTAGTCTCTCCCGGACAAGCACCGGGAGGAGACGCATGGCTGAGGATATCGACGCGATCTTCAAGCGGCTGCTGCGGCTTGTGGCCGAGGCGAAACTGCCCGGCGTCGAGGAAGGCACGTCCTACGGCAACCATGCGCTGAAGGTCGGGGACAAGTCCTTCGTGGCCGTGAAGGATAACGAGACGATCGTGATCTCGATTTCGCTCGACGAGAAGGAGGCTCTGCTTTCGCTGGCGCCCGAGATCTATTTCCAGACACCGCATTATGTCGGCTGGCAGTATCTGCCCGTGCGTATCGACGCCGTCGGCGATGCGGAACTGACCGATCGGCTGATCGGCGCGTGGCGATTGCGCGCGCCGAAGAAGCTTGCGGCAAGTTACCAGAGTTGATGCGGCTTACGCCTTCTCGCGGGCGAGCGCGCGCTGCACGGCGGGGCGCTCGAGCATGCGGGCGTAGTGGTCGGCGACCTTGGGGAAGCGTGCCGGGTCGACATCGTCGCTCGGCAGCCAGCCGGTCATGACGAAGAGATAGGGATCGGCGACGGAGTAGCGTTCGCCCATCACCCAGGGGCCGGCAAACATGCCGTCTTCGATCAGCGCGAAGCTCTCTGTCATGGTCTCCGGCACCTTGGCCTTCATCGCCTCATGGGCGGCGGCATCATCGGCCCAGCGGCTGGCACGGCGGCCATGGGCGTGGTTCACATGCACCGTCGAGCAGATGTAGCTGTTGAAGGCCTGCAGGCGGGCGAATTCGAAGGCATCGTCGAGCGGGGCCAGACCGGCCGCCGGCGCGATCGCGGCGATATAGGCGAGGATCGCCGGCGTTTCGGTGAGTACGCCTTTTTCGGTGGCAAGTGCCGGAACGCGGCCCTTGGGATTGATCTTGCGATAGGCCTCGGAGCGCTGTTCTCCATTGGCGGTATCGACCCGCTTCGCCTCGAAGGGTAGGCCCGATTCCTCAAGGGCGATGAGGCTGGCGCGGGAACATGCGCCGGGCGCGAAATACAATGTCAGCATGACGACTCCTGTTTTGTCAGGAGAGCATAGAGCGTGCACGCCGGATTGCGAGAAAGAAAGAGAGACCGCATGCGCGGCCTCCCCGATTTGTCTCGGGCGTCGCTTCAAGCGGCCTTGGCGCAGCCCGGCACGTCTTCCAGACGGTACCAGACGGGAATGCCGCGCTCTTTCGCGATGCGGACATCGTTGTCGGCGCCCTTGGATTCGCCTTCCAGCCGCAGCACGCCTTCGCACAGTTGCAGCAGGCGGCCGGCGACGGGGTGGAATATCCGCTCGTAGAGATCATCGCCCACGCTCTTGCCGCCGGCGGCATGCCAGACCGGCAGGGCGACCCATTCGCCGATCATCGGCACATGGCCGGCCTCGAACAGAGCGTGCGACGGCGCTTCCAGCCGCTGCAGATTGGCCGCCATCTTCGCCGGATCGTCACCGGTTCCGGAACGATAGGGGCCAGCAATCAAGATCAACATGTCTCTTCTCCTCAACTCCCGACTTCATGCACGGGATTGCGTGAAAATGCATGATATTTCTTGCTTGTCGAATCATTTCGTGCAAACTCAAGAAAATTCATTCAGCTTCGTGAGCCTTATGCTGACCTCCCAACGCAAGACATTGATCCTCGACCTGCTGCGCCGCGACGGCCAGGTGATTGCCAAGCGGGTGGCCGAGGACCTCTCCGTGTCGGAAGACACGATCCGTCGCGACCTTCGCGAGATGGCGGCGGAGGGGCTCTTGAAGCGGGTGCATGGCGGCGCGATGCCGCTTTCGCCGGAGCTGCCGGATTTTTCGACCCGCAAGGATGTGTCGCGGGACGCCAAGCAGCGGCTTGCGGCAAAAGCGATCGGGCTGATCAAGCCGGGCCAGATGGTGTTTCTCGACGGCGGCACGACCACGGCGGAGATCGCCCGGCAGCTGCCGCGCGGGCTATCGATCACCATCGTCACTCACAGCCCGACGATCGCCGCCGAGCTCGAGCATCATCCGAGCGCCGAGGTCATCCTGATCGGCGGCAAGCTCTACAAGCATTCGATGGTGGCCGTCGGCGCCGTCGCGATGGCCGCGATATCGCAGCTGCGGCCGGACCTGTTCTTCCTTGGCGTGACGGCGGCGCATCCGGTGCATGGGCTGTCGACGGGGGATTTCGAGGAGGCCGCGATCAAGCGGCATATCGCCGGATGCGCGATCGAGACCTATGTGCTGCTGACGGCGGACAAGCTCGACCGGGCATCCGCCTGCCAGGTTCTCCCAGTCGCTTCGGTCTCGGGGTTGATCGTGCCTGACGATATCGACGAGGCGCAGCTTGCGCCCTATCGCAGCCTCAACGGCGCGATCCTCTCAGCATGAAGGGTGTCATCAGGCGGGCGCCGAGGGTCTCGACGCGAGGGCCGAACAGGCTTGCAGCGAGTGCGACCGAGAAGACGGCAAGGGCCAGATAGGCCATCCGATCATCCAATGCGCCAAGTGTGAGCACCGTCTCCAGCTTCGGCTGCCAGGTGGCCAGAAGGACCGAGAGCGCGGGCATGTCGAGCAGCCGGCCGGGCATCCAGGCGAAAGCGGGTGTCTGCGCGAGTGCTATCATGGCGCCATACAGAGCCGAAAACCGGATGGCGACCCGCAGCCAGCGCCAGGGGCCGAGCGGCCTGCCCCCTCCATCCTCGAACGACCAGCCGATATAGGTGCAGAACACCACGAGGAAGGGAAAGGCCACCGGCAGGTTCTGCATGACCATTTCCGAGTTCATCTGGCCGGTCCAGACATTGGCGAGCAGAAGCGGAAACGGCGCCGAAGCGCCGAAGAGGACGAGCACGAAGAGGCACCACAGCCAGCTCATGCCGATGTGGTGAATGCGGGCGAAGGTGATGACGAGGATGATGCCGCCAGGGATGTAATAGCCAATCGGCTTGATCGTGCCGGTCATCGTGAGGATCAGCGGCCCACAGGAGCCGGCGACCCGCGCGCAACTCGATGTCGCGACCGTTGCCCAGGTGACGTAATCGAAGCTCATGGCAAAGAACAGGAAGACCGCCAGAGCGATCAGCATCCACCAGAGATAGCGGCCTGCAAACATATCCTGCCCTCATGGCAATCGATGTACTGCGCCAAGAGTAGCTTAACCGGATGAAAGCGCACGCGCCGTCATCCGGTTCAGTTTCGCATATATTAGAATTGGCTATCTTTTATGTTTGGAATGTATCGTTCCGGCACGCTTTAATCGGAGAGTACCGCCGCCGCGCGAATGTCGCCGACGTGAATACCATTCCAGTTGTGCATGCTCGATGTCGCCAGCTCTGCCAGACCGACGCCGATGGCGCTGTCCTTGTCGAAGAAGCGGGCGAGTGCGGCGGCAACCATGCTTTCGGCGGCGCGCGCGTGGCCGTCGTCGCATTTGACGGCGATCGAGATGCCCTGATCGGGAATGGCGGCGCAGAAGACGCCCTCGGCACCCGTCTTCGCAAAGATGCGGCCGGGCTCCAGCTGCATCAGCTTCGTGCAGAAGCGGCCGGTGCCGGCGACATAGAAGGGCTCGGCCATGCAGGCATCGAAGAGCCGGCGCGAGGCTTTGGCGCGCAATGGTTCCAGCCCGTTGCCGGTCGCCATCTTGGCGAAGCCATGGGCCAGCCCCTTGAGCGGCACGGCGTAAGTCGGGATCGAGCAGCCGTCGGTGCCGCAATTGTCGTGGCCGAGCACGGCGCCGGTCAGGCTTTCCATGGTGGCGCGGATTTCGCGCTGTAGCGGGTGGTCGTAACCGATATAGCCCTTGGGATCGACGCCCTGGTGGACGCAGGTGCAGACGAAGCCGGAATGCTTGCCGGAGCAATTGTTGTGGAGCGCCGTCGGCTTTTCCATCGTGCGGGCCTGGTGGATCAGCACTTTCTGGCTCGACGACCAGTGGCCGCCGCATTCGAGCGCTTCGACATCGCGGCCGGCGCGCGCCAGCATCGAGGCTGCGACGGCAACATGCTCGTCCTCGCCATTGTGCGAGGAACAGGCGAGCGCCAGCTCCTTGTCGCCGAAACCGTAGGCATCGGCAGCGCCGCTTTCGACCAGCGGCAACGCCTGCATGGCCTTGCAGGCCGATCGAGGAAAGGTGGGCGCCTCGACATCACCCAGCGAGAAGACGACCTTGCCATCGCCATCGACCGCGATGACGGCGCCGCGATGCCGGCTTTCGACGCGCGCGCCGCGGGTGACTTCAACGGTGACGGGATTGGTCATGGGCTTATCCTGATATTCTGAACAGGCTGTCACGCATAAATGATGGGCGCGATAAAGCAATCGGGTTGATGTTGAAAAAGAGCGGCACAATTGCGCCATCTTGCTCGCCACATCCTTGGCCGCAACCGCACGTCAGCAAAGGTCCCCGGCGTTTCATGCGTCATCTCAAACGGCTCCTTCTTCTCATCCTCGTCGTCTATCTGCTGCCGGCCCTGGCGTCGGCCGGGTGGTGGTCGCTGCAGAACCACCCGAGTTCATGGCGGGAGGCCGAATGGGGCACGTCGGGCGTGCTGCCGAGGGCCGATGCCAATGGCGACGCCAAGATCTACATCATGTCGGCCAGCACCGGCGGGCTGAAGGGCGCGGTCGCCAGCCACTCGTGGATCGTCACCAAGGCCAAGGGCGACGCGACCTACAATCGCTACGACAAGGTCGGCTGGGGCTCGCCGATCCGCCGCAACAATTATGTCGCGGACGCCTACTGGTATTCCAACACACCTCATATCGTGAAGGAAGTCTCGGGCGACGAGGCCCAGAGGCTCATCCCGGCCGTCGAGACCGCGATCCAGTCCTATCCCTATGCCGGCGTCGGCGACTACCGGATCTATCCGGGGCCGAATTCCAACAGCTTCGTCGCGCATGTGCTGCGCACCGTGCCCGATCTCGACGCGGTGCTGCCGCCCGATGCGGTCGGGCGCGATTTTCTCAGCGACGGGCGGATGTTTGCGATCGACGCCGACGGACGCGACATGCATGCAACGCTCTACGGCCTGATCGGCATCGCCGCCGGCCAGCGCAGCGGCTTTGAAGTGCATTTCATGGGCCTGGTCGCCGGCATCGACATCGCCAATCCCGGAGTGAAGATCCCGGCGATCGGGCGGATCGGGCTTTAGCGGGCCGAGGCACCAAACATCGATCACATAATTGAATGGACGCCATCGCGGACACGAGGTTGCAATCGGGTGGTGCGGGTCTAGACTTTTGGCAACTGGAGTCGCCGCATGTCATCCGCCTTCTCGTCCATTCTCCGCGATCAACGAATACGCATTCCGTCGCTGACACTTGTGACGCTTGCCTTCACCTATGCCTCAACCATGCCGTATCAATCCATCATCGGAATTACCGAACTCGGCATGTCGGATCACGCCTATTCGATACTGATCTTCGCCGCCGCCCTTATCAATGTCGTGACCAGCCTGACGCTCGGCATCTGGTCCGACAAGCTCGGCGACCGCAGGCTGCTGGTTCTGGCACTGTCGGTAAGCGGCATGATCGGCTTCGGGATGGTCTACGCGTTCCGCAATACGGCCGCCTTCATGATCGGCGTGCTGCTGTTCATCCCGATCAGCAACGCGACCTATTCGGTCCTTTTAGCGAGCATCCGCGCGGCAACTAACACCATGGATCGCGGCAAGGCGGCTGCGATCACTTCGACGGTACGGGCGCTGTTTTCCGGGTCATGGGCGCTGGCGCCCGGTCTGATCGGCCTCTATCTCGTCAGCGCGCACTCGATGACGCCGGCCTATGGTATTGCCGGGCTGGCGAGCCTCGTCTGCTTCTGCCTGTATCTCTTCCTGGCGAAGGCAGAGCCACAGCGAGATGCGTTGTCCTCGCAACAGATTGGCTTCTTCAGCTCGCTCGCGCGTGTCTTCTCGCCTCGCGTGCTGATGCGTGTCGGCATCTTGTCGATGATGCTGGGCCTGCAGCGGTTGAGCAGCGTGGTGTCGCCGCTGATCATCACTCACGATGCCGGCGGCAGCGTCGCGGATGTGGGCATCACAGCCGGCATGGTCGCGTTCCTGGAAATGCCGTTCATGCTGATGTGGGGCGCATTGCAGCGGCGTTTTCGCAGCGTCCATATTCTGGCTACCGGGACGCTGATCTATTGCGTCTATCTGGTGATGCTCAGCCTCGTTACCGCGCCATGGCAAATCTATGCGCTCGTCATCGTCAACGCCTGCGGTTGCGCGGCGATCCTCAGCGTGCCCATCACCTACCTGCAGGACCTGATTGCCGACCGGCCAGGGCTCGGCACATCCCTCATCTCGGTCAATACCTTTGCGGCAAACGGCGTCAGCGCGGGAATTTTTGCTCTGGGAACAACCTTCACAAGCTATTCCGGGACAGCCTTGCTGGCGGCCGGTGTCGGCGTTGCCGCGATATTGCTGCTGCTGTTCGTGGAGGCTGAAAAGCAACAGCTGCAGCAATCCGCTAGCCCGCGCTGATCCTGTAAGCACAACGCCGCGCGCCGTGGAGTATGTGTTCCTCGCGCTCGACGTCCGCGCCGAGGATGCTGCGGAAGGTTTCGAGTTCGGAGCGGCAGAAGCCGGCGCAGGCGGTGGCGGCGGCGCAGATGGGGCAGTGGTTTTCGATCAGGAGCAGCGAGCCATCCTCTTCCTGCCAGCTGTCGGCCATGTAGCCTTCGTCGGTGCGGATGCCGGCCAGCTGGCGGACGCGGGTGGGGAGATCTTCTGCCGTGATCTCGCTGCGGTAGCGCGCCAGCGTCTCAGTCTCGCGGGCGGCGATGACTGTGTCGAGCGCCTGGGGGCCGAGGCTGTTGACCATTGTCGCGAGAAGCGTCGCTGTCAGCTCGGCATGGCGGTCAGGGAAGCGGGCGTTGCCGGATGGTGTCAGGTGCCAGAGCTGGCGGGGGCGGCCCCTGCCCGGCGCGGGTTCGGAGACGGGCTCGACCAACCCCTCCTCGGCCATCTTCGCCAGTTGCTGTCGCGCGGCCTCGCCGGAGATGGACAGCGCCTCACCGATGGCCGATAGGAGTTGTGGCCCTTCGGTCTTGAGGAGCATCAGGATTCGGTTGGCTGATGATTGTCGCATAGGCTGATATTTTTCCAAGCTTGTTCTTGCTTTAATAACGCGGCTGTGTATTTTTTCCAAGCTATAACTTGTAAAAAACTTCGCAAAAGCGTTCCAGGAAACATTCAAGGCATTCCGCATGAGCAGCATCGACGACGTCGCGACGGAGCGCTCCTCCGTCTTCCATCTCTTTTCAAGACCGGTCCTAGCCGCCACACTGTTGCTCGGCGGCGGCGTCACGCTCTATGCGGTCGAGGCCTATATCATGGCGACGATCGCGCCATCGATCGTGCGCGATATCGGCGGGTTGGAACTGCTCTCGTGGGTCACCACGCTGTTCGTCGCGGCTGCCGTGCTCGGCTCCATCTTCGTCGCCATGCGGCCGCGCGGCATCGGCCTGCGCACGGTCTACGTGGCCGGTGCGCTTATGTTTGCGGCCGGCAGCCTGATCTGCGCGCTGGCGCCCTCGATGCAGGTCATTCTGGCCGGACGCGCCGTGCAGGGATTTGGAGCCGGCGCGCTCGGCGGGCTTGCCTATGCATTCATCCGCTTTGCCTATCCCGAACATCTGTGGCGCAAGGCCTCGACGCTTTATGCGGCGATCTGGGGCGTGGCGACGCTGCTCGGCCCAAGCCTCGGCGGCCTGTTCTCCGATGGCAGCACCTGGCGCCACGCGTTTATGCTGCTTGTCCCCGTGAGCGTGCTCATGGCTATCCTTGCGCCCGTGCTGCTGCCGTCGGCGCATGACGACCGGGCTCCTGGGCGCACGCCGATCACGCAGATCGCGCTGCTCCTGGCGGCCGTGCTTCTGGTCAGCATCGCCGGCACGATCGAGGCGACGCAATCGAAAGCGCTGCTGGTTGCGGCATCGCTCATCGCCGTGGTCGCCATGCTCGGCATAGAGCGGCGAAGCGAGAACCGCTTGTTGCCGACAGGCGCCGTGGCCCTCAGCATGCCGATTTCCCGCGTCTACCTGATGATGTTTCTGCTGATCCTGGTGCTGACCAGCGACATCTACATCCCCTATTTCCTGCAATCCCTGCACAATGTCAGCCCGCTGGAATCGGGATACCTAACGGCGCTCGTCGCGCTCGGCTGGACGGTGGCAGCGTTTCTCAGCGCCTCGTTCTCCGGCCCCCGCGCCGGGCGTGCGATCGTTATCGGCTGCGTGATCGAGACGGTTGCGGTCGCGGCGCTGGCGATCTTCCTGGCACGCGACAATCAGACAGGCAGCATCGCGCTGCTCGCGCCGGCCGTCGTCTTCATGTTCCTCATGGGGTTCGGCGTCGGGCTCGGCTGGGCGCATCTGGTGACCAAGGTGCTGCGCCTTGTCGCGACATCGGAGCAGGACAAGGCCTCGGCGGCGATCACCACCGTGCAATCGCTCGGAAGCGCATTCGGCGCAGCCTTCGCGGGCGTCATCGTCAACAGCACCGGCCTGCTTGCGCCGGGCGGCGTTACTGGGGGCATATCCGCGGCGCATTGGCTGTTCGTGCTGATGGCGCTGCCAGGGATCGTGACGATCCTGATCTCGCTGTCGATCCAGAAGTCCGGCAACGAGACGCAAGCGACGGCAGCGGCGTGATCGTCAAAGTCGCAGCATGATCTTGCCGATGTGGCTGCTCGATTCCATCAGCTTGTGGGCTTCGACGACATCCTCGAAGGCGAATGTCTTGTGTATCACTGGGGCAAGCTTGCCCTCGTCGAGCAGCGGCCAGACCTGCGACAGGAGATCGTCGCGGATGGCGCGCTTTTCTTCCGGCGTGCGCGGGCGCAGCGTCGAGCCCGTCACCGTCAGCCGCTTGACCATGATCGGCGCGAGGTTGGCCGTTTCGGCAACCGCGCCGCCGAGGAAGGCGATGATCGAGAGGCAGCCGTCCTTTGCCAGCGAGGCGAGGTTCTTTTCGAAATAGGCGGCGCCGATCATATCGAGGATCATGTCGACGCCCTGGCCGGTCTCGGCCTTGATCACCTCGGCGAAATCCTCGGTCTTGTAGTTGATGGCGCGCTTCGCCCCGAGCTTGACGCAGGCGTCGCATTTTTCCTGCGAGCCTGCGGTCGCGTAAACCTCGGCGCCGAAGGCGCGGGCAAGCTGGATCGCGGTGGTGCCGATGCCGCTCGTGCCGCCGTGGATGAGCACCTTCTCACCTTCGGTCAGCCCCGCCATCTGGAACATGTTGGCCCAGACGGTGAAGTAGTTTTCAGGAAGTGCTGCCGCCTGGACCGCATCGTAGCCGTTGGGGAAGCGCAGTGCCTGGCCTGAGGGAATGAGGCAATATTCGGCATAGGCGCCGCCGTTCGTGAGGCCGCAGACCTTATCGCCGACTGTATAGCCGCTGACGCCGGGGCCGATCGCGACCACTTCACCTGCGATTTCAAGGCCGAGGATCGGGCTTGCGTCCTTCGGCGGCGGATAGGTGCCCTGGCGCTGCGCGACATCGGGACGGTTGACGCCGATCGCCTGGGTGCGCACGAGGATCTGCCCCTCGCCCGCCACGGGCACTGGCCCGCTCGAAATGGTCATCACGTCAGGGGCGCCGAAGCGGGGCAAATCGACGAAACGCATAAGCGCAGGCAAAGACATCACCGGTCTCCTCATTCGGATAGCAGTGAGATAGTTCAGCAACGCCGCGTTGAGAAGGCCGGAAACGCCGGAGCGTCAATTCGCCTCGCCCAGCCGATGGAAGACCAGGCCTTCCGCGCTTTCCTTCGCCAGTGTCTTGATATGGGCGATGGCGGCGGAGACGCGGCTGATGTCGTCGATGACGAGACCCTTGGGGAGCTCCAGGACGCCGATCGAGCAGCGCATCAGCGGGAAAAAGGCTTCGACGCCGGCGCGATCGTGGCCGCGAATGCGGCCGGCGGCGCGGTCGATCTCGGAATAGAGATCCTGGGCATCGTCGTGGAAATCGCCGATCAGACGATCGAGGATTTCCGTCAGCTCCTCCTTGGTCCAGCCCTGCACGCCGATGAAGAAATCATCGCCGCCGACATGGCCGAGGAAATGGCGCTCGGCGAAGAAGTAGCGCCGCATCAGGGCTGCGAAGAGCGAGATCGCGTGGTCGCCGAGATGGAAACCATAGGCATCGTTGAAGGGCTTGAAGTTGTCGAAATCGCAATAGCAGAAGTGCCGCGTCTCATCGCTGTCGCGGCTCGCCTCGCGCATGAAATCGCGGATGGCGTGGTTGCCGGGAATGCCGGTCAACGGGTTCTGGTCCTGCGCGGTCTTGAGCTTCTTCTCGTTCATCACCTTGATGAGCGAGGCAGCCGAGACGACGCCGGCATAGCGCATGTTTTCCGTCAACAGCAGACAGTTGGCGCCTTCCATGTTGGCGAAGATAGTCATCAGCTGCTCGGCATCGGAATCGAGGCCGACGATCGGCGCCATTTCGACGAAGTGCGAGATGGTGCGCTCATACATCTTGTTCTTCAGCAGATCGCGGCCGAAGGGGTGGTAGATATATTCCTTGAGATGGCGCTCATGCAGGATACCGCGGGGCTCGCCATTGGCGTTCAGCACGGGGAAGAAGGCATTCTGCGGATGGCGGCGGAAGACCTCGAAGACGCTGTCGATCGTGGCGTTCTCATAGACCGTCGGCAGCACTTCGATCTGCTTGCGGATGAGGATTTCGTCGAGCGACTGGTTGTTGCGCTTGCTCTTGCCGAGTTCCTGCAGATGCGGGAAGGACGGCACCAGCTCGGAGACATGCGTGGTCGGGCGCGAGATGAACCAGCCCTGCACGAGATCCACACCATACTCGCGGCAGGTGACGAACTCGGCTTCGGTCTCGATACCCTCGGCAATGACGCGGGTGCCAAGCACATGGGCGATGTGGACAATGTTTTTAAGCAGGTGGCGCTTGCGCGGGCTGCCATCGATATCAGCGATGAAATAGCGGTCGATCTTCAGGTAATCCACCGGATGATCGCAGAGCAGCTTCATCTCTCCATGGCCGACGCCGAAATCGTCGATCGCCAGCTTGAAGCCGCGCTTGCGCAGCAGCGACACCAGTGCGGCGAATTCGGGAACCGAGGTGTTGTCGAAGCGCTCGGAGAATTCGAAGCAGATCGAGGATGGCGGGATATTGGCGAGCTTCAGATGCTGCAGCAGGTTTTCCACCAGCTGCTCGCCATGCGGAATGAGGCGGACATCGAGATTGAGGAACAGCGTCGCGGTGGAGAAATTCGGCAGCGACGCGAACTTGGCGAGCGCACGGCTCGCCACCATCTGCTCGAGTTGCAGCAGCTGATCGCCGCGCTGGGCCTCGTCCAGAATTTCGAGCGGTGAATTGAAGCCCAGGCGCTCCTGGCCGCGCATCAGCGATTCATAGCCGAAGGCAACACCGGTGCTGGCTTCGACGATCGGCTGGAAGGCGTTTTCGATAACGAGTTTGGCGAGAGTAATGATTTGATCGCTGGTGTAGCGACGAATAAGGGCGGGCTCTACGGTGGCAGCCAACGACATGCCATTCTCCACTATACGGCATTTATAATTATAATTTTTCGCGCGGAGCCTAGGGGCGAAGCGTCAACGAACACTTTCCCCAATGTGAAGGTTTTGTGAAAACTGGCGTTTTATCAAATGCATGCCGCAACCGCCGCGCCAAGCGGCGGCCATAGGTATGCCCGCTTTCAGGCGGTGCGGCGATGCTCGTGGTCGGCGAACATGTCGGCGACGCATCTGGCATCGGCGGGGGCGCAATCGCGCGCTTTCGGCAGGCCATCGACCTTGCGGGCGGCATCCCACAGCCGGAGCGCTTCGCGCACCACCTCGCTGCTGGACACATAAGTGCCATCGTCTATCGCTGCGCGGATATCGGCCGCCTGCAGCGGAGAGATGGAAACGGTTACCATCGGCATGACATCACTCCCATTGCCTCGTGGTCTCCCATCGCCTCACCGCGCAGACGTCTGCCCGGTCGAGGAACGGATACACACTCGCTTCGGCCGCCCTTCCGGTTGCGGGTGCTGGGCTTTTAGCAGCGTCGCTTTCACACGTTTGCGACCTCTGCCATGAGGTTAATTTTAGTCTTCACTCACATTCTTGTCAAAAAAGAAACAGTGCGTGATGAACAGGCTGTGAATAGCGGGCACAATCAGCGGCGGATGGCGAGGCCAAAGGCGAGCATCGACCAACCCTGCAGCAGCAGATCGCAGGCGAGGAACAGGCCGAGGATCCACAGGCTGTTGACCGGCCAGCCGAGCACGATGACGAAGCCCGCGAGCGCCGTGATCAGGCCGCTCAAGAGCACCCAGCCCCAGCCCCTCGACGGGCGCATGCGCCAGCCGACGAAGACGCGAAAGATGCCTGCTACCAGCAAGGCCATGGCCAGAAACAGCGTGAGCGCCGCCGATGCCAGAATGGGATTCATGAAGGCGAAGACGCCGGCCAGCACATAGAGAACACCGCTCAGCGCCCAGAACAACAGCTGCTCCCACTCGCGCACCTGAAAAGCATGGGCGAGATAGACGATGCCACCGACCAGCATGAGCAGGCCGACATAGTAGACGGACACGACGGTGGCGAGAAAGACGTTTGCGGCGGCGATGGCGCCGAAGATGATCAGCAGCACGCCGAGCACCACGAACCAGACCCATTTCGACCGCAGCGCGGAGGACGAAGGCATTTCATTGGACATGTCTGTCATCATGCACCTCCCGGTTGTTCATTGAGTATGGAGCAGAAACGGCGGATGGAAAGAGATATCTTACGGAAAAGGCGATCAGATTTTTATTGATTGGTCAGTCAATCAAAATTATGCTGACCGTATTGCAGGAGAAAGACCGTGCCGAAAGTCGGAATGGAACCGATGCGCCGAAAGGCGCTCGTCGATGCAGCGCTGCGCGTGATCGGGGATCACGGCTCGCTCAGCGTCACCATGTCCGAAATCGCCAAGCAGGCCGGCGTTTCACCGGCGCTTGCGCACCACTATTTCGGCAGCAAGGAGCAGCTGCTGATCGAAACGATCCGCTCGCTTCTAAAGCAGTTGCGCGACGACGCGGTGACGGCGCTGAAGGCAGCCGCCACGCCGCGCGCGCGGCTTTCGGCGGTGACCCGCGTCAGTTTCCACGCCGACCAGTTCGCGCCGCAAACAATCGCCGCCTGGCTTGCCTTTTACGCCGAGGCGCAGCGCTCGGAAGAGACGCGCCGCTTCCTCGTCATCTATGCGAGGCGCCTGCGCTCCAACCTCGTCGCCAATCTGAAGCCGCTCTGCCCAGCCGATGTCGCGGAACATATCGCAGAAGGCGTGGCCGCGATGATCGACGGGCTCTACATCCGCCAGAGTCTCGGCTCGACACGGGTTGGCGCCGAGGCTTCGATCGCGCTGACGGAGGATTATGTGACGATACAGTTGGCCCGGCACTTGCCTTCTTTGAGCGAAGCAGGCGCAGCCCCCTCATCACCGGTGCAACTTGTTGCACCTGAGCCCGTTGGGCCACCTTCTCCCCGAGGGGAGAAGGGAAAGCGAACCCAAGCACCGCAAGGACATCTGACATGAGAGCCCAGCCCACAGCATCGCACTTCATCGATGGCGAGTATGTCGAGGACGATGCAGGCACCGTGATCGAAAGCCTTTATCCGGCAACCGGAGAGGTCATCGCACGGCTTTACGCCGCCACGCCCGCCATCGTCGAAAAGGCGATCGCCGCGGCCAAGCGCGCCCAGCCGGAATGGGCGGCGATGAGCCCGACGGCGCGCGGCCGTATCCTGAAGCGCGCCGCCGACATCATGCGCGAGCGCAACCGCGAACTTTCGGAACTCGAGACGCTCGACACCGGCAAGCCGATCCAGGAAACCATCGTCGCCGACCCGACGTCCGGTGCCGACAGTTTCGAGTTCTTCGGCGGCGTGATCGCGGCGGCCCTCAACGGCGCCTACATCCCGCTTGGCGGCGATTTCGCCTATACCAAGCGCGTGCCGCTCGGCGTCTGCGTCGGCATCGGCGCCTGGAACTATCCGCAGCAGATCGCCTGCTGGAAGGCAGCACCGGCGCTTGCCGCCGGCAACGCCATGGTGTTCAAGCCGTCCGAAAACACGCCGCTCGGCGCATTGAAGATCGCCGAGATCCTGATCGAGGCTGGCCTGCCCAAGGGGCTCTTCAACGTCATCCAGGGCGACCGCGATACCGGGCCGCTGCTCGTCAACCATCCCGATGTCGCCAAGGTGTCGCTGACCGGTTCGGTGCCGACCGGCCGCAAGGTTGCGGCGGCCGCCGCCGGCAATCTCAAGCATGTGACGATGGAGCTCGGCGGGAAATCGCCGCTGATCGTCTTTGACGACGCCGATATCGACAGTGCCGTCGGCGGCGCCATGCTCGGCAACTTCTATTCAACCGGTCAGGTCTGCTCCAACGGCACCCGCGTCTTCGTGCAGAAGGATATCAAGAGCGAGTTCCTGAAGCGGCTGAAGGCGCGCACCGAGGCGATGGCGATCGGCGACCCCATGAACGAGGCGACGCAGATCGGCCCGATGGTCTCCTGGGCGCAGCGCGAGAAGGTTCTCGACTACATCGAGAAGGGCAAGGCCGAGGGTGCGACGCTGGTGGTCGGCGGCGGCATTCCGAACAATGTCTCGGGCGAAGGCTATTATGTGCAGCCGACCGTGTTTGCCGACGTGACCGACGAGATGACGATCGCCCGCGAGGAGATCTTCGGGCCTGTCATGTGCGTACTCGATTTCGAGGACGAGGCGGAAGTCATCGCGCGCGGCAACGCCACGGAATTCGGCCTGGCGGCCGGCGTCTTCACCTCCGACATGAGCCGCGCCCACCGGGTGGTCGACCTTCTCGAAGCCGGCACGCTGTGGATCAACACCTACAATCTCTGCCCGGTCGAAATCCCCTTCGGCGGTTCCAAGCAGTCAGGCTTCGGCCGCGAGAATTCACTTGCCGCGCTGGAGCACTATTCCGAGCTGAAGACGGTTTATGTCGGCATGGGGCCGGTTCAGGCGCCTTATTGATATTCGATTGATGCCTTTTCGGCTTTGCCGTGCGGCCCCCTCATCCGCCCCACGGGCACCTTCTCCCCGCTGGGGAGAAGGGGGAACGAGACGGTGCGGCACATCCCTTCTCCCCCACGGGGAGAAGGTGGCGGCAGCCGGATGAGGGGGCCACCCGCTCCACAAAAAATATAGGGGAACATCATGCAGCAGGCAGATTTCGTCATCATCGGTTCCGGCTCGGCGGGCTCGGCGCTTGCCTATCGTCTGTCGGAAGACGGCAAGAACAGCGTTATCGTCATCGAGGCCGGTGGGTCGGATTTCGGGCCGTTTATCCAGATGCCGGCGGCTCTGGCCTGGCCGATGAGCATGAAGCGCTACAATTGGGGTTATCTTTCCGAGCCGGAGCCCAACCTCAACAACCGCCGCATCACCGCGCCGCGCGGCAAGGTGATCGGCGGGTCGTCGTCGATCAACGGCATGGTCTATGTGCGCGGGCATGCGGAGGATTACAACCGCTGGGAGGCGCTCGGCGCCAATGGCTGGGCCTATGCCGACGTGCTCCCCTATTTCAAGCGGATGGAGCACAGCCACGGCGGCGAAGAGGGATGGCGCGGGACCGACGGGCCGCTGCATGTGCAGCGCGGCGGCTTCCGCAACCCGCTGTTCCACGCCTTCATCGAGGCCGGCAAGCAGGCGGGCTTCGAGGCGACGGACGATTATAACGGCTCGAAGCAGGAAGGCTTCGGGCTGATGGAGCAGACGATCTTTCAGGGGCGCCGCTGGTCGGCCGCGTCGGCCTATCTGAAGCCGGCGCTGAAGCGGGCGAATGTCAGCCTCGTCTATGGCCTTGCCCGCAAGGTGGTGATCGAAAACGGCCGGGCTGTTGGCGTCGAGATCGAGCGCGGCGGCAAGGTCGAGGTCATCAAGGCCAAACGCGAGGTGATCGTCTCGGCCTCGTCGTTCAATTCGCCGAAGCTGCTGATGCTCTCAGGTATCGGCCCGGCGGCGCATCTGAAGGAGATGGGGATCGAGGTGAAGGCGGACCGGCCGGGCGTCGGCGCCAACCTGCAGGACCATATGGAATTCTATTTCCAGCAGGTCTCGACCAAGCCGGTGTCGCTCTATTCCTGGCTGCCCTGGTTCTGGCAGGGCGTTGCTGGCGCGCAGTGGATGTTCACCAAGTCGGGGCTGGGCACCTCCAACCAGTTCGAGGCCTGCGCCTTCCTGCGCTCAGGCCCCGGCGTCAAGCAGCCGGATATCCAGTATCACTTCCTGCCGGTCGCGATCAGCTATGACGGCAAGGCGGCGGCGAAGAGCCACGGCTTCCAGGTGCATGTCGGCTATAACCTGTCGAAATCACGGGGGAGCGTGACGCTCGCCTCGTCCGATCCGAAGGCCGATCCGCTTATCCGCTTCAACTATATGAGCCACCCCGAAGACTGGGAGAAGTTCCGCCACTGCGTGCGGCTTACCCGCGAGATCTTCGGCCAGCAGGCTTTCGATCAGTATCGCGGCTCCGAGATCCAGCCGGGCGAGAGCGTCCAGACCGACGACGAGATCGACGCCTTCCTGCGCGAGCACCTGGAAAGCGCCTACCACCCCTGCGGCACCTGCAAGATGGGCGCGAAGGATGATCAGATGGCGGTGGTCGATCCGGAAACGCGGGTCATCGGCGTGGATGGTTTGCGCGTCGCCGACAGTTCGATCTTCCCGCATGTGACCTATGGCAACCTCAACGGCCCCTCGATCATGACCGGCGAGAAGGCCGCCGACCAGATTCTCGGCAAGCAGCCGCTGCCACGCTCCAACCAGGAGTCGTGGATCAATCCGCGTTGGGAAGTGAGTGATCGGTAGGGCTGAACGTCCTATTTCGGTTTCGCCGCCCGTGCCTTGTCGAGCTTTGCTCTCAGTTCGGCGAGGACCTCCTCGGCGGTGTAGTACACGCCGGTCCGCCTTGCCTCCTCTGCGGAGGCAAGGCCGCGTGCAATGAACTGGCGGCGCTCGATCCGAGCGCGCATCGCGCCTTCGACAAAGGCCTGCAACGTCTCGCCGTCCCGCAAGACGCTTTCGGCGGCGGCGCGCAAGTCGGGCACGAGGTCAATTGTAGAGGAGTTTGCGGGGTTCACGGCATCCATCTCAACGTTGCCATTGCTGCCTAGAATGCAGGACAATCGCCGACGTGGAAACCTTCGCTTTTAAGGGGTTTTGTCTCGCCACTCGCGCCTGATCTCGTTCTGATAGGCGAGACCGTCGACCGTCCGGTTTCTTCATAGGCCGAATGCCTCGCTCCGTGCGCCCCTCGACGCTTGGCTCACGAACTGGCTGACAGCATTCGACAGAAGCGCCCCGCGCGACACCTTTATGCGCGCCGCGACTTCATCCAGCGCTTTAAGATCTTCGTCGCTGATATCAACCAGGATTTCCATCGACCGAGCCCAACAGAGCGTTCTTCGGGCTACTTTAGCACGAGACCGCAGATATCACCCCCTCGGCAAACCGCCCCTCAGGCCAGCATGCGCGTGACTTCGGCCCCGCGCGGCGCCACGGCGTCGGCGATTGTCGTCGAGAACAGCACCTTGCGGGTGGCGTCGGCCACCTTGGCGAAGACGTGGCGGATTTCGCAGTTCTGCTCGCCGTCGCAATCGTCGCACTTGCGGTATGCGGTGATCGACAGGCAGGGCAGCGGGGCAATAGGGCCGTCGATGATGCGCAGCACTTCGCCGAAGGTGATCATGTCGGCCGGCTTCAGGAGCAGATAGCCGCCCTGCTTGCCGCGGCGGCTGACGACGATGCCTTGGTGCTTGAGGTCGAGGAGGATCTGCTCGAGGAACTTCTTCGGGATCTTCTGCTGCGCCGCGATATCGGAGATCATCACAGGTTCGCCGTCATCGGCCTCGGCCAGAACGGTGAGCGCCCTAAGCGCGTATTTCGCCTTCTGCGTAATCATTTTCAGCCATCGACACACAAGCGGCGGACACGGATCGCGCCCGGCGGAACTCTTCTTTTTCTTTCTATCTCACGCGCTGGATGAACATAGTTTGAACAAGCGCGCAAAACCCCAGAGAAACAGGCTTTTCAGCCTTGTTTTCAATCTCAATTCAGCAATTTCGAATTTAACCGAAAAAGCAGCCCTCCGAGCATCAAATCACATTTCCGATTGACAGGCGACGTGTAACTCTACTAAATCAATAGAGATTAGGGCGCGACGCTGGGCATCCGTGCCGGCGCGGCTGCTTTTCTGCATTGCAGCGGCCGGGGAGAGATATTTGCTCCTTTCCAGCCCGCTTTCGAAATGCCTGTTTCTGTCCTCTCCATCCCCAAGCTGCGATACTCCTGTCAACATCTAGGACAGGATTCCCATGACTGTTGCTCATACAATCGAAGAAGCGGAAACGCTGAACACGACACTTGCAAGCCTATCTTTGGCGGAACGACTTTCGTTCGTCGCCGGCCTCGGCGGGCGGGTGGTGTTCACGACGTCGCTTGGTATCGAAGACCAGGTTATCACCGCCGAGATCGGCAATCACCGACTGCCGATCGACGTCGTGACGCTGCAGACCGGCCGCCTCTTTGCCGAGACGCTCAACCTGATCGACGAGACGGAAAAGCAGTACGACATCCACATCAGCCGCTACGAGCCCGAGCAGGCGGATATCGACGCCTATGCGGCGCAATATGGCCTCAACGGTTTCTACGAGAGCGTCGAAGCCCGGCATGCCTGTTGTGGCGTGCGCAAGCTGAAGCCGCTTGCGCGCGCGCTCAATGGGGCAACCATCTGGATCACCGGCCTGCGCCGCGGCCAATCGGCCAATCGCTCCGAAACGCCGTTCGCCGAATATGACGCCGACCGCCATCTCCTGAAGGTCAACCCGCTGGCCGATTGGGACATCGATGTCATCAAGGCCTACGTCGCCGACAACAGCGTGCCGATCAACCCGCGGCATGCGCGCGGTTACCCTTCGATCGGCTGCGAGCCGTGTACCCGCGCCATCAAGCCCGGCGAGCCCGAGCGCGCCGGCCGCTGGTGGTGGGAACAGGACCAGACGCGCGAATGTGGCCTGCACGTGGCTGAAGAGGCATCCGCCATTTCCATCCAACAGTAACCCCTCGGCATCGGGATCAGAGCGCGGCAGCCGCCGGCGCTCCCCGATGCATCGTCTCATCGCATTCCGGGCCAGGCGCCTGCGAGTGATCGAAGTCTGGAGTAAGACATGCCCGATAGCCGTCCGGATACGGAACTCAGCAATCCGCAGAGCACCAAGCCGCCGCTCGACCCTCATCTGAAGGCGCTTGAAAACGAATCCATTCATATCTTCCGCGAAGTGGCGGCCGAGTTCGAGCGTCCCGTGATGCTCTACTCGATCGGCAAGGATAGCTCGGTGCTGCTGCACCTGGCGCGCAAGGCCTTCTACCCCGGCCGCGTCCCCTTCCCGCTGCTCCACGTCAACACCGGCTGGAAGTTCGCGGAGATGATCACCTTCCGCGACAGAATAGTGAAGGACTATGATCTCGACCTGATCGAGCACATCAATCCGCGCGGTGCAGCCGAAAACATCACGCCGTTTACCTATGGTTCGGCGCGCTACACCGACATCATGAAGACGGAAGCGCTGCGCAACGCGCTCGATGCCGGCAAGTTCGATGCGGCCTTCGGCGGCGCGCGGCGCGACGAGGAAGCCAGCCGCGCCAAGGAGCGCATCTATTCCTTCCGCACGCCCGACCACCGCTGGGACCCGCGCAACCAGCGCCCCGAGCTCTGGAACATCTATAACGGCCAGATCCGCAGCGGCGAGAGCGTGCGCGCCTTCCCGCTGTCGAACTGGACCGAGGTCGACATCTGGCGCTACATCCAGGCGGAAAACATTCCGATCGTGCCGCTCTATTTTGCCGCCAAGCGTCCCTTCGTCGAACGCGACGGCATGATGATTTCGGCGTCGGATCCGCGCCTGGAACTGCTGCCCGGCGAAACGAAGCAGGAGGATTATATCCGCTTCCGCACGCTCGGCTGCTTCCCGCTGACGGGCGCGATCAAGTCCACTGCCACGACGATGGACGACATTATCGCCGAACTTGAAATTGCCACTGTCTCCGAACGCCAGGGCCGCGCCATCGACCGCGACCAGTCCGGCTCCATGGAGAAAAAGAAGCGTGAAGGATATTTCTGAGATGACTGCAGCAGCAACAGCAAGCGCCATCGCCGCCCCCGCCGCCGAGCCTGCCCAGGCCGTGCGCGACACGCGACCGTTGCGCCTCATCACCTGCGGCAGCGTCGATGACGGAAAGTCCACGTTGATCGGCCGCCTGCTCTGGGACACCAAGGCCGTCAAGGAAGACCAGGCAGCGACGCTGCGCCGCGATTCCACCGGCAAGCAGAACGATCTCGGCCTGCCCGACTTCGCGCTGCTTCTCGACGGCCTGCAGGCCGAGCGCGAACAGGGCATCACCATCGATGTCGCCTATCGCTATTTCGCGACCGACAAGCGCTCCTTCATCGTTGCCGACACGCCCGGCCACGAGCAGTACACCCGCAACATGGCGACCGGCGCATCCACGGCCGACCTCGCCATCCTCTTGGTCGACGCCCGCGCCGGCATTCTCGAGCAGACGCGCCGTCACGCGACGATCGCCTCGCTGCTCGGGATCAAGCAGTTCGTGCTCGCGGTCAACAAGATCGACCTCACGAACTACGACCGCGCCGGCTTCGAGAAGATCGTGCACGAATTCCGCGAATTCGCGCTGTCGCTCGGCGTCAAGCAGATCACAGCGATCCCGATGTCGGCGCTGAAGGGCGAGAACGTCGTCTATTCCGGCGAGGCTTCGATGCCGTGGTATGCCGGCCCGACGCTGGTGGAAACGCTGGAGCTTGCCACCGTGCGCTCGTCGCAGACGGTCGGCTTCCGCCTCTCCGTGCAGCGCGTGTCGCGCCCGGGCGAAAGCTTCCGCGGCTATCAGGGCACGGTTGCCGGCGGCTCCGTAAAGCCCGGTGACAGCGTCATGATCCTGCCGTCGGGCATGGTCGCCAACGTCACCAAGATCGTCACCTTCGATCTCGTGCGCAATGCGGCGGTGGCGGGCGATGCGATCACGCTGGTGCTCGATCGCCAGGTGGACGTGGCGCGCGGCGACATGATCGTTTCGATCGACAGCCAGCCGCAGGTGGGCCTCTCCTTCGATGCGCAGATCGTGGCCTTGCAGCCTGAGGGCATCGAGGCTGGAAAGCGCTACTGGCTGAAGAGCGGCAGCCGCCGCCAGCGCGTCCAGGTTCAGCCCGTCGCGCAGCTGCAGCTGAAGACCGGCACCTGGACCTCGGCCGAGACGCTCTACATGAACGCCATCGGCAAGGTACACCTGACCTTCGACGAAGCGGCGATCTTCGACCCCTATGAGCAGAACCGCTCCTCGGGCGCCTTCATCCTGATCGATCCGGAGACCAACAATACGGTGGCCGGCGGCATGGTGACGGGCAAGCGTTCGGAACTCGGCGGCCTTCACAGCGGTGACGGCCGCGTGATCCTGTCACTGCCGGCCGATCTTGCCGACCAGATCATGGCCAGCGAGCTGTTTTCCAGCCGCCGCGACGAAGCTGAAGTGCGCCGGATGACGGCGGCGGAGGCCGCCAACCTCTGGACCAACGCCGGCGGCGACATCTGACATGACGACTTGAGACGGGGCCGATCGGCCCCGTTTTCTTTTGGGAGGCTAAGGGCATGCGTGGCATCGCAATACCGGTAAGGCCTGTCTCGTCACCCAACAGCACGGCGGGACGCGCCATGTCCTCGCAGGATTGGAGCCGGCTTTTACTGCTCGGCGCGCTGTGGGGCGGTTCGTTCTTCATCGGGCGGATCGCCGTTTCAGAGATCTCGCCGCTGGCGCTGGTCTTCTACCGAGTGTCGATCGCGGCGCTGGCGCTGCATCTCTGGCTGAAGCTTCGCGGCCTGTCCTTCGCTCCGGTGCTGGCGCACCCGGCCGGCTTCCTCGGCCTGGCGCTGCTGAACAACGTGATCCCGTTTTCACTGATATTTGCCGGGCAGACCGAGATCGGCGCCGGGCTCGCCTCGATCTTCTACGCAACGACGCCGCTTTGGACGATCTTCGTCGCCACCGTGCTTGCCAAGGACGAGAAGCTGTCGGTCACGGCGCTCGCCGGCATCGCGCTCGGCATCGCAGGGGCTGCCGTGCTGATCGGCCCCGGCCTGATCTCCGATCTCGACGGGCCGTTATGGGCCAAGCTCGCGGTCATCGGCGCCTCCATCTCCTATGCGTTCGGCGTGGTGCTTGCGAGGCGCTTCCGCAGCATCGGCTCCGAGGTGATCGCCACCGGCCAGCTGACGGTCTCGAGCCTGCTGATGCTGCCCGTCGTCGCCATCTTCTGCGCGCCTGATGCCATCATCCCCGTGAGCAGAACGACATGGCTCGCCATCGCGATCCTCGGTCTCCTGTGCACGGCGCTCGCCTTCATCCTCTACTTCAGCCTCATCGCCTCGGCCGGGGCCAACAATGCCTCGCTGGTGACGCTGCTGGTCCCGGTGAGCGCCACGCTCCTGGGCGCACTCTTTCTCGGCGAGCGGCTGCGGATGTTCGAGCTTGCGGGAATGGCGCTGATCATGAGCAGCCTTGTTGTGATCGATGGTCGGGTGTTGCAGCGGCTCATCGGTGGCGGCGGGGTGCGGCGGATGACGGCGGCGCAGGCTGTGCGGCGCTGGCCGTATGCGGCGAGCGATATTTGATGTGAAGATATGGGATGGGTTTCGTTTTCGTAGGCGAACGCCCCCAACACTCCCTCATCCCTTTGCCCGGACTTCGTCCGGGCAATGTCACAGGGATCCAGCGCATTCACGTCCGTGAACGCAAGAGAGTCTTTTCACGGCGCGGACGCGCCGTGGCTGGATTCCTGTCACAAGGACAGGAATGAGGGTGGAGATGTTGGCCAGCGCTAGTTGGCGAACCGCGCAGTCACATCCCGTTCCATTACGATATCCGTCTGCACATCGCCACCCACCGTGAAGGTCGTGCTGCCGACCGGCACGAAGCCGACCTTGTTGTAGAAGGCGATGGCCCGGGCGTTTTTCTCGTAGACCGTCAATTGCAGGCGCTCCACGCCGCGCGCCGCACATTCCGACACGACAGCATCGAGCAGGCGGTTGGCGAGGCCCTGGCCGCGCCAGGCGGCGTCAACGTAGATGCGGCTGAGCAGGCTGGCGTCAGCCTTCGATGGCGAGACGACGAGATGGGCGTAGCCGGCAATCGTGTCGCCATCCGTTGCCAGAAAGACGGCTGCCTCGGGGTCGGCGATCTCGGCGGCCTGGATGTCCGGCCGGAAGGCCTTGCAACATAGGCTTCGAGATCGGCGGCTGGAGTATCCTCGCCATAGGTGGCGCGGAACAGGCGGGCAGCGAACTGGCTGAGTGCTGCCGCGTCCGCCGCTTCGGCCCGCCTGATCTCGATCGTTGCCGTCATCCCTGTTGCCTCCGCCTAGAACAGCGGCATGTGCCGGTTGACGTCCTTGTAGAGCAGATAGCGGAAGCGGCCGGGGCCGCCGGCGTAGCAGGCCTGCGGGCAGAAGGCGCGCAGCCACATGTAATCGCCGGCCTCGACCTCGACCCAATCCTTGTTGAGACGATAGACCGCCCTGCCCTCGAGCACGTAGAGGCCGTGCTCCATCACATGGGTTTCCATGAACGGGATGACGCCGCCGGGCTCGAGCGTGACGATGGTCACATGCATGTCGTAGCGCAGGTCGGACGGGTCGATGAAGCGGGTGGTCGCCCAGACGTCGTCGGTATCCGGCATCGACTGCGGCGGGTTCTGGTCTTCATGGGTGAAGAGCGCCGGTGGCGGCTCCAGGCCTTCGACCGGCTGGAAGGCCTTGCGGATCCAGTGGAACTTGGCGGCAACGGCGCCCTTGTTCCAGAGCGTCCACTTCGAGCCGGCCGGCAGGAAGGCGAAGGAGCCGGGGCGCAGCACGTGCGTGGCGCCCTCGTGATCGACCGTGACTTCACCCTCCACGACGAAGAGCACGCCCTCGGCGCGCTTTTCCGGCTCCGGCCGGTCACTGCCGCCGCCGGGCTGCACTTCCATGATGTATTGCGAGAAGGTCTCGGAGAAACCGGTCATCGGGCGCGAGATCACCCAAGCGCGGGTGCCCTGCCAATGGGGTAGATAGCTGGTGACGATATCGGTCATCACGCTGCGCGGGATGACCGCGTAGGCCGTCGTGAACACCGCCTTGCTCGACAAAAGATCGGTCTGCGGCGGCAGGCCGCCCATGCTGGAATAGTAATCTCTGCTCATCGGTCCGCTTCTCATGACATTTGTGACAACAAGCTTTAAGCGCGCGGTCCGGGCGAGGCAATATGCGGATTGGCGGAAGAGTTTTTCCGTATATTGCCGGCGGCGGAATTGCGCTGGAATGGTTGCCCTTTGCCGACGATGGCGCGGCAGGAATGGCCGAAAATACACCCTCCCCCGATTGGCGATTAGGAGAGGTTGTCCAGCTCGGCGGCGCACGCCACTCTGGCGCGATTTTCAGCGTCTACTCATTGAAAATGGCGATCAAAAACAATCAGTAATTGCTGAAAAATAAGCTATTAGCGGTAACGCCAATCTGCGAAGGGCGTAATTTCAAAACTGCTTTTCTCAAGATATCAGTTTCAGCGGGGCGTCTTTTGTAAGCGTCGGCAACGGGGATGCCGACGGACAATTCTTCTTTGCGTATGCAAACGACGCCTTTCCATAAGGCCCTGTCGCCCCGGCAGGACGTGGCCGGCTTTGATCGGCCAGAGCATCGCGTGGACAGAGCATCACGTGGACCAAGCATCACGTGGACAAGGCAAATTACAGCGAGGAACATTCGGCCCGTGAAGAAAATCATCGGAACTGTCGTTTTTTGCCTGCTCGTCGCAGCCGCTGCGGTGGGCGTCTCCGCGGTATCGAAAGAGGAACCGCAGGTCGCTTCGACCTATCCGCTTCCCGGCTCGGTCAACGTTCCCGGCGTGCGCATCCAGATCGCCTTCAGCCAACCAGTCGATCCGGGCGCGATGGTGCTCGACGTGTCGGCCCACAAACCCGACGGCTCGAAGACTGATATCGCCGGCGCCGTGGAGGTAAACGAGCAGCGCACCGCCGCGATCTTCCGCAGCTACCAACCGCTGCCGGAGGCCGACATCCAGGTGCGCAGTTCGCTGCAGGGCAAAGCCGCTCACGACTGGACATTCTCCGTTGTGGAAAAGGCGCCGCTCGACCAGGGTCGCGGCGGGCCGATCCTGCTCGTGCTTGGCGAGGATGCGCCGTTTGGACCTTATCTTTCCGAAATCCTGCGGGCCGAGGGGTTTACGAACTTCCTGACGATCGGCGCCTCATCGCTGCAGTCCACGGTCCTTGCCGAGCATCGGCTGGTGATGACCGCAGGCGCTGTGCCGGCCGCTTCGGCATCGGCGCTTGAGAGCTGGGTCAATGGCGGCGGACATCTGATCGCGATCCGGCCGTCCGCGGAACTCGCGAAGCTTGCGGGGCTCGAAACGACGGGCGCGTCCATTGCCGAAGGAGAGCTCTCGATCGACACGCAGCAGGCGCCCGGACAGGGGCTCGTGGCGGATATCAGGTTTCACGGTCCTGCCGATCGCTACATCACCGGCGCCGACACGCAAACGCTCGCCACGCTTTCGAGCCACACCGACAAGAGCCCGATGCCGGCCCTGACGCTTCGAAGCGTCGGCACAGCGGGGGGAGAAGTTGCCGCATTCGCCTTCGACCTGCCGCAGTCGGTCGTTCTCACCCGGCAGGGAAATCCGCAATGGGCGGGACAGGAGCGCGACGGACTTGCGCCGATCCGGCCGAACGATCTCTTCTACGGCCAATCCGCCACCGACCCGCAGCCCGACTATATCGACATATCGCGCGTGCACGTTCCCCAGGCCGACGAGCAGATGCGATTGCTGACGAACCTGATCGAGCACCTGCAGCGCGACGGCGCGCCCATCCCCCGCTTCTGGTATTTCCCGAAGCGCCACAAGGCGGTGCTCGTCATGGCCGCCGACGACCACGGAACGGAACGCGGCACGCGCGATTCCTTCGAGCGCATGCTTTCTCTGGATGACAAGAATTGCGACGTGTCGAAATGGGAGTGCGCACGCGCGACCTCCTGGCTCTACGCCGAATCGGGACTGACTGCGCATGCGGCCAAGGATTACGCGGCAGCGGGCTTCGATCTCGGCTCGCATGCCAGCACCTATTGCCAGAACTGGTCCAGGGCCTCTCTCGACCTTGCCTTCGCAAAAGACATCCTGCGCTTCCGGGCCGCCTATCCCGACGTGCCGGTGCAAGAGGCGAGCCGGCTGCATTGCATCGTGTGGAGCGACTACACCTCCCAGGCCAAGATCGGCCGGGACTGGGGCATTCGCTTCGACATGAACTACTATTACTGGCCGAAGGCCTGGGTGAATGGCCGCACCGGCTTCCTGACAGGTTCGGGCATTCCCATGCGCTTCAGCACCGAGAAGGGCGAGCTGATCAATGTCTATCAGCAGGAAACACACCTGGTGGACGAGATTTTCGACGACGATCGCGCTGCCGTCGAAGGGCTTATCCAGCGGGCGCTTGGGCCGGAACAGTTCTTCGGCGCCTTCGGAACGCATTACGACTTCCACAACGAATTCGACAAATTCCTGATGGAACTGGCGCAGAAATACGAGGTCCCCATGGTCTCCGCGCGCCAGATGCTGGACTGGATGGACGGGAGGTCGCGGACGGACATTCTCAACCAGCAATGGGACGGCGCAAGCCTCGCCTTCACGATCGCCGGCGACCAGCGAACGCATGGCATGCTGACGGCGATGCTGCCATCATCAACCGAACGCGGCCGGCTTCAGGAGCTCACCCACAACGGCGCGCCCGTTCCGCTTGAAACGGCGGTGGTGAAAGGCGTGGAATACGTGCTCTTCCCAGGAACCGACGGGATTTATCGCGCCAGCTACGGCAACAAGGTCGCCGACAATGTGGCGCCGGATGCTCGGCCTGCGCAGGCCACGCCGTGAGAGCCGGATACGAACGGGCATGCGGGCGAACGGCGAAGCGGTCCGTTGCGATGGGGCGAGATATTCTGAAAAATTCGGGATTGGGTGGAAAATCCTGCAATGCCTGGATTTTCAGCTGGTCGGAGTGAGAGGATTCGAACCTCCGACCCCCACGTCCCGAACGTGGTGCGCTACCAGACTGCGCTACACTCCGTGACCAGCGGCGCCTCTATAGACCGGCCCAACGGCTTGCGCAAGCACCAAAATCCAAAGCGGGTTGCATTTTTATGACGGCGGCGGCGGCAAGCGCGCCCGGGCTTGCGCGCGAGCAAAAAGCCACACCCGCCGCAAATTTTGCGATCGCGAAAAAGAGCTGATTTTCTTTTGCCGGGTTCCGCGCTAAAGCGCTGGTCAGGACAGGCTGAAACGCTGCAGGGGCAGTGATTCCCGCCGCCGAATGCGCGATAAATCCAGGGACGACATCATGAAACTCCGCACTTTCGCAGCCGCAGCGCTGGCCATCACCTTGGCCGGCTGCACGACCATCCCAACGGCCGCCGATCCGATCTCCAGCCGCTGGGTCGGCCAGTCCGCCGGCAAGTTCTTCGCAGCCTTCGGCCCGCCGCTCACCGATGCCGACAATGGCAGCGGCAACGTCTACACCTGGAAGGGCGGCTACAAGACCGTGAGCGTTCCGGCGAAGTACGCCGATGGCGCAGAAGGCAAGCGCGGCAAGCAGATCTCGCCCGCCCGCAAGCAGTACCTGCGCTGCCAGGTCACCATTACCACCAGCTCGGACTACACGATCCGCAGCATCAAGGTCGCTGGCGACATCCCCGGCGTGAACGGCCCCTCCTACTGCGCCGAATTCCTGGCGCCTGCCCAGCCGGCCGCGCAGTAAGGCGCAGCCACGGAAAGAGATATGAAAGGCGGGACGCGAGTTCCGCCTTTTTTGTTTGGGGGAGACACGGTTGCCGCCACACAAACCAAACATGCTTGAAGCGCGATCGCGTTCAGGGATTTATTGGATGCAAAGAATCTCAGTGGCTGGGGCGCCAGGATTCGAACCTGGGAATGCCGGTACCAAAAACCGGTGCCTTACCGCTTGGCGACGCCCCACCAGAGACTGGCAGCGAGAAACGCTTGCCAATTGCGTCGCCTGATTAGCAAAGGTCCGTGAACGTCACAATCATTAAGTTTCGGGGCGAGCATATTTCTGTGCGGTCTTTTCTATGCGCTCTTTTTTGCACGCTTTGGCGGACGGCATGCTAGGTCTCTTGCGAGACAACATTGCGCCGGAGTGACAATGAGCCAGTATCGCGCCCGCCCGCCTGCCCTTGCCACGCTTCTGCTCGACGATGCCGTCGTCAAGATCACCCGTTGGGACTTCGAGCCCGGCGCCGATACCGGCGTGCATACGCATGGCATGGGCTATGTCGTGGTGCCGATGACGGACTGCCAGTTCCTGATCGAGGAAAACGGCGATAGCCGGCGCGTGGATATCGCGGCGGGTGCCGCCTATCGGCGCGATGCGGGCACCGAACACAATGTCGTCAATGCCGGCGACAAGCCGATGTCCTTCATCGAGATCGAGTACAAATAGGTCGTTACAGGATACGACCGGGTGGACGACCGCAGGAACGACATGGCCAATCCAGACTTCAATCGCGCCTTCGAGCCTGCCTACGGCCAGGCCGTGCCGGTAGCACCCGGTGTCCAGCGGATCACGGTCAACAATCCGAGCGCGTTCACCTTTCACGGCACCAACAGCTATATCGTCGGCGATCGCTCGGTCGCGGTGATCGACCCCGGCCCTGAGGACGACGCGCATTTTTCAGCACTGATGGCAGCACTTAAGGGGCGCGAGGTCACGCATATCCTCGTTTCGCATACGCACCGCGACCACTCACCGCTGTCGCGTCGGCTCAAGGAGGCGACAGGGGCTATCGTCGTCGCCGAAGGGCCGCACAGGGCTGCGCGGCCGCTGCATGCGGGGGAGAGCAATCCTTTCGCCGAGAGTTCCGACGTGGCGTTTCGCCCCGATATCGCGCTTGCCGACGGCGAGACGATCGAGGGCGATGGCTGGCGGCTGACGGGCGTGCATACGCCGGGGCATGCGGCCAATCACATGGCATTCGCGCTTGAAGACACCGGCATCCTGTTTTCGGCCGATCATGTCATGGCCTGGGCGACCTCGATCGTCGCGCCGCCGGATGGCTCGATGGCCGATTACATGGCCTCGCTCGACAAGTTGATATTGAGACGCGACCGGCTGCTTCTGCCCGGCCATGGCGGCCCGGTGCGCAAGCCGATCTCCTTCATGCGGGCGCTGAAGACGCATAGGCGCATGCGCGAGCGCGCGGTGCTGGGGCGGATCAGGGCCGGCGATACCAATATCCCCGACATGGTCAAAGTCATCTACCGCGACACCGATCCGCGGCTGCACGGCGCGGCAGCGCTTTCCGTGCTGGCGCATATCGAGAACCTGATCGAGCGCAGCGAGATCGAGACCGATGGCCCGCCGGCGCTTCTGGGGTCGTATCGGATGGCCGGGAGGGGATGAGACGATGCGGCCGGACTACAGCTATCGCCAGGATGCGGCCGTTCCCGATTTCCCCGACGACAAGCCGCTGATCGTGTTCGATGGCGAATGCGTGTTCTGCTCGGCCTGGGTGCAGTTCGCGCTGAAGCACGACAAGCGCCAGCGCTACCGCTTTCTTGCCGCGCAGACGCCGCTCGGCGAGGCGCTCTACCGGCACTATGGGCTCAACGAGCGCGACTATGAGACCAATATCCTGATCGAGGGCGGGCGGGCCTTCTTCAAGTCGGACGGCTCGATCCGGATGGTGGCAGGACTCGGCGCGCCGTGGTCGGCTGTGAAGATATTCCGGCTTCTGCCGCGAAAGCTCGCAGACCGGCTCTACGAATTCGTGGCACGTAACCGGCTGCGGATTGCCGGGCGGCGGGCAAGCTGCTTCGTGCCGACGCCGGCGCAACGGGATCGCTTTCTCGGATGACAGACCGACGCGACAACGTCCCGCCGAAGCCGGGCGCCTGCCCCTCGCCGCTTTATCGCCGCCTGCTCGGCCCGGATTGGGACCGGCTGCCGCCCTGCGTCGCGGCGCTGCATGACGTCTCCGATGAGATCACCGCGCGCGGGCGCGCCGATATCGAGCGGGGTCGAGGGTGGCTTGCCCAGCTCGCCGCCACGCTTGCGGGCTTCCCGAAGGCTGCGGCCGAGACGGATGTGGAGGTTCATTTTCTGGCGCGGGATGGCATCGAGGTCTGGACGCGGCGTTTCGGGGGCAAGGTGTTTCGCAGCGTTCAGATGGCGGGCGGAAACGCTGCTGCACCACTGCTGATGGAGGACCTCGGGCCTTTCCGTATCCTGATGGCGCTTGTCGTTGATGACGGACGACTGCTGCTGAGGGTGCGCGGCTGGCGGTTTCTGGGGCTGCCGATGCCGATGGCCCTGGCGCCGGGCGGCACGGTCCATGAGGAGGAACGCGACGGGCGGTTCCGGTTTCATGTCGAGGTCAGGGCGCCGCTGGTTGGCCTGATCGTTCGTTATCGCGGGTGGCTGGTGCCCATAGCTGCACTTTCACCGGAAACGGATCAGCTGCCGGCGATGCCGAGCAGTTCGGCGTCCAGCGCCTTCAGGTAATCCTCGGCGATATCGGCGCTGAAGCCAAGGTCGGAGGGGCCGTAGCGGGAGGCGACGCGGACGTCGACGAAGGTGGTCTCGGCCTCTTCGCGCAGGCGGATGATGACGTCGAAGCGCAGGCCGAGAACCAGCGTGCGCGTCTCGCCCTGCAGCGTCACGCCATTGGCGCGGCGGATCAGCTGGGCGACGTCGTCGTCATAGGGGCGCGGGGTTGGAACGGGCACGACATCGGGGGCCTCGTCGGGCACGGCGGTGTTGTCGGCAGCTTGGTTCTGGGCTTGGGGCTTGGCGGCCGGTTTGTCCTCGGGGTCGCGGGTCGGCACGCTGTCGCCTTCGGCGCGCGTGATGCGGATGCCGTTCAGCTTGGCTACCTTCTTGACGGCCTCCAGCACGCGGTCGATGGCGCCGTCGTAGCGGCGGCCGGTCAGTTCCGGATAGGCTTCCAGCTGCTTTTCGCGATCCTCGGGCGTCACCGGAACCCGCTTCAGCCAGATCTGGTCGGCGCTTGGGGTCTTCAGCCAATCCGGCACAGAGACGGGATCGGTGGAGACGTCGTAGATGACCGGCATAGTGAGATAGCGCTCGACCGCCAGTCCGCCGATGAAAAGCGGCAATGCCGCGAAGATCAGCGCCTTCAGCGCATCGTGCCCGCCCTCGGCGCCCGTCAGCCACAGGCTGCGCAGGCCGGCTGCGGCGAGAACCGCGGCCAGGATGCTGAAGCCGGTGGCGACGATGAGGATGAGCACGAGATAGGGCGTGGCGAGGCCGGCGAAGCGGTGACCGATCAGCGCCGCCAGGCACAAGACCAGCGCAAAGGCCGCGAACCGCCTGGAAAAGCGGGCGGCACTGGAAATGGGGCGGTCGAAACGGATTGCCATCAAACTTACCGGTTAGTCGCAAGCGGCGCGTCCCGCATGAACGCGCAAATCGCCCAAGCACTTGTTTAGTGCAAGATTCGCCTAAATTGAAACTGTTGTCTTACGCGAGCGTGTCCAATCCACGATGAACCCACGTTTTAGACCTACAATCAGACCTCCAAAGCGGGCATGGATTACGTGAGCATTTTCTGATATTGAGTTGATTTCCCGCAGTTGCAGCATGTTCATCGGTCACGGACGAACAGGAGAAAAGCAATGATCGCATCCGAGCTTGCAGTGGAAAGCCCCATGCCGACGCTTGCCGGGGCCGATGCGAGCGATCCGCTTCTGCCGATGGAGCTTCTGGAGCTCGAGCTTTCGCTTGAAAGCTTTGATGGCGACAGCGACTTCTGCGATGCGGTGCGCACGGCGGCGGGCAAGAGCGGCGGCGAGTTCCTGTTCGATCTCCCTGCCGAAGGGCTGATCGACGATTGCAAGCGGATCGCGGTGCTGCGCATCCCATCCGCTTCCACCGACATGCGGATCGTGCTTGCGGTGCTCGACCAAAACGGCACCGATATCCGCATGGAAAGCCCGGCGCCGGAGACTGCCCATATCGCGCAGTTCGCCGATGCCTTTATCGAGGTGCTGGAGCGGTTCTAGTCTAGCCTAGTCGCGGCCGGATGCGGCTTCGGCCAGCGTGCGGAAGGCGAACTTGCGGCCGCATTCGCACTTGATCACGCTGGTTTCCTGAAAATTGGTCTGGCGCTGGACGAAAAGCCCGCGCGGCAGCTGGTCGATGTTGAAGCCCGGATGCTTGCGCTTCGGATCGTCCGTCTCGGAGGCTTCGGCAAAGCCGCTATTGCCGCATTGCGGGCAGGTCAGCTTTTTCGAGAATCGGTCACGCAGTGCCATCAGTCGCTTCCATTTTCGTGAGGCGTCTTCTTATAGCGGTTCTCATCCATGCGAAAGCCGGAACCAAAGCTTGGGGGCATCGTTTTCCCTTGAAAGGAGACAATCATGCCCAATCGCGACCCGATCCCCGTGGCCACGCCAGAGACCCCGCGCGGCCCGACGCCGACACCCGGCATTCCCGACCGCGTGCAGGAGAAGCCGCCGCTGACGCCGGCCCAGGATCCTGGCGACAGCAAGAACCCGAACGACCCGACGCTTGATCCGGCGCTGCTGCCGATCGGCGATCCCGCCGGCGCCGCGTGACAAGTTTTTTCGGCTGACGGAGCTTTTAGTTGACGGTTAGTCAGGCTTGGCGTCTGCTATTTCAGCAAGATCAATCCGCTGAAGATAAGAAAATGCGTATTCTCCCGCTGACGCTCACCATCGCCGCCATTGCGATCGGCCTTTCGGCCTGCCAGACGATGACGCCGGAAGAACGGCGCGCGGCCGATGAGCGGCAATGCATGAGCTACGGCTTCAAGCGCGGCACCGAAGGCTTCGCGACCTGCCTGCAGCGCATCGATCTCAATCGGCAGGCGCAGGCCCGGGCTGACAGCGCCTACGTGATGTCGGATATGTCGTGGCGCATGGGCGGCCCCTATTACGGCGGCCCCTACTATCGCTGGTAAGCCCTAAAGCGACCTCTCCTTGATCGCCGCCTGCGCCGCCGCTAATCTGGCGATCGGCACGCGGAAGGGCGAGCAGGAGACGTAGTCGAGACCGATGCCCTCGCAGAAATGGATAGAGGCCGGGTCGCCGCCGTGTTCACCACAGATGCCGAGCTTCATGTCGGCGCGGGTGCGCCGGCCGCGCTCGGTAGCGATGCGGATGAGTTCGCCGACACCATCGAAATCCAGCGAGATGAAGGGATCATGCTCGATGATGCCCTTGCGCTGGTAGGTCGGGATGAAGGCCGAGGCGTCGTCGCGCGAGATGCCGAAGGTGGTCTGCGTCAGGTCGTTGGTGCCGAAGGAGAAGAATTCGGCGGCTTCGGCGATGATGTGAGCGCGCAGTGCAGCGCGAGGGAGTTCGATCATCGTGCCGACGAGGTAATCGATCTGCATCTCGGCTTCCGTCATCACGTCGCGGGCAATGGCATCGATGCGATCCTTGACGTAATCGAGCTCTGAGCGAAGGCCGACCAGCGGTACCATGATCTCCGGCACGACTGCGGCGCCCGTCTCGCGCGCCGCATGGACGGCGGCCTCGAAGATGGCGCGCGCCTGCATCTCGACGATCTCGGGATAGGAGATCGCCAGACGGCAGCCGCGATGGCCGAGCATCGGGTTGAACTCGTGTAGCGCATCGACGCGCTGGCGAAGCGCTGTCGCGTCCATGTTCATGGCGGCCGCGACATCGGCGATTTCCTCGTCGGTCTTCGGCAGGAATTCGTGCAGCGGCGGATCAAGCAGGCGGATCGTCACCGGCAGGCCGTGCATGACGTTGAAGAGGCTCTCGAAATCCTCGCGCTGCATGGGGAGCAGCCTGTCGAGCGCCGTGCGGCGCCCCGCCTCGTCTTCGGCCAGGATCATCTCGCGCATGACATGGATGCGCTCACCCTCGAAGAACATGTGCTCGGTGCGGCAAAGGCCGATGCCCTCGGCGCCGAAGGAGCGAGCGGCGCGCGCATCGGCCGGCGTATCGGCGTTGGTGCGCACCGTCATGCGGCGCACGCGATCGGCCCATTCCATGATGCGGCCGAAATCGCCCGACAGCGCCGGCTGCACCATCGGCACCTCGCCCTTCAGCACCTGACCGGCCGATCCGTCGATGGTGATGATATCGCCCTTCTTCAGCGTCACGCCCATGCCGATCAGCCGCTCGTTGCGCAGATCGATGCGCATGGTGCCGGCGCCGACGACGCAGGGGATGCCCATGCCGCGCGCAACGACGGCCGCATGGCTGGTCATGCCGCCACGGGTCGTGAGAATGCCTTCGGCAGCATGCATGCCGTGGATGTCCTCGGGGCTGGTTTCGACGCGCAGAAGAATGACCTTGCGCCCCTCCTCTTCCGCCATGACCGCTTCTTCGGCGGTGAAGACGATCTCGCCTGATGCCGCACCTGGCGACGCCGGAAGGCCGGTGCCGATCACCTCGCGCGCAACGCGGGGGTCGATGGTCGGATGCAGCAGCTGATCGAGCGAGGACGGCTCGATGCGCAGCACCGCCTGCTCCTCGGTGATCACCTTCTCATCCACCATGTCGACGGCGATCTTCATTGCCGCGCGGGTAGAGCGCTTGCCGGAGCGCGTCTGCAGCATCCACAGCGTGCCGCGCTCGATGGTGAACTCGATATCCTGCATGTCGAGATAATGCGCCTCGAGACGATCGCAGATCGCCACGAACTCCCGGAAGGCTTCCGGCATCAACTTTTCCATCGACGGCCGGTCGGAGCCGGAGGAGATGCGGGCTTCCTCGGTGATGCTCTGCGGCGTGCGGATGCCGGCGACGACATCCTCGCCCTGTGCGTTGACCAGAAACTCGCCGTAGAGCGACTTTTCGCCGGTCGACGGGTTGCGGGTGAAGGCGACGCCGGTGGCCGACGAATTGCCGAGATTGCCGAAGACCATGGCCTGGATATTGACGGCGGTGCCCCAGCCTTCGGGAATATTGTGGAGGTGGCGATAGGTGACGGCGCGGGCGCTCATCCAGCTGGAAAACACCGCGCCGACCGCGCCCCAGAGCTGCACCTGCGGATCCTGCGGGAACTCCTCGCCAAGCTCTTCTTCCAGCACCGCCTTGTAGAGATGGACGACGTGTTGCCATTCGCTGGCGGTCATCTCGGTATCGTATTCGTAGCCGTGGCGGGCCTTCTCGTCTTCCAGGATTTCCTCGAAGACCTCGTTGTCGAGGCCCATCACGACATCGGCGTACATCTGGATGAAGCGACGGTAGCTATCCCAGGCGAAGCGCGCGTCGCCCGCGTCATGGCCGAGCGCCTGAACGGTCTCATCGTTGAGCCCGAGGTTCAGCACCGTGTCCATCATTCCCGGCATCGACACACGCGCACCGGAGCGGACCGACAGCAGCAGTGGGCTGGCGCCCGCGCCGAAGCGGCGGCCGGTGACGGCCTCTATGCTCGATATGCCCGACAGAACCTGCTGGCGCACCTCTTCCGAGATACGGCGGCCATCGCGATAATAGGCGGAACAGGCGTCGGCGGTGATGGTCAAGCCGGGGGGAACGGGCAGGCCGAGGCTGCACATCTCTGCGAGATTGGCCCCCTTGCCGCCCAGCATCTCATGGTCCAGCGCTCGCCCCTCCGCCGCGCCATTACCGAATGTATAGACCCACTTGGTCATGCTCTTCCCAACACCAAAATCGGGATCAGCTTAATCCCTTGGTGTTAAAATGAAAATCGCACAAATACGGCCAAAATGTTGCAGTGCACAACATCCGCACATTCTAACCGTTTGAACTTTTGGGAAGAGTAATAAAGCTTTGCGGGACCGCAACAAAGTCCCGCAAAGCCTTATTTCCGTCCGGCCAGGAAAACCGGACGGGGGGTTCAGCATGCCGACACGACGTGGAGGAAGCCTCAACACATGCGCACGGCAATCTGTACGCAAAACCGGTGGCGCGATCCTCGCGGACCGCACATACAGTTTCTTCTAATGCAAGATGGGTAAAAAGGCATCACCTTATTGGGTGAGAAAGCTACTCAGAGGCGACCTTTTTTGGGTGTTTCGCCTTGACCTCAGGCGATCTCGCGCAATTGTTCCGCGGTTTGCAGGTCGACAGAGACCAGCTGCGACACGCCCTGTTCCGCCATCGTCACGCCGAAGAGGCGGTTCATGCGGGCCATGGTGATCGGGTTGTGGGTGATGATGACGAAGCGCGTCTCGGTAGAGGCTGCCATCTCGTCCATCAGGTTGCAGTAGCGCTCGACGTTGTGATCGTCGAGCGGCGCGTCCACTTCGTCGAGCACGCAGATCGGCGCCGGGTTGGTGAGAAACACCGCGAAGATCAGCGCCATCGCCGTCAGCGCCTGCTCGCCGCCCGAAAGCAGCGTCATGGTCTGCGGCTTCTTGCCCGGTGGGCGGGCCAGGATTTCGAGGCCTGCTTCCAGAGGATCGTCGGATTCGATCAGCTGCAGCTCGGCCGTGCCGCCGCCGAACAGGTGCGTGAAGAGGCGCTGGAACTGAGTGTTGACGACATCGAAGGCGGCGATCAGGCGTTCGCGGCCTTCGCGGTTCAGGCTCTGGATGGCGCCGCGCAGCTTGCGGATCGCGTCGATGACGTCGTCGCGCTCCTTGATCAGCGCCGCCAGCCGGTCGCTCAGTTCCTTCTGCTCTTCCTCGGCGCGCAGGTTGACGGCGCCCAGCCGTTCGCGCTCCATCTTCAGCCGCTCAAGCTCTCGCTCGACCTCGCGCAGATCAGGCATCGCCTGCATGGCGTCGAGGCCGGCGAGCCGGAAGGCTTCGTGCGGGGCAACGTTCAGCGCCTCGCGGATGCGCGCCTCGCCCTCCACGCGCTTTTCGCGGGCCGAAACCAGGCGCTCTTCGGCGCGGCCACGGCGTTCGCGGCTTTCGGCAAGCTCGGAGAGCGCAATCGCCGCCTTGTGATCGACATCGCGCTGCATCAGCTCAGCCTGCGCCAACAGATCGGCGGCGGCACGGCGTGCGTCGTCGGCCTTCTGCAACTCGTTCAGCAGGCCACGGCGCTTGTCGTCGAATTCGTCCGGCGCCATTTCGAGATCGGCGGCTTCCTCGCGGGCTTCTTCCTCGCGGTCGCGCAGCGTCGCGATGTGGTCCTCGGCGCTTGCGGCGCGCTGGCGCCAGGTCTCGCGCTCCTGGACGATTGCGATGATGCGGCGCTGGCGGGCGTCGTTTTCGCGGTTCAGGCTCTCGTGGCGGGCTCGGGCTTCGGCAAGGGCGCCGCGATCGGTCGCGACATCGGCCTGCTGCAGCCGCAGGCGCTCGTCGAGCGCGGAGAGATCCGGCGCGTCGTCGAGCTCGATGCGGGCGTTTTCTTCCTGGATGGCGATGTCTTCAAGCTGGCTCTGCAGCTGGCTGACGGCTTCGGCGATGACATCGCGGCGGCGGATGAGATCGCCGGAGGCGCGCTCGGCCGCCGCCAAGGCCTCGCGGGCTTCCGCCAGTTGGCGCGCGGCCATGCGCGCGGTATCGCGGGCCTCGGCGAGGCGATGTTCCTCGCCCGAGATGGCTTCGGCCGCGATCGCCAGCTGCTCTTCGGCTTCAGTCAGCACATCGCGGGCGATCGATGCTTCGCTCTCGAGCTCGGAGAGACGGTTCTTCTGGGCGAGACGGAGTGCTGCCGCACTCGGCGCATCGGCGCCGGTGACGTGGCCATCCCAGCGATAGACGGCGCCATCGCGGGTGACGAGGCGCTGGCCGGGCTTCAGGCTCGCCATGAGAGCGGGCGCATCGGCGTCGGAGACGAGACCGATCTGTTTGAGGCGGCGGGCGAGTGCTGCGGGCGCGCGGACATGGGTGATCAACGGCGTGACGCCAGAGGGCAGCGCCGGATCGGCCGCGCCATCGCCGTTTTCCGACCAATGGGCCGGCGCTTTCGGGTCGAGCGGGGATTCGAGATCATCGCCAAGGGCAGCACCCACGGCGGTCTCGAAGCCGCGATCGACCTTGAGATCATCGGCGACAGGCGCGAATTCGCCGGCGGTGGCGCCGGATGCCAGCATGCGGGAAATGGTGCGCGCTTCGGTCTCGATGGCGTTCAGCTGGGCGCGCGCCTGATCGACCGGCGCGCGCGACATCGCCTCCGTCTGGCGGGCAGCGGCCAGCGCCTGCTCGACCGCCTGGATGGCGGCTTCGGCCTCGGCGACGGCGCTTTCGCCGGCTTCGACGACCATGCGCTTCTCATCGGGATCGGGCAGCGTAGCGATACGCTCGCCGATGCCTGACAGCTCGCGATTGGCCTCGTCCATCTGGCGCTCGAGGCGCATCTCGCGATCGGAGAGATCGCGAATGGCGCGTTCGAGTTGGTTGCGGCCGGCGGCGGCCTCGGCGCGTTCCGATGTCAGGCCGGCGAAGATGCGCTCGCTGTCGGCAAGCTTGGCGGCGGCCTCCTCGAAGGCCTCGCGGGTCTCTTCTGCGTAACGGCCGGAATCTGCGAGGATCTCGTTGATCTCGGCCTCCTCGGCATCGAGGCGCTGGAGGCTCTCGGCATTGTCGGCGACGAGCCGTTCCTCGCGCCTGATATCCTCCGAGAGCTGTGCCAGGCGGCGGGTGAGCTCATCGCGGCGGCGCAGGATGCGGTTGGCGTCTTCTTCCAGCTGGGTCTTGGCGATCTGCAGGCGCTGCAGGGCAGCCGCCGCGCGGGCCTCGCCCTCGCGCAGTTCAGGAAGCTTGAGGCTCGATATCCCTTGCGACTTGGCGGCCTCCATCTGCATCTGCGCCTTTTCGGCGACGATGGAGGTGGCCTGATTGAGCGCGCTGTCGGCCTCGGCTTCCGCCTCCTTGGCCTGCACCCAGCGGATATGCAGGAGCATCGCCTCACGGGCGCGGATATCGGCGGAGAGCGACTTGAAGCGATTGGCCTGGCGGGCCTGGCGCTTCAGGCTCTCGATCTGGCTTTCGAGCTGCGACGTCACGTCGTCGAGACGCTCAAGATTGCTTTCGGCGGCGCGCAGGCGAAGCTCCGCCTCGTGGCGGCGCGAATGCAGGCCGGAAATGCCGGCGGCTTCTTCCAGCAACTGGCGGCGAGCCTGCGGCTTGGCCGAGATCAGCTCGCCGATACGCCCCTGCCCGACCATGGACGGTGAGCGGGCGCCGGTGGAGGCATCGGCGAAGAGCAGCTGCACATCCTTGGCGCGGCTTTCCTTGCCGTTGATACGGTAGACCGAGCCCTGCTCGCGCTCGATGCGGCGGGTGACCTGGATCTCGTCGCTATCGTTGAAGCCGGCCGGCGCCGTGCGGTCGGCATTGTCGAGATAGAGTGCGACCTCGGCGGTGTTGCGGGCGGGACGATTGCCGGAACCGGAGAAGATCACGTCGTCCATGCCGGACGCGCGCATGTTCTTGTACGAGTTCTCGCCCATCACCCAGCGAAGCGCCTCGACAAGATTGGACTTGCCGCAGCCATTCGGCCCGACGACACCGGTCAGGCCGCGCTCGATGACGAATTCAGCGGGTTCGACGAAGGATTTGAAGCCGACGAGGCGGAGCTTGTTGAACTTCATGTGGTCGCTCCGATCGCATGATCGAACGATCGAGCCTTGAGATGGAGGGGAGGCAAGCTTTTTGGGCTCCTCATTCCTGTGCTTGTCACAGGAATCCAGCCACGGCGCGTCCGCGCCGTGAATGAGCCCTTCGCGCCCAAGGACTTGGGCGCACTGGATTCCTGTGACAAGCACAGGAATGAGGGCGAACGAAAGTATCCGCTCGCCCCAAGAAAGGCGCTCAGCTTAAAGCAGGCTGTCGATAAGGGCCGACATGATGTCAACCGACATGTCTCCAGAGTAGCGCTTCCCGTTGATGAGGAAAGTCGGAGTGGCGTTGACGCCGAAATCCTTGGAACCCCGTTCCCGCGTCGCGTTCACTTCATCCAGCAGCTTCTGGTTCGTCAAGCACTTCGTGAAGCTTTCCTCACTAAATCCAGCGAGTTTGGACATCTGGAGGAGTGCAGCGCGGCCATCTTCGGCGGCGGCCCAGGTCTGCTGCTGCTTGAAGAGCATCGAGACCATCGGGAAATACTGCTCCGGCGTGCTCAGATCTTCGGGCTTGGACGGATTGCAGCGAGCCAGCATGAACGCGGCTGCAGCGCGCGGATCGAAGGGGAATTCGCGGATGATGAAGCGAGCCTTGCCGGTATCGACATACTTCTTCTTGATCTCGTCGAAAGTCGTCGTGTGGAAGTGCGCGCAGTGCGGGCAGGTCATCGACATGTATTCGACGATGGTGACCTTGGCGTCGTCCTTGCCCAGCACCATTTCCGGCAGAGCGCCCGGCTTCAGCACGGCTTCCATGTCGACATCGCCGTCGGACTTCGGAATTTCCACAGCCGCATTGGCGCTGCTGAAGACCGCCATGCTGGCGGTCGCGGCAGCAACGCCGCCCAGGAGCTGGCGCTTGGTCAGTTGCATTTCGGACATCTGCATAATTTCCTCATAAACGAGAGTAGCGGCTGGAAGTGCGATATAACGGCTGACGGCCGCGAACAAGGCACGCGTGAACGAGTTTCTTCAAACAATTGTGACCTTGATGGGACGAAGGGGCGGGAGTGGCAAGCAACTCTTGATTTTATTTGGCACGGAAGGCGGCGTTTAGTCCTTGCTCTCGCGTCTCATGCGCTCAGCATGGCGACGCTCGATGCGATCAAAAACAACGTCGGCATCGATATCAGGGCTCGGGTCGTCGATTGCTTCGCGAATTTTTCTACGCATCACCTCATCCGAAAGAGGCGTAGTCTCGCCTGTTGTGCCAAATGACCGCTTGTTTGACATTCTTATCTCCTCGCCACGCTTGCAGCCGTAAAATGCCTACCGCCCCTTCTTCCCCAACACCGCCGTGCCCAGCCGCTTCACCGCCTCGCGCAGCTTCTCATTGTCGATGCCCTCCATCATCCCCTCCAGCCGGCGGGCCGCCTCGCCTTTCAGCGGCGGCGGGGTGCGGGAGCGTTTGAAGGCCTGGGAGACCGGCTTCTGGACGATGCGGATCTGGTGGACGGCGGAGAAGCCGAAGAAGCTGTTGATGCGCTGGATGAGTTCGCCCTGCGCATGCGTGAGAAACAAGGCGCGGGCGCCTTCGCAGGCGATGGTCAAGACGCCGGGGCGGAAGCTGCCGTCATCGCCGCCGCGCGCCCAGGCGATCTTTTCGGGGCGGGTGCAATCGGCGAAATCCTCGCCGGCGATCTCGTCCCAGGAGCCGAGCAGCGCGGTGTTGATGCCGGCGCGCTTGGCGAGCACGGGGTCGATCAGGCCGTTGGCCAGTTCGGAGATCTGTTTTTCACCTTTGCGTGGATAACTCATGGAAACCTTTGGATGCCGCCGCTATCGGGCGCCGCCGCCTTGATCGGGCGGCAATGCTTCGCCAAGTATAGGGCACTTCCCCTCCGCACGGCAAATGATGACCTTAAAGACCACCACCGCGCCCTCAGCAAAGCCCCTGCTCAACTGGTACGATCGCCATCACCGCGACCTGCCCTGGCGCGTTTCGCCGCCGATGGCCAAGCGCGGGATCAAGGCCGACCCCTATCATGTGTGGCTTTCCGAGGTCATGCTGCAGCAGACCACGGTTCCCGCCGTCAAAGCCTATTTCCTGAAATTCCTCGCGCGCTGGCCGACGGTTGGCGATCTCGCCGCCGCACCCAGCGAGGACGTGATGGCGGCCTGGGCGGGGCTTGGTTACTACGCCCGCGCCCGCAACCTGAAGAAATGTGCCGAGGCCGTGGCGTACGAACATGGCAGCGTCTTTCCCGACACCGAGGAAGGGCTGAAGGCGCTGCCGGGGATCGGGGATTATACGGCAGCGGCGGTGGCGGCGATCGCGTTCAACCGGCAGGCTGCCGTGATGGACGGCAATATCGAGCGGGTGATCTCGCGGCTTTATGCGATCTCGACGCCGCTGCCCGCAGCCAAGCCGTTGATGAAGCAGAAGGTGGCGCTGCTGACGCCGGCGGACCGGCCTGGCGATTTCGCGCAGGCGATGATGGACCTCGGTGCCACGATCTGTACGCCGAAGCGACCCGCCTGCGCGCTCTGTCCCTTCAACGGATCGTGCGAGGCCTTGGCGCTTCACGATCCCGAGCATTTCCCGGTCAAGGCCGCCAAGAAGGCGAAGCCCGTTCGCGTCGGCGCGGCCTTCGTGGCGGTGACTGATGATGGCGAGGTGTTGTTGCGGCGGCGGATTGAAAGCGGTTTGCTCGGCGGCATGACCGAGGTGCCGACGACGGGCTGGACGGCGCGGATCGACGGCGAGACCTCGGCGGACGCGGCTCCGTTCACGGCCGACTGGCAGCCATCGGGCACCGTCACCCATGTCTTCACCCATTTCGAGCTCAGGCTTTCGATCTGGCGCGTGGCGATCCCCGCGAGGATCGAAGGGGATGACGGATGGTGGGAGCCGGTTACAAATCTTGACGCGCAGGCATTGCCCACAGTCATGAAAAAAGCGATCACAGCGGCTATTCCACTCGCGTTTCAACAGTCCAAGGACGGATAAATGCCTATTGATCATATCGTTTTCGATATCGGAAAAGTTCTTATCCACTACGATCCGAACATTCCCTTCAGCCGCATCATTCCGGATGCGACCGAGCGGCAGTGGTTCTTCGACAATGTCTGCACCCACGACTGGAACATCGAGCAGGATCGCGGCCGCACATGGGCGGATGCCGAGGCGCTTTTGATCGAGACGCACCCCGATCGCGAGGAACACATCCGCGCCTTCCGCAAGCACTGGCACGAGATGGTATCGCACTCCTACGACGACAGCGTCGCCATCATGGAAGGGCTAATCGCCGAGGGCCGCGACGTGACGATGCTGACGAACTTCGCCTCCGATACGTTCCGCGAAGCACAGGTACGCTTCCCCTTCCTCACCAAGCCGCGCGGCGTCACCGTCTCGGGCGATATCGGCCTGATCAAGCCCGACATCGCGATCTACGAAGCGCACACCGAGAGCTTCGGCCTCAATCCGGCTACGACGATCTTCATCGACGATTCGGCACCCAACATCGAAGGCGCCAAGAAGGCGGGATGGGATGCGGTGCTCTTCACCAGCGCCGAGCAGCTGCGCGCCGATCTTGCAGAACGCGGCGTGAGGGTCTGACCATGGCATTCGATCCAGTCAAGGAAATCACCCTGTTTCACGACGCGATCAACAGGCTCGATTACCAGATAATCGAGGACTATTTCGCCGAGGACGCGACCTATGTTTCCAACGGCGTCGGCAGTCTTTCGGGTCGCGACGAGATCATGACGGCGTTTCGCAAATATTTTGACGACTATCCCGACCAGACGGCCTTCAACACGCTTGTCGAGCGCGTCAGCCCCTATGCGGGACGCGCCGTATGGTCGGTGCGCGCCACCCACAGCAAGACCGGCAAGCCGCTGGTGCGCGAAGGCGAGGAAACGATCACCTTCAACGAAGAGGGACGCGTGACGCGGGTGGATGTGAAGGACTATCAGGCGTTCTAAGCCAAAGAAGCTGCCGGGCCTCCCTCCCCCGCGAAGAGAAACCGCAAATCTCTCATCGTCTTAGGAACAATCAGCGCCGTTGACGGTTTTGTGAGGGCCCGCGCATGACGCGGTTTCGAGCAAACGATAAGTCAGCCGTGCTGACGGGAGGTTATGATGGGTAGAGGTATCTTGCTGTGGTTTCTGGGCGTTCCGATCCCGCTGATCCTGATCATCCTGCTGTTCTGGCACTAGGGGGTCGGCGATGTCCTTTACCTCCTCCACCGTGGTGACCGACGCACCACTGGAATCATCGGCTCCCGCCGTCAGCTGGGGGCCGATCATCGCCGGCACGCTGGCCGCCACCGCGATCTCGCTGATCTTCATCCTGATCGGCTCCGGCCTTGGCCTGACCATGGTATCGCCCTGGTCGCATGACAACGCCTCGCTGACGACGATCGGCGCGACTGCCGCGATCTGGCTGATCGTCGTGCAGTGGGTTTCGGCCGCACTCGGCGGTTATCTGACCGGCCGGTTGCGCACCAAATGGGTCGGCGTCCACACCTACGAGGTCTTCTTCCGCGATACCGCGCATGGCTTCCTCTCCTGGGCGCTAGCGACCGTTGTCGTTGCCGGATTGCTGGGATCGGCGCTGTCGTCGGTGATCAGCACCGGTACGCAGGCCACCGCAGCAGCGGTGGGAGCAGTCGGCGCGGTAGGTGCCGGGGCGGCTGTCAGTGCCAGCGATGGCACGAGCGGCTTCTCGCCGGCCTATTTCACCGACGCCTTGCTGCGCCCCGCCAATACCGCGCCGGCGGCCGGCAACCAGAGTGATGAGGCGGTCAATGCCCAGGTGACGCGCGTGCTGGTGAACGGCATTGTCGACGGCAAGCTTTCGGCCGATGACCAGGCCTTTGTCGAGCAGGTGGTTGCCGCCCGCACCGGCCTGTCGGCGACCGATGCCAAGGCCCGCGTCGATGCCGTCATGAAGCGGATCGACGACGCCAAGCTTGCCGCCAAGGAGGCTGCGGATAACGCCCGCAAGACGGCTTCGGCGGTTGCCCTGTTCGGCGCGCTGTCGCTATTCGTCGGCGCCTTCATCGCCAGTGTCGCCGCCGCAATCGGCGGACGCCAGCGCGATGAAGACGAAGAACGGATGGCATTGTTGCGCCGCTAAGCGATAAAGCTGAAAACTGAAAAGACGCTCGGAGCGATCCGGGCGTCACTTGTTTTTTCGGAAGTCCAGAACTGAAGACGCCCGGGGTATGATCCCGGGCGCCTTTTGCCGTCTTCCGCAACTGGAGGTACAAAAACCGGTCGACGGCAGTCTCGATCGGGCCTTTCGCGGATCAGCCCGCGTTTGCCAGATCACTGCGGATGATGGCCCTGAGATCGTCGATCGGGCGCAGGGATTGCCCATCGTCGAAGTGCCAGAACGTCCATCCGTTGCATGCGTCGAAACCCTGGACCTTTGCGCCCATTCTATGGATCGAACCCGCCTCGCCGCCAGCCGTAACCGTGCCGTCGGCGCGGACGATGGCGCTATAACGGCGCTTGGCGTCGGTCAGCACCTGGCCGGGCTTGATGAGGCCGCTTTCGACCAGCGTGTTGAAGGCCACGCGGACCTCCTGCTTCTTGCCGGTCATAACAGTCAGTTCCGCCTTGCCGAGCGGCTCGACAGCCTCGATGCGGGCAGACGCCGCGTCGATATAATCCTGCTCACGCTCGATGCCGACGAAGTGGCGGCCGAGGCGCTTGGCGACGGCGCCCGTCGTGCCCGAGCCGAAGAACGGATCGAGAATGATGTCGCCGGGCTTGGAAGAAGCCATGATGACGCGGGCGAGCAGCGCTTCCGGCTTCTGCGTCGGATGCACCTTCTTGCCGTCCTCGCCCTTCAGGCGCTCGTGGCCGTTGCAGATCGGGAACAGCCAGTCGGAGCGCATCTGCACGTCGTCGTTCGAGGCCTTCAGCGCATCGTAGTTGAAGGTGTAGCCCTTGGCCTTGGCGTTCGGGCTTGCCCAGATCATCGTCTCGTGCGCGTTCTGGAAACGACGGCCCTTGAAGTTCGGCATCGGGTTGGTCTTGCGCCAGACGATGTCGTTCAAGATCCAGAAGTTCAGATCCTGCAGCGTGGCGCCGACGCGGAAGATGTTGTGATAGGACCCGATGACCCAGAGCGTGCCCGTCGGCTTCAGCACGCGGCGGCAGGCGAGCAGCCAGGCGCGGGTGAAGGCATCATAGGCTTCGAAGGAGGCGAACTGGTCCCATTCGTCGTCGACCGCATCGACCAGCGACTGATCGGGACGATGCAGGTTGCCGCCGAGCTGCAGGTTATAGGGCGGATCGGCGAAAATGACGTCTACGGAATGGGTCGGGAGGGCTTCAAGAGCGGCAACGCAATCGCCCTTGATGATCGTGTCGATCCAGGAATCCGGCTTTGCGGAGGCCTTGAGATCGGCAAGCGGAAATACAGACGCCATCTTTTAACTCGCTCATACACATTACGCTCTTTACTGTCTGTTATGGTTACTCATCTTGGTTACCAAAGCCTGAACCGGGGTACGATTTCGGGAAAATAAAATCGCCGGGGCGCGCCATGGTGCAACCACTTGCCGGTTTGCGGGCCATTGCCTATGATTGAATTCTCAGGAGCGAACACGCGATGCGATCGACCAAGGCAGCCGAAAGTTCAGGCAAGCAACCGTCCCGGAAGAGCATTCTGGCGGGAGAGCTGACCGATGAAGAAATTCGGCTGATCCGCAGCGCACGCGTTGAAACCGACGCGCCTTACGAACTTGACGATCTTGATGAGGATGGAAAACTCAGCCCTTCGAAACGGCCGAGCTGATCCCTAACCCACCACATCATGCACCGCCCGGCTATCCTCCGGCGCCTCCGCCCGCTCGTTCATCCCGTAATCGCGCACGACATGGCCGATGCGCAGGCGGTAGTCGGCGAAGATGCCGCCGCGGCCGGCGGCTTGGGCGGCGCGGTGGTGTTCGAGGTTGCGCCAGCGTTTGACTGCTTCCTCGTCGCGCCAGAAGGAGAGCGAGAGCAGCTTGCCGCGCATGGTCAGGCTTTCGAAGCGCTCGATGGAGATGAAGCCATCCATCTTCTCCAATTCGGCTCGCAGTTCGCCGGCGAGATCGAGATAGGTGTGGCGCTCGCCCATATAGGGCAGGACTTCGAAGATGACGGCGATCATGGCAGCACCTTTGCGGCGTGGGGAAGCGAGACGTTCTTCAGGAAGATGCGGTCTTCCTTGAGGATGAAGCCTTCGCGCCTTGCGAATTCATAGTTCTCGCGGCCGAGCGGATCGGCGGCCAGGCGGGCGCGGTAGGCTTCGTAGGCGGCGAGGTTTTCGATGTTGTAGACGCCGTAGGCCGTGGTCGCGGAACCCTCGTGCGGGGCGAAATAGCCGATGAGATCGGCGCCGTTGCGCGGGATGGCCTGGCCCCAATTACGGCTGTATTCGGCAAAGGCATCCTTCTTGAACGGGTCGATTTCGTAGCGGATGAAGCAGGTGATCATCTTTTTTCTCCTTGATTGCGGGATGGTTTTGCCATGTTGCGGGACGGAGATGCTTCGGCTACGGTCGAAGTATGGAAGATGACATCCTGAGGAGGTGAGCCGTGAAGGAAGGACCTGATATCGCCCAGATCGGCGCGCTGATCGGCGATCCCGCCCGCGCCAACATGCTGGCCGCGCTGACGGGTGGTAAGGCGCTGACGGCGACCGAGCTCGCCGCTGTCGGCGGCATCACGCTGCAGACCGCGAGCGCGCACCTCGCCAAGCTCGAGGCCGGTGGGCTGCTCCTTCCTCGCAAGCAGGGGCGGCACCGCTATTTCACGCTTGCCGACGAGACGGTGGCGCGGCTGATCGAAAGCATGATGGGCTTTGCGGCGAGCCGTGGACATCTGCGCCACCAGCCGGGGCCGAAGGAACCGGCGCTGCGCAAGGCGCGGATCTGCTACGACCATCTGGCAGGCGATTACGGGGTGCGGATGCTGGATAGCCTCGTGGCCAAAGGCGCGATCGACGCCGTCGGTGACGGCTTGGCGCTGACCGCGAAGGGCGAGGAGACGTTCAAGTGCATCGGGATTAATGTCGCCGACCTCAAGGCATCGCGGCGGCCGCTCTGCCGCTCCTGCCTCGATTGGAGCGAGCGGCGGGCGCATCTGGCGGGCAGTCTCGGCAAGGCGCTGCTGGCGAATTTCTTCGACAAAGGCTGGGCGCGTCGTACGGCGGGCAGCCGCTCGGTGATCTTTTCCCCTGAAGGCGAGCGGCAGTTCCTGGCGCTGTTTCCGGTAGAGACGTCGGTCGCGGCCTGAAGTGCTGCGCGCTTCAGGCTCTTGTTTTTGCGCATGTCTTTGTCCCGAAACCGGGAACCACTTTCGGGAGACATGCGTCAGCTTGGCGCGACCAACACATCGGTGAAGCCACGCTCGGCGATATCGTTGCAGAGTTCGCTCCATTCGCACTCGTCGCAAGCCTTGCGGATCGTGCCGAGAGCGAAATTGCGGCGCAGGCGTTTCAGCAGCGCCGCGTCGGGATAGATGCGGGTGCCCTTCCAGACCGCGATCCCCAACAGACGGCCGACGGCTTGCGCCGCCGCCCTGTCCCGCGCCACGACGCTGTCGTTGTGGCAATGCGCCGCCGCTCCTGAGAGCAGCGGCGCGCAGATGTCGTCGGGGCCATCGACCAGCTCGATCTCCTCGCCCGACGACAGGCGCCGGGCGATTTGGATGTAATTCTCGGTGAAGGCGGGCGTGTAGCCTTCACCGACGAAGGTCAGCATGCAGAGCAGGTGGTGGGCGCGCAGGCGAACGGTCACTTCAGCGGCCGGTGTAGATCCGGATACCCTTAAGCACGGCTGCCGCCAGCGCCGACTTCAGCACCGCGCCGAGGATGAAGGGAGCGACGCCGAGCAGCCAGGCCTTTTCCATGCCGAGCAGGTTTGCGAGCCACAGGCCGCCGATCACAAGGCACAGGATATTGGCGGCGAAGTGGGCGGCGAAGCTTCGGATCACCGCGTCGCCGGTCCAGCCGCGCGCGGCAAGCCAGCCGGCAAGGGCCGCGACAACAGGGAAGGACGCGAGATAGCCCGCCGTCGGGCCGGCGAAGGGGGCGAGACCACCGGCGCCGCCAGCCAGAACCGGGAAGCCCATGGCTGCTTCAGCGAGCCAGGCGAGAACCGTCGCCGCGCCGAGACGCCAGCCATAGAGCGCACCGATCATCGTCACCGCGAAGGTTTGCATGGTGATCGGCACCGGCACCATCGGCACCGAGATGTGCGAGGCGAGCGCCAGGATAAGCGTGCCCGCCAGCACGAAGACGGCCTTGATGGCGGCCGGGCGGGCAGCCAGACGCAGCGGGTCGAAACGGAACTCCTGGGATTGATCGAACAGGGACATGAACTCTCCTTCTCAAACTATAGATAATTTTTGATTCCCATCTATTTTATGAGAGAGATTTTTCGCGATGGCAAGCGGCCACGATGCGATTGCGCGGTGGACAAAGGGTATCACACGCAGGATCGGCGACGAAAATAGTGCAGGTGCGCGCATTTATGGGCGATTCACACCGACAATAAATTATCTATAATTTTTGGAGATCAGCCGACGATGGCGAAGGCTTCGCCGTTTTCGCCGGCCTTGTTGGTGGATTTCGGCGCGCGGCCGATCCATTGGACGTGTCGCTCAAGGATGCCGGCCGCCTCTTCCGCCCTGCCCTGGCGCAAGGCCACGAGGATGGCGCGGTGGTCGTGGTCGGTGCGTTTTTCCCAACCGGAACGCCAGGCGGAAAACAGAAAGCGAGCGCTGGCGGCGTGGAGATCGTCGATCGAGGCGAGCAGACGGCTCATGTTGCAGGGCGTCAGGATCAGGCGGTGGAAGCGGCGGTTGGCCTCTTCCCAGGCGTGAACGTCGGCCGCCGCATCGCCCTCGCGGGTCGCCTCTTCGGCGGCGTCGAGGATCGCAGGCGTCAGGTGCTTGGCGGCGTGGCGCAGCGCCAGCACCTCGAGTGCGGCGCGCATCTCGGCCACCTCGCGGACCTCCTTGATGTCGAAGGAGGCGACGCGCACGCCGCGGCGCGGCTCGCTGATCGCCAAGCCCTGGGCCTCCAGGCGGCGGAAGGCTTCGCGCACGGGCACGTGGCTGGCGCCGAACTCCTCGGCGATATGGTCCTGGCGCAGACGGAAGCCGGCCGGCAGTTCGCCGCGAACGATGCGGTCGGCGAGCACGCGGCTGATGCGGCTTGCGATTGTGTCTTCCGGTTCCTTGGCCATATTCATCCATTAGAGGGCGAGCCGTGGCTTGTCGAGGCGGCAAGCGCCTGCATCCGCAGGCATTTCAATTGAGCGCAACTCTAGCCATCCAGCACCCGCAGGCCAGCCATGACGCCTGGCCGGTTGAGATCGGGCGAGGCATCGTGTAAAGCCGCAGCATCCCCAACAAGGCTTGAGAATTACATGAACGGCTTCGACCTCATCCTTTTCGACTGCGACGGTGTTCTGGTCGATTCCGAAATCATCGCGGCGGACGTCGAGTCCAAGCTTCTGACGGAGGCCGGCTACCCAATCAGCATCGAGGAGATGGGCGAGCGCTTCTCCGGCATGACCTGGCAGAACATCCTCATGGAAGTGGAGCGCGACGCCAGCATCCCGCTCTCGGCCTCGCTGCTCGACAAGTCCGAGAAGCTGCTCGACATGCGGCTTGCGTCCGACGTGCAGGCGATCGCGGGCGTCGAGGCGGCCATCAAGCGCATCGATCTCAAGCGCTGCATCTGCTCGAACTCGTCGAGCGCGCGGCTGACCATGATGCTCTCCAAGGTGGGGCTCAGCCAGTTTTTCGCGCCGAACATCTTCTCGGCCAAGGATCTCGGCGCCGACCGCGTCAAGCCGAAGCCCGACATCTTCCTGCATGGCGCCAAGCAGATGGGCGCTTCGCCGTCGCGCTGCGTGGTGGTCGAGGATTCCGTGCACGGCGTCCACGCGGCGCGCGCCGCCGGCATGCGTGTGATCGGCTTCACCGGCGCCTCGCATACCTATCCCTCGCACGCAGACCGATTGACGGATGCGGGTGCCGAGACGGTGATCTCGCGGATGGTGGATCTGCCGGGTGTGGTTGCGGCCCTGGCGGAGTGGGAAGGCGTGGCTTGAGTTTGGATTGAGGGGTGTTGAGGGGTTACGTGGTTGGCGTTGTGCCGTGAGGCCCCCTCATCCGACCCTTCGGGCCACCTTCTCCCCCTGGGGGAGAAGGGAAGATGGAGCGAGCGGCCGGCTCCGAGTCTCTTCTCCCCAGCGGGGAGAAGGTGCCGGCAGGCGGATGAGGGGGCCTCACGGCACGCCCTCAAACTTTGAAATCGCGATACCTCGGCAGCCGCGGTCCCCCTACCCCAAACCTTAGTTGGACTTCTTCTTGCCCTTGCCCTTGGCGGGCGCGCCCTGGTCGAAGCCGACGTTGACGCGGACCAGTGCGCCGGAGCCGACGGGCAGCTTGATGTCGTCTTTGCGGAACAGGACCTGGGTGGCGCCGGTCGGGTCGATCTGGGCGGGGAAGTTGGTGACTTCGGAATAGAGCGCGTCTTCGCCGTCGAAGACGGAGATGCGGATCGGCAGCGTGACGTTGCCACCGGTGCCGGCCGGGCCCGCGACGACGCGGACCTGTGCCACGACGGTCATCACGAGGTTCTGGTCGTTCAGCGTGCACTGGCGCGTGTAGTTGCCGATCGAGGCCTGGAAGGAGAGCTTGTCGGGCGCGCCGGTCTTGGCGCCGCCGGCGTAGCGGTAGAGGATCGCGTCGGCGTCCTTCATGTAGATAGTCGGGCAAGCGCCCTGGACGACGCGCGCCGTATTGCCGGATGCTGTCGTGGCGGTGCCGATCGACGGGTCGTTGGAGGACGGGTTGGCGGGCGACAGCGGCATGATCTGGCCGGTGGCGCCAGCGGGTGCCGTTTCCGCCGTCTTCGTTTCTCCACCGCCCATCCCGAGCGAGTTGCAGCCGACCAGAACAGCCGCGAAGGATACGGAAGCGATAAGACGAGAGACCTTGCCGAGCACGATTATTCCACCCTCTTCACAAAGTTTTTTGCCAGGCCTGCTGAGTGAAAACAGGGCCTTTCGTGACAGTTTGCGATGGTCTATATCAGCGGCGCAAACAAAAATCGATTGGGTAAGCACTGTTTTGATGCACATTTCGGGATTGCAGCCGGCGAAGGCCAGAGCTGCGGCCAAAGGGCGGCGCGACACAGGTTTTCTCTTCAATCCGGATTTTATCTAGGCCGGCACATCAAGGATGACGACAGTGGAATATATCTCGACCCGCGGCAAAGCCCCTGCTCTCGGTTTCTGCGATGCATTGCTGGCGGGTCTGGCGCGTGACGGTGGCCTCTATGTGCCGCGCGAATGGCCGCAATTCTCCAAGAAGGAAATCCGGGCGCTGCGCGGCAAGAGCTACCAGGATATCGCCTTCACCATCCTGTCGCCGTTCACCAACGGTGAAATTCCAGCCGACACGTTTCGGGCAATGATCGACGAAGCCTACGGCACCTTCCGCCATCCGGCGATCGCACCCCTGGTGCAGACCGGCCCGAACAGCTTCGTCATGGAGCTCTTCCACGGCACGACGCTCGCTTTCAAGGATGTGGCGATGCAGCTTCTGGCGCGGCTGATGGACTATGCGCTGGAAAAGCGCGGCGAGCGCGCCACCATCGTCGGCGCCACCTCGGGCGACACGGGCGGGGCTGCAATCGACGCATTCGCAGGCCGCGAGCGCACCGACATCTTCATTCTCTTCCCGCATGGCAAGGTTTCGCCGGTGCAGCAGCGGCAGATGACGACATCGACGGCGTCGAACGTGCATGCGCTCGCAGTCGAGGGCAATTTCGACGATTGCCAGAACCTCGTGAAGGCGATGTTCAACGACGGCGCCTTCCGCGACAAGGTGAAGCTCTCGGGCGTCAACTCGATCAACTGGGCGCGCATCATGGCGCAGATCGTCTACTATTTCACGACGGCGATCACGCTGGGCGCACCGGACCGCAAGGTCTCGTTCACCGTGCCGACGGGCAATTTCGGCGATATCTTCGCCGGTTACTGCGCCAAGCGCATGGGCCTGCCGATCGGCAAGCTGGTCGTCGCCACCAACGAAAACGACATCATGGCGCGCACCATCAAGACCGGCCGCTACGAGATGAAGGACGTCAAGGCGACGACCTCGCCGTCGATGGATATCCAGATCTCCTCGAATTTCGAACGACTGCTGTTTGAGGCCTATGGCCGCGATGCCTCGAAGGTTCGCGCCGCCATGGACAGCCTGAAACAGTCGAACGGCTTCGATATTTCGGCCGATGCCATGTCCTTCATCAAGAAGGATTTCCGCGCCGGCCGCGCCAGCGAAAAGCAGGTGGCCGAGACGATCAAGACCACGCTCGAAAAGACCGGCTATCTGCTCGATCCGCATTCGGCGATCGGCGTTTTCATTGCCGACAAGCACGAAAAGGCCAATTCGCCGATGGTAACGCTTGCCACCGCGCATCCGGCTAAGTTCCCCGCCGCCGTAAAATCCGCATCCGGTATTGACCCCGCGCTTCCGACGTGGCTTGCTGATTTGATGGACAAGGAGGAGCGCTTTCAGATCGTTAAGCCCGAGCTCAAAGAGGTAGAAACATTTATCGACGAGCATTCCCGGGCCTAATCGGCAGAAGGCGCAGAAAGATAGCCAATGACAGTTGAGTGCACCCGGCTCAAATCCGGGCTGACAGTAGTGACACAGACCATGCCGCATCTCGAAAGTGCAGCGCTCGGGGTCTGGATCAAATCAGGTTCGCGCAACGAGACGACAGACGAGCACGGGATTGCCCACCTGCTCGAACACATGGCCTTCAAGGGAACCGCGCGCCGCAGCGCCCGCGAGATCGCCGAACAGATCGAGGATGTCGGTGGCGAAGTAAACGCCGCCACCTCGACCGAAACGACCTCCTACTACGCGCGCGTCCTGAAAGACCACGTGCCGCTCGCCGTCGATATCCTGGCTGACATTCTCACCGAATCCGCTTTCGAAGAGGAAGAGCTGGAGCGTGAGAAGCAGGTCATCCTGCAGGAAATCAACGCCGCCAACGACACGCCCGATGATGTGGTGTTCGACCGGTTTTCCGAAGTCGCCTATCGCGACCAGACGCTCGGCCGCGCCATTCTCGGCACCCCGCAGACGGTGGTCTCGTTCACGCCGCAGCAGATCCGCGGCTATCTCAGCCGCAACTACACGACCGACCGCATGTTCGTGGTCGCCGCCGGCGCCGTGCAGCATGACGAGTTCGTGCGCATGGTCGAGGAGCGATTCGCGTCGCTGCCGACGGCGCCGAGCGCCACGCCGGTCATGGACCCCGCCAAGTATATCGGCGGCAACATCCGCGAGACGCGCGACCTGATGGACGCCCAGATCCTGCTGGGCTTCGAGGGCAAGGCCTATCACGCGCGCGACTTCTACTGTTCGCAGATCCTCGCCAACATCCTCGGCGGCGGCATGTCGTCCCGCCTGTTCCAGGAAGTGCGCGAAATCCGCGGACTCTGCTATTCGATCTATGCATTCCACTGGGGCTTTTCCGACACCGGCATCTTCGGCATTCATGCCGCGACCGGCGGCGAGAACCTGCCGGAACTGGTGCCCGTCATCATCGACGAGCTGCACAAGTCGGCGACCTCGATCGACCAGAAGGAAATCGAGCGTGCCCGCGCACAGATCCGCGCGCAGCTTCTGATGGGCCAGGAAAGCCCAGCAGCGCGCGCCGGCCAGGTGGCGCGGCAGATGATGCTCTACGGCCGGCCGATCTCCAATCCTGAAATGATGGAGCGGCTCGAAGGCATCACCATCGAAAGGCTGACCGACCTTGCGGGCCGGCTGTTCTTCGACACCGTGCCGACGCTGTCGGCGATCGGCCCGCTTGAGCACCTGGCGCCGATGGAAGACATCGCCGCGTCGCTCACCTCGCCTGCCCCACAGGGCAAGCAAGCCGTACTTTGAACCTGCATTCGCGTTGCCGGGAGTGATCGATGCCAAAATCGGTGTTTCGGTTCCTGTCTCGGCAGCCGGAAGCAGTTGAAATCGAAGACGCCAATTATGTGCTGCGGCTGCCGCGCTACCAGGATTTCAACCAGTGGCACAAGCTGCGGTCGGCAAGCCGCGGCTTTCTCGAGCGCTGGGAGCCGACCTGGCGCCGCGACGAGCTGACGGAGGGCTCGTACCGGGCGCGCGTCATTCGCGGCAAGCAGGAATACGCGTCGGGACAAGCCGTTCCGCTGCTGCTTTTCCACCGTGAAAACATGACGCTGCTCGGCGGCATCACCATCGGCTACATCAGGCGCGGGGCGGCACAGAGCTGCATGATCGGCTACTGGATGGGCGAAGCGCATGCCGGCCAGGGCCATATGTTCGCCGCACTTCAATTGGTTATACCCTACATCTTCGCAGGCCTTGAGTTGCACCGTATCGAAGCAGCCTGTATTCCAGACAATGCTCGGAGCATCCGCCTGCTTGAAAAAGCCGGGTTTCAGCGGGAAGGCTATCTGCGCGGATACTTGAAGATCAACGGTCAGTGGCATGATCACGTGATGTTTTCACTGCTCGCCACCGATACGGATAAAGGCAGGATAACCGACAGCCGATGACCAACAAACGCATGCTGCACCTATCACCATATGGACGTTTCGTCGCGGTGATCGCAGCGCTTTTCCTGTCGGCTTTGGCGCTGATGGCAGGGGTCGCGCAGGCGGCCGAACCGGTAAAGATTTCCCGCGACGACACCGCGCTCGATCTGACCAAGACCACCGAGATCTACGCCAACCAGGGCGAGGCCTTTCAGGTTTCGACCGCGGCCGGCGCCGACGGCATTCGCCGGCGCATCGAGGTGCGCTCGAGCTCGGGCAACCACCAGGGCGACTGGGCGGTCTTCGCGCTTGCCAACGTTTCCGACGAACAGCTGGAGCGCGTCATCGTCGCACCGCATTTCCGTCTGGTGAATTCCAAGCTGTTCTGGCCCGACCTCGGCTCGCAGCGCATCATCGCCATCACGCCGAGCGAGGGCTTCGCGCTCGACCGGCAGCCGAGTGACGATTCCGACGTCTTCCGCATCACGCTCAACCCGGGCTCCGTCATCACCTTCGTCGCCGAGCTTTCGACGCCGGAACTGCCGCAGATCTATTTGTGGGAGCCCGACGCCTACAAGGACACGATCAACGCGTTCACGCTCTATCGCGGCATCGTGCTCGGGATCGCCGGCCTGCTGGCGGTGTTCCTCACCATCCTTTTCGTCGTCAAGGGCACCTCGATGCTGCCGGCGACGGCCGCACTCGCCTGGGCGGTGCTCGGCTATATCTGCGTCGATTTCGGCTTTCTCGGCAAGCTCGTTAGCATCGCTTCGGCGGACCAGCGAATATGGCGCGCCTGCGCGGAAGTGGCGCTGGCATCGAGTTTAGTCATCTTCCTCTTCACCTATCTCAACCTCAACCGGTGGCATACGCATCTCGGCTACGTGACGCTGGCGTGGGTGCTGGGTCTGGCGCTGCTCTTCGGCGTGGCGATCTACGACCCTGCCATCGCCGCCGGCATCGCCCGCCTGTCCTTCGCGCTCACCGCGACGCTGGGCTTGCTGCTGATCATCTATCTCGGCCTCAACCGCTACGACCGCGCCATTCTCTTGGTGCCCGCCTGGGCGCTGATCCTGGTCTGGCTGTTCGGCGGCTGGCTGACGATCACCGGCCAGCTCGACAACGACATCATCCAGCCGGCGCTCGGCGGTGGTCTCGTGCTGATCGTGCTTCTGATCGGCTTCACCGTCATGCAGCACGCCTTTGCCGGCGGCACGTTCCAGCAGGGGCTGTTCTCCGATCTCGAACGGCAATCATTGGCGCTGACCGGCTCCGGCGACATGGTGTGGGACTGGGACGTGGCGCGCGACCGCGTCGTCACCATCCCTGACGTTTCCGTCAAGCTCGGCCTTTCGCCCGGCACGATGCATGGTGCCGCCCGCAACTGGCTGCCGCGCCTGCACCCCGACGATCGCGACCGTTTCCGCGCTACGCTCGACGTGCTGCTCGAACATCGCCGCGGCCGGCTGAACCACGAGTTCCGCATTCGCGCCGAGGACGGGCATTTCCACTGGCTGCTGATCCGCGCCCGGCCGGTGCTCGATTCCAACGGCGAAGTGATCCGCTGCGTCGGCACCGTAATCGACGTGACCGAGCAGAAGAACTCGATCGACCGGCTGCTGCAGGACGCGCTGCACGACAACCTGACCGGCCTTCCCAACCGCCAGCTGTTCCTCGACCGCCTGCAGGGCGTGCTGGCGCTGGCGCCGGGTGGCGATACGCTCAGGCCGACCGTGATGGTGATCGATATCGACCGCTACAAGCTGGTCAACGACGCACTTGGCGTAGCCGCCGGCGACAACATCCTGATCGCGCTTACCCGCCGTCTTCGCCGGCTCTTGAAGCCGCAGGACACGCTGGCGCGTCTCTCCGGCGATCAGTTCGGCCTTATCCTCGTTTCCGAACGCGATCCCGCCAAGATCGCCGACTTCGCCGATGCGATCAGCAAGGCGATCATGGTGCCGATCAACTTCGCCAACCGCGAGATCATTCTGACGGCGTCGATCGGGCTTGCCTCCTTCGTCGACCAGCAGGAAAACGCGACGGGCATGCTGAGCGATTCCGAGCTTGCCATGTACCGGGCCAAACGCGCCGGCGGCAATCGCGTCGAGCCGTTCCAACCCGCCTTCCGCGACTTCGGCGCCGATCGGCTGCAACTGGAATCGGATCTCCGCCGTGCGCTGGAGCGCAAGGAACTGTCGATGGTCTACCAGCCGATCGCCGGCCTGGAAGATGTCGAGATCGCCGGTTTCGAGGCACTTATGCGCTGGGAGCATCCGAAGCGCGGCAACATCCCGCCGTCCGAATTCATCCCGATTGCGGAAGCTTCCGACATCATCAATATGCTCGGCGTCTTCGCGCTCGAACAGGCGACCAACGACCTGATGGCCTGGGAGAGCCAGACCGGCGAGCTGCCGATCTTCGTGTCGATCAATCTCTCCAGCGCCCAGCTCCTCAACAACGATCTCTATGACGACGTGCGCTCGGTTCTCGCCAAGACCCATTGCGATCCGACCCGGCTGAAGCTGGAGCTGACCGAGACGATGGTGATGGAAAACCCGGAACAGGCGCGCCTAGTGCTGGGCAAGCTGCGCGAGATCGGCCTTGGGCTGGCGCTCGACGATTTCGGCACCGGCTATTCCTCGCTCTCCTACCTCACCCGCTTCCCGTTCGACACGATCAAGCTCGACAAGACGCTGGTCTGCGACACCAGCGACCGGAAGTCGACCGTGCTGCGCTCGGTGATCTCCATGGCGCGGGAGCTCGAAATGAAGGTCGTCGCCGAGGGGATCGAGTCCAACGAGGATGCGATCGAGCTGGCGAAGATGGGCTGCACCTACGGCCAGAGCTACCTCTTCGGTCCGCCGATGGCGTCGGAATCTGTGCTGCGGCTGCTGAAGGAACGCTTTCCGCTGACCAAGCGCGCCTGAGGTCTCTCAGGCCGCTGAAGTTCAGGCCGCGACTTGCCGTGGCTCGGCGACGCGATCCTGGATCAGCCGGTGTAGATATTCGAGCTTTTCGACGACAGCGTTCGACAGCACGAAGGGGTAGGAATCCGGCTGGCCCATGCTGCGCTGGATGGCATTGATCGCCACTGATAGCGGCACCCAGGCGCTGACCAGTTGCTCGGCGCTCGCCGCCCGATAAGGGTTGAAATCCACCTCGGACGCCATTTCCTCATGACCGCGCGGATCGATCGCGATGCCGAAGCCGCGCGCCGTCTCCAGCGTATCGACGATGTGCAGATAATGCGCGAAACACTCGGCAAAATCCTCCCAGGGATGGGCCGCCGCATAAGCGCTGATGAAGCTCTGCTGCCAGCCGAGAGGCGCGCCGTTCTGGTAATGGTTCTGCAGCGCCTGGCCATAATCCTGGCGCTCATCGCCGAAAACGGCGCGGAAGCCGTCGAAGGCATCGCGGTCGCGGACCAGGCGGTTCCAGACGAAGTGTCCGATCTCGTGGCGGAAATGGCCGAGAAGCGTTCTATAGGGTTCGTTCATCGAGGCGCGGGCTAGTTCGCGGGTGATGTCGTCGGCCTCGGCGGCGCGGATGGCGATGACGCCTTCGTCGTGGCCCGTCATGGCCGGGATGATGTTGCCGTCGACCTGCACTTCATCCTCGAGGAAATCGAATACCAAGCCGCCTTGCGGATCCTCGATACGGTCAGGCGGCGGCAGGCGCCAGCGCAGCAGCGAATAGAAGAGATGGCGCTGCGCCTGGCTGATGCGGCGCCAGCGATCGATCCCCTCCTGCGTATGGGTGTTCGGCACCAGGCGATTGTAGCGGCAGGCCATGCAGAACGGATTTTCGTCATCCGCATTGACCAGCCAGTTGCAGATGTCGAGACCGGCATTGGCGCAGAAGCGCACCCCGCGCTGAGGGTCCGACGTCAACTGCCACAGCGTCTCGTCGCGCGGCTCGAGCGCTCGCATCGAGAGATCGTCAGCTAAGAAGCCGAGGCGATGGTTGCAGCGGACGCATTGCCGGTTGTCGAAGTGCACGACCTGATCGCAGTTATCGCAGGCGAAAAGCCGCATGGAACGCCCCATAGCGTGGTGTTGATACAAAACGACCCGCAGCGCGGATGCGCGACGGGCCATTGCGGGGATGCTTTCGATCACATGCGATCGACGACATCCTTAATCTTGCCTTTGGCATCGCCCTTGGCGGTCTGGGCCTTGCCCTTGGCTTCCTGGACGGCGCCCTTGGCGCGGGTCGAATTGTCGCCGGTCGCCTTGCCGACAGCCTGCTTCGCCTTGCCGGCGATTTCGTTGGCCTTGCCGGAAATCTTGTCGCTGGTGCTACCCATCTGATGTCTCCTTTTGGAACGGGCCTCGTGCCCGGTGCGAAAAGAGAACGTGGTTCGCAGCTATTCGTTCCGCGAATTTTTTCAGCTTCAGGCGTGGCCGGCTTCGGTGGAGAGCATGGCCGCCGAAATGCCCATGCCGGCCAGTGCACGCTCGTATTTGTCGTCGAGATTGGGATCGAAAATGAGGGCGTCGTTGGCCGGGCAATTCAGCCAGCCATTGCTCGCGATCTCCGCCTCAAGCTGGCCGGCGCCCCAGCCGGCATAGCCGAGCAGCATGGTGGCGCGCTTCGGCCCCTCGCCCTTGGCAATGGCGCGGATGATGTCGAGCGTCGCCGTCATGCAGATATCATCGCTAACAGGAATGCTTGAATCGCAGAGATAATCATCGGAATGCAAGACGAAGCCGCGGCCGCTTTCGACCGGCCCGCCGGTCTGGATCGACAGGTCGCCAGATGGCGGCGGCATGAGGATCGCCTCGTCACTCTTGATCATGTCGAGATGCATCAGCACGTCGGTGAACGAAAGCTCCTGAGAGCGATTGATGATGAAACCCATGGCGCCGGCATCGGAATGGGCGCAGATGTAAATCACCGTGCGGGCGAAATTGCTGTCCGATACGCCGGGCATGGCGATCAGGAACTGGCCGTCGAAGAAGCCGCGTTCACGTCTGTTTTTCAGGGTCGACAGGGACATAATACCTCCTGATGCCAGACCGCTCGAGGCGCCGACAAGAGAAACATGGGCCAATGTCCTGTTTCAATCAACTGAAAATGAAAATTAAATCGGATGCGGCTGCTGGCGAAGGGCAGCGGATTTGAATAACCATTGCCGCATGACCTTTGCCCCATACACACGACGCCTCGTCCTGATCCTCGCCACGGCCGCTGGCCTCTCCCTGCCGACCCTGTCCTCGGTGAACGCCGGGACCAGCGCCTGGGTCGACAATGCCGGCGGGCGGATGCGGCTGGTGGCGCTTTCACCCGATGAACACGGCAAGATCCGCGCCGGGCTGCAGATCGAACCGAACGCCGGATGGATCACCTATTGGCGCGAACCGGGCAATAGCGGCATCCCCCCGCAGATCACGATCGCACCCGAGACGGGGGTGACGCTCGACAAGATCGGCTACCCCATTCCAAAGCACATCAAGGACGACAGGCTCGACGACATCGGCTACGACGCGCCGGTGACGCTGCCGCTGACCCTGTCGGCAAAGCGCGACGCAACGGAGATCAGAGCCCAGGCTTTCATCGGCATCTGCAAGGATATCTGCGTGCCCTTCCAGGCCGACTTCACGCTCGCGCTTTCGTCCGCGGGGCAATCGCAGCCGGAGGAAAAGGCCATTCTTGACACGGCCGACGCGCGGCTGCCGGAGGCGCCCTCCTCGAAGTTCAAGGTAACCAAGCACACGCTGTCGGCCGACCAGAAGGAGCTGACGCTCAATATCACGCTCCCCGACATCGGCGACACGACGCCCGACGTGGTCATTGCCGGCCCGAGCGGCTATGTGTTCACCAAGCAGCTGATGAGCAAGCGCGATGGCGCTTCGCTGACGACGACAGTTGCGATCGGCAAGCTGCCCAAGAATTACGACATATCGGGCAAAAGCTGGAGCGCGCTTGTGATCGATGGGGCGCGCGCAATCGAAAGCCCGCTTGCTTTCAAATAGGCCGATCCTATCATTCACACCTGCCCTTGATCCCAACGTCTGCGCCCCACGGCGCCTGCCAAACAACAACCAGGAGATAGTCATGACCATTGCAATCGGCGAGACACTGCCTTCGGCGACCTTCAAGGAAAAGACGGCTGACGGTCCGGTCGAGACCACGACCGACGCATTGTTCAAGGGCAAGCGCGTGGTGCTCTTCGCCGTCCCCGGCGCCTTCACGCCGACCTGCTCGCTCAACCACCTGCCCGGCTATCTCGAAAACCGCGACACCATTCTCGGCAAGGGCGTCGACGACATTGCGGTCATCGCCGTCAACGACTGGCACGTCATGGGCGCCTGGGCGCAATCCTCGGGCGGCATGGGCAAGATCCATTTCCTCCCCGACTGGGACGCCTCCTTCACCAAGGCCATCGGCCTCGACGCCGACCTCTCCGGCGGCGGCCTCGGCGTGCGCTCCAAGCGGTACTCGATGCTGGTCGAGGACGGCGTCGTGAAGTCGCTCAACGTCGAGGACAATCCGGGTCAGGCGACGGTTTCGAGCGCCGCGACGATGATCGAGCAGCTTTGAAGATTTGCCTGCTCGGCAAGTATCACCGTCGAGCGTGAAAACGGACGCAAGCGGCCGAGGACGGCCGCTTGCGTTTTTGCATCGGCCGTATCGCAAGCGATTGCAGCCGCTCCGATCCCAAGCCGTCAGAACACCTCTATATCCGGGGGTGTCGGCGGAGCCGGTGGAGCTGGTGGAGCGGGCGGGGTTGGAGGCGTCGGCGCCACCGGAGCCGCGGCCGCCGGTGCGCTTGTCGGCCGGGGATCAGGCCCCGAAATCGCCGTCCTGCGATAGACCGACGAAGAGCCCCAATGGTCGCCATCCGCATTGCTGCGAGCCGTGTCGCTGCCGCACCGCTCACGATGCCGCTGCTGCCAATCATGGGGCATTTTGGACATGGTGCGAGGCGTGTTTTCACACACGCTAGACGTATACTCATCCGTTGCCACGCAACCACTTGCGATGATCACGAAAGGTATGACGCAGAACGAAAAACACATCTTCATGATTTTTCCTTTCGGGTTTTCGTACCTCGTTTTAGGAAAAATCCACAACCTAGACGTTGTTCCTGCGATTTTTTTCTAAGATTAATGCACGCCCTGATTTTCTTTCCCATGACTAATATTTAGTTTCCCGACCTGTGGTGGCCTCCCAATTCCGGGCAACCGCTTCATCCGTTGGTCATCATCGGGAACACTTTCAAGACGATTATCGGAACCATTCGGCACCACGGAGCAACGCCCCACGCGCAATCGTCACATTTTTGCCGCAATTGTTACAACATAACATAACCGTTACGTTATTACATTTGAGGCCACGATGAAGCATACCGGTCTGATCGGAGCATCCGCCATCCACCGGGTGATTGCGGTCGTCATCCTGGCCGCCCTGCTCTGGACCGCCATAGCATGGGCGGTCGTGCTGCCATGAGCGAAGAGCTGATCCGGCTTTCCAATCTCACCGTCGCCTATAACCGGCATCCGGCCGTGCACCATGTCTCCGGCGCGATTACGGCCGGCAGCCTGACTGCGATTGCCGGGCCGAATGGGGCGGGGAAGTCGACGCTGTTGAAGGCGATCATGGGCGAGCTCAGGCCGAGCGAAGGGCGCGTCGAGCATCGGCTGCAGCGCACCGATTTCGGCTACCTGCCGCAGGCGGCGGATATCAACAGGCGGTTTCCGATTTCGGTGCTCGATACCGTGCTGCTTGGCGCATGGCGGCAGGCCGGGGCGTTCTCACGTGTGTCGGGTGCGGAGATGGTGAAAGCACGCGAGGCGATTTCGGCGGTCGGGCTGGAGGGCTTCGAGCGGCGGCAGATCGGGTCGTTGTCGTCGGGCCAATTGCAGCGCGTGCTGTTCGCGCGGCTGTTGTTGCAGGACGCCAAGGTGATCCTGCTCGACGAGCCGTTTACCGCGATCGATGCCCGCACCACCCGCGACCTGATCGAGATGATCCGGCGATGGCATGGCGACGGGCGCACCATCTTGGCGGTGCTGCACGACTTCGAGCAGATCCGTGCGCATTTCCCGCAGACGCTGCTTCTCGCCCGCGAGATGATCGATTGGGGGCCGACGGCGACCGCGATGTCGGCCGAGAACCTGTTGAAGGCGCGGGCGATGGCCGAGCGCTGGGATGAGGACGCAGACGCCTGCGCGCCCGCCGCATGACCATCTACGATCTGTTCTTCGCGCCCTTCGTCGATTACGGCTTCATGCGTCGGGCGCTGGTCGCGTGCCTGTGCCTCGGGCTCGGCTCCGGGCCGATCGGCGTGTTCTTGATGCTGCGGCGCATGAGCCTGATGGGCGATGCGATGAGCCATGCGATCCTGCCAGGGGCGGCGATCGGCTATCTCGTCGCCGGATCGCTGTCGCTGACGGCGATGGGGATCGGTGGACTGGTGGCGGGGCTCGCGGTGGCGCTTTTATCAGGTGCGGTCAGCCGGGTGACGGTGCTGCAGGAGGATGCGAGCTTTGCCAGCTTCTATCTGGCGTCGCTGGCGCTCGGCGTGCTGATCGTCTCGCTGAGGGGCTCGAATATCGACCTGCTGCATGTGCTGTTCGGCACCATCCTCGCTATCGATCCCCCGGCGCTTTACCAGATCGGCGCGATCACGACGCTGACGCTGATCGTGCTCGCCGCGATCTACCGGCCGCTGATCGCCGAATGCTTCGACCCGAGTTTCTTGAGGGCGATCGGCGGGCGTGGTCCGGTCTACCACTTCCTGTTCCTGCTGCTCGTCGTGCTCAACCTCGTCGCCAGCTTCCAGGCGCTCGGCACGCTGATGGCGGTGGGGCTGATGATGCTTCCGGCCGCGATCGCGCAGCTCTGGTCACGCAGCCTGCCGTCGATGATGCTGGTGGCGGCGGCGAGTGCCGCGGCATCCGGCTATTTCGGGCTGATCGCCTCCTACCATTTCGAGCTCGCCTCCGGGCCGACGATCATCATGACGGCGGCGGCGATCTACGGCTTTTCCATCTTCTTCGCACCGTCGGGCCTTGCCCGGCGTCTTTTCCCCCGCGCCCATCTCAAGGGCTAACCAAAGGATCCTTCTATGCCCCATAGAAGATTGCTTCTTGCCGCCTCGCTTCCCGCGCTGATGGCCGTCTCGGCCATGCCGGCTTCGGCCGAAACGCTTCATGTCGTGGCCTCCTTCACCGTGCTGGCAGATGTCGTCAGCCAAGTCGGCGGCGACCATGTCGAGGTGAAGAGCCTTGTCGGGCCGAACGGCGACCCCCACGAATTCGAGCCCTCGCCCACCGACGCCAAGAACCTGAAGGCCGCGAAGGTCACCTTCGTCAGCGGCGAAGGGCTGGAAGGCTGGATGGATCGGCTGATTGCGGCATCGGGCTACAAGGGCACGCCGGTGACCGTTTCCGAGGGCGTGAAGACGCGCACCATGGAAGAGGACGGCAAGACCGTGACCGATCCGCATGTGTGGAACAGCCCGGTCAGTGTCAAGGTCTGGGTCGCCAACATCGAGAAGGCGCTGTCATCGGCCGATCCTGCCGATGCGGCGGCGTTCAAGGCCAATGCCGAGGCCTATTCGAAGAAACTCGACGAGATGGATGCCTATGCCAAGGCGAAGTTCAAGGATATCCCCGAGGACCATCGCAAGGTGCTGACCAGCCACGACGCCTTCGGCTATTTCGGCCGGGAGTATCATGTGAGCTTCCTGGCGCCGCTCGGCGTTTCGACCGAAAGCGAGGCGTCGGCGGCTGAAGTTGCCAAGCTGATCGAGCAGATCAAGGCCGAGCACGTGAAGACCTATTTCTTCGAGAACTCCAACGATCCGCGCCTCGTCAAGCAGATCGCCAAGGCAACGGGGGCAGAGCCTGGCGGCGAGCTCTATGTGGAATCGCTGTCGGATGCCAAGGGCCCGGCATCCACCTACGAGAAGATGTTCCGCTACAATGTCGACCAGATCTCCGCCGCGATGCGCAAGGGCAGCTGACGATAGCAACCGAGACTTTCGACCTGCGGGATCAGACCTGCAGGTCGAAGACGATCAGGCCGCCGAGGCCGCCATCCAGCGATGAGACGATGCGCTCGCCGACGGCGACATGCTCGGGATGGACGAGATAGGCGTCGCGCGCCTCCGGGCTTTCGAAGGTGACGGCAAAGCCATCGACGAAGCCGGCATGCAGGCCCTCGGGCGAGACGTTCGGGCCGTATTTGATATCCAGAATACCCGGAATGACCTGCTTCAGCGCGACGATAGATTCAAACAGGGACTGCTTCTCTTCGCCCGTGATGGCCGATTTCAGCCGCATCAGCACTGAGTGCAGGATCATATGGTCGCCTCCCGACATGTTGTTATCGCTAGAGCATAGTGGGAATGCGGCCGTGGGCAAGATGCAAAGATTAGCCCTCCCCGATGCGCGCGCTCCTCTCCTCACTTCTTCGTCAGCGACCGTTTCCGGCGGATAAACCGTCGTAAACGGGACGACGTGGGCGACATTCTCCTCTAAGCTGCGACGATAACCGCGAGGGAGAGGAGCCCGCGCGGACCGCAGCATTTTCAACGGAGGAGATGAAAATGAGCAAGAACCGTGGCGTCGTCTACATGCGGCCCGGCGTTGTCGAAATCCATGACATCGATGATCCGAAGCTCGAGGCACCCGATGGGCGGCGCATCGAGCATGGCGTGATCCTGAAGGTGATCTCGACCAATATCTGCGGATCGGACCAGCATATGGTGCGCGGCCGCACCACGGCGATGCCGGGGCTGGTTCTCGGCCATGAAATCACCGGCCAGATCATCGAAAAGGGCATCGACGTCGAGATGCTCGAGGTCGGCGACATCGTCTCCGTGCCGTTCAACGTCGCCTGCGGCCGCTGCCGCTGCTGCAAGTCGCAGGACACCGGCGTCTGCCTCACCGTCAACCCGTCGCGCGCCGGCGGCGCCTATGGCTATGTCGACATGGGCGGCTGGATCGGCGGCCAGGCCCGCTACGTCACTATCCCCTATGCCGACTTCAACCTCCTGAAAATTCCGGATCGCGACCGGGCGATGGAGAAGATCCGCGATCTCACCATGCTCTCAGACATCCTTCCGACCGGCTTCCATGGCGCGGTGCGCGCCGGCGTCGGCGTCGGCTCGACCGTCTATGTCGCAGGCGCCGGCCCGGTCGGGCTTGCGGCTGCCGCTTCCGCCCGCATCCTCGGTGCCGCTGTGGTGATGATCGGCGACTTCAACAAGGATCGCCTGGCGCATGCCGCCAAAGTCGGCTTCGAGCCGATCGATCTTTCCAAGAGCGACCGTCTCGGCGACATGATCGCGCAGGTGACCGGGAGTAACGAAGTGGACAGCGCGATCGACGCCGTCGGCTTCGAAGCGCGCGGCCATTCGGGCGGTGAGCAGCCGGCGATCGTCTTGAACCAGATGATGGACATCACCCGCGCCGCCGGCTCGATCGGCATTCCCGGCCTCTACGTGACCGAGGACCCCGGCGCCGTCGACAGCGCCGCCAAATCAGGCAACCTGTCGCTGCGCTTCGGCCTTGGCTGGGCCAAGGCCCAATCCTTCCACACCGGCCAGACGCCGGTGCTGAAGTATAACCGGCAGCTGATGCAGGCGATCCTGCACGACCGCCTGCCGATCGCCGATATCGTCAACGCCAAGGTGATCCCGCTCGAAGAGGCCGTTCAGGGCTATGAGAGCTTCGACCACGGGGCCGCGACGAAATTCGTGCTCGACCCGCATGGGGATGTGGCGAAGGCGGCTTGAGGGATATGGGGTGGCCAGCGTTTTAGCGTGTGGCCCCCTCACCCTACCCTCTCCCCGCTGGGGAGAGGAGAAGATGGCACAGAGGGTGCCGCTTTTCCCTTCTCCCCCGCGGGGAGAAGGTGGCCCGAAGGGTCGGATGAGGGGGCCGCGGGCGCTGACGTTAGCCATCTTTTACACCACACACATGCCTCTACCCCGGCAGGTTTCACCCCCGGCTGATACGGCATCTGATCGGACGGGGCGCCAAAAGCTGCCTCGTAAATAGTTTAGTTTTATTGACACCTTCCGGCGCCCCGTTCGGCGGTCTGCAATCGTGTCCTGGTTCCTTTACCGGGTGATCGGCATCTTTTCAGAGATATGCTCGCGGGGTTGTTCTTATTCTTGAGGCTTTCGCTCCCCGGGCATCCCGAAGGGCCGTCTTGATCGACGCCGGGTGGGCCTCCACGGACCTGTCGCCCGCAGCACCCCGGCGCCGTTCCGCAAAACCCTTCCGGACTTCACGGTCGGCCAGTCGCCGTCCCTTATGTGCATAGGCGCGTGGTATCGGCGAACCGACCTATGCACCCGCACACCAGCTCTTCACTGGCGGGACCATTCCGCGACGCCCCTCGTTTCACCCTGCGTCAGGGGCTTCCCGAAAGCGCCGGTCCCGCCTCGCCGGTAACGCAACCGGTGTATCCGAAGACGGGACGGGGTGAGTTTGGCGCAGGCGGTGAGCGCGGGGAAAATGTGTGGTGTAAGCGGTTGATATTGCGGGGTGTGGAGGGTGAGAAGCGCCGCTAAAGGCGTCGCGTGATCGGCGTTGATGACCGCACTCGGCCCATTGCGGACTTTCGAAGGTCTGTGCAATGTGCAGGGCATTATCGATATTACGTTGCCACCATCCGTTGCGGCTCTTTGTAAAAGTTGCGAAACTATCTGTGAGAAGGAATGCTGCGGCATCAGCGCATTCAGCTTTTCTCCGTTCAACGTAATCTACCATCTTACCAAGGTGGACGCATGCATCATGGATAGCGATGTTGCCGAAATCCGTTCTGGACTAGCTGAACTCCTAACGAATCTTCGGGGGGCGGTTCGCCGCGTCGAAAAGGTGGTTATATCGGAGTTCAACGCGATCATGACTGCAGAGCAGATGATTGCTCTGGTTGGTGAGATTGATTCCGCCCTCTCGGAAGGCTGTGCCATCTATGCCAGTCAAGAGGATCGTGTCGACGAGAGATATCAGAATTTCCTACGGATCATCGAAACACCTAAGTGACCGCTTCTCGCGCGAAGCGATCAAACTCTTTCGACATCGGCCCAGTCCACTGATCGTCGGTTCTAACGTGTGGCCCCCTCACCCTACCCTCTCCCCGAGGGGAGAGGGGGAGCAAGAGGCGCGCGCCACGAGTCCCTTCTCCCGATGTAGCCGGACGCGAAAATTTGCATTTTTGACAGCGGGTTTTGCAGCTGTGCAGTTTTAGAACCCGGCCGCCAGCCCCCATCTCAAAGCCTCTTCGAAGAAGCTTCAAATTCAACGGCCGGGCTTTCACGGTGGCGTCCTGATCCGCCGCTACTGGCCCGGCCTTGGCGGATGCTCAAGCCCCGCCGGTGATGATCAACTCCCTGGCCTTCGTCTGTGTGTTGGACGATATGGTGTAGTTCAGCTCCGCCTCGTCGAAGGTGAAGCGTGAAAAGATTGAGCGGATGTCCGGCACGTCGTTGATCGACAGGATGAAGCGCCCCTTCAGCTTCGCCAGGCGCTCCGCCATTAGGCCGAATTGCTCCCGCCCAAACAACGCCTTGCCGTAGTCGCCCTCGCTGCCGAAGTAAGGCGGGTCGAGGTAGAACAGCGTGCCCGGCCGGTCATAGCGATCGATGAAATCCGACCAATCCAGGTTCTCGATGATGACGCCGGCCAGGCGCTCATGGACGTCCTCGAGGAGCGGCGCCAGGCGGGTGAGATTGAACCGAGCGGAGCCCTCGCGCTGGACGCCGAAGTTCTGCCCGGAGACCTTTCCGCCGAACGACAGCTTCTGAAGATAGATGAAGCGCGCGGCCCGCTCTAGATCGGTCAGCGTGGCGGGATCACAGGCCTTCAGACGATCGAATTCGCGCCGGCTGGTGATCTGGAATTTGAGGGTATCCATGAACTGCGGATAGTGCCGCTGAAGGATGCGAAATAGGTTCACGACGTCCCCATTTCGATCATTCACGACCTCGCCTCGCGGCACCCGCACCCGGCGGAAAAAGACACCGCCCATGCCAACGAATGGCTCGGCATAGAGAGTGTGGTTTGTCGCCTGGATCATCGCGACCAAACGCGCGGCAAGCGCGCGTTTACCTCCGATCCAAGCCGCCGGCGGCTGTGTGTTGGGGACATCCCGCCACGCATCAAAATTCACCATTTCAAATATCTCACGACTCAGTCAGGCATCTCCCGCGCCTCTCTTTGGGCGCCGAGTGCGACGGTTGTGCAATCAGGCTGTCGGATGGGTTCGGTCGGCAAACTTGATCCCATCCTCGGGCGAATTAACGCCCGGCATTCGCTACTCAGTCCCGGTGGTCTCCTTGCTGGTTTTTCGGTTGCCGAGTTCGATCGACATCAGCCAGCCGCCGCCCTCGTCGAAGGTGAAGCTGTGATGGATTGATGCAGCCACAAGGTCGGCCGCGTCGCGACTTCTGCCGTAGCCCGAAAGCTTCACTCGGGCGCCGGCCATCGCGTCGATATCGCCCTCGGCTTCGACGCTTCCCGTGACGCTATTTCGCGCGTGTTCCGCGCCCTGCGCTTTGGCCGAATGCTCCGCCTCGGACTTGCTTCGCGCCGGGTGCATAGACAGGTATCGTGAGGACGTTCCAATCGACGCGGCCTCGGCCAGTTTCTGGATGCCCTCGTCGGGATCGAAGTAGCTGTTGCCGACCTCGGCGTAGCGCGTCTTTCCCTCGGTAGAGATTTCGAAGCCGGTGCCCTCGACAAAGGGCGCCAAGATCGTCGGCATGGTCTTTCCACTTGCCGTCATGCCTGACGATCTAGCCGGCACCAGCATCTTTCCGCCGGCGTATTTCAACGTCCCGCCAAACTCCTCGGCCAACTCGTTCGCGAAGCCAGTTAGCGACTGGTTATAGCGAAGCCTGTATGGGATCTTGATCGAGGCAATCGATGCGTCAACAACTGCAGTCTTGCCGGCACGGGCCGCGAGTTTGTCGAGGATTTCTCCCACCGTCGTGTCTTCGAAGTGCTCACTATCGGCCGCCTTGTCGGCGTCGATATAGTCGCTTGAGCGGGCCGTGATGGTCATCATGTAGCCGCTCTCGGCATCGCCTCCGAGGCTGTCAGACTGGTAGGTGAACAGCCCGGCATCCCGCATGTCGCCATCCGCCCAGCCATAAAGGAAACGGTACTTGGTGCCCTCTGCTGGACTGTCCGGAAATGGTGGCTTGACGGCGAAGGTGAAGCTGACCTCGTCCGCTTCGCCGCCATCGTTGTCGGTATATTCGGCCGACACGAAAGCACCTGCCCAACCGGGCACGAGGTCCGCACCGCTCTGGCCAATGACCTGGACGAAGGGCTTGCGCATGTCCTACTCCCAGGCGAGGGTTCGCGCGGCTTTGGGCGCGATGGAAAAGGCCGATGGGATCACGATGATGGTACCGCCCGGCACGAAGCCAGAGGCCGCCGCATCGCCCAAGTCTGGATTGGCACTCAACAAGGCTTCGACCGCGCCAGAGAGTTCGGTCTGCAGCGTTTTCTTTGCGATGCGGTCCAGGCGCTCGCCGCCGAATGCCACGGTGTAAGTCGTCAACCGAGTAACCCTCCAAGGCTGAACACGTCGCTGCCATTGGTGATGCCCGCCGGCATCATCAAGATGCCAATCGTGACATCGACCTGGCGACCAACACCGTCGAACGGGTGCAGGCGCTCCTCGTCAGCCTCCAGCGATTGGATGACGCAAAGACCGGAGACCAAGCCGAGGTAGTTGCCCTTCAGCCGGACAAGCGGAACAACAGCCTGGCTTTGGTGAATGGCAGTCAGAAGCGCGTAAGCGTCCAGGCCGCCCATGACATGCGGAAAGGTTTTGGCCTCTATCGAGAGGCTGCGCTCACCAAGGCCGGTCGCCTGATAGTGCAGCCCGCGCGGTGTTGCGTGGGACGGAAAGCGAGCTTCACTGGAGAACGCCAGGCGCTGCGGATTGAGACCGCCGACCGTGTAAAGGATCGCGCCACCGATCGAGATAAGCGCGTCCACGGGCTTGAACACGCTCATGCGAGTTTCCCTCCGGTGTCAGACAGTGAACGGGCGGTCGCCATACGGATTGAGCGGTTCTGCTCTCTCTGCGCGCGCATCGCGGCAAGCCTCGCATTGCCGCCTGGGAAGTAGTTGGCGACCTTCACGCTACTGCTCGGCATCATCAGTGACGAATGCTCATCCTTGGGCAGCGCCTGCGGGCGAGCGGCTGGGGTCGGTGGAATGAAATTCGGCGCGATCGTCGGTGTCGCGGTGAAATTGAGGCTGTCGCGGATTGCCGCAGCCTTATCGCGGGCAATGCCGACCGCCTTGTCGCCTTCGGCGCTCAAGGTGCTATTGTACCCCTCCATCGAGCTTTGCGCCGCGCCGGACATATCCTTCCCGAGGTTCTGTTCAACACCGCCGCCAACGCCCTGGACGCTCGATGCGGCCTTCAGCTCTCCTCGAAGGCGATCGATTTCTTGCGTGATTGTCTGGCGCTGCGCAGCGAATAGATCGACATCGAATTTCGATTGCGGGATGTTGGAGAGCTGCTTTTCCCTGTCGCCGATCTGCGAACGGATATCGTTGAGGTCGACCCCCTTCAACCTTTGGCGCTCCTCCCTGGAGTATTCCTGGGCGCCGTAATCGCGGTTCAAATAGTTTCGAACCACGAACTCCTTCAAAGGCGACGATAGCTTGTCCCAAGTACGGCCGGCTTTGTCCCCGGTGTCTGATAGCGCGGCGCCACGACGGTCGGCCCGCTCCTGCGAGGTGTCCTGCAGAAAGTCATAGTCACTATCGACCGTGCCCCGGCTGTCGTCCTTAATCTGCTTCAGGAAGCTGTTATAGGTGTCGCGATTGTTGATCAGCGGCGACAGAGCTTGCTTGGCCTGCATGTCTCCGAAAAGTTCGCCGATGACGAACTCGTTGCCCTTCGAGATCTGCATGACCTTATCGACGACGTCCATCATGTAGGGCGTGCCGTTCTTGATCGACTTCTTCTTCAGCCTTTCGAGATCGACGCCCTTTTCCTTGAAATTCTTGACGGTGTCCGGCGACGAAAGCTTAGCGATAATGTTTTCGAGGTTGGTCGCGGCCGTGTCCTGGCTTCCGGCGCCCATGCGGACAACCTGGGCCGCCGCGATCAGCTCCGCCCATCCATCCAAACCGCTGCGGCCGGTGCCGCCGTACATGGTTGCGAGCGCGGGAAAGTTCTTCGCCATGGCATCGACTTCGAAGCTTCCGAGCTTCGCGCCTTTGGCCATCATGTCGAGGGCGGCCGGAACCTCCTCATTCTTAACGCCAAGGGCCTGCTGCGACGCAATGACGGCTGCGGCCATCGTCGAGCCGGTACTGTCACCGGCCTTGACGGATTTCAGCGTGGGGTCGAGGATGGCCTCCTGCTGATCAAGACCGAAGCCGGCCGCAGCGAAGGTCTTGCGCGCCTCGTTGACCTGAGGCTGCTCAATACCGTACCGCACTGAAAGCTTGCTATTCGATTTACCAATGCGTTCGATCGCCTCGGGCGTCCGCATCTCCGCCGTGACGGCGACGGACGCAACGTCGCGATCCAGCTTGCGAGCCTGGTCGCTGAGACGCTCCATTCCGCGCACAATGCTGTCGACGGACGCAAACGCCAAGAGAGCACCGAAGGCGTTGCCCGCGCTGCTGGTGAGCTTGCCCATCGTTGTGTTGAGGGCGCCTGCCGGCTTCTGAAGGCGCTCCATCTTGGCGGGATCGACACCGCGCATCCGACGTGCATCTCTCTCCAAGTTGCGGACATCGCGCTGGGCCGTCTTCGCCGCCGTGCCGAGAGCCTTCATCTCTCGCTCGGCCGCGTTGGTATTCACATTGTTAAGTTTGCGCGCCTCTCGATCGAGATTGCGCACGGCTTTCTCGCTGCGACCGGCTTCGCGCCGGACATCGCCGAGTTCCTTGCCGAGCTTGTTGGATCCGCCTGCTCGGCCGAGCGCATCGGCCGCCTGCTTTACCTTCTTGAGATCGCGCTCCGCTCGAGGGGCTTCCTTCGAGAGATCGTTCTTCAGCCGCAGTCGAAGCGCGACGTTGATATCGCTCATGAGCTGGCCCCGGCAAATATCATACCGAACAGCCCGAAGGTTTCAGCATGCACCTGCTTCGCCTCATCGTGCCAAAGTAGAAGCTCATCCCAGAACATGTCTGTCTCCACTGGTTTGTGCAGGTAGGCACTGATGCGGGCGGAATAGCTCCGCCATTGGTTCAAGTCTCCGACGAGGCGTCGTCCTTGAACCTGCGGGGCAAAAAATCGTAGGCCGCCCCTGTCACCGTGATGCCATCGTCATCGTCCAGGCCGCGTATGGCGTCGGCTGGCAAGCCCGTCATCTCGGCGTAGATTTCGATGAGCGGCAGCGTCTGGCCGGCCGTGCGGTGCAGGAGGTCCTGCACCTCGCCGAGCGTCAAGCGGCGCACGGTGACGCTGGTGAGCAAGCTGCCATCCGGCATGACGTAGGAGTGCTCCAGGGGAACTTCCGTCCGCGAGATGTTGCCGAAGTAGCGAACCGGAACCGACGGCACCGCCACAACGCCGGTCTCCGCGGCAGGCGCTTCATCCTTCGAGCCGCCGGTGTTGTCCAGGTCGGCCCACATCTCCCTCGGCGGCAGCGGAATGCTTTCCTGCTTTACCTCGAGCGGATTATTGATGGACATGGGCGTCTCGATTTTCGCCCTGATTGGCTGGTCGTTCATGGTTCCCCTCACTCAAAGAGATGACCGGCCGCCCATTACGACGGCCGGCCTTCGCCTCGCGCGCCTCTCGCTGGCGCGCTCCTGGTATTCATCAGGCCGCGATCAGCCTGTTGTGCTCGGCCGTGTAGTTGACCCCGTCGATAATCAGAATGTTGTTCTGAACGTCGAACTTGTGGATCGTCTTGCCGTTGAAGATGTCGTGGTAGAGGACGATCGACGAGAAGCGCAGACGGGTAGCGCCCGAAGCCTTGAGCCCCTTTACGCCCGGCGGCGTGTATTCGTTGAGCAGCCCCTTCAGAAAGACAACGCGGCCGTTCAACTTTGGAGCGCCGGCGGTTTCGACGCTGCCATCCGAGCTGGCCGGGAAGACATCGAGCAAGCTCTCGTAATAGGTCACCGTCGTCCAGTCGCCAGGCTCGCGGCCGAAGCGGGTGCGCAGATCTTCGTGCGCACCGTTGACAGTCATCTCGGCCGAGAGCGCCTGGATCTCGCCGGGCAGCTCCATCGCGAAGTAACCGCCGCCGAGAACAAACGACTGCATGTCGCGGCTCAAGGCCGGCAAGGTGGTTTCATCAACGCGAAGGCGCTGATTGATCTCGCCGCAGTACCAGTTCGAACCGTGAATGATGCGGTCCATGATTGTCTCCTTATGCCGTCACGCGGACGTTGTTGAGGCCGAGCTGCGAAAGGGAGGCCGCGATCGCCGCCTGGAGAACGTCGAACGCCTCGGGCTGCGGTTCGCTGTAAACCTGTAGGTCGACCAGGTCGGGGGTTTCGGCAAAGCGCATCTTCACGCGCAGCGCACCGGCTTCGAGGATGGATGCAGGGTTCATCGACGAAGACCAGAGCAGCTCGTAATCGATGATCGCCCCGAGCGTCTTCAGGTCGCCGAGGAACTGATCGAGCGAACGGTAGATCAGCGACACCATGTGCGGCGTCATGTCTTCGGAGACGTACTGGCGGAGCGGCCGAAGAACAGCCTTCTCGACAGCGCGACGCGTGCGGATGCGCTTAATCGAGCGCCAGCTCGAAACGGTCGGATCGCTGGCCGTGGTGAAAGGGGCCCAGAGCAGGTTGCCTTCGATGATGGTGCCGACGCCGGCCTGGTTGAGGATGTTGGCGTCGGAGCTGATCTCGCCATCGGTGTAGCCGACGGGAACCGAAGGCGCGAGGACGCCCTGCAGCGGCCGGTTCCAGAACGCCTTGTAAGGGCCGCCCGTCTGCTTGTCGCGACGGATCATGGCACCGGCGACATTTGGGGAGAGCGGCCGGGTGACGTTCCCGCTACCAAGGTTCATGATGCCCATCGGATAGCAGGCGACGACGTTCAGCGCCGTGGCAAAGTCCTCGGCATACGCGATCGCCGCTTCGCGCGTGTTGCTGGGCGTGTCGGCGAACACCATGCAGTCGATGATCTTGCCGGCAACGGTGGACATGGCGGCGACGACAGCGTTCTTGGCGTTGCCGACGCGCTGCGAGGTGTAACCAGGCGCGATGAGAGCGCCAGGTTCCAGGCCGAGCTCCGCCTTGGCATTGAGGAAGGCGTAGACGCCAGTCTTAGTGCCCGCCGAGCCGACGATGGAGTTCAGCTCTGCCTCCAGCTTTGCCGTCGGGTCCGTGAGAACCGAGTGCTGCGCGCGGTAAAAGGCGATATCGGTAACGATGCCCTCGGCCGCGATCTGATTGACAGTATCGAGCGCGAGGCCGGCGCCCAACTTGGCGACCTGGACAGGATCGTCGGTGGAAAGCCGCGTCAGTTCGCCGATCGGAAAAGCGGCATCGTCGGCGGCCGGCGCGGGAAGCGCAACGCCGAGAACGGTGCTGTCGCGGGTGTCGATTTTGGCAACGGTGGAGGTGAGGTCGGAGAAGACGCGAACGCCGACGAAATCGGTAGTGCCAGCCATTACATGGGATCTCCTAAAGGGCGAGAATTCAGCTGCTTTTGTCTGCAGCTGAACCTACCTTCGGTCCCTGGGCTGGAGGGGCTGACACCTGTCAGCCACCTTCAAATCGCGTTTGAGGCCTCATAAAAGGCACAGAAATTAAGCGTTGGCAACCACGGTCGGCGAGAGGGACATTGCGTAGTCCCACGCCTCATTGATCTGGTCGTCAGTCTTGCCGAAGAAGGCAGCGATGAGGGCCAACCAAGCGTCGTCCCGGTAGAACATGTTTGCCGAAGTCCAGTAGATAGATGCGCGTGTGCGGTCCGGTTCATCGAGCTGCGCAATCGCGGCATCGACCATGTCCGGAGTAACGTTGAGGGTCAGCATCCCGAGCTTGAAATCGACGGGGAGAAGCGGCCCGTACGGTGACGTCGTATTTACATATGGAGGAATGACATTCCCTTCCTCCTCCCAGTCAGCGACCGTTTGGCGGTGTCGATTTCTCATGTCGTCCGGGACAAAGATCACTTGGCCATCAAGCTCGATTTTGATGGTGGACCTCTGCTCATCGGTGAAACCAAAAACGTTCATATCCTACAACTCCGCTTCGCCATATATTTCCCATGAAATCGAGGCTTCGCCGTTAGCCCCGTCTTTTGTCGAAGAAACCTGATAACCAAACTCATTGGCAGCAAAACTGGGCACGCTTGTATTGACGTTTGAAGTGAAAATTAGCCCGATGCCTGGGGTCACTCGTTTCTGCACAATCCATGGATGGCCCAGGTACCAGTTGTTCCCTGCATTTTTCACCTGTTGTCCGGTGAAGCGGAACGTCTTCTCGTAGTACCGTTGGCAGAACGATAAATCCTGTTGAATGGACCTTGGTGAAAAGGGGTCCGCCTCTTGGGTGGCGTCGCCGGCCACGACGGAAACGCGGGAAATCTTGATATCAAATGTGCCCGTCAGAGGCATATTGAAGATCAACTCCAGACAATCGTTCACGTTGGTGCCAACGGTTTTGTTTTTCACATCGGCGAGCGAGAAGGTCACAGAAAACTTCTGCGGGACTGTGGTAAGGGCCAACGTGGTGACAGCCGTGGCTACCGATGGGCTTGGGCTTCCGCCTGTACCAAAGTTCTGCCGGAGCCATACACCTAGATTTGCCGCAGCGGCGGCCCACGCCTCGAAGGTGACGGTAACCGTTTGGCCAGCAAGCGTGCGAACATTCTCCATAGGCGAAATCAGGTTGCGTGTCGTCGCAACAGCGGCAACGGTCTGCTGCCAACGAAGGTAACGCCAGGTTTGCGGATTTATGGCTTCGTTCGAAGCACCGACCGCCGACACCGTGAAGGTACCTGCCACGTCATAAAGCACCTTCCAGCCATCAGCCGTGTATGCCCCGTTGCCGGGGTTTGCAAAGTTGAACCCGCGCTGCCAAATATCGAAGCCACCGTTACGCAGCTTGTTGCGATATGGAGACGTTGCTCCGCCGTTAATGCTGGAAAGATTGAGAAGCTTCTTCCCTGCCATGTCGATGTCGCCGGTCATCGAGCCGCCGGCTTTAGGGAGCCGCGCGGATAGGTCTGCGAGTACGTGCACCGCGAAATCGGGGTCGCCGCCGAAGGCTGCGACGATCGTGTTCGTGATCAACGTGGAAAGACCGACGATGTCACCGGTCTGGTGCTGATGCGCGCCGATCGCAGCGGCTGCCGACGACGGGCGCCACTGTCCATCCGCACCCCTGACAAGCAGGTAATTGACCGCAGCGGCGGCGGCTCCATCGACATCCGTGAGGTCGTCTAAACTGAACGTCTTGTCTGCGTTCATTTTAGCGGCCAGCGCATCGACGAGACCGATGATATCGGCCTGGGCATGGCCGTGCTGAGAAGCCGCCTTCTGGTCGACAAGCTGCTTCAACGCGAAGATGATGGCGTCGAGCTGAGCCAGCGTCTGCTGAAGCCGATAGAACTCTTCATCCACGTCGTTAGCGGGATCTGGAAGTTCTAGGCCATAGTTCTGCGTGGTCGTCATTATGATGCCCCTTAGAGAATGCCGGCGCCGAAGTCGCCGATGATGAGACGTGCGTCCGGCCCGCCGGTGCCTGTGAGCTTCAGCCGGATGTTGGTGCCGTTCAGTCCGGTCTTTTCGTGCTTGCGCTCGCTCCAGAGTGGATAGGCCAGCGCTTCAATCGAGGTCACCGGGACGTTGACGAAGGCGCCGCCGTCGACCGAATAGCTCATGGCGATCGTGGCGCCGCCCGGCAGGTAGGCCTTGAAGTAGTTGGCGACACGGACGGCCTCGCCGAGCGTGAACGCACGCGTCACATAAGTCAGCTCGGTCGCAATCTTGCCGGCTATAAGCTCGATCGGCGCGTAGAGAATTGGCGAAAGCTTTTCGGTACCGGTGAGAACAGCGCGCAGATGAACAGTCTCGGTGATGAACTCAGTGAGGCTCAGCACCTGGAATGGGAGAAGCTTATAGATCGTACCGTTCGGGCGCTCGACCTCAAAGATCACAGTGCAGCCGGCCGATGGCAGCTCGACAGCGGCGCGCACCTGAAGGTCAGAGCAGGCGACCAGATTGTAGGTGCCAAGATCCACGGTCTTTGTCTTCACCGGATACTTGGCCGCCACGACACGGAAGGACAGTGCCTCGTCCTGGTGCGCTGTCCAAGTCTGGGCGTTGACCGACGAGAAGCGCGGCCCGGTGACATAGGGATGCACGGTGACGTACTTCTGCAGCTCCGCGTCGAAACCCCCGAGCTTGGCGCCGGAGACCGAATGCAGATTGTCGTCAGTCTTGATGACGAAGGCGTGGCTCCGATCGGCGAGCGTGGTGAGCGGCAAATTGTAGCGCGCCGACTTCCAGCCGATACCGGCGCCGATCATTGACACGACCGCCTCGGCCGCGATGTCGGCCGTCGGATAACCGTTGTCGATCGACACCTGATCGACAAGCAGGTGCTTGGCCGTGTCGCCGATCTTGCAGAGATGGAAATCGACACCGAGGATTTGGCGCGGCTCGGAGACGGCGAACAGTTGCGCCTGCGGATCGCTCGAGGACGCACCGCCCCGACCGCCGTTGGAGTTGTTGCCACTGTTCCAGTTCGTCGAAATCGATCTCGTGACCTGCGCCCGCGTCCAATTGTTGACGGTGGTGACACGGCGCATGACGTCGATCTCGATCGTGCCCTGGCCCGTGAAGATCGTCGTGGCCTCGATGCCGCCCATGCCCTCGGCCGCCATGACCTTGCTGCCGGCCGTCACGTTGGCGGGAATGATAAAGGTGCCGCTGATCTTGCCCTGGGCGTTGGCGGTCTGAACGCCGGCCGGCTTCACATCGATGTCGTCGAAGGTAAGCGTCTTCAATATCTCGCCAGGGCCAAAGCCGGAAATCTCGAAGGCCACCTGGATCTGCCGCAGAAACTCCAGCTGCTCGATGCGTTGATCGACAAGCTGAGTTGTCGTCGATGTCGTCTGCAGCGGGCCGCCATCCGATCGGGTGCCCTGGTTGAACTGCACGGTTTGCGCGGAGAGCCATTCCTCCCGGCTCTCGGTCCAGAAGTCCACCGCCGGGGTGAGCTTCAGCGATCCGGGCAGAAGGGTGAAATTCTGGTACGGGTTGATCAGCTCGCAGAACGTCTTCAGCTCTTGGCTGATGATGACCTCCTCGACGAAATCGAGCGTGACGGCCTTGTCGATCGGCGCCGAGTAGAACGTCGGCGTGATCGCCAGCATCAGCATGCCGTCCGAGATCGCGCCGCTCTGAGGTGTGCCGCCGTCGCGGTAGGTGTCATCGGCAAACGGATCGACGAACATGTTCTTCTTGGCGACAGGCTCGCGGGCATCGATGCCGCTCTTAAGTCGCTCGAGCTGGACCAGGCGGCCGAGGTCGAGAAGCATGTTGTTGAACCTGGCCTGCTCGGCGGCCGATACGAAGCGCACGCCGTCGTTGATGCCGTCGGAGGTGATGACGGGCGTTGACATCCAGTCGTAGGAGATCTGGCAGAGTTTCAGAGCGTCGGACGGCGCGCCTGGCGGCAAAGGGTTCTGCCTGGCTGGGAGGCCCTTGATATAAAGAGGCGAGCCGTCCTGCAGAAGGCAAAGCCGATCAACGCGCGGCAGCTTCTGCGTATACGCCACGATAATCTCGCCGCCGGCGACGCCTCCGGAGACCGTGATCGTCGTCGCGGTGGATGCATCGGCCGACACGCTGGCGCGATAGCGATAGGTGACCTGGTAGGTCTCGCCAGCGGCAGGTTCACTGCCGGCGGCCGACCAGTCGATCGTGCGGCCTTCAAGCTTGAAGTCGGCAGGGGAAGCGTAAGTCGTCGAGCCCTTCTTGACCAGGGATACTGAGAGGATGCTCGTGTCCGGAAGCTGGTCCGCGCCGTTGGCGATCGCGCCGCGCGTCAAGGTGTATGTGCGCTCCTTCGTGAGCAGGATCGAGTTGATGTCGGCGATCGGCGCCTGATCCACGGCAAAGGTGAAGGACGCGCCGCCGGCGTAGATGTGCGTCTCGCCTGGGATCGCCAGTTCGTCCCAGGCCTCGGGTTCAGCATATCGGAGAGCGGCCAGGCGGGTTCGTTTGTAGCCGTTTATGTTGGCCTCGCCCTGCTCGATCGAGAACTGCTGCGCGCCGGCGTCAGCACCGAGTGCGGTCACGCGGCATCCAGACACAATATAGTTGCCGTTCGGGCGATCATACGCGGCAAGCGCCTGCATAGCGGGCTCAAGGATCGAAGGGCCGGTCTGATCGAGGATCGTGCCGTCCTGAAGAGTGTAGACGGTGTAAAAATCACCGGCCCCGCCGTCGTCGATGTGCGCCCAGGCGATCGCTGCCACTTCACGAGCCGCGCCAGGCTCGCCTTCAGCCAGGCCGGGCACTTGGCCGAGCAGCGTCGGATCATCTTCGCTTGTCAACCAGGTGGTGGTGAGACGGACGCCGATCTCGGTGCGGCCAGTCATCGGTACCGCTGAGAGAACCGCAGCCTCGACCGGGAAGACATCACCGGCGACGAAGATCTCGCCGTCGGTCAAGGTGACGGTGGCCGCCTCGATGTTCACGACCGCGTCGGCGCGTGAGACGCGGTTCCCGTCGTTGGCGACCAGCTTCATGCCACGCGCCGCACGTTCGCGCATGATCGTCTGCAGCTCGATCAACTCGGCTGACTGTATGAAGGGACGCTCGCCATAGAAGACGACGGACTGTTGCTCACGCTTGCCGGTAGCGCGATCGATGGCAAAGGCGAGACCGCTCTTGTGTTCGTTGGCCATTAAAACCTCATGAGGAATTTGAGCTGCTCGCGGACGGTAGCGCGCAGCGGAAGGGAAACAGGGGTGACCGCGATCGCTTGGCCGCCGAGGAGCTCGCCTGGCTGAAGCCAGAGCTTGCCCGGCTTGATGCCCCCGACGCGCGCCGCGCCAACGGTCAGCTCCACCGAGGTGGCCGTGACGGCGTCGGCATTCTCGAAGTCGGTCATCGCCTCGATGTAGACGCGGGTGCCGCCGGTGATTGCCTGGTAGCCGGTACCGCCGACCGAATAGTTGCCGCCGAACTGCTGGACGACTGGATGGATCGCACGGCAACGACGGTGGCCGATTGCATTGCCGGCGTCGTCTCGAAGCGTCGCGTAGAAGGTCCTGGTTGCGAACCACGCCGCCATAAGGGCGCGGCGCTGGGTGGCTGCGTTGGCGCCCCAGGGGAACGTCGCCGTCGTCCATGGGTACTTCATGTCTGCCCATTTCAGGCCGGCGTCCTCCGGAACCTCGATCCAATTGCCGATCGCTGTGCCCTCGGCCTCGGTGAGGACGTGGTCGATCTCGGTTGTGCGGCCGAAAGACCAGAGCGTTCCCTGTTGGGTGACGGCGACGCCGCTCTCGCGCTCGAGCATGCTGTCGTCGAGGCGCGAGTTATCACCAACCAGGGCGGTGGCGTCGTACTGAAACACGCCGCGACGAAGCTGCGAACGCATCGGAACCGACAGAGTTGTGACACCTTCGATCCGCTCGAGATCGGGATGATCGGCGAGAGGAAGAGATGGAAAGCGCAGCTGGAAAGAGTTCCAGTAAGCGCGGCCATGCCAAGCCTCCTCAAGAGTGGCGGTATAGTCCAGCCACGCGAGGCCTCTACTGACCGCAGCGGGTGTCCCGCGAACACGCTGCCAGCGCACACCTTCCTTGTCTGTGATCAGGGTATAGAGGTTGGGGACGTAAGGTGTCAGCTCGCCCAAGCCGTATTCGAAGACGAGATACGGAAGAAAGGACGGCGGCGGAGAAACCAGCTTCGCCGTCCTGATCGCCGCGACCGCGCCCGCGTATGCGTCCCACCGATCGGCGTAGGACTTTTCCAACGCGCGCTCGAAAAGACCTGAGCTGTTCGGGAGGAGCGATGCCATTAGTAATCGCGGCCTCTCGCGTTCAGCGTGACCGTCCCGATCGAGAAGGCCTCGGTCGGCGGCACCGTGATCGAGCGGCTCGGCGCAATTGGCTCGACGCGCTGGAGGCCGTCGATCATCAGCTTGGAAACCCACCAGGACTGAACGAAATCGCGACCGAGGGATTGCGCCGCCGACCAGGCCGAGCGCAACGCCGCCTCGGCGCGGGCGAGCGTGGCATCGTCGGCATCAGGCAAAAGCCACACGTCGGCAACGATGTCGTTGACCGTGCGAACAGCCGAGCTAACGACGATCGTGTCGTTCATCATCCGCACGTCTGAAGCCTGCAGTGCCGCGTTGACGGTCGCGAGCAGTTGCGCGCTCGCGACGCCATCAGGCGCGGTCGAAAAGATTGCGACGTAGATTACCGGGCTCTTGCCGACGCGGTAGGGCTTTGCATCCGCGACTTCGATCGAGGCCGACATGGCGATGAACTTGTAGCGTGGCTCCGTTCCGCCGGTTGACCGTCCCTGGATGGCAAGCACCACGCGTTCGACCAGGCGATCGTCGTCCTCGCCGGCCAATCGGGAGACATCATAAAAGGCAGCCAGGTGATCGAGGTCGCTGCCACGCGCGAAGGCGAGCAGGTTTGCCTTGATCGCATCGTTAATGCGGGCCCGGATGACGACATCGCGGAAGCTCTCGGTCTCGCCAGCGATCATCGCAAGATCCGTTTCCAGCATCTCTACGTCATATGCCGGCAAGTTCAGCGCCGGGTTCGCTGCCCGAACGGCTTCCCACACCGAGACGAACTTCGCCTTGTAGGTGGCGGCGATCGCGGAGTGGTCCAGCGTCTCGATGATGGCTGGCGGCGGCAAGGATGAAAGGTCGATCATGACGATGCTCCCGTCGTCTGAAGGGGAACGGGCGGCAAGGTGAGTGCCGCCGCGATGTCGTAGTTTCCGAACCGGCCTTCGGGATAATAGATGCCGCCATGCCGCAGGCCGAGGACGCCACCCTCGCTGAGCGAAACGAGCTGCAGCTCGGTGATCGCGTATTCCGGCTCCCAGCGAGCGGCCGAGGCGACCAGCTCGTTGTAGATCAGGAGAGCGATCGACGGCGTCAGATCCTCGGAGAGCAGGCTCCGGAGGTCGGAACCGAAGGCGAGCAGCATGACGCGCTCTTCCAACCGGGTGCCCCAGATTTTGCCTAGGGACTGCGCCAGGTGAGCCGCGCCGCGAAGCCGCCCACCTGTCATTGGGTTGAAACCGTTTCTGTATCGAACAGCGCCCGTCATGCTTTCAAATGTCCTTCGAGCCAGCCTTAAGCGTCGTTCGAAGCCGGGGCGGCCGGCACGATGTGGCCTGCAAGCAGCTCGGCGCGCGCCTGGCTCTCGGTCAGCTCGATCGTCTTCTGGTCCACCTCGAGGCGGCGGCCGGCAATGCGCGGCGGCGCGGTTTCGGTGATCGTGTAGAGGGCGACGGCGCTGGGATCGATCGCGATCGGGAGGGTGGTTGTTTTCTTCGCCATGTTGGTCTCCTTTGGTTACTCTTGCGGCGGCCCGGAAATGTCGCCGCCCTTCAGCACTTCCGTGTGCTTGTGGTCGCTGCCGACGTTCCGCTCGTTGTGGGTGAGCCTGAAGCCTGTGATATCGACGTCGCCCTTGATCTTGACTGGCCCCTGCAGCAGGAAGCCGTCGGGACCGAGTTCGAGCCGTGCAGCCTCTCGCTCAAACACTGCCGTGTCGGACGATTGCGAGGGCGCCTTGTGATCGCGGTCATAGGTGGCGGACACCGCGATCGAGACGTCGCCGACCGAACCAGAGCTGCTCATCAGCGTCATCTGCGCGCCGATCGCCGGCTCCGAGTGGATGAAGAGACCGCCGGCGCCGGCTTCCTGCCAGCGGACCCACGGGCTCAAGACTTCGGCGCCAGAGCTGCTCGTGCCAATGATCAGGCGCAGGCGACGAGTCTGCGGATCGACCTCCTTTACCTTCCCTGTAAGGTGGCTGAGAGCGATGCGGCGCTCGGCGCGATCTTGCCGGATCAGTTGCCGGCGAAATTCGGTGGCGGCCAGGTCACGCATCGTTGGTGATCTCGCCCGGCAACCAAGGCGCCATATCCTGGATTGATGCGCCCTCCGCATACTCGATTGTGCCGGCCTCAGGATCGGCGCGGCCGATCGGCGCCGGAAACTCACTGCGACCGATATCGAAGATCGGCTGCAACCAGCTCACAGTGTAATAGACCGTGCCCTTGTCCTGGTCCTTCACGGTGAAGAGCGGCTTCAGCTCCGGCGACGGAGAAACTGTCTCGACCGGGCCCACACCAGGACGTCCCCAGGTCGAGACGGTGATGTCCGAAAGGATCTTCAGAAGCTGGCCGCCAATCGCGTAGCCGATGCGCTCCATCTCGACGCGCTTGTTGGCGACGATCGTCGGCTCGGCCACAATGTAGGCAACCCACTCGACGAGTGCATTGTAAGAGCCGTCAGCGATCGCGGTCTCGCGGATGCGCGACCAGCCGACGCCAACGCCAGGCGACTTGACGATCGACTTGCTGACCAGCTCGGAGACGTCAGCCTTGCCAGGATGACCGACGATGGTGACGCCAGGAAGCAAGCGTGAAAGAGTCGCGACGATCGCGGCCTGCATATCGGCGATCGGATCCGCCGCGATGATCTGTGCGAGGGTAGCGGGCTGCATCAGGCGCGTTTCCTACGGTGGGCAAATTCAACGGTGGCGAAGCAGGCGAACACAAGTGCCAGGGCAACAGCGACGAAGACGCAAACCGTGAACGGAGAGACGCCCATGGCGATGGCGCTGCCATTGAGCATCAGCGCAGCGAGGAAGAACGCGGTGACCAGCCCGGTAACGGAGAGGACCAAAAGGCAAACGAAGTAGATCACGATGCGGCTCACTGAAGTCCTCCGAAATGATCGGTGACCACGTCGATGATCTCCGAGCGATTGTCTTCTGAAATGCCGACGAAAGGGCGCGCGGGAATGGTGACTTGCTTGGCGCGAACTGTCTTTCCGCCGAGCGTAAAGACGAGCGCCTGGCCATTGCGCGGCTTGATGACCAGCCCGTCCTGGTGAACGTGGGCGAACTCCCAGGTCGAGCCCCAGCTCGCTTCTTCCGCCGACGCCGTCCAGGCGATCGACGCCAGCAGATGTTGGCCGGTATCAACCAGGATCGACGTGCCTTCCGTGTTCGGCTTCCATGCCTCGCCATCAGGCGATGTTTTCTCTTCCGAAATCCGCCGGCGTGTCTGGCTTTCGCCCAGCGCGCCGATCGTGGTCATCAGCTCGCCAGCATCAAATTCGAAAAACGGCTTCAGCACCTTGAAGGCGACATCGAAGTCGTCTGCATCGACGATGATGCTGATGCCGCTCATATCCGACCCAGACGTTCGCGGGTGAAGACGCGCTCGGGCGCGACCAGGACAACTTCGTTCTGGCCGATGTCACCGACCTCTTCGACCGGCGCCGTGCCGCCGCCCGTGTTGGTGGTCGTAAGCGCGCCCTTGCCGGTCGCGATCGCCTCAAGCCGCTTGATCGCCTTCTCGTAACGCTCCTTGATGTTGTCGGTGGAACGCGTGAATGCCAATGCGATCCGGTAGAAGGCGATGTCGATCGTGTAGACCTTGACGACATCGAGTGACGACTGGTCGAGGGCGGCGAGATCCGCAGCGCTGTAACGAGCTGCGAGGATGCCGCGCACTTCCGTCGTCGCGTCGTCGAGGCCGAGCTGGATGCGGATGTCGTCGCGCTCGCCGGTCTGTTCGTCGGCCGCGACCAGCGCTAGCTCGTTCGGGAACCGACGTTCGACATCGAGAATGGTAGCAAACGCGGCCATGGGATCTCCGAGGCACAGAGCGGGGCGGCCCTATTGCCGCCCCGCCGGTTGGTCTTCGCTGCGGGTTATTCTGCTGCCTGTTCGGCGTCCGGGTCGGTGTCGGGCTCTTCAAACTCGCGGGCGTCAACCTTCAACATCGGATCAGCGCGCCAGGCCTCGATCAGCTGCTCGGCCTTCTCCCCGAGCTCTTCTTTCGTTAGCGCGGTTTCGATCGGCCCGAAGCTGTAGCCGGCACGTCGGCGCGGCCCAGCAGGTGCGGTGACAACGACCTTGATGACCGTCTTGGTTTTGCCCTCGGTCGCGGCCTTGGTGGTTTTTGCAGTTGCCATGTTTGTCTCCTTGGCGGTTCTCGGAAAAGGAGCGCCGTGCTCCTTGTCGGAAAACCGCCGGCGGCTGGGAGGAGAGGACGCCGCCGGCGTAGTCACCAGCGCTCGGGAGGAGATGAGCACCGGTGCAATTAAGCTGCCGCGTCAGGAAGGACGAAGGCGAAACAGGCTAAGGCCGTGCGTGTCATAGCTTTCCCGGTAGACCGGCTTGAGCTGGCCAATGACGCGGAATGCCGCGAGGCCGATCGATACGACCAGGCGCCAGGCGAACGCGCCCGCAGCCGGGACTGTCTCGACGACAAACAGCAGCACCGCGACGCCCGCGTACTCGATCGAGCGAAACAGGCCGCCGAGGAACAGAACGGCGCGGGAGAAAAATAGGGAGGAACGAGACATCGGGCCATCTTTCGGTTGTTGACGGAAGGGCATGCACTGCGGGTGGTGGAAGCGGCCGTCGCCGGCCGCCTTCCGGTTACTGAAGAAGCGGGGCTTCGATGATCTGGACGAGGTTGGCCATCGTGTTCGTCGTGCCGTCGATCTGGGCGGCGAGGAGAAGCTCGCGGGCCGCAAACAGGTAGGTCGTGGGCACGATCAGGTGCGTCGGCTTGATGCCGAGCTTGCGACCTTCATCATCGGTGAAGCTGGCCAGGGCCGTATAGGCGTCCTTCAAGCTCTGCTTGTCGAGATCTTCCTTCGAGCCAAACGCCATCTGCCAGAAGCCGAAGCCGGCGGCGACACGGGCGTCGGTGCCGTAGAGATACTCGTCACGCATGAAGACGTGATCGGAGGTCTTGCCATCTTCCTTTGCGACGAAGCTGTAGTCGCGGCGCTTCTGGAAGATGAACGGCTTCAGAGGCCGAGACAGGTCGGCCAGGATCCAAGGAGTACCCGAGCCACCCTGCGAGTTGGAAACCGACTGAGTGCTTCCCGGCTTGCCGACCGGATGATCCGTGTCGAAGAAGTTCTGGCCATCGTAGCAAGTCATGGAGAACGCGCCGTTCACCAGCTCGAAGGTGATCTCGTCCGGGTGCGAGGCGGCGGAGTTGCCCAGCATCTCGAAACGCTTGGCATAAAGGCCGAGCTTGTCGTCCTCGATGTCGTCGCGCTTGACTCCGATCGTCGCTTCGAACTTGCGGTTGGAGATTGAGTAGCCCTTGGACTCAAGCGCCTTGACATGGCGGTCGCCGATCCATTCGCGAAGCTTCGGAATATCACCGAGCCAGCCGTAGATCTCCTCGGAGGAGTTCGACTGGACGACGGTGGCGACGCTTTCGTACATCGCCTTGACGCCGGCGAAGCCCGCCTGGAAGGACGTCCTAAAGCCACGCTGCGCGGCGGCCAGCAGTTCAGGTGTGATAACTCGGGTCATTGAAATTCCCTTGGTTGAAACTGACGTCAGTAGCCGAGGCGCACGAAGACGCCGTCCGCATCAACGTTGATGATTTTGCCGGCGACCGAGCGGGTGTTGCCGCCGTTGGTCTTGGCGACGGTCTGATCGTCGACCAGGTAGGCGTCCTTACCCACGTCGCCGGCGAGGATCGGGTCGGCGGGCAAGTTGAAGACTTTGAAGACGCCGCGCTCGGTCGTGACCTTCTTGGCACCGTCTGCGCCGGCGTTGTTGACGCCCTGATCGGCCACGCCGAGGACGACGAGGCCGACTGCGGTCTTGCCAGGAACAGCCAGGCCGGCATCCATGACGACGATCGCGCCCTGGAGAATGGTGGTTGCGCCCTTGACGGGAGCGATGGAAAACTTGCCTTCCGTCTGAACGACGGGACGGGCCTGCGACATTGCCGTCATGTGGTGGGTCTCCGGCGGTTGGTGTGGGTTAAGAGGCCGTCAGGCCATTGGCCTTGCGGTAGTCTTCCTCGGACAGGCCCATCATCTTCATGATGTCGCGGTCTTCGGCCGACAGTGTCTGCACCACGGTGACCGCGTCTCGCTTGTCGAGGTTGCTGTTCTGAAGGCCGGCGCCGAGCGTCTCGATCAACGTCTTGACCTGCGCCAGGCCGTCGTCGGTGGCGCACAGCGCTTCGAACTGCGGGCGCTGTGCCGGCGTGATCTTCTTGGCGGTCAGAGCGCCTTCGAGCAGCGTATCGACCTCAGCCTTGCGGCCCGCGTCCTTGATCGCCACGAGTTCGGTGTTTGCGGCGGCTAGAGAGGCGAGCGTCTGCTGATGAATGGCGGGATCGATCCGCTTGAACAGATCGCCGATCGCCGAGAGGCAAGACGCCTCGTTGGCTTCAGGTGCGAGATTGAGGGCCATGGCGATTGCCTTCAGCATGGAAGTCTCCTTTGAGGTTGTGGCGGATGCCGACGCGACGGCCGGCATGGAAATTCCGGGGGCCGCGACCAGGGCGGCGGAATGCAGCCAGGTGGCGCGACCCTTGTCGTCGGTCTTGAGCGACGGCGAGATGTAGCGATGGGACTTTGCGGTCAGGACTTCGAGACCTGTCGCGAGCCAGGCCACCCGACCGTAGAGGCCATCGGCGCGCGCCTGCAGCTCCTCGATCCAAGCGACCGCCGGCGCAGCCTCGCCGAACATCGCCTTCTTGACCGTGGCATGATCGAGATCGAGCGGGACCGACACCTTGTCGGCGTTGAAACGCTCGACGAGGACTTCCGGCTCGACGATGAAATCGCGGCCGTCACGGCTGGTGAAGGCACCACGCGGCGTCAACTTGATCCAAGCCGGGCCGGCTTGGGTCGTAGCGTTGGGTTCGGCGGCAAACACGTCGATCGCGGTGACGCTGGTCATGGCCAGGGCGTCAGCCTCGATGGAAGCCGAAAGGCAGGAAATCAGGAGGGTGGTTGCTGCGTGCTTGATCATGAGGCAATATCTGCCAGATCAAACAGCGAAGGCGGGGCTGACATGTGTCAGCCATCAGATCAAAGCCCAGATCGGGCAACCGCCGGCAACTTCCCCCATCATACTCGAAGCGCGTCAAAATCAAACCATTTTCAAAGCCCGTACGCGCGCTTTTGGGGTCAGGTGCGAGTATCCGCCCCTCCAAGCCCCCTTGCGCGCGTCTGTGGCGATTTCTATGGTCGCCTGAAAACTTGGCTCGGAGGGAAGAATGTTGAAGTTGGGTAGCGTCGCAATCATCGCCATCTTGGCGGCCGGTCTGGCCCAAGCTGCAGGCTGGCCACCAGCCGACGATTACCTCAACAGCATCAACGACTGCCAGGCCGCGAGCGACAAGGCTGGTTGCGAGTATGCGAAGGCGACCTGGTCGAAGAATTATCAGAAAGCGGTGAAGGGCGAATATCAGGGCCAGCGCAATGTTTCGTTCTGCCTCAGCACTGGCTGCAACGAAGCCATCAGGATCAACCCGGTTCTCGGCTGCGCCTGGCGCATCGTGATCATCCAGTCCGGACATCTTGAGACCGACATTACCGACACGTCGAACCAGAAGCATTTCTGCGGCCCGGAGCTACTCGATGATGCGGGCCGCCAGGCTGCCGCCGCACAGTCAAAGCAACTGCTGAAGCTACTCGGTCGGTGAGTGAGGAATACACGCCGCTCTATCCCTGGCGGCCAACCTACCCCGGCGAGACTGGCCTGGACGGAAAACCGCTACAGAATTTCGTTGGTTTGGATGGCGATGTGAACATCGGCGTCATCCGCCTCGAGGAGGGCGGAAAGCTGAATGGCCAATGGCAGTGGAACGGGCAAGGGCCCCATGTCAGGCAGCGGCTTCTTCCTCACCAGGGTTACTGTGCCACCGCCCGCGAAGCCGCCAGAAAGGTCGAGGACTACTATCATCGCCTCATGCGTCACAACGGTCTTCGCGGCAGCAAGGATAGCGGCGGCTAGACGTTCTCCGTGACTACCGTTGCCGTCGCGGCCCGGTCGCGCTATAATTATGTCAGCGCGACAGTGAAGTCCGGTGGCCTCGATGCCCACTGGAGGGAGCCCGGACAGGCCGGGAAGCGGTCCCTCCCTGTCGCGCGAGTTCTCCATTATGGAAGATAGTAAGTCAGTGCGATTTTTGACGTTTTCACGAGTTCTCCAAGCTCATGAATTACGTTGGCATTCTCAAAGGTGTCTTTAAAGCGCACCTCAACCGTGTTGGCCCCCACCAAGGTTGCTTGAGCATTCTCCATGCGTTCAACAACGCCATTCACAAATTCCCAAAACAATTGAACTGGTGCGTCTGCGGCAGCGTGGATCATCAAAGTTTTGGTGGCCGGCCTTGCGACCAGCGCCTTTGCAATGTCTTCAGTCAGTTTCGAAGGAAATCTGAAATTTGCATCAGCTAGAGCCCGCACTCGCTCCGATTGGGTTTGATTGGGCGGCAGACTTTCTATCTGCCTTAGGCGTTCACTCAGTTTATAGACTTGATCTTGCAGGACCTTCTCCGTCGGCGTCGCTTTTCGGTCGAACTCGACCTTCCCGCGACTGAAGGTGACAGGATTGTCCACCTCATAGCCATCAGCGAGAACCGCTGTAATGGATGAATGCAACGCGATCCGAGCATTCTTTAAATCGCGCGGCCACTTTCGATCGAATTTGATCGAGCGAAACGACGCAATGTCGAACGGGATCCTCTGACCTTCCAAGTGCATATGAATGATCGGTTTCTGCACTGTATGACGGATGCCGATCTCATAGAACGCATTCGGGTTCAACGTCGTAAGGTCTGCGATCACAAGGTCAGCGTCCAAAAGCGCTGTGATCACTTGAGAGTCGATGCGGCCTGGATCTGAGATTTTGTCTGCCCGCTTGATTTCGAAGTCTGGAAAATCTTTGGCAAAAACCGGTTCGATAATTTCCTCCAGTAACCAGTCTGCATGCATGCGATCCTCACTGCTATCGTCACCGATCGGCCCAACAATGAAGCAGAGCTTTTTGCTTTCAGTCTTCTTTGCCATGCAGTCCCCCTTTTCACCGGTGGATTATGTCTAGCAAGGAAACTCAGGCTTGCAACTCGGCAAGAGAAAATCGATCTGAAGACGGTTAATCGTGAAAGGGCCAATCTCGTCCGATCCGTTTGAACTCCGCTTTGACTTCTTTTGCATTCTTTTGGTGCAGCGAGTTTAGCCGTAGATAGCCGTTCGATGAGACACTCACGAACGCGCGCCAGAAAATCTTCCCGATCTTTCGATATAGGGTCCGGCCGTGCTCGTTGCCCTTGCGATCGGCAGCGATCTCGGAGCCGGCAATGATCTTCGGCAGCGCGGTGAAATCGTCGATCGACATTTTGTGACGTTCGATCCGATCGGCGATGGCCTCGCCGGTAATCGAAACAACGGGAGACTTGGCGCCGAGCTGTTCGGCAAGCTCCCGTGAAACGCCGGCGGGCAACCACACCTTCGGCTCAAGGCGCGGCGCCAGCTGCAAATAGGGATCGCTCCAGAGGCCGGTTAGCATCGCTGTCGCATCGGCCGCCGGCGCCGCCGCCAGCTTCGCTTCAAGGTTCTGGATCAGGGTCGAGGCGCGCGCCAGGCCAGGGTTTGTCTGCCAGCCTGGATCAATACCAGGGGGAACCATGGTGACCTCGCCGGTGCGGCGATTGCGATGCTCTATGTCCGGGCCAAAGTCCGGAAGACTGTCGCGATAAACGATGCCTCCTTCCGTCGGCTCGCGGCCGAGCAAGGCAGCGGCCTCGCGGGCTGATATTTGCCGCACCTGGCATTTGCAGCCCCAGCCGTTCGGCGGCCAGTGGGTTCGCCAGAAAGGATGATCGACAGGCAGGATGATGCCGACCCACCCGAGATGCTCGGCGCGAGGATCGGCCGACGAGGTGCGAACATAGAGGATGTAAGGCAGCGCGCGCTTGCTTCGCTGGGCTCGCTCCCACTGGCCGGCCGCGCGGGCCGAGTTCATATTTGACCAGAAGATGGTCTTCAGTCGCCTGGTGCTGGAGAAGTCCACCATCCGATCGGGCTGGTCGCCGGCCGGGTCCGCGACCATGCGAGGGCCCCACCATCCTTGCCGTGTCAACTCCGCTTCGATGTCGAGCTTCCAGGTGTCGAAACCTTTGCCGCTCCTGATCGCCTCCGCGATGCTGTCGCGAAAGCCGGTCAGCAGCTCGGCCTCGGTCGCCTTGGCGACCGTGAATGCATAGGCGTGTTCTTCGCCCCACACATCCTGCCATGAGAAGGCCGGTCGCAGGGTCTTGCCCTCAAAATAGCTGGTGACCTCGAGCGGCGCAGCGAACGTCTTCTGGATCCTGGCCATCAGTCGACTACATCACCGATGCCACGCGCGATCGCCGTCAACCGAGCGAGGCGCTCCGCCATTTTCGAGGCGTCCGGCCCTGCAGTTTCAATGAGCTTCAAAGCCTCTTCGAAGCTCGATGCCGTCGACAGGATCTCGGCGATCGGCTGCACGATCGGACGAGACATGGCCTCCCAGTCGTTGGCGGCCGAGGTGAATAATGCATCCACCTGGTCAAGCGCGTCGGGCTCGCCGGCTTCGGCCGCGAGCAAGGACGTGCAGGCTCCACAGCGACAAGCACGGCGATGGTCGAAGACGATGGCAGATAGCGCAGCGGTCTTCGACCTGCGATCGTCGTTCGCCGGTGCTGGTTTCGCGATCGGCTTGGGCTCGATAACCGCCGCAGGCTCAGCCGCCGGCGCTGTATTGATCGGCATAAGCAATTCATCGCCATCGACAGGATCGGATAGCCCGATCTTCTCGCGGATCTCGGACTGCTTCACGCGCAAGCCGAAGGGCACCATCTTGGCAACGGCGTCGGTCAGCGCCACGACGTCCTCTGGATCGGGCACCAGGAGCTGAAGGGCCGGATACTTCTCTTGCGGCCCGAAGTTGAGATCAACGAACGGCTTGATCAGGTCACGATTGGCCGTGAACGCAAGCTGCTTGGCATCGGCCCGCAAGATATCGAGACGGACCTCGTTGTGGATCTTAGCCTGGCCGAGCGAAGAACCGTCGTCCGATGTCATGGTCTGGCCGACGACCAGCTTCGAGATCTGCTTGTCGATATACTCAAGGAGGCCGCCGAAAACTGCGGCGCCGTTATTGCCACTGACTTCGTGGAACTCGATCTCCATCCCCTGGGGAATGATGGCGGCCGCATCATTGGCGATCGAGGCGACGGCCTTCAGCAAGGTGCGCTTGTCGCCGGCGCTGGCGTTGGCGTTGTACTTGCCGACGCGCAGCGGCATGCCGTAGACCTCGGAGAAGGCCGCCCAATCCTGAAGCGTGAACTGCTGTATTAGATAAGCCCAGGCCGCCGGACGTGCCATTCCGCGTCGCAGCGGCAGGCCCATCTTGGTGCGTGGCATGTGGCGAAGGAACTTTGCCTCGGGCAGCTCCTCACCCTCGATCGAGCCGTCAACCGCCAGGCGCAACTCGCGCAGGGTCAATCGGTCGAGCTGAAAGAACCGCGGATCTCGCTCGATGTACTCGACCGGCCGCAGCGCCTTGCGCTTATACTCCCACATCATCTCGACAACGGCGTAGCCTTTCGAGATCCCGTCCGTCAGATTGCCGAGCGCGTTCTTGAAGCCATCATCCTGCACCAACTCGGTAACAGCGTCGACGATCTTGGCGTCGGCGTCGTTCGCCTCGATCGTCGCGTCGATGCCTTCAAGGGCCAGGCGCCGTGTCTGAAGCTGTGATGCATAATGCAGATATCGCTCCTCCATTTCCTCGGCGAGTGTGAGGTAGCTTCGGGCGTCGCCCTGGGCGGCTTCGCGAAGGATCGTGCCGAGGCGCTCGGGTGTGATGCCGGTTGCGACGCGCTCCTCGTGGGTGCGGCGAACGCCGGCGACGGTCGGTGTTGCAATCTCCTCGGCCAGTACCTGGACGACGATCGGCCGGCCGTCGGGACCGAGGATGGATGATGTGCGGCTGCTTACCAATGCCGTCTCCCATATGCGTTGTCATCGTCTTCATCGCCCATGCCTTCGGCGAGAGCGGCGACGGATTGATAATCGTACTCGGTCCACTGGTGACGGCTGGCGAAGTGCGCCAGGGCAAGTGCGATGGCAAAGTCGCCGTGCCGCTTCTTTGCCCCTTCACCCGTGCGAACATCCGGAACCTTCGGGACGCCTGCGATAACCTTGACGATGCGAAGGTCGGTCAGGTGTTCATCGTCTTTCGAGAGCGCGATCTGGTCGTCCTCAAATGCCGTCTTCAGCGGTGGCATGTTGAAGCGATACCAGTCGGTCGAAAACTTGATGGCGTCGATCAGACCAGCCGGGCTGTCTGGTGTGCGGAAGCCGAACAGGCGGCCCATGTCTTCCGCGACAGTCCAGCCCATCCCGGTGGCGTCAAAGGCGGCGCCGACCAGACGAGGTGCGTTCTCAAGGATAAGACGGATGAGCATCTTCTGCTCATCGCCAGGTACGTTGCGCATCTCGAGCGTCAGCTCCTCCTCGCGCTTCAAAAGGCGTGTGGTCGAGAGGAGGGTAGCGACCGACAAGTCGGCGACGCGGGCAAAGTCGAAACCGAGGGCATGAAGCCTGGTCTTGTCGAGACGCTGCAGTGCTTCTTTCAGTTGCTGCAGCGCCGGCGCCATCAGGATCGCGCGTTCGATGCGGTTCCGGTGCAGGAAGTCGCCGGGCAGCTCAAGACGGATGATCGGCTTTTCGAGCGACATGCGCGCCTCGACGAGAGGACCCGCGAGCCAGGCGCCAGAGCCCGCCGTCGGAATGCAGAACAACTCTTCGTCGGCGCCATCGCCGTAGAAATCGATGATCTCCTGGCGCCATGCCGCTTCGCCTTCCGGCGACCACTCTCGGCCGTTCACCAGGCAGATGCGTTCGTAGAGGCCTTCCTTCAGCGCCTGGTCGAAATCGATCCGGAGATGGTCGTACTTCGACCGCCCCGCTAGTATGGCCTGGATCTGTTTGTTGAACTCGTTCTCGGTACCGTCATGGGTCGAGCAGACGACGACCTGGCCGCCCCACATCAGGAACGCCAGTGCCGCCTTCAACAGCTCGGGCAGGCTGTCAACGAAGGCTGCCTCGTCGATCATGACGACGCCCTGTTTACCGCGAAGCGTACGCGGCGCCGACGACAAGGCCAGGATTTCGAAACCGGACGCGAAGCGAATGCGGAACGCCTGGATGGACCGCTCGCCTTCCTTGTCGCTGTCGTCGAACAGGAATTCCCCGACCTCGATCGCCGCGTCGGAATAGGCGCGAGCCCACATGGCGCAGGCGTCGATGAACTCGCGGGTCATCTCCTGCGAGTAGGAGATATACATCACGTCCATGCCGCCGGCGCTCTTGGCGCGGCCGGCTCGCAGGGCGGCATAGGCAGCGAAGCCAAAGGTCAAGCCGATACGGCGGCTCTTCTCGATGAAGAGGACGCGGCAGGCGGTGCTCTCCAGCATGGAGATCGCGCGCGACTGATACGACAGCAGAGCCTTCGGAAGGCCCAGCTCTTTGACAAGGCCCGGCAGAACCTCAGTGGCGGTTCGCCGGGCCTCTGCCCACTGTTCCTCAGTAATAGGCGCGGTCATGTTGCCTTAACCCCGAGGATCTTCGAGAGGATCTCCTCGGCCGCGTCGGCCGAAAGCCCCTTGCTCTTCTGCACCTGGGCGACTGCCTGCTTTGCGTTATCCGCGAAGTCGGCCTCGATCTTCTGACGGCGGGCGGTCGAGATACCTTGCGCCTGGGCGGCAGATCGAAGTGCGTTCGCAAGCGCGAAGGCGCCCTTCGGGTCGATGCCCGCTTCACCGGCACCAGTGAGCAGTTCGAACACCAACGTCTTGACCGCCTCGGCCGCGATAAGCGTGAGGTTGTCGGATGCCTCGATGTCCCAGCTCTTGGCGAGCGTCGAAGCGATCTCGCGGGTTTCCTGCATGCGCTTAGTCAACGTTGCCAGCTTGATGCTGTATCGGTTGAAGGAGGAAAAGGACGGAATGTCGAACTCCAGCTCGCCACGATACTCCGCTTTCAGACCGTCGAGCTTGCTGACAAACTCCGAATAAATCTCGGTCTGCGTTCGCTCACGCTTCTGCAGTTCCTCGGCGGCCCAGGCAACGATCTCACCGCATTCCGCCGGTAGCTGCTCGATGATGTTGAGACGACCACGACCCTGCGCCATATCAGGCTCCGATCGACGGGCGCTTGACGCCCTCGAGCTGAGTGCGGCGCTCGACGTGATCAACACCGAGGCGCGTGATCATCGCGACCACGATCCCGTTCCCGACGTCGGTGTTTTTAACGGCGCCGATATCGGCCAGGTAGCGGAGCTGCTGGCGTATCCAGTCGCGCGACCGATGGTGGCCATAGCTGTCGAGAACGTCGGCGACCAGGCTATCGTTCAACCGACCGTCCGGCTGCTCGGCCAGAGCGCGCAGGATGACCAGGCGCGCATCGATCGTGACAAAATCATTGAAGTCGGTCATGCCGCACCCTTCATCAGAAAATCTTCAACGCGCGCCACGGTGCGCGCCATTCCCATCTGGCTCTCTTCCACTCGCCCCAGCTTTCCCTCCAGTCGCTCTATGGCGATCCGCATCGACATGACCGCCTCCGCGTCCGGAAGGTGTTTGATGTCGCTCTCCAGCGACTGCGTGCGCCTTTCCAGCGCTTGCAGGGTCACCATGAGCTGTGTCTTTTCCGCGCTGTCCTGTTCTTTGAACTTGTTGAGATCGCTCGCCGTCTTCTTCGAGCCAGACGAGATGATGTGCCATACGGAGGTCGCGACCGAGATCAGCAGCGCGAGAAAGCCGGTCCACGACTTGAGTGTTTCGAAATCCATGGTCAGCGGCCTTTCGCGTGGAGCTCGAAGTGCTCCTGGCAGTGGATGCAACGGCGAGCGGATGGCAGCGCACGGCGCCGGGTCTCGGCGATCTCTCCGCCGCAGTCATCGCACTCGGTGTTGCCTGTTCGCTTCAAGGCGGCGCCGGCACGCTTAATCTCCGCTTCGCGCTCTTCCTCGGCGCGGATCTCGGCAAGGTCGAAAAGGGCGTTGCCGTTCACGGTGTCGCCTCCGAGGAAGCGATGCATGCGTTTAGACGCGTCACCGCGATGTTGCGGGACGTCCGGTCGTGTGCCCACAGCTTGCCGACCTCCAGCTCGGGCAAGTCGCGATCAGGCTTCTCTGAAAGTGGGGGCACGGGCTTCTTCACCTCTGGTGGCAGATCCCTCGTCACGACACGAGTGACGACGATCGGATCAGGCTTCGGGTCTGGGTTAGTCAGGGAGCAGCCGGACGCGAGCAGCGCTAAGGCCACAACTGTTCCCACCTGGTAGTGCTTCATTCTGCTTCTCGCTGTCGGCTAACTGTTGTTCGGCCTGGCGCACCTGTTCGCTTGCGCTGGCCTGGATCTGGAGGGTGGCTTTCATCTGCTCAGCGATCTTGCGGTTGGTATCCGCGTCGGCGGCCTCGAGCTTGGCAATCCACTTAGCGTCGGCAAGTGCCGTTGCATTTTCAGCCGCCTCATCGAGCATAGAGTGGAACTCGCGCAGGCCGAGGTAGCCGAGGCCGGCGGCTGCAACGAGCAGCGCGCCGGCGATGAGCACAAGGGTGATTGGCTTGGTGATCATCTCCATCAGCGCACCTCGCCGTTTCCCGCGCCAGGCTCGGCGCGCGCATCATACGGAGGGGTCATGCCGTATGGAGAATTCGCCACCTCGAAGTCCTTCGATCCGTAGCTTCGATGGACGCCGATCAGCACGGCAATCATTGCGCAGAGGCTCGGAACGTAGAATGGCGCCAGCGCGACGGCCTCTGTCGAACCCCGGCAAGCAGCAACGGCAAGCCCGATCAGGATGCACCATGACAGTACGAAGCTGATCCAGTTCCATCGCCGCGTCATTGTATAAGACGGCTTTCCTGGCGACCGACGATTAGGCTTCATTGCGCGAAACCTCATCCTCCAGGGTGCTACGGATGATGCCGCCGATAGGCGAGCTGCCGGTCTTCGGCCAACGGATGCCGACACAGCGAGCCTTTTCGACCAGTGAGAGCTTCACGCTGTTGGACTGATTGCCGCCAAGGACGATGTAGTTCTGATCGTCCTCGCCCACGTAGAGACCGACATGGCCGCCGCCAGGGCGCTTGAAGACGAGGACCGCGCCGAGGACCGGACTGGTGAGCTGCGCGCCAAACTTGTTCCACTCCAAAGCGCCGAGCGGGTTGGCGGGAAGCTTCTCCTGGGGAAGCGTGAAGCCGAAGCAATGCGCCATGAAGAGGCCGCACCAGGGCGTGTCGTCATTAGTGAAGAACGTTGCGATCCAACCGCCGAGCGCCTTCGCCCAACCGATGATCGTCGAGTTCGACTTGGGGCCTGGAATTTCGAGGAGGCCGACAAAGCGTCGAGCTTCCCGCATCCATACAGGCTCGGCCGGGATGACCGGCGCTGGCACGACCTTCACGACGCTACCACGTGGCTCGACCCGCAATGCTGCGACAGTGGCCGTATCAGCTCGGCCTGTCGCCGGAAGCCCTTCCGCTTTCTGGAAGCGGATCAAGGCCTCCATCGATGCGCGACCGTAGACGCCGTCGACGACACCGTCATAAGCGCCGTGGACGCGCAGCCGGGTGTTCAGCCAAAGCTCGAAAGAAGTCATTTGTAAGTGCCCCAAACCAAGCGGGCCGAATGGCCGCTTCGATGCTGGGACTATGCAACGGGAGGTGTAGTCGGGCGGGCTGACAGATGTCAGCCCTTTTCACCAAGGGCTAGAAAAGCTCGCCTTGGTCGCTGTCGGATGCCTTCATCCGAAATATCGTGCGCTCATGCAAGCCCGATATTTGTGCGGTGTCGCGCACGCTCTTGCCTTCGCTGAGCGCTTCTGCGGCGCGGCGCCTGGCCGCCTTCAGGACTGCGGCCGGGCCTAGCGGGATAACCTCTCGCTGGACGCCCTTGAGCTTGCCGTCGCCATCAAGGACGGATAGTCCTCTGCAGATCCGATCGGCTAACTCGAAGCCGAGCAGCTCGGTGAGCCAATGGCCATCCTCGGCGCGCGGCGGGATCGACACCCGAACGCCGCCGTGGCTCTGCGCAATCAGGAGTGCCGTCTCGGCGTCGGTGATCGCGGCGATATCGCCAAGGAGACCGGGAAGCGAGCTGTTCACGAGCGCCTCCTTCCGAAACCGAGGTTCAGCTCGATGCGGATCTGCTCGGCCCGCGCCAGGATCAGCTTGCGCTCCATGCGGATACGCGAATGCGCGTCCCTTCCACCGGCTCGAAGCTTCTTTTCAAGCTCTTCACACCGAGTTTGAACGCGCGTCAGTTCGCTGTTTTCGAACAGGGGAAGATTGTCAGCCATCGCGGCTACCTCGCGGAAAAGCGATGCCATTGCGTCGAAGCGTGGTGACGACGACGCCCTGCTGAAGGACGAACTTCACACGCTCGACGACAACGGCCAGCGCCCGCAGCTCCGCGCCGGTCGCGCAGCGGTCAGCGATGTGAAGACGTACGGCTTCGACATCGAGGCCGTGCGAATGCTCAAGGTAACGCAACACTGCATGATCGGAAACGCGGAGGGGCTCAGTCATCAATTATGCCCTTGTGAAATTGACCGAGATGTTCGGCGGAAGGAAGTCGACGGTTCCCGTTGCGTGGATCTCGCCGTCCAGGCGGATCGACTGCAACAGAGAGGAGAGGCGCTGCTCGGCGTCCCCCCAAGAGTAAGCCGCGAGATCGAAACAGAACTCGCGGCCATCGTGGTCGAAGCTGAAGGTGAACAGCGACATGGGTTCGCCCAAGCTGTCGAGGACGACAGGCTTGGGCGGCATCTTCGGGTCGCGGAAGGAAACGACCGTGTTCATTGGCGGTCGGCTTTCCGCGCTCGGATACGATCGCCGAGCGCGTTCATCACCTTCTGCCAATCACCTGGCTCGAGCTGCTGGAGCATCGGCTTGCCTGCTAGCTTGGTGACTTCCGCATCAAAGCCCCGGCGAACCATCAGGTCGGCGCTCGGCTCCAACATACGCCACTGCGCCCAGGCTACCTTGGCGCCATCGGTGCCGAGCCAGTCGTAACCGTTGCTGCTGCCGTAGGAGACGCCGGCCTCGCGGCGCATCCAGCCTTTCAGCGCCTCGATCGCGCGGTTGGCGTCATCGGCGTAGACCAGGAAGCGCGTGTGATCGATGCCCGTCTGGCGCTTGACAAACGCCACCAGCGCAGCGTCGTCGCGATTGCGAACAATGCCGAGGTTCCAGGCGGCGATCCAGAGCGCCTGCAGCTTCTTGGCAAACTTGCCTGTAAGCTGCTGGCGGCCACTCGACCGACGAGCCGTCGGCGCTGGCGTGAAGCCTTCATTGCGAAATACGGAAAGGACTTTCTGGCGCTCAGGCTCGTCCATGTCCTTGACGGAATGCTTGCCCGTGATCCGGGCAAGCTTAGCGCGGTAGGTGTCGTCATCGAGTCCGAGCTGCTTCTTGGCGACGTGGATCGCTGCGATTGAGGTGCTGCTCATGACTGACTCCTCGCCATTGCGTTTGCAAAGCGCGAAAGGTTGACGTGGGCAGCAACCTCCTGACCGTCCGGTGTCCAGGTCGAGAACTCGAAGTACAACGCACCATCGACGTTCCTGACCTTGAAACCTTCTTGCCGAGCCACGTCGGCAAGCATCTCCTCGTATTGGACCGCTGTTTTCGAGTTGAGGCTGCTCATAATGCCGTCTCCGCTTTCGCCACGTCATGTATCGCGGTAGCCTTTGCCAGTACGGCAGGCTCCACACCGTCGATCGTTTCGACATAAATCCAGCCAAGCTTCACAATTCCCCAGCCGGAGTAATACGCGTTCGACCCATTTCCGACGTACCGACGATGGCAGATCTCGGTACGCACGATGAAGCCTTCGCGGCCCGTGTGAACCCAAGCTTCGGCAATCGCTGCGGCATGTTCCCCAGCGCTGGCGAAAGCGTCGAGATCACAAAGGCCCGCGATCTCAGGCATGCCGCGAAAGATCGTGACGACGTCGTTGCAATCCACGTCCTCGGCAAACTGCTTGACCCATTCCGGTGGGTTCTCGGGGTCGCCTATCAGCGCAATGGGATAGATCCCGGCGACGCGGGCCTCGGCATCGAACAGGTTTTTGTAAAGGGTCATGGCTACGGTCTCCCTCACGCCTTCGCCATGTCGATGGTGACGCTGGTCCAGTCCTCTTGTTGGGTGCGGCGGCGGTAGAACCGAACATACTCCTTAGAGCCGGTGACCCTGATCGCGTCGCGGATCGCTTTCATAGCGTTGATCCAACGCGGATCTTTGATTTCCAGCTTCAGCAACATGAAGATGTCCGAGCGGTTCACTTTGCCTTCCTTATCCGTGTTGAAGGCCCGCATGATGATAGACTGAATTTCCTCGCGGCTATCGGCGCTCCACTCAACCAGGCAAGTGTCGATAAGGCTCTTCGCGATTTGAAGCTCCGGCCCGAACGTGATGTTGTCCGCAACCTGCACCTGGATTTTCAACAGGCCATCATATGACGTATAGGTCCGGTTTCCCTTCTGCCCACCGATCTTCGTGTCGTACTGTTGTGCGAGGACCGCATCGAGAGCAGCGAGGTCAGCGAAGGTGTGATCCTTGAAGCGCGTGACCTGGGCGCTGAGTTCTTCCGCAAACTGGAAGATGTTGCGAACCGTCGTGTCCTCGACTTTATGCTGATCTTTGACGGCGACCATCGGATCGAAACCGCCCTTGGCATTGATCATGAACAGCTTGCCGTTGATCTCCGTTACGCCAGGGCGATCGGTGTCGGCCATAATGACTGCTTCCATTTTAAAGTCTCCTAGCTGCGGCTCGAAGGCGCTGTGCTGCCTGAAACAGACGTTTGGCAGCGGCGGCTTCGCCGATAGTGAATTGGTCGGCATCAAGGCGGTCGGTCGCCTCGATCACTTCGTGGATGGCGTTTTCTAGGCTCGGGCGTTCTGGCTTCACGACCGCTCTGACTTCCCTCGCCTTGACGGGCGGTCGGTAGGTCTGGTCGAGCAGGATGCGGGCTACCTTGGGCGCCAGCTCCTCGGCGAGTTCTTTCGCCGAGAAGCGGAGGGCTGGGCCGCTGGTCCTCACGGAACCGGCCTATTGGAAATGATCAGGCGGAGTGGCGGAGCCTCCCGCCCCATGTCCCATTTGATCACGACGGGCTCCGAGCGGGTGATGGCGCGCTCGATGATCGCCATCTCCTCCTCGTACTCTCTCGCCAGCGCGAGGCAGGTGTTGATGCCTGCGATCGCGTCGGCCATCGCCGTCGGTGTGACGACGCGGCCGGCCTGGAAGAGCGAAACAATGGACTTGCGGAAATCGACGATCGCCGAGGACGGCTTGAGCTGCTGGCAGTTCATTTCTTCCTCCCGAAGTCAGGGAAGATGATCTTGCCCTCGGGATCTTTGACCAGCTGCACTAGGTTATCCGTGGCGAGCTGCTCAACGATCTGCTTCCCCTCGCGGCCGGCCTCGATGAGACGGAAATACGAAACCTCCGTTTCGAGCGCGTTGGCGAGTTTGCCCAGGAGGCCGATCCGCTCGCGCAGACGCTTTACGCTGGCCGCATCAAGATAGCCGCCGGAGCGGGCGATCGGAGCGAAGGCGCGGTCCAACAGTTTCAGTTCGTCACTGAGTTTGTGAGCGGAGGATGTCATGCCATGTCCTCCACGTCACGGTTCTTCCAAGCCGCCTCGATGTGCTTCTTGGCGAGCGGCTCCTGGGCGCCCATGGCGACCAGAGAAGCCAGCTTCAGCGTCTTGTCGATCTGACGAAGGGCGCCGCCCTTCATACCGATGCCGGTGAGCAGCTTGACGCAGTCGGGATCAACGACGCCCCAAGCTGCGATGAACGCCTGCAGGTCCTCGAGCCGAGGCTTGTCGCGCTTCAGGCGCTTGCCCAGGCGGCTCTTTAGCTGATCGTAAGAAGGGCCGTCGCTCTTCTTGACGAAACGAGTGTAGACCTCGTTGTTACCGACCAGGGCGACACCGCACTGATAGACATCGACAAAATGGCGAAGCTGGTTGATGGCCTCGTCGGCGAGGTTCTGCGCCTCGTCGATGATGAGGAGAGAGCCCCCGCCGATGCGGCCCAATTTTTCGCCGATCTTACGGGTGAGCTTCGCGGGGTTGTGCTCGTGCACCTCCAACACCGCCGCCAACTCAAGCAGCATGCCGTGGACCGTTTTGGTGTGCGGCGAGATCGTCACCAGGTAGGCGTGAGGTCGGGTGCTGCAATAGTGGCGCGAGGTCGCCGTCTTGCCATTGCCTGCGGCAAGGGTGACCATAACCATGTCCGCCGTCATCTGCGCCCAGGCGAGCGTTTCCGTGATCTCGGTTGCGATCCGGGTTTTGATAAAGCCGGGCGAAGTCGGGATGGTCGCGGCGAGACCAGCTTGCTCCTCGACCGCCAGCAGCCATTGTTCGACGGTGCGGTTGGTGCTGTCCAGGCGCCCCGCATACTTGCCGGAAAACCACTGGCTGAAAGTTCCCTCGGGCATCCCCATGCGCTTCGCGACTTCGGTTTTAGAGTAACCGTTGGCGCCCGCCGTGGCCATGACGCGGTCGATCAGCTCCCACCAGAGCGCGATATCCTGCTCGGTGCGGTTGGCCGACAATGCCGGCGGCGCCACCGGACGATCCCAGGCGGGTGTGGCATTCTTAATTTGGCTTGTGCCAATTCTCTCATTCATGATAAAAGGTTCCTGCTTTTGTAGGCCAATGGCCGGTTATCGGGCGGGGTTTTCCCCGCCCTTCTTTTTTCTGGAACCGTACGCTGCACTTTTCGGCTCACTTACCCCGGACACAAAACCTGCCGAGGCATTTCCTTGCGGAAACTCGATGATCGAAGCGCCGCCCGATATCCGGGCCAGGCCTTTCGAGAATGTGTCTTCCATCTCGTCCTCAGAGATCGCCGGCGCCGGCTGGAAGGCGACCGCCGCTGCAGTCGCCAGGCGCGTGACGCGCGGACGGATGGGTTCGGGCGGCGCCTGATCGGCGAGATCACCCTTGTAATAAAGGTCGGATAGCTGGCTGGCGGAAAGCGCGGCGTGCGCATCGCGTTCGGCGGTAATCGCCTTGGCATAATCGCGCCGCTTGCGAGCGTGCTGCCGTGCCGCCTCCTGGTCGTTGAAGCCGGCGTCAGCGATGCATTCAGCTTCGCAGATCAGCGCATTCTCCAAATCGTAAACCTTGACCGCCTGATGCAGGTTGTCCGGATCAAAGCGGATGGTGACCTTCTTGCCGGCAAACTGGTTCAGCTCTCGGCTCCAGTAACGATTGCCCTGGTAATGGATCTCCCCGCTGCCTTTTTTTGTGCGGATCAGTTCCGATGCAAGAAGCCAGAGAGCCTTCTGTGAAGCCGTCGGCCAGCGCACGATGGTGCTGGGCAAGGCGATGCTTTCGGCGAAAGTCTGATCGAAGCTCCTGCCAGCGCAATTGAGCGCGGTGCGACCGACCTGAGAATTGTGCTCAGCGATCTGCGCGGAAACGTGGCGCCTGAATTCCTCAACGGGGATGGCACGGGAGCCGTAGTTTTCCGGCTTCGCATCAGGCTTATTGCCAACATAAGCGCCGGCACAGAATGGATGCTTGGAGATCTTCTCGGCGAGATCGCGCCAGGCGCGCTCGATCGGCTTGGACTGACCGGAATAAGGTGTGGTCCAATGAAGTTCTACGCCGAGCGTGACCAGCAACCCCTGCGGATCTTCATCGCGCACCTTGAAGCGGAAGCGGTTGGTTACGCCACCAGAGATCCACTTCGAGGCGAAGGCTCGGCCGTTGTCGAGGAAGATTGCATCAGGGATGCCATAGCTCTCGACCATATCGCCGATGACCAGGCGAACCGTCTCTTTGTTTTCGCTGTCAGACAAGCGCCAGCCGACGATCTTGCCCGAGTACAGATCTTGGATGCCAAGGAGGAACATGCGGACAGGCTTGTCCGACCAGGGCACGCTCACGAAGACGTCCAGCTTGTGACCATCCATGTTGACCATCTGCATGGCATGCAGGTGCTGACGCAGGCGGCGCTGGGCTGGATAGAGCTTCTTCGCCGTGTCCTTGCCTTTTCGGGCAAGCGTCTGGACCGCTTTAGAGACGGTTGCATCAAGACGACGCCGCAGTGCGCGCTCAGAGGCAATCGGTGCCCATTTTGATTTCTTGGCCGCGACCAGCAGGCGACGGTAGCACTCAGAAAAGGCTGGCCCTTCCGGGCGCAGAAAATCCGACTTCAAGTATTCCCAGGCATCGGGGTGGCAATCGGAGCGAACGCCTTCGCTCTTGAAAGAGGGTGCCAAGGCCGCCAGCCAATCGCCGCGATCGATGCCTTGCACGAGTTCCTGCCAATTGTAGATCGTCCGGATGCTGACGTTGAATTTCCGTGCCGTCATGGTGGCTGCGGCTTCCGCCGTGACAAGCCGGGCCTGCAGCTGGTCAACATAGAGAAGTGCGCTCAATCGCACTTCACAGGTCGCCTTATGCTCACTCGAAAGGCCTTCATATTTCCTCCAGAGCTGCTCACGGCGCGCGATCGCCAGATCGTGGTCGTTGTTGGCTGGAGCATCGTGGATGATCCGCAGGCGCGTCTGCGCGGACTGCGGGAGAAGCGAGTAATGATAGACCCACACTGGCTTGGTCTTGCCAGGGACAGTGTGCGCGAGGGCATCATTGCCGCGCCAGCTCGCGCGCGCTAGGTTGTCCAGGCTCTTCTCAGCCGGCGGAAGGTCCGGAAGTTTGGCGGCCGCCAGCTCGGCAACGGTGAAGAACTCTTTCATGCTCGGCTCGCCTTCTTCTCTGCGATGAAGTCGCGGATGTCGGGCTCGTTGCGCTGAACCCAGCGCAACGTCTCTCCGACAGCTCTCATGTGATCGCGATGCAAATCTCCCTTCGCGCCGGGGAAGACCGCCGCACGGTTACCGCGCTGAAGGAACGCGTCGATTGCTTCAATCTGGCTGGAGAGGGAGACTTTCGCCATCATCGTGTTCCCTTGCGGCGGATCGATACCGGAAGCGAGCGGAGCGCCTTCAGCTCGGCGGAGAGGTTGCGCTGCTCCTGCTGAAGCCGTGCAATCTCGGCTAGGCGAGCCTCGTCGCCCTCGAGCATGATCAAGCCGTCCTCGGAAACAACCATGTCCCAAAGCCAGGTGGCGTTCGTCGCTCGGACAAAGGCCTTGAAGCGGACGAGGCTAACGTCGTGGTTCTCCTTGCTTTCCGCAGTGTAGGCATCGAGCGTGGAGCGGGAGACGTTAGGAAGGCCGAGATACTGCGCCATGCGTGCCGCGATGACCTCGCGCCCATGCGGGCACTCGCGGATCGCCTGGGCCATGGCGCGCTTCAGCTTTGAGCGGAAACGCGAGAGGTCCAGGCTTGCCGCCGGCGAGCGCACCGGAAACAGCGGCTCAAGGAAGAAGTCGAGCTGGCCAGGGTGCTTGCTCATTCGCCGCTCTCCCCGACGATCGTCGCCATCATCCCGTCATCGGCCATGCCGATGTGCTGAAGGAACTGATCTCTGGTTTCCTCGCTGGCGATCTCCCATGCCTCGACGAGTTTCGACAGCACGGCCGATTGCTGGGCTGCGGCGGTGGCCTTCACTGGCGGCGGCACCACAAGTTGGATAGCTTTCTTCAAGTCGCCCTCGGCCTTGAAGGCGATCGCGACCTGGCGCTGCTGCTTCGGCTCCATCTTCGCAAGATTGATAAGCGCCGACTGGTTGTCAGCGATTGGCGTTCCACGGACTGCCGCACGAACGTCCGGGTGCAGGTTCTGCGCAATCTGGTTGAGGCGCTTAAGAGAGGGCACTGAAATGCCCATGCGGTCAGCAACGTGCTGGGAAAAACCCTTGCCCGCCTCATGCTCGAATAATTGGATCAAGTTGATCCTATTTCCCGGACGGCCTGCCTCGATCTTGCCGTACGCCTTCTCCCATACCTCGCGGTACGTCTGCACAAAGACCGCGCGATCGATTACCGACAGCTCGTTGCGGAAGAGGTTTTCAGTGATCTCGATCAGGAGGGCTTCGTCCTGGTCGGCCTCGACGATGATGCTGTCGATCTCGGTGTCTTCGTTAATCGCAGCCGCGCGAATGCGGTGCCCACCAGCTACAAGCGTATAGGGCGTGGCGCCCTTACTCTTGGCCGGCGTTTTCCGAACCGTGATAGGGTTGATCTGGCCGTGTTCGACGAACGAGTTCGCAATCGCGAGCGCGTGATCTTCGTCGATCGCCCGAAGGCGCTCAGGAATGAAAATTTCCGCGAGGAGGAGACGCTTAAACTCGGCCATTATGCTGCCGCCCTTTTTATTTCCTGCGCGAAGAGACCTTGGGCGCGGGCAACCATTTGACCGTAAGCGCGCTTGAAGGCGGCATCTTCGAGACGGGCATTGATCGCCCGAACAGCAACGATCAGCTGCGTGCGATCGCGCATCTGAAGGATGGCCAGGCGCCGCTTCGGGACATCGAAATCAACGACCATGATATGGACCACGATCTGACGCGCCAGGAGCGCATCAAACCAGCCGTTCGGCGGGCTAATGATGTCGCGGACGGCGAGGTGAGAGAAATGGTGACGGACGGCTCCATAAGTGGCCGCGAGCATCGCCTTCTGGCGATCGTCTTCGGATGAGGGATTTACCATGAACTAAACCCTATGAAGTGTGTGAAAACGGATGCCGAGACAGCAATCAGAGCCATCGAAACAACGCCGGCGACCAGAATGAGGTCGGCGGCGATGCAGACGCGGGAAAGGGACGGAATAAAGGGATTTCGCTTGTCTATTTTGCCAGCGCGTTTCGTCATTGCGAGACTCGGAAAGTTCGGCGATTGTGGGAAGGTGGAGCGGACGGAAGAGGACGCTGCCAGCCGGAGCGGCCCGTCGTGCAATGGTGTGTTGCCGCTTTGCTGACCAACTCGTAAGAGAGGGCTCAGATGGTAAAGGCTAGAGCAGCTCAGACCGTCCGTTTTCATGTTCAGGCGGCGCTTCTTGTCGAGGCGTCCGCTTTGGACTTTGGGGCGAACTCCGGAGCGAGGATGTGAGAACGTCGCTTCGGATAACGGCCCGGGAAAAGCTTCTCGACATCCACTTCCAGGAAGTCGGCGATAGCTCTTTCCGCGAGCGAGTTGGGGCGGGTCCAGATATTCCGGACGCCGCTCTTGCTTAGCTCCTTCAACTCGGCGAGCCGCGCCAGGGTCATACCCTTTCGGCGAAGCTCGGCGAGGATGGAATGACGGTCCCAAGCCGGGGCTTTTGTCATTTCTTTCTCCTCAAGGAGCGGATGTTGGCGCATCCGCTTTTTGTGTGTCGTTGGTGTGCAAATGTCGCCTGTCAAATCAGGCGACAAACATAGGGTTAAATTACGTTTGGACCTTTGTAAAGTCCAATCGTGATTTTACGCGTGGTGGTATTGGCAAGACCTGAGATCGAGGCGAAAACCCCGATGGGCCGGCGCTTGAGAGAGCTTCGGCGTGCGCTGGATATTGAGGACCGGGATGAGCTGGCGACCGGGCTCGGGATCAGCAAAAGCGCGCTCGCTCACTATGAGCGGGGAGAGCGTACGCCAGACGGCGATGTGCTGGCACTCTATCGGCAGCGCTACGGCATAAACATCAACTGGATCGTCACGGGTGAAGGCGCCATGTTCGACGATCCTGCAGCGGCGCCGGCGCCCGCAGTCGCGGTCGACACGAAGCTGCTCGATCGCTTGGCCGGGATCGTCACCAGTGTGCATCGCCAAGCCGGCATTCGCATCCCTGCAGAGAAGGTCGCCGTCGAGGCCGGCGGCCTTTACAACGACCTTGTCAACAAGGTCGATGATATACGCGACCAGGACGAGGTCGCCGCCATGCTGCCCTGGATCGAAAATCGATTGAGGAAGCGGCTTGATGAGGCAACGAACGAGCCCGGCACCGGGAAACGCTCGGCTTCATGATTGTCTAAATCTGGCGCATAAAGAGGCGTTCGCGCGACGTGCACGTTGACGCTCTTAGGATTTTTCGATGATCAGCTCACCAGGCAGACGCCTGGGCATGCCAATAGGGCCGCTGATGAGCGGCTACTGTCAATTTCTAAAACTTACGATTTCATTCCGATGCCCCTTACCCTAAGAATTGAAGGTAGAGGCCGAAAAATGCGCTTTCAACTTGTATCCTTAAAGAACGATTAATAGTCACATTCGAGGTTAACGGCAGGCTGGTCGGCGCTCGCGGACGTGGAAATCTCTCGCCCGGCAAGCCAACCAGTAAAACCACGAAAAGCCCGGTAATCCGGGCGTCACAGAGCGATCATTCGAATTTCCACCCAGATATGGAAATCCAAATTGGCTTTTTCGACCACCCGCACCGCGTCGCGCGCTAGCCGCCCCGATCGCCGTTTTTCTGCCGGTCGTTTCTTTTCAATGATTTAAAGGCCTTCAAAGGCGGCTCGAGGATTTTTCAGGGCCGATTTGAGGCCGCCACCCGCCTAGCCGCCGCCATCGTCGAACGTGCGGAAAACTCGTTGGCGCGGGTGACAAACAGTGAGCGCGCTTTTTGCTACTCCCACCCGCCAGACGCCCTGGATTTTCAGGGCTTTTCAGCTTTTACCGGTTAATCCCGGATAATCCCACCTATTGCAGAGTGGGGTGACAAACAACACCCGAGCGGGGAGAAGATGCCGGCAGGCAGATGAGGGGGCTGCTGGCGCAGTTGTTGACTGTCCGATCAAGCTTCTTTAGAGCGTTCGCTCGCCGAGAAGCCATCCCACCCCACCCAACCTCTCCGCCACCTCAAACAGCGCCGGCACCGCCGGATTGCTGGACGCAGCCGAAGCGCAGAGCACGATGTCGAACTCCGGCGCATCCACAATCGGCCGCGAGACCAGCCCTTCCGCCAGGTCCGCGCACAAAGACTGCGGGATGAGCGCGATGCCCAGGCCTTCGGCGACGAGGCGGATGATGGTGTGTTGCAGGCGGGGTTCGAGTGCGAAATGCGGGACGACGCCCGGGGAGGCGCAGTAGTTGCGGATGGCGTCGCGGAGCGTCGGCGTCACGCTTGCGGGGGCGGCGATCAGACGTTCGGTAGCAAGATCGGTTGGGCCGGCGATGTCGAGTTCAGCCAGGCGGTGATCTCGCGGCGCGATCAGGCGCAGGCGGTCGCGGGCGAGAAGCGTGGTGCGCAGATGCGCGGCCGGGCTGCCGCCGAAGGTGACGGCGGCGTCGAGGCGGCCTTCGATCAGCATCTCCTCGATATCCGTGGGTATGCGCTCCTCGAGAACGAGGCGGACATCGGGGCGCGCTTGCGAGTACAATCGCACCAGCGCCGGGACGACGCTGTAGGCGGCGTTCATCATGAAGCCGAGTTTCAGCTCGCCCTTCACGCCGGATGCCACCAGCTGCACGTCGCGGCAGGCGGTATCGAAACGCTCGAGCACCGCGCGACACTCCTCGAGAAAATGCTTGCCCGCCGCCGTCAGCGCGACGTTGCGGGAGTTGCGCTCGAAGAGGCGGGCGCCGAGTGCCTTCTCGATCGCGGCGATCTGCCGGCTGAAGGGCGGCTGGCTCATGTTCATGCGGGCTGCCGCGTGGCCGAAGTGCAGCGTCTCGGCGAGCGCCACGAAATAGCGCATGTGGCGCGTGTCCATTTCATACCTCTGAGGTATCGATCAGCGATGATATCGACATTGGATTATATCGATATCAGGGGTTAGACAATGGTCTTTGCAACCTGAGTTCCCCTGCCAATGCTGACCAATCTTCTCATCGTGCTGCCCATCTTCGCGCTGATCCTTACCGGATGGATCGCGCGCAAGACCGACGCGCTCGGCCCCAATGCGACGCGCGAGGTGAACCGGCTGGTGGTCTATCTGGCGCTGCCGGCCCTGCTCTTCGACATCATGGCCAACGCGAAACTATCGCAAATCTGGCAGCCGGGCTTTATCCTGGCCTTCACTTCGGGCTGCGCCATCATCTTTTGCGCGACGCTCTGGTGGCGGATGGCGAAAGGCCGGCATCTGGCGGATGCGGCGATCGACAGCCTGAACGCCAGCTATGCCAATACGGGGTTCGTCGGCTTTCCGCTGGTGCTCTCGATCGTCGGCGACAACGGCATGGCGCCGACGCTGATCGCGACGATCGTCACCGTCTGCGTGCTCTTCGCCGTCGCCATCGTCTTGATCGAGGGCGGGCTGCAATCGGAGACGCGGCGGCGCGATATCGCGATGAAGACCTTGCTCTCGCTGGCCAAGAACCCGCTGCTGATCGCGCCGGTGCTGGGGGCGCTGTTCATGGTCTCTGGCGTGGCGTTGCCGGCGCCGGTGCATGCGTTTCTAAAACTTCTCGGCGGTGCGGCCTCGCCCTGCGCGCTGATTGCGCTTGGGCTATTTCTGGCCGGATCGAAGGCGGGGGCGGCGACCGAGCGGGCGGCGACGGCGGGGATTCTGGTCGGGCTGAAGCTGGTTGCGCAGCCTTTGGTGACCTGGGTGATTGCCGGGCCGCTGCTGCATTTGCCGCCGGTTGCGGTGCATACCTGCGTTCTGCTCGCGGCGCTGCCGACGGGGACCGGGCCGTTCATGCTGGCGGAGTTTTATGGGCGCGAGGCGAGTTTGACCGGGCGCGTGGTGCTGGCCTCGACGGTGCTGTCGATTGGGACGATTTCGGCGTATCTGGCGGTGGCGGGGTGAGATTTGGTTGGGGCGAGCGGCTCGCCACGAGTCCCTTCTCCCCAGCGGGGAGAAGATGCCGGCAGGCAGATGAGGGGGCTGCGGGTGAGACGTCTAAGATAATAATTTCAAATGGATAAGTTGGAGCCCGGAGCCCCCTCATCCGACCCTTCGGGCCACCTTCTCCCCTGTGGGGCGAAGGGAAAGCCGAGCAAGCGGCGAGCCCCTACCCCACAAAAAAGAGAAGCAAGCCTACCGCTTCTTGAACGGCTCCATGCCCTTGCGGGCAAGCTCGTCGGCGCGTTCGTTTTCCGGGTGGCCGGCGTGGCCCTTGACCCAGTGCCATTTGACCTTGTGGCGCTGGTTGGCGGCGTCGAGTGCCTGCCAGAGTTCGCCGTTCTTCACCGGCTTCTTGTCGGCGGTTTTCCAGCCGTTCTTCTTCCAGCCGAAGATCCACTTCGAAATGCCGTCCATGACGTATTTGCTGTCGGTGTGGAGATCGACCTCGCAGGCGCTTTTCAGCGCGGTCAGCGCCGAGATGGCGGCGAGCAGCTCCATGCGGTTGTTGGTGGTTTCCGCCTCGCCGCCGCAGAGCTCCTTTTCGACCTCGCCATAGCGCAGCACCGCGCCCCAGCCGCCGGGGCCCGGATTTCCGGAGCAGGCGCCGTCGGTGTAGATATCGACGTGCTTCATGGTGTGAGCCCGTATTCGGCGGCGGATTTGATCTGCCGGTGGAAGCGCAGCTTGCGCAGGTATTCGAGCGGGTCCTTCTTGGTCACCATCGCGCCCTCCGGCGTCATCAGCCAATCGTAGAGGCGGGTCAGGAAGAAGCGGAGCGCCGAGCCGCGCGAGAGGATTGGGAGTGCCTGAAGTTCGGCGTCGCTCAGCGGTCGCACGCTGGTATAGCCCTCGAGCATCGCCATGCCCTTGGTGATGTTATAGGCGCCGTCCTTTTCGAAGCACCAGGCGTTGAGGATGATCGAGACGTCGTAGGCGAGCAGATCGTTGCAGGCGAAGTAGAAGTCGATCAGGCCCGAGAGATCGTCGCCCAGGAAGAAGACGTTGTCGGGGAAGAGATCGGCGTGGATGACGCCCGAGGGGAGATTTTTCGGCCAGTTTGCCGAGAGAAAATCGAGCTCGCTGCGGATTTCCGCCTGCAGGCCCTTCTCGACCTCGTCGGCGCGGGCTTCTGACTTGTCCCACAGCACCTGCCAGCCATCGACGGAGAGCGCGTTGGGGCGCTTGAGGTCGAAACCTTCGCCGGCGATGTGCATGCGGGCGAGCGCTCTTCCGACCTCGCGGCAATGCCTGGCCTCGGGCTTGCGCAGCCACATGCCTTCGAGGAAGGAGATGAGGGCGGCGGGGCGATCCGACAGCTGGCCGAGCAGCGCGCCGTCCTTGCGCGGTAGCGGCAGCGGGCAGGACAGGCCGCGGGCGGAGAGATGCTGCATCAGGCCGAGGAAGAACGGCAGGTCGGTTTTCTCCACGCGCTTTTCGTAGAGCGTCAGGATCAGCGGGTCCTTCGACGTATGCAGCAGGAAATTGCTGTTTTCGACGCCCTCGGCGATGCCCTTGTAGGACAACAGCGTGCCGGCGTCATATTCCGTCAGGAACCACTTCAGATCGTCTTCGGAGATATCGGTGTAGACTGCCAAGGCGGGCTCTCGTTTTCGGTTTGGTGCTTCGGTCGGCTTCGGGCGGCGCAGATGATACCCCCCTCTGCCCTGCCGGGCATCTCCCCCACAAGGGGGGAGATTGATCCGTGGTGGGGGTTTCCCCAAACAATTGATCTTGCAGCGAGCGACCGCCAATTACCCGTTGACGAAGGCCATGTCCGCCGTCGTCAGCTCGATGTCGCGCAGTTCGCGGTTGACGAGGAAGTGCTCGTTTTCCTGAACCGTCTCGGCAAGCTCGACGCGGGCATCGAAACGGGCGCGAAAGGCTTCGATGATCTCGTTGACGATGACCTCGGGGGCCGAGGCGCCGGCGGAGAGGCCGAGCGTGCCGACATGGCCGATATCGTCCCAATCGAGCTCGGAGGCGCGCTGCACCAGGATCGATTTCTTCGCCCCTGCCCTCAGCGCCACTTCGACGAGGCGCTTGGAATTGGACGAGTTCGGCGCGCCGACGATGATGAAGAGATCGCAGCCGGGGGCCGCCTGCTTGACGACTTCCTGGCGGTTGGTCGTGGCATAGCAGATCGAATCGGCCGATGGCGCGGTGAGGTTCGGGAAGCGTTCCTGCAGGCGGGCGATGACGCCGGCGGTGTCGTCGACGGACAGCGTGGTCTGCGTGACATAGCCGAGATTGTCGGGATCGACGGGCTCGTAGAGATCGACGTCGGCGATGGTTTCGACCAGCGAGACGGCGCCTTCGGGAAGCTGGCCCATGGTGCCGATCACTTCGGGGTGGCCGGCATGGCCGATCAGGACCACGTGGCGGCCGAGCTTGTTGTGGCGCATGGCCTGCTTGTGGACCTTGGAGACCAGCGGGCATGTGGCGTCGAGATAGAAGAGGTTGCGTGTGGTCGCATCCTCCGGCACCGATTTCGGCACGCCATGGGCGGAAAAGACGACCGGCTGGGCGCGGTGCTCTTCCGGGATCTCATTCAGCTCCTCGACGAAGACGGCGCCCTTGGCTTCCAAACCTTCGACGACATAGCGGTTATGAACGATCTCGTGCCTGACATAGACGGGCGCGCCATAGGATTTCAGCGCCAGAACGACGATCTGGATCGCCCGGTCGACGCCGGCGCAAAAGCCGCGCGGCCCGCAGAGCCTGATCGTCAGTGGAGGTTTCGCCGCAATATTCATGTCTGTTCCGATGTGTGCAGATATCGACCGTCTAGCCCAATATAGGCACAAATTGAAGCGATACTATTGCGCCGGCGGATTGCCGCGCTTGCGCAAGCGCGCGACGACGACGATCACGACCAGCGTGGCAGCCAGGCCATACCAGGTGAAAGCGTATTGCAGGTGGTTGTTGGGCAGGTCGACCTCGGTGACGCCGCCGATCGGCATGCCCTTGGGATTGGGCGTGTCGTCGGCATCGACGAAGAAGGGCACGACGGCGGCCTTGTCGAGCCCGGTGCTCGAGGCCATGACGTCGAGGTCCTTCCAGTAGAAGATGTTCTTGGCGACGTCGTTATCGGGCACGATCCATGACGGCTTGCCAGGAAGTTTGCTGCGCGCGAGACCGTTGACGGTCTGCTCGCCCGTCAACTGGCCCTGCATGCGCATTTCCGGTTCCTTGTTGTCATAAGGCACAAAGCCGCGATTGACGAAGAGGAAGCGGCCGTCTGCGAGCTGCAGCGGCGTGTAGACGTAAAAGCCGGTCTGGCCGCGCCAGGTGGCGAAGAAGTGGCGTTCGCGGCTGTTGTCGTAGACGCCGGACAAAGTGACGCGGCGGTATTCGATATCCTCGCCCTTGGCGGCCATGGCCTCGATATCGGAGAGCGGGACTACGGGGGCCGCGAGGCGGGTGGCGATATCGGCGAGCAGGCCTTCCTTCCAGTGCAGCCGCTCCACCTGCCAAGTGCCGAGCGCAATCAGGATGGCGAGTGCTACGAGGACCGCGATGGCGGTCAGGACGGATCGCGTGCGGCGGGGGGCTGCGGCTGTGGCATCAATCACGGGAGAGACGTCCTTCACGGGCATTGTGGCGGTATTGCATGGCGATGAGGATGCCCTTGCACCACCGCAGCGCCAGCAGCGAGAGGATGATCGTCAGCGGCGCAAAGAGCAGGATGTGCAGCCAGATCGGCGGCGAATAGTTCACTTCCAGCCACAGCACCGAGCCGATGACGATGAAGCCGACGATCAGGATGACGAAGACGGCCGGGCCATCGCCGGCGTCGGCAAAGGCATAATCGAGCCCACAGGCGGCGCAACGCGGCTTCAGGCCAAGCAAGCCATTGAAAAGCTTGCCATTGCCGCAGCGCGGGCAGCAGCCGCGAATACCTGTTTTCAAAGGATCCACAGGTGGGAAATGCGCGCTGTCCTCGTTCATGCTATCCTCCCGACGCGGTGAGTCACCGCCTTAAAGTCACCCATAATGTAATCGCAATACGAAGTGAAATGCCTGCGCGATTTCGCCTCACTGATTCGCGCCAAACAAAAGAAGAAAACACATGTCCGAGGAAAACCCCGCCGCTCAGATCGTTATTCTGAACGGCGCACCGCGCAGCGGAAAATCATCGATCGCCAAGGCGATCCAGGACGAGTTCGACGGCCCGTGGATGAACATCGGCGTCGACGCCTATAACGGTATGACGCCGGAGCGCTATCTGCCCGGCATCGGCCTGCGGCCCGGCGGCGAACGGCCCGATCTGGAAGACGCGGTGCCGTTCTTCTACGCCGCCCTCTACGAGACCATCGCCATCCATGTCGGCCTCGGCCTCAACGTCGTCGCCGATCTCGGGCACCATGATTTCTACTCGCAACCGCTCGGCATTCTCGCCGACTGCGCCCGCAGGCTGGAAGGTTTTCCGGTTCTGTTCGTCGGCGTGCATTGTCCACTCGACACGATCATGCGCCGCCGCGAGATCCGCATGCCGGGCCGCGAGGGGCTTTACGACCAGGCAAGCGCCGAGGACCCGATCCCCGATTCGGTGCAGCGCTGGCAGGACCATGTGCACCAGCCGGGGATCTACGATCTGGAAGTGGACACGTCGCTTCTGACGCCGCTGGAATGTGCCGAGATCATCCGGCAGACGCTGGACCTCGGGATTGCGAGGCCGTCGGCGTTCGAGCGAATCGCGGAAGCGCGGTAAGGCACGCAAGCAGCCACTCATTTGTGGAACTCTTTGACGGTGTTCAGCGATGTCCCTGCAACTTCGGTTATCGGGGCATCGCCCATGGCTGGCGACGTTTCGGAATGCATTGGCAGCTAAGCGGCGGAAGCGGTCATCACGACTGCTGCTGCTGTGGTTCCATCACTCGTAGGCGACGAACGAGATCACGTTCCCGTCCAAGTCACGGACATGGAAGTCCGTTCCACCCCAGGGCTGGCTGGTTGGCTCCTGCGCAAACTCCGCGCCGCGGCCGCGCAGCTCCTCAAACAACCCGTGCACGTCCGAAACCTCAATTGTAGCGAGAATAAGCGAGACCTCGCGTGCTGCCAGATCGGCAAAATTCGGTTTGCTGACACACCGAAGATGCAGGCAGGCCGCGCCGCGCGACACCGCGCCGTAAAACGGCGGCGTACCGTGGAGGAAATCGACGCCAAATCCGAGTTTCTCTTGGAAGAATTGGGCGCTCGTCGGCACATCACGCACAAAGAGGATCGGGACGATGGACGTCAGGAGAATTTCGCTCATGCAAGTCTCCGCTACCTCGATATCCGCTGGCTGAGTGTACAGGTCGCTTCATGTCTCTGCAAAGGGGCCGAGCCGAACGGGAACGCTTCGTGCGCAAAGCGTGACAAGCGGTCATCGCTGCACTCGATATTGGCTGAAGAAGACCAAACCGGATACCGTGCTTTGCCCGACGGCGAGCCTCAATCCTTCGGCTTGGCCGTCGGAAAGGTCCAGGAACCATCGAGGACGCTGGCGTCCGGCCGATAGAGGCGAACCATGTAGTTCCAGCCCTTTTCAATGGGCAGGCAGTTCTTGCTGTCTGCGTTGCATCCTCCAAATTGGATCATCGTCGATCCATCCGCCTCCTTCTTGGCGGTCATGTTGTTGAAGGTATATGCGTCGAGCTTGTTCTTGTGAAAGTAGCCGTCCTCGCCGTAGCGGCTGATCGACCAGAAGCCATTGACCGGCACAGTCGCGGGTACTGTCAGGGCATAAACGGTTTTGCCGTCGTTCTTGGCGGGCGTCACGTTCAGATAGAGCGCGTCCGTCTCAGGATTTCCGCCCCAGGCCGAAGCCGTGCCGATCAGATGCCGGATCGGATCGACGTGCTCCTTGTCGCCGAACATGCGTTTGGTGTCGGGAAGCGAGGAGGCAAGGATCAGGAGCGCGTTGTGCACTTGCTTCTGGCTCTTCGTATCCCATCGCGGCAGGTCAAGCTTTCCCGGCCCGCCCGGCTGCTCGATCTTGATTGCGCCCTGCAGTTCACGGACCTTTTTCAAGTCGGCGGGGTCTTCCGGGTTCACCAGGGTCCGGACAGCCGCAAGCACGTAGCGGCTGCCGGCCTGTTGTCGGTCGATCTTGTAGGAGCCTGCTCCATAGTGGACGCTGCCGACGACGTAATGGTCCTGGTTGATCACCTGAAGGGACATGAAGCGTCCTTCAGCCTCCGGCAGCGTGATCGTCGCCGGGCCGGCGTCGAGATCGAAAATCGCTGCCGAATAAAGCGTATCCCGGTTTGCGCGTACGACCGTCTGCTTGTCGATCGGCATCGCTTCCTGATAATGGAAAAAACGGCCGACATTTCCGGCCTGTTTGGCCGCGACCGCGATGTAGGAGTCGGATTCGGCGCGAACGAAATTGTCAGCGGTCACCTTCACCGGTTCGTCCGCCGAAGCGGTCGTTTGACCGATCAGCACCAGAGACCCAGCCAAGGCGATGATGCGCGGCAATGTAGCGATGGTCATTCGTCTCTCCTGTCATCATCTATGGAACAGCGACCAGATCCGGGAGCACCCAGCTCTTTTCGAAGAACGGCTTTTCCGGGCCGTAGAGCCTGAACAGAACCTCGAAGCGCTGGTCCGGCTTTGTCGGAACCCAGTTGCTCTCCTGCCCCTGTGGGGCGGCCGGACCGAAGTAGACATCTACCGAGCCATCGGTGTTGGCCTTGATGTCTGGGCTGTTCGATGAACGGCTGAAACGGTCCACCTCGCGGATGAAAGCATGCGTTTTGCTGTCGTAGACGGTGGCCGACCAATATTGCCTGACCGGCGCGTGAGGCGGCACCGTCAACCTGTAGGCCTTGCTCCCTTCCAGCGGCGCACCAGTGCCGTCGGTCATCGTCATCAGATAGAACTGGCCGGTACCGAGGTGCTTGATGCCGACATATCCCATTGAATAGGTAACACCGTTCGCGTCCGTCGGATAAACGTCCTTGCGCGCGAAGTTGTCGGAATGCCCCTGGATGACATCCGGCAATGCCGGAACGAACCATTTGGCGCCGCTGTAAAACGGCTCGAAGACGATGGTTCGCTGTCGATCGAGCCATTCGTGCGCGTCCTTGGCACCCTGCACCAGTGCTGCGGACATATCTTCGTCCGGCTGGAACTGCTTCCCCTTCTCTATGCCCAGCGACCGCACGGCATCGATCATGGCGCGGTCTCGCTCCAGCCAGGGCTCGGATTGGACAACGCGATCAAGGGAGTGGAAGTAGGTCAGATCATAAGGGATCGTCGCATCGAACAGCGTATCGATGACATCAACGTATTTTGTATCTTCCGGCCGCGCCGCCGATGAGAGCGGATAGAGCTTGACCCGCTTGCCGTAGGAAACGGCCTTGGCGACGTCCGCGTCGCTGCCCGTCTTCGGCGTTGAGCGGATAAGGGCATAGCCTGCATAGGTGTCCGACTTGAGCGCTATGTAGCCTTTGGGTACCCTCTTGGAGTAGCCGGGCGGCAGAATGAGATATTTTCCGCCCTTACCCTTGTCTGCTCCCGATGGACCGGCATCCTCAAGTGCCACCTGCCACAAATTGTCGATGTTGGCCGTAAGCGAGCCCGTATCGGCCGGAGGAATTTCCAGCACGATGGGCCCCGTTTTGCTCGTATCGAAGAAGGGCATGAAATAGACAGTGTCGGGATTGGGCGTCAGCGTCTGGTTCTTCCACGACGGCAGGCGGGACCAATAGGCGATCTGGTTGGCAGCTCCACCGGCCTTCCTGAATGCCTGCAGCATGAGGTCGGCGTTGACCGCAGGCATCGCCCAAATCACCACCTCCGCCGCGCGCCGCTCGGCGCTCCGGCGCGCAATGTCGTCCATCGAGAATGCGGCGTGGGTGCTGGCGAACATCATGGTCGCGGCAATCAGAAGGATTTGTGTTCTCATTGCTTTCCCCCCGCTGAGCATCCGGCGAGAGTTTGGGGTCGCGCGAGAGTGGAGTACAAGTACGCAACGGTAAATGGCATCGTAAACAGATGTCAGCTTGGGGCCGCAAGCCGACCGCGCGTCGCGGCTACGGCTCATTGAAAGAGCCTACCGCGCCCATCCTCAGCCCTTGCTCGCCTCCGCGCTAGCCGGTGGCTTCAACAGGATGATCAGCAGCAGGCCGGCGACGATGAGCGATGCGCCTTCGAGATGATAGCGTTGCAGCTGCTCGCCGAGGATGAGGTAGGCGAGCACGGCGATGAAGATCGTCTGGATGTAGAGCAGCACACCCGCCCTCGCCGCCCCCAGAGCCTCGATGCTGCGATTGAAGAGATAATACATGATCGCGCCGCCGGGGATCGCGACATAGGCGAGCGCGATGAGGCCGCTGGCGTTCAGCGTCGAGCGTTCGTCGGAAATGAGCTCGAACAGATAGAATGGCAGCGCCGTCAGCGCCGCGGCGCCCAGCAGCAGCACGAGGAGCGCAAGGCGGTTCACATCGAATTTCGCCCGGCGGAGCAGGACCGTGTAGAGGCTGAAACAGAAGGCGCCGGCGACGATCCATAGCTCGCCGGGATTGAAATCGAGACGCAGGAGTGCGGCCGGGCTGCCCTTGATGATGATCACCACGATGCCTGCGAATGCGAGGATCGATCCGATCACCTGCCAGCGCCCCATCGGCTCGGCCAGAATGAAGCGGGCAAGGATCATGGTGATGATCGGGATCAGGGCGATGATGATGCCGGCTGTCGTGGCGTCGGCATGTTCGAGGCCGACGAAAATCAGGCCCTGGCAGATCGCGAGCCCGATGCCGCCGATGATGAGCAGTTCGAGACTGCGCGCCCGCACGAGCGCGACCATGGCGCCGAAATGCCTGAAGACGATCGGCATCAGTATCGCCCAGGCGATCAACACGCGCCAGAAGCAAAGCGCCCAGGGCGGCATCTCGGGAGAGACCCATTTGGCGGCGATGTAGACGCCTGATGACAGCAGCCAGCAGAAGATACCCACGGAATAGGCGGCCGCAAGCGAACCGCCCGCCCCCTTTTCCGCCCTGACCGTGTCGCGATGGACTGCCAAGACATGTATCGCCATGAGGCAACTATGCCACAATTCCCCAGCGCTGCACAGATGAAGGCGGTGCCGGCCTAAGGTCGACCGCGGACAAAGGTCAGCCCCGCGCGGTTCATCACTACGCGGGGCCAAACAAGTACCGGGTTTTGTCAGCCTGCGGCGACCATCCTGCGGCGGCTGGCGACGCCAACCAAGGTGGCGCCGAGCAGGGCCGCGACGCCGGCGAAGACAAAGACGCCGGCGGCACCCTGGACATCGACGATCAGCCCGCCAAGCACGGCGCCGCTCGAAATCGCGACCTGAAACGTCGTCAGCATGAGGGCGCCGGCGCTCTCGGCCTCATCGGCGGCAGCCTCGGTGATGAAGCTCTGCACGCTGACCGGCAATGCGCCGAAGGCAAAGCCCCACAGGGCTGTGGCGACTGCAGCCAGCGCCGGCGCTTCGCCTGCGAAGGCAAGCAGGAAGGCGGTGACGGCGATGCCTGAGGCGGCAAGCGTTATCGCAAGCGTCGTGTTGCGCTCGGCGACCAGGCCGCCCGCGATATTGCCGACAAAGCCGCCAACGCCGAAGGCGAGAAGGATGCCGGAAATCGCCTCGACACCGAAATGCGGCACCGTTTCAAGAAAGGGGCGGATGAAGGTGAAGCCCGCGAAATGGCCGGCGACGACGAAGAGGATGGTGACGAGGCCTAGCCGGATGGCCGGACGGCGCAGGACCGCGGCCATTGTACCGAGACCGGCCGAACCTGTCGGCGGCATGGCGGGAAGCGTGAATGCCTGGACGAGGAACGCGACGACGCCCAGCACCGAGGCGATCCAGAAGGCCGCGCGCCAGCCGAACGCCTCGCCGACCCAGGCTCCGACAGGTGCCGCACAGACGGTGGCGGCGGACACGCCGGTCATGACGATTGCCATGGCGCGCGGCATCAGCCGCTCCGGCACGAGGCGCATGGCAAGCGCCAGCGACATCGCCCAGAAGCCGCCGAGTCCAACGCCGAGCAGCGCGCGCGACAGGAGCAGCGTCACCAGCCCGTTTGCCGTGGCGGCAATCAGGCTCGAGATGATGAGCAGGCTTGTGAGCGCGAGCAGCGTATAGCGGCGATCGAAGCGGGCCGTGCCGAGCACGATGCCCGGCCCCGCCAGCGCGCCGACCACGGCCGTGGCCGTCACCGATTGCCCGGCCGCGCCGAGGCTGACACCAAGGTCATGCGACATCGGCGTCAGCAGGCTCGCGGGTAGAAATTCCGCCGTCACGAGCCCAAATACACCAAGCGACAGCGAAACAACGCCTGCCCATGCGGCAGGTGTCTCGCCCTTCGCGGCTGGATGGTTGATCTCCGAGTGAATATTCATATGCATCTCCGTAAATTCTGCGGCGACGCTACGCTCAAGCATCTGGCGTTTCCATGCTGGAAAAGCTATAAAGCATAACAATTCGTCCAAACCTGCCGGAGGCCATGATGACCGATCCATTGACCGAGATGCTGCGCGGGCTGCGGCTCGATGGCGTCGAATATGGTCGCTGCCAGCCATCAGCGCCCTGGGCCACGGCCTATCCCGCCCAGGCCGAAGCGCGATTTCACTTCCTCGCGGCGGGCAGCGCCTATCTGCAGGCACCCGATGGCGAGTGGACGGAAATGCGCCCCGGCGACGCCGTGCTCTTGCCGCGCGGCGACGCGCATGTGCTGGCGAGCGAGCCGGGCATTTCGCCGACCCCGGTCGACTGCCTGCCGCGCAGGCCGCTCTGCGATGGCATCGTCGACCTGCAATGTCCATGTACCGACAGCAATAACCTCATCTTTTTCGCCGTCATGCGCTTCAATGTCGACAAGCGGCATCCGCTCCTCAACCTGATGCCCGATGTGATGCGCACCAGCGATCTGGCCAAGAGCGAGCCGACGATCCCACCGTTGCTCGACGCCATGATGCGCGAGGTCGAGATGAACCGGGTGGGTGCGGGAGGTATCCTGTCGCGCCTTGCCGATGTGTTGACGGCCACGATCATCCGCACATGGGTGGAGCATGGCTGCGGCGACGCAAGCGGCTGGCTTGCCGCCGTGCGCAACCCGGAAGTCGGGCGCGTGCTCGCCGCCATCCACCTCGATCCCGCGCACGACTGGAGCGTGAACGAACTGGCGCGCCACATGGGCGCCTCGCGCTCCGGCTTTGCCCAGCGCTTCGTCAGCGTCGTCGGCGAAACGCCGGCGCGCTACGTGGCGCGGATGCGCATGCATCAGGCCCATGAATGGCTACGCGAGGGCCAGCGGGTGGCAACCGTCGCCGAACGGCTGGGTTACGATTCGGAGGCGTCCTTCAGCCGCGCGTTCAAGCGCGTGATCGGTGCTTCGCCGAGCCATTTTCGCGAGAAGCGGAATGGCGCTGTTGCGCCGATTGCCGGCTGAGGTACTCCGATGAGCCGATTTGACGATACCGAAAACGCCTTGATCGGACGGCTGCGCGCGCTCAAGGCCAAGCCTGACGTGACGATCAACCTGCTTGATGTCATCGAACGGCTGGGCGTTGATGGATATGCGCCGGGGGAGATCAAGGCTGTGTTGCGGGCGCTCGAGCAGGACGGAGCCATTGCCTTCGCGACCGCGAACCGGATTCTGATTCTCAAGGAATTGGCGTGATCGGCCGCTTATTGGGCGGTGGGTTTGCGGCTCATAGGTAAAGGCGGGAGACAGCTTTGCGCCAATTGCGGTCATTCGTTCCGCGGTCTAGGTAGTATACTGATATGCACGATCGGAGCGCGTAACTTGGCATGAAGTGGGAAAAAGTTTTTGAAACTGTCGAGCATTTCTCAGAGCGTATCGACATAGCCACAAAATGTGCCGTCAGATCTTTTGTAAGCTATGCAAGCGCAAACTTAGTGCCACCGTCCGAAGTTCTAGAAGGCATCTTTCCCACTGTGCGCATAAGCTGGAATGATCCGCCCATGGAGGTTGAAATCTTCAGCGGCTCCTTTGAGACATACGATTTCCGCGTCATCCCCGCAGGCATTGAGAGTTTCGATATTGTCGAAGTTGGGCAACTTCCGCACTCATTTACAAAATCCTTGGAGCCGTTGAGGCTAGACCTCTAAGAATGCCGCGTTACGATCCTCAGTCTATGTCCGCAAAGGGCCGGAAGCCGACATCGTACGAAGATGATCCGCAAATGCGGTTAGCCTCACCATCCGGAGCCCCCTCATCCGCCCTTCGGGCACCTTCTCCCCGCTGGGGAGAAGGGAAAAGCGGCGCCCTCTGTAGTCTCTTCTCCTCTCCCCTCGGGGAGAGGGTAGGGTGAGGGGGCTACAGGTGAGACGAAGCTGAGAGCCGAAACGTCTGAAACAAAAAAATGCGGAGCCACCTCTCGATGGCTCCGCATTTGCATTTCAGGCGGTCTCTGCGACCCGTCTTTCCGCAGCCCTCACCCGGCCGCGAGCGGTGCGCCCCAGCCGCCCCAGACGTAGATCGAGAAGAACAGGAAGAGCCAGACCACGTCGACGAAGTGCCAGTACCAAGCCGCCGCTTCGAAGCCGAAGTGTTGCTTGGGGGTGAAATCGCCACGGAGCGCGCGGATCAGGCAGACGATCAGGAAGATCGTGCCGACGAGCACGTGGAAGCCGTGGAAGCCGGTCGCCATGAAGAAGGTCGCGCCGTAGATCGAGTTCTTGAAGGCGAACGGCGCGTGGGCGTATTCGTAGGCCTGGACGCTGGAGAACAGGACGCCGAGCAGAACCGTCAGCGTCAGGCCCTGAATGAGGCCCTTGCGGTCGTTGTGCAGCAGCGCATGGTGCGCCCAGGTGACCGTGGTGCCCGAGAGCAGCAGGATGACGGTGTTGTAGATCGGCAGGTGCCAGGGGTCGAGCACCTCGATGCCCTTCGGCGGCCACTGACCACCGGTGAAGGCCAGACGCGAGGCCTGGATGGCTTCGTGCGGATAGAGGCTGGCGTCGAAATAGGCCCAGAACCAGGCCACGAAGAACATCACCTCCGAGGCGATGAACATGATCATGCCGTAGCGCAGGTGCAGCGAGACGACGCGGGTGTGGGCGCCGTCATGGGCTTCCTTGACGGTGTCGGCCCACCAGCCGAACATCACGTAGAGCACGACGGCAAGGCCGATGAAGAACAGCCAGGGATGCGCCCATTCGATGCCGAAGATGTGCAGCGAGCCGCCATTGATGTAGCGCATGAAGCCGACGCCGCCAAAGGCCATGATGAAGGCGCCGATCGAGGCCAGAAGCGGCCACGGGCTCGGATCTATGATGTGATAATCGTGATGTTTCTGATGCGCTTCGGCCATTTGGACTCCCCCGGACCTATCCTCTCCGCTCCGGCTTAGCCGGAAACGAACCCAGTATCAAAGTTTCTTTTCAAGCGTTTGCGTTCCATCCTCGCGCGAAGCCACCGGCTTCGGTCCTTCCTTCGGATAGAACGTGTAAGACAAGGTGACCGTGTGGATATCCTTGGATTCCACGGCCTTGACGATATCGGCGTCGATGTAGAAGACGACAGGCATCTCCAGCTTCTCGCCCGGCTTGAGCTCGGTCTCGTTGAAGCAGAAGCACTGCACCTTGTTGAAATAGACACCCGCCTCGCCCGGCGTGACGTTGAACACGGCCTGGCCGCGCTGCGGCTTGTCGGACTTGTTGACGGCGGTGAAATTCACCTGGATCGTTTCGCCGATGCGCGGATTGACCTCGCGCTCCACCGGCTTGAACTCCCAATCCAGCCCGGGTGCGACGTTGGCATCGAAGGTGACCCGCATCTTGCGGTCGAGGATGACCGACGAGGCCTGCTCGACGCGCTGCGTCGTGCCGTTATAGCCGGTCAGCTGACAGAACATGCGGTAGAGCGGCACGGCGGCATAGCTTGCCGCGCCCATGCCGAAGACGAAGGCAAGGCACATGAAAACGACGGCGCCATTGTTGCGCGGCTTTCTCGGCGTGCTTTGCGCTTCGCTCATCTCATGCCCTCAAGTGAATTTCACGATGGTTATGGCGTAGAAAATGACGACCAGAGCGGCCAGCACGAGGCCGAGCGCAACATTGCGGTTGCGGCGGGACTTGCGCTGGGCGTCGGTGAGCTTGACGGTCTCTATCAAAGGCCGGCTCCCCAGTGGGCGACCAGGAAGGACGCCAGGCGGTCGAACATCAGCGCCGAGAAGATGGCGAAGAGGTAGAAGATCGAATAGGCGAAGAGCTTCTTGGCCGGCACCATCTTCTCGTCGCCATCGGGCATGCGCCAGCAGATGACGGACCAGTAGACGAATACGGCGCTGAGCAGGCCGGCGACGACGCCATAGCCGGTGCTGGCAAAGCCGAGGAAGGTCGGCGCCACGGCGCTGAAAGCGGTCAAGACGGCGTAGACGACGATCTGGTTCTTGGTGGTGCGCTCGCCCGAGACATTGGGCAGCATCGGCACGCCGACGGACCGATAATCACGCATCTTGAACAGCGCCAGCGCCCAGAAATGGGCCGGCGTCCAGAGGAAGATGATGAGGAAGAGGACAGTGCTTTCGATGGTGACGCTATCGGTCACGCAGGCCCAGCCGATCATCGGCGGGAAAGCGCCGGCGGCACCGCCGATAACGATGTTCTGTGGCGTCGAGCGCTTCAGCCACATCGTGTAGACGACGGCGTAGAAGAAGATGGTGAAGGCGAGGATCGAGGCTGCGAGCCAATTGACGGCGAGCCCGAGGATCGACACGGAAAAGCAGGAGAGCACGAGGCCGAAGGCGAGCGCCTCGTTGGGGGCGATACGGCCGGCCGGGATCGGGCGCTTGGCGGTGCGGGTCATCACCGCATCGATATCGGCGTCATACCACATGTTGAGCGCGCCGGATGCGCCAGCGCCAACGGCGATGCAGAGCACCGCGATGATGCCGATGATCGGGTTGATGTGGCCGGGCGCCACGATCAGGCCGGCGAATGCGGTAAAGACCACAAGCGACATGACGCGCGGCTTGAGAAGCTCGAAGTAATCGCGTGCGCTGGCTTCCGACATGCGAAATTCGCTGTCGTCTCCTAGGCTGCTGCGATCGTCGATGACTGTCATTGGTATTGTCCTGAAAACTGAACGGTGACCGCCGCGCTCCTCCGGCGGCGGTCACGATGTCTCGCATCCATTTACTTGATGCGCGGGAGCTGTTCCCATTGGTGATAAGGGGGTGGCGAGGAAAGCTGCCACTCGAGGGTCGTAGCACCCTCACCCCACGGATTGTCTCCGGCGACGCGCTTCTTGGCGAAGGCTTCGAACACGCCGAAGAGGAAGATCAGAACGCCGAAGGCCGAAATGTAGGAGCCGATCGAGGACACGTAGTTCCAGCCGGCGAAGGCATCCGGATAGTCGATATAGCGGCGCGGCATGCCGGCGAGACCGAGGAAGTGCTGCGGGAAGAACACCAGGTTGACACCGATGAACATGACCCAGAAGTGCAGCTTGCCGATGAGCTCATTGTACATGTAGCCGGTCATCTTCGGGAACCAGTAGTACCAGCCAGCGAAGATGGCGAAGACGGCGCCGAGCGACAGAACGTAGTGGAAGTGCGCCACGACGTAATAGGTGTCGTGCAGCGAGCGGTCGAGACCGGCGTTTGCCAGCTGCACGCCGGTGACGCCACCGACCGTGAACAGGAAGATGAAGCCGATCGCCCAGACCATCGGCGTCGAGAAGGTGATCGAGCCACCCCACATCGTCGCGATCCAGGAGAAGATCTTCACGCCCGTCGGAACGGCGATGACCATGGTTGCGAAGACGAAGTAGCGCTGCGCGTCGAGCGACAGGCCGACCGTATACATGTGGTGGGCCCAGACGACGAAGCCGACGGCGCCGATCGCGACCATGGCGTATGCCATGCCGAGATAGCCGAAGATCGGCTTCTTGGAGAAGGTCGAGATGATGTGGCTGACGATGCCGAAGCCGGGCAGGATCAGGATGTAGACTTCAGGGTGACCGAAGAACCAGAACAGGTGCTGGTAAAGGATCGGGTCGCCGCCGCCCTCGGGCACGAAGAAGGAAGTGCCGAAGTTGCGGTCGGTCAGCATCATGGTGATGGCGCCGGCGAGAACCGGGAGCGACAGCAGAAGCAGGAATGCGGTGATCAGGACCGACCAGGCAAAGAGCGGCATCTTGTGCAGCGTCATGCCGGGAGCGCGCATGTTCAGGATCGTGGTGATGAAGTTGATCGCACCGAGGATCGACGATGCACCAGCGATGTGGAGCGCGAAGATCGCCAGATCGACCGCGGGACCCGGCGTACCCGTGCTCGAAAGCGGCGGATACATGGTCCAGCCGCCGCCGGCACCATAAGCACCAGCAGGGCCTTCGACGAACATCGACATGATGAGCAGAATGAAGGCTGGAACGATCAGCCAGAAGGAGATGTTGTTCAGGCGCGGGAAGGCCATGTCAGGCGCGCCGATCATGATCGGCACCATCCAGTTGGCGAAACCGCCGATCATCGCCGGCATGACCATGAAGAAGATCATGATCAGCGCGTGCGCGGTGGTGAACATGTTGAACATCTGCTTGGCGCCGTCGATGGCGGCATCGCCTTCGTAACCGTAGACCATGGCGGCGAGGCCATGGAAGATCTGGATGCCAGGCTCCTGCAGCTCCATGCGCATGGCAACGGAGAGCGCGCCGCCGACGATGCCGGCCATGATCGCGAAGATCAGGTACAGCGTGCCGATGTCCTTGTGGTTGGTCGAAAAGAGCCAGCGATTGACGAAGCTCGGCTTGTGCGAGTGGTCGTGGTGGTGATCGTCATGGGCGTGCGCGCCATGATCGTGATCATGCGAATGATCGTGTGCGGAAGGTCCAGCCATGTCCCGTTCCTTTTCCTTTACTGAGCGACGTTTTCGGCGACATCGAGGGTCTTTGCGGGACCATCGGTTTCAGCCATGAGGTTCTTGTAAGCACCGGGCAGATCGGAGGCGGCGGACGCCATCCACTGCTTGTACTTGTCCTCGGAAACGACGCGAATTGCGATCGGCATGAACGCATGGTCCTTGCCGCAGAGTTCGGAACACTGGCCGTAGAACAGGCCCTCGCGCTCGGCGCGGAACCAGGTTTCGTTCAGGCGGCCAGGCACGGCATCGATCTTGACGCCGAAGGACGGCATCGCGAACGCGTGAATGACGTCGGTCGGGGCAGCCGTCACGAGAACGCGCACCGTCTTGTTGACCGGCAGCACGAGTTCGTTGTCGACGGCGAGAAGGCGCGGATACTTGGCCTTGTCTTCCTTGCCGGCGGCGGCGCGGTCCTGATCCTTCAAGAGATAGCTGTCGAAGGCGAGCGGATTGTCGCCCGAGCCCTCGTATTCATAATTCCACTGCCACTGCGTCGCGGTCGCCTTGATGGTGACATCAGGGTTTTCCGGAAGCGTCAGCTGCGCGGTCAAAAGATTGAACGACGGAACCGCCAGGAAGAGCAGCACCAGAACCGGTCCCACGGTCCAGGCGATCTCGATGGCAGTGTTGTGGCTTGTCTTGGAGGGCACCGGGTTCGCACTGGCCCGGAAGCGAAGACAGACGATGATAAGAAGAGCGAGCACAAAGAGTGTCACGGGAACAATAAACCAAAGGGTATACTGTTCGAACCAGTGAATATCGCGCATGATCGGTGTCGCGGCGGGCTGCAAAGTGGCCTGCCACGGCATCGGTTGGTCGGCATAACTGCCGGAAGCAGAAAGCAGACAGACCATCGCGGTCATGCCTGCATAGGCCTTCTTAATCACGTTTCATCTCCCTCGAGCGCTGACCCGCGTGCACTGCACGCAGAATCCTTGCCATCCTCATGCGCTTCAAACCACAGTTTAACACTTGCCGCAACAATCCAAAGCATTTGGCCGTGCGGCATTTTCGCCCCGATGATCCCTCCTCCGGGCGCATCGAAACATGCCATGATTTTCCTTATGATACGGAAAATGTTGGCTTGAGCCAGCCACCCTTCCCAAGAATAATCAAGAAACGTCCCATTTCCGCCGTAGTCCCCGGCTTTTCAGCGGGTGGGGCTTTTCATTTTGGACGGCCCGCCCCAACTTAGCGGCACTGATTCGAACTGCAGAGGTTTTCATGGGTTTCCGTTCCCTAGTGCGGCCGTTCGTGCTGTCGGCTTGTGTTACCGCCGCGGCGATCGCTCCGGCTTTCGCGCAGACGCCGGCGCCGACACCAGCTCCGGCCGCGCCAGCACAGCCCGCCCCCGGCGCCCCTGCCGCGCAGGCGACACCAGGCCAGACGCAACCGCAGGCGCCCGGCACCGTGCGCTCCAATCACGGCGCGTGGTCCGTGGTCTGCGACAAGCCGGCCGGCGCTTCGGCCGAGCAATGCGCGCTGATGCAGAACGTCATCGCCGAGGATCGCCCGGAAGTTGGCCTCTCGGTGGTCGTGCTGAAGACCGCCGACCGCAAGTCGAAGATTCTCCGCGTTCTCGCACCACTCGGCGTGCTTTTGCCCAACGGTCTCGGCCTTAACGTCGACGGCAAGGATATCGGCCGCGCCTACTTCGTTCGCTGCTTCGCCGACGGCTGCTACGCCGAAGTCGTGCTCGAGGACGAGCTCTTGAAGACCTTCCGCAGCGGCGCCAGCGCCACCTTCATCGTCTTCCAGACACCTGAAGAGGGTATCGGCATTCCTGTCGACCTGAAAGGCTTCGCCGAAGGCTACGACGCGCTTCCCTGATATCAGGACCTGATCGCTTTTGCGATCCTTACGAATTCGACACTTGCTCGAACCGTCCCCGGGACCTACATCGGCAGGAAGCATTTCCTGCCGCAGCGGAGCATAATGACATGAATACCGATCTCCTGACGCTTTTCGACGCCGACGAAGCGAAGATGCGTTCGCTTGTCGCCGAGGCCCTTTCCGGCGCCGACGACGGGGAGCTCTACATCGAGCACGCGCAGGCCGAATCGCTGATGTTCGACAATGGCCGGCTCAAGGGCGGCAGCTTCAACACCGAGCAGGGTTTTGGCCTGCGCGCGGTGGCGGGCGAAGCGGTCGGCTACGCGCATGCGGGCGATCTATCGGTTTCGGCGCTGAAGCGGGCTGCCGACGCGGTGAGCGCCGTGACGCGCGGCTATACCGGCAGCTATGCAGCGGCCCCGCAGGGCACCAACAAGAAGCTCTATAGCGACGAAAACCCGATCGGCTCGCCCACCTTCGAGGAGAAGGTGAAGGTTCTGCAGGACATCGACGCCTATCTGCGCGGCAAGGACGACAAGGTCAGGCAGGTGACGGCTTCCGTCGCCGCCAGCTGGCAGGTGGTCGACATCCTGCGCGCGGACGGTCACCGGGTCCGCGACATCCGGCCGATGACGCGCATCAACATCTCCGTCATGGTCGGCCAGGGCGACCGGCAGGAAAGCGGCTCCTACGGCAGCGGCGGACGCATCGGCTTCGGCGACTTCATCGCCGAGGGCAACTGGCAGTATGGCGCCGACGAGGCGCTGCGCCAGGCGCTGGTCAATCTCGAAGCGATCGACGCGCCTGCCGGCACCATGGACGTGGTGCTCTCCTCCGGCTGGCCGGGCGTGATGCTGCACGAGGCCGTCGGCCACGGGCTGGAAGGCGATTTCAACCGCAAGAAGACGTCGGCCTTCGCCGGCCTGCTCGGCCAGATGGTCGCCGCCCCCGGCGTGACCGTCGTCGACGACGGCACGATCGACAGCCGCCGCGGGTCGATCACCATCGATGACGAAGGCACGCCTTCGGGCTACAACGTGCTGATCGAAAACGGCAAACTGGTCGGCTACATGCAGGACCGGCAGAACGCCCGATTGATGGGCATGAAGCCGACAGGCAACGGCCGCCGGCAAGGCTACGCGCATGTGCCGATGCCGCGCATGACCAACACCTACATGCTGGGTGGCGACAAGACGCCGGAAGAGATCATCTCGTCGGTGGAGAAGGGTATCTATGCCGTCTCCTTCGGCGGCGGCCAGGTCGACATCACCTCCGGCAAGTTCGTGTTCGGCTGCACCGAGGCCTATCTGATCGAGAACGGCAAGATCGGTCCCGCCGTCAAGGGCGCAATGCTGATCGGTAATGGTCCGGATGCGATGCAGCGGATCTCCATGGTCGGCAACGACATGAAGCTCGACACCGGCATCGGCAATTGCGGCAAGGCCGGCCAATGGGTTCCCGTCGGCGTCGGCCAGCCGCATCTGAGGATGGACCAGGTGACGGTGGGCGGCACGCAGGCGTAAGACGGCGCTGCCCGATGACCGATATCAGCATTCGCCCCTTCGCGCCGTCAGACAAGGACGGCGTGATCTCGACCATCCTGCCGATCCAGAGCGAGGAGTTCGGGATCGCGATCACCGCCGCCGATCAGCCGGACCTTTCGGCCATTCCCGAATTCTACCAGTCGGGCAAGGGTCAGTTCTGGGTGGCGACATCGGGTGACACCGTGGTCGGCACGATCGGCCTCAAGGATATCGGCAACGACCAGGCAGCACTGCGCAAGATGTTCGTGGCGGCGGATTTTCGCGGCCGCGAACGTGGGGTTGCCACGGCGCTTCTTGCCGCGCTGGTGCGTCACGCAGAAGCGCAGGGGCTTGCCGACATCTATCTCGGCACGACGGACAAGTTTCTCGCTGCGCATCGCTTCTACGAGAAGAACGGTTTTGTGGAAGTCGCGAAGAGCACGCTGCCGCCAAGCTTCCCCATCATGGTCGTCGACAGCAAGTTCTACAGGCTGAGCGTCCGCGCCGCCTGACGCTCAGAGAGCTTCATCCAGCGAAAACAGCCACTTGCGCTTGATCGCGGCCGCGAGGTCGAGATCGTTTTGGTGCGCGAAGAGCAGGATGTGGCCGAGCACGTCGGCGGCCTCGTCTTCGAGGTCGCGGGCCATGTCCTCGCCGGAGCGGCCCTTGGGGCGTCCTCGCCCGCTGACGCGGTTCCAAGCCTGGGTCAGCTCGCCCATCTCTTCCTGGAGCTTCAACAAGAACCAGTCGGCATCGCGGGTGATGCCGTTTTCTCCGGCATAGGCGCTCGAGGCCCGCTCGAACTTCAGGGCAAGATCATCCAGCATCATGTTCTCCTTTCGTTTACGTAGGAGAACCCTGATTCAGCGGCAATGTCCAGTCGGAATGGCTGGCGGATCAGCCGCGGTCGCCGAGCAGCATGCAATCGTAGGACCGCTTCTTCAGCGCGTCGCAGGCCGATGTCGCTGCGTCGCGGCTTTCAAAGCCGACGAAGCGGGCGCGGTAGACCTTGTTGGCGCCCTTGCCGACGGCTTCCGTATAGGGGTTGGCCGACTTCAGCGCGGCGCCGCCTTCGGACTTGGCCTGGGCGAGAAGCGCGCGGGCGGCTTCATCGCTCGGGGCAGCGGAGATCTGGATCGACCAGTCGCCGGTCGAGGCAACGGATGCGAGTGGCTTTGCGGAGCCGATTTTCGCCGACGGCGTTACGGCGTCGAGCGCCGACGGACGCTCCTGCGGAACCGTGTCGCTCAGATAGCCGAGCGCCTTGGGAGCAAGTTCGCTGCGGGCGATTTCGGGTGCTGCGACCGGGGCGACATCCTCGACGCGCGGTGCGGATGCGGGAACCGGCAGGTCGCTGGCATCGGCCGCAGAGGCAACTTCGACCGGCTCGCGCGAATTGACGCTGGCGACCAGGCGGGCGCCACCCGAGGAGGACGCGCGGCCCATGGCCTTGTCGAGCAGGGCCGCCATCTTGTCGTCGCGGCTTCGGGCGGTGCGGCCACCGAGGACCACGCCGACGACGCGGCGGTTGCCATCCTTGACGGCGCTGACAAGGTTGAAACCGGAGGCGTTGGTATAGCCGGTCTTGATGCCGTCCATGCCCTGGTAGCGGTACATCAGGTTGTTGTGACCGCGAATCTGGCGGCCGCGGAAATTGAAGCTCGCGGTCGAAAACAGGCGGTACTCGCGCGGATAATTCTTCATCAGGGCGACGGCGAGCGTCGACATATCGCGGGCGGTGGTGATCTGGCGACCATCCGGCAGGCCCGACGCGTTAACGAAGGTGGTGCGGCTCATGCCGAGCTGGCGCGCCTTCTGCGTCATCAGCCTGGCGAAGTTGCTTTCCGAGCCACCGAGCTTTTCGCCCATGGCGGCAGCGGCGTCGTTGGCCGACTTGGTGATCATGCCGAGGATCGCGTCGCGCACGGTGATCGACGTTCCTGCCTTGGCGCCGAGCTTGGTCGGCGGGCGGGAGGCCGCGTATTTCGACATGACGATCGGGGTATCCCAGTTCATCTTGCCGCGATTGATGGCCTCAAACGCCATGTAGATCGTCATCATCTTCGTGAGAGACGCGGGATGATTGAGGACATCGGCGTTTTCCGACGACAGAACCTTGCCGGTTCTCGCATCAAGGATGAGGGAGGCGCTGCCTGCCATAGCCGACAACGGCGCCGCAACGACCAACGTCGCGGTTATAATCGCGGCCAACAGCTTTCTCATGCACTTCCCCTCGATGAACAGCCGACCCTCGTCGCCCGAATTTTGTCCCGTTCTTAGACAGATGGACGCAATATGGCGCGACTTTGCGGCAACGTGGACCATTTTTGTCAAATTTTACCCTTTATGGTGAAAAAACCGTAAAACACGCCCTGCAATATTAGAATTCAGGCAAAGTCGGCATTCAGCAAGGCTTAACCTCGCGCTTGCTAGGGTCGCCCTCCTCACGACCCCGCAAACGGAGCGGAGATGATGAACGCCAGAACGCTGGCAAAGCGGATCGCGATAACCGGCGGGCTGGAGGTGGCCAACCTCCTGCGCTCGGTCGGGCTGATGCGCGGCGCACGCGGCATGGGCGCGATCTTCACGCTGCATCACGTTCGCCCCCACGAGCCGTCCGCCTTTTCGCCGAACGCACATCTGGAGATCACGCCGGACTTTCTCGACGCGGTGCTGACGCGGCTGAAGAGCGACGGCTACCGATTCGTGTCGCTTACTGATGTTCCCGATGCGCTCACCGAGCCCAAACCATCGCAGCCCTTCGCGGCCTTTACGCTCGACGACGGCTATCGCAACAATCTCGTCTACGCCATGCCGGTGTTCGAGCGGCATGAGGCGCCGTTCACGATCTTCGTGGCCAAGGGGCTGGTCGAGCGGACGCATACGATCTGGTGGGAGACGCTGACGGCGCTCTTGCGGCGCGAGGACAGGCTGAGCTTCGATTTCGGCGCTGGCGTCGAAACGATCGACACCGCGACACCCGCTGATAAGCACCGCGCCTTTGCCCGCTTCGCACGTTATATTCATGCGAACGAGGAGACGGTGGCCGTAGAAGCCGTGGATGCGCTGGCGCGGTCGCATGGGATCGAGCCCGTTGAGATCGTCGACGATCTGGTGATGGGCGCGCCGGAGCTCAACCTCCTAGACGCTAGCCCGCTCGCCTCGCTCGGCGCCCACACCGTCAGCCACCGTGCCGTCGCGCGGCTTTCCGACGCCGAGGTTCGCGATGAGATGACGCACTCCCAGGACTATGTCGAGGTGATCAGCGGCCACCGGCCTGATGCATTTGCCTATCCTTATGGAACACGCGAGGCGGTGACGCAGCAGCAGGCGGCGATCGCTAGGGATCTCGGCTTTTCTTTGGCGGTGACCACGCAGCCCGGCGTGATCGGCCGGCAATCGCTCGAGCGCGCCACCTATCTGCCGCGCCTGTCGATCAACGGGCTCTATCAGAAGCCGCGCTATGTCTCCGGCCTTGCTTCGGGGATTCCGCTGAAGCTGATGGGCAACCGCGGCTGAGGATCAGCCCTCCCCGCCAGATTATCCACCGATCACTTTCTTTTGAGGCGGCGCGCCGTTTGCAGGTCACTCCGGCGCCCGGAGGCACGATCTTTTCAACCTAGGATGAAAATTCAAGCGAAGAGCGCCGTGGTTGCGCGGCGCTCGTTTTTGATGTGAGCGGCGGCGGGTTCGTGGCGCCCTTGCGCAAGCAATAGCGGGCGTCACCGAGGCGATGCTTACGGATACATCCGCACCTTGTCCCAGCCGCCCTCGGGCGTGCCACGGCGGAACTCGATGCGGTCGTGGAGCCGGAACTTCTGGTCTTTCCAGAACTCGATCGAGGTCGGCTTAATGCGGAAGCCGGACCAGTGCGGCGGGCGGGGGATCTCGCCGATGGCATAGCGCGCGGTGTATTCGGCGACGGCTTTCTCCAGCGCGAAGCGGCTTTCGAGCGGGCGCGACTGCTTGGAGGCCCAGGCGCCGATGCGGCTGCCGCGGGCGCGGGTCTTGTAATAGGCGTCGGCCTCTTCGTCGCTCACCACTTCAACCGGGCCGCGCAGCCGAACCTGGCGGCGCAGCGTCTTCCAGTGGAAGCACATGGCCGCTTTTTTCTGGCCGAGGACTTCGCGGCCTTTCTGACTTTCGAAATTCGTGTAGAACACAAATCCGTCTTGATCGAATCCCTTAAGGAGAACCATGCGGACATTGGGAAGGCCGTCTTCGTCGACCGTCGCAAGCGCCACCGCATTCGGGTCATTGATCTCGGAAGCTTCGGCTTCCTTCAGCCAATCCGCAAAGAGCTGGAACGGCTCGTTTTGCTCGGTGAAGTCACTGGTTGTTAACTCATTTTCCGACATATTAGCTCAAATGCCCCGGGTTTATTCGATAATTGCCCAGCCCAAAACCACTGGACAGGACACAGGGTGGAAGTCATAGCAAAGTCAGTTCGTCATACAAAGGGCCTCATGCGCCAATGCGCGGCCATCTGCGTTGTCGGAATGGCAGTGCTTTCCCTCTCCGGCTGCATGGCCGGCGGGCTTGATATGTTCAGCAGCAACAAGGTCGACCGTTCGGTGGCCACAGGCACCGTGCCGCAGCCGGCGCCGACGAGCGACAGCATCTCCGACGAAATGACCGTGGGCAATGCCGTGACTTCGGCCGACATCAATGGCCTGCAGGGACGCCCCCTTCCCTGGGCGAACGCTTCAACCGGCAGCGCCGGCGTGATCGACACGATCGTCGAAAACAACGACACCGGCCAGGTTTGCCGTCAGTTCAAGACGACGCGCCACTCCTATGTCGGCATCTCGAAATTCTACGGCAAGACCTGCCTCGTCGGCGGCGGCAACTGGCAGCTTCTGAGCTTCCAGCCAGAGAGCTGAGCGGCCCTTTCTCGCAGTCGTTAACGGCGGCGCCCGGCTTCGTTTCCAGATTTAGCAAAAGATAACCATTCCGCATGAAACCGTGGCGTGTCCTGACGCCAAATAAGGACTGATTAGCAAGTTTGCGGGACTGTGGTTCGCATATGTGCGCAGATTTTCTGCACGCGAAGCGAACTTCGGCGCACCAAATGAGTTTAATCGGGGCTGCGGCGTGCCGGACAGGGCACCTCGCATTTGGACACCGGGCGGTTTGGAACATGCGCGATCCTTATAAGATATTGGGCGTCAGGCGCGATGCGGGGCAGGACGAGATCAAGGCAGCTTGGCGCAACATGGCCAAGGTGGTGCACCCTGACCATAATCAGGGCGACCCGCTGGCCGGTGCGCGCTTCGCCGAGATCGGCCGCGCCTACGACACGCTGAAGGACCCGAAGAAGCGCAGCCTCTTCGACAGCGCGGCGCGGGCGGCCGAAGCCAAGCAGAACGAGAAACAGAACGAAAACACCATCATGGCGCAGCGCCAGGCGGCGCGCGAAGCCGCGATCCGCGCCAAGCAGGCGCAGGAAAACGCCGAGCGGGTGATGGAAGAGCTGGCGCGGGCAGCGGCGCAGAAGGCGGCCGCCGAGGCCGCCAAGCAGCCACAGCCGCAACAACAGCAGCAGGCCGGCGCCGCAGAACCCGCGGAAGAGATGATCGAGCGGATATTCGGCAACCAGGCCCGCGCGGCGAGCGGTGGCGGACGGGCGCGCGGTTTTGCTTCCGGCCGGGCCAAGCGGCCGGAGCCCGAAAGCGCCGAGGCCGACAAGCAAACAGATAAGGCTACCGAGAGCGCCAAGGCCGGCGACTTCGGCAAGATGGCGGACGACGAGCACGGCGCGGACGAGACCGCGGCGGCGAGCGCTGCCGTCCTGCAGCCGCTGAGCCTCCTCACCTCATTCGTTCGCCGCTTTACCGGCGGCGCAGCCCCCGCGCCCGAGAAGGCGCCGGATCAGCTGGCCATCGCAACTGTCACCATCGAGGATATCTTGAAGGGCGCCTGGGTGAACGTCGATCTCAGCGATGGCCGCGACGCCGGCTTCGCGCTGACGCCGGGTACCACCGAGGGCCATACGGTGCGCCTCAAGGGCCAGGGTCACAAGCTGACGGGCATGCAGCGCGGCGACGCGGTGGTCAACATTCACATCGCCCCACACGCCGACTTCACCGTCGACGGCTTCGACCTGCACACCGTGCTTCCCGTCACCATCGAAAACGCCGTGCTCGGCACCGACGCACGCATCGACGGACCAAACGGACCGCTCACGGTCACCGTGCCGGCATGGTCGGGATCGGACAAATCAATCCGCTTCGAAGGCCAGGGATTGCCCAAATCGGATGGCGGAAAGGGCGATCTGGTGGTCGAACTGCGCATTATCCTGTGGGAAAAGCCCGACGATAAGGTCACGGATTTGATGAGAATTATGAAGAACGGCCTGTTTTTGTGAATTTTGGGTGACATTAGCACCCTTTGTTACGTTCCCTAACAGTTGATGATTGCTAGCAATCTTGAACCGGCTGGCCGGCTATGCCATAGGCAGGATCGATCAATTTACCTAAGGGGCGAAACATGGCTCAGGCACAAGGCCTCATGTCAGGCAAGCGCGGCGTCATCATGGGCGTTGCCAACAATCGTTCGATTGCGTGGGGCATTGCCAAAGCTATTCATGCACAGGGCGGCGAGGTTGCCTTTACTTATCAGGGCGATGCGCTGAAAAAGCGGGTCGAGCCGCTGGCAGCTGAACTCGGCGGCATTCTTGCTGGACACTGTGATGTCAGCGATGAAGCATCGATCGACGAGGTTTTCGACAACATCGAGAAGACCTGGGGCAAGATCGACTTCATCGTGCATGCGATTGGCTTTTCGGACAAGGACGAGCTCACCGGCCGTTACGTCGACACCTCGGCGGACAATTTCGCCAAGACGATGCAGATCTCCGTCTATTCCTTTACCTCGGTCGCCCGTCGCGCCGAGAAGCTGATGACGGATGGCGGCTCGATGCTGACGCTGACCTATTACGGCGCCGAAAAGGTCATGCCGAACTACAACGTCATGGGCGTTGCCAAGGCAGCTCTTGAAGCCAGCGTGAAGTATCTCGCGGTCGATCTCGGACCGAAGAACATCCGCGTCAACGCGATCTCGGCCGGCCCGATCAAGACGCTTGCAGCGTCCGGCATTGGCGACTTCCGCTACATTCTCAAGTGGAACGAATACAACGCGCCGCTGCGCCGCACCGTCACCATCGAAGAAGTCGGCGATGTCGGCCTCTACATGCTGTCGGACCTGTCGCGCTCGGTCACCGGCGAAGTGCATCACGCCGACAGCGGTTATCATGTTATCGGCATGAAGGCTGTGGACGCGCCGGATATTTCCGTCATAAAAGACTGATCGTACTCTCTTATGAGTCATGCTCGCGGCCCCTCCTCGCGGAAGCGATAAGGGGCCGTTTGCAATATGGAGCCGATCATTGCTTATCTACGTCATTCGTCACGGCCAAACAGACTGGAACGCGGAACGTCGCCTGCAGGGGCAAAAGGACATCCCGCTCAATGCCATCGGTCGTGAGCAGGCGCGCCAGAACGGCATCAATCTCGCGGAAATCCTGAAAGTCGAAGGCATCGAATTCGATTTCATCGCGAGCCCGCTTGGCCGTACGCGGGCGACGATGGAAATCGCCCGCGAAGCAATGAACCTTCCTCCCAAGGACTACCGCACCGACGAGCGCCTGGTGGAAGTGTCGTTCGGTGACTGGGAAGGCTTTACGGTCAAGGAACTGAAGGCGACTGCCAAGGACCGCATCGTCGAGCGCAATCTCAACAAGTGGGATTTCATTCCGCCGGGTGCCGATGCCGAGAGCTACGAGATCATGTCGTGGCGGGTGGCGTCCTGGCTGAACGAGGTGGACCGGCCGACGGTCTGTGTCACGCATGGCGGCGTCATTCGCAGCCTGTTCAGGACGATTGCCAACGTGCCGAAGGATGAAGCGGCCGAGGGCGAAATTCCACAGGACCGGATTCTCAAGATCGAGACCGACACGAAGCAGATCGCCTGGATCTGAGCCTGCTTCGCGCCAGCCGAATTACTGTACGATATCGAGATCGTTGATGACGCGCTTTCCGTCGACTTCCGTATAGAAGACGATGACCTTCACGCCTGCCTTCAAGCCTTCGAAATTGAATTCTTCCGACGCCTGATAAGTCTTTCCGTCATCGAGCGTGAGGCTGAGATTGCTCATGTCGATGTTCTTGATCGTCGCTTCCACGTCCGCGCTCTCGGCAAAGCCGCTGATCGGCGACAGAAAACTCGCTGTGGCCAAAAGTGTAGCAACTACGAAGCGCATGACGGCATTCCTTCGAAAACACGACTCAAACATCCAATTGTGCATAGATAGCCTCCCGAATATGGCGAAATTTGCCCTGAACCGTGACCATTCCCGCCCAATTGATGAAGCGCATTTTAACAACAATCAAGAGGGTTCGTTAATACAGTCGTACACTTAAAACGTGTTCCCAATACTACCTGTAAGAAATCGTAAATTAACACCCGCTACTTACAGTCATAGGGAAACGGGGAGACTGGGGTTTTGCTATTCCGCAGGAAACATAACGAGGCAACGCGGAGTTCTTTGCGGAATACCCATATCTCGTTTCTGGTTTCCTGCCTGGTCGCCGTCGTCGTCATCATTGTCGGTTTCAGCCTGGATCGCGCCAATACGGCGACTAATCTTCGCGAATTGACGATCCGCACGGAAAACGAGACCAGCCTTATTCGCGCGCGCGTGACTGCCCAGATCAACATGGACATCACCATCGTGCGCGACCTCTCCAACATGGTCGCGATCAGCTCGAAGGTGAATGCCGAGGAGATGGAGCGGCAGATCAACTGGCTGCTCATCCAGAACCCGCATTTCGTGCATATCGCCGTTGCGCCCGATTTCATCGTGCAGTCTGTGTTTCCGCCGACGGAGGGCAAGGATCGGCTTGGTCACGACGTGCGCGAGTTCCTGATGGATCGCCAATCGGTGGCGCGCACCACCGGCAACCAGCAGGCGCGCTTCTATGGACCGATCCGCACACTCGACGGCAAGGACACATTCGCGATCTTTTTCCCCGTCTTCGTCAAAGAGAACGGCCAGCGCCGGGTCTGGGGCGCGGTCGAGGCAGTCATCGACGCCGACATGTTCTATGAGAACACCGGCCTGAAGCCGGCGCGCGACAGCGAGAACCGCGAAAAGTACCCGCATCTCGACCACCTCTCCATCGCGCTGCGCGATCTTGGAACGACGGGCGCCGCCGTCTCCCCGTTCTTCGGTTCGCCGGAAGTGCTTGGACAGCGGCCGCTGACGCGGAAGATCACATTCGCCGGCGGGCGCTGGGAGATCGCGGCGGCACCGAAGACCGGCTGGACCGCCCCTCCAGAGAATCAGCAGACGCTACGGTTCATCATTCTCGCCGCCGCCTGCCTCACCATCATTCCCGTTTTCTTCGCGACCCTTCTGCTCGGTGAGCGCAACAAGAACATCAGGCAGCTGGAAAAGCGCGAAGAGACGCTGCTGGAGCTGTCACAGCGTCTAAACCTGGCGCTAGAGACATCCAATATCGGCATCTGGGAACTGAGAAACGGCGGCCAGAGCCTGTTCTGGGATGGGCGCGCCGCCGCATTGCACGGCAAGCAAGCGATTGAGGGCAGCTACTCGCTCGACGACTGGCTGGAAACGATCGTTCCCGACGACCGCCGGGTGGCGAAGATCCACCTCTTGAAGGATGGCCGATCCGGATACTCCTACACGACGCAGTACCGGATCGAGCTTTCGGACGGCGGCACGCGTTATCTGCGATCGGTGGGCTCGGTTTACAACGACGCGGCCGGCACCATCCGCACGATCGGCATCGTCTGGGACGTGACCGCCGATGCGGTTGCGGCCGAGACGCTGCGCCGGGCGAAAGACAGCAGCGACATCAAGAACGCCGAGCTGGAGCTTGCGCTCGACGAACTCTCGCATCGAGAGGCCGAACTCGCCGAGCTCTCCGGCAAGCTCGATCTGGCGCTCGATTCCTATCAGTGCGGCATCTGGGAGGCCACGCTCGGCAAGGCCGGCTCCTTCTGGGATGACCGGATGCACGAGCTCTACGGGCTGGAGCCGCGCGCCGGCTTCATGGACGAGGAGACGTGGCTCTCCTGCGTGCTCAAGGAAGACCGTCCATTGGCGATCGAAAGCGCGCGGTACTTCAAGAAGGTCGGCGATACCCATACCGTCGTCTGTCGCGTGCCGACTGAGGACGGGACGATGCGCTATGTGCGCTCGACCGGAAAGGTGCACGCGACATCGAACGGCCAGCTGAAGATCATCGGCGTTGCCTTCGACATCACCGAAGACGCGCTGATGACGGCGGAGCTGAAGGCGGCAAAGGACGAGGCGATCGGCAAGAACATCGAGCTCGAACTCGCCAACAACCGCATCGAGCACAATTCGCTACACGATCCGCTGACCGGGCTCGCCAACCGCCGCAAGCTCGACAAGGCGCTGGAGCAGCTGACCGACGCCGGCCAACACGCCAGGCAGAAGTTCGCGATCCTGCACATCGACCTCGACCGCTTCAAGGAGATCAACGACACGCTAGGCCACGCGGCGGGCGATGCCATGCTCGTCCATGCCTCTCGCGTGCTCTCGCGCAGCATTCGCCCGAGCGACATCGTGGCGCGCATCGGCGGCGACGAATTCGTCATCCTGGCGCTCAATGCCAATGACGCCGAGATGTCGGCGCTTTCGGGCCGGATCGTCGAGGAGATGCGCCAGCCCATCGACTTCCAGGGTTTTGCCTGCCGCTGCGGCGTATCGATCGGGATTGCGCTGGCGAGCGGCATGCGCGTCGATGCCCGCAAGGTGCTGATCAACGCCGACATCGCGCTCTACCGAGCGAAAAGCCAGGGCCGCAACCGCTTCCAGTTCTTCAATCACAATCTGCAGGCCGACATCATCAACAACAAGCGGCTGGCCGACGAGATCCTCTCGGGCATCGAAAACGGCGAGTTCACCACCTGGTACCAGCCGCAATTCAGCGCCCGAACCATGCAGCTGACCGGCGTCGAGGCGCTGGTGCGCTGGCAGCATCCGTCCCGGGGTCTGCTGACGCCCGACAAGTTCCTGAAGATCGCCGAGGAGATCAATGTCGTGCAGACGCTCGACCGCATCGTTCTCGAAACGGCGCTGAAGGACAAGATGCGGTGGGCGGCGCTTGGCGTTTCCGTTCCCAAGGTCTCGGTCAACGTGTCTGCCCGGCGCCTACATGACGATGCGCTGGCCGATTCGCTGCGCATGCTGCAGATCAGGCCGGGCGAGATTTCGTTCGAGCTGGTGGAATCGATCTTCCTTGACGAGAGCGAGGACGTCGCCGCCGAGAACCTCGACAAGATCAAGGCGCTCGGCATCGACATCGAGATCGACGATTTCGGCACGGGCCACACCTCGATCGTCAGCCTTCTCAAGCTGAAGCCGAAGCGGCTGAAGATCGACCGGCAGCTGGTGCAGCCGATCATCACCTCGGCGCAGGAGCGTGCGCTGGTGCGCTCGATCATCGACATCGCCCGCTCGCTCGGCGTCGAGACCGTGGCCGAGGGCGTCGAGACTGTCGCGCATGCCAGCCTGCTTCTCGAACTCGGCTGCGATCTGCTGCAGGGCTACGCCTTCTCGCGCCCCCTCTCCTTCGACGATTTCACCGAAGCGGCCACCCATACGGCCTGGCGCATCGCTTCGTAGTATGGCTTTGCGCGGTTGTTCTCGGATTTGAGGAAACACCGTTTCCCAATGGAGACGGTTTGGCGCAAAGAAAGCCTTTTGCCCTCTCGGCTTTTGGCCTATGAGTGTCGCGCCTTTTTAGAGAATGGCGCGGCCCGGGGACGCCCGGCGGCGCGATCCGGTCGGAGCATATGTCACACAATACATTCGGTCACCTCTTCCGCGTAACCACCTGGGGCGAAAGCCACGGACCGGCGCTTGGCTGCGTCGTCGACGGCTGCCCTCCCGGCCTGCGTTTCAAGCTTGCAGACCTGCAGGTGTGGCTCGACAAGCGCAAGCCCGGTCAGTCGCGCTTCGTGACGCAGCGCCGCGAGGATGACCTCGTCAAGGTGCTCTCGGGCGTGATGTTCGATGCCGACGGCGAGACGATGATCTCGACCGGCACGCCGATCTCGATGCTGATCGAGAATACCGACCAGCGCTCGAAGGATTACGGCGAGATCGCCCGCCAGTACCGGCCGGGCCATGCCGATTACACCTATGATCTGAAATACGGCATTCGCGACTATCGCGGCGGCGGGCGCTCTTCGGCGCGCGAGACGGCGGCGCGCGTTGCGGCCGGCGGTATCGCGCGGCTGGTCGTTCCCGGCGTTCGCGTGCGCGGCGCGCTGGTGCAGATCGGCAAGCACAAGATCAACCGCGACAACTGGGACTGGGAACAGGTCGACCAGAACCCGTTCTTCGCGCCGGATCCCGAGATCGTTCCCGTTTGGGAAGAATATCTCGACGGTATCCGCAAGAAGGGCTCGTCGATCGGGGCGGTGGTCGAGGTCGTCGCCGATGGTGTTCCGGCCGGTTTGGGCGCGCCGATCTATGGCAAGCTCGACCAGGATATCGCCTCGCTTCTGATGTCGATCAACGCCGTCAAGGGCGTGGAGATCGGCAACGGCTTCGAGGCGGCGGAAATCACCGGTGAAGAAAACGCCGACGAAATGCGCATGGGCAATGACGGCCAGCCGATCTTCCTGTCCAATCATGCCGGCGGCATCCTCGGCGGCATTTCGACCGGGCAGCCTGTCATCGCCCGCTTCGCGATCAAGCCGACCTCGTCGATCCTGACCGAGCGCCAGTCGATCGATGCCGACGGCAAGAATGTCGATATCCGCACCAAGGGCCGCCATGACCCCTGCGTCGGCATCCGCGCCGTGCCGATCGGCGAGGCGATGATCGCCTGCGCGATTGCTGATCACTACCTTCGAGACCGCGGCCAGACCGGCCGGCTGAAATAGGAACGTTCCCATGCCTTACGATCAGAAGCGCGTCGTAGACGCTATCCGGGCCTTCGAGGCCGGCGAAATCGTTGTCGTCGTCGATGACGACGGCCGCGAGAACGAAGGCGATCTTATCGTTGCCGCTGTTCACTGTACGCCGGAAAAGATGGCCTTCATCGTGCGCCACACCTCGGGCATCGTCTGCACACCGATGCCGAAGGAAGAGGCCAAGCGCCTCGGCCTCAACGCCATGGTCGCGGAAAACGATAGCGCGCATACGACGGCCTTCACCGTCACCGTCGACTTCAAGCACGGCACGACGACGGGCATCTCCGCCGACGACCGCACGCTGACGGTGCGCAATCTCGCCAACCCGAATGTCGGCGCTTCCGACTTCGTGCGCCCCGGCCACATCTTCCCGCTGGTCGCCCGCGAGGGTGGCGTTCTGATGCGCTCCGGCCATACGGAAGCCGCCGTCGACCTCTGCAAGCTCGCCGGCCTGCCGCCGATCGGCGTGATCTGCGAACTGGTCAACGACACCGGCAGCGTGATGCGTGGTCCGCAGGTCTCGAGCTTTGCCGAAGAAAACGGCCTGAAGCTCGTTTCCGTCGCCGACCTCATCGCCTATCGCCAGCGCAAAGAAACGTTGATCCAGCTGCAGGCGAGCTTCGATGTCGAAACGCCGTTCGGCAAGGCCAAGGCGCACAGCTACTCGCTGCCCTGGGATCCGATGCAGCACCTCGCCGTCGTCTTCGGCGATATCCGCGATGGTATCGACATTCCAGTGCGCCTGCACACCGAAAGCGTCGTGGACGACCTGTTCGGCAAGCGCTCGGTCGATCACTACATGAAGAAGATCGCCGAGAAGGGTCGCGGCGTCATCGTCTATCTGCGCGAAGGTTCTGTTGGCGTCGGTCACCAGGACAATGGCCGCAAGGCTCTGGGCCAGGGCCGCGAAGCCCATGCGGAAGCGCAGAACCGTGAAAGCGAGTGGCTGGAAATCGGTCTCGGCGCGCAGATCCTGAAGGATCTCGGCGTCACCTCGATCAAGCTCTTGACCCGCAGCGAGCGCCACTATGTCGGCCTCGAAGGCTTCGGCATCAAGATCGCTGAGACAGAGATCGGCTAAGGCCGGTGAGATGATCAACCGGCGGGTAACGCCCGCCGGTTTCGCCCTTCGTCAGGCGGCGATGCGCTTGAAGCGCGTCCGGACGTTCTGCATGTAATATTTGCCCGGCGATTCAGACGTCACCATGGCGATGACATGGGCTTCGGCCACGCCTTCGAACATGCGCTCCTCGCCATTGTTCAGGCAGACACGCAATCTGCCGTCTTCCTGGCTGAAATAGACCGCATCTATCAGGGCGGACTTGACCGTGACGGGCTTCATCCGCGCACGCTGTTCGCTCAACGAAACGATCGAACCTGTCGCCGCGGCGCGGGCGTCGCGACGGTTACGCATCAGTGCTCTGACCCTGCGGGCGAGGCTGTTCCATGCCGTCCATGCGGCGTATCTGATCGCTCGTGTTTTCATGCTGTAATCGTACGAGCGCGGTCCTTAAGAAGTTCGCGAAGAAGCATGGTAAACCCCCGTCAAGATTAACAGGCGGTAATCATCTAAAATACGAACTATCTCAACAATGACAATCGCTTAGCCGCGCCAACCTTCCAGCATCTCGACCCGCTCGACGCCAGCGAAACGGGCGACACGATCAAGCTCTGCTGCGAGCTTTTCAAGGCGGCCGGCGGAGGGTTTTACGCCCGGCTCCAGCCACAGGCGCTTGACGTCGAGCGAGCCCTTTTTCCGGTCCGCCTTCATGTCGATGCGGCCGATCAGGCGATCGCCTTCCAAGAGCGGAAAGACGTAATAGCCGTACTCCCGCTTCGGCTCGGGCACGAAGATCTCGATGCGATAGAAGAAGCCGAAGAGGCGTTCTGTGCGGTTGCGGTCGCGGATCATCGGATCGAAGGGGCTGAGCACCCGGATGCGCGGTGGTGCCGCGGGATAGTCATCGAGCGTATCGAGGAAATCCGTAAACGCCCATGACGGGCGCGGTTTGCCGCCCAATGCCGGCTCGATCAGGATCTCGGTCAGTTCATCGCGATGGGCAGTAACCCAGCCCTTCGCCTCATCCGGCGAGACCAGCGCCCAGAAGGCCGCGATCTCGCCATGGGTGGCAAAGCCCAGCCTCGTCAGCGCGCTGCGGCAGGCCCACTCCACGAATTCCTCGCGGCTGACCTCCGGCTCATGGAACTCGGCCGGGATGACGCGCTCGACCAGGTCATAGACCTTCTGGAAATTCGAGCGGCCTGAAATGGCGAACTTGCCGGTGCGCCAGAAATATTCGAGCGCCGTCTTGTTGGGATGCCAGTTCCACCAGCCGCCGGAGACGTGACCATCGGCCTTGATCTCGCGCGCCATGATGGCGCCGTCGCGGCTCACCCGCTCATAGGTCTCGTCGAAGGCATCCTCGAAGCCCTCGCCGCGCCATTTGCGCCAGCGATCCACCAGAACCTCCTCCTCCCGCCGGAACTTGTGCTTCCAGTAGCGGAAGTAGCTGCTCGGCAGGATGGAGGCGTCGTGCGTCCAGTGCTCGAACAGCGCGCCGTCCTTTTCGAGCAGCGCCGTCAGGTGCTCGCGCTTGTAGGTCTGGTTGCGCGAGAAGAGGATCTGGTGATGGGCGCGCTCCACCCACTGGATGCTGTCGATCTGCACGAAGCCGAGATCGTGGATCAGCTGCAGCAGGCCGGGTTTGGTGAGCACGCGGTTGGGCGGGGCACTGAGGCCCTGCTTGGCCAGAAAGATGCGGCGGGCGTCGGCATTGGAGATCAGCTTCGTCATGGCAGCGATGATAATCCGGAAAATGTTCCTAAAGCACGCCTCGCGATCTTTCAGATTCGCTCGTTGCGCTTTAGGCCTTTGTTCTACCGCATGTCGTTATCGCAAAACCGCTTCACACTTTTGCGCGACATGCTCTGGCCACCCGAATATGGCGGGTTCGGGCGAGGATGCAATGGCCTTCCGGCCGCCCACGTTTTGATCTTCCCTCCGGCCGCATTCGTTTATAGAACGGCGCTTCACCTCAGGGGGACGCAGTGAATATCCGTTTCGAAAGCGCCGGTGTCAGCTATGGATCGCGGACTGCGCTGCAGCCGCTGACGCTTGAACTCACCGAGAAGCGCATCGCCATCATCGGGCTGAACGGCTCCGGCAAGACGACCTTCGCAAGGCTGATCAACGGCCTGACCAAGCCGTCCACGGGGCGGGTCATCGTCAACGGTCGCGACACATCGGACGAGAAGGCAGCGCTCGGCGATGTCGGCTTCATTTTCCAATCGCCGCAGAACCAGATCATCCTGCCTGTCGTACGCGACGATATCGCCTTTGGGCTGAAGAGCCGCGGGCTTGCAAAGGCCGCGATCGAGGCCAGGGTGGCCGAGGTGCTCGACCGCTTCAACGCCGGGCATTTGGCCGAGCGGCGTGCGCACGAGCTTTCCGGCGGCGAACTGCAGATGGCGGCGCTCTGCTCGGTGCTCGCTACCGGCCCCGACATTCTCATTCTCGACGAGCCGACCAACCAGCTCGACCTGCGCAACCGCGGCCTCGTGCAGGGGCTGATCGAGAGCCTGCACGAAAGCGCCATCGTCATCACCCACGATCTGGAACTGATCGCCGATTATCCGCGGGTGCTGGTGTTTCACCAGGGCCAACTGGCGGCCGATGCGCCGGCCGCCGAGGCGATCGCCCGTTACCGGGAGCTCGCGGCCTGATGCAATCGCTTTACGTCGAGGGCAATAGCCGGCTGCACCTGATCTCGGCGCGGGTGAAGCTCATCGTGCTCGCCGTGCTCGGCGTCGCGCTATTCGCCACCGCCAACATCGCGCTGCTGGTCGTGGCCGTCGTCGCTACGGGCGCGGTCTATTTCGGCATCGGCATGCCGGTTCGTGCAGCCCTTGCGCGCTTGAAGCCGATCCTTCTCACCATTCTGATCGTCGCCGTCTTCAGCCTCGCCTTCAATCCATGGCACGGCGCGGTGGTGGCGCTGCTTCGGCTGACGGCGCTGATGCTGTTTGCCGCGAGTGTGACCGCGACAACCACGATCGCCGCCTTCATGGACGAGATCACGCTTGCCGCCCGGCCGCTGGAGCGACTGGGGCTGGTGCGGGCCGACGATGTCGGGCTTGCCGTCGGGCTGGTGGTGCGCTTCGTGCCCGAAATTATCGGCCGCTACCACGCGATTGCCGAGGCGCACCATGCGCGCGGGCTGAAGGTGCGGCCGGCGACCGTGCTGGTGCCGCTGATCATCCTGACGCTGAAGGATGCTGATAACATCGCGGCTGCGATTGACGCGCGCGGTATTCGGCGGCATGTGAATTAGCACCTATTGAACCACGGAGCCATCATGAGCACCCGAGACCTCGTTCTGTCCGCCCTGTTTGCCGCCATCATCGTCGCGCTCGGCATCCTGCCGCCGATCACGCTCGGCTTCATTCCGGTGCCGATCACGGCGCAGTCGCTCGGCGTGATGATGGCCGGCGTGGTGCTCGGCGCCCGGCGCGGCACGGTGGCGGTGTTGATCGTGCTGGTGCTTGTCGCCATCGGCCTGCCGGTTCTTTCCGGCGGACGCGGCGGGCTCGCGGCGTTTGTAGCGCCCACCACGGGCTTCCTGATCGGCTGGGTCGTCGCCGCCTTCACGACCGGCTATATCAGCGAGCGGCTGGTGAAGCACGGCCAGGCGGCCGGGATGCAGCTGACCGGCTTCTTCTTCGCGGCCATGATGGGCGGGATCGTCGTGCTCTATGCCTTCGGCATCGTCTATCTCGCCTTTGCCGCTCAGATCGGCCTCAAGGCGGCGTTCACCGGCTCGATGGCATTCATTCCCGGCGACGTGATCAAGGCCTTCGTGGCGGCACTGGTCGGCCGCGCGGTCATGGCCGGCTATCCGCTGCTGCCCGTTAAAGGCTAAGCCAGAACCTAGTTCATGAAACCGTAGAGCCAGTCCCGCGTCACCTCAGGCAGCGGGACCGGTGCCTTGTCCTCGCGCGTCTGCGCCTGCCAGACAATCTCGACCTCGGCGGCGCGCTCTTCGCCTGTGTCCACCGCAATGATGAAGCCAACGGAGCGCACGCCGATCTTGTCGACGGCGGTGGTAAACAGCACCATTTCGTCATAGCGCAGCGGACGGTGCAGGATGCAGGTGATCTTGCTCGCCACGTAAAGAGGCTCGTCCGCCAGTTCCGGGCGCTCGGACCAGAATTTCGCCAGCGCGGATTCGGCATAGGAGATGTAGGAGCCGAGGAACATCTGGCCGTTCATATCCACATCGCGAAACGGCACGTGGATCTGCACAATGTTGGAGCGCATCGCAGCGTTCATCGATTTCCCCCAGTCTCAGCCTTTGCTACCACGCAATTCCGGACGCAAAACCGCGCTGCACTTTTGCTGGAATTGCTTTAGTCCCCCAAGAATAATCTCCTGCTAATATTATGTAAATGAACGCGAAAGGCGTATGACAGCGCACGATTGTTGAAATCGCGAGCCCCTACCCCATCTGCTGTGGAACATGACGAGGCAGGCAGATAGAGTGATTTAGAGCCTTTCCTGGTTAGCTTGAAGCATTCTGCCGGAGCAGGTTTTCGTCAGGGCAAAGGCGATTGGCGAAGGGCATACCCCGGGTACGGTCGAGCCGATCGCCTTTGATCCTGGCGGAAAGATGCCCGGCCCTTCGGGTTGGCTGAAACGGGCCGCCTGATCGTCCGGCCGGCTTGGCCGTATGCTTGGGCTACGACGCGCGCCGGCCGGACGACCATTCGACTCCGTTTGAGCCAACAGAATGCTTCAATCTAACCAGGAAAGGCTCTTATGAGCACCCGCCTTTACGAACATCCGATCTTTCTGGAACACATCACGCCCGAGGGCCACCCCGAGCGATCCGACCGGCTGCGGGCGCTGAACGTGGCGCTGGGGCACCCGCATTTCGACCGGCTGGATCGCCAGCAGGCACCGCAGGCATCGGAAGATGCCGTGCTTCTGGCGCATCCGGAAGAGCATCTCTTCGCCGTGATGCGGCAGGTGCCGGAGGAAGAAGGCGAGATCAACCAGCTCGAGGCCGACACCTATGCCAGCCCGAAGAGCCTGCAGGCCGCGCTGACCGGGATCGGCGGCGCGATGGCGGCGGTCGACGACGTCTTCACCGGCAAGGCGGACAATGTCTTCGTAGCCTCGCGGCCACCCGGCCACCACGCCGAGAAATCCAAGGCGATGGGCTTCTGCTTCTTCAACAACGCCGCCATCGCCGCACGCCACGCCCAGCGCAGGCATGGCGCCGAACGCGTGGCGATCGTCGATTGGGACGTGCACCACGGCAACGGCACGCAGGACATCTTCTGGGACGATCCGTCCATTTTGTTCTGCTCGACGCATCAGATGCCGCTCTATCCCGGCAGCGGCGCCAAGAACGAAACCGGCGCGCACGACACGATCGTCAACGCACCGCTTTCGCCCAATGTCGGCAGCGAGCATTTCCGCGAGGCGTTCAAATCCCGCGTGCTGCCGGCGCTGAACGATTTCCGCCCCGACCTGATCATCATCTCGGCCGGCTTCGACGCGCATCACCGCGACCCGCTGGCGCAGATCAACCTTGTCGGCGAGGACTTCGACTGGGCGACCGGACGGCTGCTCGAAGTGGCCGACAAAAGTGCCGGCAACCGGGTCGTCAGCCTTCTGGAAGGCGGCTATGATCTCGAGGGCCTAGCCGAATCGGCAGGCTTGCATGTTTTGAGAATGATGAAGGGTTGAGTATGACCGACAACGCCAAGCCGGAGGTTTCCGGCCTCTCTTTCGAAAAGGCGGTCGCCGAACTCGAAAGCATCGTCGCCCGGCTGGAACGCGGCGACGTGGCGCTGGACGAGTCCATCGAAATCTACGAGCGCGGCGAAGCGCTGAAGAAGCATTGCGAGACGCTGCTTTCGGCGGCTGAAAACCGGATTGAGAAGATCAGGCTCGACCGCGCGGGCAAGCCGCAGGGCGTGGAGCCTTTGGACGGGGCTTGAGGGACGACGCTTCAGAGCGGCGCGCATAGGACGGCGGTGCCTTCCAGATAATCTCGACGCGCATCCAACTCTCCGCCCTCATCCCTGTGCTCGTCACAGGGATCCAGCGCGATCAAGTCCTTGATCGCAATAGAGTCTCTTCGCCGCGCAGACGCGCGCCGGCTGGATTCCTGTGACAAGCACAGGAATGAGGGAGGTGAAGGCGGTGCCCGAATAAATGGCTCAGGCGCCTTTAGTCGCGGTCAGTGCTCTCTCCACAAATACACCTCTTGGCCAGCGGCCAAATGGCGGTCTATCATCCTCGAAACACCAGAGAGGACGAGACGGCATGACGAACAGATTGAAGGGCAAGATCGCGATTATCTCGGGCGGGGCGACCGGCATGGGCGGAGCGGCGTCGAAGCTGTTTGCGGCCGAGGGCGCGAAGGTCGCGATCATCGATCGCAATGGCGAGGCGGCGGCTGAGACCGTGAAGGATATCCGGGCCGCCGGTGGCGAGGCTGATTTCTGGACGGCCGATGTTTCTGACGAGACGGCGGTGAATACAGCCGTAGCGGACATCGAGGCGCGCTATGGCGCGGTGACCGTGCTCTTCAACCATGCCGGCACGATCGTCATCAAGCCGTTCCTCGAAACCACACTGGAGGAATGGGACTGGCTGCATGCCGTCAACGTGCGCTCGATGTTCCTGATGACCAAGGCGGTGTTGCCGAAGATGATTGCGGCCGGCGGCGGGTCGATCGTCTGCACCTCTTCGATCTCGGCTGTGGCGGCGACGCCGATGGAAGTGCTCTACGACACGACCAAGGGGGCGGTGCATATGTTCGCGCGGGCGATCGCCGTCGAGTTCCGCGACCGCAACATCCGCTGCAACGCGGTCTGCCCCGGCTTCATCCGCACGCCGCACGGCCTGCGCGAAGTGGCCGACCTGCAGAAACTCGGCGTCGATGTCTCCGACGCTGCGATTGCGGCGCAGCAGGGGCGGATCGGAGAGCCGGAGGATGTGGCGCGGGCGGCACTTTATCTCGCCAGCGATGAATCGAGCTTCGTCAACGGCGCGCATCTGTTCGTCGATAACGGGTTTACGGCGATGTGATCGACGCGGGCGGCTTGGCCGGTTGTGGCGGCGTCTCGACCAAGTCGCAGAGGTCGATTATATTGGCGGCATGGACAAGGATCAGGTGATAGCGATCATTCGCAAGCATGAGACCGAACTGCGGGCAGCAGGCGCGGAGCATGTCTCGCTGTTCGGGTCAGTGGCGCGCGGCGAAGCGACTGACGAGTCTGACCTTGACGTGCTTGTCAAATTCTCCGAGCCCGTGATCCAGTCCGGCTTTGGCTATTTCAGCGCGCTTGAAAATCTGCGGCTGCTGATCAGCAGAATCACGGGCGCGCCTAGCGTCGATATAGTCGCGGAACCATTGGGCAAGGAACGGTTCAAGCGTAACGTGGAACGGGACCGCGCCGTTGCCTACTAAGCGCCCTCTCATCCGTATGCGCGACATCGTCGAGAACGGCCAAGCCATTCTTAGATACTCGCACGGAATGGAACTTGGGGACTATGTTCGCAACAACCTGGTAAAGGATGCTTGCGAACGGTGCTTTTCACGGCTTTCGGAAGCATCAGTAAAGCTTGGTCCGCTTGCTGAAGAGCTATTCCCCTCACATAATTGGAACGGCATCCGGAATTTCGGCAACATCCTGCGCCATGACTATCCTGATGTACTAGACGATGTGCTTTGGGCCGCTATTAGCCAGCATCTACCGCGATTGCTTGCCGAGCTCGAAACATTCCTGGCGAAGTATCCTGACGACCAGGAAACGCTTTAGAAAGGCCCCCCATGTCCTTCTTCCCCGGCAAAGACCCTCTCCCCGGCGATGCCTTTGCCTGCGACGCCATCGAGAACCTGATCATCCCGCGCACCAGCGATATCGGCGGGTTTCAGGTCAGGCGGGCGCTGCCAACACGGCAGCGGCGGCTGGTGGGGCCGTTTATCTTTTTTGATCGGATGGGCCCCGCGATCTTGAAGCCTGATGAGGCGCTCGATGTGAAGCCGCATCCGCATATCGGGTTGTCGACGGTCACCTATCTGTTCGATGGCGAGATCCGCCATCTCGACAGCCTCGGAACCGAGAAGGTAATCCGGCCCGGCGATATCAACCTGATGACGGCGGGGCGTGGTATCGTGCATTCGGAGCGCACGCCCGACAATCTGCGCGGCCATCCGCTCCTGATGTCCGGGCTGCAGACGTGGCTGGCGCTGCCCGATGACAAGGAGGAGATCGATCCCTCCTTCGCGCATACGGAAAAGAGCGCAATGCCCGTGATCGACGAGCGCGGGGTGCGTGGGCGGGTTGTCATCGGTGCGTTCGAGGGCATGACTTCGCCGGTCAACGTGCTTTCCGACACGCTCTATGCCGATATCAATCTCGATGCCGGCGCGAAGTTCCCGTTCGGCGCCGCGCATGAGGAGCGGGCGATCTATGTGCTGTCTGGCGAAGTCTTGATCGCGGGCGACCGATTCGCGGCCGACCAGCTGCTGGTGTTCCGTCCGGGTGACGCAATCACGCTCGAGGGTGGCGCCCAAGGCTGTCATCTCATGCTGTTCGGCGGGGCGGCGCTGAACTCGAAGCGCTACATCTGGTGGAACTTCGTTTCGTCGTCGAAAGAGCGGATCGAAAAGGCCAAGGAGGAGTGGCGCACCGGCCGTTTCGACATCGTTCCGGGGGATGAAGAGGAATTCGTCCCTTTGCCGGAGTAGCGTTCTCCTCTAGAAAGGATCCTTGCGGTTCTTGAAATCGACTTCTTTCACCGCAACTTATGGCCTAAAGGCTATGTGCCCCAAAACGCCTGGAAAAGACGACAAGAACAAGAACGACAAGAAAGAGTGCCTCCCGTGACACAACCGCCGAAGACGCCGCTGCTGGACAAGGTCATTTATCCGGCCGACCTCCGTAAGCTGGAGGATCGCGACCTGCCGCAGCTTGCGCGCGAGGTGCGCGACGAGATGATCGACGCGGTATCCAAGACGGGCGGACATCTGGGCGCCGGCCTCGGCGTGGTCGAACTGACGATCGCCATCCACAATGTCTTCAACACGCCTGACGACAAACTGATCTTCGATGTCGGGCACCAGTGTTATCCGCACAAGATCCTAACCGGCCGGCGCGACCGCATTCGCACGCTGCGCCAGGAAGGCGGGCTCTCGGGCTTCACCCGCCGCGCGGAGAGCGAATACGATCCATTCGGCGCCGCACACTCCTCGACCTCGATCTCGGCCGGCCTCGGCATGGCGGTGGCGGCGGACTTGTCCGGCTCGAAGCGCAATGTCATCGCGGTGATCGGCGACGGCGCAATGTCGGCCGGCATGGCCTATGAGGCGCTGAACAATGCCGGCGCGCTCGATGCGCGGCTGATTGTCATCCTCAACGACAACGACATGTCGATCGCGCCGCCGACGGGCGCCATGAGCGCCTATCTGGCGCGCCTGGCCTCGGGCCGCACCTATATGGGCATGCGCGAGGTCGGCAAGAAACTGACGAGCTATCTCGGCAAATCGGTCGATCGCGCCATTACCCGCGCCGTCGAGCATGCGCGCGGCTACGTGACCGGCGGCACCATGTTCGAGGAGATGGGCTTTTATCATATCGGCCCGATCGACGGTCATTCCTTCGAGCACCTGCTGCCAGTGCTGCGCAATGTGCGCGACAATGCGCATGGGCCGGTGCTGATCCATGTGGTGACGCAGAAGGGCAAGGGCTACGCACCCGCGGAAGCCGCCGCCGACAAGTATCACGGCGTCAACAAGTTCGATGTCATCACCGGCGCGCAGGCGAAGGTGAAGCCGAACGCGCCGAGCTACACCAATGTGTTTGCCGAAGCGCTGGTGCAGGAAGCCGAGCTCGACGACAAGATCGTCGGCATCACCGCCGCCATGCCGAGCGGCACGGGTCTGGACAAGCTGGCAAGCGTGTTTCCGTCACGCTGTTTCGATGTCGGCATTGCCGAGCAGCATGCCGTGACCTTCGCCGCCGGGCTTGCCGCCGAGGGCTACAAGCCGTTCACCGCACTCTATTCGACCTTCCTGCAGCGCGCCTTCGACCAGGTGGTGCACGACGTGGCGATCCAGGGCCTGCCGGTGCGCTTCCCGATCGACCGCGCCGGCTTCGTCGGCGCCGACGGCCCGACGCATGCGGGCTCGTTCGACACGACCTTCCTCGCGACACTGCCGGGCTTCGTCGTCATGGCCGCCGCCGACGAGGCGGAGCTGAAGCACATGGTGCGCACGGCAGCCGCCTATGACGCAGGCCCGATCTCCTTCCGCTATCCGCGCGGTGAAGGCGTGGGCGTCGAGATGCCGGTTCGCGGCGAAATCCTGCAGATCGGCAAGGGCCGCATCGTCAAGGAAGGCACCAAGGTGGCGCTGCTCTCCTTCGGCACGCGATTGGCCGACTGCATGCTGGCCGCCGAAGACCTCGATGCCGCAGGGCTTTCGACCACGGTTGCCGATGCGCGCTTCGCCAAGCCGCTCGACCACGACCTGATCCGCCAGCTGGCGCGTCACCACGAAATGCTGATCACGGTTGAAGAAGGTGCCGTCGGCGGCTTCGGCAGCCATGTGCTGCAGTTCTTGGCGACCGAGGGCCTGCTCGACAACGGGCTGAAGGTTCGCTCGCTCGTGATGCCCGATCTCTGGGTGGAGCAGGCGAAGCCCGAGGTGATGAACGCGCAGGCCGGGCTCGACCGGGCCGGGATTGTCGGCACCGTGTTCAAGGCGCTTGGGCGGCCGGCGGCTGTTGGGTTTGCTGGGTAAGTGGGCGTCGAGTTTGTATTGGCGGGGTGAATGAACGCTCGGCCCCTGGGAATTTCCATACGCTAGCTCTGCGCAAGAATTACCCCCCTCTGCCCTGCCGGGCATCTCCCCCACAGGTGGGGAGATTGGCTGGGCTTGGCCGCTGGTTCTTACCTCAACATCTGGCGAAAACCTAACCGCGAGTCGATCTCCCCCCTTGTGGGGGAGATGTCCGGCAGGACAGAGGGGGGTGTCACAATCTCAAACGCCCACGACCCTGGTCTCGCCTAGCCCTCGCCTCGCCCCCCCCCCCAAACCTCCCCCTCACAACCCGGCATTGGCCGTCGGGCGCACGACGATGTCGTTGACATCGACATCGGCGGGCTGGCCGATGGCGTAGAGGATGGCGCGGGCGATGGCGTCGGGTTTCAGTGCAACGGCGCGGTAGGCGACCATGGCTTCGGCGGCGAAGGGTTCGGTGATGGTGTCGGCGAGTTCGGATTCGACCACGCCGGGATAGATGCAGGTGACGCGCAGGATCTTGTTTTCCTGACGCAGGCCATCGGAGATCGCCCGCACCGCGTACTTCGTCGCGCAATAGACCGCCGCTGTCGGCGAGACGGCGAGGCCGCCGACGGAGGAGACGTTGATGATCTGGCCGGATTGTTGGGCGTTCATGACGGGCAGCACCGCGGCGATTCCATAGAGCACGCCCTTGATGTTGACGTCGATCATCCGGTCCCATTCCTCGACCTTCAACGAGGACATCAGCGACAGCGGCATGACGCCGGCATTGTTGACGAGGACGTCGACGCGGCCGAACTCGGCAACAGCGGCGTCGACGAAGGCCTGCATGTCGGCGCGCTCGGTGACATCGAGCGCTTTCGAGATCACGACACCGCCAGCGGCACGGATTTCCTCGCTCAAAGCGTCCAAACGGTCGGTTCTGCGCGCGCCGATGACCAGCTTTGCGCCGGCGCGGCCCAATTCGCGGGCGGTGGCGGCGCCGATGCCGCTGCTGGCGCCAGTGATCAGCACTACCTTGTTCTTCATATCGGTCATGTCTTGCTCCTCAAGCGATCTGTTGACCGACACAGGATCGCGCCGACAAGACTTGTTGCGGTAGACGGCTTTTCCGGAATTCTTGCACGATCCTCCGAAATGGGATGATGGTCTCTTGGCAAAGCGCGCGAGACGTCCGATGCTGGCGCCATGGAAACAATTACCGATCTTGCCGCCCTGATCGATCGCCATGCCGGCACTGATGGAAACTTCGACACCGCGCTGCCGCGCGTCGGCGTTATACGATCCTCGGCGACCACCGAGCCGCTGCATACGCTCTACAAGCCCTCCTGCTGCATCGTGGCGCAGGGGCGCAAGCGAGCGACGATCGGCGATACCAGTTATATCTACGATGCCGCGCATTATCTCGTGGTTGGCGTCGACCTGCCTGTCATCGGCGCGGTGATCGAGGCGAGCCCTGAGGCGCCCTATCTCTGCCTGCGGCTGGAGTTCGACCGCACGCTTCTGAACGAGATGATCGCGGGATCACCTGCGCGCGACGAAAGCCCGGCGGCAGCGCGGGTGAGCGGGACGACGCCACGGCTGATCGACGCGGCGGCGCGTCTGCTTGGTCTGCTCGATGCGCCCGAGGATGCGTCGGTTCTGGCGCCGCTTGTCGAGCGGGAGATTTTGCATCGGCTGATCTCGGGACCGCAGGGCGGGCTGATCCGGCAGATCGCCAGCGGCGAGAGCCGGCTGAACCAGATCGGCCGGGCGGTGGATTATGTCTGCCGCAATTTCGGCAGCCCGTTCGCGATCGAGGAACTGGCGGATATTGCCGGCATGAGCTCGTCATCCTTCTACGAGCATTTTCGGGCGGCGATGGCGATGAGCCCGCTGCAGTTTCGCACCCAGATCCGCCTGCAGGAGGCGCGGCGGCTGATGATCGTCGAGGGCATGACGGCGGCCGAGGCGGGGTTTCGCGTCGGATATGACAGCCCATCGCAGTTCAACCGCGATTATGTCCGCGTGCACAAGGAGACGCCGAAGCGGGATGTGGCGCGGATGCGCACGTCTCCGAACTTTGCCGGATACTAGGAAGCGGCGGGCGGCAGAAGGAAGAGTGTCAGGCCGAATATGGCGTAGACGGCGAGCGCCAGCACGCCGACATACCAGGCGCCGCGCCCGCCATTGGAGAGCAGTGCGGCCGCCATCATGGCGAGGAACATCATAGCCACCGCGCCCGGCCAGAACTGCAGCGACATCGGCTCAGGGCCGATGAAATAGCTGACGATGACGAGAACGGGAGCGACGAAGAGCGCGATCTGCGAGGCGCTGCCAAGCGCGATGCCGACGCTGAGGTCGAGCCGGTTGGCGCGGGCGGCCGAGAAGGCCGCGGTCATTTCCGCCGCCGCCCCCACGAGCGCCACGACGATGAAGCCGACAAAGGCTGGCGTCATACCCATCTTCTCGGCCGCCGCCTGCACTGAGCCGACGAAGACCTCGCTGATCAGCGCCACGAAAAGCGTCACCACGACGAGGATGATAATGCTGGTCGAAAGCCCCCAGCCGCCGTGGTGCTCTTCGGCCTCGCCGACGCTGGCGAAGAGTTCGCGGTGGGTCTTCAGCGAGAACAGCATGCCCATCGCGTAGACGGCGATCAGGATCACGGCGAGGCCGAGGCTGAGCGCCTGCACCATCTCCGGGCCCTGATCGGCACGGCTGACCAGCGAGGGCACGAACAGCGCGACGGTGGCGAGAAAGAGCAGCGACGCCTGGAAGCGGGCGCTGACGCGATTGAACTCCTGCAGGTGATGCCTGAGGCCGCCGAGCAGGAAGGAGCCGCCGAGCATGAACAGCGTGTTGGTGACGATGGCGCCGGCGATCGAGGCCTTGACCAGCAGATATTGCCCGGCCTGCAGGGCAGCGAGCGATATGACGAGTTCGGTGAGATTGCCGAGCGTGGCGTTCAACAGGCCGCCGACGGCGTCGCCCGTGCGGGCGGAGACGGCTTCGGTCGCGCGGCTGAGCAGGGCCGCGAGCGGGATGATGGCGAGCACGGAGAGGATGAAGAGCAGCGTGTGCGCCTCGGGTGCCGCCATATCGGTCAGGATGACGACGGGCACGAAGACGAGGAGTGCGAGGAGCGGTGCGGCGCGCAGCTCGGCCATTGTTGCCGCGACCAGCCCTGAGGGGCCATGTTTGCGCTGAACGTTCTGCACGGCGGGCTCCATCCGGATTTTCGCGCGGATGAGCATAGGGGCTTGGTCGTCGGCCTGCATTGCGTGTGATCAACGCTGCGCCGATATGGCTGCCTTTCCCCCGAAGGATTGATCCTGCGCAATGCGGAACGTGACGTGCCTGCTAGTTTGGCCGGGATGAAAGCGAGGGGTGTGGTTGGAATGCAGTCAGGAGCGGCGATCGGAGTGCGGTACATGGTTGTGCCGGGCCGCCTTGGGCTTGTCGACGTCATCGACCGGGCGACGGGCTTGCCTGTCAATGCAGGGGTGACGGCTGTCCTGCTTGAGCCGCGCGAAGCGAGGGAACTTGTGCGTTGGCTGTTGCGTCGCGCGCATGCCGAGGGCGACGACGCTGGCGAGCGTTCATCGCGCGCCGCTTGAAGCGTGCTGTTCTGCCGGCTCGCGCGTGGGCGCAACGAAGCCGAGATTGTCGCGCAATATTGATATTGACCCACATCCGCTGGAGGTCCGGTGCCCGTCAATTTTCTTCTCGCCACCGCGCTGATCGCGGCCACAGTCGCCATACAGGCCATATTCATGGAGATCGGGCTTCGCGCCATCCGGCACGCTGAGCCCGGATATCTCGGCCGCCACGCCACGATCGCGACGGTCGCCTGGGTTAGCTATCTGCTGATCCCGATCGGTCTCGATATTTGCCTCTGGGCGCTTCTCTACTATCTGATCGGCGCGCTGCCATCGCTTGACGACGCCATCTATTTTTCCACCGCCACCTTCACGACGGTCGGCTATGGCGATGTCGTGCTTGGCAAGGAGTGGCGGCAGATTTCGGCGTTCGAGGCGGTCAACGGCTGGATCATCTTCGGCTGGGCGACGGCGCTGATCATGGCGGTGATCCAGCGCCTGTATTTCCGGGACGGCAAGGCGAACGACGCGTGACGTGTCAGCTTCGCGAGGTCATGAAGACGCCGACCAGCGTGACGCCGAGACCGACGAACATCGTCAGCGTCAGCGGCTCGGAGAACAGCGCCCAGGCCCAGAGCATGGTGACCGGTGGGCTCAGATAGATCGCGGCGCTGACCTTGGCGACCGGGAAGAGCCGCAGGCTGGTGTAATAGACCGAATAGGCGGCGAAGGTGGCGATCAGCACCAGCCAGACCATGCCGATGGCAAAATTCTCAGTCATCGGCGGCGCGATGTCGCCCTGCATCAGGGCGCAGATACCGAAGAGCACGGAGCCGGTCAGCGTGTGGATGCAGAGGCTTTGATGCACAGGCATGTGGCCGACGCGGCGGCGCTTGTGGAGCACCGAGGCGAGCGCGAAGATCAGCATCGAGCCGACAGTCAATCCGTAAGCCCAGAGCGGCGCCGAGCCGAAGCTCAGGCTATCGAGCGAGACGATCAGCACGCCGGCCACGGCGATCGCCGTGCCCAGCCACTGCCGGCCGCTCAGGCGTTCGCCGAGCACCGGCTGCGACAGGGTGGCGATGGCGAGCGGCAGCAGGTCCGAGATCAGCGCCACGAGGCCGGTGGGCACGCGCTGCTCGATCGCCAGCGCGAAACCGCCGAGATAGAGGAAGACCGACATGACGCCGAACCACATTTGCCCGACGATCGCCTTCCACTGCATGCGCGGGCCGATGGTCAGGGCGAAGGGCAGCAGGATCAGGCCGGACAGCAGCGTGCGCCAGAAGAGCACCAGCACGACGCTTGCTTCCTCGCTGGCGTAGCGGATGCCGACGAAGCCGGAGCTCCAGCCGATGATCAGCAATGTGGCCATCACCGGCCATAGAAGGCGATGCTGCTGCTTGGTCGTGGCGGTCAGTGCGTGGTCCGTCATCGGTCATCCCTGTCATGCGTCTCACCGAGGGCATAAGCTATTGGCTGCGGACGGGCACATGACAAATTTCGATTACGGCATGACTTTCAAGCGAAAACAGTCATGGAAGTTTGCAAACGCTGGCTCAACATTGCATGCTATCGCCGGCAGGCAACGAAGAGACCGAGACGAAATGAGCGACCTGAACAACCGGCGGCTGGAGATCGACGCCTTGCGCGCCATCTGGGCGATCCGCCACCACGGCGGCATCACGCGCGCGGCGGAAGCGCTCGGCCTGTCGCAATCGGCCGTCAGCCACAAGATCAAGCGGCTGGAAACGAGCCTCGGCTGCGAACTCCTGAACCGCAAGGCCGGCGCCACCGCCTTCACCACCGAGGGCGAGGAGCTGCTGGATTATGCCGGCCGCATTCTCGGCCTGCACGACGAGGCGCTGCTCAGCCTGTCGAAGACGACGCTGGCCGGGCGGATCGCGCTCGGGCTGACGGAGGATACGACCTGCTCGGCGCTCGCCCATATTCTCGGCCGCTTCCGCCGGCTGCATCCCGATGTTTCCGTGCGCACGCAGGTGCGGATGAGTCTGGTCCTGAGAGCGATGCTTGAGCAGGGCGAGCTCGATGCGGCGATCGTGCAGGTGTTCGCGCACGAGGTGCGCCCGACCGATGTCATCCTGTTTCGCGAAACGCTGCACTGGGTGAAGCATCCGAGCCTACTCCTCCCGCAGACGGCGTCCGTGCCCTTCCTCTCCTTCCACGACGATTGCTTCTACCGCCACTGGGCGCTCGATATCGGGCAAGATGGCGGGATCATTCTGGAGACGGTATTCGAATGCGCTAGTGCCGCGGGCATTATCGCCGCCGTCAGTTCGGGTATGGGGGTGGCACTGCTCAATGAGCGGCATCTCCGGCCGGAGATGCAGATCATCACCGACCGCTTCCCCGTGCCGCCCGATCTCGTCTATGTGGTCCGTCGCGGCCGCAAGGTGCGCAACGCGGCACTTGATACGCTGGTGGCGGAGATCGAAAGCGAGATCAGCCGCTATGGCGGGCTGGCGCTGGCTAGCTGAGGTTTTCGGCCAGCTGAGGTCCTGAACGCGAAAGGGGCCGCGTCATGCGCAGCCCCTTCCCTTTCCTGTCGATGATCGGGCGTTCGATCAGAACTCCGACCATTCTTCCTTGACCGCCGCGGCACTTGCGCCGCCGCCACCGAAGGCGCGGGCAACGCTGCGCTTCAGCGCGTTGGCCGGCGAGGCGACCGGGCGCGAGGCCGGGGTGGCGGTTGCCGCGCGCGGTGCGGCGCGGTCGTTACCGAGGTTGAACTGGCGCAGCAGATCGTCCAGCGCCATGGCTTCCTGGGCGAGCGAGTGGCTGGCGGCCGTCTGTTCCTCGACCATGGCGGCGTTCTGCTGGGTGCCCTGGTCCATGTTGTTGACGGCGGTGTTGATCTCCTGCAGGCCGATCGACTGTTCGCGCGTGGCGGTGACGATGGCGCCGACATGGCGGTTGATCTCCTGCACGGCGCCGACGATTTCGGACAGCGCCTTGCCGGTTTCGCCGACCAGCGAGACGCCGGAATTGACCTGCGTGCCAGACGTGTTGATCAGCGCCTTGATTTCCTTGGCGGCATTGGCGGAGCGCTGGGCGAGCTCGCGCACTTCCTGAGCGACGACCGCGAAGCCCTTGCCGGCTTCACCGGCGCGTGCGGCCTCGACGCCGGCGTTCAGCGCCAGCAGGTTGGTCTGGAATGCGATGTCGTCGATGACACCGATGATGTTGGAGATCTCGCCCGAGGACTTCTCGATTTCCTGCATGGCGGTGACGGCCTTGCGGACAACCTCGCCGGAGCGCTCGGCGCCGAGACGGGTGCGCTCGACGAGCTGGCCGACATCCTCGGCGCGCTTGGCGCTGTCGCGGACCGTGGTGGTGACTTCTTCGAGGGCTGCTGCCGTTTCCTCGACGGCTGCGGCCTGCTGCTCGGTGCGGCGGGCCAGATCGTCGGCTGCGGTGCGGATTTCGCCGGCGCCGGCATTGATGGCAGACGCATTGTGGCCAACCGACTGCAGGGCTGCCTGCAGCTTCTCGACGGCGTGGTTGAAGTCGTTGCGCAGGCGGTCGAACTGCGGCGCAAACGCGGTGGTGATGCGGATCGCGACATTGCCGTTGGCAAGGCCGGAGAGACCGTCGGCGAGGTTGTCGATAGCGAAGCGCAGTTCGCTTTCCTCGCGCGCCTTCTGCTCGTCGCCCATCTGGCGCTGGCGCTCGGCATCTCCACGCATGCGGTCGGTTTCGCCGGCAAGGCGCAGCTTCTCGATCGCCGCGTTCTTGAACACCAGCACCGATTGCGCCATGCGGCCGACTTCGTCCTGGCGATCGAGCGCGGGAACGTCGATATCGTTCTGGCCACCGGCCAGACGGCCCATGGCGGAGGTCATGCCGACGATCGGGCGAACGATGCTGCGCGACAGCATCCAGGCAAGCACGACGGCGGCGAGTGCCGCGAAGATGCCGCCGAAGAGCAACGTCATGTTGAGTGTTGCGCTGGCATCGGCCTTGATGGCGGAAAGCGCTGCGGATTCATCACGCGCGGCCTGCTTGATCTTGGCAGAGGCCTGGCGGAAGCCGTCGAGCTGGCCCTTGGTTTCGTTGACGCCGATCTTGACGATCTGGTCGATCGGCATGTCGGTTTCCTTGCGCGCCTTGCTTTGCGGCACGGCAAGCTGGTTGAAATAGAGGTCGGCGGCCTTCTGCATGGCGTCGATCTGGCTCACGAACTCGGTCTTGCCCGCAGCCGTCTGCTTGGCGGCGGCAATGGCATTCAGCATGCGGTCGCGGTTGTTGAAGAGATCGCCATAGGTGCTGTCGCTCTTGAAGAGCAGGAAGCCGCGCAGGTTTACGGCCTGCTCGAGCATGGCCTGCAGCGCGTCGTCGATCTGGTTGACCAGCAGCTCCGACCGCTTTTCCTCGATGGCAGCTTCCGCCACGGCGCCGGCCTTCGAATAGACGAAGGCGGAGACGGATACAAAGATGAGAATGAGAGCCGCGAAGGTCGCGGCGAGCTTACCGTTCAGGGACATGTTTCTAGCAAACATCAGTCGGTCTTTCCTGGGCGCCTGGCGCCATGGCAAATCGGGCACGCGTCAGCGCGTGCGGGGAAACTATCAACGAAGGAAAACATGATCGGCGGTGGAATTTCGGGCCATCATGGCGGACGCGGTTTTCGGCCGCTGCAATCGACGGCGACACTAGCCACGGAAAATTTAAAATTGTTTAAGTCGGCGCGGCAACTGGTCGCAGTTTATTGGCTGCAGGCGCTGAATTCTCGGGGATTCAACCCGTTTGACGTCTCGTCATTACACGCCATCATAGCGCAGGTTGTAGGTCTCTTTTCGCTTGGCTAGAGACCGCTAATTTTCCCATTGCTGTCGACGGGTGAGCGGGCATGGCCGATCCATGTGACATCAGAGGACTACAGCGACGGCGGAGGCAATCAACAAAAGGCTTGCAACTGATGGCATTGCCCGGCATGGACAGGCCATGTCCGATCAAAATACACAACGCATCGACCAGCTCCTCGTCAGCCTGGGTCTTTTTGCCAGCCGTTCGCGCGCCCGCGACGCGGTCAGCCGTGGCACCGTCAAGGTCGACGGCAAGGTCGTCACCAAGGCCGGCGCCGTCTTCGGCGAGGATGTCTCGATCGAGATCGATGATCCCGCGCAGGAATATGTGTCGCGCGCGGCGCTGAAGCTTGCGGCAGCACTCGATCACTTCAAGCTCCATCCTTCCGGCCATCACTGTCTCGATGTCGGCGCCTCCACCGGCGGCTTTACCGAAGTGCTGCTCGAACGGGGCGCCGCGCACGTGACCGCGATCGACGTCGGCCATGGCCAGATGCACCCGCGGCTTGCCGAAAACCCCGATGTGACCAATATCGAGGGCCTGAACGCGCGCAATCTGGAGGCCGAGGATGTCGGCCATCCCCTCACCTTCATCGTCTCCGACGTTTCCTTCATCACGCTGAAGCTGGCGCTGGCGCCGGCGCTCGATCTCGCTGAACCGGGTGCTACCGCCGTATTGCTGGTCAAGCCGCAGTTCGAGGCCGGGCGCGAGGCGATCGGCAAGGGCGGCATGCTGAAGGACCCTTCGACCGCACCGGCCGTCGCCGCCGAACTGGAGCGCTGGTTCGTCGAGGACATGGGCTGGAGCAGCCTCGGGCTGATCCCCTCGCCGATCTCGGGCGGGGACGGAAACCAGGAATATCTACTCGCAGGAACCAAGCCGTGAGCACTGAAACAGTCACCATCCAGAAGCTCGGCGCCCAGGGCGACGGCATCGCCAACGGCACTGATGGCCCCGTCTACGTGCCCTTCACGCTGCCGGGCGAGACGGTCGCCATTGCGCGCGTCAAGAGCCAGGGCACGGTGATGTCGATCACCACGCCCTCGCCGGATCGGCAGGAGCCGCACTGTCGGCACTTCGGCCCCGATGGCGTCAACGGCACCTGCGGCGGCTGCACGCTGCAGCACGCAGGCGATGCGATCTATCGCGGCTTCAAGCGGCAGCTGGTCATCGATGCGCTGAAGTCCAAGGGACTGACGCCCGAGGTTGGCGAGCTTGTCGTCGCTCATCCCGGCGAGCGCCGCCGCGTGACATTCGCGGCGCGCAAGACCGAGAAAGAAATGCTCATCGGCTTCAACCAGGCTGAAAGCCATCACCTCGTCAATATCGAGGAATGTCCCATCTCGTCGGCAAGCCTCATCGCGCGGCTGCCGGCGATCAAGGCGATTGGCGCGGCACTTGCCGTCAACGCCGAGGCGTTTCGCATCACCGTGCTAGAAACGGCGACCGGCCTCGACATCGCCGCCGACGGCCTGAAGAAACTGTCGGACCAGCAGCGGCGCAAGGCGACCGAGACGGTGCTCTCGATGCGCGGGATCGCGCGCGTCTCCGTCAATGGCGAGATCCTGATCGAGCCGGTGAAGCCGATGCTCGATTTCGGCGGCGTCCAGGTCTCGCCACCGGCGGGAAGCTTCACGCAGGCGACCAAGCCGGCGGAAGAAGCGATGGCCGAGCTGGTGCTTGCCCATGCCGGCAAATCCAAGCGTATCGCCGACCTCTTCGCCGGTACGGGCACCTTCTCGCTCAGGCTGGCGCGGATCGGCCGGGTGCATGCGGTGGAAAGCGAAGACAAGCCGCTTGCGGCACTCGACCACGCCGCGCGCAACACGCAGGGGACCAAACCCGTCAGCGTCGAGCGCCGCGACCTGTTTCGCCGGCCGCTGATGACCTCCGAACTGAAGGTCTACGATGCCGTCGTCTTCGACCCGCCGCGCGCTGGCGCAGAATTCCAGTGCAAGGAGCTTGCCCGCTCCACGGTGAAGAAGATCGCCGCCGTCAGCTGCAACCCGCTGACGCTGGCCCGCGACCTCGCCATTCTCATCGAGGGCGGCTATCGCATCACCTCGGTGACGCCGATCGACCAGTTCTTGTGGACCTCGCATGTCGAGGTGGTGGCGACACTGGAGAAGTAAACCCGGCGCGCCCGACTACCGGATAGAGCTTAGCTGGCGGTCCGCAACAGGCCGCCGGCGAGATGTTTGAAGGCATCGACGACCTTTTCCAGAACCGCATGCGGATCATCGGCCGCGGCGATCCAGAGCGCTGCGTTGAGCGCCGCACCGTTGATCAGCCGGGCAGCGGCCTCGGCATCCACGGGCTTGACGATGCCGTCCGCAATCAGCGCCTCGATGGTCTCAGTGCTTGTGCGCAGGCAGGCGGTCTGGTTCGGCCATTGCGAGGGATCGCCGAGCACGGCGGGACCATCGAGCAGCATGATCCGTTGGATCTCGGGCTCGAGCGCCATCTCGATATAGGCGATGCCTTCGTTGATAAAACCTTCCCAGGGTGTCTTCCCTTTGGCCTGCGCGGCGCGCTGGCGGACCAGCATCTCGGCGTCGATCTGGTCGATGACGGCCTGCAGCAGCCCCTTCTTGTCGCCGAAATTGTGATAGAGCGCGCCGCGTGTCAGCCCCGCTTCGGCGGTGAAATCATCCATCGACGAGGCGGCGTAACCCTTTGTGGCAAAAGCCTTTCGGCCGGCCGCGATGAGCTTTGCCCTCGTTTCCTCGACCATCTGCGCGCGCGTTCTCGCCGTCACCCTCGTCTCCGTAAATTAGCATACGCGACGTATGCGCATTGACATACGTCGCGTATGCTTCCTATATTCACATACGGGGCGTATATCACTCTCGCCCTTGATCGTGAAGAGCAGAGATCCAGGTGACTGAAAAGCAACGTGTCGCGCCATTTGGCGTGACGGCGGACGCTTGGGCTTTGCCTTGTTGAAACAGGAGCATGACATGACCAAACGCGACGCAATCTTCCCCGCCGGCCGACAGGCGCTTTATGAGATCAACAGCTATTCGGCCGCGATCCGCTCCGGCGATCTCCTCTTCGTTTCCGGCCAAGTGGGCAGCCGCGAGGATGGATCGCCCGAGCCGGAATTCTCGAAACAAGTGCAACGCGCCTTCGACAATCTCGCGGCCGTGCTGAAGGCCGCCGGCGCCGGCTTCGACGACATCATCGACGTCACCAGTTTTCATACCGATCCCGAAAACCAGTTCGCGACGGTCAACGACGTTCGGCTGAAGGTGTTCAGCGATAAGCCCTATCCGAACTGGACGGCTGTCGGCGTCAACTGGCTGGCGGGCTTCGATTTCGAGATCAAGGTGATCGCCCGCATCCCCTCCCCCGCTGCAGTATAACGCAGCCTAGCGAATAAGGTTGACTAGGAAACCTCGTTATGGTAGTTTACTAGTTAACCAACGAGGCACCCGTGACCGAAACCATCTCCGACATCGGAGCGCATCTCGGCTATTGGCTGCGGACGGTATCGAATGCCGTGTCGCAGAGTTTCGCGCTCAACGTGGAAGCGGAAGGCGTGACGGTGGCGGAGTGGGTGTTTCTGCGCATGCTTTACGACGTCGAGAGCATTGCGCCCTCGCAACTGGCCGAGCGCATGGGCATGACCAAGGGAGCGATCTCCAAGCTTGCCGATCGACTGGTCGAGAAGAACCTGGTGAGCCGCGACGCCAAGCCGGATGGCAAGCGCGGGCAGACGCTGATGCTCAAGCCTGCGGCCCGCGAGCTGGTGCCACGGCTGGCGGAACTGGCGGACCGAAACGACGCGATGTTTTTCGGCGGGCTTTCGCCTGAGGAGCGCGGGGAACTTGAGCGGCTGTTGCGGCTGATCGCGCGGGAGCGTGGTCTCAGCGACATCCCGGTCAGCTAGGGCCAGCGAGCTTCGATTTCAGTTTCAAGAGAGGAGAGCGCCATGAACGCGCAACAGACGACCATTGCCCAGACCTGCCTTGATGGCGCTTATGACGGGACGATGAGCTTTCCCGAGATCGTCGGAACGCTGATCGGTTCCGGCTTCGAGGGCTATACCGTCGATTATCGCCTGAACACGACGACCTACTTCCTGCCTGATGGCGACAGCGTAGTGCTCGACAACCGCCCGGTGGAGGATATGGTCGCGCTCGCCTTCGACGCGGAAGGCGTTGGCGCGCAGGTCAGATGGGCGCAGGCGAACCCGCCCGATTACAGCTACGGCGCCTTTTGCAAAAATGTGAAGGCAATGGGTTGCGCCGGCTACATGGTGTCGTTTCCCGGCCGCCGCGTGCTCTACTTCGGTCGCACCGCCGAAACGCATGTCGAGCATTTCCCGTCGTGAACAAATGCGCGTGTATCGTCGATAGAAAATCAAAGCATATTTTCATATGCTGAAGATGGATGATCTATAAATTCATCTATGATAAATAATCTGCGTGTATCAATGGATAATACACGGAGGATAATATGTTTGTTATTTCCATTGATGATCATGGCGACGAACGGAATTTCCTGGCGACATCCTTCAATATTGACAGGGGCGTCGTGATTGCCACGATATGCGGCATGAAGCGCAAATTCGATGCTGCCGATGTCATCGATATTCTACCGGTGGAGCCGCTTTCGGCCCGCAACAACCGTTTCATCGCGGAGCAGCCCGAGCGTCAGCGGATGCACGGATAACGGGTTTCCCCGATCTTTCCAAGTCCATAAAAGAACGCCCGCGACATGCGCGGGCGTTTTGTCGTTTATGTCACCGATCGATCAGGCGGCGGCGTAGCGGCGCGCCATGCTGCGATTGCCGGGCTGCAGGTTGAACTGGCCGAGCAGGTGCATCAGCTTGGCGGCTTCCTGGGCGAGACCGTGACTTGCGGCCGTCTGCTCCTCGACCATGGCGGCGTTCTGCTGGGTGCCTTGATCCATGGTGTTCACTGCGGTGTTGATCTCGGCCAGGCCGGTCGACTGTTCGCGGGTGGCGGTGACGATCGCGTCGACATGGCGGCTGATGTCCTGCACCTGGCCGACGATCGTCTCCAGCGACTTGCCGGTTTCGCCGACGAGGCTGACACCGGAACGCACCTGGGCGTTGGAGGCCGAGATCAGGGTCTCGATCTCCTTGGCGGCTGTAGCCGAGCGCTGCGCGAGCTCGCGCACTTCCTGGGCGACGACGGCAAAACCCTTGCCGGCCTCGCCAGCGCGAGCGGCTTCGACGCCTGCGTTGAGCGCCAGGAGATTGGTCTGGAAGGCGATGTCGTCGATGACGCTGATGATGTTGGCGATCTTCTGCGAGGATTGCTCGATCTCGGTCATGGCGGAGACGGCCTTGCGGACGATGTTGCCGGACTCCTCTGCACCGCCGCGGGTGCGCGACACGAGGCTGCCGGCTTCCTCGGCGCGGCGGGCGGTGTCCTTCACCGTGGTGGTGATCTCTTCAAGTGCCGCAGCCGTTTCCTCGATCGAGGCGGCCTGCTGCTCGGTGCGGCGCGCAAGGCCATCGGCGGCGTTGCGGATTTCGCCGGCACCGGCATCGATCGCATGCGCATTGTGGCCGACCTCTTCCAGCGCTTCGCTGAGCTTGGCGACCGAGGCGTTGAAATCGCTGCGGAGGCGATCGAGGTGATCGGCGAAAGGCTGCTCGATGCGATGGGCGAGATCGCCTTCCGACAGGGCGCCAAGGGCACCGGCAAGCGCTTCGACGGCATGACTGATCTCGGCCGCCTCGCGCGCCTTGACGGCTTCGTTGCGGGCGCGCTCGTCGCGGGCGTGGGCGCGATTGTCCTCGGCGCTGCGTTCGAGATCGAGGCGGGCGAAAGCGTTGTCGCGGAAGACGGAAACGGCGGCGGCCATGTCGCCGATCTCGTCATGGCGGTTGGTATAGGGCACGGCGGCTTCGATATCGCCATTCGCAAGGCCTGCCATGCGCGAGGCGATCGTCGTGATCGGGCGCGAGATGCGCTTCCAGGCGAGATAGGCGGCGGCGATGGCGGCAACGAGCGCGACGGCAAGACCGGCGACGATCGAGACCGTGCCGGCGTAATAGTTGCCGGCGGCCGAGACGAGGCCGGCATCGGTCGACTGACGGTCTTTGGCGATCATGCCGTCGATCAGCGTCTGGATATTGTTGGCCGACATGGACAGCTCGCCGCGATAGAGCGAATTGGCCTGGCTGCGCTTGTTGTCGAGCGCCAGCGCGATGATCTTGTCGGCGACGGCGGCGTCGTTAGCGAGCGCCTTCTGCAGCCGCGCGAAGTTCTGGCTCATGTAGTCGCTCTTCGGCTGCTTTTCGAAGGCATCGATGGCGCCCGCCAGCCGCTGGCGGCGGGTCTTCAGCGTGGTCTCGGCATTGCGGAAATCGGTCTTGCCGGAGGCGAGCAGATAGTCGGCGTAGCTGCGGCGCACATCGTTCAGCGTCGTGACGATGGCGTGCAGGCGCTCGGTGTTCGGGATGTTTTGGGCGCCGATCTCCCGTGTATTGGCTTCGAGACTGGTGAGCGCGACAGCGGCGATGGCGCCCTGCACGAGGGAAATGGCGACGAGGGACAGAAAGAGCACCGGTAGCAGCGTCTTGATCTTCATTTTGAACATAGCATTGTCTCGAATGCGGCCGACCGACATGCCTCAGCGATCGGGGGGTCGATCCGCTGGCGTCTGCGCCTTTGATTGTGCCGGAAAAGGGGCCGGGCGCTCATGCCCGTGCTGCGTCATGCATTGCCGATCACTAAACAAGGCAATTGGTAAAATTTGATTAAAAGTAATACTTTTTGAACATTCGGGCCGCAGCGCCACAATGAAAGAGCCGCTCACGCTGGGCGTGGCGGCTCATTTTGTTCGAACATCTCGTCAGCGGTCGGTGGCCCTGCGCTGACCGCCGATATCAGGCGGCAACACGCATTTTCGCAGGGGCGTCCCGGCGCTGGCGGAAGGTTGCGGCCAGGTCGTTCAGGACACCGGCCTGCTCCGACAGACCGTGCACGGCGGCGGCGGTTTCCTCGACGATGGCGGCATTCTGCTGTGTGGCGCCGTCCATCTGGTTGATCGCCGCGTTGATCTGCAAGAGGCCTGACGATTGTTCGCGGGCGGAATCGGCGATTGTCGTTGCCAGCTGCGAGATGTGCGAGAGGTGGCCGATGATATCGCCCAGCGCCTTGCCGGAATCGCTCACCAGCGCGACACCGCGTTCGACCTGCGTGCCCGAATTGACGATCAGCGTCTTGATCTCCTTCGCTGCCTTGGCGGAACGCTGCGCGAGTTCGCGCACTTCCTGGGCAACGACGGCGAAACCGCGACCGGCCTCGCCCGCGCGCGCCGCCTCGACGCCGGCGTTCAAGGCGAGAAGATTGGTCTGGAAGGCGATCTCGTCGATCACGCCGATGATCTGGTTGATCGCCTTCGAGGACTGGGCGATCTCATCGATCGCGGCGACGGTCTGGTTGGAGATCTTTTCCGATTCCTCGGCGTCCTGTTTGGCCTTGGCCGAGAAACTGGCGGCGGTGGCGGCACTTTCGGCGGTGCTGGCGACGGCAGCCGTCATCTGGTTCAGGGCAGCAGCGGTTTCCTCGACGCTGGCGGCCTGATTTTCGGTGCGGCGCGCCGTATCATCGGTGGCCCGGCTGAGTTCGGCGGTGGTGGCGCGGATGGTTTCAGCGTTTACGGCGAGCTTTCCGAGGATGCCAGCCAGCTGATCGACGGTGCCGTTGAAGTCCTGGCGCAGCCCTTCGTATTCATTCGGGAAGCGATTATCCAGAAGACAGTTGAGGTCGCCAGCGGCGAGCTTTCTCAGAGACGACGCAAGGGTGCGCACGACTTCCGCCTGCTCGGCGGCCTTGGCCTCATCGCGCTTGCGGGCTTCGGCTTCCTGACGGCGCATCTTCACCACGTCGCGAATGTCCTGCCAGAAGACGACCTGCGCGTTGCGGCCGGCGATATTGGCCTGGAGGATCGTTGCCAGAACCGGCAGCGGCGTGCCATCGAGGCGCTGGTGATCCCATTCGAAACGCGCCATGCCGTTTTTCTTGATCTCGGCGAAAATGGCGACGGCGGCTTCGCTGGTCGGGCGGCCATCCGATTGCACGGCAGGTGAAAGCTTGGCCGGGTGGATGCCGATGATCTTGTCTCGCGGCAAGTCGAGCATCACCTCCATCGCATGGTTGCAATCGACGATGCGCTCATCTTCCAGTACGTAATACGCATCCGGCGAGCGCATGAAAATAAAATCAGAGATTTCCTGTCTGAAAGACACTGCACTTTTAAATAGTTTCACAGCATTATCCTCGTTTTGGCGCGAGAATTGATGCGGTACGTTAAATTGTAGTAAATTTTTACTTTCGCAAATTCACCCGCCAAAAAGCATAAATTCATACTATTGGAGACTGGGTTCCCGCAGCCTCAACGGCGCATGAAAGCTTCGAATGCGGCGCGGGCTTCGGCACTTTGCAGGCGGGCGGCGAAGTGGCGGGCTTCCTCGTCGATGCGGGCGATGATCTGTTCGCGGTCGCCGCGGATGAGATCGCGCGAAAGGCGCAAAGCCTCGGGCGGTTTGGCGGCGAGCTTTGCGGCGAGGCTGAGCGTCTCCGTCTCGACCTGATGCGGCTCCACGACCTTGAAGACCAGGCCGGCATCCTTCGCCTGTTCGCCGGAGAAGGGTTCGCCGGCGGCAAGCATGGCAAAGGCGCGCTGGGCGCCCATGATGCGCGGCGCGAGCAGGCTTGAGGCAGCTTCCGGCACCAGGGCGAGATCGACGAAGGGGGTGCGGAACTGGCTGCGGGCGGAGGCGACCGTCAGGTCGCAATGCAGATGCATGGTGGTGCCGATGCCGATCGCCAGGCCATCGACGCCCGAGACGATGGGCTTTGCCGAGCGCACCAGCGCATAGAGGAAATCAATCACCTCGCGCGGCATGCCGCCGCCCATTGCCACAGCCAGGAAGTCGCCGAGATCGTTGCCAGCGGAAAAGCAGCCCTCGGTGCCGAGGAAGGCCGTGGCGCGGATGTCGGGGTTGCTATCGGCCGCGGTCAGCGCCTCGGTCATGACGGAATACATGGCGCGGGTGATGGCGTTCTTCTTTTCCGGGCGGTTGAAGCGGATGATCTGGACGCCGGGATGGGTCTCGGGGCGCTCGACGAGAATGTGGTCGGTCATATCGGGTCCCTCAGGCGAAAATGGATCTGGCGGCGGCGAGGCTTGCGGCGCCGTTGACGACGCTGTTCTTCAGCGCCGTGGTCTCGGCCAGCAGGTTTTCGGCGGCGAAGCGGCAGAGCGCGATGCGATCGGCGGCCTTGCCATCGTCAGCATCGGCGAGAGCACCCTTGGCGAGATAGCAGCCGGTCAGCGTCAGGCCGAACAGGCGCTGATAGGGCGTGGCTCCGGCCAAGGCGTCGGTCGCATTGCCGGCCGCCAGTTGCGCCAGGAGCCAGTCGGTCGCCTCCTGGAGATCGGTGATGGCGGCGTTGAGGCGGTTTGCGGTGGCGCCGAAGTTTTCGGCATTCGAGGCACCGACGCGGTCGGCGATTTCCTGCAGTTCGGCGATCAGGCTTTTCACCTCGCCGCCATCGGATAGCGGCAGCTTGCGGGTGACGAGGTCGATCGCCTGGATGCCGTTGGTGCCTTCGTAGATCGGGGCGATGCGCGCGTCCCTGAGATAGCGCGCGGCGCCGGTTTCCTCGATGAAGCCCATGCCGCCATGCACCTGGATGCCGAGCGAGGCGACGTCGACGCCGATATCGGTGGCGAAGGACTTGGCGACCGGGGTCAGCAGGGCGGCACGCTCCTGCCAGTGTCTTTTGTCATCGCCGGCGCGGTGCGCCATGTCGGCGGCGTGGGCGCAGCTATAGGCGATGGCGCGGGTGCCCTGGGTCAGCGCCTTCATGGTGAGCAGCATTCTGATGACATCGGGATGCTCGATGATCGGGCTCATGGCCCCTGTTTGGCCTGCTCCCGTCCAGCCGGGCGCCTTGCCCTGAGTGCGCTCGCGGGCATAGGCGACGGCCTTCTGCGTCGCGGCTTCGGCAATCGCGACGCCCTGCATGCCGACCGCGAGACGGGCATTGTTCATCATCGTGAACATGCAGGCGAGGCCCTTGTTTTCCTCGCCGACCAGCCAGCCAATGGCGCCCTTCTCCGCACCGAAGCGGCCGTCGCCATAGATCATCGTGCAGGTGGGCGAGCCGTGGATGCCGAGCTTGTGCTCCAGCGCGTGGCAGAAGAGATCGTTGCGGGCGCCGAGCGAGCCGTCTTCGTTGACCAGGAATTTGGGCACCAGGAACAGCGAGATGCCGCGCGTACCAGCGGGCGCATCCGGCAGGCGGGCGAGCACAAGGTGGATGATGTTGTCGGCGGCGTCGTGTTCGCCCCAGGTGATGAAGATCTTCTGGCCAAAGATGCGGTAGCTGCCGTCGTCGCGGCGTTCGGCGCGGGCTTTGAGCACGCCGAGATCGGAGCCTGCATGCGGTTCCGTCAGGTTCATCGTGCCGGTCCATTCGCCCGAGACGAGTTTCGGTAGATAGGTCGCCTTCAGCGCGTCGCTGCCGTGGGCGGTGATGGCCTCGATGGCGCCCATCGTCAGCGTCGGGCAGAGCGCGAATGCCATGGAGCCGGAGTTCCACATTTCGAGTGCCGCGACATTCAGCATGTGCGGCAGCGCCTGGCCGCCGAAGTCTTCGGATGCCGTCAGGCCGTTCCAGCCGCCTGATATCCAGTTGCGGTAGAGATCGCGCCAGCCATCCGGCGTCGTGACCTTGCCGTCCGATATGCGCGCGCCCTGGCGATCACCGATCTCGGCGAGCGGGGCGATCTCGTCGGATGCGAAGCGGCCGGCTTCATGAAGGATCGCATCGACCAGATCCTCGCCGAGATCGCCAAGCAGGCCGTCGTCGATCGCCTGGGCGAGACCGGCCACGTGCTTCAGGGTGAATGCGATCTCCTCGACGGGCGCCTTGTACATGCTGCTCTCCTCGTAAGCCTGATGGCGCGGGATAGCTCTCCCCTACCCGCTGCCTCCGACGGCAGAGCTAATTGATTTTTACGTAAACGTCAATTTTAAACTTGCGGGCATCATTGTCATGAAACTGTGGTGTCGCTGTCATAGGGAGGCATCGCTTGAAAGGGTCTTGCCATCGGGTGCGGCGCCATGCTCATGCTCTCCTATGAGCTGCCGATCCGGCGCTGCTGGTCGCCGAGACCCAGACGCCAGCGTGGAGCGCACCGCCAATGCAAGAGGACCGGCAAAGAATGGATACACTGCCTGTGAGCATGCCGGGTTTCGTCTGGGGTTATCGTTTCCCTGAAGGCGGCGGCAAGCCGATACGGCTCTCCAACAACGCGCTGCCAGCGGACCTCACCGCCGATGGCGGCTTCTACTGGCTGCACCTCAACCTCGCCGACGCCCGCGTGCCCGCGCTTATCGATGCGCTGTCCGGGCTGACCGACGACGCCAAGGCGGCGCTCACCACGCATGACACGCATTCGGCCATCACGGTCGACGAGCAGATGCTCTACGGCACGCTGGTCGATTGCCAGCGCGAGTTCGATCACGAGACCGCCGATCTCGGCTGGCTGCACTTCGCGATCTCCGACCGCTTCATCATCACCACCCGGCTGCAGCCGCTGCGCAGCGTCGAGCGGGCACGGCTCTTGATGGAGAAGAACCCGGCGAAGTTCACCCGGCCGGTCGATCTGTTCGAACTGCTGGTCACCGAATTCCAGCGCACGCTGATTTCGATCGTGATGGACCTGACCGAAGAGCTTAATATCATCGAGGACTTCGTCTACGACACGGCGCCGCGCGACGAGCGGCGGCGGCTGGCACCGGTCCGGCGCGCCGTCGTACGCATCCACCGGCACCTGAGGACCGTACTCGGCCTGATGCGCCGGGCGGCGGCTTCCGATGACGACGAGATGCCATTCGGCTTCGAGGATGTCGCCGGGCGGCTGACGGCGCGGCTGGAGACGGTCGATCACGACATCTACGCTCTGCAGGATCGGGCACGGCTGCTGCACGAGGAAATCGATTCCAAGCTCTCGTCAGAGACCAACCGGCACCTCTACATCCTGTCGATCATGACCGCCTTCCTGCTGCCGCCGACGCTGGTGACCGGCTTCTTCGGCATGAACACGGCCAACCTGCCGTTCACGCAGGGGTCGACCGGGACGGAATACGCGATCGGGATGATCATCGCGTCGATCGCACTGGCTTGGTGGCTGTTGAAGCGGGTGAATATTTTGTGACGGACAAACAAAAATCCCCTTCGGCAGCGAACCGAAGGGGATTTTCATGTCAACTAGACCGATAGATCAATAAGGCGAAACGCACTGCTGGCGTGGGCCGTTGTACGGCTGGAAGGTGTTGTCGTAGGCGCGGTAGGAGCGGTAGCGCTGCTCGCACCAGGCGACATGGCTCGATCCGGCCGGGGCGACGTAACGCGGTGCCGGTGCATAGCGCGGCTGGCTGGCGATTGCGCCGCCGATGATGGCGCCGGCGCCGAAGGCGGCGAGCGGGTACCAGTAGCCATTATAGTGGCGATATCCGGGGCGTGCGTAGGTGTAACCGCGATAGCCGCCGTACCAGCCGGGACGATAGGCAGGGCGGTAACCGGGGCGATAACCGGGATAGTAGCCACCCGGCCGGCCATAATAGCCCGGACGCGGGCCGCAGCGGCCATAGCGGCAATATTGCACGTTTTGAACATCCGCCGATTTTTCCACCTGCGGCGCTGCAGGCATCTGGACCGCCTGCGACGGCGCGACGCTTGTCACCAGCATCAATGAGGAAATGGCCGCGACGACGAGTTGCTTGAACGACCTGGGCATGAAGACTCCAATCTCACCGTAAATTAATCCGTGGTGTAACGCATTGATGGGGAAAATGTTCCTAAACGCATCTTTTTTCGCGACCGGTCACGGTTTTTTGTTTATTCGTAAAAGCTGATAAGCAATCCATTAACCAGTTTTCATCACTCTCGTTACATGAAGCAACGGCATGGAAGAGCCACTCTCCGTATTCTGCTTCTGGCGATCGCGGCCGGACTGTCTCATTACGCCACGGCCGGCGATACACTCCCCTGGAAAGAGACCGATAACGCGCTCGTGGTCGATGGCTACGAACTGAACACGATCGACTGGGAAGCGCTGACATCAGACAAGCGGATCGCCGGCTTCATCTCCAAGGCGTCGGACGGATTGCCCGAGAGTTTTTCGTGCGATGGCGACCATGCCGGTGACACGGTGGGCCACTGCAAGACGATGTGGCGCAAGTACGCGGTCAGCCGAGAGCTTTTCCAGACAAGGCGGCTGGTGGCGCGTGCGGCGGGGCTCTTGTGGGGCGCCTATCACCTCGCCCGCCCCGGCAACCCGATCAACCAGGCCAACCACTTTCTCGACTACGCGACCCCCAAGCCTGACGAGATGATGATCCTCGATCTGGAGGGCATCGATCCTCAAAAGTTCATGTCGCTCGAGGATGCGCAGATATTCGTCGGCCACATCAAGACGCGGACCGGGCGCTATCCGGTGCTCTATACCAACCACGATACCGCCCGCTACATCGCCGCCTATCGCAACGACTATCCGGTGCTGGCGCGGCTGCCGATCTGGTATGCGCGCTACAAGCCCGACGTCAAAGGCGCGTTCCCGATGGGCAATTGGGACAATTACCTGCTCTGGCAGTTCTCGGCCGGCGCCAATTGCAGCAAGCGGCGCTGCCCCTATCGGGTGCCTGGCACGCTGACCGATATCGACGTCAATGTCGCCGCCATGAGCAAGGCCGACCTTGCGAAGATCTGGGCGCAGGGCAATCTCCTGCCGCCGCGCGAGCCGGATCCGCCGCTGATCCTCGCCAAGATCGAGATGGAACCGCGCCAGCCGCTGCCGCCATTAGTGGCCGCAACACCGGGGCTACCGCCGATCGCGCAATTGCCCGCCGCCGCACAGCTGCCGGCAGCCGCGACAGCGGTGACGGTGGCGGCGCGGGATGGGCTCGTGACCTCATCGGTGCCGCCGCGCGAAATCAACGCCCTGAACTACCAGGATTTCTGAGCGACAGGGTCGAACGAAAACGAGGGCGCCTTTTGAAGAGGGGCTGGGTAACCTGACAGAGTACCGGCCTTTAGCGATGCCAACTTTGTTTTAGTCAGCACGGCGCCTCACCCTCCCTCATCCCTGTGCTCGTCACAGGGATCCAGCGCGATCAAGTCCTTGATCGCAAAAGACTCTCTTCGCCGCGCCGACGCGCGGCGGCTGGATTCCTGTGACAAGCACAGGAATGAGGAGATTGAGGCTTCTTGACCCGGAAAGCTTTATCGTCAGCCTGACGAGCACACCCTTACCAAGGGTGTGCTCCATGCTGTGATACCTCGACGTCAGGCGACGACGGAGAGCTTGGCCTGATCGCCCTGCAGGCGGTTGGTCATGAACAGCGCGTACCATTCGAGGAACTGCATGACGCCGCCCTCGTGCAGCATCGAGTACGGGCCCGGCTCGTAGGCCGGCGAGTGGATGCCGAAGGCGTTTTCCTCGACGATGCGGCGGTCCTGGTCGTTGGTCTCGGTCCAGACGTGCGTCAGTTCCTCGAGATTGTAATCGACACCTTCGACGGCGTCCTTGTGGACCAGCCACTTGGTGGTCACGGCCGTCTCGTTGGCGCTGAGCGGCAGGACGCGGAAGGAGATGGCGTGGTCGCCGAGGATGTGGTTCCAGGTCGTCGGATAATGGAAGAGCAGCATGGTGCCGATCCGGTCGATCGTCACGTCATCCGACAGCGGACGGGCGACGGCGCGCTTGCCGGACATGGTGTAGCTCTCGGCATCCTCGATCAGCGGCATGCGGGCAGCGCGGAACTGGCCATCCGGCGAGATCTGGAACTTGCTGGGAAGGCCCGCGGCCTCGCAGCGTGCCCAGTGGCCCGCGATCTCCGGATCATCGGCGCCGCCATCGGTGCCGGTGACGCTCGGGGCTTCCGGATAGGTGCGGCAGAGTTCGGGATGGTTCGCGGCGCAGTGGTAGCACTCGCGGTTGTTTTCCCAGACGAGCTTCCAGTTGCCCTTCTCGATGATGGTGCTCTGGAAGGCGACCTTGGCGTCCTTCAGGTGATGCGGCATCATGTAGGGGGCGACCATGTCGCGAACCGGCTGGAAGTCCGGCGCCTTGTCGGCGAGGCAGATGAAGATATAGCCGCCGAAGCTCTCGCAATGAACAGGCTTCAGGCCGAAGCCGGACTTGTCGAAATCGTCGCCCATGTGGCGGGCGAAGGCGAGCTTGCCGTCGAGATCATAGGCCCACTGGTGGTAGGGACAGACAAGACGGACCGACGAACCGTGATCCTTGGTGCAGACGCGCGAGCCGCGATGGCGACAGCTGTTGTGGAAGGCGCGGATGACGTTATCGCGGCCGCGCACGATGACGACCGGATAGTCGCCGATCTGCACCGTGAAATAGGCGCCGGCCTTCGGCAGCTCGCAGTCATGGCCCATGAACAGCCAGTCGCGATAATAGATCAGCTCCATATCGAGCTTGAAGTAATCCTCGTCGATATAGAAGGGTTGCTCGAGGCTGAAGCCCTCGCGGCGGTTCTTGAGCTGCCGTAAAACGTTGCTGCGAATATCCATCTCATATCCTCGTCTATTCGGGCTGCCACATAACGGATGGCGAAAGCCGCGGGAAGCGCTCGCCCCCTCTCCCGAAGGAGATATTGCCTATATGATGCATTTAACCACTGCCCACGCCGCCCGCGTGGTTGCAAAGCGACATCGGCTTCGAAAATGACGACAGTTCCACACGGGCGATCGCGCCGCGACCAAAAAGGCGCATTTCCGCGTCGCTTCAGACAAATAGGATTATTTGCGACTTTGTCGAAATTACCAGAGATCAAGGGACTTGAGAGCGGCCTTGCCAGCGATATTCTGTTTGCGACAGCAGCTTGTGGCAGTTTGTAGCAGCCGCAATGGCAGTCGGCCAAATTTAACATCGCATTAAGCATGATTGCCTATCCTTCGGCCAAAGAGACAGGCAGCCGGATCCGAGACCATGGCGAAACTTCGTTACTTCGACGCCAGAGCGAGCATCGACCAGCCCACCGCGCCGGTCGCGCCGCATTCCGAATTCCTGCGCACGGGCAAGATCACCCGCCACCAGTCGCATTGGCTGGCCGCCGAGCGTCGCTATCTCACCCACGACGAAGTGGCCGAGAAGACCGGCCGCAAGCTGCAGACCGCCGGTGAGAAGACACACCAGCATATCAACGGCTTTCACCGCTCCATCCAGTTTCCGAAGATGGTGTTTCACCGCACACTGGAAGACAGCCCGCATCTCGGCTACTGCCACGTGACGGCGGCGCGCACCAAGTTCGCTCAGTATGAAGCCGTCAGCTGGGCCTTCTACATCGCCAATTTCTACGCCGATATCGGCGACAACGACAATGTCTTCGAGAAGATCGACGTGCGTTACTCGCGCATGTATTTCGCGGTCGCCATCCGGCCCGGCGAGCATACGCCGGAGAAGATGACGATCGACCGCAATATCCGCGGGAACGGCCTTTTGTTTCGCACCGACGACCCGCAGGTGGCGATCCGCAACGTCCTCCTGCTCGGCGCCCGCAACGAGCAACTGCGCGAGATCATTCGCCAACTCTGAGGCCATGCGCAGGCTTTGACCGGGATCATTCGCCAGCTCTGATATTGATCGCGGGGCCGCAAGGGCATAAGGACTGCCGGACAGACTATCCGGGCGGCATATGGCAGAGATCATCGACATCACCGAGAACAGGCAGCAGGCGATCGACGCCGCTTGCAAGGTGCTGGGCGAAGGTTTGCCGATCGCCATTCCGACCGAGACCGTCTATGGTCTTGCCGCCGACGCCACCAATCCGGCCGCCATCGCCCGCATCTACGAAACCAAGGGCCGGCCGCAGTTCAATCCGCTGATCTGTCACATGGCGGATCTCGAAATGGCGGAGATCTATGCCGATTTCGATCCGCTGTCGCGGGCGCTGGCGGAGGCCTTCTGGCCGGGACCGCTTACGATCGTCGTGCCACTGAAGGCCACGAGCGGCATTCATGCGCTGGCGACGGCCGGGCTCGACACCGTCGGCATCCGGGTGCCGAAGGGATTTGCCGGCGAACTCATCCGCGCCTTCGGCCATCCGCTGGCGGCGCCGAGCGCCAATACATCCGGCAAGATCAGCGCCACCAGCGCCGCCCACGTGCAGGCCGATCTCGGGGACAAGATCAAATTGATCCTCGATGCCGGGGCGAGCGATGTCGGCGTGGAATCCACCATCGTCAAGGTCGAGAACGGGAAGCTGAGGCTTCTGCGGCCGGGCGGGCTGCCGGCTGACGAGATCGAACGCGTCGCCGGCGTGAAGCTGGTGCGCCCGAGAGTGGCGTCCGCCGCGATCGAGGCGCCGGGTATGATGGCCTCGCACTATGCGCCGGGGGCTGCGGTGCGGCTCGATGCCAGCGAGGTGAGAGATGGCGAGGCGTTGATCGCCTTCGGTCCCTCCCCCATAGCGAACGCAGATAAGGCCAAGGTCGTGCTCAATCTCAGCGAGAGCGGCGATCTTGCCGAAGCGGCCACCAATCTTTTCGACTACATGAAGCGCGCCGATGCCAGTGGTGCGGCGACGATCGCATTCACCGCCATTCCCGACGAGGGTCTCGGCGAAGCCATCAACGACCGGCTGCGGCGCGCCGCGGCCCCACGGGAATAACAGAGGATAAAGCCCGATGAGCAGCGTTTCACCTGAGCTACTCGACCGTTTCGCAGCCATCGTCGGCGACAAATACGCGCTGCGCAACGAGGCCGATCTGGCGCCGCACCTGATCGAGAACCGCGGGCTCTATCACGGCTCCTCGCCGATGCTTCTGAAGCCCGCCAACGTTCAGGAGGTCTCCGCGATCCTCAAGCTCGCCAGCGAAACCGGCACATCAGTGGTGCCGCAGACTGGCAATACCGGGCTTGTGGGCGGACAGACGCCGCGCGAGGGGAAATCCGACATTATCCTGTCGCTGGAGCGGATGAACAAGATCCGCGACGTCGATCCCGTCGCCAACGTTCTCGTGGCCGATGGCGGCGCGATCCTCGCCGACGTGCAGAAAGCGGCCGAGGCACATGGCCGGCTGTTTCCGCTGTCGCTCGGCTCGGAAGGCTCCTGCCGCATCGGCGGCAATCTTGCTACCAATGCCGGCGGCACCGCCGTGCTCGCCTATGGCAACATGCGCCAGCTCTGCCTCGGGCTTGAGGTCGTGCTTCCGACCGGCGAGATCTGGGACGGGCTGCGCCGCCTGAAGAAGGACAATACCGGCTACGACCTGCGCGATCTCTTCATCGGCGCCGAGGGAACGCTGGGTGTCATCACCGGCGCGGTGCTGAAGCTCTTTCCGCAGCCGCTCGGCAAGCAGGTGGCCTTTGCGGGTCTGAACTCTGTGGAAGACGCGCTGTCGCTGTTCAACCTCGCTTCCAGCCTGTGCGGCACGTCTCTAACAGGCTTCGAACTGATGCCGCGCTTCGGCGTGGAGATCACCGCCCGCAATATCGAGGGCGTGCGCGATCCGCTGGAAAGCGAACATGCCTGGTACGTGCTGATCGACATCTCCACTTCGGATTCGGCAGAGACTGCCGAGCGAATGATGACGGCGCTGCTGGAGCAGGGTTTCGAGGCCGGCCTAGTGCAGGACGCGGCCATCGCCTCCTCCGTCGCGCAGCAGACGGCGCTCTGGCACATGCGCGAGAGCATGTCGGAAGCGCAGAAGCCGGAGGGCGGATCGATCAAGCACGATGTGTCGGTGCCGGTCTCTACCGTGCCGCAGTTCATGCACGAAGCCGAGCAGGCGGTGATGGCGGCGATGCCCGGCGCGCGCATCTGCGCCTTCGGCCACATGGGCGACGGCAATATCCACTACAACATCTCGCAGCCCGTTGGCGCCGACAAGCAGGCGTTTCTCGAGCGTTGGCACGAGATGAACGTGATCGTGCATGGGCTGGTGCTCGCGCATGGCGGCTCGATTTCGGCAGAGCACGGCATCGGCCAGCTGAAGCGCGATGAGCTCGCCACGATCCGTCCTGCGATCGAGATCGACCTGATGCGTCGCATCAAGAAGGCTTTCGATCCCGAAGGCATCATGAACCCCGGCAAGGTCGTCAACGTCGACTGAAGGACGGAGCGGCCGGATGGCCGCGTCTCACTTCACGGTAACGACAGCGCTTAACGCTTGTTGTTGCTGTTGATGGTCGCCGCGTTCGAGGCGTAGGAGTTCATGATCGTCAGCGCCGGCGACGTCGTCGTGTTGTTCTTGAGATCATACATGGCCGTGAACCGGTTCATCAGCTTGTCGACCTTCTTCGGGTCCTGGAAATCATTGATATCGACGAACTTCTTCAGCATCGTCGCCTGCTTGTCGACGTCCATGTTCGACATGCTGGTCGGCAGGCTGTAGGCGGTGGTGATGACCTGGAACAGAGCCTGGTCGCCGATCAGCGAGTAGATCGAAGTCACGCTCGGGGCCTTGCGGGCGAAGTAGAGCGCGAGGCGCACGCCGTCGTTGCTCTCACCCTGTTGGGTTTCGAGCGTCATCTGCAGATAGCCCTGCTGCGTCCGCTCCTCGGCACCGACGTTCTGGATGGCGCCGATCTTCGAGCGGGTCAGGTTGCCCGATGTGTCGAAGTTGAAGTCGGCAACGACTTCCTTGAACTTCGAAGGCGCTGTCTTGTTCAGGTAGCTCTTGTCGTCCGTCGGGTCCGAGGTGAAGATTTTCTTCAAGGTCGCCTTGTCGTAGTCCTTCGGATCAAGACCATTGGCCTTCAGCACGAAATCGGTCAGCTTGCTGTCGTTGAGGAAGTCGTCGAGCGATTTCACCGTCACGATCTTCTTAGCAAAATCGTCGACCTCGGTCGTCGCATCCTTGGAAGCCTTGTCTCTCACGGGGCCGGCGCTCATGCCCAGCGTCGCAAGCGACTTGTAGGTCGTTCCATATTTCGCCAGCACGGCCGTCGATACGGCCTGCACTTCGGATGTGGCCTTGCCATCCGTGCCGAAATTGAAGGCGCGCACCATGTCGGTGATGCGATCGTCCTTCAGCGAGGCGACATAACCCTTGGGGTCGTAGGGATCGCTTTGCAGCAGCTTGCGCATCATGGTGCGCGAGACATCCTGCTCCGTCAGCCCATAGGAACGAAGCGCCATCTGGTACAGATCGGGAAGGCTGTCGTTGCTGCGATCGGTGTCGGACGTGAGGTTGGTGCGCAGGAAATCGGCAACGTTGGTCACCTTGTCATCGGCCATGCGCGTCTTGTAGTTGGCAACAGAGCTGTCGATCTCGGCTTGCTGTTCGTCTGCGTAGTGTGCCGAGTATAGCGTATCCACGCTCGTCGTCTGCTGCGTGCTCTGCGGACCCGACATTGCCGCGGCGGAGCCGTCGGCGGCGAAGTTGAATGCCTCATTGACGTTGCTGAAGCCACTGGAGGCCGCAAAGCTCGCATCGGTGAGGATGCTTTTCAGGTCGGAATCGCTGATTGTTGATGGCAGCGAATATGTGCTCTTCAGGAAGCTCGTCAGCTTCGTGTCGGCAATCAGGTCGTCGACATTGGAGAGCGCGCTTATCTTGCTGCGGTAATAGCTGAGGTTGTCGCTCGCATTATAGCCGACGAGACGGATCTGGCTGGCGGTCTGCGCGCCATCCGACGTCACGCTGCCGTCCGCCTGGAAGTTGAAGGCATCATGCACGGCCTGGAGGCCGAGCAGCCCGGCATAGCTGGAATCGGTCAGCACGCTTCTCAGATCCGCATCGCTCAAGCTTTGCGGAACGCCATAGGCATCCTTGATGTAGGATGTCATCTTGGTATCGGCGATCAAGTCATCGACCGTCTTGATACCGGCGATCTTGGTCGAATAGGCGCTAGACATGTTGTTGGCGGCCGTCGCCGTGGCGCCGATCTGGGCCGATGTCTGCGCCGCGTATCCCGCTTTCGTCGCGTCGACGGTGCCATCCGCATTGAAATTGAAGGCGGCGTTGATGGCGTCAAAACCAAGCATGGCCGCGTAGCTGGAATCGGTCAGCACCCGCTTCAGGCCGGCATCGCTGAAATCCTCGCCGGCGCCATAGGCAGCCTTGATATAGGAGGTCAGCCGCTTGTCCGAAATCAGCTGATCGACGCTGGTGATCGAGCCGATGTTGGCATCGAAGTAAGCCTTGTTGTATTCGGCCGCCTTGGGGGTGACGATCGAGGGAACGGTGAGATTGTATTGCTCGATCACCGCGTTCTTTTGATTGGCGGTTTGCGCTGTGCCGTTGACCGTACCGTCCGCATTAAAGCTGAACTGGGCGGCGAGCGCCTTGTATTTGGCGTTGCCGCTGGTGTTGACGAAGCTGTTCGGATCGTTGACGTCGCTGGTCAGGACCTTGCTGAGATAGTCGTTGGACACGTAGGTCGGGTCGATCCCGAAAGCGCCGAGCACATAAGTGCGAAGACGGGCGTTCGACGTTAGGCCGGTTACGCTCTGAACCTTGTCGATCGCCGTGCTGTAATAGGTCGACTCCGTGGCCGCATTGGCGCCTTCATCCGCATAAGACTGGGTATAGAGCCCCAGCATGTCGGTTTCCTGGCTGTCGCTTTGCGGGTCGGTCGCTGTCGTGCCGAAATTGAAGGCGGACGCGAACTCCTTGTAGCGGCTGTCCGACAGCTTGTTGGCGAAGCTGTTGGCATCCGTGAGATCGCTCTCCAGAACCTTCTTCATGAAGGCCTTGGCGTAGGTCATATCCTCGAGGCCATAGGCCTTCATGGCATAGCTATAGAGCTTATAATTGCCGAGGAAGTCGTCTACATCTTTGACTTTGTTGATATTTTCTTCGTAGTACTGCGCCTGGCGCTTCACCGTCGTCTGCGAGGCGACGCGGTCAAGGCTCTTCTGCAAATCGCCCGATATTATCGTATAGCCCAACGAAGCAGAGATCATAGCGTTCTATTCCGGCAATAGTCTTGGATGAATGACAGACGGTTCACCGCTCCATTTTGCTATGAAAAGCTTACCCGAGACTTACCCGCGCTTTGTTGCAACCTGGGACACCGCTCCGTTCACCTCTCGGAAACCCTGCCACGTTTGGTTTTGATAACCATCCAGGGAGGCAAGGTCTTCTTAACCGCGATTTTTAAGCTGTCTCGAACAGGCGGCGCCTATTGTCAGCCACAGAGGACGAAAAGTCCCGAGGAGAAGACCGGAAACCGGCTCTCAGGTAAGACAAGGGTGAGAATGAACATGAACAATACCGTTATGAAGCCCGCATGGGCTGGAGCGACACTTCGTCTTGATCCGTCGCGCTTTCCGCAGCAGGTGAGCTACGCCATCCACGACTCCACAAGCGATGTCAGCATAACGATCGACGAACGCGGCGCCATCCTGCGCAAGATCCTCCCCTCGAGCGGCCTTCCACTCTCCATCGCGCTGCCGAAGCGCGCCTTCAAGGGCGTTGCTGCCCGCGCCATCGACCATGGCAATGGCGAAGTCACCGTGACGCTCGAACTGCACCACGAAGATCCCGATCTCTGCGTGCCGCTCTTGGTGGCCCACGACCTTTCCGACATCGCCGCCGACTGGCGCGGATGGTCCGAAGCATTCCGCATTCCCATGCTGATGGTCGAAGCCGACGGCATTGCCCGTCCGCTGGAAGAACATCTCGGCGAACTGCGCACCAGCCACCTGAAGCCGCGCCGCCGCCACTCCTACTTCGCCAACCGCCGCCCACGCTTCCTCGTGCGCCGCTCGACCGGCACGCTCGGCGTCGCCATGAAGATCGAAGGCAAGGAAATCATCGCCCGCAGCTAAGGGCCGATGCACGAGATCAGACGGAAAGACCCGGCCGGTGTGCCGGGTTTTTCGTTTTTGGACCTCGGTTGACAAATGCCCGGCGGACCATAAGCTGCGTGCACAGCTTTGAGATCGCAACCGTCTTTCGGAGACGAGCGTCATGCCGGTGGCAACAAAGTGCATGAAATGGCTCCCGCTGGCGATTGTCGCCCTTCCCCTTTCAGCCTTGACGGCAAGTGCCGCCACTCTCGACGGCATCATCGAGCGCGGGACCGTGCGCATCGGCTATATCGATGACGAAGCCCCCTTCTCCTCAGCCAAGGCCGGGGCAGAGCCGACGGGTTATGCGATCGATCTCTGCAACAAGATCGCCGATGACATCGAGCATCAGGTGCCGGAGTTGAAACGCGAATACATCCAGAAGACGCTCGCCAACGGCTTCGATGCGGTCAAGGATGGTGAGGTCGACCTGCTGTGCGGCGCGATCACCGTCAATCTCGAGCGTCGGGAGATCGTCGACTTCTCGCAGCCGATCTTCCTGACTGGGGCAAGCGCCCTGCTTCGCAAGGATTCGCCCGACTACCTGCAATCGTTCTTTTTCGACAAGCCGGCCGTGAGCGCCGTCAGCCAGCGCGCGGCGTCGGCAAGCGTGATCGGCGCGCGGGCGAACTCGACGACGGGAGCGGCACTGCACGAGGCCATGAAGGGCCAGGCATCGACGACGACGATTGCCGATTTCAAGACACATGAAGAGGGTCTGAAGGCGCTGGAGGATCGCAAGATCGACGCCTATATCGGCGATCAGGTGTTGCTGACCAGCCTCGCCACCCGGGCGCGGGATCCATCCTTGCTCGAGGTCGGCAATCGGCTGTTCACGCATGAGCCCTATGCGATCGCCCTGCCCCGAAACGACGCCGATTTCCGGCTGCTCGCCGATCGCGCCTTGACGGATTTCTATCTGTCCGACGATTTCCTTACGGTGCTCGACACCTATTTCGGTGCCGATGCGCCAATGCTGCACACGCAAATCATCATGCAGCACGTTCCGTAGGCTTGTTATCGCCCTATGGAAGCACGAACAGCAGCGACAGGAACAGGCCTGCGAAGATGATCATGCCGACGCGGTTGTTCGATTTGAACAGCACCAGGCACTGATCGGCATCGTTGATATCGAGCGTGATGATCTGCCAGGCGAACATGCCGGCTGCGATCAACAGAGCGAGATAGGCGATGACGCCGACGCCTGCGAGCAGGAAGGCTGCGAAGGTCAGGATCAGCATCAGACCATAGAGACCGACCAGCCATGGCTTGGTGTTGTCGCCGAAGAGACGCGCGGTCGAGCGGACGCCGATCAGCTCGTCGTCTTCCTTGTCCTGGTGGGCGTAGATGGTGTCGTAACCGATCGTCCAGACGACCGCGCCGATATAGAGCAGCACCGGCGCCAGCGAGAGACTGCCGAAGATCGCGGCCCAGCCCATCAGCGCGCCCCAGGAGAAAGCGAGCCCGAGGAAGAATTGCGGCCAGTCGGTGAAGCGCTTGGCGAAGGGATAAAGCGCCACGATCGCGAGAGACGCGACGCCGAGGATGACGGAGAACCAGTTGAGCTGCAGAACGACGACCAGGCCGACCAGCGCTTGCAACAGGATGAAGATCTTCGCCTGCGTGCGGGTGACGCGGCCAGACGGCAGCGGGCGCGAGCGGGTGCGCGCCACTTCCATGTCGATCTTGTGATCGACGAGATCGTTATAGGTGCAGCCGGCGCCGCGCATGGCGACGGAGCCGATGAAATAGAGCACCAGATGCCAGATCAGCTGACCGCCGGAAAAGAGGCCGACATGAGCCGCCGCATTGGCCGCCATCGCCGCCGACCAGAAGCACGGCCACAGCAAAAGCTGCCAGCCGATCGGCCGATCCCAGCGCGCCAGCTGTGCATATGGCCAGAGCCATGGCGGCAGCACCCGGTAAACCCAGTTGTTGGACGGCGCATCCGCAACGCGCCCGTTGATTCCGTCGATCTGTTGCATGCGGCCATCTAGCGACGTGGGGGATGGCGGGTCAAGCGGGATGGTGGGTGTGGTGTGGGTGGAGGGATTGGTGGGCGTGGTTGATTAGATATTAGAGAGGTTCGCGGGAGTGGCCCCATCATCTGCCTGCCGGCATCGACCGGGGTCGAGCCAACGGTCTCGACCCGTCCTACGGACCCCCGCTGGGGAGAAGGGACTTGGGGCGGGCCGCTTGCGCCAACCTCCCCTTCGCCCCAGCGGGGAGAAGGGGCCCGAAGGGCGGATGAGGGGGCTCCGGGCGCTTAGGTCAGCCTAAACTACGCCCCCAAAAAACTACCCATTCCACCGCCGGATCACCGGCTCGCTGAGATCATGCTCATACCCCAACACGCTGATGCTCGTCGTATCCAGCACGAAGTGCGCCCCGCCTTCCGCTGGCAATCCTACCCAGCGAGCCGCCAGCACCCGCAGAAAGTGGGAGGAGGAGAAGATCAGGATCGGGGCGTTTGCCGCGCGGATCGCGGCGATGATTCGCTCGGCGCGGGTGCCGACGTCGGCGGCGCTCTCGCCATCGGGGCAGCCGTCGCGGAAGAGTTGCCAGCCGGGGCGGTTGGCGAGGATCTGCTTGGTCGTCACACCCTCGTAGGCGCCGTAGTCCCATTCGGCGAGGTCGTCCTTGATCACCATCCGCTCGCCGAAGCCGGCAAGGCGGCAGGTGTTGCGGGCGCGCTCAGACGGGCTCGACCAGACTTCGGCGACGGTCAGGCCTTCAAGGCGCGGGCCGAGACGGCGGGCGGCGGCTTCGCCGTTTTCGGTTAGCGGAATATCGCTGCGGCCGGTGTGGCGGCCAGACAGGCTCCATTCGGTCTCGCCATGGCGCACCAGCGTGATCTCGGGATAGGCACTGCTCATCTCGCAACCCTTTCAAAATGAAACAGCGGGAATGAAAAAGGCGCGGGTCTCGCCGCGCCTTTTCGTCAAGTCAGAGAATGACCTTTTCGAGCGGCGGACGCGTTGCCTCGAATTCCTTCAGCTTCGCCTCGTTCGCGGCGATATAGTCGCGATTGTCGGGGGTGGAATACTGGTTCTTGGAAATCTGGATCTGCATGATGAAGAGCTCATCCCAGCGAAAGCCCATTTCGGAGCCGGCCAGATAGAACTCCCACATGCGGAAGAAGCGTTCGTCATAAAGCGCCACGGCTTCGGCCTTGCGCGCCACGAAACGCTCACGCCAATGGCGCAGCGTATAGGCATAGTGCAGCGGCAGGACCTCGACGTCGCGGACCAGAAGGTTCGCCTTTTCAATCGCCGGCAGCGTTTCGCCGATCGAGGGGATATAGCCCTGTGGGAAGATATACTTCTCGATGAAGGCATTGGTGCCGAAGCTCGGCTTCGGACGGGCGATCGAATGCAGCACCATGACGCCGTCGTCTGCCAGCAACTCGTGCACCTTGCGGAAGAAGTTGCCGAAATTGCCGATGCCGACATGCTCGAACATGCCGACCGAGACGATGCGGTCGAACTTCTGACCCTTCATCGTGCGGTAGTCCTGCAGCTCGAAGCGCAGCCGGTCGGTGAGACCGCGCTTTTGCGCTCGCTCGCGCGAGATCTTCAGCTGTTCTTCGCTGAGCGTGATGCCGGTGAGATCGAGCCCCGGCGTGGACTCCGTCAGATACATGCCCATGCCGCCCCAGCCGGAGCCGATTTCCAGCGCGCGCTGGTTGGGCTGAAGCAGGAGCTTGGCGGCGATGTGGCGCTTCTTGGCGACCTGCGCCTCCTCCAGGCTGATGCCGGGCGGATTGTAATAGGCACAGGAATATTGCCAGTCCTCATCGAGAAAAAGCTCGAACAGCTTCTCCGACAGATCGTAATGATGGGCAACGTTGCGCTTGTTGTGGTTGACGGGCAGACGGCTCTTCAGCTGCTGCAGGGCGATGCGGCCGATCAGGAGGGCCGCCATCGGGATGTCGAAGATTTCGTTGGTGGTGTTCTGTTTCACCAGGGCCAGGAAATCGTAGATGTTGCCCTGTTCCAGAATGAACCGGCCATCCATGTACATTTCGCCGAGCTTGAGGGTGGGGTCTCGGCGGATCAGTCGCTCCGCCTCCTCGTCGGCAACGCGGGCGGCAACCAGTTCTCCGGTACCGTCCCCGATGGTGTGTGTCTCGCCATTGGCGAGTGTGAGCTTCAGGTTACCCTTGCGGATGATTTTTTGGACAATCGATAAGAAATTCGACGCCATAAGTAAGGCCTCGCAATGTGACAGGATAATCCAATCAACTTAGGCCGTCTGGCCTGCCTTACAAGCGCCGTATTTGACACTTCGGCGACATCAACGCCGAAGTGTGACATTTCTGCAAGGCTTATCCGTAAGCCCTTATTTTCGCTTCATGGCCTCGGCGAGTGCTGCGCCGAACGCCCCCTGGCTCTCCTGTTTGGGGCTGGACGAGCGCCGGTCGTTTCCGCCGCGAGGGGTTGGATTTGAACGGGTTTCGCCGCGTGGCGCAGGTGCTGCCGCGCCATCATCCTTGCGCATGGAAAGCGCGATGCGCTTGCGCTTTGCATCCACCTCGACGACGCGAACTTTCACCACATCGCCGGCTTTCACAACTTCGTGAGGATCTTTGACGAAGCGGTCGGCGAGCTGCGAGACGTGCACCAGGCCATCCTGGTGGACGCCGATATCGACGAAGGCGCCGAAGGCGGCGACATTGGTTACCGTTCCCTCAAGCGTCATGCCCGGCTTCAGGTCGGAGATTTCGTTGATCCCTTCCGCGAAGGTCGCGGTCTTGAAGCTCGGGCGCGGGTCGCGGCCGGGCTTTTCCAGTTCGGACAGGATGTCCTTGACCGTCGGAAGGCCGAACTTGTCGTCGATGAACTGGCGCGGATCGACCGATTTCAGCACCGCGCTGTCGCCCATCAAGGTGCGCAGGTCGCGGCCGCAGGCGGCAACGATCTTCTTGGCGACGCCATAGGCTTCCGGGTGGACCGAGGAGGCATCGAGCGGCTCCTTGCCGTCGCGAATGCGCAGGAACCCGGCGCACTGCTCGAAGGTGCGCTGGCCGAGGCGCGCGACCTTGAGCAAATCGCGGCGGGTCTCGAAGCGTCCGGTCTCGTCGCGATGCCTGACGATGGCTTCGGCGATCGAGGTGCCGAGGCCGGAGACGCGCGCGAGCAGCGGCACAGAGGCCATGTTGAGATCGACGCCGACGGCATTCACCGCGTCTTCGACCACGGCATCGAGCGAGCGCGACAGCTTCTGCTGGTCGACATCGTGCTGGTACTGGCCGACGCCGATCGATTTCGGCTCGATCTTGACGAGTTCGGCCAGAGGGTCCTGCAGGCGGCGCGCGATGGAGACGGCGCCACGCAGCGACACGTCGAGATTGGGGAATTCGGCAGCGGCGGTGGCAGACGCCGAATAGACCGAGGCGCCGGCTTCCGAGACGATGACCTTGGTGGGCTTCGTGCCCGGCAGATCGGCCAGCATGTCGGCCACCAGCTTTTCGGTTTCGCGGCTCCCGGTGCCGTTGCCGATCGAGATCAGCTCGACATTGTGCTTGCGGATCAGCGAGGCGAGCTCAATCTGCGCGCCGCGCACGTCGTTGCGCGGCTGGAAGGGGTAGACGGTTGAGGTCGCGACCACCTTGCCGGTGGCATCGGTGACGGCAACCTTGACGCCGGTGCGGATACCCGGATCAAGACCCATGGTCGGGCGCGAGCCGGCGGGGGCCGCGAGCAGCAGGTCCTTCAAGTTGCGGGCAAAGACGTGGATCGCCTCTTCCTCGGCGCGCTCACGCAGCTCGCGCATCAGGTCGAGCGACAGCGACATGGAGAGCTTCACGCGCCATGTCCAGCTGGCGACCTCCATCAGCCAGCGGTCGCCGGGACGGCTGTTGCCGATCTCGTAGGCGGCAGCGATCATGCGCTCGACCGGCTTGTTCGGCGAGGCAGTCTCGGCATCGGCCTCGATCGTCAGCGTCAGCACTTCCTCGTTCCAGCCGCGCAGCATGGCGAGCGCGCGGTGGCCGGGGGCCGTTGCCCAGCGTTCGGAATGATCGAAATAATCGGAAAACTTTTCGCCTGCCGCCTGCTTGCCATCGACGACCTTGGCCTTCAACAGCGCCGCACCGCGCATATGGGCGCGCAGCTTGCCGAGCAGGTCGGCATTTTCGGCAATGCCTTCGGCGACGATATCGCGGGCGCCTTCCAGCGCCGTCTTCACATCGGGGACATCAGCGGTGATATAGGCTTCGGCCAGCGTTGCCGGCTCCTTGGCGCGGTCGGCGAGGATCGCTTCGGCGAGCGGACCGAGGCCGCGCTCGCGGGCGATCTCGGCGCGGGTGCGGCGCTTCGGCTTGTAGGGCAGATAGAGATCCTCGAGCTCGGCCTTGGTGGCCGCGCCCTTCAGCTTTGCCATCAGCTCGTCGCTCATCTTGCCCTGGCCGGTGATCGATTCCACGATCGTATCGCGGCGGGCTTCCAACTCGCGCAGATAGACGAGGCGCTCGGAGAGATCGCGCAGCTGCGTGTCATCCAGCCCGCCGGTCACTTCCTTGCGGTAACGCGCGATGAACGGCACGGTCGCGCCCTCATCCAACAACTCGATCGCGGCCTTCGCCTGCTCGGGCCGGGCATTGATCTCGGAGGCGATGACTGCGGAGAGCATGCGGATATCAGCGGCCATGATGGTTCCTGCGTTTTAATTGAGGTGGCGGACCATAGCGGCGAAAAGCGGCAAGGCAAGGATGGAGATGGGTTTGGGCTGTGGAAGGTGGGGATTTTGGGTGGTGCGCAGGTTGGCGCAGCTTGTGCTGAGATAATGTGATGCGGCTGACGGAATCAACGATGCGTTCGACTTTGAGTAAGGAAGCACATCCATCACGCAGCCCCCGCAATAGTTGTGGAGGGGGAGTCTACGTCCGTTCGGCCGTTATCGCAGACATGATAACTGTGACCGGAACTCAGTAGGGGGCGCACCAGCATGTTGAAAGCCGTGGATGTCGTTAGGTTTTTGAAGAGTGAAATACTCCCTATTTCTGACCCAAGCCCAAGAGCAAACGAAAGCGCCAAGATCATCTCGGCGGGTCAGTGGGAAATCTATAAAACGCTATTGAGGGCTATGAATGATACCATTGGTCCGCCGGACACTCGGAGAGAAACGGTAATCCACAAACTTGAGGAGACCATAGAGAAAGCTCTCATTGAACGGCCGCCAGTGATTATGTCGAAGGGCGAGCCAGATCCACAAGGCAACCAGGTCGTCAGCATCCTGCCGGTGCTCCATCCGGACCATGCCAAAATAGTAATCAGCGAGATACCCAAAAAGATAGGCAACGAAAGCCGCCTGCGGAAACGCAGGGTAGTCAGCCTTTTGATTGCAGGTATTTTGGTCGAGCTCTCTGATCGAGAAATACTCGCAACAGATAGCTTTGAACATCTCGACACAGATATCCTTTCCGCAATGGTCGAATACAAGGTGGAAAAATGGAGCATCGAGAAAGGCGAGCGTGCTGAGACTGAGATCGGCGAGGCTTACGGACGATTAGAGCTGGAGATCAACAGCGCGAAGACCACTCTCACCACGTTAATTGATGAACAGAAGGCGCAAGCGATCCAGTTAAGCGCGCAAATCGGTCAACTCGAAACGGACAAATCCAAGCTCGAAGCTGAGCTGGGTGTTTTGGAAAAAACGATCGGTGGTCGTCACGCAGAAATTGAAACCCACCTTATGGGATACCAAAGGGCTACAGAAGCAAAACTGAATTTGAATGTACTCGGAAACCTGTGGTCGCGGCGTGCAAAGCAGGCATTCCACAGCACATGGATAGCCGCAATTGCCGTGGCTGCGCTCTGCGGCTTCGGAATTTTCGCGGTCTTGTGTTGGGGGCGTGAAATCATGAATTTCGTAGCTCCGCGTGACATCGCTGCGATTTTGCTTGGGAACAACGCCACGGCAGCAATCGGCCATCAGATTGGCCGTGTGCTGCTCGTGACCGTGCCCGTTATCCTTTACTTCTGGCTGATCAAAATAATGGTGCGGTTCCTCATGCGCTCCATGTTGATCTACGACGACGCCAGCCAACGTCAGACGATCATGGAAAGCTATACGCTGCTGCTGCGCGACGGCATGAACGATCAACGCGCGCTGCCCATGTTGCTTTGGGCAATCTTCCGACAGGTTCCCGGCCACGGTCCCGACGGCATTGACCCGCCTGATTTCACGGAGGTCATCAATGCCGGAATGAAGAAAACATACGAACACGGTCTTAAGTAGCGTCACCTAGCACGCGGCAAATGAGTAAAGGGCGATGGGGCTCGCACGGAGCATAAGCGAAACGCCAAGCGCTCCAATTTCCCTTACCTCGCCCCTTGCCCGCTTTTGCGGCTTGTAAACCAGCGCCATTCTTTGCTAGCAGAGGCGACCGTTTTCAGACCCGCAAGGTAGCGCCTTCCCCGTGGAGGCAAGGAAAGTGTCATGCCCGATCTGCTGTTAGAACTCCGCTCCGAAGAGATCCCGGCCCGCCTGCAGCGCAAGGCTGCCGGCGATCTGAGGAAGCTTGTGACCGACGCGCTCGTCGAGGCGGGACTTTCCTATGAGGGTGCCAGGGAATACTGGACGCCGCGCCGCCTGACGCTCGACATTCGCGGGCTGACCGCCCGCTCCGCCGATGTGCGCGAGGAACGCAAGGGCCCGCGCACCGACGCCAACGAAAAGGCGATCGAAGGCTTTTTGCGCGCGGCTGGGCTCACCTCGATTTCCGAGGCGCAGGTGCAGAGCGACCCGAAGAAGGGCGATTTCTACGTCGCGATCATCTCCAAGACCGGACGCAGCGCCGAGGAGATCATCGCCGAGGTGATGCCATCTATCATTCGTGACTTCCCCTGGCCGAAGCCGATGCGCTGGGGCAAGGCCTCGTCGCAGCCGGGCTCGCTGCGCTGGGTGCGGCCGCTGCAGTCGATCGTCTGCCTTTTCGGCACCGAGCATGAGGAAACGACGGTCATTCCGTTCGAGATCTCCGGCATCGTCGCTTCCAACATCACCTACGGCCACCGCTTCCATGCGCCCGAGGCGATCACCGTCAAGCGCTTCGACGATTATGTCGCGAGCCTTGAGAAGGCCAAGGTCATTCTCGACGCCGAGCGCCGCAAGGATATCATCCTGCACGACGCCCGCGACGTCGCATTCGCCAACGGCCTCGAACTGGTCGAGGACGAGGGCCTGCTGGAAGAGGTCTCCGGCCTCGTCGAATGGCCGCAGGTGCTGATGGGCAGCTTCGAAGAAGCTTATCTCTCGATCCCATCAGAGATCATCCGGCTGACGATCAAGACCAACCAGAAATGCTTCGTTACCCGCAAACCGGGCGAAGAGACGCTTTCGAACAATTTCATCCTCGTCTCCAACATCGAAGCGACGGATGGCGGCAAGGAAATCATTCATGGCAACGGCAAGGTCGTGCGCGCCCGTCTTTCCGACGCGCTGCACTTCTGGAAGCGCGATCAGGGTGACCTGCCGGATCTGGAGACGCTAGAGGCTTCGGCCAAGAAGTTCAGCCTCGACCTGAAGAAGCCGCTCGACCAGCGCATGGCGAAGCTCGACGCGCTGAACGTCACCTTCCATGCCAAGCTCGGCACACAGGGCGAGCGCGTGGAGCGCATCCGCGCCATGGCCGCCAAGGTCGCCTTCCCTGCCGGCGCCGATTACAAGCTGGTCGACCGCGCCGTGGTTCTCGCCAAGGCGGATCTGCGTACCGAAGCCGTCGGCGAATTCCCCGAGCTGCAGGGCGTGATGGGCCGCAAGTACGCTGCTCTTCAGGGCGAAGAGGCCGTGGTCTCGACCGCGATCGAGGAGCACTACAAGCCGCAGGGCCCATCCGACCAGCTGCCGCAGGACAAGGTGGCGATCACGGTGGCGCTTGCCGACAAGCTCGACACGCTGATCGGCTTCTGGGCCGTCGACGAGAAGCCGACGGGCTCCAAGGATCCCTTCGCGCTGCGTCGTGCCGCGCTCGGCGTCATCCGCATCATCCTCGAGCGCGGCGTGCACCTGACGTTGCTGCCGCGCATCGTCAGCCACATGGCGCGCATCGACATGGATATCGGCAACACGGTTGCCGCCGACGACATGTCGCGCCAACTCGACCTCTTGTCGTTCTTCCACGACCGCCTGAAGGTCTATCTGCGCGACCAGGGCGCCCGCCACGACCTGATCGACGCGGTGCTGACGCCCGAGACCGACGATTTGCGCATGGTCGCCCGCCGCGTCGAGGCGCTGACGCATTTCGTCAGCTCCGAGGACGGCGAGAACCTGCTCGCCGGCACCAAGCGCGCCGTGCAGCTGCTGGCTGCCGAGGAGAAGAAGGGCACCGTGGTCGCCGACGGCGTCTCGGACGCGCTTCTGAAGCTCGACGCCGAGAAGGAGTTGTTTGCCGCGATCAAGACGGTTTCGGCCGAGGCATCCGGCGCGATCGAGAAGGAAGACTTCCGCTCGGCGATGGCTGTTCTCTCGACGCTGCGCGCGCCTGTCGACCGCTTCTTCACCGACGTGCTCGTCAACGACGAGGATGCGGCGATCCGCGCCAACCGCCTGGCGCTCCTGCGCCTGATCCGCGAAGCCACCGGCACCGTCGCCGACTTCTCGAAGATCGCCGGCTGATCAGCCGACGATGCCCAAAGTGATCACCGCCAGGACCGCGTAACGCGCGGTCTTGGCGATCGTCACCAGAAGCAGAAAGACCGGCAGCGGTTCACGCATGACGCCGGCAACGACGGTGATGGGATCGCCGACGATGGGCAACCAGCTTGCCAGCAGCGACCATTTCCCATACCGCCGATACCAGCGCTGCGCCCGATCGAGCGCCACCTCCCCCACCGGAAACCACCGCCTGTCGCGAAAGCGCTCGATGCCGATGCCGAGCAGCCAGTTGACCAGCGAACCGAGGATATTGCCGATGCTGGCGACGATGACGAGCAGCAGCGTGGAATATTGCCCGGAGAGAATGAGCGCGACGAGCCCGGCTTCCGACTGCGCGGGCAGGATGGTGGCCGCGATCAGCGAGATGGCGAAGAGGCCGGCATAGGCTGCAAGCGTGGTCATGTCGCGCTGGGCTCGGTGGTCTGCATGGTGGGGCTTTCGATTGGCGACGGCGGTTGGGTTTTCATGATCATGTTGCGGGGCTGGGCGCAAGCGTTGGGGGCGTTGAAAGGCGAGATCGGCCCGCCTTGACATGACATCATATGCGATATCATATTGCCGCCATGGTCGTCGTTGATGCAAATGTCATGGTTTCGGCTTTGCGATCCTCGAAAGGCGCCTCGCATCAGCTTGTGCGCGAGATGCTTACGGGTGGCGTCGAGTTCGCTTTGTCACCGGCGGTGGCGCTGGAGTATGAAGACGTGCTGAAGCGGCCGGGCATTCTCGGCAAGGCTCCCTCGCTCAGCGAGAGCAAGATCGACATCGTGCTCGATGCGGTGGTCAGCAAGGCCGAGCTCGTCTCGCCGTGGTTTCACTTCAGGCCGTTCCTCGCTGACCCGAAGGACGACATCTACATCGAGTGCGCCCTGGCAGCCGGAGCCACCCTGATTATCAGTAATGATCGCCATTTTCGGCATCCCGCAGTCAGCGCCTTTGGCATGTCAGTCATGAGCGCTGGAGATTTTATCGCGCAAAGGAGACAAGAGACATGAGCACCTATCCTCTCAGAATAGCCGATCATGTGATGGAAGAAGCCAAGCGCGCGGCGGCGGAGGACAATGTATCGTTGAACCAGCTGCTTTCCGCCTTCATCGCTGATGGCATCGGGCACCGGCGGGCGATCATGAGCTTGAAGAAGCGCGCGGAACGGGGCGATGTGAGCGCGGCGCTCGCCATCCTCGACGGCGTTCCCGATAGCGAACCAGATGCCGGCGACGAATTGGTCGCTGCGAAGAAGATGAGCCGGAAGTAGCGCAGGAAACAGCTGACGGCGGCGCTGTGTACTGGGGAGTCTGTTCTCCGCAAGGTCCATTCACGTCGGGCTAACCGATACGGCAGCAGATGCTCGGGACGAGCCCGAGCATGACGTCGGCGGGTGGGGCGCGATTCTGCAAGCCAGTGAAAACAAAAGGCTTCCAAATTCTCGACGTCATCCTCGGCCTCGTGCCGAGGATCTAAGCACGTCGCCACGATTGCAACGTGGATGGCTCTCACCCCAAGCCACGCCACGGATCGTGCGCCCGCAAAACAGAAACAGCCGCCGGATCGCTCCGGCGGCTGTCGTTATCCTGTCACTCGTGTCGCAAGCCTTACGCCGCGCGGCGGCTCTGCACTGCCCCGTACTCAGCCTGGGTACCGACGCGGAAGCCGCGGATGAGGTTGAGGAGTTCGTCGGTGTCGCTGGCGAGCGATTCTGCCGATGCGGTCGTCTCTTCCGCCATGGCGGCGTTCTGCTGGGTGGCGGCGTCGAGCTGGTTGATCGAGGAGGTGATCGAGCGCAGCGTCGTGTCCTGCTCGGAGGCGCTGTGGGCGATCTTCGAGACGATGTCGTTGGCGGCCTTGATCTGGTCGGAGATGCGCTTCGGCGCCTCGCCTGCCTCGCCAACGAAGCGAACGCCCTGTTCGACCTGGCCCGAGGAGCGGGCGATCTGGTCCTTGATCTCCTTGGCGGCGGCGGCCGAGCGCTGGGCCAGTTCGCGGACTTCCTGGGCGACGACGGCAAAGCCCTTGCCGCTTTCGCCGGCGCGCGCGGCCTCGACACCGGCGTTCAAGGCGAGCAGGTTGGTCTGGAAGGCGATGTCGTCGATGACGCCGATGATCTTGCCGATTTCCTCGGAAGACTTCTCGATTCCGCCCATCGCCTCGATCGCCTGTGTCACCACGGCGTCGCTGCGGCTCGCCTCGGAGCTGACCGAGTGGACGCGCTGGCTCGCCTCATGCGCGCCTTCGGCGGTCTGGCGCACGGCGACGCTGAGCTCGTCGAGGGCGGCCGAGGTTTCTTCCAGGCTTGCGGCCTGGCGCTCGGTGCGCTGCGACAGCTCGTTGGAAGCACGGCGGATCTCTTCCTTGCTGACGGCGATGTCGCCGCCCTTGACCGAGACCTTGGACATGGCAGCCTCGAGATGGCCGAGCGCATCGTTGAAGTTGTCGCGCAGGGTGGCGTATTTCTGGCCGAGATCGGCACAGCGGACCGTGAGATCGCCGCGGGCGATCTGCTCCAGCGCCTGGCCGATGGTGGAGACCACATGGGCCTGCACCGCGGTTTCGTCACGCTGCATGCGCTGATTGTTTTCGCGCTCGTCGTCGAGCGCCATCTGCTGGGCGGCCTCGCGTTCGGACATGGCGTGGCGCTCACGCACCTTTTCCTGCAGCGCCTTGGTCGCCTTGGCCATCATACCCACTTCGTTGTTCATGTCGGTGTGGGGAATGGCGATCGTGACGTTTTCTTCGGCGACAGCTTGGAGGGCAGTGTGGATGCGCGTCAGCGGGCCGGAGATGCTGCGAACCACGAAGAAGGCGGCGGCAGCGCCCAAGAGCAGCACGACGAGGCCGCCCGACAGCGCCTTGATGACATCTGAGCGGACCTGCGCGTCGAGATCGTCGAGATAGACGCCGGTGGCGACCACGACCTGCCAGGGTTCGAATGCCTTGGTGTAGACGGCCTTGCGGAACTGCGCATCTGCCGGCTGGCCGGGCTTGGGGCCATAGAACTCGACAATACCGCCGCCGGCGCGGCCGACCTTGACGATCTCGTCGCGATAGGGCTTGCCGCGGCTGTCGGGCGCGCCCTTGCTGCTCTTACCGAGCTTCGGCGTGTCATAGGTGATGCGCATGACGACGTCGTAGTCGTAGCCGATGAAATAGCCGTTGGGCTCATAGCGGATCGCGGAGAGCTGCTTGTATGCCAACGCCTGCGCCTGTTCGCGGGTCAGCTCGCCGGATTTCTCGCGGTCGTAATATTGCTGAACGATGGAAAGCCCGGATTCCACCTGCGTGCGCAGCATCTCGCCGCGCTCATGATAGATCGCATCGATCGAAGAGCGGATCTGCAGGTAGGAGGCGGCGCAGAAGGCCACCATCAGGCCGGCGACGAGCAGAAATAGCTGCCTGGAAATTCTCAGATTCTTCATAGGGCCTCGCAACGGGTGTCGGGTGACATCGTCCGGCGCGGTATCCTACCGCGTATGCGAGAGCGCGTGGCCCGTCGCTGGTACTGCTGCGAAAACACATGCGGCTACCGGTCGCGGCTAGAAATGGCCTGTTTTTTATAAGAAATACTTAACCACGGACTATATGATCTCTTAGCCGCGAAGTCGGAACCCGCAGTTGGAATCGGCAGGCGAAGTGGAAAATAGAAAATGCGCCCCTGCTTCTCTTCAGGAGCGCATTTCACCACCCTTTTGAGGTGGAGCCCCGGATGACCAAAACTTTGGACGGGAGGGGCAGGGAACTTTAAATCAAGGTCTAAGCTTGAAATTGGAAACGTCGAGCGGGCGCGTTTGTTCCGTCGGCTGGCCTGCAGCACCAGCAACGACGGGCTTGGTATCAGCGCCGATGACGGCAGAAGTCGTCGCCGTATCGACACCGTCGACGGCGGCGGGTGCGGCGGCAACAGCGACCGGTGCGGGCGCCTTGGTCACGAACACGACGGGGGAACCGCCCATCCAGCCTTCGGTGCGAAACAGCTTCTTTTCGCCGTCGACGTCGCGGATCTGCGAGTGCTCGAGCGTGCCGTCGGCGAGCGTCGGGACGATATATTCCTTCTTGGCTTCCACGACTTGAAGCGGCGGGCATGTGGTGCAGGTCATCTTGAGGATGCTGCTGTCGGCCGATGCCGCATTGGCGCCGACTACGTCGATCGACGACGCCATGGCCGAACCCGCCATCAACGCACCGACGACACCCAAAACAACCGCAGAAACCTGACGCATGGAAACACTCCGTCTTACCTTGCACACAGGTTTAACGCGGCTTTATTTCCATCCCGTCAGGGGAAAGGGTAAAAATTTAGAGAACTGATCCGATTTCGATATCGGATCACGCTTTTTCGCGCTTGATCGCCTGCCAGCCGATGTCGCGGCGGCAAAAGCCATTGTCCCACTCCACCTTGTCGAGCAGCGCATAGGCGCGGGCCTGGGCCTCGCCGACGGTCTTGCCCGTCGCGGTGACGTTCAACACGCGGCCGCCGGTGGCGACCAGCGCGCCATCCTTCAGCGCTGTGCCGGCATGAAACACCTTGGCGCCCTCGCCCGCCTCAGGGATGGACTTGATCGGCGTATTCTTGTCGTAGGAGCCGGGATAGCCCTTGGAGGCCATCACGACGGTCAGTGCCGGGTCGTCGCTCCATTCCGCCGTGACCTTGTCGAGCGTGCCGGTGGCGGTCGCATAAAGGATCGGCAGGAGATCGCTCTTCAGGCGCATCATCAGCACCTGGCATTCGGGATCGCCGAAGCGAACGTTGTATTCGATCAGCTCCGGGCCCTTCCTGGTGATCATCAGGCCGGCGAAGAAGACGCCGGAGAAGGGATAGCCGCTCTCGGCCATCCCGCGCATGGTGGGCTCGATGATTTCCTTCATCGTGCGCTCGACCATCTCAGGCGTCATGACGGGAGCGGGAGAATAGGCGCCCATGCCGCCGGTGTTCGGGCCGGTATCGCCCTCTCCCACCCGCTTGTGGTCCTGGGCGGTTGCGAGCGCCAATGCGTGCTTGCCGTCGCTCAGGCAGAAGAAGCTTGCCTCTTCGCCATCGAGATAGGCTTCGACCACGACCTCGGCACCGGCAGCGCCGAACGCGCCTTCGAAGCAATCGTCGACGGCGGCAAGCGCTTCATCGACGGTCATAGCGACCGTCACGCCCTTGCCGGCGGCAAGACCATCGGCCTTGACGACGATCGGGGCGCCCTGCTCGCGGATATAGGCCTTGGCCTTGGGGGCGTTGTTGAAACGCTGGTAGGCGCCGGTCGGGATATCGTAGCGGGCGCATATATCCTTGGTGAAACCCTTGGAACCCTCGAGCTGGGCGGCGGCTGCAGACGGGCCGAAGACGGCGAAGCCTTCGGCGCGCAGACGATCGGCAACGCCCGCCACCAGCGGCGCTTCCGGGCCGACGACGACGAAATCGATCGCGTTGTCCTTGCAGAAGGAAACAACCGCGTCGTTGTCCTCGGTGTTGACGGGGACGAGCGTCGCGTGCTCGGCGATCCCTGGATTGCCGGGGGCGGCATAGAGCGTGGTGAGTTCGGGCGATTGCGCCAGCTTCCAGGCCAATGCGTGCTCGCGCCCGCCCGATCCGATCAACAGAACCTTCATGCCCGTCCCTTTCCAGTTTGTGAGTGGCGGTTAAGGGGCTGGAGCGGAAAGGTCAAGCGGGAATGGGGTTGTGATGGTTCAGGGGCGGTGGTTGAGGCCCCCTCATCCGACCCTTCGGGCCACCTTCTCCCCTATGGGGCGAAGGGAAGATTGGCGCGAGCGGAGCGCCCCGAGTCTCTTCTCCCCAACGGGGAGAAGGTGCCGGCAGGCGGATGAGGGGGCCACACCCACCGCATCCTACGGCTGGGCTACCAGCCGCCGCCACCGCCACCGCCGCCACCGCCGCCAGAGAACCCACCTCCCCCGCCGCCGGACGAAAAGCCACCGCTGCCGCCGGAAAAGCCCGAGGAGGTCGAGGTCACGGGTGCGGGGAGTGTCGAGGCGATGGTGGAGGCCATCGAGGAGGAGAAGCCGCCGATGCTGTCGCCGAAACTGCCGGAATGGGTCGGATACCACATGGGCGAATAGGCGGCCGCCGCAGCTCCGGCTGCTGCAGCCGTTGCCAGCCAGGTCTGGAAGGCATCGCTCCAGGGTTTCTCGACACCGAGCGCCACGGCATAGGGCAGCAGCGTTTCGAAATGCTGCGGCGACATGGCGGGTGCGCCGGCCATGTTCATGCGGTCCTTTTCGGCGACCGTCAGATAGCGGCGCAGGCCGTCGATGTGGTCCATCAGCCGGCTGCCGAGCGGCGTCGGCGCGCCCATCAGGAAGAAGAACACCACGTTGATCATGACGATACCGCCGACGGCGACGATGACGGGCCAGTGGTCGGCTGCGGTCAATTGCTCGACGGCGGCAGTAACGATACCGGCGAGGATGGACAGAAGCGTGAAACCGAAGAAGCCGCCGATGATGACGCCGCCGATCTTGCTGCGCAGCGACGCGCCCTTGCGGAAACTGAGACCCAGACGCGACGACAGGATGCCTAAGAACACCGCCGAGAAAACGGTGGCGGCGATGAAGCCGCCGAGATCGGCATCGATTTCGCCGAAGGCCAGAACGGCGATGATGAAGATGACACTGAGGACGATGCCGCCGACCGTATAGAGCGCATTCGAGTGATAATACTTGCCGCGATGCTCGCCTTCGATCGCCTGGCGGAACTTCTGGCCGGCGTCGCGCACCTTTTCGCCATTGGACTTGCTGATTGCAAAGCCCTGGCCGGAGCGGCCAACGAGGGAGAGGAACGCGGCCTGGCCGGCCGGAAGGGCTTTCGGCAGCGGTTTGTCGGTGCGGGTGACCGTGATGCTGGAGCCGATATCGTCGAAGGTGACGTATCCCTTGACGGCGAGGTCAAGTGCGTTGGCCGAGAAGGCCGGCCAGCCGGCGCCGTTGAAACCCTTGTTGTCGATGTAGTTGACCAGCGCCGGCGATAACCCTTCCGGCGGGTCCCAGCGCGGCACAACGACGCCACGGGCCGGATCGCGGCCTACCCTCACCCAGAAGAACACATAGTAGAGCGCGACGAGGAGAAGGCCAGCGACGGCGATGACATCGGCCATGTGGTCGCGCAGCCACCAGGCGCGAAGCTGACTTGTTGATGGCGGGTCGATGACGCCCTTCGGCACGCCGGCGACGACGGTCAGGCCCTCGTTCTGCCCGAGCATGCGGGTCGTGGCGAAGATCGCCTGATTGCCCTCGATGCGGGACGTGGCATTCGTGGCGCGCGAGCCGAACGGGCCGGTATAAGCGGCAAGCTTCGTCACCTCGCCCGACGGCATGGTGATGCGCGCCGAGGCCTGCTCGATGGCGAACTGCCAGCCGGTGCCGGTGACATTCCAGTAGACCTCGTCATGGTCAGGGAAGTAGCGGATCATGCGGTCGGCCCTGTAGGTCAAGACATAGGTGTGCTCGCCCTGAGGCACGATGGTGTCGCTGGAGCCGGCATAGATGCGGATGCCGCCATCGATGCTTTCGGTCTTGTAGGGCTCGGGCTGGCCATCGCGAGTGACGGAGAGGAGATCGAAGCCGACGCGGATTGTGCGCCCCTCGCCATCCAGCATGGTCAGCGGGAAGTCGCGGAAGATGCCTCGCTTGACCTTGAACCCCTCGGCGACGATCGAGATCGTCTCGGTCACGGTGAGATCGCCGTCCTTGGCGACCTCGACTTCCGAATGATAGGAGGTGATGCGCTCGTTTGCGGCGGCAAGAGATGCCGCCAGCAGAAGTATCAGAGCGGCAACGAGACCGGACAACCAACGCATCAAGGCATTCTCCCCCTTGTCTTTTCAGAATTGTCTTTTTTGGATTGCCCGGCGAGATCAGCCGCCGGTTATTCGTCCTTAATGCCGACGCCGAGCGAGGCCAGCACCTTCCAGTAGTCAGGGAAGGTCTTGCCGACGCAATCCGGGTCCAGAATGGTGATGCCATCGATCTTCAGGCCGGCGAGCGCGAAGCTCATGGCGATGCGGTGATCGGCGAAGGTGTCGATATCAGCCGGCAGGTGCTGGCCAGCCAGCGCCGGGTCGGAAGAGACGATCAGGTCGTCGCCGTCCTCGGTCGCGAGGCCTGCGCGGATGTTGTTGAGGCCGGTCGAGACCGCGTGGATGCGGTCGCATTCCTTGACGCGCAGATTGGCGATACCGACGAAGCGCACCGGCGTTTCGTTGAAGGCGGCCAGCACGGCGATGGTCGGCACCGCATCCTGCATCTGAGAGCCGTCGATTTCGGCGGGAAGATGCGGGAACTGCCTGATGACGTCGTAAGCCTTCGCGTCCGGCTGGGTGAAGTCTTCATTGGCGACGCCTAGGTCGATCGCGCCCTTGGTCAGCACTTCGGCGGCCCAGAGATAGGTGGCGGCGGAAGCGTCCGGCTCAATGACGAAATCGGTGGCGGTGTAGCCGGTCGGCTCGATCACCCAGGAGGACGGCGTCGGCTGGCTGACCTTGGCGCCGAAAGCGCGCATGACTGATAGCGTCAGGTCGATATAGCCGCGCGCGCCGATATCGGCACCGGCAAGCTCGATCGTGAACGGCTCGGAGCCGCAGGCCGCCGCCATCTGCAAAGCGGAGACATACTGGCTGGAGAGGCCGGCATCGATGACGACCTTGTTGTTCGCAAAACGGCCGTTGGCGTCGATCGTCACCGGCGGGCAGCCGGTGGGCGCTTCGATGGCTACGCCGAGCGACTTCAGCGCTTCGACCAGCGGCTTGATCGGACGCTTGCGCATGTGCTCGTCGCCATCGACCACATAGCGGCCGTGGCCGAGCCCCAATGCTGCCGTGAGGAAGCGGGTGGCGGTGCCGGCATTGCCGAGGAAGAGAGGACCGACCGGAGCCTTGAGTTCGCCGGAGCTGGTGACGACGAAAGTCGTCGCGTCGGGCTCGTCCACCGTCACGCCCATGGCGCGCAGGGCTTCGGCCATATAGCGCGTGTCGTCGCTCTTCAGCGCGCCGGTCAGCCGGCTGGTGCCCTTGGCGAGACCGGCCAGGAGCAGTGCGCGGTTGGTGATCGACTTCGAGCCGGGAGGCACGGCGCGGCCGGACAGCGGCTTGGCCGCCGGGATGATGGTGAGCTTGTCTTTACTCATGGGCTTGTCTTCACTCGTTACGTCTTTTCCGGCAAATGCGCGCGGCCCTATCCGGCCGCGATCTTGCCCTGCTCCATAGCAGCTTTTCAGCAAAGGCAAATGCCTGTTGTCAGAACTTCGGGATCAGAACTTTACGCTCGGGACGGCGCGATCCGCCTCGTTGGTGATCTCGAAATACTCACGCTTGCTGAAACCGAACTGGTTGGCCACGAGGTTCGAGGGGAAGCTTTCGACCTTGACGTTGAGATCGCGGGCAGAGCCGTTGTAATAGCGGCGCGCCATCTGGATCTCGCTTTCCATGGTTTCGAGCGAGGTCTGCAGCTCGCGGAAATTCTCGTTGGCCTTCAGATCCGGGTAGGCTTCGGCGAGCGCCATCACGCGGCCGAGGGCTGCACCGAGCAGGCCTTCCGCCTGCGCGCGGCCGGCGACATCGCCTGCCGGAACGGTCTGCGCCTGGTTGCGAAGCTTGACGACCTCTTCGAGTGTCGTCTTTTCGTGGGTGGCGTAGCCCTTCACCGTTTCGATCAGGTTGGGGATCAGATCGGCGCGGCGCTTCAGCTGCACATCGATGCCGGACCAGGCCTCTTCCGCCATCTGCCGGGCGCGCACGAGGCCGTTATAGACAAAGACCGCATAGAGCGCGATCAGGACGATGAGGCCAAGAATAATATACATCGCGAATCCCCCGTTACGACGCAAGGTCGGCCGGGAGACTATGCGGCTTGGCGCCGCTTGTCATCTCCCGCCTTTGCAATCTGGCGCATCCCAAGATCTCGCGATACCGCGGCGGCCGGATAGGGCTTATCTTGACCATGGATCGGCCGACGGCGGCGGGATCCAAACTAGGTCACGAGGATCAATCAGCCATGAGCGCAGCCATCTTCCTGCTCAACATGCTTGCCATCGCTTCGTTCTTCATGCTCAAGGGCGCGCCGCGTCCGGCAGCGCGCACCGTAGAGGTGAAGGCAGACAGGCGCCGCTGATTGATCAGGCAGCCTTGCTGGCGAGATTGACGCCACCGGCGTCGGTCAAGAGGAAGGCTTCGCCGCAGGCCTTTGCGAGCGTGCGCACGCGCAGGATATAGCTCTGACGTTCAGTCACCGAGATCACGCCGCGCGCGTCGAGCAGGTTGAAGACGTGGCTGGCCTTGATGCACTGGTCGTAGGCCGGGAAAACGCACTTATGCAGCTTCTGGTTATCGCTGTCTCCAGGCGCGCCGGCGGCGAGAAGCGCCTGGCATTCCTTCTCGGCATCGATGAAGTGGCGATGCAGCATCTCGGTGTTGGCGAATTCGAAGTTGTGGCGCGAATATTCCTGCTCTGCCTGCAGGAAGACATCGCCATAGCTGATCTTCTCGTCGCCTTCGCGGCCGTTGAAGTTCAGGTCGTAGACGTTGTCGACGCCCTGGACATACATGGCGAGGCGCTCGAGACCATAGGTCAGCTCGCCCGCGACCGGCGAGCATTCGAGGCCGCAGACCTGCTGGAAATAGGTGAACTGCGAGACTTCCATGCCATCGCACCAGCACTCCCAGCCGAGACCCCAGGCGCCGAGCGTCGGGCTTTCCCAGTCATCCTCGACAAAGCGGACATCGTGCAGCAGCGGGTCAAGGCCGATCGCGGCGAGCGAGCCGAGATAGAGTTCCTGCAAGTTCGGCGGGTTCGGCTTCAGGATCACCTGGTACTGATAGTAATGCTGCAGGCGGTTCGGGTTTTCGCCGTAGCGACCGTCGGACGGGCGGCGCGAGGGCTGCACGTAGGCGGCCTTCCAGGGCTTGGGACCAAGCGCGCGCAGCGTGGTCGCCGGATGGAACGTACCGGCGCCGACTTCCATGTCGTAAGGCTGCAGCACCGCGCAACCCTTGTCCGCCCAGTAGCTGTGCAGCGTCAGGATCAGCGCCTGAAACGAGCGCTTCGGGTTCATGTGGTCGGGGATGCTGGGTGCAGACATGAGGTTAGTCGCCATTCAATTGGATCGGTGGGCGACAGGTGCCACGAGCGGCGATGGGGGTCAAGGGTTTCGGGACTTATCGGCTGTTCGCACCGTCGCGATCAAATCGCCAATCCGGCGGCAGCTGCAGCTTGGATGCCTTTATCCGTTCAAACGCCTTCGACCGGGCATCGGCGTCGGCGACCTCAAGGTCGCGGTCCGTGCCGATGTGAACCACAATGTCGTCGCCTTCCTTCAACCCAAGCGCGTCCACAATTGCCTGTGGGATGCAGACTCCGAGACCGTCTTCGAATTTGAAAATCCGCATGGCGCGCTCCGACGTGAACCTCTCACACCGTATCACACAGCAATGGAAGCGCCAAAGCACGCCCTCCCGCCGCTTCCCCACAGTTTGCAGGGAGGACAAGCGGTGTCGGTTGCCTTATAGTGAGTACAGACCTTGCCTTGGAGACGATTATGAACGCCAAGAACACTGTGATGCTGTCGGATGAGGATCTTCGCTACGCGGAGAAGCTCGTCGAGGATGGACGGTTTGCGAGCGTGTCGGACGTCGTCAAAGAAGGGTTGGCGCGGATGAGGAAACGCGATGCCTCAAGCGATCCGCTTGCGGGAATGGCCGACGAAATCCGTCGGCGAATGGAGTTGCCCGAGGATCAGCGGATACCGCTGGAAGGCGACACCATGTTCGATGAGGTGAGAGCATTCATCCGCGAACGTAAAGCGACGAGGAAATATGGCGTATAGGGTTACGCGCCATCCTCTCGTTAAAAACGATCTTCTCGACATCACCATTCTGGTGGGTGAATACGCCGGCGATGAAGTTGCCGAGGATAAAATCGACCTGATTGAGCAAAAGCTGCGCTCTCTTGCCGACTTTCCTCGTATCGGCACCATCCGAAGCGACCTCTATCCCGGGCTGCGCGCCATTCCGGCCTCAGAAAAAGCGACTGTCTGCTTTACCGTCAATGACGAAGCCCAATCCGTCTTCGTTCTCTGCATCAGCTATGGCGGAGCGGATTGGCAGGCAAGGGTTCGGGACAGGCAATAGCCCCTCAATCCTCATCCTTCTTCAAATGATACTCGCCCGTCACCGGGTCTTTCACCAGCGTGCCGATCGCTCCGGTCTGCTGCTCCCTCTGGGCGCGGCGGGATTTTTCCTGCAGGCGCTTGGCTTCGGCCACGAAGCGGCGGTAGAGGAGCCAGGCGCCCAGGACGAGCACACCCATGATCAAAAGCTGCGGCATGTCGTCTGTCTTCAACCCCTCGTTATTTTAATGCAATTGCGTCAGAGCCCGTATCGGCTCCACAATGCCTTGTCTTCGGCCGTCTCGACAAGACCCGCCGCGAAGCCGGAGGCGGCTCCTTCGAGCGATGATGATATGCCGGGAATGCGGCGTCCGAAAAGCCCCCTTGCAGGGGTCACGAGTTCGAGCTTGGTTTTCGAGCCGTAACGCTTCTTCAGTTCCTGGCGCATGTCGCCGAGGCCGTCGATGAGGCCGAGTTCCAGGCCGCGCGTGCCGGTCCAGAAGAGGCCGGAAAACACCGTCGCGTCATCCTTCAGCTTGCCGGCGCGGCGTTCGCGCACCATCGCGATGAACACCTGATGGATCTCCAGCTGCAGGGTCTTCAGATATTCGATGTCCTTTTCCTTCTCCGGCTGGAAGGGGTCGAGGATCACCTTGTTTTCGCCAGCGGTGTAGACGCGGCGCTCGACGCCGATCTTCTTCAGAAGCTCGGGGAAGCCGAAACCGCCGGAGACGACGCCGATCGAGCCGACGATCGAGGTAGGGTCGGCGATGATCTCGTCGCCCGCAAGCGCGATCATGTAGCCGCCGGAAGCCGCCACGTCCTCGACGAAGACGATGACCTTCTTCTGCTTTTCGCGCGCCAGTTCGCGGATGCGGGTGAAGATCAGCCGCGACTGAACCGGCGAGCCGCCGGGCGAATTGATGGAGATCGCGACGGCCGGCGCATCCTTGAAGCTGAATGCCTTTTCAAGCACCTGCGCGGTCGAGGCGAGGTTCAGCGCCGGGCGGAACTGGCTGCCGCCGGTCATGATCGCGCCCTGGAGCCTGACGACCGGGATCACGATGCCCTCCTTGCGGAAGCGCTTCGGCATCAGTTTTCTCAAAAATCCGGCCATTCCCATTCCTTCGTATAGGCTGCGTGAAACGTCTCTCCCATGTATGCGTCGCAACGGCAAACACAATGGGCGAGACGCAAAACAACTGCGCGCCAAGTTTCTTGTTGCGAATGACTTGCATTATCATTCTAATCAGCCATATTGCTCTTATTGATAGAACAGGCGGATGCTGCATGGACATTATGACACCCAAGGCCAAGACGGGCTGGCGCCACGAGCGCGAGGAGGCGTCGATGGCCGATGTCCACCGTACGATCGGAACGCAGAAGCACGCCTCGCGCTGGCGCCGCGCCATCGCTTTCGTCGGCCCGGGATATCTGGTGGCCGTCGGCTACATGGACCCCGGCAACTGGTCGACCTCGCTCGCCGGCGGCTCGAAGTTCGGCTACACGCTGCTGACGGTGGCGCTCTTGTCCAACCTGATGGCGATCGTGCTGCAATCGCTCTGCGCGCGCTTGGCGATCGGTTCCGGCCGCGATCTGGCGCAGGCCTGCCGCGATGCCTTCCCGCGCTGGGTATCGATCCCGCTCTGGCTATTTGCCGAGATCGCGATCATCGCCACCGATATCGCCGAGGTGATCGGCACAGCGATCGGTCTCAACCTTTTGTTCGGCATTCCGCTCGAACTCGGCGTCCTCATCACCGCGCTCGACGTCTTCCTCATCCTCTATCTGCAGAAGATCGGCTTCCGCTGGGTCGAGGCCTTCGTGATCGCGCTGCTCGGGATCATCACCGTCTGCTTCGGCGTGCAGATCTTCATGGCTGATCCGCAGTGGGGCGATGTGATCCGCGGCTTCTTCCCGACCACGGAGATCGTCTCCAATCCTGAGATGCTCTATCTGGCGCTCGGCATTCTCGGCGCGACCGTCATGCCGCATAATCTCTACCTGCATTCCGGCATCGTGCAGACACGCGATTACGGCCACAGTGTGCCGGAAAAGCGCGAGGCGCTGACCTATGCGACGATCGATTCCACCGTGGCGCTCTGCTTCGCGCTTCTGATCAATGCCTCGATCCTGATCCTCGCCGCCGCAGCCTTCCATGCCAATGGACGCACCGATGTCGCGGAACTCGGCGAAGCCTCCTCGCTGCTCGCACCGCTGCTCGGGCTTGCGCTGGCGCCGACGCTCTTCGGCATCGCGCTTTTATGCTGCGGCCTGAACTCGACGGTGACGGCGACCATGGCCGGGCAGATCATCATGGAAGGGTTCCTGAAGATCAGGCTTCAGCCCTGGATCCGGCGGTTGATCACCCGCGCCATCGCCATCGTACCAGCAGGTTTCGTGACCATCTGGTATGGCGACGCGGGCACCGCAGAGCTTCTTATCCTGACACAGGTCGTGCTCAGCCTGCAGCTTTCCTTCGCGGTCTTCCCGCTGGTGATGTTTACCGCCAACAAGGCGAAGATGGGCGACCTCGTCGCACCCCGCTGGCTCTCTGCGATCGCCTACACGATCGCCATCATCATCGCCGGGTTGAACATCAAGCTGCTGTTCGACTTCGTGATCGGCTAACGCCTGGAGTAAGCCGCGCGACCGTTGTTGAGGTCGTCGACGAAGGGGGAGAACTTGTGGCTCCCCTCTTCGTGCATGATCAGCGGCGCGCGCAGCGACAGCCGGGCGCGCGAGCCCTTGATCGCGGTCACCAGGATACGTACGGCGTTTTCACCCTCGCGCGGGTGGATGGCGGTGATCTCGATGCCGCCAAAGCGACGGCCGCAGGCGTCGATGATCTCGGCGATCGATTCCGGGCGAGCGATCAGCGACAGCTGGCCGCCGGGGATCATGATGGCGCCGGCCGTGCGCAGCCAGCTTTCGAACAGATCCTCCGTCATCGCATGCGCCTCCGCCTTCAGCGCATCCGGCGTCTTGCGGTCGCCGGGATCGTTGAAGGGCGGGTTGAGGATGACGTGGTGGAAGCTTTCGTCGACGAGGCCGGCGTCATTGCGCGCCTTGGCCTTCAGCGTCACATCCGCCTCGATGACGGTGACGCGGCCCGCCATGTGGACGTTTTCCTCAAGATCCAGGCTGCGGCGGGCGTAGTCCGCCATCTCCGCGGAGCGCTCGAAGAGCACGACCTCGGCCTTCGGCAGCCGCGAGGCGACGGCAAGGCCGGCCGCACCGGCGCCGGCGCCGAGGTCGGCGACCTTTACCGCTCTCTCATCATCCACCAATGCCGCCAGCAACATGGCGTCCATGCCGGAGCGATGCCCCCTGCCCTTCGGCTGGAGAATGTGAAAGGCCCCGCGATGGAAGGCGTCGATGGTCTCGGTTACGGGCTGATCGGGCGTCGGCTCGCTGGTCACGGGGTCGCTCACTTCTGCTCGCGCAATTCGTCGCCAAGGCCGGCGTCGATGAGGATGCGGCGGGCGCGGTCGGCCTGGTCGTCTTCGACAAGCAGGCGGCGCGGCAGCATGCCGAGCGAGCCTTCCAATATGCTCATGCCCTGATCGGCGATGAAGCAATGGATGCCGGCATCCTTCATCAGGCTTTGCGCGAAGGAGAGCAGCACGGGATCGTTGGCGCGGATAAGTTCATGCATTTACCGTGAAATCCCTTTCAATTTTCCGCGACGTGGCAATTTCGCCTCTTGCCGCTCAAGCCGCCCCTTTCTATTGTCAAATCCAATGAGTGAACAGGAGTCCGGGTCGTTGGGCGTGGTCATACCGCTTGAAGAAAGCAAAAACAAACTGGCATCCGTCAAGCCTTTGGTGGATCTAACCAAGGCGGACATGGAGCGGGTCAACCAGTTGATCCTTTCGAAGGCCGGTTCAGACGTGCAGATGATCCCCGAAGTGGCGAACCATCTGATCTCGTCCGGTGGCAAGCGCCTGCGCCCGATGCTGACGCTCGCTTCCTCCGCGCTTTACGGCTACCAGGGCGAAAACCACATCAAGCTCGCGACAGCGGTCGAGTTCATGCACACGGCAACGCTTCTGCACGACGACGTCGTGGATGAGAGCGACCTGCGCCGTGGCAAGTCCACCGCCCGCATGATCTGGGGCAACCAGGCAAGCGTGCTGGTCGGCGACTTCCTGCTCGGCCAGGCCTTCCGCATGATGGTCGATGTCGGCTCGCTCGATGCGCTCGACGTTCTCTCGTCCGCCGCCTGCGTGATCGCGGAAGGCGAAGTGCTGCAGCTTTCCGTCGCCAAGAACATGGAAACCACCGAGGACGACTATCTCTCGGTCATCCGCGCCAAGACGGCGGCGCTGTTTGCGGCCGCTGCCGAAGTCGGCCCGATCGTGGCGGATGCCGGCAAGGCCGGCCGCAACGCGATGAAGTCCTACGGCATGAACCTCGGCCTCGCCTTCCAGCTAGTCGACGACGTGCTCGATTACGGCGGCAAGGCTGCCGATCTCGGCAAGAATGTCGGCGACGACTTCCGCGAGGGCAAGATCACGCTTCCCGTCATCCTCGCCTACCGGCGCGGCACCGAGGAAGAACGCGCCTTCTGGCGCAAGGCGATCGAGGGTGGCGAAAGCAACGATCAGAACCTCGAAAAGGCACTTGGCCTGATCACCAAGTACGGAACGCTGAACGATACCATCGGCCGGGCGGTCCATTATGGCACGATTGCACGCGATGCACTGGCGCCGCTTCCCGATACGGCATGGAAATCCGCACTGATGGAAGTCATCGACTTCTGCATCGAGCGCGTCAATTAACCGACGATCATTGGTCAAAGGCTGATTTTCTTGCGGGGTCGCTTCAAAAAAGCCATCCTGTCGTGAATCAGTCTTCTCAACTGATTTTGCAGTCGACGCTGGTGGGCTGTTCTCACGAAAGGTTTTCTAATGCGGCGGAAATTTGCCATACGTCTTCTTTCGAGCGCGTCGCTTGCGGCAGTTCTGTCGCTGAGCGTGCTCGGCGGCGCCAATGCCGAAGACGCGGCCAAGAAGGACGACGCCAGCGCGACCGTGATCTTCGATCCTGATAGCGTCAACACCTTCTCCGGCGCATTGCTTGCCGCCCGCACCGCCGATGTCGACCACGATTACGAAACGGCGATCGAGCTCTACAAGAAGGCGCTGCAGATCGAGCCCGGCAATCCGGAGATCCGCCAGCGCCTGATGATCTCGCTGCTGCTCAACGGCGACATCAAGGACAGCGTGCGCTACGCCAACGAATTGAAGAACGATCCGAGCATCGAGCGCCTCTCGACCATCGTGCGCGGCGCCGATGCGATCCGCCGCGGCGAATACAAGACCGCCGAGAGCGCGCTGAAGACCACCGGCCCGACCGATCTCGACCGTGTCATGAACGACCTGATGGCCGCCTGGGCGCGACTTGGCGCCGGCAAGGGCAAGGATGCGCTGTCGCAGGTCGAGAAGCTGAAGGGGCCGGAATGGCTCGCCATCTTCCAGAACTACAATGCCGGCGCGATCGCGATCGTCAACGGCGACGTGCGCTCGGCGCGCAAGCACCTGAACGACGCCGTGCTCGACAAGGATGGCGCTGCCACTGCTCCCGATACCTTCATGCGCGCCATCATGGCGCTGGCTCGCCTGGAAGCCACGCAGGGCAATAAGCAGAAGGCGCTCGACACGGTTTCGGTCGGCGACAACCTGCTGCCCAACTACGCGCCGCTCAACGCGCTGCGCCAGAGCATCACCAAAGACGAAAAGCAGGTGCAGCAGATCACCACCGCCAAGCAGGGTGCGGCCGGCGTGCTGTTTTCCTTTGCCGGCGCGCTGAACCGTGATGGGGCTGAAGACATCGTCTCGCTCTACCTGCAGATAGCCCGCGCGCTCGATCCTGACAGCGCCGATGCGCTGGTCATGCTCGGCGGCCTTGCCGAGAAGCAGAACCAGCTGGACCGCGCCATCGCGCTCTACAAGGAAGTGCCCGACAATTCGCCGATGAGCCGCATCTCCGAGCTGCAGCTCGGCCTGGCGCTGGCCGAAGGCGGCAAGGTCGATGAAGCCCGTGCGCATCTGCAGGGGCTGATCCAGTCGGATCCGAAGGATATCCGCAGCTACCTCGCCTATGGCAGCGTTCTTTCCGACGCCAAGGACTACAAGGCGATGGCCGAGAACTACGACAAGGCTGTCGATGTGATCGGGCCGCTGCCGGGCAAGAACACCTGGACGGTGTTCTTCCAGCGCGGCATCGCCTATGAGCGGCTGAAGCAGTGGGACAAGGCCGAGCCGAGCTTCCGCAAGGCGCTTGAGCTGAACCCGAACCAGCCGCAGGTCTTGAACTATCTCGGTTATTCCTGGATCGACATGAACAAGAACCTCGACGAGGGTCTTGAGATGATCAAGAAGGCCGTCGATCTGCGTCCCGACGATGGCTACATCATCGATTCGCTCGGCTGGGCCTATTTCCGTCTCGGCAAGTTCGACGACGCCACCGAAGAGCTGGAGCGCGCGGCACAGATCAAGGCCGGCGACGCGACGATCAACGACCATCTGGGCGATGCCTACTGGCGCGTCGGGCGCAAGCTCGAAGCCGTCTACCAGTGGAACCGGGCACTGGGTTCGGAGCCCGAGGCCGCCGAAATCCCGAAGATCAAGGACAAGATCGCCAACGGCTTGCCTGCGGTGACCGACGACGCCAAGACCGTCGACAAGAAGATGCCCGATCCGGCCCCTGTCGACCCGAAGCCGGCCGACAAGAAGACCTGATCATCCATGGCTGACACCGGCTTCGGCTTCGCCGACGGCGTTGCGATCAGCGAGGATGCCTTTGCCAAGATCAATCTGGCCCTGCATGTGACGGGCCAGAGAGACGACGGCTATCATCTGCTCGAAATGCTGGTGACGTTCACGCGCTCGGGCGACCGGCTGGACTTTGCGCCTGCGGATGCCGACGAGTTTCATATCTCCGGCCGCTTCGGCGACGCGCTTACTGGTGATGGCGGCACCAATCTCGTGCTGAAGGCGCGCGATGCGTTGCGTCTTGCCGTCCTTGACGTTGGCGGTACCGCGCCGCCCGTCAGCATCCACCTGCGCAAGGATTTGCCGATTGCCTCAGGCATCGGCGGCGGCTCGGCGGATGCGGCGGCGGCACTGCGCGGGCTGATGCGGCTCTGGGGCACTCCCCTGCCCGCCGCGACCATCGACGCCATCGCCATCAAGCTCGGCGCTGATGTGCCGATGTGCCTTGCGAGCCGGCCGCTGATTGCGCGCGGGATCGGCGAGCGGATCGAGACGGTGCGCGACTTGCCTGCCTTTCCCATGGTGCTCGCCAATCCGCTGAAAGGTGTTTCGACGCCAGATGTGTTCCGCCGGCTGGCGACGAAGACGAATGGCGCGCTTGCGATGGCACCAGGCCTTTCCTGGCTCGACGCCATACGCGCCATGCGCAACGATCTCGAACCACCGGCCCGTGCACTGCTGCCTGAGATCGGCGAGATCTCCGATATGCTCTCCGATCAAGGCGCGCTCTTCGTGCGGATGTCGGGCTCTGGCGCGACGTGCTTCGGCATATTCGCCAACATGGACGAGGCGAAGGCTGCCGCGCGTGCGCTTCACGACAAGCGGCCGGACTGGTATTTCGAGGCGACCGAAACATTGGCGGGAGACGATGATGACAGGCGTTGACGACACGCGTCCGTTCATTCCAGTGGGATTTGCCGTGCTGACGGTTTCAGACACGCGCACCCCCGCCGACGATCGCTCCGGCGATACGCTGGCGGCGCGCATCTCGGAGGCCGGGCACCGACTCATCGCACGCGCCATCGCGCCCGACGACCGGCAGGCGATCGCCGCGCAGGTGCAGGCCTGGACCGCGCAATCGGACGTCGACGTGATCATTACCACCGGCGGAACCGGCTTTACCGGCCGCGACGTGACGCCCGAGGCGCTGGAGCCGCTATTCGACAAGCGCATGGATGGCTTTTCGGCCGTCTTCCACCGGATCTCGCAGGACAAGATCGGCACGTCGACCGTGCAGTCGCGCGCGACGGCGGGGCTGATCGGCACGACCTTCGTCTTCGTGCTGCCCGGATCGCCCGGCGCCTGCAAGGACGCGTGGGATGGCATCTTGAAGGCGCAGTTCGATTATCGCCACATGCCGTGCAACTTCGTGGAAATCATGCCCAGGCTCGACGAGCACCTGAAGCGCGGCGCCTAAAAAACTAGTTCCGCGCCGAACGCGCCACCCAGGACGGGATAAGCTCGGCCGATAGCTTGCGCAGCTTCTGCCCCTTGACGAATTCCGCCAGCTGCATGCCGCTGCGCGCCGTCGCCAGCGCGTGTTTTTTCGGCAGCAACAGGCCTAGCTCCAGCGGCGCCAGACGGCGCAGGCGCTGATAGAAAGGCCGGCGATAGCCACGCGAGGCGGTGAAACGGGCGGGCAGCTTGTTCAGCGCCACATATTCGGCGATCTCGTCGATCCAGCCGCTCTGCGGGCGGGCGCCGGGCTCGACGAACAACAGCCATTCGCCGCGCGCCGAGCGCAGTATGTCCTTGATATCCCAATGCTGATGGAAGCGGCAGCCGACGGCGTCCGCGACCTTGGACGAGCCATCGCGCGAGCCGTGGTCGAGCACGACCACATCGCTCACCAGCCCTTCCACGGCACCAGCAACCAACACCGATAATGTCTGCGCCAGCTCAGGTTCCTGATCCCGGCATTCCAATACGACAGTCAACATTGCTCATTTATAGTGCGACGCACAAAACATTACCAGCGACAGTTTTCCAAATTTGTTCTTGCATTGTTCTCATTTCAGCGATAGGAATTTAATCACCAGAACGGATGGGGACGACGAGTCTTCCATCGACGGAGAAACCCGATGAACGAACAGTCCCTTGCAGGGCAGGCCGCATTCGCGCCTGCCAACACGGCGGATATTGCCGACGCGATGATCGTTTCTTCCGGCCTCAGGATCGAGGTCGACCGCCGGCGTGGCCGCGGTGCGGGATTGAACCCGAGCGGGCGCTTCGAGCCACAGAGCCGTGAAGGCTTCGACGATGGCTGGCAGACGCTGGAAGAGCTGCCGCCGTTCAAGACCGAGGTGCAGATCGAAAAGCCGCGCACGGCAATCACCCGCAATGAATCGCCGGATATCCCGTTCGACCGTTCGATCAATCCCTATCGCGGCTGCGAGCACGGCTGCATCTATTGCTTCGCGCGGCCCACGCACGCCTATATGGGCCTGTCTGCAGGGCTAGATTTCGAAGCCAGGCTGTTTGCCAAACCGGATGCGGCGAAGCTCCTGGAGCGCGAGCTCGCCAAGCCCGGCTACAAGCCGCGGGTGATCGCGATCGGCACCAACACGGATCCGTATCAGCCGATCGAGAAGGAATGGCGGATCATGCGGGATATCCTCGAGGTACTGGAGCGGGCAAACCATCCTGTCTCCATCGTCACCAAGTCGGCACTCATCCTGCGCGATCTCGATATCCTGCAGCGCATGGCGGAGAAGAACCTGGTGCGCGCCTCGCTGTCGGTGACGACACTGGACCGCAAGCTGGCGCGGACGATGGAGCCGCGCGCCTCGACCCCGTCGAAGCGGCTCGATGCGCTGAAGGCGCTGAGCGACGCCGGCATCCGCACATCGATGATGATGGCACCGGTCATTCCAGCGCTGAACGACCATGAGATCGAGCGCGTGCTCGATGCAGCGCATGCCGCCGGCGCCACGGAGGCAGGCTATGTAATCCTGCGACTGCCGCTGGAAGTCTCGCCGCTGTTTCGCGACTGGCTGCTGCAGCACTATCCTGATCGTTACCGGCACGTCATGTCGCTGGTGCGCTCGATGCGCGGCGGCAAGGATTACGACGCCGATTTCAGCAAGCGTATGAAGGGTGCCGGTCCCTATGCCTGGCAGATCGCCCGGCGCTTCGAGATGGCCACCAAGCGGCTCGGCATGACCCGCCGCAGCATGCCGCTGCGCGACGACCTCTTTGTACCGCCCAACGGCAGCGGCGTGCAGCTGTCGCTGCTCTAGTTTTGCAGCATGTCGTTGTCGCAAAACCGCTGCACACTTTTGCGCGACATGCTCTGACATTCCCTTACGGACGGCTGACCCTGGCCTTCCGTTCTCAAGTCCCCGGCCCGCCGCCCTGATCCGGGGACTTGCAGGAAATCGGGTTGGCGTGCGAAGTTCAGCCGCATGAAACGTCGCACGCCACCCGATTCTCCCATGCTTTTCGAAGATGTCCCGCTGCTTCCGGATTTCCGGCTGGAGCTGAAGGCGCGCAAGGCCGGCTACTGGCCTGTTGCCGGCGCCGATGAGGCGGGACGCGGGCCACTCGCGGGGCCTGTAGTCGCCGCCGCCGTCATTCTCGACCCGAAGCGCATCCCCGATGGCCTGAACGATTCCAAGCAGCTTTCCGCGCAGAGGCGGGAAGAGCTGTTCGAGCAGATCCTTGCCACCGCGACCGTCGCGATCGCCTCGTCCAGCTCGCGCCGCATCGACGAGACGGATATACGCAAGGCGAGCCTCGACGCCATGCGCCGCGCGATCCTCAGCCTCTCCATCCGGCCAAGCTATGTGCTGACCGACGGGCTGGACGTGCCTCCCGGGCTCGAGTGCCCCGGCCAGGCCGTCGTCAAGGGCGATGCCCGATCCGTGTCGATCGCGGCCGCCTCCATCGTCGCCAAGGTCACGCGCGACCGGATGATGACGCGCGCCGACCTGATCTTCCCCGCCTATGGCTTCGCCGCGCATGCCGGCTACGGCACCGCGCGCCACCGTGCGGGCATCGACAGCCATGGCCCCTGCCCGCTGCATCGGATGAGCTTCGGGCGGCTCAAGCAGTTCCTGGTGACCGACGGCGAGTAGGCGACACCTCGCACGTCGTTTCAGCGTTACCGCGAACAACATCCCCAAAACGCAAAAAGCCCCGGCGAACCGGGGCTTTGAAATGCGATAGGACCGATCTCAGTTGAGGCGGGTCTTTACCTGGCCAAGGGCGTTGCCGAAGAGTTCGGACTGAACCTTGGCATCGGCCTTCTTGACGAGAACCGTTTCAGCGGCGGCGATGGCGAGGTCGACGGCTGCGGAACGAACCGCCTTCATCGCATCGGCTTCGGCCTGCTTGATCTTCGCTTCCGAAACCGCGGTGCGGTTGGCAACGAATTCCTCGGTCTTCTTCTTGGCTTCGGCGGTGAACATTTCCGCTTCGCGCTCGGCGGCTGCCAAGATATGGGCAGCTTCCGCTTCGGCTTCCTTGCGCTTGCGCTGATATTCGGCCAGCAGGTGCTGGGCCTCTTCACGCAGGCGCTTGGCTTCCGAGAGCTCGTTGCGGATCTGATCGGCGCGGTCGTCGAGCGACGTCGCCATCATGTCGGGAACCTTGAGGTAGACGATCAGTGCCAGGAACAGGACGAGACCGACGAATGCGAAGAATGTTGCGTCCAGTGCAAATTCCATCGATCAAGCTCCCTTCTTGGCCGCGGTGACGGCGGACGTGACTTCAGCCTTGGTGGCGGTGCCACCGATCAGCTGCTCGACGACAGCCTTTGCCGTTTCCTCGGCGATCGTGCCGACATCCGCGAATGCCTTCGCCTTGATATCGGCGATGTGGCCTTCGGCAGCCTTCAATTTTTCGCCCAGAGCGGCTTCAACCGCGCGGCGGTCGGCCTCGGCCTTGAGCTTGGCGGCGTCGCGCGCTGCCGTGCCGATTGCGTTCGACTTGGCGCGGGCTTCTGCGAGTTCGGCTTCGTAGGCAGCAACGTCTGCGTCTGCCTGCGCCTTCAGGCGTGCAGCCTCATCGAGGTCCTGGGCGATGCGCGTGTGGCGCTGCTCGAGGATACCGCCGATGCGCGGTGCAATGACCTTTTGCATGAGCACGAAGAAAATGACGAAGGTAATCGCCAGCCAGAGCAGCTGGGACGCATACGTCGAAGTATCGAAAGGCGGGAAAACACCGCCATGGTGTTCGGCTGGCACGCCGGTCTCGGTATGAACCTCGCCTGCGGCCGGGGCAGCATGCGCGTCTGTACCGGTCGCTGCACCAGTTTCTGCGGTTCCCGCCGGGGCTTCTTCAGCGTAAGCCGGGGTCACAAAAAACATGCTCACCTCCAGGTGTACTGCAAATACAAAGGATCACGGCTCGCTGTTCGCAGGCCGTGATCCCTCAGTGCGCCGAAATTAAACGGCGAACAGCAGAAGGAGAGCGACGAGCAGCGAGAAGATGCCCAGAGCTTCCGTAACGGCGAAGCCGAATACCAGACGGCCGAACTGGCTGTCAGCGGCAGACGGGTTGCGCAGGGCGCCCGACAGGTAGCTGCCGAAGATGTTGCCGAGGCCGAGAGCCGTACCGGCCATACCAAAGCAAGCGAGGCCTGCACCGATGAATTTTGCTGCTTCCGCGTCCATGTTGTACTCCTTTGAAATGGTTGTTGCGGCGAATTGACTGACGCCCACGGACGTCAATGTCGGTATCCCTTAGTGGCCACCCGGATGGATCGCGTCGTTGAGGTACATGCAAGTCAGTACCGCAAAGACGTAAGCCTGGAGGAAGGCGACGAGGAACTCGAGACCCGTCAGGGCGACGGTCATGATGAGGGGAAGAACGGCGCCGCCGATACCAACAGCACCCATGGCTCCAAGCGAGGCAACGAAGCCCGCGAACACTTTAAGGGTGATGTGACCAGCCAGCATGTTGGCGAAGAGACGAACGGAGAGCGAAATCGGACGCGACAGGAACGAGATGATTTCGATGGCGACGACCAGCGGCAGCAAGATGCCGGGAACGCCCTGAGGCACGAAGACATTCAGGAAGTGGAAGCCGTGCTTGTAGAAGCCGTAGACCAGAACCGTGCCGATGACGAGCAGCGCCAGCGCAAAGGTGACGATGATCTGGCTGGTGATGGTGAAGAAGTATGGGAACATGCCGAGCAGGTTTGCGGTCAGCACGAACATGAAGAGCGAGAAGACCAGCGGGAAGAACTTCATCCCCTTGGATCCGGCGCCTTCCTTCAGCATTCCCGCGATGAACTCGTAGGACATTTCGGCGACCGACTGCGAGCGGCCCGGCACGATGGCGCGGTTCGACGTCGAGAAATAGAGGAAGCCGGCGGCCACGGCAGCGGAAGCCGCCATGAACAGCGAGGCGTTCGTAAACGAGAAATCAATCCCGCCGATTTCGATCGGCACAATCTTCTGGATCAGGAACTGATGAGTCGGATCGTTAGACACCGCTTGTTCTCTCTATATCTTATACCCGCACGAGACGGGATTATTGCACTGGATCGAACGCCTGAACGTTCCGCCCTATTTCCGGTCGCTTTCGCGCATATCGAGATCAGGTTTCGCAACCTTGCCCGCAGCGCGCATCACGTTCAGCACGCCGGCACCAAATCCAAGAAGAAGAAGTACGATCAATCCCCAAGGCGCAGTGCCGACAAAACGGTCGAAGAGATAGCCCAGGACAGCGCCGACCACGACTGCGGAAATGAACTCGCTCGAAAGCTTCATCGCCTGGGCGTAGCCCTTGCGGCTTACCTCGGCGCGGGCCTCGTCGGCCTCGTCCTTCCCCGCCTCGATGCGCTTGGTCGCGAGTTCCGCTCCCAGTTGCGCACGGCGCTTTTCCAGACTCTCCTCGCGGTCATCCGCCATCATGCTCTCCTCCGCCTGCCGCCGTCCGCTATGCCGCTACCCCGGTTTACCGGACAACGACCCCAAGGCTGAAGAACCTTCCGGCCCGCTTTGAAGTCGCGCGCAACATAGTTTTAGCAAAATCCATAGTCAAGGCGTAGCAGGCCGATGTCCAGCCATAAAATAAGCGATCAAAAACATAAGCTTAGACCGATACCGGCGGGCTGCGGCGGAATCGGGGGAAAGAATCCGCGCGCCAAGGGGGCTTTAAGGCGCGAAAACGCGGCTTTTACCGGGTTTTTGTCAGCTCCAGCCGCCGCCATAGGTGCGGTAGAAGACATGGAGACCGATGCGGCCGACCTTTTCCATGGTCTTTGCCCATTTCGGACGGACGTAGACGGCGTGGTAATGGGTCGCGGAGCCAACCTGGGGAAGCCAGATGCGGCCGGCGGTGACGGCCATCGCCACATCGCGGGCGATTCTCCAATGGGCCTGCGAGTTCACGCGGTCCTTGATGTTGTCGCAGGCGAAGGAGAACTGGCAGCGGTTGCGCCAATCCTCGTTCTGGTAGACGACGCCGCAGATGGTCTTCGGATAGGCCGGGTTGCGCACGCGGTTGAGGATGACCTGGGCGACGGCCGCCTGGCCCTTCACGGTTTCACCACGCGCCTCGAAATAGATGCCTGATGCGAGACACTGCTGCTCGGCGGGTGAAAAGACGCTGGCCGGCAGGATGCTCGCGGCCCAGGCGTGATCCTTAGGCCCGATCTGCGGCACGAAACGGCCGTTGTCGGCCTTGTCGGTCAGGATCGAATCGAAGGGGGACTGGCGAGCATAATCGGGAGCGGCGGGGGCGAAGGCGGTGGCGAGCACGTCGGACTTGTTGCTGGTGACGAGATCGGCCAGCATCGGCGAGATGTCGGCTGCGGGCTTCGGCGGCTGCTTGCGATAGAAATTGGTGGCGATCTCGATTTCCTTGCCGCGGATCTTCGGCTTCACGAAGGCCGACTTGTCCTTCAGATTGAAGGTCGGCTGGAACAGAAGACGGGTCCGCTGCAGGATCGAGCCGGCGGAGAAATCCTTCGGCGGCTGCACGCGCTCGACGGCGACCACCCTGCCCTTCTTGGTGGCGCGGTTGACGCGATCCTCATCGGGCGTGTCTTCGTGGCCCTTGTTCTCGGCAGTGAAGGCGACCTTGCGGCCATCGGGCAGCACCATGCCGGCGCCGGATGCGATCGCGCCCGTGACACTTGGATCGGCAAAGGCGAGCTCGGCCTGATGGATGGAGCCGGCGGGCGAGTTGGTCAGCACCATGCGCCAGTTCTCGCGGCCCTGATCGAGGCCAGCCAGAAGTGCCGCCAGATCGGCATGCGAGGCCATGGTGGGAAACACCAGCCACGCGCAGACGCCGAAGAGCGCGGGGGAACTCCATCTTTGCAGCAAAGGGCGCAGCTTATCGAAGCGGCGCGACGCACCAGGGGTGCGTGATTTGCCAGGGACACGACTATTTCGACGCAACACCAGACTCCGGCATGGAACGCATGAACATGCCGATAAAAATGTCTCATTAACCTTGATGCTTGGTTAATACGCCGCCCCCAATTGATACAGCATTTGCTTATAGAGCCTGAAACGCAAAAGCCCGGCGCGAGGGCCGGGCTTTTGGAGAATGCAGTGCCACGTCAGATGATGACGTGCGAGCCGAGTTCGACCACGCGGTTGGCCGGCAGGCGGAAGTAATCCGACGGGTTGGCGGCGGCGTTGGCGAGCGCGATGTAGAGGCGGTCCTGCCAATAGGGCATGCCCGATTTCGCATCCGGCACCAGCTTGCGGCGGCCGAGATAGAAGGAGGTCGACATGATGTCGAACTTCAGCCCGGTCTTGCGCAGCGTCGCCAGCGCCTGCGAGACGTTCTGCGATTCCATGAAGCCGAACAGCAGCTCGACGCGCGAGAAGCGCTCTGAAATCTGCTCGACCTTGTAGCGATCGGCGCTCGGCACGCGCGGCTTGTTGACCGTGCGGATCGTCAGGATCACGTTCTTGTCGTGCAGGACGTGGTTGTGCTTCAGATTGTGAAGCAGTGCCGCGGGTGCGGATTCCGGATCGCTGGTAAGGAAGATCGCGGTGCCGGGCACATGGGCCGGCGAGTGATCGCTCTTGCGCTCGATCGAAGAAATGAACGAAGCCAGCGGGATATCCGTGTGGCGGGTCTTTTCCATCAGAAGCGCCGAGCCGCGACGCCATGTCCACATGACGACGACGAAGGCGGTGGCGATCAAGACAGGGATGTAGCCGCCATCGTGGATCTTGATGAGGTTGGCGCCGAGGAAGATCATTTCCAGCACGAAGAGCGGCGCCAGCACGGCGGTTGCCGTCAGCACCGACCAGTTCCAGCGGACGCGGACGAACTCGAAGGCCATGATGGAGGTCACGACCATGGCGCCGGTGACGGAGATACCATAGGCCGTCGACAGCGAATCCGACGAGCCGAAGGAGATGACCAGGAAGATCACGCCCAGGAACAGCAACAGATTGACCGAGGGCACGAAGATCTGCCCGGTGTTGGTTTCCGAGGTGAAAAGGATTTCCATGCGCGGCAGGAAGCCGAGGTTGATCGCCTGACGGATCAGCGAGAACGCGCCGGTGATGACCGCCTGGCTGGCGATGATGGTGGCGGCGGTGGCCAAGATAACGGCCGGTAGCAGCGCCCACTTCGGGAACATCAGGTAGAAGGGGTCCGACATGGCATGCGGGTTGCCGAGCACCAGCGCGCCCTGGCCGAGATAGTTCAGCGTCAGCGCCGGGAAGACCAGCACGAACCATGCCCACTGGATCGGGCGGCGGCCGAAATGGCCGAGGTCGGCATAGAGCGCTTCGGCGCCCGTCAGCGTCAGGAACACGGCGCCGAGCACGATCACGCCGAAGAAGCCCTCATGCATGAGGAAGCTCACGGCATAATAGGGATTGAAGGCGGCGAGGATGCCGAAATCATCCGAGATGTGCGAGATGCCAACGACGGCGAGCACGATGAACCAGAGCGCGGTGATCGGTCCGAAATAGCGCGCCATCGTTCCGGTGCCGCGCGACTGCACGGCAAAGAGGACGGCGAGGATGGCGACCGAGATCGGCACGATGTAGCTGCTCAGCTGCGGTGCGACGAGCTTCAGACCTTCTACGGCCGACAGAACCGACAGCGCCGGCGTGATCATCGCGTCGCCGAGGAAGAGTGCGGCGCCGACGAGGCCGAGCATCATCAGAAGCGCGGTGTGGCCGTTGGCGGTCTTCAGCAGAAGCGCCAGCAGCGACAGCGTGCCGCCCTCGCCTTCGTTGTCGGCGCGCAAGAGAAGCAGCACGTACTTGATGGTGACGATGATGGTCAGCGCCCAGATCATCAGCGAGACGACGCTGATGACCTCGAAACGGGTGAGGCCATCGGCGGCGACGGGCTTCAGCGCTTCGCGAAACGCGTAAAGCGGGCTGGTACCGATATCACCGTAGACGACGCCGACAGAACCTAGCGCAAGATAGAAGAGCTTGCGCGGGCTCATGTTCTGGTCGTGTGAATGGCTGTCTGCGGACATGAAACAAAAACAGGCTCTTCAGAGCCAGCCTTTCCAACGGAAGAAGAAGAAGGGGATTACGGCGGAAACCAGCATCAGCCCGAGCGAATAGGGATAGCCCTGGGCGAAATGCAGTTCCGGCATGAATTCAAAATTCATACCATAGATGGAGGCGACCAGCGTCGGCGGCAAGAAGACCACCGATGCGATCGAGAAAATCTTGATGATCGAGTTCTGCTCGATGTTGATCAGACCCAGCGATGCATCGAGCAGGAAGGTGATGTTGCCGGCGATATAGGACGAGTGCTCGTTCAGCGACTGGATATCGCGCGAGACGGTGCGGCAGAGTTCCTTGGTGGCACGGTCCTGCTGGACGGCAGGGACATTGTAGAAGAAGGTCATCAGCCGCGACATGGAGGCCAGGCTGTCACGCACCTTGCTGACGAGGCGCTGATGGGCGGCGATATCGCGCAGCTTCTCCTCGAGATAGTTCGAGGGCTTGCGGACCTTCTTGGCGCGATCGCCGAAGACGTGGGTCGAGAGGATATCGATGCGGGCGACCGAGTTTTCGAGAATTTCCGCCGTGCGATCGATGATGGTCTCGAACAGCTTGGCCAGCAGCGAGGCGCCGTTGCGCCAGTGGGCGGGAATGCGGTGAAGGGCTGCGATAAAGAGCGCGAAGGATTTGGGCTGGGCGTAGCGGATGGTGATGAGCCGCTTGCCGGCGAGGATGAAGGCGACATCGGTCAGGACCGGCGCATCGGTCTCGGCCTTCCATACCAGGGAGGCGGTCATGAAGACGGCATCGCCTTCGGTATAGAGACGGGCTGAGGGCTCGATGTCCTTGAGGTCTTCGCGGGTCGGCACTTCGATGCCGAGCGCCTTCTCGACATAGGCCTCTTCCTCGCGCGTCGGCTCGATCATGTCGATCCAGACGATATCGTCGCGCATGGTCTCGACCTTGGTGAGATCACCGAGCTCGACCGATTGGCAATTGGAGCAATAGGCAGTGATCACCGGGCACTTCTCCCGTGATCCAGGGCTGTGAGGGCCATCGCCGTTCGCATCAAAAAACCTTCCGCGAAGCGCCTGAAAAAGCGGCGCTCAAGCTGCAAGTCTTCGAGATTAGCGAAAGCGGCTGAAGAATGTTCATCAATATCCCGTCATAGCCGGCCGAAGCTCGGGTATGCACTATGCTCAACCGCATCGCAGTCACCAATCCTTCGATCGACAAGAGAACTCCGAATATGCAGCTGGCATTCGCCGCTGCAGGGCTGGCTATCATCGAGCATTCGCACACGCCGCCCTCATGGCGACGGCGCGCCATATGACGGAAACCCACGCAAGAATCAAGACATCTTACGTGAACTGCGTTGTTTGATCACATTTTGCCCGCAATTGGGAGTCTAGCCGCGCGGTCCGAAACGGCACACATCACTCAAATACGATCGCGGGAGCGGCGCGCTGCGGCTTCTGCTCGAGCTGCGCCCAGACCTTTGCAGCGATGTCGCGGTAGATGCCGGCGACGATGCCGTTCGGCTCGCTGGCGACGAGCGGCGTGCCGGCGTCGGAGGCTTCGCGGATATTGATCGTCAGCGGCACTTCGCCGAGGAAAGGGACGCCGATGCGCTCGGCTTCGGCGCGGGCGCCGCCATGGCCGAAGATATCGTAGCGCGCGCCGGTATCGGGGGCGATGAAGTAGCTCATGTTCTCGACGATGCCGAGAACCGGCACTTCCACCTTCTTGAACATGTTCAGCCCCTTGCGCGCATCGATGAGCGCCAGGTCCTGCGGCGTCGAGACGATGACGGCGCCGGCGAGCGGTACCTGCTGGGCCATGGTCAGCTGCGCGTCGCCGGTGCCGGGCGGCATGTCGACGACGAGAACATCGAGCTCGCCCCAGGCGACTTCGCGCAGCATCTGCATCAGCGCCGACTGCACCATCGGACCGCGCCAGATCATCGCGGTTTCCTCATCAACGAGGAAGCCCATCGACATGACCTTCAGGCCGTAATTCTCCATGGGATTGATGATGCGGCCATCAGTCTGTGTCGGGCGGCCGGAAATCTGCAGGAGGCGCGGCATGGAGGGGCCGTAAATATCGGCGTCGAGAATGCCGACGCGCAGGCCGTTTGCCTGCAGGCCGAGCGCGAGGTTGACCGATGTGGTGGACTTGCCGACGCCGCCCTTGCCGGAGGCGACCGCGACGATGGCGCCGATCCCGGGCACGCCGATCTTGCCGGCGCGCTGCTGCGCCTGGGCATGCGAGTGACCTTCATGACCATGGCCGGCATGACCATGGCCGGCATGACCGTGACCAGCCTGCGGCGGCGTGCGGGAGGCGGCAGCGCCAGATGGCGCGCCCTTCTTGTCGGCGGTCAGCGCGACCAGGGCGCCCTTGACGCCCGGCATTTCCTTGATGACGCGCTCGGCGGCGAGCCGCAGCGGCTCCAGCTCCTTGGCGCGCTCGGCAGGAACGGTGATGGAGAAGTAGACCTTGCCATCCGAGATGAACACATCGGAGACCATGCCGAGCTCGACAATGTTATGTTCGAGATCGGGGCCGCGCACCGTTGCCAGCGTTTCCAGCACCTGTTCCTTGGTGACTTCAGTCATATCGTCCTCACACCCTTATCTGGCTCTGTAGATAGAGGAGCGCGAAGTGTTCGCCAAACAAAATCGGCGGATACCAATAGCTGCGAAACGAGGGGGAGTTTCCAAAGGAGACCGCTGAGCCATCAAGTCCGCCGGGCTTTCGCCCTGATGGCACAACGGTCACCCAAGTGGATAAGGGGTTTCTAGGGCGTCGATTGGGAAAGACCAGTCAGAATTGAGGGAAAAATGCATCAGCTCGCGCTTATGGACAGGGAGGCGTATCCCAAAAACAACAAACCGCCGCTCGATGTCCAGCAAGCACAGGTGCCGGCACCGAACGGCGGGTTGAAGGTCGCGCCTTTTATGGCGTCGTTGCCAAGTCCCCTCTGGACCGCTGGCAATAGAGAAGCATGAAGCGTGCCAAACCGAAATGGCGACGAATTCGGCGGCAACGCTAGCTGAAGAACCGCGCAGCGCTCACGTCCTGGCGCAATTTTTAGGCTGGTGCGACAATAGCGCACAGGATTTGGGCAGTTACTTGATCAGGCCGATGCGCAATGCCTTGGCAACCGCCTGGGTGCGGTTGACCGTGTCGAGCTTCTTGGTGGCGCGGTTGAGGTAGTGATTGACCGTATGCTCGGACAAGCCAAGGATATCGGCGATCTCGACGCTGGTCTTGCCGGCGGCGGTCCAGTTGAGACAATCGATCTCGCGGTCGGTCAGGGCATCGACGACCCTGTTGTCGAGCGCGCGGATCTCGGCCAGCCTGTCGAATACGTGCGTGGAGATATAGTGGAGCTCCAGCATCTCCTCGGGCGCGAAGGGCTCACGATCGCCGGCGAAGGAGACCGCGCCGCGGGCGCCGGAGGGATCGTGCGTCGGGAAATAGGCACAGCGCATCATGCGGAAACGCTCGAACAAGGCCACGACGAGGTTCGACTTGCCGTCCGAACGTTCCAGCTTCGACTTCGACAGGTCGCTAAAGAACGGAACCGTCGACGATCGCAGCTTGCGAACAATCGGACTGTTCGTGAGCAGCGCCTCATGATCATAGGCCGAGAGCAGTTCGGCCGGCCAGTTGGTGATGACAGTGTTGCTCTGCAGATCGCGTGCGGTGGCCGAGGGGAGATTGAGCACCATGAAGGCGCGAACCCGGTAGGCTTCCGTCAGCCTCTTCATGAAACGAAAGATATCGAACTGGGTGTTTAATCCAGATACCTCATTTACGTACACGTTCACGGAAGTCTGGTGCGGCAAAGGGTTCATCATGTCATCAGCTCAAAAAAAATCAGGAACGTCGTAAGTGACGTGCTTGGATCGCACGCCGACGGCGGCATCGCCGTCAATATAGCCTACGGCACTACACCCCAAGACTTGGGGTTGACAACTGGCAATTGTGACGATTCTTCACAAAATCACAATACGTCCACTACCGGAAAATGAGCATATTTCTGTACGAAAGGTGACGAAGCGCGTGCAGATTTGACAATTCGCAAATTGCTGGGGCTCTAGCGGCGCGGGCCAAGGCCGATCCGCATGCCGTTCATGATGCTCTGGGCAGCCCGGCGAACCGGCAACGCCCACTCCTCCAATCGCTCGAAGGTCAGCCGATAGGCCGGCCCGGTCACCGAAACACCGCCGACGAAGGACAGGTCCTCGGAGAACACGGGGGCGGCCACGCAGCGGATGCCGACCTCGTGTTCCTCGCGGTCGAAGGCATTGCCCGAGCGACGAATGTCGGCGAACTCGCGGCGCAGCGTCTCCGGCGTCAGCGTGTTTTCGGTAAAGTGCTGGAACGATACGCTTGATATGATCGCGTCCAGCCGATCGTCCGGCAGCGCCGAGAGCGCCGCCTTTCCGACACCTGTGCAATAGATGGGCGAGGCATTACCGATTTGCGAGTACATCCGGACCGGCTGGCTACCCTCGACCTTGTCGAGATAGATGACGGAGGCGCCGCGCAGGACGCCGAGATGCACGGTCTCGCCGGTCAGCTGCTGCAGGGCGTTCAGATGCGGCTCGGCGATTAGCCGGAATTCGTTGCGCGCCCAGCTGCGCGAGGCGAGATCGAGGAGGCGCAGACCGGGTGCATAGCGGCCGTCTGCCAGCACTTCCAGCAGGCCTTCCTCGGTGAGATGGCCAAGCTGGCGATGCAGGGTGCCGCGCGGCTGGCCGGCGACCGCGAGAATATCGGTAAAACGCATCGGGCTGTCGGCGTGCGTCACGATATCGAGCAGCACCATCAGCTTGCCGAGCGTGCCGGTCTCGCGTTTGTCCGTCGCCTCGTTTTTATCCATGATGTCGCCATCAGTCGCGCCCATGCTGGCCCTCATGCCTTGACAGAGACCCAAAGCTAATCCGATAATTCCATATAGTCAAATTGAGTTCTGAATAATGGAACTATCGGGAGGATAGTGGTGGCGGAGCTTGGAGCGCAATATCCCGAATTCAGGGACCGAAGCGTGGTGGTGACCGGCGGCGGCTCCGGCATAGGTGCTGCGATCGTCGAAGGTTTCGCGCGCCAAGGCGCCAAGGTCTCCTTCATCGACATCGCCGAGCAAGAGAGCCACGCGCTGGTCGACCGCCTGTCACGCGACAGCCTACACCCGGTGCGCTTCCACCATGCCGACCTGCGCGATGTCGCGGCGATCCGTGAGACGGCCGAGGCGATCGTCGCCCATTCCGGGCCGATCAGCGTTCTCGTCAACAACGCGGCGCGCGACGACCGGCATGATTTCGATCAGGTGACGCCGGAATACTGGGACAACAACCAGGCGACCAATCTGCGGCACGTGTTCTTTGCGGCGCAGGCTGTGGCGCCGTCGATGCGCGAGGCCGGCGGCGGGGCGATCATCAACATGTCGTCGATCGCCTTCATGCTCAACATGCCCGACTTCCCGGCCTACACGACGGCGAAGGCGGCGATCATCGGGCTGACGAAGAGCCTGGCGGGCAAGCTCGGCCCAGACAATATCCGCGTCAACTGCATCCTGCCGGGCATGATCGTCACCGAGCGGCAGATGAAGCTGTGGCTCACCGAAGAAGGCATTGCCGGCATGATCGAGCGGCAGTGCATCAAACGCGTTTTGCAGGCCGACGCCATTGTCGGACCCTGTCTGTTTCTAGCATCCGACGGCGCCTCCGCAGTGACGGCGCAGTCCCTTATTGTCGATGGAGGCATTTTCTGATGGCAACACCCCGATATATCGCGGTCGACTGGGGCACGAGCAGCTTTCGGCTGTGGCTGATCGGCAGCGATGGTAGCGTGCTTGATGAAAGCCGCAGCGACGAGGGCATGACGACGGCGGCCAAGACCGGTTTCGCCGAGGTGCTGGCCAAGCATCTGGCCAAGGTCGGGGCGCCGGATAATATCCCCGCCATCGTCTGCGGCATGGCCGGCGCCAAGCAGGGCTGGGTCGAGGCCGGCTATGTCGACGTCCCCACCTCGCTGTCGGCGATCCTGACCGGCGCCGTGCCTGTACCCGGCCAGAGCCGTGACATCCGCATCCTGCCCGGCCTTGCCCAGCGCGACCGGGCATCGCCCGATGTCATGCGCGGTGAAGAGACCCAACTCTTGGGCGCGCTTGGCCCAGACAGCACGGGCGCGCAGGCCGTCTGCATGCCCGGAACGCATTCCAAGTGGGTGCATGTGCAGGAGGGCGAAGTCATCGGCTTCTCCACCTTCATGACGGGCGAGCTGTTCGACGCGATCACCAAGCACACGATCCTGTCGCATGCGGTTGATGGCGCCGAGCAATCGCCGGCGGACAATTCCGCCTTCAAGGCATCGGTCTCGACCGCTTTCCGCCAGCCGCAGATGGCGACCAATCTGTTGTTCACGGCCCGCTCCGGCCAGCTGCTGCACGGCATGACCGCATCGGCGGCGCAGGCGCGGATTTCGGGCACGCTGATCGGCCTGGAGATTTCTGGCGCGCTGGCCGACGCCGCCAACGACACGCCGATCGCGCTCGTCGCTTCCGGCCGCCTGCAGAAGCTTTACGAGACCGCTTTCAAGGCGCTTTCCCTCAATGTCACGACCATCGATGCCGATACGGCGGTACTTGCCGGCCTTTCGGCCGCCGCAAACGCCATCTGGCCCAATTAAGACCAATCAAGAAAGAACAGAGCGATGAACCGCATCCCCTTCCCCGCCATGAAGCGCCCGCTGATCGCCATCCTGCGTGGCATCAAGCCAGAGGAAATTGAAGGCGTCGTCGGCGCGCTGATCGAGAACGGCCTGACCGCGATCGAGATCCCGTTGAATTCGCCCGAGCCGTTCAAGTCGATCGAGATCGCCGCCAAGATGGCGCCCGCCGACGTGCTGATCGGTGCCGGCACCGTTTTGACCACCGAGGCGGTGGATAATCTCCACAACGCCGGCGGCAAGCTGCTGGTGACGCCGAATGTCGAGCCAGACGTGATCATCCGCGCCCGCGACTACGGGATGGTGACGATGCCCGGCGTCTTCACGCCCACGGAAGCGCTTGCCGCGGCGCGCGCCGGCGCCACGGGCCTGAAATTCTTCCCGGCCAGCGTGCTCGGCCCATCCGGCATCACGGCGATCCGCGCCATCCTGCCGCCGGAGCTGACGATCGCGGCCGTCGGCGGCGTGTCGGACAAGAATTTCGCTGAATACACCAAGGCCGGAATCCTCGCCTTCGGTCTCGGAACGAGCATCTACAAGCCGGGAATGACTGTCGCCGAGGTTGCCGAGCGCGCCAAGGCAACCATTTACGCATACGACGCAGCAGTGGGAGCTTGAGCGTATGACCGACATTCATGAGTTCGCGGGGCGGACCCTTTCCAGCACCAATTCGGTGCTGGGCGAAGGACCGACCTACGATCCCGATACCAATACCATCTGGTGGTTCAACATTCTCGGCAAGGAATTGCACGAGCTGAACCTCTCGACCGAAGAGAAGAAGGTGCACGCGCTGCCTGTGATGGCGAGCGTGCTGGCGCGGATCGACGCCAAGCGGCAGCTGCTCGCGACCGAGCAGGGCCTGTTCGTGCGCGATATCGAAAGCGGCGGCCTGACATTTTACGCGGCACTCGAAAACGACCGTCCGGAAAACCGTTCCAATGACGGGCGCATGCATCCCTCGGGCAGCCTGTGGATCAGCACGATGAGCAAGCGGGCCGAAACCCAGGCCGGCGCGATCTATCATGTGGCGCGCGGCAAGGTGACGAAGCTCTTCGGCGGCATCACCATTCCGAACTCGATCTGCTTTTCGCCCGATGGCTCGGTCGGCTACTTCACCGATACGCATCTCAGCCGGCTGATGCGGGTGATGGTCGATCGCGAGACCGGCCTGCCGACCGGCGAGCCGATTGTGCTTGTCGACAGCATGGAGGAAGACGGCGGGATCGACGGCTCCGTGGTCGATGCCGACGGCTATATCTGGAACGCACGCTGGGGTGCCGGCACTGTCGATCGCTACAGCCCCGACGGCCTGCGCATCGCCCGCTACAAGGTGCCCGCTGCACAGCCCTCCTGCCCTGCCTTCATCGGCCCGGATGCGGACCGGCTGGCGGTCACCACCGCCTGGGAAGGCCTCGACGACGCAGCCCGCGCCAATCAGCCGGATGCGGGCGCCCTGCTTGAGCTCGGTGTGAGCGTCCGTGGCGTTTTCGACGCGGCCTACATTCTCTAAGGCATCTTCCAGGATTTGTTTTAAAGGGCGTCCCTCGGGGCGCCCTTTTGCGTTGCGAGCGAGCGATGATCTTGCACTCGCGCAGTCCCGGCGCCTGAAAAGTTCCGAAAATTCCGTCAGTTTCTGCGTGTATTTTTCTGGGAACCATTAGCCAACCCATTCATTTACTTCACGAACCGGCCGAGCTGATACAGCTCTCGCTAGAAGAGAAAAGCGCGGCCAGAGATCACCCAAGGACACTGAAAGTAGGTACGATATGACACGCAAACTTCTCACCACCGTTGCCGCTGGCGCCCTGTTTGCCACGGCCTTCGCACCGGTCGCTTTCTCGCAGAGCGCGACCCAGCCGGCCTCGCCGAGCGCACCGTCCATGTCGGCACCGGCCGACCCGGCAGCGCCGAAGCCGGATGCCATGAAGCCGGCAGGTGATGCCGCTCAGGCGCCCGCACCGGCCGCCACCACCGATACCGCACAGGCGGGCGGTGGCACCTATCTGACGGAGCAGTCCGCGGACCAGGTCAGTGCCAACACCTATATCGGTCAGGCCGTCTATAACGGCACGAACGAAAGCATCGGTAACGTCAACGACCTGATCATGAAGAAGGATGGCGGCCTCGTCGCAGCCGTGATCGGTGTCGGCGGCTTCCTTGGCATCGGCGAAAAGAACGTCGCCGTGCCGATGGAAAAGATCACCGTGGCCCAGAACACGACTGATGGCAGCGTCAAGCTGACGACCTCGGAAACGGCCGAAACGCTGAAGGCAGCGCCGGAATTCAAGACGCTGCAGATGCAGTCGGCTGAAAAGGCCCCGGCTCCGGGCGCGATGGACAACACCGCAACCGGCTCCACGACAGCCAAGTAAACACTGCATCGTTGGTCGCAGTGCATGCGTAACCGATGGCGTCCGAGAGGGCGCCATCGGCTTTTGTGGTATGTGGAGATCGTTGCGGTTGAATTGCAGAGGTGGCACAATCAACAACATGGGAAATCGCGCCGCCAAAGCCACTGCAGATGACATGCGCTCGACGCTGAACACAGTGCTCGGACAGCTGGCGCGTATCGACAGCAAGCTCGATTCCAAACCCGATCAGGGTTGGATCATCAATGTGGTCTGCATCATTCTCGGTGTCGTGCTCGCCGCAATCACGGCCACGGCAGGCCTCTTTGCGCTGATCAAGTAGAATAGGCGCTTTACGCCATCGCCCGTTCGCCGGTGTCGTACTCGTTCTCGTGGAGGAACCTGAGCGTCGCGATGGCGTCGGCGGGTTTGCCGAAATAGTAGCCCTGTCCCATGCCGCAGCCGAGCATGCGCAGTTTCGCGGCTTCCGAATAATCCTCGATGCCTTCGGCCACCACTTCGAGATCGAGGCCTTCGCACATGGTCAGGATCGCCTTGATGATATGCTCGGAGGCGCGGTCGGAGTTGATGCGCGAGACGAAGGCGCGGTCGATCTTGATCTTGTCGAACATGAAATCGCGCAGGCGGCCGAGACTGGACTGGCCGGTACCGAAGTCATCCAGCGAGATGCGCACGCCGGCCTGGCGCAGGTCGGCGATGATGCGGTTTGCGGTATCGGCCGAGCCCATGACGGCGGTCTCGGTGATCTCGAGCTCGAGGCGGTGCGGATCGAAGCCGACGCGGCCGAGGATGGAGAGCACGTTGGCGCTGGTACCGGGGTCCATCAGCTGCGCGGATGAGAGGTTGAAGGACAGGAACATTTCGCGCGGCCAGGAGAGTGCGGCTTCGGCCGCCTTGCGCAACAGTGCTTCCGACAGCGCATCGATGAAGCCGCGTTCTTCGGCGAGCGGCACGAAGACACCCGGCGAGACGAAGCCGAGATCCGGGTCGTTCCAGCGGGCCAGCGCCTCGAAGCCGAGGACCTGGCTGGTGGCGAGCGAGACGATCGGCTGGAAATGCACATCGATGGCATCGGAGATGATGGCGTTTCGAAGCGCCTGCTCGAGCTGCGTAGCGCGCTTCATTTCCTGCGCGATCTCGCGCGAATAGACGGTGATCTGGCTGCGGCCGCGGCGCTTGGAGCGATAGAGCGCGGTTTCGGCGCTCTTCAAGAGTTCCTCGAACTCCTCGCCCGCGAAGGGATAGATAGCGAAGCCGAAGGAAGCGGAGAGACGGACGTTGCGGTCGCCGAGATCATAAGGCGCCGACAGGACCTCGCGGATCATCTGGCCGAACTTTTCGGCGCTGGCGCGCTCGAAGACCAGCGGCAGGACGAAGGCGAATTCATCTCCATCATGGCGCGTGACGACGGCGCCATCGGGAATGCAGGCTTTCAGGCGGTGCGCCACCTGGCAGAGAATTTCGTCGCCGGCAGCCGAGCCGAAAAGGTCGTTGATCGGCTTGAAGCTATCGAGATTGGCGATGCCGATGGTAAACGGTGCCGGATCGTCGGCGCGTTCGGCCGAGATCTGAGCGATACGGTCGCGCATGCGATAGCGGTTTCCGAGCCCGGTCAGCGGATCGGTATAGGCCATCGTCTGAAGCTCGTTCTGGCTTACCGGTGCCAATGGCATATCCGCCAACATCATCATTCTGATCCAGAGCTTCCCCAATACCCGGCAGAATGGCGGGCAAGTCTTAAAAATTCGATATTCGACAACCCTGGATCATCGTGAATTGCCTCCCAAGAATTGGGGAGTTGACCGTAATTAGCAGCTACAGAGAGGCCCGCTGCGCTTCCGGCTGCATGAATTTCTGGAAAACCGTTTCCAGAATATCCGGGCTGACGGGCTTCATGATCACGTCGTCCATGCCGGCATTGGCGCATTCGGCGCGGTCACGCTCGAAGGCCTGGGTGAGCACACCGATGATCGGGGTGCGGGGTCCATCGCCTTCCACCTGGCGGATCAGGCGGGCGGCTTCGAAACCGTTGAAGCCGGGCAGCGAGATATCCATCAGCACGATCTTCGGCCGGTATTCCGTCCACATCCGCACGGCTTCGTCGCCAGTGGCGGCGATGCGGTAGCGATAGCCCAGCCCTTCGAGAATCTGCGAGAAAACGATCTGGTTGATATCGTTGTCTTCGGCCACCAGCACATCGAGTTCGAGCTGGTCGTCCGACGTGGTGATCTCCCAGTCGCTGTCGATCCGGTCGGCCATGGCGCCGCGATTGTTGCGGTTGAAGTGGCGGGCGATCTGGAAGGTGAGCTCGGTCGAGATCTGGAAGCCGTCCATGACCAGCGAGGAGATGCCGTACTGCTCGGCAAGCTCGAGGCAGCGCATGCCCATCTGGTTATCGATGATGACGAGATCGAGCGACAGGCCCGCCGAAGAGGCGATCTCCAGAAACTGCTCCTGCTCGTCCTCATTGCGCACCGAGCAGGCCTCGAAGCCATATTTGGCAAGCGTTCTCAGCGCCGCGGTCTCGGCGGCGATATCGCCGGTGACGACAAGGATGCGGCGGCCAGAGAAATTCTCGGGCACGATGGCTTCCATGGCTGCCGGCTCGCGGCGCTCGCTGTCGTCGTTCATCGGGACGTAGGCGCGGCGGTAGGTGCTCTTGGCCGATGTCGTGACGCTCGATGCCTTCTCGAATTCCTCGAGATCACTACCCTCGCGCGGCAGGTCCTGCATGGTCGAGACGAGGAAATAGCGTCCCGGCTTGCCGATGCGGTGCTTGCGCGAGATGATTTCGCGTTCCGACCCATCGCGGGCGATCTGGCGCTGGCGCACGACCGACATCTCGCCGGTTTCGAGAACATGGCGATCGCTTTCCTCGAAGCGCGCAGCGACCTCGGGCGAGAAGAGTTCCGTGCTCCTGCGGCCCAGCACCTCGTCGGCCGTCGTCTGGTACTTCTCGCAGAAGGCAACGTTGACGGCGACGTAGACAAGGTTGCGGTCCTTGACGAAGAGCGGGAAAGGCAAGTTGTCGAGGATATCCTCGGTGAGCTGCACGCGCTCGAGATCGAGCCGCCACTGCTCCTCGCGCTTCTTAACTTCAGAAATATCGGAGATGACGCAGACGCCAAAGCCGTTGGGAAGCCGGCGCTTCTGGAAGCCGACCCAGCAATCGTTGCCGTAGCGCTCGACTGCTTCGTAGCGCTCGCGCCAGTGCGTCGCGATCTTCTGCGACAGCCAATCCTCGCGGCTGAGCGCGCCCTGCTTGCCGGCCGAACGGCTGCGGATGCCGGTCTCGTAGACGGCGCCGAGGAAATCGCGAAGCCGCGTTCCAGGCTGCAAGAGATCGGCGCAGATCGGGAAGAAATCGAGCACCTGCCGGCTGGCAAAGACGATGTGATCGGTCTTGTCATAGACGATGAAGGCGGAAGACAGGCTTTCGCAGACCGCGTCGAACAGCGCCGCCTGGAGGCCAGCCGCGGTTTTAACCGCGCCCTCCTGCGGGGCTGTGTCCGCTTGATCGCGACCGGCACTCATACTTACGCGTCCTACATCTGTCCGAATGGATTGTATTCTCGGCGGGGTACTATCGGCAAAATGCCAGTTTTGTCTTAAGGCGTGCTTAACATTAAGCAGCGGAATCCTAGGGTTTGGACAAGCCTCGAGATCGACGTTTTCACCCTTCCCTCACGCTCCCGAATCCGCGAAAATGGCGGCATGTCGATCAAGCAGCTTTCCGAAACGCTCATCAACCAAATCGCCGCCGGCGAGGTCATCGAACGACCCGCGAGTGCGGCCAAGGAATTGATCGAGAACGCGCTCGACGCGGGTGCGACGCGCATCGAGATCGCCACGTCAGGCGGCGGCAAGAGCCTGCTGCGCGTCACCGACAACGGCTCGGGCATGGACGAGCGCGATCTGGAGCTTGCGGTGCGCCGGCACTGCACCTCGAAGATCACCGATACGCTTGACGATATCAGCACGCTCGGCTTTCGCGGCGAGGCACTGCCCTCAATCGGCTCGGTGGCGCGGCTGACGATTTCGAGCCGCCGCCGCGACAGCGATGGCGGGGCGGAGATTTCGGTGGCGGGCGGCAAGCTGCAGCATCTCAGGCCCTCGGCGCTCAACCCCGGCACCATCGTCGAGGTGCGCGATCTGTTTTTCGCGACGCCAGCGCGGCTGAAGTTTCTGAAGACGGAAAAGGCCGAGGCGGCCGCGATCACCGAGATCGTCAAGCGCATGGCGATCGCCTTCCCGCAGGTGCGCTTCGTGCTTTCGGGCACCGACCGCACGACGCTGGAATTTCCGGCGACCGGCGACGACCATCTGGCGCGCATGGCGCAGATCCTCGGCAAGGATTTCCGCGACAACGCGATCGAGATCAATGCCGAGCGCGAGGAGGTGACGCTCACAGGCTTTGCCGGCGTGCCGACCTTCAATCGCGGCAACGCGGCGCATCAATATGCCTTCGTCAACGGCCGTCCGGTGCAGGACAAGCTGGTGCTGTCGGCGATCCGCGGCGCCTATGCCGAGACGATCCCTTCGGGACGCTACGCGGTGGCGGTGCTGTCGATCGGGCTCGATCCGGCGCTTGTCGACGTCAACGTGCATCCGGCCAAGTCCGACGTGCGCTTCCGCGATCCGCAGCTGGTGCGCGGGCTGATCGTCGGCGCGATCCGCGAGGCCCTGGCGCGCGACGGCAGCCGGGCGGCAACCACAGGCGCCGACGGCATGCTGCGCGCCTTCCGCCCCGGCTTCCAGCCGAGTGGCTACCGGCCGCAACAGCACGCACAAGAGCCGTGGAGCGCCGAGACCTCGCCATCGCGGCCGTTCTCCTCCGCACCTACCGGCTCGTCCGCCTATTCCCCATCCTATCAACGCCCTGGTAACGGCTTCGGCGAGCGGCCGCAGGCCTCGTTCGACGGGCTGACGATGCCGGCAGCGCGGGCCGAGGCTGCGCAGAACTCGTCCTGGGCGGCGCCAGCGCCGGCCGCCGAAGCCGAGGCGCCGTCGCGGTTTCCGCTTGGCGCGGCGCGCGCGCAGCTGCACGAGAACTATATCGTGGCGCAGACGGAAACGGGCCTTGTCATCGTCGATCAGCATGCGGCGCATGAGCGGCTGGTGTTCGAGGCGATGCGCAAGGCGCTGCATTCCAAGCGGTTGGCCTCGCAGGTGCTCCTGATCCCGGAGATCATCGACCTGCCGGAAGAGGATTGCGACCGGCTGATGCAGTTCTCATCGGAGTTCGGCGAGCTCGGACTTGGCATCGAGCGTTTCGGGCCGGGGGCGATCGCGGTGCGCGAGACGCCGGCGATGCTGGGCGAGGTCGATGCATCCGGGCTGATCAGGCAGCTGGCCGACGAGATCGCGGAATGGGACACGGCCTCGGGGCTTTCAGCCAAGCTCGAATATGTGGCGGCGACCATGGCCTGCCACGGATCGGTGCGCTCCGGACGACGGCTGCGGCCGGAGGAGATGAACGCGCTGTTGCGCCAGATGGAGGTGACGCCGGGTTCCGGGCAGTGCAATCACGGCCGGCCGACCTATATCGAGCTCAAGCTTTCCGACATCGAGCGGCTGTTCGGCCGGAGCTGAAAACGCTGGCAATGGCGGCTGTGGCGGGTTATGGCAATCCCATGACGGCCTCGTTTTGAGGATTGGCTTTAAGGATTGGAGCGCATGAACTTGTTTGAAGGAAACGGAAACCGCGAAGCGAAGATACGCTATCTCGATGCGGATTTTCAGATCCTGTCGCCGGGTTCCTACGTCGTCTGCGCCATGACGGGCAAGCAGATCCCGCTCGACGAACTGCGCTATTGGAGCGTCGCGCGCCAGGAGCCCTATGCCGACGCGGTCTCCTCCTTCGAGGCCGACAAGCGCGCCGGCGTGTTGCCGAACCAGAAGCGGTAATCGCTCGCCTGACGGCATTGGCGGGACGGCGGAAGCCGTGCCTCGGCCATGGAGAAAACAATGATCAAGATCCTCGCATTGCTGCACAGCGCCGTCGGTCGGGATTGGCAGACTCCTCCCAAGGAGATGGGGCTGAAGACCTTGTACGAAGCCGAAGCGCAGGGCTTCGTCGAGATTCGCGGCGAATTCCAGAAGCGGCAGTTCCGCCTGACGCCGATGGGTTTCCAGACCGTCGAGCGCGACCGCCGGCGACTGGAAGCGCGCAAGAGCTAAACCGGGCCGGCCGCGACCTTTCTCACATCGCAAAGGACGAGAACTGGTGCCTATCCGTTCATCCGGCCTGCTCTCCGCCGCCCTCGCCGGGATGGCCATTCTCCTAGCTGCTGCATTCAGTTCCGCGGGCTCCGCGCTTGCCGGACCCTGCGCGCCGGAAACGGTCGAGAACACCAACTACGTGATCTGCACCGTCGATCCCGCCAAGGCGGATCTGCGCCTCTTCTGGAAGGGCGACGGCGGGGCGCCCTATCGCTCCTTCCCTGCTATTGCTGACGCCGTGACCGCCAAGGGCAAGACGCTCGTCTTCGCGCTCAATGCCGGAATGTATCACGAGGATTTCTCGCCGATCGGGCTTTATGTCGAAGATGGCCAGGAGTTGCGACCGGTGGCGAGCGTCAAGGCGCCCAAGGCGAGCGGGCCGGTGCCGAACTTCTACAAGAACCCCAATGGCATATTCTTTATCGGCGACAAGGGCGCGGGCATCCTGCCGACCGCGACGTTTGAGAAGCAGCGTCCCGATGTCAGGCTTGCCACGCAGTCCGGGCCGATGCTTGTAATCTCAAATAAGATCAACCCGATTTTCATCGTCGGTTCCAGCGATCGGACGCGGCGTAGTGGGGTGGGTGTCCGCGCGGATGGGATGGTGCGTTTCGCGGTCAGCGACGATCCGGTCAATTTCCACGATTTTGCGCGGCTGTTTCGCGATCACCTGCAGTGCGCCGACGCGCTGTTTCTCGATGGCGGGGGTGGTGCGGGGTTCTATAGCGGCGAATTGGGGCGCAGCGATTTTTCCTGGCATGGTGGGTATGGGCCGGTGTTTGGGGTGGTGGAGTAGCTGTCTGGTCGCAGACGTCGAGCCAGGATTACCCCCCTCTGGCCTGCCGGCCATCTCCCCCACAAGGGGGGAGATCGACTCGCGGTTAGGTCTTCGCCAAACGTTGAGCTAGGAGCGAGCGGTTGCGCCCAGCCAATCTCCCCACCTGTGGGGGAGATGGCCGGCAGGCCAGAGGGGGGCGTCACACGGCACAACAGCGCCCCCTCGTCTCCACGGCATGACAGCGCCCTAATGAAACGCCCGAACCTCGACAGGCGCCCGGCAGGCAATGGCAGCCTTGCGGCCCCAGGCCAGCGCATCCTCCATGCCATCCGCCGCCAGCACCCAGAAACCGCCGACATGCTCGCTGGTCTTGAGATAGGGACCGTCGCTGACCGACACGTTTCCATCGGCATCGGCGCGCAACGACTTGGCGGTGCCCGCCCGATGCAGGCCGCCGACGAAGAGCCGGATACCGGCCGCGATCATCTCGTCGTTCAGCGCATCGATCGCCCGATGCATCGCCTCGTCTTCCGAGACGGCGGGGTCGTAGTCGTCGGGGTGGTGAATGGCTACCAGATAGCGGGGCATGACGTCTCCTCCGTGTTGAACCTATTGTAGAGACGAATGGGGGCGGTGGCATCCGACATGTGATATGAACGAAGGGGATGACGTGGGCATCGAGCGCGGGTTGCAACAGCCAGGCGCTGAGCGAGGATTACCCCCCCCTCTGCCCTGCCGGGCATCTCCCCCACAGGTGGGGAGATTGCTGGGCGCAGCCGCTCGCTCCTACCTCAATGTTCGGATGGAGAGCAGGCCACGAGTCGATCTCCCCCCTTGTGGGGGAGATGTCCGGCAGGACAGAGGGGGGTGCTCCACGGCAGAACGCCCGTTAACACGCTTACCCCGCCGCCATCTCCTTCAACCGCCGTTCCCTGAACGCATCGAGCGCGCGGTCGATGATCAGCCCGGGCGCCAGATGGTCCTCGAAGGTCATTTCCACCTCGATCACCCGGCACTTGGATGCCAGCGTCTCGGCCTTGCCGTGGTGGCCCGCAAGGCGCACGAAGTCCTTGGAGGTGGTGACGATCTGGAGGTCGTCGCGGGCCGCTGTTTCGAGGATGTCGTCGATTTCGTCGTCGGTCAGGTGCTCGTGATCGCCAAAGGAGCGCCGGGCGACGGTTTCGGCGCCGATGCCATCCACCGTGCGAAAGAATTTCGAGGGATCGGCGATGCCGGCGAAAGCCAGCACCCGGCGCCCCTTGAGGTCTGCACCGTCGGAGACGGTGACGGAAGCGGTGAAATAGGGCTTGGCGGCGCGCGCCGCGATGCGCACGATCTGGTCGGCGGCGGCACCCGCGCCGACCTTCAGAAGTGCCGTTGCGTAGCGCAGTTGCAGCTTGATCGGCGCGCGCACCGGGCCGCCCGGAACGATGTGGCCGTTGCCGAGGCCGCGCGTGGCGTCGATGACGAGCAGCGCGTAGTCGATGGCGAGCCGGGCGCTCTGGAAGCCGTCATCCATGATGATCAGGTCGGCACCTTCCTTGACGAGGCGCCTGGCGCCCTCGACACGGCGGCGGGAAATGACGGTGAGCGCCTCGCGGGCGAGAAGCAGCGGTTCGTCGCCGACGGCGACAGCGCGGTGGTGGCCGGCATCGACCACGGTCGTCACATCGAGCGAGCCGCCATATCCCCGGCTGAGGAAACCAGGGGTCAGGCCCTTGGCCTTGGCGGCACGGGCGATCGCGATCGCGGTCGGTGTCTTGCCGGCACCGCCGACGGTGAAATTGCCGACGCAGATGACGGGGACCGGCACGGAGGCGCGCTTGGCGTTGACCATGCGGTAGCCGGAGATACGGCCATAAAGAAAGGAGATCGGATAAAGCGTCCAGGCGCGCCAATCGGCTTTCGTCCACCAGAACGGTGGCGCTTCGGATACCATCTTTGCCGTCCTGCCTTTCGCGCCACCGGCCCGCTCAACGCGGACGTCACCCCTAACCGGGCGAAAAGAGAAGGCAATTTTCAAGAAAAAGCAAGCCTTTGGTCGATCAGGCGAACTGCAGGTCGGGCAGCAGCCCTTCGAGCTCGGTGATGTCGTTGAGGCAATGATCGCTGGCGGCGGCGAGCGATTCCCGCGATCCGGTACCGGTCAAAACCGCGACCGTCAGGCCGACATGCGCGTTGCGGCCCATGTGCAGATCGTGGTTGTTGTCGCCGACGACGGCGACTTCCGAGGGGTCGAGACCGGTGGCCGCGCAGAAGCCGAGCACCATGCCGGGCTCCGGCTTGGTGCCGTGGCCGCTGTCGTAGCCGGCGACATAATCGATGTACTCCGCAAAGCCGAAGCGCTTGGCCGTCTGGCGGATCGAGCGCTCATTGTCGCTGGAGGCGACGCCGAGCTTGAAGCCGCGCGCATGCAGGCGGGCGAAGAAAGCGGCGAGATCGGTGACCGGCACGGAGAAATCGGCGGCGTGGGAAAAGAGTTCGTCGAGCCTTACCGTCAGCTCGTCGACCGGCACCGTCGAGCCGGCGGCAACGAGGCCCTCCGAGATCTGACGGGTGTTGCCGGCGGCAAGCAGGCTGTCGGGAACGATGTGGCCGGTGACGGGGTCCATGCCGCAGGCAAGCAGCAGGCGGTCGGCAAGTGCGGCGTCGTCCCTGGCGGCGATGCGTGCCAGCTCGCGGTTCACGGGCAGCCAGCTCTCGTCATAATCGAGAAGCGTGCCGTCCTTGTCGAACAGGATACCCTTGATCGCCTGCATAGCCTTGTCCCTAGCTTTAAAGCGCCTCGCGATCTTTCAGATTCGCTCGTTGCGCTTTAGCTGTTTGTTTTACCGCATGTCGTTATCGCAAAACCGCTTCACACTTTTGCGCGACATGTTCTAGCGTTGCGCCGCCGCCTTCGGCAGCAGTCTGGCCTTCACCGTCAGCGGGTTGATGTAGGGCTCAAGACCCTTCATCGTCGCCGTCAACGCACCGCGCATTTCTTGCACGGCGGCGGCGCCGGCCTCGATCATATTGCGGCGCGCCGGGTCGTTGGTCAGCAAATAATGCACGCCCTTGGCCAGCATCTCGGTATCACGCACCATGCGGGCGCTGCCACGGCGGGCGAGGCGCTGATAGGCCTCGCGGAAATTCTGGACGTTGCTGCCCGATAGCACCGCGCAGCCGAGCATGGCCGGCTCCAGCGGGTTTTGCCCGCCCTCGCCGAAGAGCGAGCGGCCGACGAAGGCGACCTCGGTCATGCGCAGATAAAGTCCCATCTCGCCGATCGTATCGCCGAGGAAAACATCGATATCGGGCGTCAGTGCATCGTCGCGGGTGCGGCGGGCGACCTTGAGCCCCTGCTTGACCAGTTCGGCTTCGATCGCATCGGCGCGCTCGGGATGGCGCGGCACGATGATCGTCAGCTGGCCGTTACGCTCCTTCAGCGTGCGGTGGACGATGCCGGCGGCCTTCTCCTCGCCATCGAAAGTGGAGATCGCCGCCCATGTCTTGCGGTCGCCCACCTGCTGCTGGTAGCGGGCGAAGGTGGCGGGATCATAGGACGGCGCGTCGGTATCGACCTTGAGATTGCCGGACATCAGCACCTGGCGGGCGCCCAGATCGCGGAAACGCTCGGCATCGACATCCGACTGGGCGATCACGAGCGCCAGGTTCTCGAACAGCGCCTCTGCCAGCGCCTGGCGGCGGGTCCAGCGGGCGAAGGAGCGGTCGGACATGCGGGCATTGACGAGGATCTGCGGGATGCGGCGGCGGCCGAGCTCAAGGACTGTTGCCGGCCAGATCTCGGATTCAGCAATCAGCGCGCAATCGGGCTGCCAGTAATTAAGGAAGCGGCTGACGGCAGGCTTCAGGTCGAGCGGCACATATTGGTGGATGACTTCGGAGCCGACGCGCTCGGCGGCGAGCTTGGCCGAGGTCACCGTACCCGTCGTCAGGATGACGTGAACGTCGCGGCGGCGAATCTCGCGGATGAGGGGAATGACGGCATTCATCTCGCCGACGCTTGCGGCGTGGAACCAGACCAGCGGGCCGGCCGGGCGATCGGCGCTCGCGTAACCGGAGCGCTCGAGCCGGCGGGCCCGGTCTTCCTTGCCCTTGGCGGCGCGATAGGTCAGGTAGCCGCCGACGAAGGGCGTGATCAACGTCCCAACCGCCTGATAAGCGCCCAGCGCCAAACGCGCCATGCGGCCGCTCATATAACACGTCTCCGATCAACGATGATCGACATCAACCCATTCCCAAATATCATTGCGGCCGAAATGACCGATCAGTTTGTTCAGAATGCGTCAACAGCCACCCCTATGCCCGGATAAGGCAGGCGGCTGGGTAAAACAGGGCCACGAGGGCCGAAAACTTATTTGCCGGACTTGTCTTCGGGATCAAGCAAGCGGTGCATATGGACAATGAAATAGCGCATGTGGGCATTATCAACGGTCGACTGCGCCTTGGACTTCCAGGCCGTCAGTGCAGATGCGTAATCAGGGAAGATGCCGACGATATCCAGGCCAGAGAGGTCGCGGAACTGCACGTCATCGAGACTTTCCAGTTCGCCGCCAAACACGAGGTGCAACAGTTGCTTCTTTTCACCGGACTTGGTCATTTCAGTCACTTCCTTCATCTGCTCCTCCGCCGTTTCATCTGAGGGATTTTGACGGAAACGTCAACTGCTCAGCGCGCGGCGATAGGGGATAGAAATTCATTCAACAGCGGCTCGGAGCCGGCGCAAAGCTCGCCGTGTCTCACATCCGCGCGGTTATAGGTCAGCGGCGTTCCGTCGAGATTGACGAGGCGGCCGCCTGCCCTTTCCAGAATGAGATCGGCGGCGGCCAGATCCCAGTCATGGGAATTGCGCTTCACGAAGGTGCCGTCGATCGCTGCATCGGCCACCATGGCGACGCGATAGGCGAGCGAGGGCACGTGCTTGACGCGCTCGATCCTGCTGCGCAGCGGCTCTTTAAAGCCATTCAGCACATCCTCGGCGATGGCGAAGCGAACGGGCGGCTTCGGCTCCGATACGCGGATCGGCAGGCCGTTCTTCAAGGCGATGCCACCGGCGACCGCCTCATAGAGCTCATCGAGTGCCGGCGCGTGGAGCACGCCTGCCACCGGCCGGCCCTTGTGGACGACGGCAACGCTGACGCACCACAGCTTCTGGCCGGCGAGAAAGCCGCGCGTGCCATCGATCGGATCGATGATGAAGAGCGTGTCGCGCGACAGGCGATCGGCGCTATCCTCGGTCTCTTCCGACAGCCAGCCGTAATCCGGGCGGGCAGCGCGCAGCAGCGTTTCGAGGATTTCATTGGCGGCGAAATCGGCGGCGCTGACCGGCGAGCGGCCTTCGTTCTTCCACCAGACCTCCGGCGACTGGTTGAAATGGCTGAGCGCCACGGCACCCGCCCGCTTTGCAGCGTCGGCGATCAGGTCCAGATCGCTCTGCCAGCGGGCATTGTCCACGTCGCTCATCCCAAGTTCCAATCCGTCAGCGGCTAGAGCATGTCGCGCAAAAGTGTGAAGCGGTTTTGCGATGAAGACATGCGGTAAAAGAAAGACCTAAAGCGCAACGAGCGAATCTGAAAGATTGCGACGCGCTTTAGCCCGCGATCACCGTCCTGCCAGCGTCATTCCCTCGATCGCGATGGTCGGAGCAGCTACCCCGTACTTGCGGTCAATATCGTTGGCAGGCGTCACCCGCATGAACATCTCCTTGAGGTTCGATGCAATGGTCACTTCCGAAACCGCGAAGGTCAGTTCACCGTTTTCGATCCAGAAACCGGTGGCGCCACGGCTGTACTCGCCGGTGATCATGTTGACGCCCTGGCCGATCAGCTCGGTGACGTAGAAGCCGTTGCCGACGCCGCGGATCAGGTCCTCGGGCGAGATGTCGCCGGGCTCAAGCGCCAGGTTGGTCGAGGCTGGCGTCACGGCATTGCCGCCGCGCACGCCACGGCCGTTGGTTTCCATGCCGATCTCGCGGGCGGTCGACGTCGAGAGGAACCAGTGCTTCAGCACACCGTCCTCGATCATCACCATGCGCTCGCCGGAGACACCTTCGCCATCGAAGGGGCGCGAGGCCGGGCCGCGCACGATCATAGGATCGTCGGTGATCGAGAGGCCGGATTTCAGCACCTGCTCGCCCATCTTGTCGCGCAGGAAGCTGGTCTTGCGGGCAACCGATGCACCGTTGATGGCACCAGCGATGTGGCCGACGAAGCCGCGGGCGATACGCGGATCGAAGATGACGGTGACGTTCTTGCCGGTATCGACCTGGCGCGGCTTCAGGCGCTTGACGGCGCGCTCGCCGGCGCGACGGCCGATTTCCGCGGGATCATCCAGCTCGGAGAAATAGATGCGGCTGTCGAAATCGTAGTCGCGCTCCATGCCGGTTCCCTCGCCGGCGATGACGCTGACGGAGCGGCCGAAGCGCGAGCCCATGTAGCTGCCTTCAAAGCCGTGCGATGTGACGAGCACCATGCCGCCGCGACCGGCCGAAGCGCCGGCGCCCGAGGAATTGGTGACGCCATTGACCGCAAGGCCGGCGGCTTCCGTCGCAAGCGCTGCCTCGCGCAGCTGGTCGGCGGAGACCTCGGTGTTGTCGAGCAATTGCAGGTCTGGATAGGATTTGGCGAGCCGGCTCTCATCGGCGAGGCACGCGAAGGGATCTTCCGGCGAGACCTTGGCCATGGCGACCGCGCGCTCGGCGAGCACCGACATGTCGAAGCCCGGATTGGCCGAGACGCTGGCGACACGCTTGCCGACGAAGACACGCAGCGAGAAATCATCGCTCTCGGAGGATTCGGTTTCCTCCACCTTGCCGAGCCGCACGCTGACGGATTGCGAACGGGAGCGGACGACCACCGCATCGGCGGCATCGGCGCCCGCCTTCCTGGCGAGATAGATCAGCTGGCTGGCGCGAGAGAGAAGCGTCGAGGAATCAATTTCAGAGGACATGGTTTGGCCTTTCCTTCGCGTTCCATTTATTGTGCGCTACGGAAAGCATCAAGGCCGACAGTGCCGATTCTTTTTCGCGCTGCTTGCGCAACCATGATCATTGAAAGAAGCTTAGCGGATGTCCGAGCCCAACGCCCTCTTCACCGAAACGATCCTGCTGCTCGGCGGCACCGTCGTTTCGGCCCCGATCTTCAAGCGGTTGGGGCTTGGAACGGTGCTCGGCTATCTGGCTGCCGGCGTGGTGATCGGGCCGATCTTTCACGGGCTGACGGATGGAGAGCAGATCCTGAACGTCGCCGAGCTCGGCGTCGTGTTCCTGCTTTTCATCATCGGGCTGGAGCTGAAGCCAAGCCGCCTGTGGCAGATGCGGCGCGATATCTTCGGGCTGGGGACGGCGCAGGTGATCCTGACAGGGCTGGTGCTCACGGCGCTCGCCGATCTCTCCGGCCTGCTCGACTGGCGCGGCAGCATCATCGCCGGCTTCGGCCTGGCGCTGTCTTCCACCGCCTTTGCCATGCAGATCCTAGAGGACGACGGCGATGTCAGCACGCGCTATGGCCAGCGCTCCTTCTCGATGCTGTTGTTCCAGGACCTCGCCATCGTGCCGCTTCTGGCGCTGATCAATATTCTCGACACCGGCAAGGGCCACGGCACGCCGATCGTCGATTTCGGGATCGCCATCGGTGCTGTCGGCGCGATGATCGTGATGGGGCGCTACCTGCTGACGCCGCTGTTCCAGATCATCGCCAGCACCGGCGCGCGCGAGGCGATGATCGCGGCAGCACTTTTCGTCGTCATGGGATCGGCGGCGCTGATGCAGATGGCCGGGTTATCGATGGCGATGGGGGCCTTCCTGGCGGGCGTCATGCTGGCCGAATCCTCGTATCGACACGAGCTAGAGGCTGATATCGAGCCCTTCCGCGGCGTGCTTCTCGCCATTTTCTTCATCGCCGTAGGCCTGTCGCTGCAGCTCGACGTGCTCTGGGACAACGCACTCGTCATTCTCGTCACCGTGCCTGTCGTGATGGCGGCGAAGGCGCTGATTATTTACGGGCTCTGCCGTCTAACGGGCTCCGATCACAATGACGCGATCCGCATCGCTTTCCTGCTGCCGCAGGGCGGTGAATTCGGCTTCGTGCTGTTTTCGACGGCGGGCGCTTCGTCGCTAATGCCTTCGAGCACGGCATCGCTGTTGATCGCCATCGTGACGCTCTCCATGGCGCTGACGCCCATCGGCACCAAGCTTGCCAAAAGACTTGAGAGCGGCGAGACGACGGAGACGCTGGAAGAGGATTTCGAGGGTGCGGGCGCCGACGTGCTGATGATCGGCTTCTCGCGTTTCGGCCAGATCGCAGCGCAGATCCTGCTCGCCGGCGGTCGTGCGGTGACCGTCATCGACACCTCGGCCGACCGTATCCGCCAGGCCTCCTCCTTCGGCTTTCGCATCTATTTCGGCGACGGCACGCGCAAGGACGTGCTGCGGGCATCCGGCATCGACCATGCCAAGATCGTCGTCGTCTGCACGCAAAAACGCGAAGTGACCGACAAGATCGTCGAACTGGTGCAGGCCGACTACCCCGAGGCCAAACTCTTCGTGCGCTCCTACGACCGCGTCCACTCGATCGCGCTGCGCAACCTCAACGTCGACTACGAGCTGCGCGAGACGCTGGAATCAGGCTTGCTGTTCGGCCGCCGGACGCTGGAAGCCCTCGGCATCAGCGAGGCCGCCGCCTACGAGATCGGCGAAGACATCCGCCGCCGTGACGAACAGCGACTGGTGCTGCAGGTCACCGAGGGACTGCAGGCAGGCCGCGACATGCTCTACTCGCAACCGGTCAAGCCGGAGCCGCTGGTCAAGCCGAAGTGGACGATGGATTTTTCACAGGACCCGCTGGCGGGCACGGGGGATGCGGTGGCGGATGCTTAAGGTACCCTAGGCCTCTGCCTAACCGCGCGCATGCGCCTCGATCGCCCCATCAAGCGCATACTTCAGCTCATCCTTGACGCCCTGAGACATGGCCAGCACTTCGCGGGCCTTCAGAAAGTCCATGACGCCGGTGCGGCCGACGGCGGGGCGGAGGAAGATGTGGGGGGGCTGGATGCGGAGTTTGAGGGTGATCGCCGTCTGCATCATCAGCTGGCCGGAGCCGAAGATGCTTTCCATGCGGTTCGGGATATGGGTGCCGTCACCTTCAGGCGCGCCTACGACATCGATGCCGATGACGATATCGGCGCGGTCCATCAGGCATTCATAGGGGACGGGATTGCTAATGCCGCCGTCGATCATCACCCGGCCATGCAGCCGCACCGGCATGAAGACGGCGGGGATGGCGGAGGAGGCTGCCAATGCCGGAAACAGCTGGCCTTCGCTCACCAGCACTTCCTGCTGGCCATAGTAATCGGTGGCAGTCACCGTCATTGGGATCGGCAGATCCTCGAAGCGATCGGGGAGATCGGCCGGGAGAAATGCTTTGAGGATGCGCTCGAGGTTGAACTGGCCGATGCGCACGCCGTTCGCCACCGCGTCGCGCACCGTCTGCGGGCGCAGGCCCCAGAGGCGGCTGACCACGGCGGTCTTGTTGCCGACGGTCATCAGCGCGTGTTCGCGGATCGCTTCGCCGGTCATGCCGGCCGCCATGCCGGCGCCCATTATGGCGCCGATCGATGAGCCCGAAATCGCCACTGGGCGGATACCGAGTTCGTCAAGCGTTTCGATGACGTGGATGTGAGCGAGGCCGCGAGCGCCGCCGCCGCCGAACGCGATAGCCACGCGCGGCGATGCGCCGGAGGCGACATCTTCGAGAGCAGGGAACGCGGAACTGGTCTTTTCGGCCTGCTGTGTCACCCTTTACCCCCGATAGCCGCTACCTATTCAGGCTGGTAGCGGTAGAAATGCACCCTGGTATCGCCGAAAATCCGGCTTTCCAGGAACAGATAGGAAGGATCGACCGAAACGGCAACGTCGGCGCGCTCCTCAAGCACGGCAATCGCGCCCGGAAACAGCCAACCACCCTTCGCGGCCGCGGCCATCGCCTTTTCGCCGAGACCCTTGCCATAGGGCGGGTCGGCGAAGAGGAACTGAAACGGCTCGAGGTTGCCGACACTGCCGAGATCGGTCGCGTCGCGCCTCAGGATGCGCGTCTTGCCGTGCAGGCCGAGCGCATCGATGTTCTCCCAGAGCAGGCCCCTGCCCTCGACGCTGTTTTCAACGAAGAGCGCATGGCGGCAGCCGCGCGAGACGGCTTCCAGCCCGACGGCGCCGGTACCGGCAAAGAGATCGAGTATCCGGGTGCCATCGACGCATTCCGGATAGGCATGGCTCAGAATATTGAACAGGCTCTCACGCGTCCGGTCGGCAGTCGGCCGGATGTCGTTGGATTTAGGCACGGCGAGCGACCGTCCGCGAAACTCACCGCCGACGATCCGCACCGCGTCCTATTCCCTTGCCCTTAGGTCCACCACGAGACGGCCCGCCCGAGGGCTTGCCACCGCCACCGGAACGATCGCCCGAAGGCTTGCCCGAAAAACTCTTCGCACCCGGCTTGGAGCCACCAGGCTTGCCGCCAAAGCTCTTGCCGCGCGGCTTATCACCGAAGGGACGATCACCCTGGGGACGTTCACCACGAGGCCGGTCGCCATATGAACGCTCGCCGGCCGGACGCTCGGAGCGAGCCTCGCCGGAGAAACGGTTGGCGCGGGGACGCTCGTCACCCTCTTCGCGCGGACGGCGCGGCTTGTCGCCGAACGGTCGGTCGCCGCGTGGCGGACGATCGCCGAAGGAACGGGGACGGTCGTCGCCATCCTCGCGCGGCCTGCGGTCGCCGCGAGGCTTGGCTGCGAACGGGCGGTCACCGGTCGGCCTGTCGCCACGGGGAGGACGATCGCCGAAAGGCCGATCGCCGCGTGGCCTGTCACTACGTGCCGGGCGGTCGCCGAAAGAGCGCGGACGGTCGCCATCCTCGCGCGGCTTGCGCTCGCCGCGAGGCTTATCGCTGAAGGGACGATCGCCTCTTGGGCGCTCGCCCTGGGGACGGTCGCCACGTGGTGGGCGGTCACCATAAGGCCGGTCGCCGCGTGCCGTGCGGTCGCCGCCGGAGCGATCACCACGATCTCCGAAGGAGCGGTCGCCACGCGGACGGTCACCGAAACCGCGATCACCACGGTCGCCGCCGCGCTTGCGGTCGTCGTCGCGGCTCACATCGCTGGAGCGGATCCATTCGCCCTCTTCGTCGCGAGCGCGGTTGATCTGCACGCGCGGACCTTCGTCGTAGCTTGTCGGCAGCGGCTTGGAACGGCCAGGCTTTTCGCCACGGCGAAGCGCCGTCTGGGCGTTCTTCTCGGCCTTGGCGGCTGCCTTTTCGCCGAGTGGACGGGCGCCGGGCGCCATCCAGACGTTGGCGTTGCGGCGGCTGCCGAGCGCCGGACGCTTCGGGCCTTCGTCCTTGCGGTCGCCACCACGGCTTGGGCCACGGTCGCGATCGCCGCCACGGCGGTCGTCGCGCTTATCATCGCGCTTGGTATCGAGGCGGCTCAGCGCGCGTTCGCGCTTGTCTTCCGGCTTCCACGAGCGTTCGCGACGCTCGGGCTTGGCGTCGGCTTCTTCTTCCTCGGTCACGGCGGGCGCGTTGTAGATCGGGGCGTCGAAATTGGCCTTGGCGTCCTCGATCAGGCGCGGGCCGAGCTGGTCGCGCAGGGTGCGGCCACGCACTTCGATCACCGCGCGCTCGGGGATATCGCCGAGCTGGAACGGGCCGTAGGAGATGCGGATCAGACGGTTGACGTCGAGACCGAGCGCGCCGAGCACGTTCTTGATTTCGCGGTTCTTGCCTTCGCGCAGACCCATGGTGAGCCAGACGTTGGAGCCCTGCACCTTGTCGAGCGTCGCCTCGATGGCGCCGTAGAGCACGCCGTCGACGGCGATGCCGTCCTTCAGCTTGTCGAGCGCTTCCTGGTCGATCTCGCCGTGGGCGCGCACGCGGTAGCGGCGCAGCCAGCCTGTCGTCGGCAGTTCCAGCGCACGCGCCAGGCCGCCGTCGTTGGTCAAGAGCAGCAGACCTTCGGTGTTGATATCGAGGCGGCCGATCGACATGACGCGCGGCAGATCGTCCGGCAGGTTGTCGAATACGGTCGGGCGGCCTTCCGGATCGGCGTTGGTGGTCACCAGGCCGGCCGGCTTGTGGTAGAGCCACAGGCGGGTGCGCTCGATGCCGCGGATCGGCATGCCGTCGACTTCGATCTTGTCGGTCAGCGTGACGTTGACGACGGGCGTATCCAGCGGCTTGCCGTTCAGCGTGACGCGGCCATCGAGGATCATGCGCTCGATATCGCGACGCGAGGCAACGCCGGCGCGCGCCATCACCTTGGAGATGCGTTCCGCCTTGCTGTCGCTCGTCAAGTCGGACACGGCATCCGCCTTGTCAGCCGATTTTGCGAACTTCCTTGCGGGCTTTTCGCCCGATTTCGCGCCGGTATCGCGCGGGGATGGCTTGCCACCCGGCCGTTTTGGCTTGTCTTTGAATGTCATTTGTTGTTTGCCTGCCTTTTGGGGCCTTCTATCAGTTCGCGCCCCTGCGGTTAAGTGGAAATTGTCGAATCGTGAAGACAAATCAATTTATGGACCTGGCGCTTGAGGAAGCACGTGCCGCGGGCGCGCGTGGCGAGGTGCCGATCGGCGCGGTCGTCGTCCTCGACGGCACCGTGATTGCTTCATCCGGCAACCGCACCCGCGAGCTAAACGACATCACCGCGCACGCCGAAGTCGCCGCCATCCGCATAGCCTGTGAGGCACTCGGCCAAGAGCGGCTGACGGGCGCCGACCTCTATGTGACGCTCGAGCCCTGCACGATGTGCGCTGCGGCCATCTCGTTTGCCCGTATCCGCCGGCTCTATTATGGGGCGGAAGATCCGAAGGGTGGTGGGGTGGACAGCGGGGTGCGGTTTTACGCGCAGCCGACATGTCATCATGCGCCGGAGGTGTATTCCGGGATGAGCGAGGTGCAGGCCGCGGAGATCCTGCGAGGGTTCTTTCAGGGGAAGCGGGATTAGGCGCGCTTGCGGCCAATCATCCACCACGTTGCGCCACTTTTCGCCGATCTTCCAATGCTATACAGTTGAAAGAAATCGGAGTTTCTGAATGGTCGGAATGACGGTACTGATGGCGAGGAGACGCGACAGGCGACACAGCGCGGCATCGGCAGCCGTTTCGCAGGTGTTGCGCGACGCATCCAGCAAGGGCATCGACATCATGCTCGTCGGATCCCTTGCGCGAGGAGATTTCCGCTCGCATTCCGATGTCGACCTGCTCGTTCGCGGCCGCATGGACCGAAAGCGCCGCGCCCTGGCAGAACAGCTCGTGGCTGACGGGATGCGGGCGTCGGAAATTCCGTATGACCTCGTCTTCGAGGCCGATCTTACCCACGATCGCCTTCAGGAGTTTCTGTCGGATTTATTGATTTCCTATCAATAACTTAAAAGAATCTTGGCCGCTTGTTCATCCCCGCGCCCGAAACCTGCCCCTACACTATCGGCGTCCCGTCATCGGATACACCGGCAGGCGTGCCGGCAAGGCGGGATCGGCGCCGGGTGTTTGGGGAAGACGCAAGCTCTCTCATCCGGGGTTCGCAGAAAATGGTCTCCCTCCGGTGACGGCGGGTTCCGTCGCAAGACGGGCCTGAGTTGAGCCCGGATGTGCCTGTGAGGCACACATGGTCTCGTCGCGAAGTTGGGCGAGAAGGCAGAGGGACCGGAGTTGCGTTCATAAACCGCTGAACGGGGTGCCGGAAGGCACCATATTTTTTACTCTATCGAGGTGATTTCCAGCGCCCCGTCCGAGTGAAGTGCAGGGCATGGTGGAGCTACGGGTCCTTCGGGCGGCGTGGGGTTTTGGTGTGTTTGTGGGGTGTGGTGTGATGATAGAGAGGTCTTGCCGTGGAATACCCCCCTCTGCCCTGCCGGGCATCTTCCCCCACAGGTGGGGAAGAGGACTTGTGGCCCGCTCACAGTGCTGGCGTCGACATCGCTACAAGTTAAGCCCTCCCCCTTGTGGGGAGGGTTGGGAGGGGTCTTTGCCCTACGCGCTCACATCGAACGTTTGTAAAAAGCTCACCGCGCCCGAGGCCTTACTGCAGCAGGTTCCACCACTGCTTGCCGGAACCCGCGACGGCGGCTTCCTTTTTCTTCTTCTTCATCTTCTTCAGCTCAGGCTCGCCGAGATCGTCGAGCTTGGCGGGATCGTCGATCTGGCGATATTCGGTCGGCGGATCGGAGATGTAGCGGCGCTGGTCGATATAGGCGCCCTTCTGGATGGCGCGGGCTTCGCGGAAGGCCTTGGCCTGGGCTTCCGTCGTGCGACGGCCGCCTTCGACCTCGTTGTTGGCGAGCGGCGACTGGTAGCCGGACTTGTCGCTGTTTTCGTCGGCTTCCTTGACGAGGCGGGCGCGGGTTTCCTCAGGCGATTCGACCCACTGCGGATTGTCCTTGCTGGCGATCGATTGCTGCGGCGCGACCAGGTTTTCCTTGTCGCCGGCCTTCGGAACCACAAGGCCCGGACGTGGATTGTACTTCACGCCCTTGTTCTTGGGTTCGGTGCCGGTCAGCGAGGTGGATTGGCCAAGGTCATCGGTCAGCTGCTCGAATGCCGTCTTGTCCGTGCCGTAGCGGGGGCCGCTCGTGCAGCTCGACATCATCGCAGTGCCTGCCATCGCAACAGTCAGGCATGCGCCCAAACGGAACCAACGCTTCGATAACATGAAAACCCTTCCAGCCATGCCGGTGCAGTCAATGCTCAACCGGACACCCTCCCCGTGACGGAAAAATCCGGCCAATTTCAGGCAGCTTTTACCGGATGAACCGCGATTGCGCAATTCATCCGGTAACTTTCTTGCGTTTATGCCGCAAGTTCGCGCAATGCCGCAGCATCGCGGGCGGAAACGTCGGGATACGCGGGATCCGAGCCGACATCCGTCGTGATACGCCACGAGCGGGCGCACTTCTCGCCTTCGGCAAGCTTCGGCTCGACGCTGACGCCAGCCACTTCGGGAAGACGGAACGCGTCGGACGGGCCTTCATTGCCCGCGATAACGATACCCGAGGTGATGCAGATCTCCTCGAAGTCCTGGCCCTCAAGCGCCTTCAGGAGCTCGGCATCGGCGATATGGACAACAGGGGCTGCTTCCAGCGAAGAGCCGATGCGCTTGTCCTTGCGCTCGATCTCGAGCGCGCCGGTGACGACCGTACGGACCGCGCGGATCTTCTTCCACTTCTCGGCCAGTGCCTCGTTCTTCCAGTTGCCTGGAATTTCGGGGAACTGCTCGAGGTGGACGGAGACGGCACCGGGGTTGCGCGACAGCCATGCTTCTTCCGTCGTAAACGGCAGCATCGGGGCAAGCCAGGTCACCATGCAATCGAAGATGTTGCGGATGACATGGAGCGAGGCGCGGCGGCGAAGGCTTGAGGGCGCGTCGCAATAGAGCGCATCCTTGCGGACGTCGAAGTAGAAGGCCGAGAGCTCGACATTGGCGAAGTCGATCAGCGCGCGGGCGATCTTCTTGAAGTCGAAGGCATCGTAGTTCTCGCGCACCAGCTGGTCGAGCTCAGCCAGACGATGGAGCATCAGCTGCTCCAGTTCCGGCATTGCAGAGACTTCGAAGGTCTCGCCCTTGTCATGCGCCAGCGTGCCGAGCATCCAGCGGATGGTGTTGCGCAGCTTTCTATAGGCGTCGACATTGGTCTGGATGATCGTCTTGCCGACGCGCAGGTCGTCGGCATAGTCGGAGGTCATGACCCAGAGGCGCAGGATATCGGCGCCGGCATCCTTCATGATTTCCTGCGGCGAGGTGACGTTGCCCTTCGACTTCGACATCTTCTCGCCCTTCTCGTCCATGGTGAAGCCATGGGTGAGAACGGCGTTGTAAGGCGCACGGCCACGGGTCGCCGCCGACTCCAGCAGCGACGAGTGGAACCAGCCGCGATGCTGGTCGGAGCCTTCGAGATAGAGATCGGCCGGCCACTTCAGGTCCGGGCGGTCTTCCAGCGTAAACGTGTGGGTCGAGCCCGAGTCAAACCAGACATCGAGGATGTCCATGACCTGCGTCCACTTGGCGTGGTCGTGACCGTTGCCGAGGAAGCGATCCTTGGCGCCATCGGCGAACCAGGCATCGGCGCCCTCGACGTCAAAGGCTTCGAGGATGCGATTGTTGACCGCTTCGTCCTGCAGGACGTTGCCGTCCTCATCGGCGAAGACGCAGATTGGAACGCCCCATGCGCGCTGACGCGAGAGAACCCAGTCAGGACGCTGCTCGATCATGGCGCGCAGGCGGTTCTGGCCGGCAGCGGGTACAAAGCGGGTGTCGTCGATGGCGTTCAGCGCACGGGTGCGCAGCGTCGTGCCGTCCTTGAGGTCCTTGTCCATGTAGACGAACCACTGCGGCGTGTTGCGGAAGATGATCGGCTTCTTGGAGCGCCAGGAATGCGGATAGGAATGCTTCAGGCGGCCACGGGCAAACAGCGCATTGCGCTCGATCAGCGTCTTGATGACGCGCTCGTTGGCATCGCCCTTCTTGCCGTTGTCGTCCATGACGCGTGCGCCCTCGAAGCCGGGGGCATCAGCGGTATAGGTGCCGCTGTCGTCGACCGGGAACGGGATGCGGGTGTCGATACCTCTGGCTTCCAGCTCCTTGGCGGAAGACATCCAGGCCTCGAAGTCTTCGCGGCCATGCGACGGGGCAGTGTGGACGAAACCGGTACCGGCGTCATCGGTGACGTGGTCGCCGGCAAGCAGCGGCACGTCGAATTCATAGCCGCCGCCGAGGCCCTTGAGCGGGTGGGCGGTCGTGATCGATGCCATCTCGTCGGCAGCGAGGCCGCGCAGGCGCTTGAAGGTGAGCTTGGCCTTCTTGGCGGATTCCTCGGCCAGCGCGTCGGCGAAGATCAGCTTCTCGCCAGACTGCGGGCCGAAGTCGTTTTCAGCAGCCGTGATCTCATAGAGACCGTAGGCGACCTTCGGCGAGTAGGCGATGGCGCGGTTGCCGGGGATCGTCCATGGCGTTGTCGTCCAGATGACGACATGGGCATCGGCCAGCTCGCCGGCGCCACCCACGACCGGGAACTTCACCCAGATCATATCACTCTCGACGTCGTGGTACTCGACCTCGGCTTCTGCCAGCGCCGTGCGCTCGACCACCGACCACATGATCGGCTTCGAGCCGCGATAGAGCTGGCCGCTCATGGCGATCTTCAAGAGCTCTCCGGCGATGCGGCTTTCGGCGTGGAAGTTCATCGTCAGATACGGGTTGTCGAAATCGCCCTCGATGCCCAAGCGCTTGAACTCGTCGCCCTGGATCTTGATCCACTTTTCAGCGTAAGCGCGGCATTCCTTGCGGAACTCGATCATCGCGTCGGCCTGCTTGAGGTCGGGCTTCGCCTTGCCCTTGGCGCGGTAGTTCTCTTCCTCGATCTTCCATTCGATCGGAAGGCCGTGGCAATCCCAGCCGGGAACATAGTTGGCATCGAAGCCGCGCATCTGGAACGAGCGGTTGATGACGTCCTTCAGGATCTTGTTCAGCGCGTGGCCGATATGGATGTTGCCGTTGGCATAGGGAGGGCCGTCGTGGAGGACGAACTTCTCGCGGCCGGCGGCGGAGGCGCGCAGCTTCTTGTAGAGACCCATCTGCTGCCAGCGGGCAACGGTCTCCGGCTCCTTCTGCGGCAGGCCGGCGCGCATCGGGAAATCGGTTTCGGGGAGATAGAGGGTCTTGGAGTAATCGATCTTTTCGGCTGTATCGGTCATGTCTGGCAATCGTCTCTTCTAGCGATCGTGCTTTACGCCTCGCAAACGGGCGCAACGGACTTGGAAATATCGTGGCGGCGGAAGCGCTCTGAGGTCGAGCGCCGAAAACCCGGACCTTCCGGCCGCTTAGCGCGCGCGGAAGGCCGGGCCGATAATTCGTATCGTGATCGCCAGCCGGAACTTGTTCATCGCGCCGGTTCATAGGCGCTTTTGGTGGGAAAAGGAAGAGGAGATCGACTGTCGAAAGGCCGCATTTGCAGTCTGGCCATTTGCGCTTATATTTATGGGCAATTGGCACAGGAGGCTTCGATGGTGAGCAGCGCAGCACAAGCTCGAGACGACACCACGCTGGCGCTTGTGGAAACGGCGAGTGGAAGCAAACAGCCACGATTTGATAGCAGCTCGATCGAGACGCTTAAGAACTACGGCTTTTCGATGGATGAAATTTACCGGCTTGTTGCGCCGCGCCGGACGCTCGCGCGACGGCTAGAACTGGGCGAGCCGCTAACTCTTGCCGAAAATGACAGCGCGCAGAGACTTCTACGCGTCAGTCAACATGCCGATCGTGTTTTCGGGGAGCGTGAGAAGGCCCAGCGCTGGCTTCGCAAACCCAGCCGAGCCCTAAACGGGGTCGTGCCTTTTGACCTGCTACAATCAGAAACGGGAGCACGGCTCGTCGAAGAGGAGCTAATCAGGATCGATCACGGGATCTATATCTGACCGTGTATCTCTGGCGAATATCGAAGCACGTTGACTTGAGCGGACGGGGCGGCCTGCTTGCATCGGGCCGCTGGAATTTCGCAGGCCTACCTGTCGTCTATTGCTGCGACCACCCCTCAACAACGCTCCTGGAAGTCATCGTTCATACGGACCCTGAAGACATTCCATCCGAATACACGCTCCTGAAGATCAATTGCCCCGACAATCTCCCGACAAAGAGACTGGACGATCGTGACGTCGATCTTTCCGATCTGGACGCCACGCAAGAATTCGGATCGGCTTTGCTGTTAGAGAAAGAGACATGCCTTATCGACGTGCAGTGCGTGATCATGCCGGAGGCGCGCAATGTGCTGATCAATCCCCTGCATGCGCGAGCCGGTGAGATCATCATCGAAGACGTCAAAACATATCCTTTCGACAGTCGGCTGCTTCGCGCTTGACATCAGGGTGAGAGGGCCGCGGCTCACCCGCAGCCCTCCCCTCTCACCCCCTCAAGCCCGCGCCACCGCCTTGCCCGGCACCACCGCATTCACCACCACCGCGACGATGATATTCACCGCCAGCGCCAGCAACCCGATGTAGATCGTAAACGACGTCTCGCCCATCGTCACCGGCTGCAGCGGTTTCAACCCGTTGATCCAGACCAGCAGCGTGCCGCCGAAGAAGCCGACGAACCAGCCGGCGAGAAGGCCGGGGGCGCGGAACCAGTTGGTGTAGAGACCGAAGACCAGGGCCGGGAGCGTCTGCAGGATCCAGATGCCGCCGAGGAGCTGCAGGTCGAGGGCGAACTGGGTTGGGAGGAAGATAATGACAAGCAGGGCGCCGACCTTGACGACCAGCGAAGTCATCTTCGCGACCTTTGCTTCGCCCGCATCCGTCACCTGGGGGTTTACATAGGCTTTCCAGAAGTTGCGGGTGAAGAGGTTGGCGGCGCCGATACTCATCACCGCCGCCGGCACCAGCGCGCCGATGGCGATCGCGGCGAAGGCGAAGCCGGCGAACCAGCTGGGGAAGAGCGTCTGGAACAGCGCCGGCACCACGTCGTTGGCGCTATCGAGCTTGAGGCCGGCGGCGTGGCCCATGTAGCCGAGCAACGCCAAGAGGCCGAGCAGCAGCGTATAGGCCGGCAGCAGCACGGCGTTCTTGCGGATGGTGTTGCCGCTGTTGGAGGCGAAGATGCCGGTCAGCGTGTGCGGATACATGAAGGCCGCGAGTGCCGAGCCGAGCGCCAGCGTCGCATAGGCGACATACTGGTTGGAGCCGAGCAGCAGGCTGCCGGAGCCCTTGGCCTGGAAGGCCGCGTCGGCGGAAGCGAAGACATTGGCGTAGCCGCCGAGCTTCGACGGGATCAGCGCCACGGCGGCGATCACCACGATATAGATCATGATGTCCTTGACGAAGGCGATGAGCGCCGGCGCCCTCAGGCCCGCCGAATAGGTGTAGAGTGCCAGCACGATGAAGGCGATGGCGAGCGGCACTTCGCCATGCAGGCCAAGCGCCTTCAGCGCCGCCGTCATGCCGACGAGCTGCAGGGCGATATAGGGCATGGTGGCGATGACGCCGGTGGCGGCCACCGCAAGCTCCAGGCCGCGCGAGCCATACTGGCCGTGGACGACGTCGCCAGCCGTCACATAGCCGAAGTCGCGCGCCCGCTTCCAGAGCACCGGCATGACCATGAAGACGAAGGGGTAGACGACGATCGTATAGGGCAGCGCGAAGAAGCCGTAGGCGCCTACGGTATAGACCAGCGCCGGAACGGCGATGACGGTGTAGGCGGTATAGAAATCGCCACCAACAAGGAACCAGGTGATCCAGGTGCCGAAGGAGCGGCCGCCGAGGCCCCACTCGTCGATATGCGCCATGGTTTCGGGCCGGCGCCAGCGCGAGGCGACGAAGCCCATGACAGTGACAAGGACGAAGAAGAAAATAAAGACGCTGAGCGCCGTGACGTTGAGATCAGTCGTCATTGCGCATGCTCCGGTAGGCGATCCAGGTCAGGAAGGCGGTGATCGGCACCCAGAGGAGCTGATACCAGTAGAAGAAAGGGAAGCCGAAAAGAACCGGATCGTGGAAATTGTAGAAGGGGACCCAGAGCAGCCCGATATAGGGAATGATGAGCAGCCAGCAGGCCGCCGTTCCAAATCTTTTGTCCATGGGGAGAGTGCCTTTCGCGGATCGGGCGCGGCTTATCCGCGTCTTATCAGATAGATGAGATATGCCAGCCAGCTCGCTCGGCAAGCATCCTTGCCGCGAAAAAGACACAGTTTCGCAATGTCGGCGCCCGACGCCGCCATGCCATGGATACTGAGTTCAGTGGGGAAGCGTTACGCCAGGCCGCAGAGCTTGCGGTCGAGCTCGCTGATCGGCTGCATGCCCGACAGGACCGCCCTCGCCTCTTCCTTGTCGCGGTTCATCTGCTCGACCAGCGGTTCGAGGCCATCGAACTTCAGCTCCGGGCGCAGGTAGGAGAAGAAGGAGACGGAACAGATCTGGCCGTAGAGATCGCCAGAGAAATCGAAGACGAAGGTCTCGAGCAGCGGCGCGCCGTTGTCGGTGACCGTCGGGCGGCGGCCGTAGCTGGCGACCGCGTCATGCATCGTGCCATCCTCGAAGCGGAAGCGGACGGCGTAGATGCCGGGCTTCAACTCGACCTCGGCCGGCAGGCGCATGTTGGCTGTCGGGAAGCCCAGCTGGCGGCCGAGCTTTTCGCCGCCGATCACCTCGGATTCGACCGTGTAGTGATAGCCGAGCAGGCCGGCGACCTCGCTGACCTCGCCTTCCTTCAACAGCGTGCGGATGCGGCTGGAAGAGACCACGTCGGCGTTCTCGTCGCGGAAGGTGTCGATCAGGGTGACGCCGAAGCCGTATTTATTGCCGGCGTCCATGAGGAAGGCCGGGCCACCCTCGCGGCCGCGGCCGAAATGGAAATCGACGCCTGTCACGACCTCGGATGCAGCCAGCCAATCCTTGAGGATCGAGTGGATGAAATCGTCGGCTGAGCGCTGCGAGAAGGCGCGGTCGAACGGGTATTCGATGACGGCGCCGAAGCCCATGGCCTCAAGGATGCGGGCACGCAGCGGCGCGGGCGTGAGGCGGAAGACCGGTGTCTGCGGGTTGAAGACCGTGCGCGGGTGCGGCTCGAAGGTGAGAACGAGGGCCGGAACGCCGCGCGCCTCGGCGATCTCGAGCGCGCGCTCCAGTACAGATTGATGGCCGCGATGGACACCGTCGAAATTGCCGATGGCGACCACACCACCATGCAGGTGATCGGGCAAGGGCTCTCGGGTTTCATTGCGATGGAAGACGGTCATCGGGCAGACTTTACTGATGCTTCGGGCTTACACAAGGTGGTCAGAGGGCGGCTCAGGCCAGTCGCGGCATCCACCACTTCGGCGTTGCCTTCTCGCGTTCGAGATAGGCGGTGAGGATCGCCTCGTCGGTCTCGCCGTTCAGCGTGTATTCGGCCGCGTGGATGCCGCCGCTGATATAGAGAAGATCGAGACCGTAATCGAGAGCGCCGCGCACATCCGTCGGCATGCCGTCGCCGATCGCCAAGATACGGTCCATCTTGAGATCGCCGCGCATTTCGCGGGCGACCGAGAGCACGGCGTCATAGATCGGCTTGTGCGGCTTGCCGGCAATGCGGGTCTTGCCGCCGAGCTGATCGTAATAGGCAGCCATGGCGCCGGCGCAGGGGATCATCTTGTGGCCGCGCTCGACGATCAGGTCGGGGTTGGCACAGATCAGCGGCACGTCGCGGGCCTGGAAGGCCTTGAGCATGTCGGTGTAATCCTCGGGCGTCTCGGTCTCATCGTCGAAGAAGCCGGTGCAGACGACGCAATCGGCCTCCTCTGCGGAAACGCGGGTAATGCCGATGCCTTCGATGATGGCGATGTCGCGATCCGGGCCGAGCAGGAAGACCTTCTTCGGGCCTTCGGCGATCAGGCCACGGGTGACATCGCCCGAGGTAACGATGCGATCATACGCTTCATCCTGGATGCCGATGTTGCGGAGTTGATCGACGACGAGCGGCGCGATGCGCGGCGAATTGGTGATAAGGACGACGGTGAGGCCGGCTTCGCGCGCGGCCTGCAGGGCTGCGGCCGCCTTTGGGAAAGGCGAAACGCCGTTATGCAACACGCCCCACACGTCGCAGAACACCGCATCATAGTGGCTGGTGATCTCTGCGAAATTCTCGATGCGCTGCGCCATTTCAAAGTCCCGGTTTTCATTCGATGAGGGCTGACATCGCAAAGCCCCGCCGCGATGGCAAGAAATTTTGCAATGCAGAACGATGAAATTCTTGCGACCTGCTGCGCTCCGACGGCCTTCAGAGCAGCAGTTCGGCGCCCTTGATGGCAAGACCAGCCACGGCGCAAAGCCCCAGGACCTTCACCATCCCCATCTTCACGTAGAACAGCAGGACAGACGCGATCACGAAGATCGCCAGCGCAGCAACATCGATAGTCGCCCATTGTGGCCAGGCGAGGCTGACGATGGGAAGGCCAGCACCACGCGACAGAAGTGCGATCCGGCCGACCTCGGCGAAGAGCACGTGCAGGCCGAACCAAAGCGACAGATTGAGGATAACGCCGACGACGGCCGCTGTGATGGCCGACAGAGCGGCGGACAGAGCGGCATTGTTGCGCAGCTTCTCGACGAAGGGCGCGCCAGCGAAGATCCAGACGAAGCTCGGGACGAAGGTCGCCCAGGCAACCAGCGTGCCGCCGAGCGCGCCACCCATCAGCGGTGCCATGAAGAGCGGATTGCGGTAGCCGGCGAGGAAGCCGACGAAACAGAGGACGAGGACCAGCGGGCCGGGCGTGGTCTCGGCCAGCGCCAGGCCATCCAGCATCTCGCCCGGCTGCAGCCAGGCATAATGACCGACAGCGACCTGCGCGACATAGGTGAGCACTGCATAGGCACCGCCGAAGGTGATGACCGCCATCTTGGAGAAGAAGATGAAGAGCGCGCCGAAGACATTGGTCTCGCCGCTCAGCGCCTCGGCGATGAGATCGGATGGCGCGTGCAGATTGCGGACGAGGAGCAACGGCGCCTGCCAGATGAGGATCCAGAAGACGAGAATGAGTAGCGGCCGGGCGATAGCGTGGGTCGTAAACGTGGGCAGGCGGCGGGGCGATTGCGGCTTGGCTTGCATCTCTTCGGCCTGCGCGTGGCGGCGGGAATAGCGGTGCAGCGCGAAACCCGTGAGGCCGGCGAGGATGACGACGATGGGGAACGGCGCGTTCAGCATGAACAGCGCCAGGAAAGAGGCGCCGGCGATGTAATAATGCGCGCGGGTCTTTAAGGCACGGCGGGCAAGGCGCAGCAGCGCCTCGACGACGACGGCAAGCACGGCCGCCTTGAGGCCGAAGAACAGGGCGGGAAGCCAGGCTGTCTCCTGGAAGACGGCGTAGAGGGCGGAGAGACCCAGCATGACCACGAAGCCGGGGAGAATGAAGAGCAGGCCGGCGAGGATGCCGCCGCGCACGCCATGCATCAGCCAGCCGATATAAGTGGCGAGCTGTTGCGCCTCGGGGCCCGGCAGAAGCATGCAGTAGTTCAGCGCATGCAGGAAGCGATCCTCGGAGATCCAGCGCTTTTCGTCGACGATGGTCCGGTGCATCAGGGCGATCTGCCCGGCGGGGCCGCCGAAGCTCAGACAGCCGATCCTGGCCCAGACGCGGACGGCCTCGCCAAACGGCACCGATGCCACGCTGTCATCCGCCATCACCGCACCGTCCACCCTCATATATATCCACCCCTGTTGCCGACCTCCGCCGGCTGTCCCCTGTCGCTCGATATCATCCGCATCGGGGCTGGACAATCCCGGCCCGGCGGCGTGGCCGAGACGGCACCTCCTGTTGGCATTTCGCAAATTCCGGACACGGGTTTATGACAATGCCGGGCCATGATTTCCGCGCTTGGGAGACAAGCGCTGTCCCTGCCCTTTCCGGCATTAACCATCGAAGCGTTTTCATGCCCCCTACAGATAGCCGGCAGGTTCACAACTTTGCCATCAAACGGCTATAGACACGGGGCGTCGGAAAATTACGACAGCTTCCCTTGACTCCCCAGATGGCCGCTCCTAAATGCAGGTCGCTAGCACTCACCAGAGGAGAGTGCTAACACCCATCCGTGTGGGCCATACCGGCCTGCGAGTGTCATTTGATCGAGGGATTAGACAATGGCAAGCACCAACTTCCGCCCCCTTCACGATCGCGTCGTTGTTCGCCGCGTTGAGTCCGAAGAAAAGACCAAGGGCGGCATCATCATTCCTGACACCGCCAAGGAAAAGCCGCAGGAAGGCGAAATCGTCGCCGTCGGCACCGGCGCTCGTGACGAGTCCGGCAAGGTCGTCGCTCTCGACGTCAAGGCTGGCGACCGCGTTCTGTTCGGCAAGTGGTCCGGCACCGAAGTCAAGATCAACGGCGAAGACCTTCTGATCATGAAGGAAGCCGACATCATGGGCATCATCGGCTAATCAGCCGGTTTCCCACTTCATCCTAATTCGCTGACACCCCTTTTCAGGAGTTCTCAAAATGGCAGCTAAAGAAGTAAAGTTCGGCCGCTCTGCGCGCGAAAAGATGCTGCGCGGCGTCGACATCCTCGCTGACGCAGTGCAGGTAACCCTCGGCCCGAAGGGTCGTAACGTCGTTATCGACAAGTCCTTCGGCGCTCCGCGCATCACCAAGGACGGTGTATCGGTCGCCAAGGAAATCGAACTCGAAGACAAGTTCGAAAACATGGGCGCCCAGATGGTCCGCGAAGTTGCTTCGAAGACCAACGACATCGCTGGCGACGGCACCACGACGGCTACCGTTCTGGCCCGCGCGATCGTTCGCGAAGGCGCCAAGGCAGTTGCTGCCGGCATGAACCCGATGGACCTGAAGCGCGGTATCGACCTCGCTGTTGCAGAAGTCGTCAAGGACCTGCAGGCCAAGGCAAAGAAGATCTCCACCTCGGCTGAAGTTGCCCAGGTCGGCACGATCTCCGCAAACGGCGACAAGCAGGTCGGTGACGACATTGCTGAAGCCATGCAGAAGGTTGGCAACGAAGGTGTCATCACCGTCGAAGAAGCCAAGACCGCTGAAACCGAACTCGAAGTCGTCGAAGGCATGCAGTTCGACCGCGGCTACCTCAGCCCTTACTTCGTCACCAACCCGGAAAAGATGGTCGCCGACCTCGACGACGCTTACATTCTCCTCCACGAGAAGAAGCTCTCGAACCTGCAGGCGATGCTCCCGGTTCTCGAAGCCGTCGTTCAGACCGGCAAGCCGCTCCTCATCATCGCTGAAGACGTCGAAGGCGAAGCTCTTGCGACCCTCGTCGTCAACAAGCTGCGCGGTGGCCTGAAGATCGCTGCCGTCAAGGCTCCTGGCTTCGGCGACCGCCGCAAGGCCATGCTGGAAGACATCGCCATCCTCACGGGCGGCACTGTCATCTCCGAAGACCTGGGCATCAAGCTGGAATCCGTAACGCTCGACATGCTCGGCCGTTCGAAGAAGGTTTCGATCTCCAAGGAAAACACGACGATCGTCGACGGCGCTGGCGCCAAGTCCGACATCGAAGGCCGCGTTGCTCAGATCAAGGCTCAGATCGAAGAAACCTCTTCCGATTATGACCGCGAAAAGCTGCAGGAACGTCTTGCCAAGCTCGCTGGCGGCGTTGCCGTCATCCGCGTTGGCGGCTCCACGGAAATCGAAGTCAAGGAACGCAAGGACCGCATCGACGACGCTCTGAACGCAACGCGCGCTGCTGTTCAGGAAGGTATCGTACCTGGCGGTGGCGTTGCTCTCCTCCGTTCGGCTTCCAAGATCACCGCAAAGGGTGCAAACGACGACCAGGAAGCTGGCGTCAACATCATCCGTCGCGCTCTGCAGTCGCTGGTTCGCCAGATCTCCGAGAACGCCGGTGACGAAGCATCGATCGTTGTTGGCAAGATCCTCGAGAAGAACGAAGACAACTACGGCTACAACGCCCAGACGTCTGAATATGGCGACATGATCGCCATGGGCATCGTCGACCCGGTCAAGGTTGTTCGTACGGCTCTGCAGAACGCAGCTTCGGTTGCTTCGCTGCTGATCACGACGGAAGCCATGATCGCCGAGCTGCCGAAGAAGGACGCTCCTGCCGGCATGCCTGGCGGCATGGGCGGCATGGGCGGCATGGACATGATGTGATCAGACCATAAGGTCTGATTACAGAACTGTACGTGAAAGCCGCCCATACACTTTAAGTGCTTCAGCGCGTCAAGCGCGCTGAAGTGGCGGCATGGACATGATGTAAGACCTTCGGGTCTTATGTCTGAGCCATCAGGTTCAGGTTACGGAAGGGCGGCCCTCGGGTCGCCCTTTTCGTTTTGTGATTCGCACTCACATTCGCGTGCGGAATTTTTCAACCGTGTGATGAAACGTATAATCACGACAGCTGGCGGCCTCGTCGTTTGGCGAGGCTTTCGTGAAGCTTGCTCGACGGGCGATTTTTACCGAGGGGTCAAATTCTCGCAACAATCGAGTTTTCGTGCCAATGGTTGCCGTCAGAGACGGGAAACGCCCGCAACTCTATCAATTTCGGATTATTTAGCAGTGGTTTCATCAACCTTTCCGCTATTTTTGACCATTAATGCCTGGGTGCGCGGGTATGCCTGCGTGTTAAAAACCGTTGCCGTTTCTGCAAAAAAACTTATAGATTCGCGCTGTGTTCGGCGCTTCGTTCAGGCGTCCTTGCCGTTGCATCGCCAACACCGCTCAGAATTGCATTGACGCATGGACCGAGTTTCTTATCCTGAAATTAAATTAGAAGTTGCATATTTTGGAAAGGCTGGGCAGAGTGGGCTCACTTCTTGGGGCGACCGCTCGGAACGCTATTTTCCGGCCACCGAGCATGAAGCGCGGCGTCGACTGAAACTGTAATGTTTGCCGGGTGTGCAGCACGGGAGAACGCTGCGCCCAAACTGGGGAACAATGTGTTTAAAATAACAAAAACCAACGCATCCGCACCGCTGATGCGCGGATCGCTGGAACTCAACGACAACAATCCCGAAATGCTCGCTCAGCTCTCGATATCGGAAAGCTGGGTCGGCGACTTTTCCAGCGGCGTGATCCGCCTTCAAGAACGCAGCGCCCGGCTTCATGGCCTGAGCGTACCAGAATGCGGCTTGCTCAGCCTGATGCGCTGCTACGATCCGAGGGATCGCGGCCGCATCGTCCAGATTTTCGAACAGGCAGCGGCCCTGTCCTCATCCTTCTGTTTTTCGACCACGATCATCCTGCCGAACGGCTACCGCCAGCCGCTTTTCTGCATGGGTGAATCGAACGGCTACGAAGAGGAAGGCAATGGCAGCATGATCGGCATGTTCATCTTCCCGCGCATCGAAGCCGACACCGGCAAGGCCGCCATTCGCCGCCAGTAAAACTTACTGTTGTCACGGAAAAGCCGGCCCAGTGGGCCGGCTTTTGATGTTATGGGCACTGCGTTTGCGCCGAGGGCTCAGGCCGGGCGCGCCGGGATGTTCAGGCCCTTTTCGCTCGCCGGGCGCGCGATGCAGCGCTTGAGCCAGTCCATCACCGCCGGGAACTTGTCGTATTCCAGGAGCTCGCGGCCGCCGTAAAAGACATCGGCGCCGCGCACCCATGGGAATGTGGTGATGTCTGCGATCGTGTAGGTGTCTCCCATGATCCACTGACGGCCCTGCAGGCGCTCTTCCAGAACGCCGAGAAGGCGCTTCGACTCGTCACGATAGCGCTCCACCGGATAGGAATTGTTGGCGACCTTGTCGGCGGCGAACTTGTGGAAGTGGCCGAACTGGCCGAACATCGGCCCGATGCCGCCCATCTGGAAGAACACCCACTGGAGCGTCTCGTAGCGACCGGCAGCATCCGCCGGGATAAGCTTGCCGGTCTTTTCGACGAGATAGACGAGGATCGCTCCGGATTCGAACAAGCCGATCGGCTTTCCATCAGGGCCATTGGGATCGATGATCGCCGGAATGCGGCCGTTTGGATTGAGCGACATGAACTCCGGCGATTTCTGATCATTGGTGCCGAACGAGATCAGATGCGGCTCATAGAGCAAAGCCAGCTCCTCAAGCGCGATCGACACCTTCACGCCGTTCGGTGTCGGAAGCGAATAGAGCTGGATGATATCGGGGTTGCTTGCCGGCCAGCGTTTGGTGATCGGGAATGCGGAAAGGTCTGCCATCTGAAGTCTCCAGTTGCGTTAGGCGGCCGACCATAGAAGAGCGCGCGGCGCGCTGGCAAGTCGCCATCATTCGCTATTGTCGTTCACTATTGCTGAACGAACTGTCCGCTCCCGTCTATCTTTCCATGACGACCAAAAAAGAGGAGAAACGGTGCATACGAGATCGACAACCGTGCCGGGGGGCACACCGGTCTCAACTCATTCAACCGGAGACAGTTCCATGTCGAATACCCAGAACATTGTCATTCTCGTCGCCCGCATTCTTCTGTCCTTCATCTTCATCTACTCGGGCTTCGGCAAGCTGACCGACCCGGCAAGCACTGCCGGCATGATCACCGGCGCCGGCCTGCCTGCCGCTACCGCGCTGACCTACCTCGCCGGCCTGTTCGAACTCGTCACCGGTCTTGCCGTCCTCGTCGGCTTCCAGACGAAGATCGTCGGCTGGGCTCTGGCCGCATTCTGCGTCTTCACCGGCCTCGTCTTCCACTCCGGCACCGTTGCCATTCCCGGCTGGCCGGATGCAGCTCTCGGCTGGATCAACGCTCTCAACGGCATCATGCTGATGAAGAACTTCACGCTCGCCGGCGCCTACATCCTGCTCGCCACCTTCGGCCCGGGCCTCTACTCGATCGACGCCCGCCGTGGCGCCCTGCCGGTCGCTGCATAATCGGCACCACATCCTCCCAAGCATAAAAAAGCCCGCCGTCAGGTCATCTGGCGGCGGGCTTTTTTACGTTCTCAATCAAGTGAGAAGGTTGCGCGGTGGTCTCTGCAGCAGTCGAGCGGCTAAAGCGAATAAACGCTTGCCGTTGCGATTATATAGAGATCGGCACCATGCGCGCGACACCATTCTTCCAGGTCGCGCCTTAGCTCCGGCCAAAGGTCACGCGCCCATTCCGGCCCGTGCTCTTTCCACTCCATCTCGCTGGGAAGGTAGGCAGACAATACGCCCATCGGCAACTCCAGCACGAAGGAGCCACCGCTTCCCGTGACGACGAGTTCCTCTTTCCAGCGTGGCTGAAATCGGAAAAGTGGCTCCGTCATGGCAGCGCCCGGCTTGTCACTGCCCGCTACAATGTTGTCGTCTTCGCCGGCCATCAGAGCGCGGCGTGGACGGCTTCAATCAGTCGGTTCACCGAAGGTTCGTTGGCGTGGCTTTCCTTGCGGGCGCGCACTAGGCAAGCCTCGGAGCGCAGGATGACGCCATCCGACAGAATCTTCAGGTGATTGGCGCGCAGCGTCGAGCCCGTCGAGGTGATATCGACGATGATGTCGGCCGAGCCCGAGGCCGGTGCGCCCTCAGTGGCGCCAAGGCTTTCGACGATGCGATAAAGCTGGATGCCGTGCTGGCGCGAGAAGAACTGCTGCGTCAGCCGCCAGTATTTGGTGGCGATCGTCAGGCGGCGGCCGTGGCGGGCGCGGAAATCGGTGGCGACATCGCCGAGATCGGCCATGCTGTCGACATCGAGCCAGATCTCCGGCACGGCGACGATGACATCCGCATGGCCGAAGCCGAGGCGAGCGCAGAATTCGACACGCTTGTCGGCTTCCGCCAAGCCTTCTCGGATCAGGTCTTCGCCGGTGACGCCGAAATCGACCGTGCCGTTGCCGAGTTCCTTGGAGATCTCGGAGGCAGAGAGGAAGGCGACCTCGACATCATCCCAGCCTTCGACGCGGCCGCGATAGGAGCGGTCGTTGCCGACAGCCGTGATCTTCATTCCGGCCTTCTCGAAGATGGCCGATGCGTCGTCCTTCATCCGGCCCTTGGAGGGCAGCGCGATGGTGATGGTCATCAGGCGGCCCTTTCCGTTTCGATGCGATCCAGCCACAGCGAGAAGCCGACGGCCGGGATGCGCTCCTTGGCGCCAAGCAGGGTCATCAGCTTGTCGAAGCGTCCGCCACCGGCGAGCACGGCATCCGAGCCCTCGACGCCGATCTCGAAGACGAGGCCGGTATAGTAATCCAGCGGTCGGCCGAAGGCGGCGCGATAATCGATGAGCGAGAGATCGACGCCGGCATTGGCGAGTGCGGCGACGCGTCCGTCGAAGCGCGACAGGGCGTTGCCGAGCTTCAGGCCGGCGGCATCGGCGAAGCCGGAGAGTGCGGCCGATGCATTGATCAGCGGCACGTTGAGCGACAGGAACTCCTTGAGCACCAGGAAGGCCGCGTCATCGAGCCGGGTTTCCGACAGGATCAGCTTCTCCTTCAGCCTGCGGGCGATATCCTGCGGCGAGCGGCTGGCATTGGTGGAATAGCCCGTCGCCTGCATGGTGGCGTCGATATGGGCGACCAGCGCCTCTTCATCGTCGGCGCCGAGAAGACGGGCGATATCGTCGCTGAGGCCGGTGACGAATTGCGGGCTCACGAGGCTGGCGAGCAGTGCCTCGAGATGGGTGGTGTCGCCAAAGGCATGGATCAGCCGCTTCTGCCAGCCGAGCGGCAGGCCGAGCGCCTGGACGACGGCTTCGAAGACAGCCTGATCGCCGAGCGTTACGGCCAGTTTCCTGCCCGGCAGCAGGCGCGAGAGCACGCCGGCCGCATCACCAATGGCGCGGGCGTCTGCGCTTGGGATATTGATATCGCCGAGATCCTCGATGCCCGCCTGATAAAACTCATTGCCGCCTTCGCGGCGCTGGCGGAAGACCTCGCCCAGATAGGCATAGCGCTTCGGCGTACCCATGGCGCTTTCGATATGGCGCAGGCAGACAGGAATGGTGAATTCCGGGCGGAGACACAGGCTGGCGCCGGTTTCGCTCTCGGTCATGAAGATGCGGCGGCGAAGGTCTTCACCGGCGATATCGAGAAAGGGTTCGGCCGGCTGGATGACTGGCGTATCCACGCGCTCGGTGCGGCGGGCGGCGAACTCGGCGAGCAGGTCTTCGGAGAAGGCTGGGAGGTTGATCAGGGGCATGGGGTTGATGTCTCCGGGGCTACCCCCCTCTGTCCTGCCGGACATCTCCCCCACAAGGGGGGAGATCGATGTGTTACGCGGCTTGCGCCAAACAGTGAATGTAGAGCGAGCGGATGAACCTGGCCGATCTCCCCCCTTGTGGGGGAGATGTCCGGCAGGACAGAGGGGGGTATTCCCCGCTCAAACATCAGAGGCTCGCTTGCGATCTTCCGCCTGCGCCGCCAGGATTTCCTTCACCTTGGCGACCAAATCGGCCTCCTTGACGGTCTCCTGCGCAACCCGGGCTTCGCGCCACGAGGCGTTGTCCTCGATCTCGCCGGAGAGGCGCTTGCCCTCGATCAGGTCCTTGATCTGCACGACGCCCTCGGCACGCTCATCACCGCCCTGGATGATGGCGACGGGGCAGCCGCGGCGGTCGGCGTATTTCAGCTGGTTGCCGAACTTCTTCCAGTTGCCCTGGTACATTTCGGCGCGGATGCCGGCCGCACGCAGTTCCTGGGTGATGCGCTGATAGCGGCCCATGGCCTCGACATCGCCATCCATGACTGTGACGAGGACGGGTTCGATAACCTCGCTCTGGCCGAGCTTGCCGAGGTTCTTCAGCGCCGTCATCAGGCGCGAGACGCCGATGGAGAAGCCCGTGGCCGGAACCGGCTGGCCCATGAAACGCGAGACCAGACCATCATAACGGCCGCCGCCGCCGACGGAGCCGAAGACGACCTTCTCGCCCTTCTCGTTGGTGACGTCGAACAGCAGCTCGGCTTCGTAGACCGGGCCGGTGTAGTATTCGAGACCACGGACGACAGAGGGGTCGATCTTGATGCGATCGGACTGATAGCCGGCGCCGGTGACGAGACCGCCGATGAGGTTCAGTTCCTCGACGCCCTCAGCACCCTTCGAGGTGCCGGCGACGAGTTCGGCCAACTGGGCGGCGCTTTCGGCATAATCCTTGATGCCGACGAAGAAGAGGACCTTGTCGATCTGGCCCTGATCGAGGCCGGCACCCTTGGTGAAATCGCCTGATTCATCCTTGCGGCCGGGGCCGAGCAGGAGAGCCACGCCCTCGGGGCCGAACTTGTCGAGCTTGTCGATGGCGCGGAGCACGTTCAAACGCTGGGCGGCCTTGTCGTCGCCGCCGAGGCCGATCGCCTCTAGAACGCCATCCAAAACCTTGCGGTTGTTGACGCGGATGACATAGTCGCCGCGCTTGATGCCGAGGGCTTCCAGCGTGTCCGACATCATCATGCACATCTCGGCATCGGCCTGCACGCCGGGCGCGCCGACGGTATCGGCGTCGAACTGCATGAACTGGCGGAAGCGGCCTGGGCCGGGCTTCTCGTTGCGGAAGACATAGCCGGCGCGATAGGTGCGGTAGGGCAGCTGGATCTCGTTGAAGTTTTCGGCGACATGGCGGGCGAGCGGCGCCGTCAGGTCGTAACGCAGCGACATCCACTGCTCGTCGTCATCCTGCAGCGAGAAGACGCCTTCGTTCGGCCGATCGGCATCCGGCAGGAACTTGCCGAGCGCATCGGTGTATTCGAAGAGCGGCGTTTCGACAGGATCGAAACCATAATGCTCGTAGACTTCGCGAATCTTCGCGGTCATCTCGTTGACGACGCGAATATCGGCCGCCGAACGATCGACGAAGCCGCGGGGAAGTCTGGCCTTGAGCTTTTGTGGTTTCTTCTGCTTGTCGTTCATTTCCAACGTCTTCCGCTCAGTGTGACAGTGGCGGTTTCCTAGCGGAAAGGGCCGGATGCGGCAAGGGTGGTGGCTGGCGAACACAAGGCCGGACTGCTATTATCCTGGTATCAGCAAAGGATTTAACCATGGGCAAGCGCATCACCGTCGAATTGTCGGAAGAATCATACCGGGTGTTGAGCGAACATGCGGCCGAAGCCGAGATGTCGGTGGAGAAGTATGCCTATGAGGTGATCGAGCAGTATCTTGAGGATATTGCCGACATGGAAGCAGCAGAAGCCGAATACGAACTCCTGGCAAAGGACGATCCGAACTGGGGGTTGAAATAACTTCGACTGATCATGATCATAGAAGCCCTCCTCTACGCAGCTACCCTCCCTTCCACCAGCAAGCCGCATCGAAAATATATCCGCTACTCCGTCAATCTCTGGTCCCGCGCCAATCGCTGCAGCCGGCAGTGGGCGGAGCATGAGGAGAATACGAGGCGGGCGATCCTTGCCGCGATCGCGGGCTGCAAGCAGCGGCGGACGGCCGTGGTTCTTGGGTCGGGCTTGCTGCGCGATGTGCCGATCCGGGAGCTGGCCGCCAGCTTCGATACGGTCGTTCTGATCGATCTCGTGCATGTCGCGACGGTGAGGATGAAGCTGCGCCGCAAGGCCTATCGCAATGTCCGGCTGATCGAGCGCGATCTCTCGGGCTATGACGCACTTGCGGCCGGCGAGACGCCGGAGCCGCTGGGGTTCCTGCGCAATGTGCCCTATCTCGACCTCGTGGTTTCAGCCAATCTGCTCTCGCAGATCGGGCGCGGGGTGCAGCGGCGGTTCGAGGCCGAGCGGGAGCGGATGCCTGACGATACGGTGGAGCGGCTGATTGCGGCGCATCTTTCCGGCCTGTCGCGCATGCCGTTCAAAAGCTGCCTTGTCACCGACGTCTCCTATGCGGTGATCGATCGCAATGGAAAGACCCACGAGGAAAGCGATCTGACGCACGGGGTTGCAGTGCCGGAGGCGCGGGCGGCTTGGGCCTGGCCGGTGGTGCCGATTGGCGAGGAAAGCGCGGATTACCAGGTGATCCATCAGGTGATTGCAGCCTGGTGAATTGCAAGATATCGTGATGCAATCAAAGATTTATTGTATCACTTTTATTTTGCGGTATCGTATCGATGAAGATCGTTTGGGATGAGCCGAAACGTGTCCGCAATGCTGCAAAGCATGGGCTTGATTTTTGTGACCTGGATGAGGATTTCTTCGCCGCGGCGCTGATCCTCGACGCCAGGAGCCCGCGGTTGAAGGCCGTGGGTGTCCTGATCGAGGATGTGATTGCCGTCGTTTTCGCCATTCTCGGGAGCGAGGGGATTTCCGTCATCTCGATGCGCCGGGCAAGCCGCCAGGAAAGGAGGCTCTATGAAGAATTCCAGTCGAAAAATCCTCGGCCTCACTGATGAGGAAGAGGCCGCTATCCAGCGCGGCATCGCCGAAGACCCGGAGAACCCCGAATGGACCGAAGAGGACTTCAAGAAGGCGCGCCCCTTTGCCGAGGTCTTCCCCGAGCTTGCCGAGAGCATCCGGCGTTCGCGCGGGCGGCCGGTGTTGGAGAGCCCGAAGCGGCAGATATCGCTGAGGCTCGATCCCGATGTGATCGACGCGTTCAAGGCGACCGGCAAGGGGTGGCAGGGGCGGATCAATGATGCGTTACGCAAGGCCGCCAAGCTCGATTAGCGCGACGCGACGTCTTGGCAGCGGTGGCGGGCTTGCCTATGTTTGGCCGATGCGGCTTTTCTCTATCGCGACGATGATGCTGGCCTGGCTGACCTACGGAACGATGTTCGCGTGGGCCGGATGTCCGATGTGCGCATCGATGAGCCAGCCCGCCGCTGTCGATATGACTGCCGGCAAGCCGCATCATCATATGCCGGGTATGGATATGGACGAGACCGTCAAAGGCTCAGCGGAGGAGAAGAACCCCTGTGCTGACGGCGGCATGGCGCATATGCCGCTCTGTTCTGCCTGCCTGGTCGTGCCCGTCGACGTGATCGTTCATGCCGATGGCAAGCAGGTTTTCGCCTATCCCTCGCCCGCGATCGCGCTTGCCTTCCCCGGCGCGCGGCCGGCGCCGCAGGCGCCCCCTCCCCGGTTGACCTGACAATCAAGACCCTGAGAAACGCGGCAAGATCAGCCGCATCGGACTTTCATTGCCAGACTGAGGAAGGATATCCCATGTCTCTGAAACTACTCACTCTTACCACCGGTCTCGTCGCCGGCCTATCGTTCATCGCTCTTCCCGCACGCGCGGAAGACAAGCCCATGGATATGAGCATGCCGATGGGCGACCACAGCCCGTCGAGCCATGCCTTTTCCGAGGCCAACAACAAGATGCACAAGGACATGATGATCGAATACAGCGGTGACGCCGATATCGACTTCGTGCGCGGAATGATCGCCCATCATCAGGGGGCGATCAACATGGCCAAGGTGGAGCTGCAATACGGGAAGGATCCCGAAATGCGCAAGCTGGCGGAGGGCGTGATCAAGGCGCAGGAAGCCGAGATCACCGAGATGCAGACGTGGCTGAAGGCGCACGCCAAGTAAGGCGGCCTCTGCAGTTATATGCTGGACGCCAGGTTTGTCTCGGCGTCCAGCGCTTCGATTGTGGTCAAGCCTTCGGTTCGAACGGCGCGGGGCGGCGGCCGGCGCCCTGGCGGGAGAGCATCCAGCCGGGATATTCGGGCGCGAGTTCGCTCACCTCGTCCAGCCTCTTCAGGTCGTCGGCATCGAGTTTCAGTCGGACGGCTGCGAGGTTCTGGTCGAGCTGTTCGATGCGCTTGGCGCCGATGATGACAGTCGTCACGAAAGGCTTGGCCAGAACGTAAGCGAGCGCCACGGTGGCGACGCTGGCGCCGTGCTTTTCGGCGATCTCGCGCATGACGGCGACGCAGGCCCAGGCGCGGTCCTTGCCGACAGGCGGGAAGTCGAAGGCGGCGCGGCGGCCTTCGCCATTACCGGGCGCGCCGGGGCCGTATTTGCCCGACAGCAAGCCGCCGGCGAGCGGCGACCAGACCATCAGGCCGACCTTTTCCTCGTTCATCATCGGCACGATGTCGCGCTCAAGATCGCGGCCGGCGATCGAGTAATAGGCCTGCACGGTCTCGAAGCGGGCAAAGCCGCGACGCTCCGAGATCCCAAGCGCCTTGGCGATGCGCCACGCCTGCCAGTTGGAAACGCCGACATAGCGCACTAGGCCGCGCGAGACGAGATCGTCCATCGCCCTGAGCGTCTCGTCGATCGGGGTGACGCTGTCGGTGCCGTGGATCTGGTAGAGATCGATGTGGTCGGTCTGCAGGCGCTCGAGGCTCTTTTCGACCGAATCCATGATGTGGCCGCGCGAGGCGCCGCGATCGTTCGGCTTGTCGCCCATCGCGCCGTAGACCTTGGTGGCGATGACGACATCCTTGCGGGCAACGCCGAGGTTCTTCAGCGACTGGCCGAGCAACTTCTCGGAATCACCGAAGGAATAGACGTCGGCGGTATCGATAAAATTGACGCCTGCCGAAAGCGACCGCTCGACGATCGCATCGGCCGCCTTCTGGTCGACATCAGCGATGGCGCCCCAAGGGCTTTTGTCGTCGGCGGCACCGAAGGTCATGGTGCCCAGGCAGATTTCGGAGACGAACAGGCCGGTATTTCCAAGCTGGTTGTAACGCATGGTCAAACGTTTCCTTGTGAGGACCGCCGTGAAGCCGGCGGAGGGAATGATCCCGGTTCTATGATTTTTGGGCGGCGCGGCGCTGGGGTGGCGGCGCCTGCCGCAGGCATGAACCCATCAGACATAAGTTGCGCGTGCGCGGTTTCAACGGCTCGCGCGATACGCAGGGGTTGCGGCAACATAGGTCGCTCGCAACTCATTGGCGCACAACCGTGATTGCACCCAACAATTCTCGCTCTTAGCGATTATATTTACTGCGTTTTCCGAGTGGATTCATAAAATTCTAATTGATACCCACCTAAACAATCCTCGCAGATGCGGGGGCAATCATGACATCTTTGGTTCAGCTTGTGAGTTCACTGCTGCGCAACAAGCGCGGCAACGTGGCGATGATAGTCGCGCTGCTTTTCGTGCCAATGGTCTTGGCCGGTGGCGCAGGGGTCGATCTCGCGCGCTATGAAGCCGTGCGCGTGGAAATGCAGGACGGGCTTGATCGCGGCGTGCTGGCCGCCGCCTCACTGTCGCAGAAGCAGAAGACCGCCGACGTTCTGAAAAGCTACATGAACAATCTCGCCTACGGCGCCCACGTGGCCATCGACTTCTCCGAAGCGACGGCGATGAACTCGCGCAAGATCTCGGCCAACGCCTCCTACACGATCAACACCGCCTTCATGCATCTGGCCGGCGTCAAGACGTTGACGATCAAGACGGCGTCGAGCGCCGAGGAGGCCAAGCAGAATATCGAGCTTTCGCTGATGCTCGACATGTCGGGCTCGATGGTGGGCAGCAAGATCAAGAACCTGAAGATCGCCTCGCAGCAGTTCATCGACCAGATCCTGACCGATGACACCAAGGACTATACGACGATCAGCGTCGTGCCCTATGCGGGCCACGTCAACGTGGGTTCCGCGGTGTTCGACAAGCTCGGCGGCTCCCGCCTGACTGGCCAGTCGCAGCCGACCAAGGATCCGAATTACAAGGGGTCATGCTTCGAGCTCGACAATGCAGGCTTTGGCAGCGATGCGATCCCGAGCTTCAAGGCTCGGTCGAACCTGCCGATCTTCACCAACTGGAACTACAACACGACGGACAAGGAAAAGAGATGGTGGTGGTGTCCCGGCGAAGAGGACGCGATCACCTATTTCTCCAATGACGCGACCTATCTCAAAGCCCGGCTGAACGCGCTGCAGCTCTATGACGGCACAGGCACGCAGAACGCCATGCAGTGGGGCTACATGCTGCTCAATCCGGCCTCGTCCAGCATCGTGCAGGCGGCGATCGCGAGCGGGCAGATGTCCTCGAAGTTCTCCAACCGCCCCTCCAGCTTCAGCGACGCCGATACGATGAAGGTGCTCGTCTTGATGACTGACGGCGTGATCACCGCGCAATTCCGCCCGAACGACTACAAGCGCTCTCCGGATCTCAGCCCGAGCAACTACACGATGTCAGGCAACACGGCGACCTACTTGAGCAATATCTGCACGACCGCCAAGGCGAAAGGCATCACCATCTTCACCATCGGCTTCGAACTCGGCAGCGACACCACGGCGATCAACGCCATGAAGAACTGCGCGACGAGCTCGGCCCACTTCTACCAAGCCTCCGGCTCCGGCATCGGCGACGCGTTCAAGTCGATCTCGACATCGATCCGCAAATTGAGACTGACGCAGTAATGAGAATGGTTTTTTTCAGTAGCGCGCGCCGGCTTTTCGGTGACAGCAAGGGCGCGGCGGCGATCGAGTTTGCCATCCTGGCGCCGATCGTCTTTGCCGTCATCTTCTCGATCTTCGAGGCAGGCTTCATCATGACGCAGTCGATCATGCTCGACCGCGCCGTCAGTCGCAGCTCGCGCGCGCTGCAGATCAACGGCGCCAAGATGAGCTATGCCGATTTCAAGGCTTCGGTGTGCAAGGAAGCGGTGATCCTAAGCGATTGCGTCAAGTCGATCCGCATCGAGTTCACGCCGGTCACCAAGGCGTCCGACTTTCCGACGACGGGCACGCCCTGCGTCGACCGCTCCGTCGCCATCGATCCTGTCACGACCTACAATTCCGGCCAGCCCTCGCAGATCATCTTCACCCGCGCCTGTTATGTCGTCGATCCCTTGGTGCCGGGGCTCGGCTTCGGCTTGAGTTTCCCGAAAGACAACACCGGCGCCATCCAGCTGACCTCCAGCTTTGCCTTCGTCAACGAGCCGACCTGATGTTGAAGCACGTATTTTCCCGCCTGATCCGCGAGCGCTCCGGCGCATCCGCGATCGAATTCGCTCTTCTCGCGCCGATCCTGCTGTTCTTCTTCCTGGCGAGCATCACGGTGTTCGACATGTACCGGACCTACCAGAATATCGTGCAAGCCAACGGCATCGTCGCCGACGTGATTTCGCGCCAGACCTCGATCGACAATACCTTCGTGTCCAACCTCTACAGCGTCTTCACGCATCTGCAGCAGAACAGCACGGCCCCGATCGCGCTTCGGATTTCCAGCATCAAGAAGACCGCCGGGGTTTACAAGCTGGACTGGACGAAGGAGAGCGGCACGGCCGGCCTGTTGAAGGCGCAGGTGCTCAGCACTTCGACGCTGCCGCAGCTGACGGACGGCGACTCGGTGATCTATGTCGAGGGTGCGGCCAGCTACACGGCGATGACCAGCATCATGGGCTTCGGCAGCATGACGTTCGCGGAAACCGCCTTTTCACGCCCGCGCTTCATCGGCGCCATCGTCTATCAGTGACGCAATCCCTTGCGGCGAAGGCGCGAGGCTCCTAATTGTTTTTGAACGAACAAGGGGGTGCGCCCATGACGACCCGCACGCTGACCACGATCGGCTTCGATGCCGACGACACGCTGTGGCAGAACGAGCAATTCTACCGGCTGACGGAAACGCACTTCACCGAGCTGCTTTCCGACTATGCGGAGGGCACAGTGGTTTCGGATCGGCTGCTGGCCGCCGAGAAGCGCAATCTTCAGCATTACGGCTTTGGTATCAAAGGCTTCACGCTGTCGATGATCGAGACGGCGATCGAGATTACCGAGGGCAATGTGCCGGCTTCGGTGATCGCGCAAATCCTCGATACCGGCCGGGATCTTCTTTCGCATCCGGTGGAGACGCTGCCTGAAGTGCGCGAGACGCTGGCCGCCCTTTCCGACCATTACCTGCTCGTGCTGATCACCAAGGGCGACCTGTTCGACCAGGAGCGCAAGCTGGCGCAATCCGGCCTTGGCGATTTCTTCCATGCCGTCGAGATCGTTTCCGACAAGACGGCGGTTACCTATCGCCGCATCTTTTCCAAGATCGGCGGCGGACCGGAGCGGGCGATGATGGTGGGGAACTCGCTGAAATCGGACATCGTGCCGGCGATCGCCGCCGGCAGCTACGGCGTGTTCGTGCCGCACGAACTGACCTGGGTGCTAGAGCATGTCGAGGAGCCGACGGAGGCGCCGCGCTTTCGCAAGATCGAACGGCTCGGCGAACTGCGCGGCGTGATCGACAGCCTCGGTTAAACGAAGCTCCGCTTACTTGCGGGACGGGAAGAGCGGCGACGGCTTGCTGTCGTCGGCGGGGGCCGGCGCGGGTGTTGCCGGCGCGGCCGAGGCCGCCTGCGGTTCCACGAGAATGCTGTAGGGTGCGCCGAGGCCGCGTCTTGGCGAGGCCTTGGAATAATAGGGGCGGAGCAGCCAGGTGGCGTCCTGCTTGACCGTCGTCTGGAAGGTCTGCCCGTCCTCGTCGGTGCCGAAGATCGCCTCGTCGTCGGGTGCCGCGAGATCGAAGATCGCGAGGAAAGCGAACTGGCTCTTCGTCGAGAAATCGATCTTCACATGCTGGCCGGCCTTGACGGGCAAGGTGTAGACCTTGCCATTGCCGAATTTCGTCCAGCCCTTGAGCTCCATCGTCGCCGCCGGAAACTGCAGCTTTTCCAGCCTTTCGCCGCGCTGCAGCTCGGGTGTCTGCGCCATAGCGGCGGGCGCGATCGCGATTACGGCGATCGCCATTGCCATCAGTTTCAGTTTCTTCATGGACGTACCAATGCGTCGCGCATCGCCTCTACTTCGGGACGGCAGTAGCAGCCTTCGAGATGATCGTTGACGAGACCCATTGCCTGCATGAATGCGTAAACTGTGGTCGGGCCGACAAAGGTCCAGCCGCGCTTCTTCAAATTCTTGGATATGGCGACCGAGGTGGGCGTCGTCGGATTGGCCATGATCGTGGCGCGATCGACCACCTTGGGGCGCTCATTGTGACCGGGCTCGTAGCTCCAGAAATAATGCGCGAGCGAGCCGAACTCGTCGCGCAGCTCTATCGCGCGCTTGGCATTGTTGATCGTCGAGACGATCTTGCCGCGATGGCGGATAATGCCGGCATCGGCCACGCAACGCTCGACATCCTCATCGGTAAACAGCGCCACCTTCTCGAAATCGAAGCCGGCGAAGGCCGCGCGGAAATTCTCGCGCTTGCGCAGGATGGTGAGCCAGGAGAGGCCGGACTGGAAGCCTTCGAGGCAGATCTTCTCGAACAGGCGGATGTCGTTGACGACCGGCCTGCCCCATTCCTCGTCGTGATAGCGCAGATAATCCGGCAGGTTGCCGTGCCAATGACAGCGGCTCTTGCCGTCCTCACCGATTGTAATGCCTGTCTCGCTCATCACGTTCCATTCGTTTCAGCGGCTGCGAATCCGGCTTTACCATTTGCAAACCCTGTTTCCAAACCGAACGATAACCCTGACGAAAAGTTTATGGGCCAGTTCGGCTTTTAGTGAACGCGGGTTTACCATTCGCTGGCGAGCGCGGTGGCAGCATGATCGGCAGGTGGCGGATGCCGCCCGTCCATTTTCGGCCATTGTAGAGAGTTCGTCCGATGATGAAATCCGTTTTGCTCGCCGCAGCCCTGCTCGGCGTCTTTTCCACGGCCGCCCTTGGCGACGACCGTTACGTCTCCCGTCCACCTGTCGTGCTAAGCCCTGATCTCGCGGCACCGTGGATCATGCAGCTCAGCGGCGGCAATGTTCGCCCCGTCGTTTATCAGCGCCCCGTCATCGTGCAGCAGCAGCGCGGTCTGTTTGCTCCGCGCGCCGTTCGTCGCGCGCCGGCAGCACAGCAGGTCTCGGCGATCAATCCTGGCGTTCCGGTGATCCGTGGCCAGATCGAGCCGCAGTTCCTGCCGCAGATGGTCGACTACCAGACCAAGGAAGCGCCAGGCACCATCGTCATCGATACCAACAACCGCTTCCTCTACCTCGTCATGGCGAACGGCAAGGCGCGGCGCTATGGCGTCGGCGTCGGCAAGCCGGGCTTCGAGTGGGCCGGCGTGCACAAGGTGACCCGCAAGTCCGAGTGGCCGGACTGGACACCGCCGTCGGAAATGGTCAGCCGCGAGGCGGCGAAGGGCCATTATCTACCGGCACGCATGGATGGCGGACCGGAAAATCCGCTCGGCGCGCGCGCCATGTATCTCGGCTCCACGCTCTATCGCATCCACGGCACCAATGCCCCATGGACGATCGGAAGCGCCGTTTCCTCGGGCTGCATTCGCCTGCGCAACGAGGACGTCGTCGACCTCTACGAGCGTGTCAAAGTGGGCACGCGGGTCATCGTCATCTGAATTTTCTTATGGCGGCAAGGACACACCTTGCCGCCTACCCCCGCATTTTCAGGGTTTCCAGCTTGAAATCCCGGTCGATTCCGTTAGCTTTGCCGGCGATCGTGCCTTGAGAGGGAAATCGAAATGAAGAAAGTGTCTCTGCTCGTGGCGGCCGTTGCCGTCGCGATGTCGGGTATGGTGGCCGTTGCCAGCGCCGAGCCCGTGATGACGGCGACGGATGCCGTTCGTGGCGTCAAGCACAGCCAGCAGATCAAGCCGCAATACAAGAAGCGTGTCGTCCGCCTCATCACCAATGAAGCGCCGGGCACCGTGATCGTCGATACGGTCAATAAGTATCTCTACCTCGTCGAAGGCCGCAACAAGGCCACGCGCTACGGCATCGGTGTCGGCCGCGAAGGCTTCGGCTGGTCGGGCGTGGTGAAGATCGGCCGCAAGGCTGAATGGCCGACCTGGACGCCGCCGGCTGAAATGCGCGTCCGCGAGGCCCGCGCTGGCCACAACCTGCCGGCCGTACAGCCGGGTGGCCCCGACAATCCGCTCGGCGCCCGCGCCATGTATCTCTACCAGGGCGGCCGCGATACGATCTTCCGCATCCACGGCACCAACCAGCCCTGGACGATCGGCCTCAACCTGTCTTCTGGCTGCATCCGCATGGTTAATGACGACGTCGCCGATCTCTACGACCGCGTTCCCGTCGGCACCAAGGTCATCGTCGTCGGCCCCGGCAACAAGCAGGGCAATGTCGCCTTCGACGACCGCGGCATCGACGTTCTGAGAACGATCTTCGGCGGCTGACGCCTCATGTCATGAAAAGAAGGGCGGCTGGATTTCCGGCCGCCTATTTCGATCCGCAGCTGACCTTGCCGTTGAAGGCCTGCGGCGCCGCACCGCCCTCGATCGCGAGTTCGTAGGTGCCGGCAAAGGCCTTGGCATTGTTGCGCTGTTCGGCCGAGACGATCAGATTGGCCGTCTGGCCACCCGCTGCTTTACCACCATCATAGAGAACCTCGAGCCTGAGTTCGCCGGCATGCGACCAGTGGTTCGTCAGGCTGTCTGAATCGAGATCGATCCTGCCCAGCGGCTGCGGCGCGGTTTCGTTCTTCAGAATGAGCGCACCGCGGAAGTGATTGAGGACGTGCCCGTTCTCCGCCTTGAAGCCGCTTTCGACGGTGAAACGCACATTCTTGTCGTCGGCGGAACAGAAGAAACGGCTGTCGGCGTGTGCGACTTCGGTGGCGCCAAGAAGAGCGGCGAACGCCAGGATGAAACGATGCATGCTTGAGCTCCAAATGCCGCCGGACGATCCGGCCGCGTCAGGCTAGCCCGAAACCCTTAAATTTTTCTGGCCGCTAATTTTGTTGGCCGTCAATTTGGCTGGCCTTCAACTTCTCCGGCATGTCGCCGCCATAGGCCCAATCGAGCAGCTCGACGGTGTGCAATATGGGAATTCCAGTGGCGGACGCGATCTGGGTGATGCAGCCGATATTGCCAGTGGCGATGATATCGGGCTTTGTCGCCTCGATGTTCTTCACCTTGCGAGCCTTCAGCGCGTCGGAAATATCCGGCTGCATGATGTTGTAGGTGCCGGCCGAGCCGCAACAGAGGTGGCCTTCGGCCGGATCGCGCACCGTAAAGCCAGCAGCTTTCAACAGCTGCTTCGGCGCCAGCGTGATCTTCTGGCCGTGCTGCATCGAGCAGGCGGAGTGATAGGCGACCGTCAGCCCCCTCGGCATATGCGAGGGGAAATCGAGCGTCGCCAGGTACTCGGTCACATCGCGGGCGAGCGCCGATACGCGGGCGGCCTTTTCGGCGTAGGCTGGATCGAGCCGCAGCATGTGGCCGTAATCCTTGATCGTCGTGCCGCAGCCGGACGCGGTGATGATGATGGCATCGAGCCCGCCGTCTTCGATTTCGCGGGTCCAGACATCGACATTGGCGCGGGCGCTTTCCAATGCCTGCTCCTCGCGGCCCATGTGATGGACCAGCGAACCGCAGCAGACCTCTCCCTTGGGCACGACCACCTCGACGCCGAGACGGGTGAGAAGCCGGATGGTCGCCGCGTTGATGGCGGGGTCGAGCACCTGCTGGGCACAGCCGGTGAGGATCGCCACGCGGCCTCGCTGCTCGCCTTTTTCGGCTGGGTGTATTGCCGGCGTCGCCAGATGAGAGGGTGCGGGCAGGCTGCGCGGGGCAAGCGCCAGCATGGCGGCGAAGGGTTTCAGCGCCTGATGGCGACGAAACAGGCTTTCGAGCGGCCTGCCGATACGGGCCAGCCGCAGCGCTAGGCGGAAACGGCCGGGATAGGGCAGGACGACGGCGAGGATGCCGCGCGTCAGCCGGTTCATGAAGGGGCGCTTGTAGGTCTTTTCGATATTGGCGCGGGCGTGATCGACGAGGTGCATGTAATCGACGCCGGAGGGACAGGTCGTCACGCAGGCGAGGCAGGAAAGACAGCGGTCGATATGGGTGACCACCTCCGTGTCGGCCGGCCGGTCGTTTTCCAGCATGTCCTTGATCAGATAGATGCGGCCGCGCGGGCTGTCGAGTTCGTTGCCGAGCGTGACATAGGTGGGACAGGTGGCGGTGCAGAAGCCGCAATGGACGCATTTGCGCAGGATTTGCTCGGAGGCCGCGACATGGGGATCGGCAAGCTGGGCGGGGGTGAAGTTAGTTTGCATGTCAGGCTAACGGTCCCAGGTTGTCGTGCGCATCGCGGGGCGAAACAGACCCCTCCCCAACCCCTCCCCACAAGGGGGAGGGGCTAACCCTGGGTATCTTCAGTGCCAAATCATCACCCTTGCGATCGTTGAACGGCTGCAATGTGTCGCCGTGTCCGCGCCCAGCAAGCCCCTCCCCCTTGTGGGGAGGGGTTGGGGAGGGGTTTTTCCCGAGTGCATCTGGAGACCGCACCATCACCATCCCCCCATCTTCCCCGGACTGAAAATCCCCGCCGGATCGAACTTCTCCTTCACCCGCGCCGACAGCAGCGCCACCGCATCGACCGGCGGCTCGAAGGCCGATGTCGCCGCGCGCATCGAAGCCGGCGCGCGCATCAGCGTGGCATGGCCGCCGCCGAGTGCCGCCATGAAACGTCGCAGCAGGTCGGCTTCGGCGTCCGCTTCCATCCGCATCCAGACGAGACCGCCCTGCCAGTCGTAGAAGGCGTCGACGCCGGTCTCCAGCCTGAGTGCCGCGACCAGCTGGTGGCCGATCGACGGCGCCACCGAGACGCGCCAGACGGGCCGCGGGCCACCATCGGCGTAGGGTTTCACGTCGCGGATCTCGCGCCAGAGAGTGGCGCTGTCATCCTCACCGAGGCGCGCGACGGGGCCGAAGGCGGCCATCGCAGATGCCAGCTTTTCGGCTCTCGTCGCGACGGAGGCCGGCAGGCCCTCGATGCGCAGCACGGTCGCCTCGCCCTCGGGCAGGCGATTGCCAAGGAAGGTCCAGGCGACGGTCATGGGAAGATGTGCAGCGCCCGAGACCTCGACCGGCAGCGCCATCGCTGCGGCCATGGCGTTGGCGGCTTCGGCGTCGTTGAGGCAGGAGATCACGATCGTCGCTTCCGACTTCGGCCTCGGCGGCACGCGGAAGGTGACTTCGGTGATGAGGCCGAGCGTGCCGTGCGAGCCGGCCATCAGCTTGACAAGATCGAGGCCGGTGACGTTCTTCATCACCCGCCCGCCGGCCTTGATCGCCTCGCCGCGCCCATTGACGAAGCGGACGCCGAGCAGGCTGTCGCGCGCGGCACCCGATATCAGGCGGCGCGGGCCGGAAACGTTGGCCGCGAAGACGCCGCCGATGGTCGGCTCGCCCGATGTGCCCATGAGCGGGCGGTGATCCATCGGTTCGAAGGCCATGGTCTGGCCGCTCTCGGCCAATGCCGCCTCGATTTCGGCAAGCGGTGTGCCGGCGCGGGCGGTGAGCACCATCTCGCCCGGATTATAGGCGACGATGCCCGTCAGCGCGGTCGAGCGCAGGCGGTGTTCGGCTGTGACAGCATTGCCGAAGCCGGAGCGGGTGTTGCCGCCTGCGACGCTCAGAGGCGTGCCGGCCTGCGCATGGGCGTGGATGATCTCGGCGGCTTCCTCCTCGGTGGTTGGGCATAGCTCGATCATGCGGGTTGGCGCCCCTCGAGCGGGAAGACCTTGGAGGGATTGAGCAGCCAGCCGGGATCGAAGGCGGCGCGGACAGCCATCTGCTGGGCGAGATCGGCCTCGGAATATTGATGACGCATCAGATCGCGCTTCTCGATGCCGACGCCGTGTTCGCCGGTGAGACAGCCGCCGGCATCGACGCAGAGCTTCAGGATCTCCATGCCGGCCGTTTCGGCGCGGGCGGCGTCATCTGGATCATTGGCGTTGAAGAGGATCAGCGGGTGCATGTTGCCATCACCGGCGTGGAAGACATTGGCGACGCGCAGGCCGTGGCACTCGATGATCTCGGAGGTCTTCTTCAGCACGTAGGAGAGCTGGCTGAGCGGCACGGTGCCATCCATGCAGATATAATCGGCGATGCGGCCGGTGGCGCCGAAGGCGGATTTGCGGCCTTTCCAGATCAAGGCTGCTTCCGTGGCCGACTGGCATTCGCGCACGGTACTGACGCCATGGCGGCGGGCGATGTCGACGATATCCTTCAGCACGTCGTCCATCTCGGCTTCCGAGCCTTCGACTTCGACGATCAGAAGCGCGCCGACATCGAGCGGATAGCCGGCCTTGGCGAAGGCCTCGCAGATCTCGATCGCCGGCTTGTCCATGAACTCGATGGCGACGGGGATGATACCGGATGCGATGATATCGGCGACGCAGGAGCCCGCCTCCTCCGAGGTCGGGAAACCGAAGAGCACCGGGCGCGCGCCTTCCGGCTTGGCGATCAGGCGCACCGTTGCTTCCGTCACGATGCCGAGCTGGCCCTCGTGGCCGCAGACGAGGCCGAGGAGATCATAGCCGCCGGCATCCAGCCCCTTGCCGCCGAGATCGATGACCGTGCCATCGACCAGCACCATTTTCACGCCGAGCAGGTTGTTGGTGGTGACGCCGTATTTCAGGCAGTGGGCGCCGCCCGAGTTCATGCCGATATTGCCGCCGATGGTGCAGGCAAGCTGCGAGCTCGGATCGGGCGCATAGAAGAAGCCCTCAGCGGAGACAGCTTCGGAAATGTTGAGATTGGTGACGCCGGCCTCGACCACTGCGGCGCGATTGAATAGGTCGATCTCGATGATGCGGTTCATCTTCGAGACGCAGACGACAACCGCATCCTCCTGCGGAATGGCGCCGCCCGACAGCGACGTACCGGCGCCGCGCGGGACGACAGGGATGCCGTAGCGATGGCAATACTTCATCACCGCCGCGACTTCGGCCGTGCTGCGCGGAAGTGCTACGGCGAGCGGCATGCGGCGATAGGAGACGAAGGCGTCGGTCTCGAAGGGCATGAGTTCGCGCGGCTCGGAAACCAGACATTCCGGCGGCAGGAGATCGGCGAGATCGGCAACGATCTGCCGGCGGCGCGCCATGACATCGGCGCGCGGGGCGAGAAACGAAATGGCGTCGGACATGCCTTTCCTCCCTTCGCCATATCAGGCGAAACCGGCCGTATCCTCCATACTGCCAAGGCTTCGGGCTTAACACTTTCCCCAATCTGGCGCAAATGCTAAGCACTTATGACAAAATAAGAAATTATCGGGGCGACATGACCAATCTGGGAGATCTCGAAATCTTCGCCAAGGTGGCGGCGACGGGCAGCATGTCGATTGCCGGGCGGGCGCTCGGCTTCTCGCCTGCGGTGGTTTCCAAGCGCATCAAGCGGTTGGAAGACCGGCTTGGAACGCGGCTCCTGCAGCGCACGACACGGCAAATCTCGCTCACCGAAGCCGGCCAGGGTTTCTACGACCGGGTGCTCGGCATTCTGGCCGGGCTCGAGGAAGCGGAGTTCTACATTTCCGGGCGCTCGGCGCAGATGCACGGGACGCTGAAGGTGTCGGCGCCGACCTCGTTCGGGCGCATGCATATCGCGCCGCATCTGAAGCGCTTCATGGACGCGCATCCCAATCTCGCCATCAATCTGGTGCTCTCCGACGAGTTCAGCGACATCGTCGGCGGCGGGTTCGATCTGGCGATCCGCATCGCGGAGCTCACCGATTCCAGCCTCGTCGCCCGCCGCCTCGCCCCGGTGCGCCGTGTGCTCTGCGCCTCGCCGGATTATCTCAGGGCGAACGGCACGCCGGATAGCATCGACGATCTCAAGCGGCATCGCTGCCTGCCGGCGCATAATAACGATGTCTGGCGGCTCGAGGGGCCTGAGGGAGCGCTGTCTATCCGGCCGGAGGGGATGCTTGTCACCAATTCCAGCGAGGTGATCCGCGAGGCCGTGATTGCCGGTCTCGGTATCGCGCTGCGCTCGACCTGGGATATCGGCGCGGAGCTGAAATCCGGCCAGCTGGTGCAGGTGCTGCCGGCCTATGAGGGGTCGCGCAACGTGACGCTATCGGCCGTCTACCCAAGCCGCCAGTTCCTGCCGGCCAAGGTGCGGCTGTTCATCGATTATCTCGCGGAGCTTTATGGGCCGGTGCCCTACTGGGAGCGGTGACGGTCAGTTAGCCAGCCGCTCAATGACGTGATCGAGCAGGGCGCGCAGCCGGGCCATGCGCTTCATGTCGCGGTGGTAGCCGACCCACGTATCGCGCCCCGGCGGCGGTTCGCCGAGATCGACCCGCTCGATCGCAGCCAGGCTGTCGCCAAGCGGACGCGGCAGGACGGCGAGGCCGGCGCCGTTGGCGCAGAGCGTTGCCTGCACATCGCGATTGTTGCTGCGAAGCGCGATCGACGCCTTCGGCAGCAGGCGCTGGAGCCAAACGACATCGGGCATGCCGCCGAAAGCCTCGTCCATGGTGACCAAGCGCGCCCCCCCCCCGTCTCCGACAACCGGATGCGGAAGGCCACGCTTGATATAGAGGCCATATTCGATGCGCAGCAGCCTGCGGGAGATCACTTCCGGCTCCGTGAAGGGCGCGATGCGGAAGACGAGGTCGGCCTCGCGCCGGGAGAGGCTGAGCAGGCGACTGTCGGTCAGGAGTTCGACGACAACCTTGGGATAGGCGAGCGAAAACTCGGCGATGACGGGCGCCAGCAGATGGGTGCCGAACCAATCGGAAGACGAGAGGCGCAGGAAGCCGGTGAGGTCGCTGGCGGTGCCGGCCAGTTCGCGCTGCAGGGCCAGCGCCTCCTCCTCGATCCGCTCGGCATGGGCAAAGACCGCCACGCCTTCGTCGGTCAGCACGAAACCATCGGCCGTGCGCTGGAAGAGCGTCTGGCCGAGCGCTGCCTCAAGGGCGCGCAGACGCCGGCCCATGGTCGGTTGCGTCAGCCCAAGGCTGCGTGCCGCCGCACCCAAGGTGCCAAGCCGGGCAATAGCCAGAAACAGCCTGAGATCGCTCCACTCCATGTTCACCCAAACATTTCTGCATGATCTTCATGCTTTATCTATGATTTCCATTCGATCTTCAACGGCGCATCCTCCTTTCACAAACACGAAAGGAGTGTTCCATGTCTTCGAAATCCCCGATGAAAGCGCTTGTCGTCGACGCACCACAGGGCGCGTTTCGCCAGACCGAGATTGCTCGGCCTGAGGCCGCCAAAGGCCAAGTGCTGGTGCGCGTCCAGGCCAGCGGCGTCAATCCGCTCGACACCAAGATCCGCGCCGGCAACGCCGCCCATGCCCGCCATCCCCTGCCCGCCATACTCGGCATCGACATGGCGGGAATCGTCGAGGCAGTCGGCCCTGATGTGACCGGCTTCCGGCGCGGCGACGCCGTCTACGGCATGACCGGCGGTGTCGGCGGCATTCAGGGGTCGCTGGCCGAGTTCGCGGCTGTCGACGCCGATCTCATCGCGCTCAAGCCGAGCAATCTGTCGATGCGGGAAGCTGCCGCGCTGCCGCTCGCTGCGATCACCGCATGGGAAGGGCTTGTGGACCGGGCGAAGGTCGCAAGCGGGCAGCGTGTCCTCGTCATCGGCGGTGCCGGCGGGGTCGGGCATATCGCGGTGCAGATCGCCAAGGCTGTCGGCGCCGATGTCTACGCGATCGATGGCGCGGCGAAGGCCGACTATCTCCGCAGCCTCGGCGCCACGCCGATCGACCGCGCCACCGGCACGATCGAGGATCACGTCGCGGCCTATACCGGAGGGCGAGGCTTCGATGTCGTCTACGACACGGTCGGTGGTGCCGGGCTCGACATGGCGTTCAAGGCGGTCGGCCGGTTCGGCCATGTCGTCAGTGCGCTCGGGTGGGGCACGCATGCGCTGGCGCCGCTTTCGTTCAAGGCGGCGAGTTATTCCGGCGTGTTCACGCTGCTGCCGTTGCTGACAGGCGAAGCCGCGCGCATCACGGCGAGATCCTGCGCGAGGTGACGCGACTCGCCGAAGTGGGCAAGCTTTTGCCCCGCATGGACAGCCGGCGGTTTTCGCTTGCCGATGTCGCCGAGGCGCACAGGTTGATCGAAAGCCGCGAGGCTGATGGAAAGCTGGTGGTCGAGATCGATTAAGGCTCCTTTACGGCGCTCAACATTCCCATGGACGTTGAGCGCCGCCGGTGTTTGAGTGCATGCGTCCACCGAACAATGCTCCGGGTTCCGCAATGACCGCTTCGCCTGCCTTTCTTGATCTCAATTCTCATATGCCTGCCGGCGGCACGCCTCGCATGGTGATCTTCGGCGCGGCTCACGGCAGCACCTATCGCGGCAAGGACAGCAGCGGCTACGCCACCGCGGCCAATGCCATCCGCGCCGCGAGCCAGGAAGACGCACCACTTGTCGAGCATTGGGATTTTGATCTCGGTGGGCCGCTTTTTGACGGCAAGCCGGCATGCTGCTTTGATGCCGGCGATCTGCCGACAGAGATGCATGACAACGCGCGGAACCGGGCGCTGATCGAGGCAAAGACACGGGAAATACTGGCGATGTCAGCCGTGCCGATCCTGCTCGGCGGCGACGATTCCGTCCCTATTCCCTTCCTCGCCGGCTTTTCGGATCACGGGCCGATCTGGATTGTCCAGATCGATGCACATATCGACTGGCGCGATGAGCTCCATGGCGAGCGTCACGGCTATTCCAACCCGATGCGCCGGGCGAGCGAGATGGGACATATCGCCGGGATGGTGCAGGTGGGCATGCGCGGCGTCGGAAGCGCTCGCCGCACGGAAATCGAAGCGGCTGAGGCCTATGGCAGCCGCTTCGTCACCGCTCGAGAGGTTCACTCCCTCGGGGTCGACGCCGCCCGCCGGCATGTTCCCGAAGGCGCGCGGGTCGTGATCACACTGGACTGCGATGGCCTCGACCCCAGCATCATGCCCGGCGTGGCTGCCCGATCGCCCGGTGGCCTGACATACACACAGGTCATCGATCTGCTTGCCGGCGTAGGCAGACGAGGCCGGATCGTCGGCTTCGACGTCGTCGAACTCTATCCGCCTGCCGATATCGACGGTATTTCCGCGCTAACGGCAGCGCGTCTGGTCACCAACGTCATCGGGACGATCGCCCGCCAAATCTGACGGGCATTCGCGCCTACCGCGCCAGATCGAGATAAGCGCTTGCCACCATCGCGTCGATATCCGCAGGCACCGGCACGATGCAGGCTTCGGGGCCGACGCCGCGCTTGGCGACGCGCTCCAGGCAGCGGACCTGCAGGGTGAAGCCGAGGTCCATGGATTCCACGGAATTACCCAGCGGCCGCGGGCCGGCGAGGTTGGCCATGTGGCCGCCGCCCAGGATGTGGATGGCGCGGCCGTCCTTCATATGCAGGGTCTCGATGCCATCGGCCGGATAGCGGTCGGTCGCGACGACATCCTCGTGGGCGCGGAAGGCGGCGACGTCGATCTCGTTCGGGAAATGGCCGCCATTCAGGAGGATGGCACCGTTCTTGATCAACGGCAGGTCCTTCAAGGTGACGATATCGGGATGGCCGGTGACGGTGACGAGCACGTCGGCGGAGCGGATGGCGTCATCGCGCAGCGGTGTGACGAAACCATCCAGATGCGCTTCGAGCGTGGTCACCGGATCGATATCGACGACGCTGACCTGCGAGAAGGCATTGCGGAAGCAGGCGGCCGTGCCCTTGCCGCAAGCGCCATAACCGAAGACGGTGACGCGCTTGCCGTTGGTGGAGCGATTGGTGAAACGCATGTAGCTCTCGAACAGGCTCTGGCCGACGGCATGCTTGTTTTCGGCGAACTGCTTGATCGGGCTGTCGTTGATGACGAGGATCGGCATGTTCAGCTTGTCGCGCAGCGGCAGCAGGCGGGTGCGGCCGGAGGTGGTCTCCTCGGTGCCACCAAGGAGATTGGCGTAGGGGCTTTCGGCGGCGATGGCGAAGAGATCGCCGCCGTTGTCGAGCAACAGATCCGGCTTTTCGGCCACCACGGCAACAAGGCTCTGATAATGCGCGGCGGGATCGGTGGTCTGGGTGGCGAAGACGGTGATGCCCTGGCTGCGCAGATACTCCACCGTTGCGGGCTGGGTGCTGTTCAGGTTGCCGGTGCAGACCAGACGCGCGCCGCCGGCGTTGAGCGTCATCAGAAGCGCCACCGTTTTCGGTTCGAGATGGATGCCGGTGCCGATCGTCAGGCCCTCGAAGGGGCGAGAGTCACGGAACTCCGCCGCCGTTGCCTGCAGCAGCCGGCAGCTGCCTCCGATCCAATCGATGCGCGTTGCTTCCGATCCCATGAACCATCCTCCTGTTTTCGACGCATTGATAAGCCGAATGGCGGGTGGCGACCAAGAATATTTTTCGCCGAGAGCGACGCAAACACGACGACTCATTGCGCCGGATCACCTGTCCGAGCAGGCTTCGCGGGGCCAAATCGCCCCTTCAGGATGTTAGCCGGGCAATCTTTTCTGTGGAGAACCGACGCAGAATTGCCAATGTTTGAGGCTATCGCCGGGCAGCTTCACGTCGTCGTTGATTATGACGAAAGTCGATATCATATTAAATGGCACTCGACGTGACGGAAATAGAGCATTCGATGGCGGTTTTTTGAAACCGAAACCAAAACGAAAGGCTCTATTGATAGATATAAAGCCTGAACCGAAAGCAAAACACACGCATGGATCGCGCAAGCTTTCCATGAGACACTAATATACGCACCCAACCGATAAAGGTGACCCGACCGTTGAGCCTACTTGCCCGCCTTGCCTCCGATGTCCAGCTGATGTTCCGGCGCCCTCCGCGCCAGCAATATGCTGCGCTCTGCTACCGGACGAAGGGCAAGACCGGCGCGCTCGAGGTGCTGCTTCTGACCAGCCGCGATACCGGCCGCTGGGTGATCCCCAAGGGATGGCCGATGGACGGCAAGACCTCCTACGAGGTGGCCGCTCGCGAGGCCTACGAGGAAGCGGGCGTGCGCGGAACGGTCGAGAGCCAGACGATTGGCTGCTACCACTATCCCAAGGTGCTGAAGAACGGGCTGAAGGTGACCTGCAAGGTTCAGGTCTACGTGCTCGAGGTCTCGACGATCGCCAAGAATTTCAAGGAGAAGGGCGAGCGGCGTTACGAGTGGGTCTCCTGCGAAGAGGCTGCCAAGCGCGTCAACGAGCCGGAACTGCGCGATCTCTTCCTGCTCTTCAAGCGCCGCATGACCGGGCAACTCGAACCACTGACGCTGCAGCAGATTCCGGCTGAATGATTCCTGCCATCTTGCGCGGCTAGAATTAGCGGCGCAAAAGCGGGCCTCAATCATAAGGAACAGCATGGCCGACCGCCCCACCGTCCTCACCAAACGAACGCTCGACAAGGATCTCGACAAGCTCACGCAGGTCGAGGACGCGTCGAAATACGTCTCGCGCAAGCTGGTGGCGCCGGGGATCGGCTTCGTCTTTCTCGGCCTCGCCATGCTGTTTGCGGCGATCTACGTCTTCGGCCGTCCCGACGCCGGGCTGGTGATCGCGGCCGCGGCGCTTGCCGCCTACATGGCCATGAATATCGGCGCGAACGACGTTACCAACAACGTCGGCGCTGCCGTCGGTGCGCGCGCCATGACCATGGGCCAGGCGCTTGTCATCGCGGCGATCTTCGAGATCCTCGGCGCGACGATATCGGGTGGCGCGGTGGTGAAGACGATCTCGTCCAGCATCGTCGATGCCTCGCAGATCCCGCCCGCCACGCTCTCCTGGATCATGATGGCGGCGCTGATGGCGGCGGCACTCTGGATCAACCTCGCGACATGGCTGAACGCGCCCGTTTCGACCACGCACTCGATCGTCGGCGCGGTGATCGGCGCGGGCGTGGGCGCGCTCGGGCCGGGGCCGGTCAACTGGCGGGTTCTGGCCGAGATCACCTCCAGCTGGATGACCTCACCGCTGATCGCCGGCGTGATTGCTGCCGGCATGCTCTATCTCGTCAAGACGCTGATCATCTACCGCGAGGACAAGATCACCTCGGCCAAGCGCTGGGTGCCGGTGCTGATTGCTATCATGGTGGGCGGCTTCACAGCCTACATGATCCTGCAGCTTGAGCGAATGAACGCGTTCTCGACGTCGACGATCATCCTGATCGGCATCGCCGCGGGTGTCATCGGCTGGCTGGTGGCGCGGCCGCTGGTCAATATGCGGGCGCAGGGGCTGGAGAACCGCAACAGCTCACTGCGGGTGCTGTTCCAGATGCCGCTGATCGGCGCGGCGGCACTGCTCTCCTTCGCGCACGGCGCCAACGACGTGTCCAACGCCGTCGGCCCGCTTTCAGCAATCGTTCGTGTTTCCTTCGGACAGCCTCTCATCCGCGGCTCAGAACCGCCGCTCTGGGTGATGCTGATCGGGGCGCTCGGCATTTCCGTCGGTCTGCTGCTCTTCGGGCCGCGCCTGATCCGCCTCGTCGGTGAGCAGATCACCAAGCTCAACCCGATGCGCGCCTATTGCGTGGCGATGGCGACGGCCTTCACCGTCATCGTCGCCTCCTGGCTCGGGCTGCCGGTCAGTACGACGCATATCGCTGTCGGTGCGGTGTTCGGCGTCGGCTTCTTCCGCGAATGGTACACCCGCAACTCCAAGCACCGGATCGAATACATGCGCCGCAAGGCCGAGGTCTGGATGCTGGAGGAGCCCGACGATCCCAACACCCACGAGGTGCGCCGGCGCCGACTGGTGCGGCGCTCGCACTTCATGACGATCATCGCCGCCTGGGTCATCACCGTGCCGGCATCCGCTTTGCTTGCGGCCGCGCTCTATTGGGCTATGGTCGCGCTCTTCGTTTAGCCAGGACATTTCGATGCGCGCCAATTTCAGAATGCAACGGCAGTTTGTCGCCGCTCCCCTCTCCAAAGGTGTGGCGGCGGAGGCGACGCCGGACCAATACAACTACCTGGCCAATGTGCTGAGGATGGGCGACGGCGCCGAGATCCTCGTCTTCAACGGCCGCGACGGTGAATGGAAGGCGAAGCTTTCGCTGCCCACCCGCAAGCGCATCATGATCGTGCCCGAGGAGCAGACGCGGCCGCAGCCGGAGCCTTCCGACCTTCATTACCTCTTCGCGCCGCTGAAAGTGGGGCGGCTGGATTATCTGGTGCAGAAGGCCGTGGAGATGGGAGCCGGCGTGCTGCAGCCCGTGATGACGCAGCACGTGCAAGGCAAGATCAACAATCTCGACAAGCTCCGCGCCAACGTCATCGAGGCGGCGGAACAATGCGGCATTCTCGGCATCCCTGACGTGGCAGAGCCGGTGCGACTTTTCGACATGCTCGACGGATGGTCGAGCGACCGGCGGATCATCTATTGCGACGAGGGCGACGCCGGGCAGAACCCGCTGCCGATCTTGAACGCGGTGAAGGAGCGGAAGCTGGCGCTGCTCGTCGGGCCCGAGGGCGGTTTTTCCGAAGACGAGCGCGCGCGGCTGCGCAGCCTCGATTTCGTGACCGCCATTCCGCTCGGGCCGAGAATATTGCGCGCCGATACCGCAGCCGTTGCCGCCATGGCAGTGATACAGGCGGCACTCGGCGACTGGAACCAATAGCCGCGTTGGCAACGGGCCACACTTGCTGGTATTTTTTTGATGGCTGGTTGAAACAATTTCACTTGCAACATACCTGCCAGCGGTCCTAATCACCCTTCCTACTGTCCGGATACTTTCCGGGCGTTTCCCGAATACAGGTTACTTGAATGGCTCGCGATACCACCGACCAGACCCCGCTCTCTTCGGTTCAGGAGCTGACCGATTATCTTGCGGCGGGAAACAAGCCGGAAGAGAAGTTCCGCATCGGCACCGAACATGAGAAGTTCGCCTTCTTCCGCGCCGATAACAGCCCGGTTCCCTATTTCGGTGACAACAGCATTTCCGGCCTGCTGAAGGGTCTGGAAGCAAAGAGCGGCTGGGAGCCGATCCTCGACGGCGAGAACATCATCGGCCTTTCAGAGCCATCGGGCATGGGCGCCATCTCGATCGAGCCGGGCGGGCAATTCGAGCTCTCGGGCGCGCCGCTCGAAAACATCCACCAGACCTGCAAGGAATCCAACGCGCACCTGGCCGTGCTGCGCGAGATCGCTGAGCCGATGGGCATCCGCTTCCTTGGCATCGGCGGCAGCCCGAAGTGGACGCTGGCCGAGACCCCCGTCATGCCGAAGTCGCGCTACGGCATCATGAGCCGCTACATGCCGAAGGTCGGCACGCAGGGTCTCGACATGATGTACCGGACCTGCACGATCCAGGTGAACCTCGACTTTTCGTCGGAAGCCGACATGCGCAAGAAGATGCGCGTTTCGATGAAGCTGCAGTCGCTGGCAACGGCTCTTTTCGCCTCCTCCCCCTTCACCGAAGGCAAGCTCAACGGCCTGCAATCCTGGCGCGGCGATATATGGCGCGACACCGACAACAACCGCTCGGGCCTGCTCGACTTCACCTTCCGCGACGATTTCGGCTTCAACGACTATGTTGAATGGGCGCTCGATGTGCCGATGTACTTCATTGTCCGCGACGGCCGCTACAAGGACTGTACCCACATCACCTTCCGCCAGTTCATGAACGGCGCGCTGAAGGGCGAGATCGCCGCCTGGGAGCCGACGATGGGCGACTGGACCAACCATCTCTCGACGCTCTTCCCCGATGTGCGCCTGAAGCGCTTCCTCGAAATGCGCGGCGCCGATGGCGGCCCGTGGCGCCGCATCTGCGCGCTGCCGGCCTTCTGGGTCGGGCTGCTCTACGACGCAACGGCACTTGAGGCCGCCGACCAGCTGACCAAGGACTGGGGCTTCGACGAGGTGAACGCGCTGCGCAACGCGGTGCCGGCCGAGGGGCTGAAGGCCGCATTCCGTGGCCACACGCTTTACGATACGGCACGCGACGTGCTTGCCATTTCCAAGGCCGGCCTCAAGGCGCGCGGCAAGCTCAACAGCGAAGGCCAGGACGAGACGATCTTCCTGTCGCCGCTCGATGAGGTGATGGCCAAGAAGGCGACGCTGGCGGAAGACCTGCTGGCGCTCTACAACGGCCGCTGGAACGGCTCGGTGGAGCCAGTATTCGAAGAGTACCAATACTAGGTCGAGGCTCTAAGCCCTTCTGCAAAAAGCGGTTTGCGCATTCCTTTTTCCGGCTATAGTGACGCAATCATGCGTCGCGAACCGGGAAAGGGCTTTTCCATGCTGCCACTCTTCGACATGATGATGCAGGCGCAGAACGGCGCGGCGATGGACGCGATCTCCAAGCAGTTCAACCTGGCGCAGGAACAGGCGACGCAGGCAATGGCCGCGCTGATGCCGGCTTTCTCGGCCGGGCTGAAGCGCAGCAGCAGCAACCCCTACGATTTCATGGGCCTGATGCAGGCGGTGTCGTCAGGCAACTATGCCAAGTATTTCGAGGACATGAGCAAGGCATTCACGCCGCAGGGGATCTCCGACGGCAACGACATCCTGGCGCAGCTCTTCGGCTCCAAAGAGGTGTCGCGAGCAGTTGCGGCGCAGGCCGCGCAGATGACCGGGATCGGCCAGGAAATCTACAAGCAGATGCTGCCGATCATGGCCGGCACACTGATGGGCGGGCTGTTCAAGCAATCGATGGGGCAGATGAACGCGCCGGTGAACCCCTTCGTCAACACGGCGATGGGCGAGAGCATCCAGCAGTGGCTGCAGGCAACCGGTTTCGCACCGAAGCAGGCGCCGACGCCGCAGCCGAGCATCTTCGACAATCCGTTCACGCAGGCGATGCAGCTGATGTTCAGCGTGCCGAAGCCGGAGCCTGAAAAGGCGGCACCGGCCAATCCCTTCCTCGACAATCCCTTTACCAAGGCATTCCAGGAAATGATGGGTAGCTTCGCCCAGCCCGCGCCGCAGAAGCCCGCGGAAGCGCCGAAGGCCAGCGAGAAGACGGAAAAGGCGCCCGAGGCATCGAGCTACATGGACATGCTGAACACCATGTTCGACAGCGGGCTCGAGGTGCAAAAGGGCTACCAGAAGAACATGGAAGCGATCTTCGAGAGCTATATGCCGAAGACGCCGCCCTCCTCCCCCAAGCCATAAAACGCGCATAAAAAAACCCGGAGACGACTGGGAGGTCGGCACCGGGCAAGAGGCAGGGTTATTGGCTATCACCCTGCGGGGAAAACTGGTTTCGGCTCAATCCTGATTAAGCCGATGAAGCGAATTACGGCCGCGATTGCGCGCGGACCGCGTCAGCTGATCCGACGGATCCTCGAAGAAGGTCGAGGCCAGGAAGGCCGCGTCGAGATCAGCCCGCGAAAGGCCGATGTCCTTCAGCTGGTTGTCGTCGAGCTCGTGCAGCGCGTTGATCTCCATACGATTGCGGAACACGCGCAGTACGGATGCCAGCGTTGCGAAACCGGCGACGAGACGCTGCGAATAGGTCTTGGTCGCGGGGTTGCAGTCGAGTTCTAATATCCGGTCTGTCGTGCGCATGGGATGATCCTTTCATGGGCGCGCAACAACCCGCCCTTTCCGCGCGATCAGGCACGGAGAGGCAAGTTGGTTTTCGAGCGGACAGGCCGATTTGCCTGTCCATCACTTTGATTGATTTGCAGCCACAAGATGCCAAAGGGCTATTGATCAGTCCAACGAATGTTTCTAATGATTATCATCAGAGATGTTTATAGGTGAGAACTATGGCCGCGCCTCTTGATATTGACCAGCTGCAGACCTTCATCGCCATCATCGATTCCGGCAGCTTCACCAAGGCCGCCGACCGGGTCTACAAGACGCAATCCGCCGTTTCGATGCAGATGCGCCGCCTCGAGGAGCGGATCGGCAAGCAGCTGTTCATCAAGGACGGCCGCGGCAACCGGCTGACCGTCGAGGGCGAGAAGCTGCTCAACTATGCTCGCCGCATCATCCGCCTCAACAACGAAGCGATCGCAGCCTTCGACGATAATCGGCTCGAAGGCACGCTCAGGATCGGTACGCCCGACGACTATGCCGAACGCTACATGCCCGAGATCATCGGCCGCTTCGCCAAGACGCATCCGAATGTCGAGCTCTACATCGTCTGCGAACCGTCGGTCGATCTGGCCGAGCGCATGCACAGGGGCGAACTCGACATCGCGCTGGTGACGCATAATCCGCGCGTGCGCATGTCGGACGTGGTCAGGACCGAGCCGCTCTGCTGGGTCGGCTCGGCCAACCATCCGATCCGCGACGACGCGCCGGTGCCGCTCGCCGTCGGGCGCCGCGACTGCCCGTGGAGACAGACCGCCATAGCCGCGCTCGACGCGGGCGGGCGCGAACATCAGATCCTGTTCACCAGCTGGTCATGCACCGTCATCGCGGCGGCGGTTCTCTCCGGGCTTGCCGTCTCGACCATGCCGGAATCGGCGTTGCGCACGGGCATGAAGGTTCTGACGCAGGCGGACGGCTTCCCGGCGCTCCCCCCGGTGCAGATCGGCATCATGAAGCGGCCAGGCGTTTCGATCTCGCTGATGAACGCGATCACCGCGCACATCACCGCCTGCCTCGACAACATCACGCCTGCCGTGGTGGAGGACAATCTCGACGCGGAGGTGAAAGGCACTTACGTGCGCGCGCAGCCGCGGCTGAAGGTCGCGAACACCGTTACCAGCTGGTAATTGGCACGAGCTGGCAATTGGGATCAGCCGGCGACCAGCTCCGCCGGCATGGATGTGAAGAAGGACCTGCGCACGAGCGACTTGCATTCCTGCAGGATGCGGGCGGCGAAGCAAGGGTCGCTCGTCACCGCAAGCCTGACCGACGAACCGATCAGGTGGCTGAAGAGATAGGTGCGCGCTTCGCTATCGACATTGCTGAGTTCAGGCGCGATCCGCTGGGTGGTTTCGCGAAAGATCCGGGCGATGCGGCTGTTGTGCTCCACATTGAGCTGAGAGAGGTCCTGGTCGGTCTCCGTACCGAGCCAGACACCGAGGCTCGCGGCGTCATTGCGATAGTCTTCATAGTACCAGTCGATGGTCGCCTCGAGCACATCGAGCGCTTCCGGTACGGATTGCACCGACGCGAAGGCGTCCGCCACCCTTGCTCGGATGGCAAGCGAATGGCGGTCGAACAGCGCTTTGACGATCGCCGCCTTCTCGGGGAAATACTGATAAACCGAGCCGATCGGCACATTGGCGGCAACCGCGAGTTCGGTCATGCGCATGGCGCCGACACCCTTGGCCGCAATCAGCTCCGAGGCGGCGGACAAGATCAGGTCCAGCCTCTGAATACTGCGTTCCTGTTTCGGCTTCCTGCGGAGGCCAATGCGATCGAAGCTCCCGACGTTCATGTCGTTCCCCATCCCTCATATTCGCAGACCGGACATTGCCCAAAACCGGCCCTTTTGGCCGATATGACATGCAGGTCTTCATGAGGCGTAAACAGGATAGGTTGTATTTTATCGACCGGCAAAAGCTCAACCAAATCGAGGTGATACGCCCTGATTTGGTCGGTTTTTCGAGGGTAAATTTACGCAGTTTTTGCGGAAAGAACGCGTCGCATGGCGTGTAAGGCGCTGCCGTCACTCCCCGGGATCAGCAAGGCCGATTCGCGGGGAGCGAGGTGGCCGGCTCAGCCGTTCGGGAACATGATCCAGACCGCAAGCCAGACCCACATGACGCCTAGCACGAGATAGCCTGCGGCAAAGAGCGGGCTTCGGTAGCGCAGGTTGTTGCTGGTGACGTGGACGAAGGCGTGGACATAGCGCAAGGCGACGAAGATCCAGGCAAGCACGAGCGCAATCAGGTTATCCGCCTCGGTCATGTAGAGAAGGATGCAGCAGGCGTAGAACAGCACCGGCAGTTCGTATTGGTTAGCGAGGCTGTTCTTGACGATCAGGCTTTCGGTCGGCTCGCCGCGGTTTTCGCGATAGTCGGATGCACGCACCTTGCCCGACTTCAGCATCTTCTGGCGACGGTAGCCGAGCAGCATGTAGAGCAGGTAGACCAGCGCCGCATGGGCGATGATGGGCCAGAACATCTCATAGCCTGTCATTCCGGTCATACGCTCGTCTCCTTTGCCAGTTTTCTTTTGGTGTCAGAGCTTTAGAGCAAACGAACCGGGGTTTCCAGTGTCGGTTTGGCCAGTGGCGTCAGCGATCCCTTGGCGGCACGATGCGGTAGACGAGGAAGCGCAGGATGACGATGACGCAGACGGTGAGGCTCGCGAATTTGAGGCTCGACGCCCATGGCAGCAATGCCGCGGCGAAGCTCCACTCGGCGCCGCCGGCGAAAAGGTTGTCGGTCAGGATGTTCTCGGCGTAATCGGAGAAGCCGTAGATGAAGGGCAGCACATAGATCGCGGCGATCATCAAGGGATGCATCGGGCGATTGAAATAACGGCCGGCGGGACGCAGCTTGGCGAGAACAGTGAACAGAAACGCCGTCAGCACGAATGGCAGGATCAGATCGGGTCCGCGATGCATGGCGACAAGCAAGTCGCGCGCTTCCGGCTTTCGCTCGAGCAAGCCGCGCATGGCGTCGATATCGCTCGCATCATAGCGACCCAGCCGCGCTTCGAGCATCGCGGCGTGGGTCATATCCTGAAACGGCAGGACGTAGCCCAGGAGCATCCAGATGAAGACACCCAGGGAGATGGCCGCGAGCAGCGCGACGACCGAGGTCGGAATACGGCTGCTCGCGTCGTTCATCAGGCGCCGGAACCCGGGTAGTTCGGGCTTTCGCGGGTGATGGTGACGTCGTGCGGATGGCTTTCGCGGAGGCCGGCGCCGGAGATGCGCACGAAGGTGGCGCGTTCCTGGAAGTCCTTGAGGTCCTTGCCGCCGACATAACCCATGGCAGCCTTCAGGCCGCCGGCAAGCTGATGCAGGACGCCGGAGACCGGGCCCTTGTAGGGAACCTGGCCTTCGATGCCCTCGGGAACGAGCTTCAGGGTGTCGCGCACTTCCGCCTGGAAATAGCGGTCAGCCGAACCGCGGGCCATGGCGCCAACGGAGCCCATACCGCGATAGGCTTTGAAGGAGCGGCCCTGGTAGAGGTAGACTTCGCCTGGGCTCTCATCGGTGCCGGCAAGCAGCGAACCGATCATGACGGCGGAGGCGCCGGATGCGATAGCCTTGGCGACGTCGCCGGAGAACTTGATGCCGCCATCGGCGATGACGGGGACATCCTGGGCGCGGGCCGCTTCAACCGCCGACATGATGGCGGCGAGCTGCGGAACGCCGACGCCGGCGACGATGCGGGTGGTGCAGATCGAGCCCGGGCCGATACCGACCTTAACGGCATCCGCACCTGCATCGATCAGCGCCTTGGTGCCATCCGAAGTGGCGACATTGCCGGCCATGACGCGGACGGAGTTGGAGAGCTTCTTGACGCGCGCGACGGCGTTCAGAACGCCCTGCGAGTGGCCATGGGCGGTATCGACGACGAGCAGGTCGACGCCGGCCTCGATCAAGCGCTCGGCGCGCTCGAAGCCATCGTCACCGACGCCGACTGCGGCTGCGGCACGAAGGCGGCCCTGCGCATCCTTGGAGGCGTTCGGGTTGAGCTGCGACTTCTCGATGTCCTTGACGGTGATGAGACCGACGCAACGGCCCTCTCCATCGATCACCAGCAGCTTTTCGATGCGATGAGCGTGCAGCAGGCGCTTGGCCTCCTGCTGGTCGACGGTTTCCTTGACCGTGACGAGACCCTCGCGGGTCATCAGCTCATAGATTTTCTGGGCGGGATCGGAAGCGAAGCGGACGTCTCGGTTGGTCAGGATGCCGACGAGGCGGCCGGACTTTTCAACGACCGGAATGCCGGAGATGCTGTGGATCTTCATCAGCGCCAGCGCATCGGCGAGCGTCGCATCCGGGCCGATGGTCACAGGGTTGACCACCATGCCGCTTTCGAACTTCTTGACCTGGCGGACCTGCTCGGCCTGCTCGACCGGGGTCAGGTTCTTGTGAATGACGCCGAGGCCACCAGCCTGCGCCATCGCGATCGCCAGACGGCTTTCGGTGACGGTGTCCATGGCGGACGAGATAATGGGTATGTTGAGTTCGAAATCGGTGGCAATGCGCGTCGCGACGCTGGTCTGGCCCGGAAGGACGTCGGAGTGACCAGGCTGCAGCAGCACGTCATCGAAGGTGAGTGCGTCTAAACCGGTCGGCGTTTCAATGATGCGAGCCATGGCCAATTCCTTATAAAAGAAAAATGCACCCTCACCCGGAACGTCTTATCCGCACCGGCGATGTGTAAGGTTGCTTTGGAAGTTGGCGAGGGCTGGTACCACGTCTATGGCGTTAAGGGAATAGTAAAAAATGTGGCCGGCCGTGGGTGGCGTCGGGATGGCGACGGCGCTGTAGAGGCGCTCGCTGTAAGGACGGATACGACAGGTCAAAAGCCGGCTTTCTTTCAGCGCACCCCGTTTTCCGTCCTCATCCCTGTGCTCGTCACAGGGATCCAGCGCGCTCAAGTCCTTGAGCGCAATAGACTCTTCTCGCCGCGCCGACGCGCGTCGGCTGGATTCCTGTGACAAGCACAGGAATGAGGGCGGAGATGGAGGAACGCGCCCTCCCTCCGAAAAACACCTCGCAAAAACACGACAAGCCCGGCGCGGTGGCCGGGCTTGGTATGGCTGCCATGCAGCAGGATCAGAGGTCGAACTGGTAGGTCTTGGGTACGAAGCGGTAGCCGCTTTCGTAAACCTCGGCGTAGCCAACCGACGGGAACGGCATGTGGTAGCCGAGGAACGGTACCTTGTCTGATGCGATCATGTCGAACACCTTCTTGCGGGTGGCGGCTGCCTGAGCCTTGTCCATATCGAAGCGGACTTCCCAGGTCGGGTTCTGCAGCGACAGGATATAGTGGTTGGCGGTATCGCCGGTGGCGATCAGGCGCTTTCCATCCGACTCGATGTTGAAGATCATGTGGCCGGGCGTGTGGCCGGGGGCCATCATCGCGGTGATGCCGGAGGCGATCGTATCGCCTTCGCCGATGAAGGTCATCTTTTCGGCAAGCGGCGCGACATTGGCGAGCACCGCCTTGTGGCCGCCTTCGGCCGGCGTTCCCTCGCGGGCCTTGTCGGTCCAGAAGTCGTACTCGGTCTTGCCGGCGACGTAGCGGGCCTTGGCGAAAGCAGGCTTGCCGCCTTCCATAAGGCCGCCGATATGGTCGCCATGCAGATGGGTGAGCGCGACGATGGTGATGTCATCAGTCGAATAACCGGCAGCCTTGAGGCCGGCGGCGAGTTGTCCATTGCCCTTGGCGCGGCCGCTTTCGCCGAAGCCGGTGTCGACAAGGATCACGTCCGAGCCGGTATCGACCACGAAGGGCGCGAAGGTGTTGACGAACTTGTCCGTCGGCAGGAAGTTCTTGGCGAGCAGCGCCTGAACGGTCTCCGGCGTCTGGTTGGTGCCGAAAGTCTCATTCGGCTTTTCGCCAACCACGCCACCGTCCTTGACCACGGTGAACTTGAAGGAGCCGAGCTTGAACTGATTGAACTGGGGCTGCGTCGTCGCATCCATCTTGGTGTTATCTCCGGTTGCGGCCATCACGGCCGTCTCTTTCAAAATCATGGGCGCTGCCAGCAGGCCAACGCCTGCCGCTACAAACGCGCGCCTGTTCATCCCCATCGAAATCGCCATGTTCCATTCTTTGTAATAACGCACGGCGCATTGGCGCGCCGCCCCCGTCGTCATCGCGGATCACCGTTTATCGCAATCCGCTGAAACGAACATATGTCAATTCCGCGCGTTAAAATCCCTGAACCATCCGTCTCACGCAGACGTGATGCATTCGCATTTCCTAAGATGAATGCGCACTTGGCAGATGCCGGTGCGAGGACTAAAGAGCAGTTGCTTCCAAGCCGCCTTTGCTAGACCCCCAAGGCTTTCGCGCATGAACCGCATTGTTCCCCTGATCCTTGCCGTCGCGCTCTTCATGGAGCAGATGGATTCCACCGTCATCTCGACCGCGCTGCCGGCGATCGCCAACGACCTGCATGTCGGACCGATCACGCTGAAGCTCGCGCTGACATCCTACATGGTGTCGCTCGCTGTCTTCATCCCGATCAGCGGCTGGATGGCGGACCGGTTCGGCGCCAAGCGCATCTTCCGCCTCGCCATCTGCGTCTTCGTTGTCGGCTCGATCTTCTGCGCGATCTCGTCCGGCCTGATCGAATTCGTCGTTGCCCGCTTCCTGCAGGGCATGGGCGGAGCGATGATGACGCCGGTTGGCCGCCTGGTGCTGTTGCGCACCACAAAGCGCAGCGATCTGGTTTCGGCCATGGCGCTGCTGACCATCCCGGCGCTGGTCGGGCCGCTCGCGGGACCGCCGCTCGGCGGCTTCATCACCACCTATTTCACATGGCACTGGATCTTCCTGATCAACGTGCCCGTCGGCATCATCGGCGTGTGGCTGGCAACGATCTTCCTGCCTGAAGTCGAGGCGACGGCGCCGCCGAAACTCGACATCACCGGCTTCGTGCTGACCTCCTTTGCCGCAGCCGGCGTGGTCTTCGGGCTCTCCGTCGTCAGCCTGCCGGCGCTGCCGCCGATCATCGGCATCGCGGCGACCGCGATCGGCATCGTCTGCGGCGCGCTTTATGTGCGCCACGCGAGACGGCATCCGGCGCCGATCCTCAATCTGCAGCTCTTCAAGAACCCGACCTTCCGGGCATCGACGACAGGGGGCACGCTGTTTCGCATCTGCATCGGCGCCATGCCTTTCCTGACACCGCTGATGCTGCAACTCGGCTTCGGGCTGACGCCGTTCCAATCCGGCCTCATCACATTCGCCGGTGCGATCGGCGCGATCACCACGAAGTTCATGGCCAAGCGGGTATTCGCGGCCGTGGGCTTCCGCTCGACGCTGCTGACGGCAGCAGGCGTGACGACGCTGGTGACTGTGACCACCGGCTTCTTCACGCCGACCACGCCGCATCTCGTCATTATCCTAGTACTGTTGATCGGCGGCTTCTCGCGCTCCTTCTTCTTTACCGGCGTCAACGCGCTTGCCTATGCCGATATCGACGATGCGCAGGCGAGCCAGGCGACCTCGATGAGTTCGGTCATGCAGCAGATCAGCCTGGCGCTCGGCGTGGCCGTGGCCGCGGCGATCCTGGAGACCTCGATCTTCATTCGCGGCGAAGCGTTGCAGGTGGTGGACTTCCACATTGCCTTCTACGTGATCGCGGTGATGACCGTGGTCGCGACCATTCCCTTCATCCGCATGGACAAGCATGCCGGCGCGCTGGTCTCCGGGCATCGCGTCAAACCGCTCGCGCCGAGCGTGCTGGAGGCGGAACAGCAGGCGGTGAAGTAAGCGTCCGCAGCCCTTATTCGGCGGCCGGCTCGGGCGCCTCGCAGACGGCGCTCAGCTTGTTGCCATCGGGATCGCGCACGTAAGCCGCATAGAAATTGGCGTGGAAGGGGCGCAGCCCGGCTCGCCTTCGCTGACGCCGCCGGCTGATATCGCGGCGCGATAGAAGGCATCGACATCCGCCCGGGTCTCGGCCGCGAGCGCAATCATCGTGCCATTGCCATCCGATGCGCGGCGACGGTTGAAGGGGGTGACGATCCACAGCCGGCAGCGGATGTCGCCATCGGCGGCGTAGCCGATCTCTTCTTCCGAATAGCGCTGGCGGCGGTAGCCCAGTACGGGGAGCACGACATCATAGAAATGCCGTGCCTGGTCGATGTCGTTGGTTCCGAGCGTGACGTAAAGCAGCATTGATATCCGCGGTCATTCCGGTCTTGGCCCAATGATGGGCCGTCTTGGGAGTGTCATACTCCACCCGGAATGCGCCCGAAATCAAGCCTCCGTTTCGTCGGCCGCAGCTTTGCGTCCCTTGAAACCCTTGGCGAGCAGGAACATCTCGACGGATTCGGCGCGCGAAGACGCCGGCTTGACGTGGACGACCTGCTTGAAATTCTGCTTCAGCAGATTGAGCAGGTCCTTTTCCGTGCCGCCCTGGAAGGTCTTGGCCAGGAAGTGACCGCCCTCGCCCAGAACCTCGATGGCGAAATGCGCGGCGACTTCGCACAGATGCATGGTGCGCAGATGGTCCGTTCTGTGGTGGCCCGTGGTCGGCGCAGCCATGTCGGAGATGACGAGATCGGGTGTACCGCCAACCGCTTCCATCAGCTGGTCGGGTGCTGTCGGATCGAGGAAGTCGAGCTGCAGAATCTTGACGCCGGGGAGCTGCGCCATCTCCAGGAAGTCGATGGCCGCGACGCGCACATCCTCATCCGTCGAGCCGGTGACCTTGGCGGCGATCTGCGACCAGCTGCCCGGTGCGGCACCCAAATCGATGATGCGGCGCGCGCCCTTCAGGATGCCGTGCTTCTCGTCGATCTCAAGCAGCTTGAAGGCGGCGCGGGCGCGGTAGCCTTCGAGCTGGGCGCGCTGCACATAGGGATCGTTGATATGGCGCTGCAGCCACTGGCGCGAGGACGCCTTCATCTTCTTGTTCTTGACGCGCTGGCCGAGCTTGCGGCCGGTGCGGTTGCCCGCAATGGTTGGCTTGGTCATAGCTGATCCCTTATTTGCCGCGTTGGCCGCGGCGGTGGCGATGGCGCCGCCAGACGCCGTCATCCGCCATCATGTCTGTGAGAAGGCCTTCCCTCAAGCCACGATCGGCAACGCGCATGCGCGGGCTCGGCCAACGGCGGCGAATGGCCTCGAGAATAGCGCAGCCTGCCAGCACCAGATCGGCGCGATCGGGCCCGATGCAGGGATTGGCGGCGCGGCTGGCGAAATCCCAGGAGAGGAGCTTGGCCTGCATGGCCGATACCTCATCATCCGACAGCCAGATGCCATCGACCTTGCGCCTGTCGTAGCGCGGCAGATCGAGATGGACACCGGCAAGCGTGGTGACCGTGCCCGAGGTGCCGATCAGGTGAAAATCGCCGAGATCGCCATCGATGACGGGGCAATCGAAACCGGAGAGCATGCCCTCGACCTCAAGCACCATGCCTTCGAAGACATCCGGCGTGACATCGCGTCCGCCGTGGCGCTCGGACAGGGTCACGACGCCGACGGGAAGCGAGGTCCAATGGGTGATGTGGTTGGCAAGTCGGCTGAAGCGGCTGTCGCCGATGCGGATAACCGCAATCTCGGACGAGCCGCCGCCGATATCGAAGAGCACGACGGAGCGCGTCTCGCGCCCGACTAGCGAGGAGCAGCCGGAGACGGCCAAACGCGCCTCGGTCTCGCGATCGATGATCTCAAGCTCGAGCCCGGTCTCGGCAACAACGCGCTGAAGGAACTCCTCGCCATTGCTTGCCTGGCGGCAGGCTTCGGTGGCGATCAGTCGCATGCGGCGGATCTCGCGGTTCTTCAGCTTGCCGGCGCAAACGCGCAGCGCATCGACGGCGCGGTCCATCGCGTCATCGGACAGACGCCCGCTCGCCGCCAAGCCCTCGCCCAGGCGCACGATGCGCGAGAAGGCATCGACGACGCGGAACTGGCCCGGGCGGGTCGGCTGCGCGATCAGGAGGCGGCAATTGTTGGTGCCAAGGTCGAGCGCGGCGTAGAGCTCATCCGGCCAGGGATGAGCGGAAGCGGGCCGTTCGCCGCGCTCCTGATGATGACGCTGGACACGATTGTCGTTTTCGCCGCGCGCTTCCTGCGCGGGACCACGGCCGACATTCGGCTGATTCGCGGGCGCCTGCGCGGGCTGATGGCCTGATGGCTTTGTCTGCGCCAGCGGCCGACCCTGCAGGCCGCGCTTGCCGCGATGCTTGCGGCGGCCGCGCTTGCCCGAAGCCGCGTCGCCATCATGCGCGCCCGCGCGATTGGCGGATGCGACCTGATCACCCTGTTGCTGCTGTCTTGGAGCACCCTCGCCCGATGCACCGGAGCCGCGACGGCGGCGCTTGCGCTTGCGGGCCGATGTCTCGGCCGCAATGTCCGTTGGACGTGCATCCATTGGGCGCGCTGCCTCGCCGGCAATGCCGGAGGGGGCATGCGAAGCGGCCTGAGCTGCATTGCGGGATTGCCCGCCACGCTTGCCCTTGCGGCGCCTGGATTTCTTGCCATCCTTGCGCGCTGCCGCCGACGCCCCGTCAGATTGCGACTTAAAGCCGCCTTCGGGGTCTTCCACGTTGTTTTTCCACCGCGCCGCGCAAGTCCTGAAGGATGAACTCCTGGAGGTATGCTGCTGGCGCTCGTTCGATTTTGCGTTGGCGCGAAGATACCAGCGCTCGGCCAAAACGACAAATTCTTTTTCCCAACCCTCAAGAATCCGCCTTTTCCAACACTCCACAACGCCGTTCAATTTTTTTTCAAACAGCTATTTGCATTCCGCGATGATTTGGTTATAAGCGCCGCACAGCAGCCAAGCACGCTTCGGCAGCGACTGCTGGGGAATAGTTCAATGGTAGAACGACGGACTCTGACTCCGTTAATCTTGGTTCGAGTCCAGGTTCCCCAGCCAAATTTATTTCTCCAAAGTTAGATAAATTACTTCACTGGGCCAACACCGGTGTTTCCTGCTGCAACGCTTTGGTTTGCCGTGAGATCGCATCTGTTATCTCCAAAGCCGCTAGCGCTGCGGCGGCATTCAAAATCAGAGCGAATGCTTCTAACAACCGCCAGCTAGCCGGCGTTGTGGTCCGATGGGTCGCTCACCGTAGGCCTTTCATTTTTCCGGAGTTCCTCACGCGTGGTTCCAAAGGTTGGATTGTATTTTCGAGCTTCTTCAAGACCGACAGCCGATATCCGATGTTTAGACACATGGTCCCTTCCAAAGACATCCCTGATCTTAATCTTTATGGCGACTCGGCCGCGCGCTGGCGATGGAAAACACCCGCCCCAACTTTCTCTCTGCTCGAAATAAACAACTCCACTAACTGACCTCCCAACATCAAGAAAGGTATCTACGCGGACAGGCGAAATGGAGTTCTGTTGGGTCAAGAATGGATAGACCTTGACACTGTCACCGATGCTCACTTGAAAATCAGATAAAGAGATGGCCTGCTCCTCAAGCCAGAACCAGCCAATCCGGTATTTTATCCATGCCCAGCTAATTGGCCGCAAATGCCAGTGGTATCCTACAGATATATTATCAATACTCGATGCTGCCGACCCGACGTTTGACACTTTCAAGTATAAAGCAATGCAGGTCGTATGCGCTTCAAACCTGTCGTGCGTTCTTCCAGTAACAAACGTACAAGAAAAAGTTGGACCACAAATTAGATTCACGGCTAATTTCGGCCGCCTCCTAAGCGTAGAGAATATTCCGCTGAACCAGCCGTAAGCCGCCGTTATTAAGAATAGCGCAAGAGAGAGTATCCCCTGGTTGTCGTTCAGCCATCCAAATGTTTTATCGACATATTCCAACTTGAAAATATCTTCCATTATAGACTTGCCCCACTTCAGGGACTCTTATCCATGATAGCAGCGTGAAGTCCATGCGAGCTGGAAAGCTGTGTCTATTCTCAAGCAAGGTTCTTCATCTGAACCTACCCCATCACCCCCGCCGCAACGTAAAATACCGCTGCGCCGTTTCCGCCCTGTTTCGCAGCGCCGGTGGGAACGCGTATTCGCCGCAAACCTCGAACACGAAGCCCGCCTTCACAAGCGTGTCGGTCATCACGTCGGTCAGCTCCGCCGTCGTGCGGTAGATGGCGTTGTAGACTTCGTCGAGTTCCTCGGAAAAATGCTCCTTCAGCGTCAGGCGGACGTCGAGTTCGGAGAGGGATTCGCGGACGTAGATCGTGGCGTTCGGGGCCGCGAGCTTGGCGATCATTTCGAAGGTGTCGTGGACGGCTTCGTCGTTGAGATAGATGAAGAGGCCGGTGATCAGGAAGAAGTCGAAAGGCGGTTGCAGCTTGAAGTCTTCGATTGCGATCCGGGGGACTTCGACGACCTGGAACTGGACGTTTTCATCGTCGCCGATCTCGGCCTTGGCGCGGGCGATCAGTTCCTCGGAGAAATCGAAGCCGAGATACTGGTTGCCGTTGTTGTTGTAAAAGGTGGCGAGGCGGCCGGCGCCGCAGCCGAGTTCGAGGATCTTCGACGGACGTTCGAGGCGCGGCAGGAGATGCGTCTTCTCGTGGATGTCGCGATCAACCGCGATCGTCGAGCCCTCGGATTGCAGCATCACGGCGTTGACGGCATTGCCTTCCTTTTTGGCGCGACCATTGAAGAAATCGCGGACCTTCAAGGCATCGATGCTTTCCTGGTCCTTGTATATGCGGCTCATGCTCGGTTCCGTTTCGTGACTGTTTGCTTGAAGCATGTCGGTGTCGCAAAGCCGCTGCGCACTCTTGCGCGACATGCTTCAGCCGGCCAGCGCCTGCAGATTGAAGTAGTGGAGATTGTCCCGCGCCAGCGCCAGGTCCTGCTCGCTGTCGATCTCGTAGGCGATCACTTCGTGGGTGCGGATCGGCAGGAACTGCCTGAGGTGCTCATAGACCGCCGTGTTGCCGATATCGGCGAAATAATCGACCGGCAGCCAAGCGATGTTGGCCCATTCGTATTCGGTCGGGTCGTCGCGGCGGAAGCTTACGGCAAGGCCATTCTCGCGGGTCAGGAACACGGCGTCGCGGGTCTTGGTCTTGGTGATGCCGAGCTGGGCCACGCCGGGCTCGCAGGAGGCGAGGAAGGCTGCGAAGCTTTCCGGCTCGACCAGCATGTCGCCATCCATGAACAGGCAATCGCCCTTGATGTAGCGGCCGCCGAGCTCGTAGCTGTGCAGCGTCGTCGTGCTGCGGAAGCCGGGGTTGCGCACGACGAGCACATCCGGGCGGATGGCGCGGATCGTTGATATGACGGCCTTTTCCTCGAAGCCGACGATGACGCGGACATCCTCGACATCCTTCAGCAGTGACAGCAGATGCTTGATGATCTTGACGCCTTCGATCTCGACGAGGCACTTCGGCTTGCCATGGCCCAGACGCGAGCCGAGGCCGGCTGCCGCGATTACAGCGTGTTTAACAGACGGCATAGCGACTTCCCATCGAGAGCGACATAGTTGGACACGGAGACCAGCGCGTCGGGCGCGCCATGCAGGCCGGTAAAGGCGATGCCGATATCGGCGACGTCGAAGAGCGGCACGTCGTTAAATCCATCGCCGATGGCGACGAGGCGGTCGAACTCGTCCTTCAGCTCAAGGCCGGCGACGTTCTTGCGCATGACCGTGTCGAGGCCGGTGATCCAGCCGTCTTTTTCGGTCGTGGCAGTCGAGGTATAGAAGCGGCAGCCGAGGCGCTCGACCAGCGGCGCGATCCAGAGATCGAGATTGCCCGTGACGACGAAGCAGCGATCACGATTTTCGCGGATGAACTGCTCGATATCGGGATCGAACTCGACCTCGGAGACGATCGACTGGATGCGATCGAGGCCGGCGCTGCGCAGGATGGCGAAGCGCAGGCGGAAGGAATCCTCGAAGGGGATCATGCCGGACATGGTGAGTTCGGTCAGGAGCCGCATCTCGGCCTCAAGGCCAAGCTCGGAGGCGATCATCGGCAGGAGCTCGGCGCGGGTGATCGTGCCATCGAGATCGAAGGCGAAGCCGGTGCCACGCTTGTGGCCGGGAACGGCACCCGTGTCGTTGGCGGCGGGCAATGTCAATGCATGCTGTTGCGCGCGGTACATGATCAGGACCTCGACGTCTGTATATCGGCTGCGATGGAATCAAGAATGATGCTGGAGGCCGGCTCGGTGCGCGGGAGCAGCACCTTCAGAAGCTCCTCGCGCTCCTTCACCAGCTGCCAGGCCTTGCCGTCCTTGTAATCGAGCGCCACCTGGCGCAGCTGATTGAAGGTTTCGACGCGGTGGGCGGCGCGTTCGGCAAGCCGGCCCAGCGCGTTGAAGGCGGCATGAACGCCGGAATCGATGAAGATGAGCGGCTTTTCGAAGAGGTGGTATTCGGTGAGGAAGGAGACGCCGTCGGTGATCATCAGATCGGAGGCATCGAACAGCTCACCATAAGTCCCTTCGCGAATGGCGCAGTTGGGCAGCGCCGACCACGCATCGAGATAGCGCTGATAGGAATTGTCGCGGAAGAGGCCACTCTGCTCGGCGCCGAACGCAAGTGCGGGATGCGGCTTCAGCACGAACTGGATATCCTTGGCCGAACGGGCCCAGTCCAGCATCTGCTTGTAGATCTTATGGAAAACGCCAAAGCCGAAGCCATTGACGGCCAGCGAGTGGTGCGGCGCCCAGACGACGCGGAAGCTGCGTCCGTTCGGCTCGGCGATCGGCCACTCGCCTTTGCCCTTGGCCTCCATCAGCTTGTTGAGCTTCGGATAGCCCGTCAGCACGAACTTGTCGGGATCGGAATGCGTGAAAGAGCGGTAATAGGACTGAGTCAGCTCCGTCTCGCAGAAAACCTTCCAGGCAAGACGATGATATTGCTGGTCGTAGTTGTCGCGATAGGCTTCGTCGTCTTCGCTTTTGGCATCCGGGTTAGCAAGCACGCCCATGCCATAAGGCACGACGCAGATGCGCGCGAAGGTGATCTCCATCGTTCTGAGGCCATGCGGCACCGGAGAATCCCACTGCTGTTGGCGGAACACCACGTCGGGCATCAGATTGCGCAGGATGTCGAGCGCATCGAAGGAATGCATATCGAGGCGGATATGGGGAATGCCGAGCGCGGTCAGCCCTGCGTGGACCTCCTCCTCGCCCGCGAACTCCGCCACGCCGAGCTGGCTGTTGTCGATCGAGACGACCATGGGGTGATAGCGATCGTCCTCGGTCATCGCCCAGTATACGTCGGCCAGTGCATCCCACATCGGGATCGACTGGACGATGAAGACGCAACGGATCTTCGGCGTCGCGGGGCCAAGGCGGCGCAGCGTCAGATGGCTGACCTGCTTCAAGACGTGCATGCCGACGCCGAGGCTGCCGAGGCGCGCGTCGAACTTGGTCAGCACTTCCTTGGTGAGCGGCACCTTGTCGTGATTGTTCAGCTCGATCGCCGTCTTGACGATCTCGTTCATCTGCTGCGGCAGGGCGGTGAGCTGGGAATGGAATGTCTGCAGCAGCTTGGCGATTTCGAACTGGACCGAGCCCTGCGTATCGATGCGCTGCGTCAACTCTTCGATTTGCGCCTTCAACGATGCCAATTCGGCAAGGGTCTCGGCCGAAGAATTGCTTGGCTCGGTCTTGGGCATTCAAATCGCCTTCGTACATTGCAAAACGGCATTCAGCCGAACGCAGGTCTGCTTCTTTATCCGCAAACCCTAGGCCGGGAAGCTTTCGCCAAACTGGCCTGAATGCCGGCTTTTGCCGCCTGCCACGACCGCCGAACCCACCAGCGCATTTATAAGATTTTTATATTGGCGGCTTTTTCCGCGTCTCGAACCTTAATGCGCTTCGGCCGCATATTGATGGCCGGGCGATCGCAAGATCTTGCCCGAGACACCAGGGACAAGTGCGCGGACCAACCGGTCGGCGCCGGGTCTCCATTTCGAAAACAATTCAAGGAGTGATGGTCGATGATCGACATCGTTCTGCTCGGCATCACGATCTTATTCTTCGTGCTGTGCCTCGCCTACACCAAAGTTTGCGACAGCCTCTAGCGGGAGAAACACAGTGATATTCGACTATGTCCTCAGCGGTGCCGTGACCGTGTTCCTCACCGTCTACCTCACCTATGCCCTCATCCGCCCTGAGCGATTCTGATCTCTCATAGCGCCGGGTATTGAAAGTTAATCAAGATGACCCTCAACGGATGGCTTCAGATCCTGCTTTACTGCGGGATCGTTCTCGCGCTCGTCAAACCGCTCGGCGGCTACATGACGCGTGTCTTTTCGGGCGAGCGCACGCTTCTCTCACCCGTCCTCGTTCCGATCGAACGGGGACTTTACGCATTATCGGGCACCAGCGAGCGGGAAGAGCAGCACTGGACGACCTATGCGATCTCGATGCTCGCCTTCAATCTCCTGGGCGCGCTGGTGCTTTACGCGCTGCTGCGCCTGCAGGCGGTGCTGCCCTATAATCCCGCCGGCATGGCCGCTGTCGGGCCCGAGCTCTCCTTCAACACCGCCGTCAGCTTCGTCAGCAACACCAACTGGCAGAACTACGGCGGCGAAAGCACGATGTCCTATCTGACGCAGATGGCAGGACTGACCGTGCAGAACTTCGTCTCGGCGGCCACCGGCATTGCCATCGCGCTTGCCTTCATCCGGGCGTTTTCGCGCGCATCCGGCAAGGCGGTTGGCAATTTCTGGGTCGATATGGTGCGGGCCACTTTCTATATCCTGCTGCCGATCTGCATCGTCATGACGCTTGTCTTCGTCGCACTCGGCGTGCCGCAGACGCTTGGCGCCTATGTCGAGGCGACCACGCTCGAAGGCGCCAAGCAGACGATCGCGGTCGGCCCTGTTGCCTCGCAGCTGGCGATCAAGATGCTGGGCACCAATGGCGGCGGCTTCTTCAACGCCAATTCCGCGCACCCGTTCGAAAACCCCGATGCGATCTCCAACCTGATCCAGATGGTTGCGATCTTCGCGATCGGTGCCGCGATGACCAACGTCTTCGGCCGCATGGTCGGCAACCAGAAGCAGGGCTGGGCAATCCTCGCCAGCATGTTCGTGCTCTTCCTCATCGGCGTAGGCGTCACATACTGGGCAGAAGCTGCCGGCAATCCGCTGATGCATGCCTTCGGCCTTGAAGGCGGAAACATGGAAGGCAAGGAAGTGCGCTTCGGCATCACGCTCTCCTCGCTCTTCGCCGTCATCACCACGGCAGCGTCGTGCGGCGCGGTCAACGCCATGCATGGCTCGTTCACGGCGCTCGGCGGCCTGATCCCGCTCATCAACATGCAGCTCGGCGAAGTGATCGTCGGCGGTGTCGGCGCGGGCTTCTACGGCATCCTGCTCTTCGTCATCATCGCGATCTTCGTGGCCGGCCTGATGGTTGGGCGCACGCCTGAATATCTCGGCAAGAAGATCGAGGCGAAGGAGATGAAGATGGCGGTGCTTGCCATCCTCTGCCTGCCGCTGACGATGCTGGTGTTCACCGCGATCGCAAGCGTGCTTCCTTCGGCCGTCGCCTCGGTTGGCACGGCTGGACCGCACGGCTTCTCGGAGATCCTCTACGCCTATTCGTCCGCCGCCGCCAACAACGGCTCGGCCTTCGGGGGGCTGACGGGGAATACGCCCTGGTACAACGTGACGCTCGGGATCGCGATGCTGGCCGGACGTTTCCTGGTCATCATCCCGGCTCTCGCAATCGCCGGCTCGCTGGCGGCCAAGAAGACGGTTCCGGCCTCGAACGGCACCTTCCCCACGGATGGCCCTCTGTTCGTCGGCCTCTTGACGGGCACCATCGTCATCGTCGGCGGCCTGACCTTCTTCCCGGGGCTGGCGCTCGGACCCGTCATCGAGCACCTGATGATGATCTCGGGCCAGACGTTCTGAGGACATGACCATGCTGATCCGCCACTTCAGGCGCCACAAGCTCCCTGCCCGTTCCGGTCTTCCGGGGCGGGCGGGCAAGACTGGAGCCAGATCGATAAAGGGCTCCGACGTGGCGCTTCTGATGCTGGCCGCCCTGCTGGTTGCGGCCGCTCTCTACAAACTGATTTTCGGCCAGAGCTTCTGATCGGAACCGATATCGATTCACAGAGGGTGCGGTTGGGGAGGGGAATTTCGTTCGCGGAAAACCCCTCCCGCCTGCCGGCCACCCTCCCCACAAGGGGGAGGGTTAAGAGCGCGGCGCCCGCCCCCATTCAATAATTGTCTCAAACGCTGGAGTTCTCTTATGAGCCAGGCAAAATCCGTGAGCATCCTCGATGCCCGCATTCTCATTCCGGCCTTCGGCGCGGCTTTCAAGAAGCTGAACCCGAAGGCGCTTGCCAAGAACCCGGTGATGTTCGTCGTCGCCACGGTTTCGGTTCTGACCACCGTCCTCTTCATCCGCGATCTCGTGACCGGCGGCAGCAATCTCGGCTTCTCGTTCCAGATCAACCTGTGGCTCTGGTTCACGGTGCTGTTTGCCAACTTCGCCGAAGCGGTCGCGGAAGGCCGCGGCAAGGCACAGGCCGATTCCCTACGCAAGGCGCGCACCGAAACGCAAGCCAAGTTGTTGACCGCCAACAATGGCAGCGGCTACCGCATGGTGCCGGGCACCAGCCTGAAGGTGGGCGATCTCGTGCTTGTCGAGGCGGGAGACATCATCCCCTCCGACGGCGAAGTGATTGAAGGCGTTGCCTCGGTCAACGAGGCGGCGATCACCGGTGAGTCCGCGCCCGTCATCCGTGAATCGGGTGGCGACCGCTCGGCTGTCACGGGCGGCACGCAGGTGCTGTCCGACTGGATCCGCGTGCGCATCACGGCGGCGGCCGGCTCCACCTTCATCGACCGGATGATCGCGCTCGTTGAAGGCGCCGAGCGGCAGAAAACGCCGAACGAGATCGCGCTCAACATCCTGCTTGCCGGCATGACGCTGATCTTCGTGCTCGCCACGGCGACGATCCCGAGCTTTGCGGCCTATGCCGGCGGCTCGATCCCGATCATCGTGCTCGTCGCGCTGTTCGTGACGCTTATCCCGACGACGATCGGCGCGCTTCTCTCGGCAATCGGCATTGCCGGCATGGACCGCCTTGTGCGCTTCAACGTGCTTGCCATGTCCGGCCGCGCGGTGGAGGCTGCCGGCGACGTCGACATTCTGCTCCTCGACAAGACGGGCACGATCACGCTCGGCAACCGCCAGGCGACCGCCTTCCGCCCCGTACGCGGGGTCAGCGAGCAGGAACTGGCCGATGCGGCACAGCTCGCCTCGCTTGCCGACGAGACGCCCGAGGGTCGCTCGATCGTGGTGCTCGCCAAGGAGAAATACGCGATCCGCGGCCGCGACATGACGAGCCTGAAGGCCACCTTCGTGCCCTTTACCGCGCAGACCCGCATGAGCGGCGTCGATGTCGAGGGGTCTTCGATCCGCAAGGGTGCCGTCGATGCGGTGCTGTCCTATGTCGACGGTGGTTCCGCCATCGCTTCGGGCAATACGGCGATTGCGCTGCGCTCGAACTCCGACACGGTGCGCGAGCTGCAGGCCATTGCCGACGAGATCGCCAAGGCGGGCGGCACGCCGCTTGCCGTTGCCCGCGACGGACGCCTGCTCGGCGTCATCCAGCTGAAGGATATCGTCAAGGGCGGCATCCGAGAGCGCTTCGCGGAGTTGCGCCGCATGGGCATCCGCACCGTGATGGTGACCGGCGACAACCCGATGACGGCGGCGGCAATCGCAGCCGAAGCCGGCGTCGACGATTTCCTGGCGCAAGCGACCCCTGAGAACAAGCTGGCGCTGATCCGCGAGGAGCAGGCCAAGGGCAAGCTGGTCGCCATGTGCGGCGACGGCACCAACGACGCGCCGGCGCTCGCGCAATCGGACGTCGGCGTTGCCATGAACACCGGCACCGTGGCCGCCCGCGAGGCCGGCAACATGGTCGATCTCGACAGCGACCCGACGAAGCTCATCGAGATCGTCGAGATCGGCAAGCAGCTCCTGATGACACGCGGCGCGCTGACGACGTTTTCGATCGCCAACGACGTCGCCAAGTATTTCGCGATCATCCCGGCGATGTTCCTGACCTTCTATCCGCAGCTGACGGCGCTCAACGTCATGGGCCTGTCGACGCCGCAAAGCGCCATTCTCTCGGCGATCATCTTCAACGCGTTGATCATCATCGCGCTGATCCCGCTTTCGCTGCGCGGCGTGCGCTATCGGCCGATCGGCGCCGGCGCGCTGCTGTCCCGCAACCTGTTGATCTACGGCCTGGGCGGCATCGTCGTTCCGTTCGTCGCCATCAAGGCGATCGACATGGCGATATCAGCCATCGGCCTCGTCTAAGGAGTTACACCTATGCTCAAGCAACTTCGTCCCGCGATCGTGATGATCGTCGCCACCACCGCCATCACCGGCCTCGTCTATCCGCTCGCCATGACGGGCGCGGCGCAGACGCTGTTTCCCGCCCAGGCGAACGGCAGCCTGATTGAGAAGGACGGCAAGGTCATCGGCTCGTCGCTGATCGGCCAGGCCTTCACCGGCGAGCAGTATTTCCACGGTCGCCCGTCGGCGGCCGGAGACGGCTACAACGCGGCAAGCTCCAGCGGCTCCAACCTCGGCCCGACCAGCAGCAAGCTGATCGACCGGGTGAAGGCCGACTACGAGGCCGCCAAGGCCACCAACCCGAACGCGCCCGTGCCGGCCGACCTCGTCACCGCGTCGGGCAGCGGTCTCGACCCGCACATCTCGCCCGATGCCGCGTACTTCCAGGTGCCGCGTGTGGCCAAGGCGCGCGGTCTGGACGAGGCCAAGGTGAAGGCGCTGGTGGATGGCGCCGTGGAGGGTCGGGAGCTTGGCTTTCTCGGAGAGCCTGTGGTCAATGTTCTCAAGTTGAACCAGAGGCTTGATGCTTCTATGAGTGAGTGACGAGCAGGAGGCCGAGCGGTATTTTCAACGCCCCTCATCCCTGTGCTTGTCACAGGGATCCAGCAGCGCCGCGTCTGCGGCGCGGTAGACTCCTTTCAGCCCAAGGACTTGGGCTGGCTGGATTCCTGTGACAAGCACAGGAATGAGGGAATGATTGGACGTGGTGCCTGGCTCTCATCCAGCCTCGAAGGAAAGAACGACACCGCATGCCAGACGACAACCGCGAACAGGCCGGACGGCCCTCGCCCGAGGCGCTTCTTGAAAAAGCGCGGGCGGAGACGCGTGGGCGTTTGAAGATCTTTCTGGGGGCCGCGCCCGGCGTCGGCAAGACTTATGAGATGCTGGCCTCCGGACGCGCGAAGATCGCAGATGGTGTCGATGTGGTGGTCGGTGTCGTCGAGACGCATGGCCGCAAGGAGACGCAGGCGATGCTTGCGGGCTTCGAGATCATGCCGCGCGTGATGGTCGATTACAGGGGCCGGCGGCTGGAGGAGATGGATATCGACGCCATCATTGCCCGCAAGCCCGACCTCGTTCTGGTCGACGAGCTCGCCCACAGCAATGCCGAGGGCAGCCGGCATCCGAAGCGCTATCTCGATGTGAAGGAACTGCTGGACCGCGGCATCGACGTCTATTCGACGCTCAATATCCAGCATGTCGAGAGCCTGAACGACGTCGTTTCGCAGATCACCCGCATCAGGGTGCGCGAGACGGTGCCGGACAAGGTGATCGACATGGCCGACGACGTCGAGATCATCGATCTCACGCCCGACGACCTGATCAAGCGTCTTCATGACGGCAAGGTCTACATGGCCAATACCGCCGAGCGGGCGCTGACCAACTATTTCACGCCGGGTAACCTGACGGCGCTGCGCGAACTGGCGCTTCGGCGCACGGCGCAGCGGGTGGACGACCAGCTTTTGAACCACATGCAGGCGCATGCGATATCAGGCCCGTGGGCGGCGAGCGAGCGCGTGCTGGTATCGGTCGATCACCATCCGGCGTCGGCTTCGCTGGTGCGCTACGCCGCGCGCATGGCCTCGCGGCTGAGGGCGCCCTGGGCCGCCGTCTATGTCGAGACCAACCGCTCGATCAATCTCAGCGAGGCCGAGCGCGACACGCTGGCCGCCAATCTCAGGCTGGCCGAACAGCTCGGCGGCGAGGCGATCACCGTTCCCGGGCGCGAGACGTCGGAAGAGCTGATCCGCTACGCCGCCTCCAACAATGTCACCCACATCGTGATCGGCGCGCCGAAGCAGCCGACATGGCGGGAGTGGTTCTCGCCCTCTGCCGCCGATCTTCTGATCCGCAAGGCAGGCGATATCAGCGTTCACGTCATTTCGGGCGACGAGCAGAAGGGTGGTGCGCAACGCGGCGTCAAGGCGGCGGCGGCGCGACCTGCCTTCGATCTCAGAGCCTATCTGCTGGCGGTGGTCTATGTGCTGATCGCGCTTGTCGCCGGCATCGTGCTCGACCAGGTGCTCGACGTGCGCAATCTGGCCTTGGTGTTCCTGATGGCGGTGCTGACCTCGGCGGTGCTGCATGGGCTACGGCCGGCGCTGTTTTCCTGCCTGCTCGGCGCCTTCGCCTTCAACTTCTTCTTCCTGCCGCCGCGCTACACGCTGACGATCAGCGATCCAGAAAGCGTGCTGGCGCTGTTCTTCTTCCTCGGCGTGGCGATCGTCGCGAGCAACCTGACGGCAACGGTGCAGCGGCAGGCCTCGGCAGCGCGGCAGCGGGCGCGTACCACCGAGGATCTCTATCTCTTCTCGAAGAAACTGGCGGGCACCGGCACGCTTGACGACGTGCTCTGGGCGACGGCCTTTCAGCTGGCCTCGATGCTGCGCGTGCGGGTCGTGCTGCTGCTCCCGGAGAACGGAACGATCGCGGTCAGGGCCGGCTATCCGCCCGACGATACGCTTGACGATGCCGATATCGCGGCCGCGCGCTGGGCGTGGGAGCACAACCACGCCGCCGGGCGCGGCGCCGATACGCTGCCGGGCGCCAAGCGGCTCTATGTGCCGCTGCGCACCGGACGCGCCGCCGTCGGCGTGATCGGGCTCGACAGCGACCGCCGCGACGGGCCGCTTCTGACACCGGAGCAGCAGAGATTGCTCGATGCGCTGGCGGACCAGGCAGCCCTTGCGATCGAGCGCATCCAGCTCGTCGCCGACGTCGACCAGGCGAAGCTTGCGGCAGAGGCCGACCGGCTGCGCTCGGCGCTGCTGACCTCGATTTCGCACGACCTGAAGACGCCGCTTGCCGCCGTGCTCGGTGCCTCCACAACGCTGCGCGATTATTTCGCCTCGATGAGCGAGGAGGACCGCAGGGATCTGCTTTCGACCGTGGTGGACGAATCCGAGCGGCTGAACCGCTTCATCGCCAACCTGCTCGACATGACCCGGATCGAATCCGGGGCGATGGAGCCGAATTCGGCGCTGCACGATGTCGGCGATATCGTTGGCAGCGCGTTGCGCCGCGCGGCCAAGATCCTGTCGCATCACGGCGTGCATGTGACCATTCCGGCGGACCTGCCGACTGTGCGGGTCGATCCCGTCCTCTTCGAGCAGGTGCTGTTCAATCTCATCGATAACGCCGCGAAATACGCGCCCGAGGGCTCGACCGTCGAGATCAAGGGCTGGGCCAACAATGGCATCGTGACCGGCGATGTGATGGTGCAGGTCGCCGACAGCGGGCCGGGAATTCCTGATAATGATCTCGACCGCGTGTTCGATACTTTCTACCGCGTGCGCAAGGGCGACCAGGTGCGGGCCGGCACCGGGCTTGGCCTCTCCATATGTCGCGGTTTCATCGAGGCGATGGGCGGCACCATCACCGCCGCGAACCGGCCCGACCGGTCGGGCGCCGTCTTCACCATCAGGCTGCCCCGCCCCCAAGAGATCACGAATGACATCACGAAGCTGGAAGATATGAAATGACCGGTTCGCCCGTGAAGATCCTCGTCGTCGACGACGAGCCCCCTATCCGCAAGCTGCTGCGCGTTGGCCTGACGGCGCAGGGATACGAGGTGCATGAGGCACCGGATGCGGCGACCGCGCGCGCACTTGCAGGCGAGGTCGTCCCCGATCTCATCGTGCTCGATCTCGGCCTTCCCGACACGCCGGGCCACGCGCTACTCGGCGAATGGCGCGAACAGGGGCTGACGACACCGGTCGTGATCCTTTCCAGCCGCACCGATGAAGGCGGGATCGTCAAGGCGCTGGAGACGGGCGCGGACGATTATGTGACCAAGCCGTTCGGTATGAACGAGCTCGGCGCCCGTATCCGCGTGGCGCTGCGCCACAGGCTGCAGCAGCAGGGCGAGAAGGCGGTGTTTCGCACCGGCGGGCTGTCGATCGACCTCGTCAAGCGGATCGTCAAGGTGGACGAGCGCGAGATCAAGCTGTCGCCGAAGGAGTACGATATCCTGCGCGTGCTGGCGCAATATTCCGGCAAGGTGCTGACGCATCAGTTCATGCTGAAGCAGATCTGGGGACCGGCGGCGGATGTGCAGTATCTGCGCGTCTATGTGCGCCAGCTGAGACAGAAGATCGAAGCCACGCCCGACCAGCCGCGATACATCACCACGGAAACCGGCGTCGGCTACCGGCTGCGCGAGGCCGACCTGCCTGCAACCGAAAGTGCTTCACCAGAGGGGCGATGAGGGATAGAGCAGTGATCGGTTGATACAGAAGAATGGACCGCATCATGACCGATACCGTTACCGACCGCTTCCTGCGCTATGTCGTCATCGACACGCAATCCGACCCGCAATCGCCGACCCAGCCCTCCACCGAGAAGCAGAAGAACCTCGGGCGCGTGCTGGTCGAGGAATTGCTGGCGATCGGCCTTTCGGACGCGCATCTGGACGAGCACGGCTATATCTATGCGACCGTTCCCGCCAATACCGACAAGCAGGTGCCCGTCATCTGCTTCTGCTCGCATATGGACACGGCGCCCGATTTCAGCGGCACCAACGTCAAGCCGCAAATCCTGCGCAATTATGAGGGCGGCGATATCCGGCTGACTGCTGATACGCAGCAGGTGATCCGGGTGAGCGAGCATCCGGAGCTGAAGAACCAGATCGGCAACGACATCATCACCACCGACGGGACGACGCTGCTCGGCGCCGACGACAAGGCGGGGATCGCCGAGATCATGACGGCGGCGCAGTTCCTCGTTTCCAACCCCGATATCAAGCATGGCACGATCAAGATCCTGTTCACACCGGACGAGGAGATCGGCCGCGGCGTCGACAAGGTGGATCTGAAGAAGCTCGGCGCCGATTTCGCCTACACGATGGATGGTTCGACGGCCGGGCATATCGAGGACGAGACGTTTTCGGCAGACGGCGTCGAGATCACCATTCAGGGCGTTGCGATCCATCCGGGCTTTGCCAAGGGGAAGATGGAAAACGCCATAAAGATCGCCGGCGCGATCATCGACCGGCTGCCGAGGGATATCGGTCCCGAGACGACATCGGGCCGGCAAGGCTTCATCCACCCGACCGGCGTGACCGGCTCGATGGAAAAGGCCGAGATCGGGCTGATCATCCGCGATTTCGACAATGCGGGGCTGACAGCCAAGGAAGAGATGCTGGAAGCGATCGTAAAGGACGTGATGTCGGGCTATCCGGGTTCGACCTACACGTTCGAGGTCAAGCAGCAGTATCGCAACATGAAGGAAGTGGTCGATCGCCACCCCGATATTGTCGAGAATGCCATCGAGGGCATCCGGCGCGCCGGGATGGAGCCGAAGCGCGGCAGCATTCGCGGCGGCACCGACGGCTCGCGCCTCTCCTTCATGGGCCTGCCCTCCCCCAACATCTTCGCCGGCGGTCACGCGTTTCATTCACCGCTGGAATGGGTGAGCCGTCAGGACATGGAGCGGGCGGCCAAGACGATCGTCGAGATTGCCAGGGTTTGGGAGGAGCGGGCGTAAGCGCCCGCGACGGAGGCTTCACGCTTCCGTTCAGTTTCTGGTGGCGATGGGCGGCCACACTCTCCGCCCTCATTCCTGTGCTTGTCACAGGAATCTAGCCACGGCGCGTCTGCGCCGTGAAAAGAGTCTAACGGCCCAAGGACTTGGGCCGGCTGGATCCCGGCACAAGGCCGGGATGAGGGAGAGTGAGGAGGACGCCGCGCGCCAATCTCCGCCCCACCCCTTCCATTATCCCCGCAGACCCGGCGCTTCTTGGCCGGTGCGCTCGACATATTCGGTGTAGCCGCCGCCATACTGATGGATGCCGTCGGGCGTCAGTTCCAGCACGCGGTTCGACAGCGCCGCCAGGAAGTGGCGGTCGTGGCTGACGAAGAGCATGGTGCCTTCGTATTGCGACAGCGCCTTGATCAGCATTTCCTTGGTGTCGAGATCCAGGTGGTTGGTCGGCTCGTCGAGGACGAGCAGGTTGGGCGGGTCGAACAGCATCTTGGCCATGACCAGACGCGCCTTTTCGCCACCCGAGAGAACCCGGCACTTCTTCTCGACGTCATCGCCGGAAAAACCGAAGCAGCCGGCAAGCGCGCGCAGCGGCGCCTGGCCGGCCAGCGGGAATGAGTCTTCCAGCCATTCGAGAACCGTGCGTTCGCCATCGAGCAGGTCCATGGCGTGCTGGGCGAAATAGCCGAGCTTGACGCTGGCGCCGAGCGCAACCGTGCCCTGATCCGGCTCGGTCGAGCCCGTGACCAGCTTCAGCAGCGTCGACTTGCCGGCGCCGTTGATGCCCATGATGCACCAGCGTTCCTTGCGGCGGACCATGAAGTCGAGACCTTCATAGATCGTGCGGCTGCCATACTTCTTGTGAACGTTCTTCAGGTTGATCACGTCTTCGCCGGAGCGCGGCGCGGGAAGGAACTCGAAGGCGACCGACTGGCGGCGCTTGGGCGGCTCGACGCGGTCGATCTTTTCCAGCTTCTTGACGCGGCTCTGCACCTGCGAGGCGTGTGAGGCGCGCGCCTTGAAGCGTTCGATGAACTTGATTTCCTTGGCAAGCATGGCCTGCTGGCGCTCGAACTGCGCCTGCTGCTGCTTCTCGTTCTGGGCGCGCTGCTGCTCGTAGAAGGCATAGTCGCCAGAATAGGAGGTGAGCTGACCGCCATCGATCTCGATGATCTTGCCGACGATGCGGTTCATGAACTCGCGGTCGTGCGATGTCATCAAAAGCGCGCCGTCATAGTTCTTCAGGAACTCTTCCAGCCAGATCAGGCTTTCGAGATCCAAGTGGTTGCTCGGCTCGTCGAGCAGCATGACATCAGGGCGCATCAACAGGATGCGGGCGAGCGCCACGCGCATCTTCCAGCCGCCGGAGAGGCCGCCGACATCGCCGTCCATCATCTCTTGCGTAAAGCTCAGGCCATCGAGCACTTCGCGGGCGCGGCCCTCGAGCGCGTAACCATCCAGCTCCTCGTAGCGCGCCTGCACCTCGCCGTAGCGCTCGATGATGCGATCCATCTCGTCGAGCTTGTCGGGATCGACCATCTCGGCTTCGAGTTCGCGCAGCTCGGCGGCAACGACGCTGACGGGGCCGGCGCCTTCCATGACCTCGGCCACGGCGCTGCGGCCGGACATTTCGCCGACGTCCTGGTTGAAGTAGCCGATGGTGACGCCCTTTTCACCGGCAACGTTGCCCTCATCGGGCTGCTCCTCGCCGGTGATCATGCGGAAGAGCGTCGTCTTGCCGGCGCCATTCGGGCCGACGAGGCCGATCTTCTCGCCCTTGTTGAGCGCCGCCGAGGCCTCGATGAAGAGGATGCGATGGCTGTTCTGCTTGCTGATATTTTCGATGCGGATCATGGGAAGCGTGGTCCAAAACAGGTTTTCGGCGCCCTTATGCCACGCAACACCTGAGATGTCGCCCGTTTTCCGCAGTGCACCAAATGTTCGCTCGAGACCGTTTCCCTGTGGTGACAGCCGCGCGGGACTTCCAAACATCAGGGAGCACTGATACGTTCCATATTTGTTCCCGAGTCGCGTTTTCATCGCGGCGCGTATGCTAGAGGCTGAAGAATAGATGCAGGCGGCGGCCTATCTCGAGAAACTGAACGAGCGGCAGCGTCTTGCCGTGGAGCATGGGGTCGGTCAGGGACCGGATACGACGGGCGGTCCGCTTCTGATCATCGCCGGCGCCGGATCGGGCAAAACCAACACGCTGGCGCACCGGGTGGCGCATCTGATCGTCAACGGCGCCGATCCGCGGCGTATCCTCTTGATGACATTCTCGCGCAGGGCGGCATCCGAGATGGCGCGGCGGGTCGAGCGCATCTGCCGGCAGGTGCTGGGTGCCAACTCCGCCGTGATGACCGACGCGCTGACCTGGGCCGGCACCTTTCACGGGATCGGCGCGCGACTGCTCCGGATCTATGCCGAGCAAATCGGCCTCAATGTCGATTTCACCATTCACGACCGGGAAGACAGCGCCGACCTGATGAACCTCATCCGGCACGAGCTCGGCTTCTCCAAGACCGAAAGCCGGTTTCCGACCAAGGGGACGTGTCTGGCGATCTATTCGCGCACGGTCAATTCCGAGACGCCACTCACCGAGGTGTTGAAGACCTGGTATCCATGGGTGGCGACATGGGAAGAGCAGCTGCGCGAACTGTTTGCCTGCTATGTCGAGGCCAAGCAGGCGCAGAACGTGCTCGATTACGACGACCTCCTGCTCTACTGGGCGCAGATGGTGAGCGATCCGGAACTGGCCGCCGATATCGGCGGGCGCTTCGACCATGTGATGGTGGACGAGTACCAGGATACCAATCGGCTGCAATCCTCCGTGCTGATGGCGCTGAAGCCCGGCGGGCGCGGATTGACCGTCGTCGGCGACGACGCGCAGTCCATTTACTCCTTCCGGGCGGCGACGATCCGCAACATTCTCGACTTCCCGAAAACCTTCGATCCGCCGGCCGATATCATCACGCTCGACCGCAACTATCGTTCGACGACGACGATCCTTGCCGCCGCCAACGGTGTCATCGAACTGGCGCGCGAGCGCTTCACCAAGAACCTTTGGACCGACCGGCAATCCGAAGAGCGGCCGAAGCTGCTGACCGTCAAGGACGAGAACGACCAGGCGAACTACATCGTCGAGCAGGTGCTGGCGAACCGCGAAGTGGGGATGACGCTGAAGCAGCAGGCGGTGCTGTTTCGCACCTCCTCGCACAGCGGCCCGCTCGAAGTCGAGCTGACGCGACGCAACATTCCCTTCGTCAAGTTCGGCGGGCTGAAATTCCTGGATTCGGCGCATGTGAAGGACATGCTGGCGATCCTGCGTTTCGCGCAGAACCCGCGCGACCGGGTCTCCGGCTTCCGCCTCTTGAAGATGCTGCCGGGGATCGGGCCGCAGACGGCGGGCAAGATCCTCGACACGATCGCCGCCGACCCCGAACCACTAATGGCGCTCGCCGAAATCCCGCCGCCGGCCAAGACCGGCGAGAGCTGGCCGGCGCTGGTGCAGTTGCTGGAAGGATTGCGCCGGGCAAACGGACCGTGGCCGGCCGAGATCGCGCAGGCGCGCGAATGGTACGAACCGCATCTCGACCGCATCCACGAGGACGCCGACACCCGCAAGGCCGACCTGTTGCAGCTCGAGCAGATCGCGTCGGGCTATGCCAACCGCGAGCGCTTCCTCACCGAACTGACGCTCGACCCGCCCGACGCCACCAGCGACCAGGCCGGCGTGCCGCTGCTCGACGAAGATTATCTCATCCTCTCCACCATCCATTCGGCCAAGGGGCAAGAGTGGCGAGCGGTGTTCATGCTCAACGTCGTCGACGGCTGCATCCCCTCCGACCTCGCCGTCGGCACGACGCAGGAGATCGAGGAGGAGCGCCGTCTGCTCTATGTCGGCATGACGCGCGCCAAGGACAGCCTGACGCTGATCACTCCGCAACGCTTCTTCACCAGCGGCCAGCACGGCCAAGGCGACCGGCATGTCTATGCATCCCGTACGCGGTTCATTCCGGTGACGCTTCTGCAGTATTTCGAGACGGCGGCATGGCCGGTGGTGGCGGCGACGCCTTCGGAGCGGAGTACGCAGCAGATAAGGGTGGATGTGGCGGCGCGGATGCGGACGATGTGGCGGTAGGGTAGGTTTGGGTGCTTAGTCGGCGTTGTGCCTGAAGCCCCCTCATCCCCGGTGCAACAAGTTGCACCTGACCTGCCGGCACCTTCTCCCCGTTGGGGAGAAGAGACTCGAGGTGGGCCGCTCGCGCCGACCTCCCCTTCGCCCCAACGGGGAGAAGGTGGCCCGAAGGGCCGGATGAGGGGGCTCCGGGCGCTGAGTTTTGCCGGGTAGCTTTTTCTTAAGATTCAGATTTAGCGTTTTTGGGTGGGATACCCCCCTCTGCCCTGCCGGGCATCTCCCCCACAGGTGGGGAGATTGGCTGGGGGCGGCCGCTCGTTCCACTCTCATTGTTTGGCGTAGCCCTTAACCCCGGGTCGATCTCCCCCCTTGTGGGGGAGATGTCCGGCAGGACAGAGGGGGGTATGCCGCAGCACAACGCCCAACACTCGCCCCACTCAAGCAGCCAACCGCATCCTCACATCCCCCGCCAACACCTTCATCCGCTCCAGCGACGCATGGCCGATCAGCATGAACGCATGCGTCTTATCCGACCAGTAGACGACGTTCATGCCCTTGCGGGCTTCGACGTCGGGTGCCTTAGGGCCGTCGTCGGATCGGACGATGCAGAGGGCCAGGGGACCTGTCTCGGGGTCGAGATAGGCGAGCTGGGCGAGTGGCTGATCGTCATATTGCAGAAGCAGTGCCCGCTTGAAATCGACGCCTGACAGCGCGATCGCTTCCGGAGAGAGGCGCAGGCCGAGCCTTGCTTCGACGGCCGACAGCTGACCTTCCTGCGACGCAAGCGAGGGCACCGGGCCGGCCAGTGTTTCGGGCGTGTAGAGCGCGATGTAATCGGCGACCGTGGCGCGCCATTCGCTGTTTTCGTCGGTGGCGGCAAGCTGCCGGCTGAGTCCGATGAAGGCGCGGTCGGCGATGACGCCGCCTACCAAGCAGGCCGCGAGTGCCCCGAGGAAGCGGCGGCGGCTGGGGGCCGGCGCTGCCGCTGGTGTGTCGGAGAGGCGCGAGAGGATGGCTTCGAGCTCGGCCTTCGGCGCCTGGGCGAGCAGCGGATCGAAGGCCTGCGCGAAGGGCAGGCTGGCGCGGGACAGGAACTCGAGGCGGGCGGCCAGCTCGGCATCCGTTTCGAGCAATGCTTCGAGGCGCGCGGCTTCAGCGGGTGGCAATTCGCCGTCCAGATAGGCGGTCAGTTCCTCGTCGGAGGGGATCGTGGTCTTGTCGGTCATCGTCCGCCCTCCTCCTTCAGATTGCCGGCCAGGGTCGCGCGGGCGGCGGCGAGCCGGCTCATGACGGTGCCGATCGGAATATCGAGCACTGCGGCCACCTCCTTGTAGGACAGGCCCTCGACATAGGCCAGGAAGACCGAAGCACGCTGCGCCTCGGGAAGCGCGCCAACGAGACGAAGCACCTGAGCGGCCATGACATGCGTCTCCGTTTCGCGCGCGCCATCGACGACGAGCGCCTGCTCGGCATCGACGAAGCCCTGCCCTTCGCGGACCCGCCGCGAGCGGATTTCATTGAGCCAGATCGAATGAAGAATGGCAAACAGCCAGCGGTCGAGCCGGGTGCCCACCTGAAACTGCGTGGCCCTCTCCAGAGCACGCACGCAGGTCTGCTGCACCAGATCGTCTGCCACATCGCGGCGATGCGAGAGCACGAGACCATAGCGCCAGAGCCGCGACAGGTTTTCCGTCAGACCGCTCCTGATATCGGATTCGCTTGCGATGGCCGCCTCCGCCACGGGGTTTGCCGAAGACCGCACTGGGCGAACCGGCGCGGTCTTGTTGGCGTGACTATAGGCAGGAAATGTCGTGTAGGCGACGACCATCGGCATGTTCCTCGTCACATTATCGAGCGTTCTCGCTCCTCAGATCTTCGACGGATCGGTGATCGCTTCGTTGAGATCGCGATATTCCTCGCAAGACGTGCCGCACAGCGTCTTGATGGTGCCGAGCTGCTCCTTGGCGAGATCGATGCGGCCCTTGATGACATAGGCTTCGCCGAGATATTCGCGGACCTTGGCATATTGCGGATCGAGCTGAACCGACTTCAGATAATAGGAGATGCCTTCATCCGTGCGTCCGAGCTTACGCGTTGCGTAGCCGCGATAGTTCAGCGCCTCGGCGGTGTTCTGATCCTTCAGCGTGTCGAGCATGGCCAGTGCCTCATCGTAACGGCCGGCCTTGGCCAGCGAATAGGCGTATTCGGTGCGGTTGTCGTCGGTGATGTTGGCGCCCGACTGCTTGACGCATTTCTGCGTCTTCTTGTCATAGACCTCACCCTTCTTGCAGGTCGGCGTGGTGGCGGCGCCGCTATCGTCTCCGCCGGCGGCGAAAGCAGGCGCGGTGAACGCGAAAGCGGCGATCGCGCCGCTGATGAGGACGGATGCAATCCGGGAGGTTGCTGAGGTCATGATGTATCTCCTTCGGGACAAGACGGGTTGGTCTGGAAGACATGGTTGCGGCGAATGAACACCGCAGCCGGCGGGTTTATTCGACGGGTGTCCCGATTTTTCCGATCACCGTTTCGTGAGAGCCAGCGACGAATAAAGCCCGGGCTGGCGTGTTTGCTCCGCGTGCGCCGGGGGACGAACAGGAGCATTTTCGTGAACGAGACCGTCAAACTACTCAGCCTCGCCACCGCGGCGCCACGGCATGTCATCACGCAGGAGGAAGCCGCGGAGACGTCGGCGCGGCTGTTTTCCAGCCGGCTTAAGGACTTCGCGCATCTTGTGCCGGTCTTCACCAATGCCGGCATCCGCACGCGGCATGCCGCGCGGCCGCTCTCATGGTTCACCGAGCCGCATGGCTGGGAAGACCGGATGCAGGCCTATCAGGACGAGGCGCGGAGCCTGTTTCGGCGGACGGTTGCGGCGGCGCTCGATCAGGCCGGACTTACAGGGGCCGATGTCGATTGCATCGTCACGGTTTCCTCGACCGGCGTCGCGACGCCGAGCCTCGATGCGCAGCTGGCATCGGAGATCGGGTTTCGCACGGATGTCGAGCGCCTGCCGGTGTTCGGCCTCGGCTGCGCGGCCGGCGTTTCGGGCTTTGCGATCGCGGCGCGGCTCGCCAAGGCGCGGCCCGGCGCGACCGTGCTCTTCGTCTCGATCGAGCTCTGCACGCTGGCCTTCCGGCTGGACGAGCTGACGCGGGCGAATATCATCGCAACCGCGCTGTTCGGCGATGGTGCGGCGGCCTGTATTTTGCGCGCGGGGCCGGAGGGGCTTGCCACTGTCGAATCCACCGGGGAGCATCTGTTTCCCGATACGCTGGGGATCATGGGCTGGAAGATCGACGATACCGGCTTCGGCATCGTGCTGGCGCAATCGCTGCCGCCCTTCGCGGAAAAGGAGTTGGGGCCGGCGATCGACGGCATTCTTGGTCGCAGCGGGCTGAGCCGCGCGGGTATCGACCGCTTCATCTGCCATCCCGGCGGCGCGCGGGTTCTGGCGGCGCTGGAGACGGCCTTGTCGATCCCATCCTCGGCGCTCGACCATGAGCGGGCGGTGCTTGAGGAATACGGCAACATGTCCTCGCCGACGGTGCTGTTCGTGCTTGAGCGGGTGATGCGTGAGGGATTGCCCAAGCGGGCGGCGATGATCGCGATGGGGCCGGGCTTTTCGGCCAGCTGCGTGACGTTGACGAGGGCCTGATGATGTGGCCCTCGATCATCATTCTCGGCTTCGTGACGCTGCAGCGGCTGGCGGAGCTTGTCATCGCCCGCCGCAACACCCGCGCGCTTATGGCGCGCGGCGCCCGCGAGATCGGCGCCGAGCATTATCCTGTCATGGTGGCGCTGCATGCGAGTTGGCTTGCCGGGCTCTGGCTGCTGGCCCCCGGTCATCCGGTGCAGCCGATATGGCTCATGCTCTTCGTCGTGCTGCAGCTTGGTCGGCTCTGGGTTCTGGCGACGCTCAAGGGGCGATGGACGACGCGGATCATCGTGCTGCCGGGGGCGTCGCTGGTGCACGAGGGACCGTATCGGCTCTTCTCGCATCCGAATTACGCGGTCGTGATTGGCGAGATCGCGGTGCTGCCGCTGGCGTTAGGCATGCCGCTATTCGCGGCCATTTTCTCCATCTTGAACGGGCTGATGCTATGGCTTCGCATCTCGGTGGAGAACCGCGCGCTGAAGACGGCAATGTTTTTGAAATGAATGCGATTTTTCATTTGCACGCGGCTTGGCGGAGGGGCATTTTCCATGCCTAGACTATCGTGGGTTTCGTGGGAAAATGACGAAGAACGTAATCGTGCTTGGAGCCGGCATCGTCGGTGTATCGACGGCCATTCATCTGCAGCGGCGCGGACGCCAGGTGACATTGATCGATCGCAAGCCGCCGGGCAACGGCACATCCTTCGGCAATGCCGGATTGATCCAGCGCGAGGGCGTAGTGCCCTATGGCTTTCCGCAGCAGCTCGGGCTTCTCGTCCGCTACGCCTTCAACAACCGTATCGACGCGCATTATCACCTGAAGGCGCTGCCGGGCCAGCTGTCGTTTCTGGCGCGCTACTGGTGGCATTCGAACACCAAGCGTCACCAGATGATCTCGAAGGCCTATGCGCCGCTGATCGCGCATTCGATCTCGGAACACAACGACCTGATCGAGGCGGCGGGCGCCGAGCATCTGATCCGCAAGAACGGCTGGATCGAGGTGTTCCGCACCGGTGAAAAACGCGACGCGGAATTCGCCGAGGCCGAACGGCTGCAGCGGGAGTTCGGCGTCGGCTTCGATCGGCTGGATACCGGCGATCTGGCGCGGCTGGAGCCGGATCTCAATCTCGGCTTCGTCGGCGCCCTGAAGTGGCGCGATCCGTGGTCGGTCATCAATCCGCAGGCGCTGACGGCAAGCTATCTGCGCTATTTCGAAAGCATCGGCGGCCGCTTTATCACCGGGGATGCTAACTCCTTCGGCAAGTTTGGCGCCGGCTGGAAGATCGCGACCGACGAGGGTCCTGTCGAAGCAGATGAGGCGGTGATGGCGCTGGGGCCATGGGCGGCTGTCGCCACTCGCCGGCTCGGCTACGCCTTCCCGCTCGGGGTCAAGCGCGGCTATCACATGCATTACTCCGCGAAGGGCAACGCGGTGCTCAACAACACCGTGGCCGACACGGAGCTCGGCTATCTCATGGCGCCGATGGAGAACGGCATCCGGCTGACGACGGGTGCCGAATTCGCGGCGATCGATGCACCAAAGACACCGGTGCAGCTCGACCGCGCCGAAAAGGTGGCGCGCGGCGTGTTTCCGCTCGGAGAGCGGCTCGATCCCGAACCCTGGATGGGCGCCCGCCCCTGCACGCCCGACATGATGCCGATCATCGGCAAGGCGCCGCGCCACGAAGGCCTGTGGTTCGCCTTCGGCCACGCGCATCACGGGCTGACGCTCGGACCAGTGACCGGCAGGGCGCTGGCGGAGCAGATGACCGGCGAAAAGCCGTTCGTCGATATCTCCGCCTATTCGCCGCAGCGGTTTAATCCGTAAACGATCCGGCTAAACGCCCAATTCCTTGAGATCGCGGAGCGCCGTCTTCGCGATCTCGTCTATCGTCCCATCGATATCGACGGTGACGACGCCGGGTTCGCCGGTCGGGATCTCCAGCGTCGCAAGCTGGTTTTCGAGCAGGGAGAGCGGCATGAAGTGGCCCTTGCGGGCGCCCATGCGTGCGGTCAAAAGTTCATTGGAGCCGTGCAGGTAGACGAAGAACAGATTGCCATCGACGGCGGTGCGCAGGCGGTCACGGTAGCTTTTCTTCAGCGCCGAGCAGGAGACGGCGATACCCTCGTTGCGGTCGAGCGCGGCCTTCATGGTTTGGCCGATGATATCGAGCCAGGGGAAGCGATCCTCGTCGGTGAGCGGGGTGCCCTTCGACATCTTCTCGACGTTCGAGGCCGGATGCAGGGCGTCGCCTTCGGCGAATTCGACGGCAAGTGCCTGTGCTATCGCTTCGCCCACGGACGACTTGCCGCAGCCGCTGACCCCCATGACGATGATGGCATGGGGGCGCGTGTTTTGTGCTGACATTCCAGAATCTCTCCTCACCTCGGCATGATCCGCCGTGTCAGGAGACCCAAGCTTACGACGCGATGGCCGCATTCTTGCGGGCGAGACGTGCCCTGATGGTGTCGACATCGGCGCGCGGCGTCGCCGCGAACAATGTCTTGGTATAGCTGTGCTGCGGGTCGTTGAAAACCTGATCCCGCGATCCGTATTCGACAGCTTCGCCGTAATACATGACCATGACGTCATCGGCCATGTAGCGGACGACCGAGAGGTCGTGGCTGATGAAGACGTAGGTCAGGTTCAGCTCGTCCTGCAGGTCGGCAAGCAGGTTCAGAACCTGTGCCTGCACCGACAGATCGAGCGCGGAGACCGGCTCGTCCAAGACAAGAAGCCGCGGCTTCAGCATCAGCGCGCGGGCAATGGCGATACGCTGGCGCTGACCGCCGGAGAACATGTGCGGATAGCGGTTGAAGTGAACGTCCTGCAGGCCGACCTTCTTCAACATCGACATCGCCAGTTCGCGGCGTTCGGCAGCGGGCGTGTTGGTGTTGATGATCAGCGGCTCCATCAGGATATCGCCGATCTTCTTGCGCGGGTTCAGCGAACCATAGGGGTTCTGGAACACGATCTGCACCTTGCGGCGCATCTCGGGCGTCAAGTCGCCGGCCGCGATATCCACCTTCTTGCCGTCGATGAACAGTTCGCCGTCGCTTGCCGGATCGATCATGGTGATGATGCGGGCAAGCGTGGACTTGCCGCAGCCGCTTTCACCGACGATGGCGAGCGTCTTGCCCTGTTCCACCTTGAAGTTCACGCCCTTGACGGCGTGCACGGTCTTTTCTTTCTTGAACAGGCCGCCCGGCAGAAAGTAGTTGCGGACGATGTTCTTGCCTTCGAGGACTGGCGTCATTGGGCCGCTCCCTCACTCGTCTGTTTGAAGATCTCGCCGATGGTCGGCAGGCGGTCGCCGGTCGCGTTGTCGGGCAGAGCCGCGAGCAGCGCACGGGTGTAATCGCTCTTCGGTGCTTCGAACAGCGACAGCACGTCGGCCTCTTCCATCTTGCGGCCCTTGTACTGCACGATCACGCGATCGGCGGTCTCGGCGACCACGCCCATGTTGTGGGTGATCATGATGAGACCCATGCCGTGTTCCGTCTGCAGGCGCATCAGGAGATCGAGGATCTGCTTCTGGATCGTGACGTCGAGCGCTGTGGTCGGCTCATCGGCGATCAGGAGCTTCGGATTGCAGGCGATCGCAATCGCGATCATCACGCGCTGGCACTGGCCACCCGACATCTGGTGCGGGAAGTGGCCGAGGCGCTCGGCCGGGTTCGGGATGCCGACGGCTTCGAAGAGCTCGATGGCGCGCTTGCGGCGCTCCGCCTTGCCGAGGCCGAGGTGAATGCGCAGCACTTCCTCGATCTGGAAGCCGACCGTGAAGCACGGGTTGAGGCTGGCGATCGGCTCCTGGAAGATCATCGACATGTCCTTGCCGATGATCTTGCGGCGCTCGCTGCCCGACATGCCGAGCAGGTTGCGGCCGTCGAAGACCAGCTTGTCGGCGGTGACCTTGGCGGTCCAGGGCAAAAGGCCCATGGCGGCAAGCATGGAGACGGACTTGCCGGAGCCGGATTCGCCGACGATGGCCAGAACTTCACCGGCCGAGACCTTCATCGACACGCCATCGACGGCGCGGAAGGTGCCGGTCGAGGTCTGGAACTCGACGACGAGATTTTCGATTTCGAGAAGTGCCATATCAGGACCTCTTCAGTTTGGGATCGAGCGCATCACGCAGACCGTCGCCCATCAGGTTGATGGCTAGAACGGTGATGAGGATGCACAGGCCCGGGAAAGTGACGAGCGACGGCGAGCTCTGGAAGAACTCACGGGCGTCGGCGAGCATCGTGCCCCATTCGGATGTCGGCGGCTGAGCGCCCATGCCGAGGAAGCCGAGGGCCGCCGCGTCAAGGATCGCCGCCGAGAAGGCGAGCGTTGCCTGAACGATCAAGGGTGCCAGGCAGTTCGGCAGGATCGTCTTGAACATCAGGCGAAGCGTGCCGGCGCCGGCGACGCGGGATGCCACGACATATTCCTTCTCGCGCTCGCTGATGACGGCGGCGCGGGTCAGGCGGACAAAGTGCGGCTGGTTGACGATCGAGATCGCGATCATGGCGTTCAACAGGCCGGGACCGAGAACGGCGACCAGCACGAGGGCCAGAAGCAGCGACGGGAAGGCCAGGATGATATCCATGACGCGCATGATGATCGTATCGGTGCGGCCGCGGAAGTAACCGGCGATGAGGCCGAGCAGCACGCCGGCGACAGCCGACAGCGAGGCGACGACGAGGCCGATGAACAGCGAGAAGCGCGTGCCGAAGATCAGGCGCGAAAGCATGTCGCGGCCGACGGCATCGGTACCGAGCAGATAGGCGCTGTTGCCGCCTTCCGACCATGCCGGCGGCAGGCGCTGGAAGCCCGACGGTACGTTCGGATCATGCGGGGCAACGACGGATGCGAAGATCGCCAGCAGCAGAACGAAGACGAAGACGACGAGGCCGATGACCGCGCCCTTGTTGCGGGAGAAGTAGTACCAGAACTCCGAGAGACCGGAGGGCTGGGCAGACGTGGTGTTTGTCGTGCTCATGGGCCGCTCCTAGTGTCTGATGCGTGGGTTGATGAGACCGTACATGAGATCGACGATCAGATTGACGAGCATGATGATGGCCGCGATCAGGAGCAGACCGCCCTGGACCACGGTATAATCACGCTTGAAGACCGCATCGACCATCCACTTGCCGATACCCGGCCAGGAGAAGATGGTTTCCGTGAGGATCGCGCCGCCAAGCAGAACGCCGACCTGCAGGCCGATCGAGGTGACAACAGGGATCATGGCGTTGCGCAGCGCGTGAACACCGACGACACGCAGCGGGGCCAGACCCTTGGAGCGGGCGGTGCGGACGTAATCCTCGCCGAGAACCTCGAGCATGGCCGAGCGGGTCTGGCGGGCGATGACGGCCAGAGGAATGGTGCCGAGAACGATGGTCGGCAGGATCAGCGACTGGAAGGCCGACTTGAAGGCGCCAGCCTGACCGGACAGCAGACTGTCGATCAGCATGAAGCCGGTGACCGGCTTGAAGAAGTACATCAGCGAGATACGGCCGGAAACGGGTGTCCAGTGCAGCGTATTCGAGAAGAGAACGATGAGGAGCAGGCCCCACCAGAAGATCGGCATGGAATAGCCGACAAGGGCGACGCCCATGACCCCCTGGTCGAACCACGTCCCCCTCTTCACCGCGGCGAAAATGCCGGCGGGAATGCCGAGGATGATGGCGAACAGGATGGCACAGAGCGACAGCTCCAGCGTGGCCGGAAACAGCGACATGAATTCCTGCAGGACCGGACGCTTGGTGACGATCGACGATCCGAGATCGCCCTGCACGAGATTACCGAGGTAATCGATGTACTGGACATAAACGGGCCGGTCGAGGCCGAGGTCGTGCATGATTTCGGCATGGCGTTCCGGCGCCATGACACGCTCGCCCGACATCAGCATGACCGGATCTCCGGGCAGCAGGCGGATGAACGCGAAGGCGATGATGGAAACACCGAGGAAGGTGGGGATCAGGACCGCTAGGCGCCCGATGAAAAAACGAAACATATCATATGTCCATATTAGTCCGGCGGTCAGGTATCAAACCTGACCGCCGGCCAAGCCCGATCTTGTCGGGCATCTTTGCATAGTTTTGGTTATTCGGCGATATCAACGCCGTCGAAGCGGTGAACACCGACCGGATCCTGCACGTAGCCGGAAACCTTGGCGTTCATCGGAACGAATTCCGTCGAATGGTCGAGGGTTGCCCAGGGTGCTTCCTTCTTGAAGACGACCTGTGCTTCTTCGTAGAGCTTCGTGCGCTCAGCAACGTCGGAGGTCTTCTTGGCCTTCTTCACGAGGGCGTCGAATTCCTTGTTGCACCACTGCGCGCGGTTGTTGCCGCCGACAGCTTCGCAGCCGAGCAGCGTGTCGAGGAAGTTGTCCGGATCACCGTTGTCGCCCGTCCAGCCGAGGATGGCGGCGCCATCGCGCTTAACGTCCTTGGAGAGCTTCAGGTATTCGGCCCATTCGTGGGTGACGATCTCGACCTTGACGCCAACCTTTGCGAGGTCAGCCTGCATCAGTTCGGCGGCGCGACGTGCGTTCAGCATGTACGGACGCGAAACCGGCATTGCCCAGATCTTCATCGAGAGATCCTTGACGCCAGCGGCTTCGAGCATCTTCTTGGCTTCGTCGGGGCTGTATGCGTCGTCCTTGACGGCGTCGTTGTAGGACCACATCGTCGGCGGGATCGGGTTCTTGGCAACCTGGCCAGCGCCCTGGAACACGGCATCGACGATCGCCTGCTTGTTGATCGCCATGTTGAGCGCCTTGCGCACCTCAGGCTTGTCGAACGGCGCCTGCTGCGTGTTGTAGGCGAGGTAGGAAACGTTCAGGCCCGGCTGTTCCAGAACCTTGAGGCTGGAATCGGCCTTCAGATCCTTGACGTCGGCTGCGTTCGGGTAAGGCATGATGTGGCATTCGCCGGCCTTGAGCTTCTGAGCGCGAACCGAAGCGTCAGGGGTGATCGCGAAAACGAGATCGTCGATCTTTTCCTTGCCCTTGAAGTAGGTTTCGTTGGCCTTGTAGCGGATGACGGCATCCGGCTGGTAGGCGACGAAGGTGAACGGACCGGTGCCGAGCGGCATCTGGTTCATCTGCTCCATCTTGCCATCGGCCTGCAGCTTGTCGGCATATTCCTTGGAAACGACCGATGCGAAGTCCATCGCGAGGTCGGCGAGGAACGGTGCTTCCGGATGGTTGAGCGTGAACTTGACGGTCAGGTCATCGACCTTTTCGACCGACTTGATCAGATCCGGGAAGCCCATGCCGGCAGCGTATTCGTAGGAAACGCCGGCGACGTACTTGGCCCAGGGGCTGTCGGCCTTCAGCTGGCGGTCGAACGAGAAGACGACGTCGTCGGCGTTCAGGTCGCGGGTCGGCGTGAAGAACTCGGTGGTCTGGAACTTGACGCCCGGATGCAGCTTGAACATATAGGTCAGGCCGTCATCGGAAACGGTCCAGCTATCGGCAAGGCCCGGCTCGACTTCGGTCTTGCCATGCTTGAACTCAACCAGGCGGCTGTAGACGGTACGCGAGGAAGCGTCGAAGGTGGTGCCAGCCGTGTAGATTGCGGGATCGAAGCCTTCCGGCGATCCTTCCGAGCAATATACGAGCGTCTTGGACCAAGCGGTCGACGCCATGGCCGAGGCCAAAACGGTCGCTGCCAGAAGGACAGAGATCTTTTTCATGATTTCGTTTCCCAGGTTTGTTCTTTTATACGTTTGTCTGATCGCAGAGCGCTCCTCCCGATCGAGCGCCGATGGAACGATATTTGATTGTTTAAATCAACGACCGGGCCGGAAAATTTTTCCGACCGGGCAACTTTAGTAATTTTACGCCGAAAATGGGCCGCATTTAGCAATATTCACGCTGGATAACCCTTGTTTTGGTCACATTTAATGTTGCACATATCAACGACAGTGCAAATACGGACCCATCGGGCAGACGCTTGAGGTCTGAATCCGGAAACGAAACAACCGCAGCCACGATCAGTGACTGCGGTTGCGAAAAATAAAGCAACGCTACCTCAGGCAGCGGGCGCGACAGCCCGCGACTTCGGGTGATGATGATCGCCTTCGAGGCCGAGCAGGAAGTTGATCTGCGGACGGGCCTTGACCAGATCGTCGATCGAGTACTGCGTCAGCACGTCGAAGAAGGCGTTCAGCGCCTTGCGCAGCGCCGAGTTCAGGCCGCAGCTATCGACCAGCGGGCAATCGACTTCGCCATCATCCTCGAAGCACTCGGCCATTGCGAAGCTGTCTTCGGTGACGCGCACGACGTCGAAGAGGCTGATCTTGTCCGCAGGCTTGCCGAGGCGGACGCCACCGTTGCGGCCGCGCACGGTCTCGACGAGACCAGCCTTGTTCAGCGGCTGCAGGATCTTGAACAGGAAGAGCTCGGAAACGCCGTATGCCTTGGCAATTTCGGGAATCCGGCTGAGACTGCCGTCATTGGCAGCGCAGTACATCAACATGCGAACAGCATAGTTGGTCTGCTTGGTCAAACGCATGCCGATCTCCAGATTCGTTCTCGTTAGGCACCGTATATAATGCCTTTGATAGTTTTGAACAATTCCAAAATAGAAAAAGATGAAAAAATCAATCACGTTATAAATGCGAGCGACGCGTGGACCTGAACGAGAACGGGCCCCTCGCGGGGCCCGGTTCCAAAGCTCAGCTTTTACAGATACTTACTTCATCGTCGGCATGACGAACTCGGCGCCGTCCTTGATGCCGGATGGCCAACGGGCGGTGATCGTCTTGGTCTTCGTCCAGAATTTGATCGAGTCCGTGCCGTGCTGGTTGAGGTCGCCGAAGCTCGATGCCTTCCAGCCGCCGAAAGAGTGGTAAGCGAGCGGAACGGGGATCGGAACGTTGACGCCGATCATGCCGATATTGATGCGGGAGGCGAAGTCGCGGGCCGCATCGCCGTCACGGGTGTAGATCGCGACGCCGTTGCCGTATTCATGCTTCATCGGCAGTTCGAGGGCTTCCTCGTAGTTCTTGGCGCGAACGACGGAGAGAACCGGTCCGAAGATTTCGGTCTTGTAGATATCCATATCCGGCGTGACGTGATCGAACAGCGTGCCGCCGACGAAATAGCCATCCTCATAGCCCTGCAGCTTGAAGCCGCGGCCATCGACGACAAGCTTGGCGCCTTCTTCGACACCCTTGTCGATGAGACCGGAGACGCGGGCCTGGGCTTCCTTGGTGACGAGCGGGCCGAGGTCGGCCTTGTCATCCGTGTAAGGACCGATGCGCAGCGCCTCGATCTTCGGCGTCAGCTTCTCGACCAGGCGGTTGGCGGTTTCCTCGCCGACAGGAACGGCAACGGAGATCGCCATGCAGCGCTCGCCGGCGGAACCGTAGCCAGCGCCCATCAGAGCGTTGACGGCCTGGTCCATGTCGGCGTCGGGCATAATGATCATGTGGTTCTTGGCGCCGCCGAAGCACTGCGCGCGCTTGCCGTTCATGGCAGCGGTGCCATAGACGTAACGGGCGATCGGGGTCGAGCCGACGAAGGAAACGGCACCGATATCCGGGTCGGTCAGGATGGCGTCGACGGCTTCCTTGTCACCGTTGACGACGTTCAAGATACCTGCTGGAAGGCCGGCTTCGATCATCAGTTCGGCGAGGCGCATCGGCACGGACGGATCGCGCTCGGAAGGCTTCAGGATGAAGGCGTTGCCGCAGGCGATCGCAGGCGCGAACATCCACATCGGGATCATGGCCGGGAAGTTGAACGGGGTGATGCCGGCGCCGATGCCGACGGCCTGGCGCATCGAGTACATGTCGATCGCGGGACCGGCGCCCTCGGTGAACTCGCCCTTCTGCAGGTGCGGAATGCCGCAAACGAATTCGCAGACTTCGAGACCACGGACGATATCGCCCTTGGAGTCTTCGACCGTCTTGCCGTGCTCCTTGGAGAGCATGACGGCGAGCTCGTCCATGTGCTTGTTCAAGAGCTCGACGAACTTAAAGAAGACGCGGGCGCGGCGCTGCGGGTTGGTGGCTGCCCACTTCGGCTGCGCGGCCTTGGCGTTCTCGACGGCAGCGCGCATCTCCTCGACGCTAGCAAGCGCGACGGTCGCCTGAACTTCGCCGGTTGCCGGATTATAGACGTTGCTCGCGCGGCCGCTCGAGCCAACGACGTGCCTGCCGCCGATGAAATGACCAATCTCATGCATGGGTGTGCCTCCTCTGGGTTTCACAGTCTTTATTGAGTGAGCCAGCATCGCACTTCAATTTGCACAAATCAATGAACAGGTTTAAGCAACCGTTGTGCAAAAATTAAAGCCGGAGGCCGATTTGGACTGGGATGATGTGCGTATGTTCCTGGCCGTGGCCCGCACCGGACAGATCCTCTCTGCCTCCAAACGGCTGGGTGTCAACCACGCCACGCTGAGCCGGCGGGTGACGACACTGGAGGAGCGGCTGAAGACGCGGCTGCTCGTGCGCCGCACCAATGGCTGCGACCTGACGGCGGAGGGCGAGATGTTTCTGCACGCCGCCGAGCGCATGGAGACCGAGATGCTGAGGGCGCAGGCGAGCCTCGGCCATCTCGACAGCAGCATCGCGGGAACGGTCAGGATCGGCGCGCCTGATGGTTTCGGCGTGGCGTTTCTCGCACCCAGGCTCGGCCGGCTGATCAAGCGGCATCCGGAGCTCAGGATACAGCTGGTGCCAGTGCCCCGCTCTTTCTCGCTGTCGCAGCGCGAGGCCGATATCGCGATCACACTGGAGCGGCCGGAACAGGGGCGGCTGGTCTCGTCGAAACTGACGGATTACAGGCTCGGGCTCTACGCCTCGAAGGATTACCTCGAGGCGAACGGCACGCCTGAAGATATCGAGGCGCTGAAGGAGCATCCCCGGATCGGCTATGTCGAGGACCTGATCTTCACCGCATCGCTGAACTTCTCATCGGCGGTGATGCGCAGCTGGGACGCCGGCTTCGAGATTTCGACCGCGACCGGCCAGACGGAGGCGGTTCGCTCCGGCGCCGGCATCGGCATCCTGCACGATTATATCGCCCGGCAATATCCCGAGCTGATCCGGATCCTGCCCGATGTTTCGATCGAGCGCGCCTACTGGACGACGTATCATGAAAGCGCACGCGACCTGCTGCGCGTGCGCACTGTCGTCGATTTCCTGCAGGAACTGGTGTCCGTCGACAGGCAGATGTTCCTGTAGCTTACCCCGCAGAGCCGCACCTTATGCATGCTTGGGTGGCTCGTCGTTCTCATCCGGGTTCGGATTGGGCAGCTCGTCGGGCAAGCCGTCGGGCTCCGGCTCGTGGATCGGAGGCTGCGGCGCCCAATCGGGTCCCGGCATCGGCGGCGTGCCGGGCAACGGTTCGTTTGGCACGGACATGATCCGCTCCTTTCTTGGACATGTGTTTCTAAAGATGTGCCGGGCTAGCGCCGGGCGGCTTCGGCTGAGCGCATCGGCATGGCATCGATGATGGTGAAAAGCTCGGCGGCCGATATCGGCTCGCCGATGGTGAGCTTCACCGTTCCATCCTTGCCGACAAGGAAGGTCATGAACTCTCCCGCCGGCGGCGCTGCCAGATCACGGGCGAGCGCCTTGGCGTCCAGATCCTCGACGGCGCCGAAAAGTGGGCGCACGGTATCACCTGCAACCTTCAGCACGACGACATCGCGCTCTTCCACGCCCGGCCTGTCTGCCATCAACTGGTTTTCCTGCCGGGCGGTTCGGGCATTATCCTTGTCGGGAAAGATCACGACGACGCGGCTCTCCCAGCGGAACTGCGTAAGGCTTGCGACAACCGACTTGTCGGCTTGGGTTTCCATAGACACGCTCCTTTGAGAGAGGGAAAACGTGTGCTGATGCCCGGAGTTCCATGATCGGCCGGAAAGGATCGGGAGAGACTGATGATTATCCGCGCCAGGAGCGGCGCATTTGCCATAGGCTGCCGAACAGCAGGAAGAAGAGCGGTACGCTGCCGTAGGACAGGTGAAATCCGGTAAGCGGAACCGAAGCGAGACTGCCCTCGTCCACGGTGACCGGGAGGTGAACCCATCCAATCAAATAGACGGCGCGGGAGACTGCAATGGCGGCCATGATCAGACCCGCGAGATCGATAAAGCGCATGTGCTCGCGCACGGCCAGCGCGAAAACCCCGAAGAAGGCGGCGGCATAGGTTGCCAGCATAAGATAGGTGGCTCCGCCAAGCAGGCTGAAGTCGTGCAGCAGGATATCGTCGGTCGTATCCGGGAGGCCGGTGTCGAGGATTGGAAGCACGACGGCCAGAACCGCGCAAACGAGCAACATGCCGCGCTCCACGAGTTCGCTGCCATCGACCAATCGATCGCCGATGCGAAATGCACGTCGTTCCATGATGCTGTCCCCATGATACCGTCCGGCTGCCGCTCAACACGGTGTAGCGCCCGGCGGAACATTCGCCCTCAGGTTGCCAATATATCCTATATGGGGAGAGGTAAAACTACCTCCGGCATCGGCCCGTCCCTGGGGTTTGGGCAATACGGTTAATGAACCGCTAAGCGAGGAGGCAAGCGGCAGGACCGGCGAAGAGCCGCCGGTCCCGCAAGAACAACTGGATTATTCGAGGCCCAGCGAAGCAAGCGGCAGCTGCAAGGCAGCGGCGATGCGCTTGATCTTGGCGGAATCCGTGTCTTCGCCGCGTTCGATTTCCTCGATTTCGGCGACGAGCAAACCACACGTCACGGCGAGATCGTCAACGCTATAGCCAATGGTCTCGCGTGCCGTTCTAAGAACTGCGGCTGCGTTGACCGGAGGGATCGGCTGGGCGTTGGATTTATCCAGATTGCTGAGCGAAATGGACATATAAGTCTCCTTCTAAAATCACTCTGAATTAACCCCCGGCGGGAAAATGGCATTCTCGTTCACATTTTGCAACGCAATATAACGCAGGGGGCGCGGGGCATGGCGATGATATTGATTAGCAACGCCTTTTATACAAGGGTGACTCACGAAAAATACCTGCCCGGCGCGGCGACAGGCCTTTGGTAAGCCACATCACGCACAGCTTGGAGAGGCGGATGACTCGTCAAAACGCTCGATTTTGTCTGCGCGGAGCATGTTGCAGAGCGTCATTTGCGGGCGTAAAATCATGACATCGGCGCCTGCGGTGAGGTCGCCTCCATGCGACCATTGTTTATCCGGCAAGCGCCCCTTTGGAGCGCGTATGGCCATGTTCACGCGGGATCGCAGAGACGCTGATCAGGAAATCGAGAGCTACAGTCCGCTGTGCCGATCGCATGGCGGCGCTGAGGTGCTGGCGCTTCTGCCCGATCCGATGACCGCCCGGCTCTGCCTCGACCTTGCCGAGGACGCGGCGCATGCCATCCATGGCTCCATGGCCGCCGCCCATATCGGATCGGAGCCGATGACGCTGGTCTTCTCGCCCGAGGAGATCGATTTGATACAGTTGCGCGATCACGCCGAGGGCTCATCGCGGCAGCGTTTCGAGCAGGTGGGCCGGGCATTCGCCACCTGGCGCCGGCACCACGCGCAGAGACGCACGGTTTTTCTCGACGATTGCCGTGGCGATGTCGTGCGATGCGTCGCCACCGAATGCGCGGCGAGCGAACTCGTGGTGACATCGAGATACGGCAACGCCGACGCGCGCGACGCCTTTCGCAGCGTCGTGTTCAACCAGCACAAACTGGTCCTGATGCCGCCCGCCCGAGACTACTACCAAGGCAATCTTTTCGGCCATGTGGTGATCGGCTGGAGGCAACAGGGACACGCCGAAGACACCCTCATCGCCGCCAAACGCTGGCTTGCCGCCGCGAAACGGATCACGCTCGTCTGTATCGACGACACCGACGGCAGGGCCAAGACGAGTGCCGAGGCCCTGCTTGCCCGCCTTTCGCTTCAAGGACAGGTGGTCGCGATATCGTCGAATGGCCGTTCGATCGGCGAGGCGATCGTTGAATTCGCCAAGAGAGAGAAAGCGACCTGCCTGCTGATCGGCGCCTTCAGGCACGGCTATCTTCTGGAACTGCTCTTCGGCCGGATCACCCGATACGTGCTCTCGCACGCGACCATGCCTGTCATGATGAAGCACTGAGGCGATGTCCCGAGGGAGACGAAAGCCGGATACTTATCTCATAATAGTGGAGGGAATGGTACGGTTGGGGGGTCTCGAACCTCCGACCTCAGGTGCCACAAACCTGCGCTCTAACCAACTGAGCTACAACCGCACAAACGTCGCTTGGCGCGACGGGGGTGACATACGGGGACTTGAAATTTAATTCAAGCCCTATCTGTCCTTAATATACAAAAAGGCTGGACGAAGGGTCCAGCCTTTTCGTTCGTCTGTCATGAAAATCAGGCAGCCTTGAAAGAAGCCATGACCTTTTCAGCGGCTTCCTTCGAGGGCTTGGCAACCTTTTCGGCTACCAGCTTGGAGGTTTCCTGCATGGCCTTGGCCTGTTCGATCGTCAGTTCCGCCTGCTTGCGCAGGAAAGAGGTCTGCAGTTCGAAAAATTCGGCGACGGACTTGACCGAGAGGAGCGCATCCATGTGGCTCAGCGAATTCTCGGCATTGGTGCGCAGGGCGCCGATCGCCTGATGGCCGATTTCGGCAGCGCCGGCCTGGGCCGTCTGAACGGTGGATTCGAGCGTCTTGCTGGCTTCTTCGCCGGCAGCCTTCATCTTGGCATAGGCGTCGCGCGACTGCTGCGAGCCCTTTTCGGCGAAATCGCGAAACGAGTCAGCGAACTTCGCGGGGTCAAAAGAGGAGATAGAAAATACGTCTTCCATTTTCGCCATTGGTGCTTGCTCCTTATGTCTCGGCATCGTGAAAGCCTCGTTTGTTAGGTAAGCATCATATAGCGCATCTTATTGTGCACTGCAACATGATTGTGCGACGCAACCGACGTTAACCTTTTCGGCCGAAAGCCTTTGGTCGCGCTGGACCGGTTTGCGCCCTGTCGTTATTAATAGACCGTTAATTTGCCAGGCCCGAAGACTAAAGGTCCACTGATGCCCGCAGTCCAATATCCGTTCATCGACATCGCCGTGCATCCGCGTGTGCGGGAGCACTTTGCCCGCGGGGAAGCGCTCGTGCTTTTCTCGGCGGACCTCGCGCGTGCGCTCTGGGCGAACGGCGCTGGCGCCGAGCTTTTCGGGCATGCGGCCGTCTATGATCTCCTGGACCAGGGCGTCAATCGCGGCGATATCACCTATCGCCAGCTGGAAGTCACCGCCCGCCAGCTTTCGAGGACCGGCGACACCCGGAATTTCGTGATCCGCATCGCGCAGGGTTTCCAGCGCGTGGCCGTGCAGGCCTCGGTTGAACTGATTGACGTTTCCGGCGAAGCGGCGGTGCTGGTCTCATTGCCGGTCGCGACGCGGGCGCTGTCGACGGAGCAATCTGCCGCGCAGATGCTGAAGGGGCTCGACGATCCGGATACGCATATGGCCGTCATCGGCGGCGAAGGCGAGATCGTTGCCGCCTCCCCCGGCTTTTCATCCCTCGGCGTAACGCAGCCGACGGCCAAGGCGCTGGCGACCATGGCCGGCGCGCATCCCCATGGGCTGATCAAGCGACCGGTCGCGACTGGCAAGGGTTACCTGCCGGCCGCCGTCGGGCGAATCAGCAGCGAGCCCGCGCTTTACCTGCTTTTCGCGGTCGAGACCGTGCTCGGGCGTCTGGACCCGACGGACACGCCGGACTTATCCACAAGCCCCGTTAACCATACCGTTGTCGCGCCGGCCTCGACATTCGCCGACGCGATCGATGCCGTCGCCGAGATCGAGGATATCGAGGACGCGCCGGACGAGAGCATTGCCGACGATACCGACATCGCAGAGGCTTCGGCGGTTGCCGCGGAGGCCTTCGAGGCGGAGACCGTGCCTGCTGGTGACGAAGCCTACGAGACAGGCGTGATCGAGCCCAACATGGGCCGCGGCATCGATGAGGAAACGGCCGGGTTCGGCGATGTCGAGACGCTGGCGGATTCCGATCCGGAGCCCGAGGCATTGCTTGCCGCAGATGATGCTGCCGACGATATCGATGATGACGAAGCGTCTGCTGCCGAGGAGTTGGTAGCGGCCGAGGATAGTGAGGCTGACGAGGCATTCCATCCGGGCGAGACGGTTGCCGATGACGACATCGCAGCCTTCGAGCCGGATGATGTGAGTGCTGAGCCGGTGGCTGCTGCCGAACTGACCGATGGCGAGCTTGCGAGCGACGATGGCGTGGCCGATGAGGCGCCGACACAGGCGGAGGAGACCCACGTCGCCGATCTGGGTGATGACGCCGAAGTCGCACCTGCCGTTGCCGAGATCGCGCCCGAGGCCGTGCAAGCGACGGCCGACAACGGTCGCTTTGTCTTCAAGCCGAACAGCCGGGCGACGCGCTTCGTCTGGAAGATCGACGCCGAAGGTCATTTCAGCGAGGTGTCCGGCGAGTTCGCGGAAGCGGTTGGTCCGCATGCGGCAGACATTATCGGCATCGCCTTCAGCGATGTGTCGGCGCTGTTCAATCTCGATCCCGAGGGCAAGATTTCCGAGGCGTTGGCGCGCCGCGACACATGGTCGGGCAAGACCATTCATTGGCCGATCGAGGGTACGAGCCTCGCCGTGCCGGTCGACCTGGCGGCGCTGCCAACCTATACGCGCAGCCGCGAATTCGACGGCTTCCGTGGCTTCGGCGTCGTGCGCCTCTCGGATGCGGCGGAAGATCCGCTGGCGCTCGGCCTGACATTCGGCCCTGATGGCATCGCTTATGGCGACGCTGCGCTGGATCAGCAAGACGACGAGACCGTGGCGGATGAGCTCGCAGAAGAGACACTTGCCGAGGACAACATCGACGAAGCACCGGCTCCCGTGGAGACGACAGATGCTGCCGATGCGGCCACTGACGATTTCCTGGCCGAGGAAGAGCACGCCGTCGAGGACGATACGCCTGCCCCGGCTCCAGCGCAGAGCGTCGAGACACCGCGCGCCGAACCGCCGGTTTTGCGCATCGTCGAAACGCCGAACCGCCGACTGACCGACAAGATCGTGCAGCTGCATGGCGTCGGCCCCGGCCTGACGAATGCCGAGCAGGCGAACTTCCGCGAGATCGCCAAGCGTCTCGAGGCCTTCGGCGTGAATACGCCGGATGAGGATGGCGAGGCGAAGCAAGCGGCTGACGAGGCGCAGAAGGTGACCGACGAGGCACCGCGAGCGGACCTTATCGATGACGACGCATCACATGGCGATGAGGTTGTTGGCGAGACGACGGATCAGAACGAGGACAACACCGAGGTCTCTGGATCGGATGAGGCTAAGCAGCCGGTATCCAGCGACGCCGCAGACAGCGATGCTGTGCTCAGTGACGCCGAGGCACCCTCCTCTTCCGAGCATTCGACGGACGAGCCGCTCGACGATACGCCTGTTGCGGCCAATGACGACAGCGACGATGTGACCGAAGGTCTCGAGGAAACCGTCAGCCAGATGGATATTCTGGCGAGCTTCATTCCGCCACGGGTGAAGATGACCGATGGGTTCTCGGCAGGCATGATCGATCAGCTGCCGGTTGCCGTACTCATTCATGCGGGCGATCAGCTTATCCATGCCAACCCGGAATTCATGCGCCTGACGGGCTACCGCTCGCTGCAGGATCTGGCCGATGTCGGCGGCATCGATGCGCTTCTCCAGCGCGACGACATTGCCGACGCCAGCGCGCGCCATGACGGCATGATGCTCGTCACCATGGAAGACGACCTCGTGCCGGTATCGGCGCGGCTGCAATCGATCCGCTGGGAAGACAGCACGGCATTGATGCTGGCCTTGATGCCAGTCGTCAGCGAGCGGCCGGCGCCGGTGCCGGACGTTGCTCCAGCCATCGACGGACGCGCCGCCGACCGCATGGTCGAGAAGGTCGCCAAGCTGCAGGTGGAAGTCGAGGAACTGCGTTCGATCCTGGAAACCGCGACCGATGGCGTCGTGGTGATCGGCGCCGACGGCGACATCCGCTCGATGAACCGCTCGGCCAGCGCGCTGTTCAACTATGACGAGGACGACACGCGCGGCAAACCCTTCGTGATGCTCTTCGCGCATGAGAGCCAGAAGGCCGTGCTCGACTATATCAACGGCATTTCCAGCCATGGTGTCGCGAGCGTTCTCAACGACGGACGCGAGGTGATCGGCCGCGAGGCATCGGGCGGTTTCGTGCCGCTGTTCATGACGCTCGGGCGGCTCACCTCCTCCAGCGGCTATTGCGCCGTGATCCGCGACATTACCCAGTGGAAACGCACCGAGGACGAGTTGCGCGGCGCCAAGAGTGCCGCCGAAACGGCCAACGCCCACAAGACCGACTTCCTGGCTAGGGTCAGCCACGAGATCCGAACGCCGCTCAATGCCATCATCGGCTTTTCCGACATGATGGCCGGCGAGCGCTTCGGGCCGATCGGTCATCCGCGTTACGTCGAATACGCCAACGACATCGGCCGCTCGGGCCGGCATGTGCTCGATATCGTCAACGATCTGCTCGACATCTCGAAGATCGAAGCCGGCGAGATGGATCTCGATTTCGACTCCATCAATCTCAACGAAGCGATCTCGGAAGCCGTGGCGCTGCTGCAGCCGCAGGCAAACAGCCAGCGGGTGATCATTCGAACGGCGCTTTCGCATGCGGTTCCGGATGTGGTCGCCGATCTGCGCTCGATCAAGCAGATCGCGCTCAACATCTTATCCAACGCCATCCGCTTCACGCCATCGGGCGGGCAGATCGTCGTGTCGACATCTTACGAGACGAATGGCAGCGTCGTGCTTCGCATTCGCGACACCGGCGTCGGCATGACGCGCAGCGAGCTCGACCAGGCGATGAAGCCGTTCCGGCAGGTTTCGACGCAATCGCGCCATCGCGGCGAAGGCACAGGCCTCGGCCTGCCGCTCACCAAGGCCATGGTCGATGCCAACCGGGCGATCTTCGCGATCAGCTCGACGCCCAACGAGGGGACGCTCGTCGAGATCGCTTTTCCGTCGCAGCGGGTTCTGGCCAGCTAAGAAAAAAGGCAGCCAAGAGGCTGCCTGAGAGTTTGGGTGCTGTTCAACAAGGACTAGGCGATTAACATCATGTTGCGGGAGCAAAGGCTCCAAGCTGCCTCGTTCATATGCAGCCCCAAGTTACATTTACCTTTGACAAGGCTTTCTTAACGAAAGGTTGCCGGAGCCACGAAGCTCTGCCCGGTCATATATTGTAGTTTTGCTATCATTTTAACTATTCAGACGCGCAGCTCTTCGATTCTAGAAAAGAAATCAAGGACTTCCGGATTGGCGAGCGCTTCCTTGTTCTTCACCGGCCGGCCATGCACGATCTCGCGAACGGCGAGTTCGACGATCTTGCCCGACTTGGTGCGCGGAATATCGGCGACCGCGATGACCTTTGCGGGCACGTGACGTGGCGAGGCGCCGCTGCGGACTCGCGCTTTGATTGACTTGACCAGCTCATCGGTCAGCGCAACACCCGACGCCAGGCGCACGAAGAGAACGACCCGGACATCGTCCTCCCAATCCTGGCCGATGCAGAGCGCCTCGGCGACCTCGGGCATCTGCTCGACCTGATTGTAGATTTCCGCCGTGCCGATGCGCACGCCACCCGGATTGAGCGTCGCGTCGGAGCGGCCGTGAATAATGATGCCGTCATGCTCGGTCCACTCAGCGAAATCGCCGTGGCACCAGATGTTGTCGAAGCGCTCGAAATAGGCGGCGCGGTATTTGGCGCCATCGCTGTCGTTCCAAAACATGACCGGCATGGACGGGAAGGCCTTGGTGCAGACAAGCTCGCCCTTTTCGCCGCGCACAGGATGGCCGTCGTCATCCCAGACATCCATGGCAAGGCCGAGCCCCGGCCCCTGGATTTCGCCGCGCCACACCGGCTGCATGGAATTGCCGAGCACGAAGCAGGAGACGATGTCGGTGCCGCCGGAGATGGAGGCGAGCTGAATGTCCTCCTTGATACCCTCATAAACGAAGGTGAAGCCTTCGGGTGATAGCGGCGATCCGGTGGAGGTCATGAGACGGAGGCTGCTCAGGTCGTGCGAGGTGCGCGGCATCAGGCCGCTCTTGCGGACAGCATCGATATATTTCGCCGAGGTACCGAAGACCGCGAACTTTTCCGCTTGCGCGTAGTCGAAGAGCACGTTGCCGTCGGGCGCGAAAGGCGAGCCATCGAAGAGGCAGAGCGTGGCGCCGACGGCGAGCCCCGATACCAGCCAGTTCCACATCATCCAGCCACAAGTGGTGAAATAGAAGAGCTTTTCGCCGGTGCCGAGGCCGCAATGCAGCCGATGTTCCTTGAGATGCTGCAAAAGCGTGCCGCCGGCCGAATGCACGATGCATTTGGGCACGCCCGTCGTGCCCGAGGAGAACAGGATGTAGAGAGGGTGCGAGAAGGGCAGACGCAGGAATTCGACCGGGCGGACGGGATAGTCGGCGATGAAGTTATCAAGCGTTCGAGCACCGGATACGGCCCGCGCGACATCGTCGGCATCACCCGCATAATGCACGATGATGGTGGGAACGCCGAGTTTCGCTGCGACCGCGGCCACCTTCTCCTTGATAGGCTGCAGCTTGCCGCCATACCAATAGGCATCGCAGGTGACGAAGAGCTTCGGCTCGATCTGGCCGAAGCGATCAAGCACGCCCTGTTCGCCGAAGTCGGGAGAACAGGAGGACCAGATCGCGCCTATCGAGGCGGCCGCGAGCATGAAGGCGACCGTTTCGGGCACGTTCGGCATCATTGCCGCCACACGGTCTCCAGGCCCGATGCCCTCGGCGCGCATGGCCTGCTGCAACCTCGAGACCTGCTCACGCAACCGGTCCCAGCTCCAGCGATCCTCTACCTTGTCCTCTCCGCGAAAGATGATCGCCTCGCCATCCCCCTCGCCCGAGAGCAGATTTTCGGCGAAGTTCAGCGTCGCATCGGGAAAGAAGCGGGCGTCGAGCATGATCTCGTCATCGACAAGCACCCGTTCGCCGCGCTCGCCCTTGACGCCACAGAACTCCCAAACCGCCGTCCAGAATTTGGCGCGCTCGGCGACCGACCATTCGTGCAACTCGCCATAAGTGGATAGGGAGAGACCGAAGTCCCGGTTGCACTTCTGCATGAATGCGAAGATGGGGCTTGCTTCGACCGAGGCTCGCGAAGGGATCCAGAGTGGCTTATCGTCACGCATGCAGAACTCCTCTTGTTAGCCCCTATATAACACGCCATGAAGACGGATAAAGGTGGCGGCCGATCGGGTCGCCCGGCTATATATTTGCAACCGCCCGGCATTTGATATATCCGGAATTTCAGTACATTAACGGGCAGATGTCGAAAGACTGGCGAAACGCATGGGTACGTCCCGACCACCGCCGCGGCGGATAAAAATCAGGCCCGTCTCTCGTTGGCTGCCGGGTGTCGCCCGCGTCGCGACGATCTCGCTGTTGGTCTTTCTTGCCGTCTTCGTTTCGCTTCGGGTGGCTGGCCCCTATGTGATCTCGACCGGGCTCGTGCGCTCCGGCATCGAGGACAGGCTTTCGCGATGGACGGGCTATAATGCCGAGATTTCCGGATCACCTGTCATCGAGTTCTGGCCGACGCCGCGCATCACCGTCAACAAGATCGCGGTGCGCCAGAAGGACGCCAACAACAAGCTGCTCGGCACCATCGAAAGCATTTCGGCCGAGTTCAGCCTGATCGATGCCTTCAGGGGCAAGGCGAGCTTCCACGAATTCCATATCCTGCGCCCCAACCTGCTTTTGACCCGCGAGCGCGATGGCACGATCGACTGGACGAATGACGGCCAGTTGGCGCAGGCGATCGCCGGCGCGCAGGAAAAGAACGGCGAGGAGACGCTCGACACGACGCTGGATGCCGACATCGGCACCATCACGGTCGAAGACGGCACCTTGAACGTGACCGATGTCGCCAGTGGCAAGACCTACCGCTTCGATGGCGTGACCGCCGATATCGGCTGGCCACGCCTGTCGAGCCCGATCGGCGCGGTGCTGATCGCTCGCACAAATGGCCTCGACCTGAAGCTGGACTTCTCGTCGCGCAGCCCGTTGCTGACCTTCGGCGGCAAGAACGCGCCGCTGAGGGCCGCGCTGACATCGAACCTCGTCACGGCCAAGTTCGATGGGGTCGCCAACATTGCCCATCTCTTCAGCCTGCAGGGCACGATGTCCGTCGGCATTCCGGATCTGCCGGCCTTGCTGACATGGGCGGGGCGTGCGCTGCCCGACGCGGCGACCCTCAAGGCATTTTCCATCGACAGCGATGTGACGTCGTCGGCGAACGGCTTTCGCTTCGACAACCTAACGCTCGGGATGAACGGCTCGAACGCCAACGGCGCCATGGATGTGAGCTTCGTGCCTGGCAAGCGCGCCAAGCTCGGCGGCACGCTGGCCTTCGATCAGATCAACTTCAAATCCCTGTTCGATGCCTTCGTGGTGCGGCTCGTGGCCGGCGAAGACCATGGGCCGCCAGACGGCGGAGCCTTGCAGCAGCTCGATATCGACCTGCGCCTGTCTGCCAAGCAGGCCGATCTCATTCCCTTCAAGCTCTCCAATGTCGGCGCCAGCATTATCGTTTCCAGCAACGAGGCGCGGTTCGACGTCGGCGACAGCCAATTCGAGGGCGGCTCGCTGACTGCCCATATCGAGACGACACGCGGCGACTTCGATGGCGGCGGCAAGCTGCAAATGTCGATCCGCGGCGCGGATTTCGCCAGCTTGATCGAACGCCTGAACCTGAAGGGGCCGCTGCCGCTTGCAACCGGCTCGCTCGACCTTGCCGTGCGCACCGCGCTGCCGATCTGGAAGGCGGGACCGGCTGATGTCACCGGCAACATTCATTTTCGCATGCAATCAGGCTCACTGCCCGGGTTTGATTCCGAGGCGGTGCGCAGCGAAGCGGCGAAGGCGGAATTCTTTGCTTTGAGCGCTGTCTCGCATCGCGCCTTCGCGTTCGATCGCCTGGATATCGCGGCCGATCTCGACGACGGGGCCGCGCAGATCAAGCGCGGCCGGATCGAAGGGCCGCAGGAGACAATCACGCTGTCGGGTGTCATTCCCTACAAGTCGAGCGGGCTCGCGCTATCAGGCAAGATCATTGCCACCGATCCCGTTAACGACGCGGCCTTCCCTGTGCTGCCGTTCTTCGTCGGCGGCTCCTGGCCGGATCCGGTCCTTTCGGCGTTGCCGGGCAACCAGCAGCCGCCGCAGGAAGGCGCTACGAAGTAATCACGGCGCGTTCGCCGCCGCCCGCTCATCCCTCTCACGCTGCAGCTCGCGCCGCTTGGTGATGACCGATGCGCAGATGACGCCAACTGCGACGATGGCAATCAGCAGCGTGCAGACCGCGTTGATCTCGGGCGTGACGCCGAGGCGCACCTGGCTGTAGATCTTCATCGGCAGCGTGGTGGCGCCGGGCCCTGAGGTGAAGCTGGCGATGACGAGATCGTCCAGTGACAGGGTGAAGGCGAGGATCCAGCCGGACGCCACGGCGGGCGCGATGATCGGCAGCGTGATCTCGAAGAAGGTGCGCACCGGCGGCGAGCCGAGATCAAGCGCTGCCTCCTCGATCGACCGATCGAAGGTCAGCAGGCGCGACTGCACGACGACGGCGACGAAGCACATGGTGAGCGTCGTATGCGCCAACGTGATGGTCCAAAAGCCGCGGTCGAAGCCGATTGCCACGAAAAGCAGCAGCAGCGACAGGCCGGTGATGACTTCGGGCATGACCAGCGGCGCGTAGACCATGCCGGAGAAGAGCATGCGGCCGCGGAAGCGCGTGTAGCGCACCAGCGTGATGGCGGCGAGCGTACCGAGAATGGTCGCCGCGGTGGCCGAGAGCACACCAACCCTGAGTGTCACCCAGGCGGCGTCGAGCAGCGCCTGGTTCTGGAAGAGCGACACGTACCACTTGGTCGAGAAGCCGCCCCAGACGGTGACGAGCTTCGATTCGTTGAACGAGAAGACGACGAGAAGCACGATCGGCAGATAGAGGAAGGCGAAGCCGAGTGTCACGGAGGCGACGTTGAAGCGGGTCCATTTCATCATGGCCTATCTCCCCTGCTCATCGGCTTTGGCCTGCGCATTCTGGAAGAACACGATCGGGATCACCAGGATGAGAAGCAAGATGGTCGCCACGGCCGAGGAGACCGGCCAGTCGCGATTGGCGTTGAACTCGTTCCACAGTGTCTTGCCGATCATCAGCGTCTGCGATCCACCGAGCAGATCGGGGATGACGAACTCGCCGACGGCGGGGATGAAGACTAGCATGCAGCCGGCGACGACGCCGGGAAGCGACAGCGGGAAGGTCACGCGCCAGAAAGCTGTGATCGGCGGGCAACCGAGATCCTGTGCCGCCTCGATAAGCGTGCCGTCCATCTTCTCCAGCGCGGAATAGAGCGGCAGGACCATGAAGGGCAGATAGGAATAGACGATGCCGATATAGACGGCGACGTTGGTGTTGAGGATGATCAACGGGCTGTCGATAATATGCAGCGACTGCAGCAGCTGGTTGAGCAGCCCTTCGGGCTTCAGGATGGCAATCCAGGCGTAGACGCGGATCAGGAAGCTCGTCCAGAACGGCAGGATGACCAGCATCAGCAGCGTCGGGCGGATGCTGCGCGGGGCGTTGGCCATGCCGTAGGCGATCGGATAGGCGATCAGCAGCGTCAGCAGCGTGGAGATGCCGGCGATGATGACGCTGGATAGATAGGCGTTGAAGTAGAGCGGATCGTCGATCAGATAGCTGTAATTGTCGAAAGAGAAGCTCGACACCTTCTCCCAGAAATCGGCCCAGCCATCGGCCAGCGAAAACACCGGCTCGTATGGTGGCATTGCGATTGCCGTCGTCGACAGCGAGATGCGGAAGACGATGAAGAACGGCGCCAGGAAGAAGAGCAGCAGCCAGACGTAGGGGACGATGATGACGAGGCGGTTGTAGACGGATGATCCGAGCTTGCCCATGGCGTCAATCCTTCAACAGAACGCCGGCGTCCTCGGCGAAGGTGACCCAGACTTCCTGATCGTAGACGAAGGGATCATCAACCGCGCGCTGCGCGTTCAGCGACGACGCCTTGACCACCTTGCCGCTCTTCAGCTTCACGTGGAAGACCGTCATGTCGCCGAGATAGGCGATGTCCCAGAGCTCGCCCGAGGCGGCATTGACGCCGGGGTTGGCCGGCGGGGTGCGCGTCACCTTCAGCTTTTCGGGACGGATGGCGAAGCCGGCGGCGCTTCCGACCGGCAGCGGCTCTGCGCCAGATAGCTTGATGGTCAGGCTCTCGTCGATTGACATCTCGACGCTATTGGCATCGGAGGCAGTGATCTTGCCATCGAAGATGTTCACGTCGCCGATAAAGTCGGCCACGAAGCGGGAGTTGGGGGCCTCGTAGATCTCGGCCGGCGTCGCCACCTGGATGACCTTGCCGTGGCTCATGACCGCGATGCGGTCGGCCATGGTCATCGCTTCTTCCTGGTCGTGGGTGACGACGACGAAGGTGAGGCCGAGGTTCTGCTGCAGGTCCATCAGCTCGAACTGGGTTTCCTCGCGCAGCTTCTTGTCGAGCGCGCCGAGCGGTTCGTCGAGCAGCAGCACCTTGGGGCGCTTAGCAAGCGAACGGGCAAGCGCCACGCGCTGACGCTGACCACCGGAAAGCTGGTTGGGCTTGCGGGAGGCGAATTTCTCCAGCTTCACCATCTTCAGCATCTGCAGCACGCGTTCGCCGATCTCGTCCTTGCCCATGCCGTCCTGGCGCAGGCCGAAGGCGATGTTCTTTTCGACCGTCATGTGCGGAAAGAGCGCGTAGGACTGGAACATCATGTTGACCGGGCGCTTATAGGGCGGCGTTCCGGCCAAGTCGGTGCCATCCAGAATGATCTCGCCAGAGGTCGGCTGCTCGAAACCAGCAAGCATGCGCAGCAGCGTGGACTTGCCGCAGCCCGATGCGCCGAGCAGCGCGAAGAACTCGCGGTGATAGATGTCGAGAGACAGATCGTCGACGGCGGTGAAATCGCCGAAACGCTTGGTGACGTTCTTGAAGGATATGAAAGGCTTAGCTGCCGGATCTGTCCACGGCGCAAATGAACGGCGGGTATTGCCAAGTGACTTCATCGTGTTCCCCGAAAAATCATTCTCAAAAGCCGCCGTCCCCACGATCGGCATATAAAAAGGCCCGGTCGTTGCCGCCCGGGCCTGATGGTCTTACTGGCCGGTGACGATCTTGGTCCAGAGCCGCGTCGCCGTGCGCTGCGTTTTCGGATCCCACGGAGAGATGGTGAAGAGCTTGCCCATGATATCCTCGGTCGGGTAGATCGCCGGGTCTTCCAGGACATCCTTGCTCACGAACTGCTGCGAGGCCTTGTTGCCGTTGGCGTAGAAGACGTAGTCGCTGGCCTTGGCGATGACTTCGGGCTTCATCATGTAATTGATGAATTCGTGGGCCTCGGCGACATGCGGAGCATCGGCCGGGATCGCCATCATGTCGAACCACATCTGGGCGCCCTGCGACGGGATCGAGTAGTTCACCTCGACGCCGTTCTTGGCTTCAACGGCACGGTCGCGCGCCTGCAGAACGTCACCCGAATAGCCGAAGGCGATGCAGATGTCGCCGTTGGCAAGCGCGTTGATGTATTCCGACGAGTGGAACTTGCGGATGAAGGGTCGAACCGAGGTCATCAGCTCTTCGACCTTCTTGAAATCCTCCGGATTCTTGGAATTCGGATCAAGGCCAAGATAGTGCAGCGCGGTGGACAGCACATCCTTCGGCGTGTCGAGCACGTAGATGCCGCAATCCTTGAACTTGGCGGCGACCTTCGGATCGAAGATCACTTCCAGGCCCGGCTTGACGTCGGGGCCGAGGATTTCAGCGACCTTCTTTACATTATAGCCGATGCCATCGGTGCCCCACATGTAGTCCACGGCATATTCGTTGCCGGGATCGTAGCTCGCGGTGCGCTGCTGGATCACGTCCCACATGTTGGTGATGTTCGGCAGCTTCGACTTGTCGAGCTTCTGGAACACGCCGGCCTGAATCTGGCGCTGCAGGAAGTCGGCCGTCGGAACGACAACGTCATAGCCGGTACCGCCTGCCAGAAGCTTGGTTTCCACCGTCTCGTTGCTGTCGAAGGTGTCGTAGACGACCTTGATGCCGGTTTCCTTGGTGAAATCTTCGAGGATGGAACTGTCGATATAATCGGACCAGTTGTAGACGTTGACGACGCGATCCGCGGCAACGGATGGCGTGATCGAAAGCCCAGTCACGAGAGCCGTGGCCGCGAGCTTTGCGAGAATTGACCTCATGCTATCTCCTGCTTTTTGTTTGGGCACCGTTTGCGCGGATGCTTCCCTCTGGTTTTGGTTGCAGACTAGAAAGGATTTATGGAGCCGACAAGCGCAAAATCCTGCACTCTCAATGATTTCGCCTTGATTAGAAGTCGAAGCTGCTGAGGCCCGAGACCATCTCATCGAGCCCCAACGGACGGGTGACAGGCGGCTCGGCGCGCGAGAGACAGCCCCGCCTTTCGCAGAGACGACAGCCCGAGCCCGTTGTGATCGCCTTTTGCGCGGAAACCGCCTTGCCGTAGACCGTCCCCTCGCCCGCAAAAATATCACAACCGACGAGAAGCGCCGTGCGGCGGACGCGCTCGCCGAACGGCGCGTTCGGCCCCTCAAGCGTGCGGGAGATGGTGAGGTAGCGGCTATTGTCCGGCATCTCGACCATCTCGGCGAGGATTTGTCCGGGCTGGAGCAGCGCGACATGGACGTTGAGCTTGGGACAGTCGCCGCCAAAGCGCAGATGCGGGAAGCCTTGCGATCCTGAGCGCCGCAGCCGATGACCGGCGCCATCGATCTCCATGGTGAAAAAGGAGACCGCCGACGCGCCGGGGCGCTGCAGCATGGTCAGCCGGGTCGCCGCCTGCGCGAAGGAGACATTGAAGCGGACGCGCAGGATATCGATGTCGTAGGACGCCGCCTGGGCTGCGGCGAGGAAGGGCGCGTAGGGCATGGTCAGCGCCAGCGCCGCATAGCGAGCGAGTTCGAAGCGGGCGATGCGCCTCGCCTCCTCGGTGGAGAGCATCAGGCCTTCGAGCTCGCTCACGATCGCCTCGCGCAGCGCCAGCGTCGCGACTTCGATGGCGATCTCCTGCGCCTGATCGGCCGGCGACAGGCGCTCGGAAATGAAGAGCCGCATGGAGTGACGATCGAAACGGCGGCGGAGATCCGGCATGACGTGGATGGGGAGAACACGAACGCCGATGCCGCGCTGGGCGCGCAGCCACTCCTTGAATGTCGAGATGATATCGCGGGGGTCGGAGAGCGCATGCAGGAACGCTTCCGCCGCCGTTTCGATGCGCGGAAAATAGGCCGAACGGCGCTCCAGCACATCGCGCACTTCATCGGCCGGCAGCCGCGCGCCCGAAAGCGGCACCTGCCCCTCGCCGGCGCTCAGAAGCGTGAGATCGGAGAGGCGCGCCGCCTGTTCCCGGTAGGCGCGGTAGAGCTTGATGACGCCGCTTGCCGCATTGGGCGCCGCTTCCGCGACTTCGACCAGCTCCTGATCGCCCGGCAGCTCGCCCGATAGCAGCGGATCGGCGAAGACTTCCTTCAGCTGAGTGAGGCTGCCGCCGCTTTCGGCGCGCAGTTCCTCCAGGTCGACCTTGTAGACCGCGGCGAGCTTGAGCAGCAGCTGGACGGTCAGCGGGCGCTGGTTGCGCTCAATCAGGTTGAGATAGGACGGCGAGATCTCCAGCGCCTCGGCCATCGCCGCCTGCGTGACGCCGAGACCGTTTCGGATACGGCGGACCTTGGGACCGGCAAACATCTTGCGCTCAGCCATGTGACAATCCTTTACAGAATATCCGGGTCGCAGAATTTACAAAACTTGACAAATTTACTGCCAAAACTTGTCATGTTCTTTGCATCGCGACCCCTATTCCATCGCGTTTCTCCAGTTAACTCTGGCCATTTCCTGATGATTTGTAAATCCTGTCAATCAGCCAGATGGCCATGATGTTATGCAAGGAGGAAGACATGACAGAGTTTGACAAGCTTCACCGGAATATCCCCGCCAACCGCTTCGCCGGCATCGAGCGTCCCTATTCGGCCGCTGATGTGAAAAGGCTGCGCGGATCGGTCGAGCTTCGTTACTCGCTGGCCGAAATGGGCGCCAACCGGCTCTGGCAGCTGCTGCATCAGGACGACTTCGTCAACGCGCTCGGCGCGCTTTCCGGTAACCAGGCCATGCAGATGGTCCGCGCCGGGCTGAAGGCGATCTATCTATCGGGCTGGCAGGTCGCGGCCGATTCCAACACGGCATCGGCGATGTATCCCGATCAGTCGCTCTATCCCGCCAATGCCGGGCCGGAGCTTGCCAAGCGGATCAACAGAACCCTGCAGCGCGCCGACCAGATCGAGACCTCGGAAGACAAGGGGCTTTCGGTCGAGACATGGTTCGCGCCGATCGTTGCCGATGCCGAAGCCGGGTTCGGCGGGCCGCTCAACGCCTTCGAGATTATGAAGGCTTATATCGAGGCCGGCGTCGCGGGGGTCCATTTCGAGGACCAGCTGGCGTCGGAAAAGAAGTGCGGCCATCTCGGCGGCAAGGTTCTGATCCCGACGGCCGCCCATATCCGCAATCTCGACGCCGCGCGCCTTGCCGCCGACGTCATGGGGGTGCCGACGCTCGTCATCGCCCGCACCGACGCGGAAGCCGCCAAACTGTTGACCTCCGATATCGACGAGCGCGACCAGCCTTTCGTCGATTACGATGCCGGCCGTACGGTCGAAGGCTTCTATCAGGTGCGCAACGGGCTGGAGCCCTGCATCGCGCGTGCCGTCGCCTATGCGCCGCATTGCGACCTGATCTGGTGCGAAACCTCGAAGCCGGATCTGGAACAGGCGCGCCGGTTTGCCGAGGGTGTACACAAGGTGCATCCGGGCAAACTTTTGGCCTACAACTGCTCGCCGTCGTTCAACTGGAAAAAGAACCTCGACGACGCGACGATCGCGAAGTTCCAGCGTGAGCTCGGTGCGATGGGCTACAAGTTCCAGTTCATCACGCTGGCGGGCTTCCACCAGCTGAACTTCGGCATGTACGAACTCGCCCGCGGCTACAAGGATCGGCAGATGGCTGCTTATTCGGAGCTGCAGCAGGCGGAATTTGCCGCTGAAGTAAATGGCTACACGGCGACCAAGCATCAGCGCGAGGTCGGCACCGGCTATTTCGACGCCGTATCGATGGCAATCACAGGCGGGCGGTCCTCGACCACGGCAATGGGGGAATCGACCGAGCACGCACAGTTCAAGCCAGCAGCCGAGTAACATCGATCAAAGGAGGAGAAAGCCATGCCTACGCTTGCACGCGTCAAGGAACGCGCAGAGGAACAATCCACCAGCATGACACCGGATCAGCAAGGCATGATCCGCATGCTCGCCAATGATCTGCACCGGCTGAACCAGTCGGTCATGAAGGCGGTCGACGCCGGTGTTTCGGTCGAGATCGTCCGCTCGGCCCGCCACCACGGCGGCGATGGCAACTGGGGTGACTTGCTGATCCCCATCATTGTTGCCGGCCGGAGCTGACTAGCCCCCAATCCGCCCTGCAACGCGGCGCCTCAGCTTCGGCTGGGGCGCTTTCCCGCGAAGAGATCGCCGTAGCTTTTCAGCAGCTTGGTCATGCGATCTGCAACGGTGCGAATTTCCTGGCGATGCCGGTCTTCGTTGTTCATGACGATCCATTGCTGGTGGCGCAAGTCCGGTAGTTCCGGGCCGAGACGCTGCAGGTCTGGATCAAGATCGCCGACGAAGCAGGGCAGCACCGCCTTGCCGGCGCCCGCGCGGACGAGATCGAGCAGCGAGCGCGGGCGGTTGACGGTGGCGACGATGGCGCCCGCGGCATTGCGGTGCGGCCAGCGCAGATAGTTGGAGATAGCATCCTCCTCTGTCACGGCCAGCCAGCGCTCTTCCTGTTCGCCGGCATTGCGCCTGGCATAGACGGCGTAAGCTACCTCGCCCAATAGCCGTGCGGCGAGATTGTTTTCCTCCGGCTCGAAGGCGCGGATGCCGATATCGATCTCGCGGTAGTTCAGGTTGGCGCGCGCCTCGCCTATCGTCAGCGACACCGCGAAATGGTCGCCGGGCAGGCGGATCGCGCCAAAATTCTCGGCCATCAGCCAGGCCACCCAGGTGCCGGCGGCAATCCGCACGGTCGCTCCGACGCTGCTTGCCTGGCGCCACGCATCCACCTTGCGGGCGGCAGCCTCCATGTCCTTCAGATGATCGAGCAGGGCCTGGCCATCCGGCGTCAGCCGGTAGCCGGTCTGGCTGCGGGAAAAGAGCGTTCGGCCGATCTCCTGCTCGAGATCAAGCATTCGCCGGCCGATGGTGGCGGGGCTGAGCCCGCTTGCGGCCGCCGCCCCCGTCAGACCGCCGAGGCGCGCCACCTGCAGGAAGAGCTGAAGGGAATCCCATTGCGTGCTTTTCATGAGTGAAAAACATAGTGGGATTTCTTGCGTTTATGAAGCGAATTTTGGCGAATACCCTGTGTCCATCTTCACTTGGAAAGGACACCGTCATGATTGAGCTATTGGCCTTCATCGAGCTCGCGAAACTCAACGAGAGGAATTTCGACCCGTATCGTGCGCGGGAAGAGGAAGCCTTCTACCAGAGCTACGGACAGTCGAAGCTCGAGCGCTTCGCCGCTCGCCTTCTCGCCTTGCTGCCCATGAAAAAGGGCCGCCCAACGGGCAGCCCTTCGATGATCAAACCTGATGGAGAACCGATCAGGCAGCGTTTCGCATGCGGACCTGCTGGGGCGCCGAAGACGCATCGATGCGGAACTGCTGTATCAGCGACATGAGCGCATCGGCTTCGCTCGCCAGCTGGCGGCTCTGCTCGGTGGTCTCCTCGACCATGGCCGAGTTCTTCTGCGTCATCTGATCCATCGCGTTGACGGAGCTGTTGACTTCCTGCAGGGCGGCCGACTGGTCGGCGCTGGCGGTGGCGATGGTTTCGACGTGCTTGCTGATCGCGATGATCTCGCTGCTGATCGAGGCCAGAACCGAGCCGGTCTTCTGGACCAGTCCCGAGCCTGCCGCGACTTCGCGGGTCGAGGTTTCGATCAGGCTCTTGATCTCGCGCGCGGCATCGGCCGAGCGCTGGGCGAGCTCGCGCACTTCCATGGCAACGACCGCGAAGCCCTTGCCGGCTTCCCCGGCGCGCGCCGCCTCGATACCGGCGTTCAGCGCCAAGAGGTTGGTCTGGAAGGCGATGTCGTCGATCACCTCGATGATTTGCTCGATCTGCTTGGACGCCGCTTCGATGCGGTCCATCGCGGCGACGGTATCGCCGACCACGACAGTCGAGCTGTCCGCCGTCTTCTTGGTAACGACAACGGCGCTGTTTGCCTCGCGGGCGCGTTCGGCAGACGAGCGGACGGTGACGGTAATCTCTTCCACGGCAGCAGCGGTTTCTTCCAGGCTTGCGGCCTGGGCTTCGGTGCGCTTGGAGAGCTCATCGGCCGAGTGGAGCATGGAGCCGGAATTGCGGTGGATCGTCGCCGCGTTATCGCGGATGCGCGAAAGCGTATCCTGCAGACGCTCGAGCGAGGCGTTGAAATCCACGCGCAACTGCTCGAGACGGCCGACGAAGGGCGTTTGGATCATTTCCGAGACATCGCCGCGCGACAGGCGACCGAGGCCCGCCGCGAGCTCGGTGACGGCAAACTGGATCTGGTCGTCAAGCGTGCGCTTTTCGGCATCGTTGCGGCTGCGCTCCGCGTCGCTGAAGGCGCGCTGTTCGGCCGCCTGTGTTTCCAGCGTCAGACGAGCGCGGGCGCCGTCCTGGAACAGAGCGAGCGCTTTGCCGATCGCTCCGAACTCGTTCTCCTTTGCGGTGCAGGGAATCTTCGTATCGAGATTTCCAGACGAGATCGTGTTGATGGCACCCGTCAGCGTCTCGAGCGGACGGATGGTGGCTCGGATCGCGAAGTATGCGATGACGCCGACGATCAGCAGGACCGCGAGGCCGACGCCGACAACCAGGGTCAGGAGCTGCTGCAGGCTGCTGTAGTAGACTTCCATCGGAATGCCGATGAAGAGGACGCCGACGGTGGCGCCCGCTGCACTCTTGACCGGGAAATAGCCGGTCATGAACTTCTTGCCGAAGAGATCGGCCGGGCCGTAATAGGCTTCACCCTTGGCGAGAGCCGCCTGCGCCGGGTGTCCGGCGGCAAGCTTGGTGCCGACGGCACGCTCGCCGTTTTCCTTCTTAACGTTCGTCGAGACGCGGACGTAGTCATCGCCCTGACGCTCGAACACCGTAGCGTAGCCGGCGATGGAGGCGGCGGTGCGATCGACAAGCGCGTGGTCGCTGAGCGACGCCGGCAGCTTCTCTTCGCTGACGGCGACCAGCTTATTGTCGCGAACATCGACCTTCGCGGCCGGATCGCCAGCCGCATAGAGCACCGCCATGGCGCGACTTGCGTCCTTGGCATCGGTAACCGCGCTGGTCATGACGTACGCGCTAAGATTGTAGTAAGTTACAGAAACAATCGCCGCTGTACTGAAGACCAGAAGAGCAAGCGTAATCGCGACGATTTGCCGAACAATAGACGCTGAGAAGAAGCGAAGCATACAAAGACCCCTGAGGAATAATCGGGGCCGAAATTAGTGCTAAAGTTTTAAGATAAATCCCATGAAAACTGACGGGTGTCATGTCTGCGCAAACAAAAATGCATGGATGATTTCCTGCATATCCGCACCGGAGAAACGCAAATGGCTCCGTTTCCGGAGCCATCGCATGTTCCTATCGAAAGTATCTGCCGCGATCAGGCAGCGCGGTAGACCTTCTCCTGGCTACCGCTGTCGATCTTGAACTGCCTGATGAGGCTGAGGAGAGCGTCGGCTTCGTTGGCAAGCTCGCGGCTGGCGGCCGTGGTTTCCTCGACCATCGCGGCGTTCTGTTGGGTCATCTGGTCCATCTGGTTGACCGTGGTGTTGACCTCCTGCAGCGCGCCGGACTGATCGTGGCTGGCACGGGCGATGACTTCGACATGCTCGCTGATGGCGACGATCTGGGTGCTGATCTTTGCCAGCACCGTGCCGGTCTGCTGCACGAACTGCGAACCGGAATTCACTTCGTTGGTCGACTTATTGATCAGCCCCTTGATCTCCTGCGCGGCAGCGGCCGAGCGCTGCGCCAGTTCGCGGACTTCCATGGCGACGACGGCGAAGCCCTTGCCAGCTTCCCCGGCGCGCGCAGCCTCGATGCCGGCATTGAGCGCCAGAAGGTTGGTCTGGAAGGCGATCTCGTCGATGACGCCGATGATCTGCTCGATCTGCTGCGAGGCTTCCTCGATGCGGGTCATCGCGTCGATCGCATTGTTGACGACGGTCGCGGAATCATCGGCACTGCGCTTGGCCTGACGCACGACCTGATCGGCCTCCTTGGCGCGTTCGGCGGACGAACGCACGGTGACGGTGATCTGGTCCACGGCGGCTGCCGTCTCTTCCAGCGAGGCGGCCTGGTTTTCGGTGCGCTTGGCGAGATCCTCGGCCGACTGGGCCATCTGGTTGCCATTGCCCTGGATCATTTCGACGTTGTCGCGGATCTGGCTCATTGTTGCCTGGAGGCGCATCATCGAGCCGTTGAAATCCTGGCGAAGCTGCTCCAGACGGCCGATGAAGGGCGTGTCGATCGTGGTCGAGATATCGCCCTGCGACATGCGCTCGAGACCCGATGCAAGTGCGTTGACGGCGAACTCGATCTGGCGGTCCATCTCGCGCTTTTCGGCGTCGTTGCGCTGGCGCTCGTGCTCGGAAGCAGCGCGCTCCTCGTCGCTCTGCTCCTCGATACGGATCTTGGAGATCGCGTTTTCCTTGAAGATGCCGAGCGCGCGGGCCATGTCGCCGATTTCGTCGTGGCGCTGTTCACCTGATATGCTGGTGTCGAGCGCGCCATCGGCGATGCGGCGCATGGCTGACGTGATCTGGCCGATCGGCCGCTGCAGGGTCAGGACGAGCGCGATGCCGCCGACGACAGACAGCAGGATGCCGAGACCGGTCGTGAGGACGGAGATGCCGTTGGCCTGGGTGCGCTCGACGCCGGCCGTCTGCTTCTGCAGCTCGGCGAAGGCTGTAAGCTCGCCCCAGACGGCGTTCAGCTGCGTGCGGGCGGAAGCGTAGTCGGCGACGCGCTGCTCGATGGTGGCGACGAGGCTTTCGGCATCCTTGTCCATCGAGGCAAGCGCCGGCGACATGGCGGCGACGATATCTTCGGCGAAATTCATGCCCTTGGCGCTGGCGAGCAGCGTGTTGAGGTTGGTGCCGAGGGTGGCGATTTCCTGGTGCAGGCGAACGCGGTTGTCCTTGTCCGGCTTGGCGGCGAATTCGCCGAGCACGAGCTGCAGCGAATAGATCGCGCTTTCGAGGCGGCGCGTGTCTTCCAGCACGGAGTTTGTCTGTGCGATACGGCTGTCAAGCTCGACGAAGGTGGTCGTGGCGGCACGCATCATCTGCGTTGCTGTCAGCTGGGTGTAGGTCGACATCTGGCGGAAGCGCGAAACGAGACGGCCGAGATTGGCGATCGCCTCATCGGTGCCGGCGTCGGCGGCGGTCGCCTGCGCCTTCACATCGCTGATCGTCTGAGCGAGCGACTGCGTCATGCTCTTCTGGTTCTGCGGGACGGAGATCTCGATCAGGCGCTGGGCTTTCAGGATGCCTGGGAGCGCATCGGTAACCACCTTGAGCTTGTCGGCCGGCAGTTGCGCCTTGCCGAAATCGGCCATCACGGTTGCCAGCGCATCACCGCCCTTCAGGAGCCGGTCGGCGGCGCGCAGCGTCGCGGTGGCGTTGCCTTCGTCGTTGCGAATGTTTTCCTGCAGCTGCTGGGCGTCGTAATTGACGTTAAAGCGGCTGGAGATCATCACCTTCTGTGCTTCGTCGATCGATTTGCGCAGGGCGACTTCCTGTTCGTGCAGGGTCCAGAGCTTGCCGACGGTGTCGGAAATACCGGAGGTTCCATCGGTCGCGGCCTGCAGATTGGCGCGGCCGGCATTGTCGCCGATCTGCTTCAGCGTGGCGCTCAGCGTCGCATGCTGGGTGGAGACATCGGCGTAGAGCTTGTCGCGCGCTTCTTCATTAGTCACACGCAGGAAATCGTCCATGGAGCCGAAGAGATCCTTGAAACCGCTCAGCGACTGAAGGACGCTGTTGGAGATCTCCATCCGGCCCTGAAGCAGGCCGGACGCATAAAGGCCGGTGAAGCCGACTGCTGAAATGCTTAAAACAAACGGCAAAACAAAGATGAGGACCTTGGTCTTGATCCTGAAACGGGAAAGAATCCTGTCAATAAACATGGGGGTTCCGGCCTTCCATACACCACTCCTCCCACCGGCGGCGAGATTGCGCGTCGGCTGAGTGCATCGAACATTTTGGAACAATGGGGGATCGCGAGCGCATGCTCGGACGGCAATCATTGCCTGTCACACCACGCAAGATGCGAGGCGCCCATAAGTCATACTAAAGCTTTGCCGAAGATGCGTTAATTTTTATATAAGCTTAGGTAGCCGGATATCGCAGCAAACCGGGCTTTCGCGCGCTTATAGTGCAGGCGCATCTATGCGCCGCAAGGTCTCGTTGCCTTGAAGGGGAGTGCCTTAGAGCATTCGCGGAAGGAAGAGCGCCATGACGGCGGCAGCGGCACTGGCGGCCAGGACGAAGTAGCGGATTGCGACAAGCCGTGTATCCGGCTGGGCCTTGGCAATTGCGATGGCGCGGGCGCGTCGTGTGTTCTTGTTCATCTGCAGAACCTCACTTCTCTATGTCACAACAATCCAACAAAAGACTGTGCTCGTAAAGCCTTATTTAGGAAGCCAATTTAAGCACGTCATCGGGACAGGATGGCGCACCCTGCTTAAGAACTCTTGAATCCTTCAACTGGTTTCATCTCTACGAAGAATAAGCTTTATAGACTGTCACCAGCAGCGACACCCGACGCCCAGGCCCACTGGAAATTGTAGCCGCCGAGCCAGCCGGTGACGTCCACGCACTCGCCTATGAAGTGGAGACCGGGCACCGCCTTGGCCTGCATGCTGCGGGAATCGAGCGCAGCGGTATCGATGCCGCCAAGCGTGACCTCGGCCGTGCGGTAACCCTCGGAGCCCGAAGGCTTGATCGTCCAATTCTGCGCGGCATCGGCGAGGCGCGCCAGCACCTTGTCGGACATGTCCGCCATATTGCCGGTGACGCCGGCGCGCTCGGTCAGATATTGCGCGAGGCGCTTGGGAAGTACCTCGCCGAGCGCCGTCTGCGCCGACTGCCGACCGTTCGCCTGCTTTGCCGCCTTCAGGTGCGCGAGGAGATCGACGTCGGGCTCGATGTCGACGGTGATCTCGTCACCCTCGCGCCAGTAGGAGGAGATCTGCAGGATGGCCGGGCCGCTCAGGCCGCGATGGGTGAAGAGCAGCGCTTCGCGAAAGGCGGTCTTGCCGTGGCGCAGTTCGGCGGGGGCCGCAATCCCCGAGAGCGGTGCGACGCTTTCGAGCAGCGCCGGGTCGAGCGTCAGCGGCACGAGGCCGGGGCGGGTTTCGATGAGGGGCAGGCCGAACTGTTCGGCGATGCGATAGGCGAAACCGGTCGCGCCCATTTTCGGGATCGACTTGCCGCCGGTGGCGATCACCAGCGAGGTTGCGTGATACTCGCCCTCGGAGGTCGAGACGCGAAAGCCGTCCTCGGTCTTATCGACCGCGACAATCTCGGTGCGCAACTCGAGCCTTGCGCCAACCGCCTGCATCTCGTCCAGCAGCATGCGGATGATGTCCTTCGCGCTGTCATCGCAAAACAGCTGGCCGAGCGTCTTTTCGTGCCAGGCGATCTTGTGGCGATCGACCATGGCAACGAAGTCCGATGGCGTGAAGCGGGCGAGCGCCGATTTACTGAAATGCGGATTGGCCGAGAGGAAATTCTTCGGCGAGGCGTGGATATTGGTGAAGTTGCAGCGACCGCCGCCGGAGATGCGGATCTTGTCGCCGGGCGCCTTGGCGTGATCCAGCACGACCACCGAGCGGCCGCGCTGGCCGGCGCGGATGGCGCACATCATGCCTGCGGCGCCCGCGCCTATCACGATCACATCGCTTCTTCGCTGCACGGCTGTTTCCTTCGTCGAAAGGCGTCTTCTTTTTCCATCAATAGGCGAAAGTCAACGTGCGTTCCCCCTCGCCAATTGCCAAACTCCGGTTATTATGGGCGCAAGATCAACGCAAACCGGTGTGTCATGTCCCCAAAAAAGACGACGCTGAAGCCTGCCAAGAACGTTCCCGCCTCGAAGAAATCTCCCCCGGACCCTGGATATCTTCGCGGCGTGGCCTCCTGGAAGGAAGCAGCGCAGTTCTTGCGGGCACGCGGGATCGAAGACATCGAATGCATCACGCCCGACCTTGCCGGCGTGCCGCGCGGCAAGATGATGCCGAGCTCGAAATTCACCTCGAACACATCGCTGGCGCTGCCTTCGGCAATCTACCGCCACACAATTTCGGGCGAATATCCCGAGGAAACCGAAAGCTTCCGGTACGAGCCGCGCGACAGCGATCTCAAGCTGGTGCCCGACCTTTCGACGCTTTCCGTCGTGCCGTGGGAAACGGACCCGACCGCGCAGGTGATCTGCGATATCGTCAGCGCCGATGGAGAAGAGGTCCCCTATACGCCGCGCAACGTCTTGAAGCGGATCATGAAGCTCTATCACGACCGCGGCTGGAAGCCGATCGTGGCGCCGGAGATCGAGTTCTATCTCGTTGCCAAGAACGACGACCCGGATTATCCGCTCCATCCGCCAAAGGGCCGCTCGGGCCGCGCCATTCTCGGCGGCCAGGGCTATTCGATCGCCGGGATCAACGAGTTCGACGAACTGATCGACGACATCTACCACTTCTCGGAAAAGCAGGGGCTGGAGATCGACACGCTGATCCACGAAGAAGGACCGGCACAGCTCGAGATCAACCTTCGCCACGGCAATCCGATCGAGCTTGCAGACCAGGTCTTCATGTTCAAGCGGACGATCCGCGAGGCGGCGATGAAGCATGGCATCTACGCCACCTTCATGGCCAAGCCGATGCAGGGCCAAGCCGGATCGGCGATGCACATTCACCAGTCGGTCATCCACGAGGACACGGGCAAGAACGTGTTTTCCAACCCCGACGGCTCGCCCTCGAAGGAGTTCTTCCACTTCATCGGCGGCATGCAGAAATACGTGCCGAGCGCGCTCTGCATGCTGGCGCCTTACGTCAATTCCTACCGCCGCCTGACGCCCGACATGTCCTGCCCGGTCAACAACGCCTGGGGTTACGACAACCGCACGACGGCATTCCGCGTGCCGGTTTCGGATCCGCAGGCGCGGCGTGTCGAGAACCGACTGCCGAGTTCCGACGCCAACCCCTATCTGGCGCTGGCGGCTTCACTTGCCTGCGGCCTCTTGGGCATCATGAAGGAAATCGAGCCGACGGCGCCGACCGAGGATTCGGCCAACGAAGGCTCGATCGACCTGCCGCGCGGTCTGCTTGAAGCCGTCGCCCTGATGGAAGACGAGCCGGCATTCGAGGAGGTGTTCGGCCGCGAGTTCATCGGGCTCTATGCCGGCGTCAAGCGCGGCGAGTTCGAGACCTTCATGCAGGTGATCAGCCCGTGGGAACGCGAATTCCTTCTGCTCAACGTGTGAGGATGGCACTATGACATCCGAACAGAAATGGCAGAGCCCGATCGCGCCCGGCATTTCGTGGTATCAGGCAACGGCGGGCGAGCGGCCCACCTATCCTGAACTCGACGGATCGAAGACATGCGACGTCGCCATTATCGGCGGCGGCTTTACCGGGCTGCAGGCGGCGTATCATCTCGCCAAAGCGGGCGTGTCTGTTGTGCTCATCGAGGCCTGCCGGTTTGGCGACGGCGCGTCGGGCCGCAATGGCGGGCAACTCGGCACCGGGCAGCGCTCATGGCCGGAAGAGCTCGAGGAGGAGATCGGCTTCGAGCGCTCGAAGGCGCTGTTCGACCTGGCCGAGGACGCCAAGAAGCACCTCCTCACCTTCGCGACCGAGCACCAGATCGATATCGATTTCATGCCCGGCCAGATGAACGTGGCGCATAAGGCGAGCTACGAGAAGGACTTTCGCGCCAATGCGGAGATCGCAGCGACCCGCTACGGCTACCCGCACGCCACCTTCATGGACAAGGCCGAAACGCAGGAGCGGCTGGGGTCGACGCGCTTTTTCTGCGGCGTGCGCGACACCGGCACCGGCCACATTCACCCGTTGAAGCTCCTGATCGGGCTGGCGCGGGCGGCGGCTGCTTCCGGCGCTCAGGTCTTCGAAATGACGAAGGCGACGGCGATCCGCCAGGGCGGCGGCAAGGTGACGATCGACACGCCGCGCGGGCAGATCACCGCCGACAAGGCACTGATCGCCTGCAACGGCTATATCGACAATCTCGAGCCGATTACCGCAAGCCATGTCATGCCGATCCGCTCCTTCATCGGCGCGACCGTGCCGCTCGGCGAGAAGTCCACGGTCATTCCTGGTAGCGAGGCGGTTGCCGATTCGCGTTTCGTCGTCCGCTACTTTCGAAAATCCAAGGACGGGCGGCTGCTGTTTGGTGGCCGCGAGGCCTATACGGCGGATAATCCGCGCGACATATCGCAGCATATCCGCCGGCAGATCGCCGAGATCTACCCCGAACTCGATAACGTCGAGATCACCCATGCCTGGGGCGGATCGGTCGCGATCACCATGCCGCGGCAGCCCTTCGTGCGCGAAGTCATGCCCGGCGTGACCTCGATCGGCGGCTATTCCGGCCATGGCGTGATGCTTGCGAACTATTGCGGGCGGCTCTATGCCGAAACTGTGATCGGGAAATCCAGGGATCTTGACCTGTTCAAGGCGCTCAAAATCCCGGCCTTCCCGGGTGGTTCGGCGATGCGCGCGCCCCTGCTCTTCCTGGCGCTTTCGTGGTTTGCGCTGCGCGACAAGTTTTAGTCAGATTGCGGATTTCCTCACGAGGCTTTTCGATCTAAAACCAGTGCCGGACAAATTCGTTGCAGCGCACACTGGCTTTTTTAAATCGATTAGATTAAAGAGGCCATGAACCAGTCTGATTGAGAGATAGCCTCATGAGCAGCCAAATCATTCCCGTTGAACCTTTCGATTACGTCGTCTTTGGCGGCAGTGGCGACCTTGCCGAGCGCAAGTTGCTGCCGGCCCTCTACCATCGTCAGATCGAAGGCCAGTTCTCCGAGCCGACCCGCATCATCGGCGCTTCCAGAAGCGCGCTGACCCACGAAGAATACCGCAAGTTCGCGCAGGACGCTCTGAAGGAGCACCTGAAGAAGGGCGAGTACGACGAGGCGGAAGTCGCCAAGTTCTGCGAGCGCCTGTACTACGTGCCGGTCGACGCCCGCTCCGACGCCGGCTGGGACCAGCTGAAGAAGCTGCTCGACGAGGGCAAGGACCGCGTGCGCGCCTTCTATCTGGCCGTCGCACCCGGCATCTTCGGCGACATCTCGCAGAAGATCCACGATCACAAGCTGATCACCAAGACCACCCGCATCGTCGTCGAAAAGCCGATCGGTCGCGATCTCGCTTCCGCGCTGTCGCTCAACGACACGATCGGCAAGGTCTTCAAGGAAGAGCAGATCTTCCGCATCGACCACTATCTCGGCAAGGAAACCGTGCAGAACCTGATGGCGCTGCGCTTCGCCAACGCGCTCTATGAGCCGCTGTGGAACGCCAACCATATCGACCACGTGCAGATCACCGTTGCCGAATCCGTCGGCCTCGAAGGCCGTGCCGGCTACTACGACACCGCCGGCGCGCTGCGCGACATGGTGCAGAACCACATCATGCAGCTCGTCTGCCTGGTTGCCATGGAAGTTCCGTCGTCGATGGATTCCGAAGCGGTTCGCGACGAAAAGCTGAAGGTGCTGCGCGCGCTGAAGCCGATCGACGCGTCCAATGTCGAGCAGACCACCGTTCGCGGCCAGTATCGCGCCGGCGCTTCGGCGGGCGGCCCGGTCAAGGGTTACCTCGAAGAGCTCGAAGGCGGCGTGTCCAACACCGAAACCTTCGTCGCCATCAAGGCCGAAATCAACAACTGGCGCTGGGCCGGCGTTCCCTTCTACATCCGCACCGGCAAGCGTCTTGCCGGCCGCATGTCGGAGATCGTCATCACCTTCAAGTCGATCCCGCACTCGGTCTTCGACCAGTCGGCCGGCCGCATCAACCAGAACCAGCTGATCATCCGCCTGCAGCCCGACGAAGGCGTGAAGCAGTCGCTCATGATCAAGGATCCGGGCCCAGGCGGCATGCGCCTGCGCAACGTTTCGCTCGACATGAGCTTCGCCGATTCCTTCCAGGTTCGTAACCCCGACGCCTACGAGCGCCTGCTGATGGACGTCATCCGTTCGAACCAGACGCTGTTCATGCGCCGTGACGAAGTCGAGGCGGCGTGGCAGTGGGTCGACCCGATCCTCAAGGGTTGGGAATCCACCGGCCAGAAGGTTCAGGGCTACACGGCCGGCACCTGGGGCCCGAGCCAGTCGATCGCGCTCATCGAGCGTGACGGCCGCACCTGGCACGACAACCTCTAAGGATCGAGAGAATGGCAGCGACCATGCACAATTTTGCCAACGCCGCCGAACTGGCGCGCAACCTTGCCGACAAGGTCGCTGCATCGCTTTCGACGGCCATCGCCAGCAAGGGAACGGCGGAAATCGCCGTTTCCGGCGGCTCGACGCCGAAGGCATTCTTCCAGGAACTGTCGACGCGCGATCTCGACTGGACGAAGGTGACGATCACCCTTGTCGACGAGCGTTTCGTGCCCGCCGACAATCCGCGCTCGAACCATCTGCTCGTGATCAGCAATCTCCTGCAGAACAAGGCGAAAGCGGCAAAGTTCCAGCCGCTCTACCAGCCGGCGGCAACGGTCGAGGAAGCTGCAAAGCTATCGACGGCGGCCACGGCTTCGATCGGCAATCCGTTCGATGTCGTCATTCTCGGCATGGGCGGCGATGGCCACACGGCTTCGTTCTTCCCTGGCGGCAGCAATCTTGCGGTCGCTCTTGATCCGAAGACGCCGCGCGGCATCATCACCATGGACGCTGACGGCGCGGGCGAACCCCGCCTGACCTTCACCTTCTCCAGCCTGCAGGATGCAGGACTGCTCGTTCTTCACATCGAAGGCGACGGCAAGAAGGACGTTCTGGCGAAGGCCGAGGGTGCCGGCGACGAGGCGGAGATGCCGATCCGGGCAATCCTTCGCCGCGCCGCGACGCCCGTCGACATTTACTGGGCTCCGTAAGCCGACAGGCCTTAATGGCCAACACGGCGTAAAGCCGCGAACAGACAATCGAATACCAGCAAACGACAAGGATTTCCCATGTCCGCTCATTCGCGCGTTGCCGCCATCACCAACCGTATCGTCGAACGGTCGAAACCGTCGCGAGAACTCTATCTCGAGCGCTTGCGAAACGCGGTGGGCAAGAGCGTGGTTCGCTCCTCGCTCGGCTGCGCGAACCTGGCACACGGCTTCGCGGTCTGTTCCCCCGCCGAGAAGGATGCACTGGCTGGCGACCGTGTTTCCAATCTCGGCATCATCACTTCCTACAACGACATGCTCTCGGCGCATCAGCCGTTCGAGACATATCCGGCGATCATTCGCGAGGCGGCAGCGGAAGCCGGCGGCATCGCACAGGTGGCGGGCGCAGTTCCCGCCATGTGCGATGGCGTGACCCAGGGTCAGCCGGGCATGGAGCTCTCGCTCTTCTCGCGTGACCTGATCGCCATGGCTGCCGGTATCGGCCTGTCGCACAACATGTTCGACGCTGCCCTCTATCTCGGCGTCTGCGACAAGATCGTGCCGGGTCTGACGATTGCCGCGCTGACCTTCGGCCATCTGCCGTCGATCTTCGTGCCGGCAGGACCGATGACGTCGGGCCTGCCGAACGACGAGAAGTCGCGCGTGCGCCAGCTTTACGCCGAGGGCAAGGTCGGCCGCGCCGAGCTGCTCGAGGCCGAGTCGAAGTCCTACCACGGACCGGGCACCTGCACCTTCTACGGCACGGCGAACTCGAACCAGATGCTGATGGAGATCATGGGCTTCCACATGCCCGGCTCCTCCTTCATCAATCCGGGCACGCCGCTTCGCGAAGCATTCACCCGTGAGGCGACCAAGCGGGCGCTGGCGATCACCGCGCAGGGCAACGAGTTCACGCCTGCGGGCGAGATGATCGACGAGCGCTCGATCGTCAACGGCGTCGTCGGCCTGCACGCCACCGGCGGCTCGACCAATCACACGCTGCATCTCGTTGCCATGGCGCGCGCCGCCGGCATCGAGCTGACCTGGCAGGATATCGCCGAGCTCTCCGAAGTGGTGCCGCTGCTTGCCCGCGTCTACCCGAACGGGCTTGCCGACGTGAACCATTTCCACGCGGCCGGCGGCATGGGCTTCCTGATCAAGGAACTGCTGAAGCACGGCCTGGTGCACGACGACGTGCGCACCGTGTTCGGCCACGGACTGCAGGCCTACACGATCGATCCGCGCCTTGGCGAGGATGGAAACATCGTGCGCGAGCCCTCCCCGGAAAAGAGCGTCGATCCGAAGGTGCTCGCGAACATCGAAACGCCGTTTCAGGCCAATGGCGGCCTGAAGATGCTGCGCGGCAACCTCGGCAAGGGCGTGATCAAGATCTCGGCGGTGAAGGCCGACCGCCACGTCATCGAGGCGCCGGCGATCGTCTTCCACAGCCAGCAGGAACTTCAGGACGCCTTCAAGGACGGCAAGCTCAACCGCGACTTCATCGCCGTCGTCCGCTTCCAGGGACCGAAGGCTAACGGCATGCCGGAGCTGCACAAGCTGACGCCGCCGCTCGGCGTGCTACAGGACCGCGGCTTCCGCGTGGCGCTTCTGACCGACGGGCGCATGTCCGGCGCGTCGGGCAAGGTTCCGGCGGCGATCCATGTGACGCCGGAGGCCGTCGACGGCGGACCGATCGCGCGCATCATGGACGGCGACATCATCCGTCTCGACGCGATCGCCGGCACGCTCGAGGTGCTTGTGGACGCTGCCACCATGGCCGATCGCAAGCCTGTCGTGGCCGATCTCTCCGACAACGAGTTCGGCATGGGCCGCGAGCTCTTCGCCCCCTTCCGCCGCGCCGTCGGCGCGTCCGACAAGGGCGCCAGCGTGCTGTTCCACTAAGGCGGGGCGATTATTCCCCAAAACGACAAAGCCCGCGAGACGATCTCGCGGGCTTTGTCGTTTCAGACGTAGAAATCGGCGATCAGCCGCGAATATCGAGCACGCGGTCGCGGTGGGCCGGGTGGGTGCTGTAGACGAAAATCTTGTTCAGTTCCTTGTCGGTCAGCATGCGCAGGAAGCGAACTTCCACGGTGTTGTTGGGATTAACACGGGTCAGCATGCAGCCGATCTTGGTGATGCGGGCATCGGGAAGATCGAGATAGAACTGACGCGGGAGGTTGAACTGCGTCAGGATCGCAAGGACCGCGCTGCTCTTGGAAATGCGGATGATGTCGCAACGGCGCGAGGCCATGTTCATGACGCCCTTCTCGGTATATTCGAGACGCGCCGCGTTCATCGTGTCCTCCATCTTGAACCGCACTTCGCGGTCGTACATGAAGGATTCTTCCTTGTTTAGAAAATGGCCTGATGACTGGGGGCTCGGTGTCGCCACTGTCGTAATCCTCTAAGTATGTAATGAGGAAAGACTACCAAGCGATCTTTAACAGAAGGTTCGAACAGCATAGCGCCGGGCCGCATTATTCACACGGCCCGGAAGCGATTTACAACTTACTTGCGATAGGTGCGGCCTTCCGCATCGAAGAGGTGCAGTTTCGAACGTTCGGCCGAGAAATGCATCTTCTGGCCGCGCTTTACATCATAGATGCCGGGCAGCTTGACGATGATCGGCTCGTTCTGGACCAGACCCTCGATATAGAGCAACGTCACCTCGCCGAGCGCTTCCACGATCGAGACTTCGCCTTCGAAGAGATAGTCGTCGGTTGGGCCGGCGATGCGCAGGTCTTCCGGGCGAACGCCGAAGCTGGCGGTCTTGCCCTTCTCGGACGCAGCCGTCGGGATATCGAGCGTGACGGACTTGCCGCCGGTCAGCGTCACCGTGGTCGTGTTGCCGGCTTCCGTGACGGTGGCCGGGATGACGTTCATGGCCGGCGAGCCGATGAACTTGGCGACGAAGAGGTTGGCAGGACGCTCATAGAGCTCCAGCGGCGCGCCGACCTGTTCGATATTGCCGGCGGACAGCACCACGATGCGATCGGCGAGCGTCATCGCCTCGACCTGGTCGTGGGTGACGTAGATCATCGTCGTATCGGCCATCTGCTCGTTGAGACGGGCGATCTCGATACGCGTAGCGACGCGCAGCGCCGCGTCGAGGTTCGACAGCGGTTCGTCGAAGAGGAAGACCTTCGGGTTGCGGCAGATGGCGCGACCGATGGCGACGCGCTGGCGCTGGCCGCCCGAGAGCGCCTTGGGCAGGCGATCGAGATATTTGGTGAGCTGCAGGCTTTCGGCCGCCGCGCGCACGCGACGGTCGATTTCCTGCTTGTTCTCGCCGGCGATCTTCATGCCGAAGGCCATGTTGTCGTAGACGGTCATATGCGGGTAGAGCGCATAGGACTGAAACACCATGGCGATGCCGCGCTTGGAGGGCGGGACGTCGTTGACCAGCTGGCCGTCGATATACATGTCGCCGCCGGTGATGTTCTCCAGACCGGCGATCATGCGCAGCAGGGTGGACTTGCCGCAGCCCGACGGACCGACGAACACAACGAATTCGCCCTCCTTGATATCAAGATCGATGCCATGGAGCACGTCCACGGCACCGTAGGATTTGCGAATGTCCTTGAGTGTCAGTCCAGTCATCGAGTTCTCCTCCTCCAGAAGTCTCTAGGCGAGCCGAGCGAAATACGCGCCCCAGGCGGGTATATCGATCTTGTCGCCATAGTTATTGCTGACGAAACCATGGCCCGTCAACGCCTGCCAGTTGCCTTCAGGTAGAGCAACCAAGGCTTCGGTCGCGCTCATGTTGAAAACGCAGAGCAGCTTTTCGTTGCCGTATTCGCGCTGGAAGACCAGCATGTCGCCCTGCGGCTCCATGAACTTGATCTCGCCCTTGGCAAAGGCCGGGTGCTGCTTGCGGAAGGCGATGAAGCGGCGATAGTGCTCGAGCACCGAGGTGTCGTCGCCCTGCTGAACGCTGACGGCGCGCAGGATATGTTCAACCGGGACCGGCAGCCACGGCTTGACGGTCGAGAAGCCACCCTGGGCAACCTGGCTGTCCCAGACCATCGGCGTGCGGCAGCCATCTCGGCCCTTGAACTCCGGCCAGAACTGGATGCCGTAGGGGTCCTGAAGGTCCTCGTAGGCGAGGTCGGCTTCCGTCAGGCCGAGCTCCTCGCCCTGATAGAGGCAAACGGAGCCACGCATGGTCATCAGCATCGCCGCATATTGCTTGGCGAAGGCGTCGCGATCGGCAACGAGCGAGCCCCAGCGGGTCACATGGCGCACGACATCGTGGTTGGAGAGCGCCCAGCAGGCCCAGCCATCGGGAGCGGCGGCGGCGAAATCGTTCATCACGTCTTCGATGCGCTCGGGCGAGAGCGGATCCGGCGATAGGAACTCGAAGGCGTAGCACATGTGCATCTTGTCATCGCCCGACGTGTATTCGCCGACAATTTCGAGACCGCGCTGGCTATCGCCGACTTCGCCGACAGCGGCGATGTCCTGGAACTCCTCTAGCACCGCGCGGAAACGCTTCAGGAAGGCGATATTCTCCGGCCGGTTCTTGTCGTAGATGTGTTCCTGGAAATTGTAGGGGTTCACCGCTGGCGCCGTCGAAGCGTTGCGGCGCTCGGGCGCGAGCGCCGGATTGTCGCGCAATTCCTTGTCGTGGAAATAGAAGTTGATGGTGTCGAGGCGGAAGCCGTCGACGCCGCGCTTCAGCCAGAAGCGGACGACATCGAGCAGGCGGTTCTGAACCTCCGGATTATGCAGGTTGAGATCCGGCTGCGAGGTCAGGAAGTTGTGCATGTAATATTGCATGCGGGTCGGATCCCACGCCCAGGCCGAACCGCCGAAGATCGACAGCCAGTTGTTGGGTGGGGTGCCATCAGGCTTCGAGTCGCTCCACACGTACCAGTCGGCCTTGGCGTTGGTGCGGCTGGAACGGCTCTCGACGAACCAGGGATGTTGGTCCGACGAGTGCGAGATGACGAGATCAATCATCACGCGGATGCCGAGGCGGTGGGCTTCGGCGATCAGGGAATCGAAATCGACAAGCGTGCCGAAGATCGAGTCGACATTCTCGTAATCGGAGACATCGTAGCCGAAATCGCGCATGGGCGAGGTGAAGAAGGGCGAGATCCAGATGGCGTCGGCGCCAAGGGCCGCGACATGCGGCAATCTCGCGGTAATGCCCTTGAGATCGCCGATGCCGTCGCCGTTGCTATCCTGGTAGGAGCGCGGATAGATCTGGTAGATCACCGCGCCGCGCCACCAGTCCTTGTCCGCCGTCAGATTGGATTGAGATTCCATGCTCATATGTGGTCCTGTATTGTCTTCTGAGTGTCCTGGGAAATGACTAGCCGCCCTTGACCGAACCCGAGAGCAGACCACGCACGAGATAGCGCTGCAATGCGAAGAAGACGAGCAGCGGTACTATAATCGTGATGAAGGCCGAGGCCGTCAGGATTTCCCAGTTGCCGCCACGCGAGCCGAGCAGCGCGTTCAGCGCACCCGTCAGCACGAGGTGATCCCTATCGGTGCCGAGGAAGACCATGGCGACGAGCAGGTCGTTCCAGACCCAGAGGAACTGGAAGATCGAGAAGGAGGCGAGCGCCGGGAAGGACAAGGGCAAAACGATGCGCGTGAAGATCTCGAAATCGCTGGCGCCATCGACGCGGGCGGATTCGATGATCTCCTTGGGCAGGCCCGCGATGTAGGATCGCAGGAGATAGATGGCGAGCGGCATGCCGAAGGCGGTGTGCGCCAGCCAGATGCCGGGATAGGTCTTGGACGGCGTATCGAGCAGCATGCCGACTTGATTGTAGAGCCTGAGAAGCGGGATCAGCGACATCTGCAACGGCACGACGATGAGGCCGACGACCAGCGCGATCAGAAGCGCACGGCCGGGGAATTCCATCCAGCTCAGCGCATAGGCTGCGAAGGCGGCGATCAGGATCGGGATGATCGTGGCCGGGATGGTCACCGTCAGCGAGTTGATAAAGGACTGGCCGATCCCCTCGCCCGTCAGCACCGTGCGATAGTTTTGCAGCGTGAACTCCGGCGGCGTGGCGACGGAGACATAGACGCGGCGGCCGCCGTCATCCGGGCCGAAGGCGGCGTTCTTGGCGTAGCGATAGGTGCCGTCTTCGTTGACGGTGAGCGTCAGGCCATCGCCGAGATCAGCGGTCTCGCCGGCCTTGTAGGCCGAGGGCTGCGCGACGCGGGTGCCGAAGGCATTGATCGAGCGCCCCTCCTGGCCATCCAGCACATTGCCCGAGATGACATAGGCGGGGCCGTCCTGCTTCTGCTGATCGACCTGCCCGAGGCGGGCGGCGACGGTGCGGGACGAACCGGAGAAGGCTGTCCACCAGCCGGAGACGACGATCTGATCCTTGTCGCGGAGCGCGCTGACGAAGATGCCGAGCGTCGGGATCAGCCAGATGATGACGATCAGAAGGACGGCAGCGTGGACGAACAGGCGGGCCGGGCCGATCTTGAAGAAATCGCGGGTCAGGGTCATCTCACTTGCCTCCCAGTTCGCGATTGGCGCGGCGGACGTTCCACACCATGATCGGCGTGACGGCCAGCATGATGATCAGCGCGATGACAGCACTTCGGCCGCTGTCGCCGCCGCCGCGGAACATCCAGTTGAACATGAGATTGGCGAGAACCATCGTGTCCCACTGACCGTTGGTCATGGTGAGCACGATATCGAAGACCTTCAGCACAAGGATGGTGATGGTGGTCCAGACGACGGCGATCGTGCCCCAGACCTGCGGCACCATGATGCGCCAGAAGATCTGCCAGCCATTGGCGCCATCGATGACGGCGGCCTCGATGGTCTCTTCGGGAATGCCGCGCAGCGCCGCCGACAGGATGACCATTGCAAAGCCGGTCTGGATCCAGATGAGGATGATCATCAGGAAGAAGCTATTCCAGAAGGGCACCGAGATCCACACCTGCGGCGTGCCGCCGAAGAGCTGGACGATGGCGTTGAGCAAGCCGATCTGCGTGGCGTTGCCGCCGCGATATTCGTAGATGAACTTCCAGATGACGGAGGCGCCGACGAAGGAGATCGCCATCGGCATAAAGACGATGCTTTTCGCGATATTACCCCACCAGATGCGGTCGGTCATGACGGCGATGACCAGGCCGAAGAAGGTGCAGGCGGCGGGAACGACGGCGAGCCAGAGGATGTTGTTGAAGATCGACTGGCGGAACTCGCGGTCACCCAGGGCCCACTGGTAATTGCTGAAGCCGACGAACTCGGCTCCTGAGCGATCGTAGAAGGACAGGATGACCGTCGCGACCACGGGATAGACGAGATAGACGACCAGGAGGAAGAGCGCCGGGAACAGGAACAGCCACGGCCTTATGACGGAGCGGCGGTTGAGGTTCTGCGAGGCGGCGCGGATGTCGCCGTCCTTCACCGGAAGCGCCATATCCAGGAGCTTGTTCGAGAAATAGAAATAGGCCGCGCATGCGAATACGGCGACGACCACGACTCCCAAAGCGGAAACCAGCTGCGATAGCATTCATCCCTCCCCTGATGCCTACGTCTTTTTGAAATCACGCCGCCTGATGGCCGGGCACGCTTGCAGCGGGCGCAAGAGGCGGCGATGGCCGGCGCTTGTGACGTCGTCCGGCCAGGCATTAAATCCATGCCGCCCGAGCAGGCGGCATGGAGATCAGGCGATGTTACTTGATGCCGTCCCAGGCGCTCTGGATTTCCTTGGCGGTATCCTGAGCGGACTTGCCGCCGACGAAATCGACCATGCCGGTCCAGAAGGCGCCGGCGCCGATCTTGCCGGGCATCAGGTCGGAACCGTCGAAGCGGAACGTCGTTGCCGTCGTCAGGATCTCGCCTTCGCGCTTCATCTGCTCGTTGGCGTAGGCGGCCGTGTTGACGCCCTTGTACGGGGTCAAGAAGCTCGACTGCGCCATCCAGACTTCATGCGCGATCGGCGTTTTCAGGAACTCCACAAAGGCGCGAGCCGGCTTGGAATCCTTGGCGATGGTGACCAGCGTGCCTGCGCCCAGAACCGGCTTGCCGAGTTCGGGATGCGAGGCGAAGGTCGGCATGTAGAAGAAGTCCGCATCCTGGCCCATCTTCGTGCCTTCCGGGAAGAAGGACGGGATGAAGGATGCCTGGTGGTGCATGTAGCACTTCGGCGGCACGGCGAAGAGGCCCTTCGGGCTATCGCGGAAGTCGGTCGAGGCAACAGCCTTGACGCCACCATCGACATAAGCCTCGTTCTTGGCGAACTTGCCGAACTCGTCGATGACGGCAACAACAGAGGGATCATCGAACTTCAGTTCGTTGGTGGTCCACTTGTCGTAGGCTTCCGGCGGCTGCATGCGCAGCATCAGGTCTTCGATCCAGTCGGTCGCTGGCCAGCCGGTGGCGCCGCCGGAACCGAGACCGATGCACCACGGGACGCCGCCGTCCTTGACGATCTGCTCGGACAGAGCCTGCAGCTCTTCCATCGTGGTCGGGACCTTGTAGCCCGCTTCCTTGAAGTTTTCAGGCACGTACCAGACCAGCGACTTCACGTCGGCCTTGTAGGGGAAAGCGAAGAAGGCGTCCTTGCCGTCCTTGCCCTTGTAGGTGCCGTAGCCGACCCAGCTGTCGCCGGCGCCGTAATTGTCCTTGATCCACTTGGAATTCTCATCGCCGAGCGGCGCCAGGAAGCCCTTGCTGGCGAGATCAGCCAGAAGGCCCGGCTGCGGCAGGATCGCGATATTCGGCGGCGAACCGGCCTGCGTGTCGATGACGATCTGCTGCTCGTAGTTTTCCGAGGACGAATACTTGGCGTCGATGCCCGTCGCCTCGGTGAAGTAGGCGAGAATGCTGCGGAACAGCGTCTCGTCCTCGCCGCGCCACGGACCGAAGATCGTCAGTTCCTGGCCCTTCAGGTCGGCATTGGCCGCCTTGAAGTCATCGTAGCTCTTCCAGTTGAACTTGGCGTCCTCACCCGGCGTGAATTTCAGATCGGCCGCGGACGCGCCGCCGGCCAGAAGCGCTGCCACGGCAACGCCCATCAAAAATGACTTTTTCATGTGATCAACCTCCCATCACAATCCCAATCACGCCCTGCAACCGAAATTCCAAAGCGCTTTGACAACGAACTCATTTCACTTTCGGCATAAAAGAGTCAAGGCAATTCGCAAAACCCAGCTTTGGGCCTTTGGATATCGCAATGCAGCAACGCCTATGGGGCAATATGGAGCGATTTTTCTTGAGTCAAGCCGCGCAGCTGCTACATTGCTAAAAGCGCTTTGGATGCCATTTGGGAGACATGACCTCCGAGGCGTTGGAGGAAGTTTAACACGTGAATCTGAAACAGCTATCGGAAATGCTGGGCCTGTCCCAGACGACGGTGAGCCGTGCGCTGAACGGCTACCCCGAGGTCAACGAGGCGACACGCGAGCGCGTGCTGCGCGCCGTGCAGGAGACCGGCTATCGTCCCAACAAGGCCGCGCAGCGGCTTGCGACCGGCAAAGCGGGTTCGATCGGTCTCGTCATGCCCACAGCGCCCGGGCATTATTCCGACGTGCATTTCGGCGAATTCCTGACCGGGCTCGGCGAGGAAGCGGTAAGGCACGACTTTCATTTCGTGATCATGCCGGCCGATCCCGACGACGAAGTGGGCGCGCTGAGGCGGCTGGCGATCAGCGGCAATGTCGACGCACTGTTCGTCGCCTATATGCGCGGGCACGATCCCCGGCTGCCGCTCCTGAAGTCGCTCTCCATGCCGTTTCTCGTGCATGGCCGCTCGTTCGGAACCGAGCCCGACTATCCCTTTCTCGACATCGACAACGAAGGCGCCTTCTACGATGCGACGCGGCTGCTGCTGCAGCTCGGGCATACCCGCTTCTGCCTGCTGAACGGGCCGGAGCATCTGGATTTCGCGATCCGGCGCAAGAAGGGCGTGGTCTCTGCGCTCGCCGAGCGCGGACTGGAGCTGCCCGAAAACTGCACCAGCCACATGTCGATGACCGACGAGCACGGACAATTCGCGATGGAGCGCTTTCTGCAGCTACCGGAGCCGCCGACGGCCATTCTCTGTTCCAGCACGGTGCTGGCGCTCGGCGCCATCCGTGCCGTGACGCAAGCGGGGCTGAAGCTTGGCGAGGATATTTCGCTGATCGCCCATGACGACGTGCTGCCGCATCTGAAGCCGGAGAATTTCTCCGTGCCTCTGACGACGACGCGCTCATCTCTGCGCGCGGCGGGTGTCCGGATTGCCGAGCGGCTGATCGGGACCGTCAAGCAGGACGGCCCCTTCCCCGAACAGGAACTCTGGAAGACGGAGCTGATCGTGCGGGCGTCGACGGGCGCCGCGCCGCGCTAGGTTTAACCGGATCAGAACTTCGGCGGCGTCTGGCCGGCGGCGCGGTGCGCGGCAATCACGGTGTTGGCCATGAGCATGGCGATGGTCATCGGACCGACACCACCGGGGACCGGGGTGATGACATCCGCGACTTCGGCGGCCTCGGCGAAGGCGACATCGCCCACGAGGCGCGTCTTGCCCTCACCCTTTTCGGGCGCGGCGATGCGGTTGATGCCGACATCGATGACCGTTGCGCCGCGCTTGACCCAATCGGCCTTGACCATCTCGGGACGACCGACAGCAGCAACCAGGATATCGGCGTTGCGGCAAACGGCAGTGAGATCCTTGGTTCGCGAATGCGCGATGGTCACCGTGGCGTTGGCGTTGAGCAGCAACTGCGCCATCGGCTTGCCGAACAGGTTGGAACGGCCGACAACAACGGCGTTGAGGCCGGAGAGATCCTCGCCGTGGGTGCGGCGCACGAAGACCATGGCGCCGGCGGGCGTGCAGGAGACGAGGCCGGTCTCAAGATCGCCAACTGCCAGCTTGCCGGCGTTGACGACGTGAAGACCATCGACATCCTTTTCGGGCAGGATCGACTGTATGATCGGCTCGGAATTCAGGTGCTTGGGCAGGGGCAGCTGCACGAGGATGCCGTGGATCGTGTCATCGGCGTTCAGCGAGGCAACAAGCGCGGCCAGTTCCTCCTGCGTCGTCTCGACCGGCAGCGTGTGCTGCACGGACTTGAAGCCGCACTCCTTGGCCATCTTGCTCTTGGAGCCCACATAGGCGTGGCTTGCCGGATCGTCGCCGACGATGATGACCGCGAGACCGGCCTGAACGCCGCTCTGCTTGTCCAATGCCGCAGTCGCCGCCTTCACCGTGTCGATGACCGAAGCTGCAACCTGTTTGCCGTCGATTACTGTCGCCAAGACCGTCTCCCTGCCATTACCCGCCATTCTAGTCGGCGGCATCGGGCACAATTTGCCTGTCCACGCCCTATCCTGCCTGAAACGAGAAATGCAAGAACAATCATGCCGCAGGTGGGCGACGATCAGGCCGTCGCTGCGTAGGAGCGCAGGCGATCGCGCATGGCGGCGATCTCGGCGCGCAGGATTTCGACTTCGTCGGTGGCCTCCGCGACCACAGGCTCCGGCACGGGTGCGCGGGGAATATCGACCGATGGCTCGATCGCGGTGACGGGCTCGACATGCGCGATGGCTTTGTCCATGTCCACGCGTCTGCGGAAACCGGCAAGGCCGAATGCAAGACCGGCGAGCGCGCCGAGTGCCGGGGCGAGCCACGGGCTGCGGCCCGGTTCTATGGCCGTGACGACAGGCGCCTTGATGACCTGCACATGGGCGCCATCCGTGCCGATCGCGCCGGTGCTGAGCTCATCTTCGAGACGCTGGCGCGCAACGGCGGATTTCTCGCGCAGTTCCGTCAACTTGGCGAGATCGACGCCGGTGTCGCGGCTTTGCGCGATCAGCGTGTTGCGCTGGTCGCCAAGCTGCCTGACGGCGGCGACCGTTGATTTGACTTCGTCGGCGGCATCGCGCGACAGCCTGCCGAGTTCCTGGCCGATGCTGGCGCGCAAGCCATCGACTTCAGCCTGTTGAGCAATCAGGCGCGGGTGCCGGGGGCCGAGGCTCGCCGCTAGCTGCGCGAGCGTCGACTTGGCGACGGCATAGCGGCCACGGCGATCGTCCAGCGCGGGCGATGTGATGTCCGCGGCAAGTGTGCCGGTCAGCGCGTCGTCAGCGGTTGCGGTCTTCAGCAGGTCGGCGCGCGTCTTCGCTGCCACGACCTTCTGCTGTGCGTCCTTCAAGGTCTCGTTCGCCTGCACAAGCTGCTGCTGCAGTCTGGTTGCGACCTCGACATTGCCTTCGCCGTTCTGCTTGGTGAATGCCTCGAGCTCAGCGTCGGCGACCGCGCTTGCCTTTTTCACCACGCCGTCGTTGATGCTTGCGGCCGACACCGGATGGGCAACGGTCGAGACGAGATAGGATGCGATGCGCGCGGATTTTGCCGCACTTGCTGTTGTGACGCTGAAGCCGATCGTTCCCGATTTGGGGTCTGCGGATGCGCGAATGGCGGCGGCGAGAGATGCTTCGGCGCGCGAGACCGGATCGGCGGCGGCACCGCTTGCGGAGAGGAGATCGACCACGACATTGAAGGCGCTGCCGCTGGCGCCGGCGAACTCGGTGTCGCGGTCGAGCTGCAATTTGGCGACGGCCAGGGCGATGGTTTTCTGCGAGATCAGTGCATCATGCGCGGCGCTGACCAGCGCCCGATGATCCTTGGCCGGGCCTTCGACGCCGAGAAGGCTCTGTGCCCGAAAGCCGGATGGCTCGCTTGGGATCAGCGTTCCGCCAAGCGCGCCCAGTGCGCACAGTGCGCCGGCTGCGATCAGCGAGCGGCCGCTGCGCGGGGAAGCCGGGGCCGGAGTCTCGGCCGTCGGATGGGTGATGGATTCGACGTGGAATTCCTGTGCGGCCAGATCGTCGATCAGGTCGTCCATCGCGGCATCGTCCATGGCGGCAGCGTTGATGGCGGCATCATCGATGGGCGAAATTGGCGCCGTCGCGGCGTCGTTGGCGGCCTCAAGCCTTTTGCCGAGGATGGTTTCGATGCGGCTGACGAGAGGCGCGGTGGTGTCTTGCGGCGCGGGTTGCTCAAGTTCCGGCATTCGCTGCGCCTGGAGAGCCCGTTCGATGACCCGAAGCAGCTCGGCTTCCGGCACGGCCATTTCGTCCTGATAATGGCCGCTGGAAAAGCCGTTCGAGCCGGCTTCATCCTTCAGCTGGGATGACCATGAGTGGGCGGGACGTCTCGAATGATTTTCGCGCATCACCAAGTCTCGTGCATGGAACGATCGAACCCATCGCAGTCGCGTGTGGTTAATCGAGCCTAAACAGGCTTGGCAAACAAAAGGTTAATTTTCGCTCAATCTCGACGTGTATCGCCGATTTCCGAGCGCTTCATGATCACCTTGCGACGGCTGAAGCGGTACTTGGCGACGTGATAGAGAAAGACCGGGATGCCCAGCGCGTAGCGGCGCCAGAGACGACCGGGTTCCTGGACGAGCCTATAGGCCCATTCCAGACGCATCGAGCGCACCAGCTTGGGCGCGCGCGGCACAGAGCCGGAGACGAAATCGAACAGGGCGCCGACCGTCAGCACCAGGCGCGCGTGATCGGCGCGAATGTGCTTGTGCGCCCATTTTTCCTGCAGGGGCGTACCCATGCCGACGATGATGATGTCGAGATCCTGGGCCGCGATCTCGGCGATCACGGCTGATGGGTCATTCTTGTCGAAGAAGCCGTCGGAGATGACGACGAATTCATGCCAGGGTGCATGCTGGCGGAAATTGGACGCGGCGCGCTCGACCACGGCACGGGTGCCACCGATCAGGCCGATGCGGCGGGGCTGTTCCATGAAGGTCAGCAGCGCGGGCACGAAATCGGTGCCATTCAGATTGGCCGGGAAAGGCGATCCGTGCGCGATCTGCGAGGCGATGTTGAGGCCGATGCCATCCGGCAGGACGAGGTTCTGGGAGAGGATGTAGCGATACTCTTCATCGCGCAGCGCCAGGAGCATGTTGTGTGCGTTGACGAAGGAGATCGACGTCTGGCCAACGGGCATGGACAGGAGCTCGTTGATGAAGACGAGCGCGTCATCCCAGCCGAGATCGCAGACGGGAAGATCGAAAATGGCGCGACGCGAAGCGAGGACCGCGAAATTCGCGATCAGATTCATGCCCGCTTCCTGACGATAATGCTTCATGGCTCGGAGATCCCGGTAACACTGAGGTCTGCCTGGGATCAGGCGCCGGCTTCCAAATCTGGAATGCGGCGCGCATGTCGGCCCATCACGGGACGGTATAACAGGGCTCCCTCAAACAACCTTTAGGAAAACCCGTCGACTTTGCGTAGCGACATCAGGGATTTGTTAACCATCACGGATGGCTGGTCGCGGTGATGAGGCCACCGCGACGATAAGCGGGCGTCAACCGCCGGCGGCCGGGTCCTTGACGGGCTCTGGCGGCACGACGTTGACAGGCTTGCCGGTCTTTTTCGGCTGGCCGGACGCATTGGCGGCGACCTCTTCCTTGGAGAGATAATCAAGCTGCTCCAGCAGCACCTGGTCGATATATTCGCCGCCCAGATGCGTGTTGAGGTCTTTCTTGATCATATCGCGGAAGGCGTTCGGATCGAACGACTTCATGTTTGATATATCGACCATCTTGTTGCCGACAAGCAGCGAGAACAGTTCGTCGGTGGTCATCTCGGTGAGCGGCAAGGTCGCGCCCTTCACCATGTCCTTCTTGATCATGAAGGATATCTTCCCGAGGAAATAACCGCTGACGGCGCCATCGTGGACCACAGGGATGGTGATGGACTCGCCCTTAACAAGCTCGACAAGGCTCTGCTTCGACTGATCGGGAGCCGGCGCCGGCGCGGTTGCCAGATGCACCGACATATAGACCGCCGCCAGCGTGATCACGCAGACCCAGACGCCTGTAAGAACGAGTTTAATCATCAGTGTTCACGCGCCAGGAACTGTTCCTGGGAATAGGTGCCGTCGGCATCCGCATCCTGAACCGCGTTCTTCAGGAGATCGGCGACGGTACGCACGGCCTCAAGATGAGCCTCGACGCGGCGGGCGTTGAGCGCCAGCTTTTCCTTCAGGCCGTGCAGCTGCTCGAGGTGCGAGGCGGCGAGTTCCTTGGGATCCGTGTCGCTGAAGAGCATCGACAGCTCATAGAGGCAGCGGCTCTTGTGGGCATTCGACACTTTGAGATCGAACTGCGGATCGCTGCCGATGCGCGTGTTCTCGTTGTCGATAATCATTTCCAGGCGTCCAAGAACCGATTTGATACGGTATTCGTTCGAGATTATTTCCATTGTTCTCCTCGATTCCCTTAGGCGTCGTTTGCGGACTTGTTGTCCGTCGATGTCACGCCAAACGTCTGGCGCTGAATTTCATTGATCATGCTGACCGCTGCATTGCGGTCATCCTGGTCGGTAGAGGCGTTGACGACCCTACCTTCCTGCTTCTTCAAGGCATCGTGATAGAGCTGCTTGGCAACGCCGATGCCATCGCCCTTGGCAATGGTGTTGCCGAGCTGTTCGGCCATCATGCCCTTCCAGATATCGCCTGTGGCGCCCTTGCCGTAGACGTCTTCGCTTTCGCTGGGCAGCATGTTCTTGATGAAGTTCTGCAGCACCATCGCTTCGAACTTGCGATAGGTCTCGGGAACTTCTTCCGTCTTGCCGGTGCGATTCTGGACGTCGCTGAGGCCCGCCTTGTTGGAGGCGCGGTCGAGAATGTCCACCGCCGAGGTGAAGCCCTTGCCCGCTTCGGCAAGGCTATTGGCCGCGAATGCTGCCTGGTTTGCTTTCAGTTTCTCCTGAGCAGCCTGAACCTCCATGGGGTCGGCCGCCTTGACAACATCCAGCACCAGATCACTCGGGGGTGAAATCGCCACGTCATAATCCTCTTGATTTCAGATCGAGGCGATTATGATTTTTGAAGCTTGCTGGAGGCTGGTGTACCGTATTTTTGATCGATGATATCATAGACCGCGTTGTCATCGGCCTCGCGGCGTTCGTCTTCGAGCGCTTCGCGCATGCCGTCTTCGAGACGGTCTCCCTTGGCGCGCTCCTGCTGAACGCGCATCTGGTGAACTTCCTGCATGCCGTTCAGCTGCTTGTCCTTGATGCCGAGCCGGTTGAAACGATCCGCATAGCCCTGCGAGAAGGCGTGATGCACCGGGTCCATCGAGCCCAGCGCATGGATGACGCTGTCCATCTCTTCGCTGACCTCGGCGCGCTGGCGCGTCGTTTCGGCGAGATCGAATTCCGCCATCTGTTCGAGATGCCGCTGGACGGCGACGAGGCGTTTGAGCTTGTCCGAGCGCGTTCTTTCCGCCATCCGCCTACTGCCCGATGAAGACGGCGGTAAAGGACTGGCCGAACTGGCTGATCATCGCCGCGACGGCGAAATAGAACAGGAAGAGGCCGCCGAACAGCAGGTAAGGCGTGGAGATGAAGTAAACCGGGATCTGCGGCGCCAGCTTGTTGATGAAGCCGATCGCGACGTTGAACAGAAGGCCGTAGATCAGGAACGGGCTTGCCAGCCGCAGCATGATGAATGTCGTGGTCGACAGCGTGTCGGTGAACGAGATCAGCGTCGCGCGCATCTGCATGGCGCCGCCGAACGGCATCGACGTGTAGGAATCGATAAGCGCCCTGAAGACGATGTGATGGAAGTCCATCATGAAGAGAATCATCATGCCGGCGAAGATGATGAAGCCCGAGATGGCGCTTTCCTGGCCCTCTTCGAAAATATCGGCGGCGCTCGGCTGGGTGTAACCGATCATCATCGCGGCGATGTTGGCGGCGAACTGGAGGCCCAGCGTATAGAGGCGGGCCAGCATTCCGAACATCACGCCGATCAGCGATTCGCTGAAGATGAAGCCGATATAGGTCGCGTTCGAGGTGCGGACGGCCGGATAGACCGTGTCCCAGAGCACCGGCATGATCGCCAGCGACAGCGCGCCGGCGATGAAGACTCGCAAGACCGAAGGGATACGCGCCGAGGAAAAACCCGGCATTGTCAGCACACAGCCGCCGATCCTGCAGAAGATCAGAAAGAGCGCCAACACGGTCCCTTGCGGGTCAGTTATCATGAAATAGAGCCTAGAATCTTTATCTCGATGCCCTTTGCCAGTTCCACATGCGAGAGAACCGGGAGCGTGGCGAACAGGCGTTCGATGATCATGCGCACATAGGACCGTGTTTCCGGCGAGGTGACAAGGGCGAAAGGCAGGCCGCGATCCATGAATTCACGGATAACTTTGCTCGCCTGCTCGCTGAACTCCTCAAGCATGCGCGGATCGATGTCGAATTCGACGACTTCGCCCTTGTTGTCGCGCTTCAGCGCCTGGTGGAAGGCGAGGTCCCACTTGCTGCCGAGGCGCAATACGCGAAGCACACCGTTGTCGGCAAGGTCGCCGCAGAGCTGCTGCGCCATGCGAACGCGAACATGTTCGACGATCTGTTCGGTCTTGCGCACATGCGGGGCAAGCTCGGCCACGGCTTCGAGGATGAGATGCAGGTTGCGGATCGAGACGCGCTCGGCGAGCAGCAGCTTCAGCACGGCCTGCAGACCCGAATAGGACATGTGCGAGGAGCAGATCTCGTCGGCAAGCTTCTTGTACTCGGGATCGAGGCGATCGATCAGAACCTTGAGGTCCTTGTAGGAGAGAAGTGCCGGCAGGTTGTTGCGGATGACTTCGCTCATGTGGGTCAGGACGACCGAGACATTGTCGATCGGCTGGAAGCCCTCGCGCTTCAGATCTTCCGTGAATGCCTCGAGTACGGAGACAGCAGGCATGCCGAAAGCGGGTTCGCGGATCTCGTCGCCCGGCACGCGCGGCTTGCGGCCGGAGCCGGTGACGACGAGGACTTCGCCGACGCGCAACTCGTTCGAGGCGACCGTCGTGCCGTGGATGCGGATCTGGTAGGACTTCTCGGTGATGGCGATATCGTCGGTGACCTTGATCTCCGGAACGACGAAGCCGTACTGGGTCGCGAACTTCTTGCGCATCTTGCCGACGCGGAATGCGAGTTCCTGGTGCGCGCCAAGCAGACGCGAGGAGACCATCTTGCCAAGTGCCAGCTCGATTTCCGAGGTGCGCAGCACTGATTTGACCGAATCCTTCTCCAGTTCCTTGTTCTCGACGACCTTCTTTTCTTCCTGCTCGCGCAGGATTTTGTTTTCCGCATCGATCTGGCGCGGGATGAACCAGGCGCCGAAGGCGAGAACGCCACCGAGGAACATGAACGGGATGAACGGCAGGCCAGGCATGAGGCCGAGAACGATCATCAGCACGGCGGAAACCGACAGCGCGCGCGGATAGCCGCTCAGCTGATCGACGACGGCCTTGTCGGTCGAACCGACGGTGCCGCCGCGCGAAACGAGAAGGCCGGCGGCCAGCGAGATGATGAGGGCCGGCATCTGCGATACCAGACCGTCGCCGACGGAGAGCTTGACGAAAACGTCAGCCGCTTCGCCGATCGGCATGCCGTGGCGGAAGTAGCCGATGATGATGCCGCCGAAGACGTTGATGGCGGTGATCAGAAGGCCGGCGATGGCGTCGCCGCGCACGAACTTGGACGCACCGTCCATGGCACCGAAGAAGGAGCTTTCCTCTTCGAGTTCCTTACGGCGGCGCTGCGCCTCGCGCTCGTCGATGATGCCAGCCGAAAGGTCGGCGTCGATCGACATCTGCTTGCCGGGGATGGCGTCGAGGGTGAAGCGGGCGCCGACTTCCGCGATACGGGTGGCGCCCTTGGTGATGACGATGAAGTTGATGGTGATCAGGATCAGAAAGACGATCAGACCGATCACGAAATCGCCCGACATGACTAGGCTCGCGAAGCCGGCGATAACGCCGCCCGCCGCATCGTGACCTTCGTTGCCGTGCGAAAGAATAACGCGGGTCGTCGCGATGTTCAGCGATAGACGCGTCATCGTGGCGATCAGCAGGATGGTCGGGAAGGACGAGAACTCGAGCGGCTTCTGGATCCACAACGCGACCATCAGGATCAGCACGGACAGCGCGATCGAGAACGCCAGGCCCATATCGATGAGGAACGGCGGGATCGGCAGGAAGAGCACGCAGATGATGACGACAATGCCAAGGGCAAAGCCAACGTCACGCAGGCTGGGGCCGGCTTTCGGAAGGGGGAGTGCGGGTGGTTGCGCCATATCGATTCCGTCTCGTCATGAGATGTACGGGCATGATGCCCAGAATTCGGATCGATAGTTAAATGGCGAAGCTTGCGCGAGGGTGGCTCAGAAGCCGGACTGGATGCGCGAGAAGACGAGATTGGTGAAGATCGAAATCTGCGAGCCGACAAAGGGAGCGGAGATACCAATCGTCACCAAAACCGCGACGATCTTCGGGACGAAGGTGAGCGTTGCTTCCTGGACCTGGGTCAACGCCTGGAACAGCGCGATGACGAGACCGACGATCATCGCCGCGGCCACGGCCGGCCCGGCGGAAACGAGAACCGTCCAGATCGCCGCCTGGAACAGATCGAGTGCGTCAGCTTCATTCATCCAGGCAACCTCATATCGCCTTTCGGTCCGTCCGCAACCCGGCCGGACCGTCGTTCAGTTTCTTTTCGATCAGCTGCCGGTCGTGGTCGACTTGGGCGCCTGATCCGCGACAGTGATTCCCGCCTGGACGAGAATACTCTTCCCATCGGTGGTCGTCGCGATAATTCCGTCGGAATACACTTTTACGGAATCGACGGTGCCGGCGACGGTGCCGTCGGCGCTGGTCATGTACTTGCCGACATAGCTGCTGGCCTGTGTCAGGCTCGAGCTTGCCAGAAGCGTGTCCAGCTTGGTGTTGGTCTGGATCGTCTGCTCGACCTGCGAGAAGCTGGCGAGCTGCGCCATCTGCTGGCTGGCATCGACGGGTTCCGTCGGATCCTGGTTCTTCATCTGGGCGATGAGGAGCTGCAGGAAGTTGTCGTAATTGAGCGTCGCCTTCTGCTGAGCGGTCGACGTCGTCGATGAGGTGTTCTGCGTGGTTGTCGCGGAACCGGTTGCGCCTACCGCCATGGTGCGATCTCCTTGCGAATCTGCTCAACCATTGCAGGGTGCATTTCCTGGTTGTTCAGAATGTTGTCTTCGATAACGTAGAGACCACGGATGGCCTTCAGGGCGTCGAAGGCGCGACCGGTCGAAACCAGACCGTCGATGCGCTTCAGCTCGGCCAGAACTTCCTCGTTCTTGAAGCAGGTCAGAAGCATCGTCACCGACTTGCGGAACATTGCCGTCGACTGATCCTTGCCCTCAGGGTTGATCAGGATCATCTGCGCGATGAAGTAGAGTTGGCGCAGAGGCGTTGTCGCGTCTTCCGGCTGGAGAACGTGGTTTTCCAGAAGGAACGTTACATCATTCAGGAATTCCAGCGCGACCTTGCGATCGACGCGCAAAACCGCACCGTTGATGAAGATCTTTTCCCCGGCTTTTAGCGAGATACGAAGCGTGCTTTTCATTTAAGTCCATCCCTGATGATGGTGGTAACGTCAATAATGCCTTGAAAGTTGGTCGACTGCCGTTTCCGGATCCGGTCGCTTTCTTTCAAGATCCAAATAGCGATCGAGATCAGATTGGCGCGCAACTGAACTTCGAGCTGATTGTCCGGATGCTTGAGGTCTTCGATAAAGCTCACCCAAACGCGTCGGGTGTAAAACAATGCATCGATAGCCTCACGGCCATACTTCTCTTTGTCGCGTGCAATCGCGAGCAGCTCGATGGACCGGTCGAGAACTTGACGTTCCCGCTCCTTTGCATCGGCTACCGAGTCTTGCATGACCTCGGCGTAAGAGAACTGATACATTCATGCATCCTTCTTTGTACTTGTACTTCTACCGCTGATCATCAGAGGTAGTTCACGAGGCTCAACTGCTGAATTTTTGAAACGATCGTGTATGCGGTTTCGAGCTGCGTCTGCAGGGTGTTGACCAGTGTGGACGCTTCCGACTGATCGACGCCCTGAAGATCGACGAGCTTGTTCTGAATGATGCTGGACTGCGCATCGAGGGCATCGTTGGCCTTCGTGACACGCTCCTGCGACAGACCGAGCTGGCTCGCCTGGGTGACGATGCCGGTCGTGCCCTGCGCGGCGTAGCCGATTGCCTTCGAGGTCGTCATCGCCAATGCGTCGCCACTGAGGCCGGTGCCGGCCAGAGCCGAGACGGTGATCGACGCGAGCGCGAAGTAGCGCATGCCTTCGGAGTTCGAATTGGTCGAGGACGTGACGGTCTCGGAGTTGCTGATCCGGCTCGTCATGTTCTGGTTGGATGCGCTCGACCAATCGGCCCATGCCGGCGGCGTCACGTAGGCCAGCGGCGGCGTGGGCGTGCCGACGCCAACCGGCGGGAACGGCAGCGGCGTCGAGGTCGCGTTCAGCGTATCCTGCGAGAACATCGGCTCGACGAAGTTGGAGATGAACGTGTCCATCTCGTCGCCTGTCAGCTCGGACTTGGTCTTGCCGAGGCTGCTTGCCCAGGCGTCGAGATTCTTCTGGATCGCGTCGGTTGCGGCATCCGTCTGATCGGTCAGCGGCTGGATGTCGGTGTTGATGCCGGAGAAGAGATATTCGCCGTTGAGCATCGAGTTGCCGGTATCCATCAGCGACGACAACGCGTCTCCCGCCGACTGCATGGCAACGGTGATGCTGGTGTTGTCCTGGCTGCCCTGCAGCGCCGTCAGCTTCGAGACGAGCGCATCGCCCGCCGTCTTCATGCTGGTCAGGCCAAGCTGGGATGCTTCGAGGCGACCTGATACAACCGAGTTGCTGCCCTGCAGCGCCTTGATCCGTGTGACCTCGGCGCTGAAATTGACGCTCTTCGCAGCTCCGGAACCAAGCGAGGCGCCGATATCGGCGTAGACGCCGGTGGTCGCCTCAAGCGAGGACTTGACGAGCTGGGTCTGCGACTGGCGAATGGTCAGTCGCATCGCGTTTTGAATGGCCGAACTCGAAATAAATGAACTTTTCATGGGCTTACCTCGCAATGTCCAGCAGCGACTGGTACATCTCGTTGACGGCGTTCAATATCTTGGTGGCCGCCTTGTAAGACTGCTCAATATCAAGCAGCAGTGTCAGTTCCTCGTCAAGGTTGACGCCTGTCTCATTTGAGTACGCTTCGGTTGAGCGCGAGAGGGCAGCGGTTGTATTTTCCGATGCCGTCGTGGCGTCACTTCTGAGCTGTTCGAGCCAGCCGACCGAGTTCTGAGCGTAGCTGATGACGCTGACATTCGAGGAGATGCCGGCATCCGACGAGAAGTTCTGTGCCGAGCCCAGCGCGGTGTACAGCGTGTCGAGATTGTCTGAGAAGCCGCTGGCATTGTCCGGGTTCAGGTTGGTCAATCCGGTGATGGTGCCGTCGCGCAGCTTCATCGGATCACCACCCTGGCTGGTGATTACCGCTGTGTTTACCGTAATCGTACCTGCGATGCCGTTGATGACATCAGGGGTCGTCGGCGTATCGCCGTCGAGGCCCGTCGACGTCTTCCAGACGAAGAGGCCCGGCTCGGTCGTCGTGCCATCGGTTTCCGAGAACATCGTCACCAGCGACTTGGCGATTTCGTCGAGCTGCGACTGGAAGGTCGGAGCGACGTCGTCGCGGATTTGCAGCAGGGACTGAAGGCTGCCCTGAGCAGTGGTGGTCGACCCCTGCCCGCTGGTGAGCGCCACGCCGTCGATATAGACGCCGTTGCCCTTCGTTCCCGTTGTGTAGGTATCCTGCGAAACGAAGGTGACCGCGCGGGGGATGGTGTCGAACACGACAGTGCCGTCGTTGGTATAGAGCGCCATGTCGCCATTAGCGCGATCGGCGGTCTTGACGCCGACGATCGAGGAAATCTGCTTCAGCAGCTTGTCGCGTTCGTCGAGCGCATCGGCTGGATTGCCACCGCTGGCGGTCGCGCCCTTGACGGCGTCGTTCGCCGTCTTGAACTGCGCCAAGAGCGTATTCAGCGTACCGACCTGTGTCGCGATCTCCTTGTCCGCGTTCTGGCGGATAAGCTGGACCGACTTGGTGGCGTCGTTCAACGAATTGGTGACATCCTGCGCGGCCGTGACCGCACTCTGCGCGGCGATCGCGCTGCTCGGAGACGTACGGAACGCCTGGAGCTTCTGCTGGAAGGTCGAGAGATAGGTGGCCGGCGACGTCTCGTAGTCGTTACCGCCGAGCACCGATTTCAGGTCGGTGAGGCCGCCCAGCAAGGTCTGCTGAGCGCTGTCACCGGCGCTTGCCTTCAGCCACTGCCGCATCAAGGCGTCTTCCTGCGCCCTGCTGATCTTCACAACCTGCGCACCATTCAGCGAAGTGGTGACCATCGCCTGACGGCGGACGTAATCGCTGTTGCTGGAGTTCGAGATATTGTTCGATACGACACTGCTCTGCGTGCCGGTATTGTTGAATATGCTCTGCGCGGTATTCAGTGCTGATGTAAGCGACATGGCTAACCCGTTACCCTACTTATCTCTTGAGGTTGACGAGGACGTCCATGATGTCGGACCCCGTCTGGAACACCTTGGAGTTGGCAGTGTAGCTGCGCTGCGATTCGATCATCTCGGTCAGTTCACCGGCGAGGTCGACGTTCGAGCTTTCGATCGCACCCGACTGGATGGAGCCGAAGCCATTGGTCTGCGGGAAGCCGGTAACCGTAACGCCCGAGGTGCCGTTGGCGCTGTAGACGTTGCCGCTCATCAGCGTCATGTTGTCAGGGCTTGCAACGGTTGCCAGCGGAATGCGGTAGAGCGGCTTGGACGTGCCGTCGGCATACTTCGCCGAAACCGTGCCATCCTTGCCGATCGAGACGCTGTCGACGGGGCTCGCAGCCTGGCCGTTCGGCGTACCCTTGCCGGAGAAGTCGGAAGCGAGCTGCGTGAAGCCTGAGAGATCCATCTGGATCTGGCCTGTCGTCACCGGGTCGTCGATCAGAAGCGAGTTACCGGAAACGAGCTTGCCTTCAGCGTCGAATTCCATCGTGCCGCCACCGACGGCTGCCGTCGAATAGGGGAAGGATGTCGTGCTGCCGGTTGCGGCGTCCGCATGGCGGTAGACCGTGACGTCCCAGGTGCTTGCCGCGCCGGTTGCAGGCGGCGGCGTGGTCACGTCCGTCTTCGTGAAGTAGAAATCGTACTGCACGGTGTTGCCGAGCTTGTCGTAGCCGACCATCGAAATCTGCTTGGTATCGGCCGTCATCGGCACAGCGTTGTCGGCTGGCAGGTTGCCCGTCGCAACTTCGGCGCCGGAATCCAGGTTGCCGGCGAAGGTACCGGCGGTCGAGGCGATCGCCGTCAGCCCTGACTGGGCGACGTTAACCGGGACCAGACCCGAGAAGCCGTTGACGACGACTGCAGGCGCACCCGAATCGTAGGAATAGCCCATCAGCTTGAAGCCGGCGGAGTTGACGAGGTTGCCTTCGTCGTCCTTGGTGAAGTCGCCTGCACGGGTCAGAACCGGAACACCGTCAGGGCTCTGGACGATGAAGAAGCCGTCGCCGGAGATGGCGAGATCGTAGCCCGAGGTCGTGTAGGAGATGTCGCCCTGTGCGGAGACCGACTGGCGAACCGACGTCTGCACGCCGCCGGAGTTGTAGTTGCCCGAGCTCGAAGGCAGGACAAGCGACGAGAAGGCGGTCGATACCGCCTTGTAGCCCGACGTGTTTACGTTGGCGATGTTGTCGGCCACGGTGCTGAGGCGGTTCGCCTGTGCGTTCATGCCGGACACAGCCGTCTTCATGCTGCCGAAAATGCTCATCTGAAAACCTCGATTCCCTTAGTAGGCTTGAGAGTATCCGGTGGGCCTTGCGTGAAGCTGTCTGGCAATTGGGTGATCGGAGAAAGATCGAAGCCTAGACCGCCGCGCCCACCAAGGACGCCAAAAAACTATTCCCAATCAATGCAGTAGCCGAGGAAGCGCTTGGAATCGACCGGGTCGACGCCGAGCTTCTTGCGCAGCTTTTTGCGAAGCTTGGAAATGTGGCTTTCAACGACGTTTTCTTCGACTTCCTCGTCGAAAATCCCGTAGATGGCATTGAAGATCTGGGTCTTGGTGACGCGGCGACCGCGGTTGGCAATCAAGTATTCGAGAATGCGGCGCTCGCGGCGCGGCAGTGCGAAGACTTCGCCGTGGATCTCGGGATCGCGGCCATCGGAGAAGACGCGAATGGCGCCGATGTCCGTGTGCGTGGAAATCGCCTTGAGGCGGCGGCGGATGGCCGCTGCACGTGCAAGAATTTCGCGCGGGTGAACCGGCTTGCGAACGACGTCGTCAACGCCGCAATCAAAAAGTGCAAGGGTGTTTTCGAGCGACGGCTGATCGCTGACCGCGATGACGGGTGCCATCGAACGATCGCGAATTGCACGCGGCAGCTCGAACGTCTGCTGGCCCTGGCCAATCAGAAACGCCTCGACAGCCGCGATATCTGAATCCGCAGCCGTCTGCACCCACTCTCCAAACTCGTTTGGATCAAAACCGGTCGAAGGAATACCTTCTCGACCAAAAAGGGAAGTGTAGCCATCCTTCACGAGCTCACGCTCATCAACCACTACGATCATTCGTCCGCCTCCGAATCACTTGTGGCACATCGATGACCTATGGGTACGAATCGCACGATTCTGGGACAAGCTGTAGGAACTCATGGGCGGAAATTAATAGTTGATTAAGAATTGCACCCCGATTTGCTCTACATTTAGTGGGTAGGCAAAATTATGCACACAAAAGTTTCGTGGAAAAGTTAACATGTCCTAAATTGTGACTTGCCTTGCCACATTGGCCCGAATTCTTGCCATATTATGACACATTTCCGGTTTGTTCTTTTTTCGCTATCTTTAGGCGAGTTAGCCGCGGCAGAAATTGCTCGCATTGGGAGTCCATTTCCCATAGCCCGTGGCGACCAGATTGGCGATGACGCGGCAGACATATTGCTTCTGCGCGGGGTCATTATTGGGGCCGGCGTGGTAGCGGGCGACCGCCATGGTCCATGTCTCGTGGCGATCGTGCAGGTTCTTCAGAAACCGCGCCGCGTATTCCACGTTGGTTCGGGGATCGAACATCTTCTCCAATGACCGAAAATTCTCCCCGTGGTAGAACTGGTTGATTTGCATGCAGCCGACGTCGATCAGCTTGGCGCCCGACCTGTGAGCCGTATCTACCTGCCTCAGCGCATCGCGCTCCGAAGGCGGGAAGAAGGGCTTGCCCTCTATGTTCAAGGCATAGGGGTAGAGCGAGCCCTTGCGGCCCGTTTCGGTCAATCCGACGGAATAGAGGATGCCCTCGGGGATACCGTACTTCAGCGCGGCCGACTGGATCTCCTGCTCGCAGGCGCCATCGGACGCCCGCGCGTCAGAGGTATACGTCGCCAGTGCCGCTACTGCCAGAGGAGCCAGAAGAAGCGCTCGTAGCGTCGCTCTCACCTGTAACATTGAAGCCTCCGGTACTGCGCTGCCCTGTTTGATTCTGACGCTCGCGCGCCTCGCCGCCCTGCCCCTGGGCGGAGCCCTGCTGCGAGCCGCTCTGTGCGTTCGCCTGGCTGCTGGTATCGGTGTTGGCGACCGGCGCCATGCTGACGCTCACGCCGTCGATGGCGTAGCCCTGGCTGCGTAGCGACTCCAGCATCTTTGTGTGGTCTTCCCTCAGCTGCCTATAGGCGGCTGCGGTCTCGACCTTCAAATCGACGTTCAGAGTATCGCCCTGCAGCCTCAGCGTCGCGGTGACGAGGCCGAGGTCGATCGGGTTCATCTGGATCTTGAGCGTGTTCACGACCTTGCCGGTGCTGCTGAGCTCAGCGGCGTTCGACAGGGACGACGAAGCCTGCATGGCGTGCGCCCATTCCTTGTCGCCGGCGATCGCCGCCGTCACGGCCGCGGAATTGGTGTTCTGCGCGAGGCCGATATAGCGGCGGGAATCGAGGATCGTGACCGTCTCGACGTTCGCCTTTCCGCCAACGTCGGCTGCGTCCTTCTCGATGCCGAGATGCATGTCCATGGACGTGCCACGACTGTCTGCACGCGTCAGCCGGAAGGTCTGGCCCACCGTATCGCCGGCCGAGGTCGCGCCAGGCATGTCCACGTCGGACGCGGCGTCGGTGGCCGAGGTCAAGGCGCTGGCGACATCGGCGACGGCGTCACCCTTGGTCTTCTGCTTGCCGGAAGACTTGTCCTTGACGTCAGTGGGCGCGGTATCCGCAGCCTTCTGTCCGAACAATGCAGCAGCGGCGACCGATGCGCTATCGACCGGCGCGTTTCCGAGCATGCTCAGGACGTCCGAGACAGCACTGTCATCGGCCACTCCGGGCTTGGCCTCGGTCTTGACAGGTTTGCCTGTCTTGTCGTCCTTGGATGTCGGCGCGGCGATCTTGTCGGCAACGTCTTCGGCCGTACCATCGGCCTTTGTGTCGTCGATCTGTTTGCGCAGCGACTTGATATCGACCCGACCTGTCTTCTGAACATCCTTGCCGGCATTGGCCGCCGTCGCATCGGCTTCCGCCTGCGCCAGTGCGGCTGAATTGCCGAGATCGATCACAGCCTTTGGGTTCTGCCGGTGCGGCGCAGAGCCCACGGCGCCATTGCCGCCATCGGCAGTGCCCGACGGCTGCTGGCCATCGGCCTTGGCACCCTGGTTGCGATCGGAACCGGCATTGGCCTTGTTCAGGACGTCCGAGAAGCCGCCGCTGCCGTCCGCATCCGAACCCTTGCCGGCCGGCCGATTGGCCTTGGCGCCGGCGGCAGCATCTGCGGCTCCAGCCGGAACGCTGATATCCATCATATCAATTGCTTTCTTTGTTCAAAAGGCCGTCGATCTCATCCAGCTGAGAGCGGCTCGAGGTCACAAATGAGCTGAATGCGGGGTCGGCGTTCTGTAGATCAGCTGACTGCGATTCGGCCGCCGGTGCGGCGTCGGGAACCGCCCCCTCTCCGGCCGATCCTCCCCCGGCCGCCTGTTCAGAACTGGCTTCTTGACCATCCGGTGTATTAGCAGAGCCTTGCGTCAGGCTTGCAGCGTCTGGTTGCCGGAGCACCTGCTCGGCGACCGACTGTGCGGCAGCCCGCAAGATCTGGTCGCGCGGCGAAAGCGCCTTGTCGGCGATCGTCGAGATATCGCGAGCGGCGGTATCGATCTTGTCGGTCGGGATCGCGGCCATGCCGCCGTAGAAATCGGCCAATGCGCCAAAGGCGTTGTTGTTATCGCCCGACAGGGCCTGGGCGTGGCCGGCCGCCATGCGGGCGAGTTCGCCCTTACCCGCGATCGCGGCTGCGCGCGCGATGCGCAGGTAGATTTCCCGCTGGCGCGCATCATCCATGAAGGAGAGGATGCCGATGACGTCATCCGGCTTCACGTCATGATCGTGATCGACAAGCAGTTTCACGAAGAGATCAGCGAACTGGCTGGCATAGGGCGAGTGCAGGAAGCGGCGGACATAACGCTGCGAATATTGCAGCCCCTGATCGACCATTCCCTTATCGACGCAGATCGCCACCGAGCGGCGCAAGGCCGCTTCCTCGATGATCGTGCCCGGCGCATTGAGACGCGCGAGATCGTAGAGCTTGAGCGCCTCTTCCGGGCTCTTGGCGATCGTGACGTTACCGCCGACCAGCGCCAGGTAGGGACCGATCTTCTTGTCCTTGTATTCCTGCGCCATATCCACCAGCGTCTTGCCGACGAGGAGGCCCTTGCCGCTCAGATACTTGCGCAGGATATCGGTCACGCGGTTATCGAAATAGCCGTTGACGTCGCGCGCCACCAAATATTCGAGTGTCTGCGGATTGCCGCCGCTCATGGCGTAGATCAAAGCGGCATCGACGTTGCGGTCGTCATCGAAAACGGTCGGGTCGACGGCGCGCAGGCGCTTGTCGATGGTGCCTAGCATGAAGCGCTGCATCTCACTGGCGGAATGGTCGCCAAGCACGACAGAGTCCTGCACGAACTGCAGCGAGCGCAGCATCTTGTATGGCACGGTGTCGCCGCTGTCGTCCGTCGTCGGGACGATGGGTAATGCCTCGGCAGGTGCCGCCGCGTCGCCGTGTCCGGCAGACGATGCCTGCGCTTCCGTGGGTGCCGGCGTCTCCGCATGCCCTGCCGATGGCTCGGCCGGCGTCTCTGCATGTTCAGCGGCCGGCGCTTCCGCGTGGGCGGCGGGCGGCGCGGCGTCTTCCGCGCGCACGACGCCGGTCGCCGTCAGCGCAAGGCTGAAAGCGAGGGGCAGGAGATGCCTGTGCTGCCGGCGCTTCATCGATTATCCCTGATCGGCCTGGAGTAGAATTTCGATACGGCGGTTGGAGGCGTCATACGGATCTGAAGTGTCCTTGAGCTTGCGGTCGGCAAAGCCCGAGACCTGCGAGACGCGCTTCTCGTCGAGCCCGCCACGCACCATCATGTAATAGGCCGCCTGGGCGCGATCCATCGAAAGGCGCCAGTTCTCGTTCTCGCCCTTGTACTGGCGACCGTCAGTATGGCCGCGAATGGCCACGACACCATTCTTCTCCTTCAGCACTTCGCCGATCTTCTGCATGGCAAGGACCATCTCCTTGCGCGGAACGGCGGAGCCGACGTTGAACATGGAATCGTCGCTCTGATCGGAGATGCTGACCAAGAGGCCGCCTTCGGCCGGCGTCACAGTCAGACCCTCGGCGAGCTTGCCGGCGATGCCGCCGATCTGCTGGGCGATCTGCTGCTGAAGATCCTTGGCTTCCTGCTGCTGCTCGACGGCCTTTTGCTCAGCGGTCTGCGTTTCAGGCGCTATGCCATCCTTGTCGGCGGTCTTGTCCTTCGTCTTGTCGCTGGTCTTTTCCGCCGCTTCGGGGTTCTCAGCGTCAGCCGGCTTGGCCTCAGCCTGCTCAGCCTTTGCATCTTCGGCCTTGGCGAGCTCGATCGCCTCCTTTGCCGGATCGTCGGGCTGCGTCTTGTCGGCGCGCGTCACCTCGATCTGCTTGGTCCAGAAATCCGGATCGAACGGGTCGCGGTAGGCTTCACCACCGTCGGCGCCGGTTGCGGGGCCGGAATCGGCCGCACCGCCCTCGCCCTTGGCGCTGACGTTTGCCTGCTGTCCGACCTCCTGGGCGATTTCGGCGAGAACCGAATAGGGGTTCTCGAAGAAGTCCGCTTCGGAATAGTTCTTCTGGTCGCCCGAGGTCGAGGTCTGGTCCTCACCGCTGGCCGCTGCCGCGCCCTGGTTCGGCTGATCCTCTTTTTCCTTCGACTTGTCGGCCTTCTCCTGCCCGTCGGCCTGATCGACCGGCTTCTTCAAGCCCTTCTCGGTCGGCTTTTCGTCAGAAAGCTTGATCGGGTTGAAATAGGTGGCGACGGAGGCCTTGGTTTCCTCGTTGGCGGCATTGACCAGCCACATGACGAGGAAGAACGCCATCAGCGCGGTCATGAAGTCGGCATAGGCGATTTTCCAGGCGCCACCATGGGCGCCATCGTGATCGCCACCACCATGTCGCTTGATGATGATGACCTCGTTCTTGCCGTGATGGTGATTTTCGCTGTCGCTCATTCCAGGACTTTCTTGACGCTCGCCGCCCAGGCAGACATGCGGGTTACGAGTACCGAGTCATCAAACTCGGCGATCAGGTCGATATCGTCGTTCTCGTGGTGGCGCAGCAGGTCTGCCTTCTCGCCGAGTTCGTTCTTCAGGATATTGAAAAGCCTTTCCGGGCCTTTGACCGTGATCGTGCCGGTCTCTCCGTCCAGAACGGCATCGCGAAGCTGCGCCGCCAGTTCGACGGCGGCCTTTTCAGCCAGAGCCTCGGTCAAGACGGGAGCCAGCGTGCGGGCGACCGTGGCACTCACAAGATCAGCAAGCTCGGTGGAGATCGCCTTGACCTTCGCAGCGACGAGCTCGGCAATCTCTGTCTCGTACTTGTTGCGAAGCTCTTCAATCTCGCGCTGATGAACAAGCGCAACCGTCTGTGCCTCGGCCTCGAATTTCTCGGTGAGTTCCGCGGTCGCCTTGGCCTCGCCAATCGCGTTGGCGTCACGGCGTTCCGCCTCAATGTCGATGACTGGCTCGGAGACGATGTCGTCGAAACCGCCGAAATCTTCAGAAAACGGCGTATCGACCACTGGTGGGGCGGCGACGGCGGGTTCGCCGAAGTCTTTCAGACGGGACAGTAGCGCGCTCACTCAACCCACCTCGTATCAGCAGAAGCCTGCGACATGCCGCGCCTCACATTGCACCAAACAAATCTTTCGCGCGGTTTTCACCACGCCTGTTGTCCCTGACCCTAGGAGGCCAAACTTGTGCGAAGATGAAGGGCGCCGTCGCGCGGCGCGCAACCGTGATCCGCGATTATTGCAGCAGAACAAGAACCTTGCTGGCAACAGTGTTGAGGATGGAAACCGCCTGCACGCCCATCTTCTGCTGCGTCTGCAGCGCCGTCTGACGCACCGACGCCTCGTCCATATCGGTATCGACAAGCGCACCGACATTCTTGTCGATGATGTCGGCCATGTTGGCGGTGTAGTCGATGCGGTCGTTGATGCGGGCGCTCATGGTGCCGAGGCCAGCGGCGGTCGTGGTGAGCGTCGAGAGAAGATTATCGACAACAGACATCATGTCATCGACCTGCTCGGTCGTGGTGTTGTTGTCGAGCTTGATCTCGTCGCCGTCGGCGCCGGTCACCGATCCTGCATTGAGCAGATAGTAGTTGCGCGGCGCCGTCGAGCCGGTGTTGTTCAAGGTGCTGGCGTCCACGGACTTGGTGAGCAGGCCGCGATTGGCGTTGCTGGTGTCGATCATGACGGTCTGGTCAGCGGGGAATGTGATGTTCTGCGGCTGATATTCACCGGAGGGCGCCCGGGTGAAGCCACCGATGACCGAGCGCGAGGTGGTCAGCGTAGGATCCTGGTTGAACAGCCAGTTTTCGCCGGCAATGCTCGTCGACTGAACCGTCGTCTGCATCTGCTGCTTGAGCTGCTCGATCGTGGTGTTGAGCTTTTCCTTGTCGACGCCGTCTTCCTTGGCGCTGACGAGCGTTGCGCGGATGCTGGTCAGCTGATCGATCAGGCTGTCCATCGCCGTATAGGCGGTGTCGACCTTCGAGGCACCGACACCGAGCGCATCGTGGATTTTGGTCATGGAGCTGCCGTCGGAGCGCAGAACGCTCGCAAAGGACCAATAAGTCGCATCATCCGCAGCCGTTTCCACGCGCATGCCCGATGATACCTGCTGCTGGGTCGTCGCTGCTTCCTTATTGATGATCCGCAATGCGGCGAGAGCGTTTACCTGTGCGGAGCTGGTGATTCGATAGGTCATTTGGGAGCTCTATGGTAGAGGAGAGGATAGACCGGACCGCCGGCAGCGACAGGTGTGGCGTCATGCCGCCAACCGGATTTCCCGATCGGCTCGTCGCTAAACAAATCAATTCTGAAGAGAAGTTAACCAAGGCATACAGCCAGCGCAAGTAGCCGACAAACGCTCTCGCAAGCCTCGCGCAACCTTGATTCTCTTTTCAAAAACAAAGAGAAAGCCGCGTCTTTCGAGACGGCTTTCAATGTTCTGATGATTGTCTTTGTGGCGTTGGCGACGCCGATGAACCAGCTTAGTTCTGGAACAGGGTGAGGACGTTCTGAGCGCTCGAGTTGGCGATGGAGAGCGACTGGATTGCCAGCTGCTGCTGGGTCTGGAGCGCGGTCAGCTTGCTCGATTCCTCTTCCATGTCGGCATCGACGAGACGGCCGACGCCTGAATCGATCGAATCGCTGAGATTGGAAACGAAGCTGTCCTGGAGGTCGATGCGGGTCGAAATCGAGCCCAGCTGCGACGCGGCCTTGGTGAGCGCGCTGAGGCCGGTTTCCACATTGCCGAGCGTGGTGTTGAGGTCGGCCACGCTGAGCTGCGAGATATCCATGTTGTAGATGGAGCCGTAGGTGCCGTATTCCGAGCCGATGACGCCGGTCGAGGTGTCGATCTCGCCGGTTGGCTGCATGCCGAAGAGCACGTTGCCATCAGGATTGTCGTCAAGGGTGTAGTCGGTCGTCTGGACAGAGACCTCGCCGTTGGCGCCGCGGACGAAGGAGGAGACGACGCTCTTCGTGCCGTTGCCGGCGACCCAGTTCTCGCCCGAGAACGATGCCGACTGCGCAACGCTGAGGAGCTGCTGCTGGAGCTGCCCGATCTCATCCTGGATCTTGGTCTTGTCGACACCGTTTTCGGTGGCGGCGACGACCTTGGCCTTGATTTCGCTGACGATGTTGATGGCGTTGTCCATCGCGGCATAGGCTGTGTCGACCTTGGCAGCACCGAGACCGAGTGCGTCGGAGACAGCCGAGAGAGCCTTGTTGTCCGAGCGCATCGTCGTCGCGATCGACCAGTAGGCCGCATTGTCCTTGGCTTCGGCAACACGATATCCCGAAGACACGTTGCCCTGTGTCGTCTCGAGATTGGTGTTGATGCCGCGGAGTGTCTGAAGCGCGGACATCGCCGCAACGTTGGTCAAAATGCTTGTCATGAAAAGAGCGCCCCTTGTTGGCAAACTTTTAAAAGGGACATCCCGGTCTACCGCCGGGAACGGTTCATCAGCCTCATGCCTGCTAACCGCTTCTTAAGCTTGGTTAACATACCGTTTAATGATGGCCACAAGACATGAGTTTGGTTAACAAAAAGTTAACGACAACAAAAAAGCCGCGCTCCGGGGAGCGCGGCCTTCGAAACCATCCGCCGAAGCGGAGGTGTGTCCTTACGCGGGCGCCCGGAGGCGCCGGAGATTTTAGCGGAACAGCGAGAGGATGTTCTGCGAAGAGGAGTTGGCGATCGACAGCGACTGAACAGCGAGCTGCTGCTGGGTCTGGAGTGCCGAAAGCTTGCTGGACTCTTCTTCCATGTCCGCATCGACCAGACGGCCAACGCCGGAGTCGATCGAGTCGCTGAGCTTGGAAACGAAGTCCGTCTGCAGGTCGATACCCTTCTGCAGCGAGCCGAGCTTGGAGCCGAGCGAGGTCATGCTCTTCAGAGCGCTTTCCGCGTCGGTGATCAGTTCATCGATCGCACCCTTGGTGTCGGTCGAGGTGATCGAGAACTCGGAGATCGAGTCGGTGATGAGCGTGCCGGAGCCTGGGCGATCCAGGATACCGGTCTGGTCGTCGCTGAAGAGCAGGTCGTCGGCAAGAGCGGAATAGCCCGAGGTGCTGACGCTGACGCCGCCTGCAGTACGGATGAAGGAGGAGACGACCGACATGGTCTGGCCAACTGCGCTGGAGACCCAGTTTTCACCGTTGAACGAAGCCGAAGCGGAGATGCTTTTCAGCTGCTGCTGAAGCTGCTTGATTTCGTCGTTGATCTTGCCCTTGTCGACGCCGTCTTCGGTCGCAGCAACGAGCTTGGCCTTGATTTCGGATACGACGTCGATCGAGCTCTGGACGGCGGTGTAGGCGGTATCGACCTTGGCGGCGCCCATGCCCAATGCGTCGGAAACGGCCGAGAGAGCGCCGTTGTCGGACTTCATGGTCGTTGCGATCGACCAGTAAGCAGCATTGTCAGCTGCCTTGCCGACGCGGAGACCAGACGACACAGCGCTCTGGGTGTCCGAGAGGTTGTTGTTCACGCTGCGCAGCGTCTGAAGAGCTGCCATTGCGGAATTGTTCGTGAGAATGCTGGTCATTTAAAAAGCCCCTTATCGGCAATTTTTCGTACGAAGGGACATTCCGGACTATTACCGGAAACGGCGGTCAGCGTCATGCCTGTTGACCGTGCATTTGCTGATCAACTCACCGTTTCGATGAGCCCATATGACCGCAACATGGTTAAGAAACACTAAACTCGTCGGGAAGAAATTTAAGAAATACCCGACACTTAGCAGAAACCACGGGGGCAATAAAAAAATGCGGCCGGGAAAGCCCGGCCGCACTGATGTCAGATTTCTTGCGTTTTCCGCTATTAACGGAAGAGCGACAGGATGTTCTGCGAAGAGGAGTTAGCGATCGACAGCGACTGGATCGCCAGCTGCTGCTGGGTCTGCAGTGCCGAAAGCTTGCTGGACTCTTCTTCCATGTCTGCATCGACCAGACGGCCAACGCCGGAGTCGATCGAGTCGCTGAGCTTCGAAACGAAGTCGCTCTGCAGGTCGATGCCCTTCTGGAGCGAACCGAGCTTGGAGCCGAGCGAGGTCATGCCCTTCAGGGCAGTTTCCGCGTCGGTGATCAGGCTGTCGATGTCGCCCTTGGTGTTGGACGAGCTGATCGAGAATTCAGAGATCGACGCGCTGACCGTGCCGCTGCCGTCACGATCGAGGATACCAGCGCCGCCAGCGAACAGCAGGTCGTCTGCCGTCGAGGTGTAGCCGGCCGTCGATACGCTGACGCCGCCTGCGGTGCGGATGAAGGACGAAACGACCGACATGGTCTTGCCAGCGCCGGAGCTGGAAACCCAGTTTTCGCCGTTGAACGAAGCCGAAGCGGAAATGCTCGTCAGCTGCTGCTGGAGCTGCTTGATTTCGTCGTTGATCTTGCCCTTGTCGACGCCGTCTTCCGTTGCGGCAACAAGCTTGGCCTTGATTTCGGTTACGACGTCGATCGAGCTCTGAACGGCGGTGTAAGCCGTGTCGATCTTTGCTGCACCCATGCCGAGTGCGTCGGAAACAGCCGAAAGAGCGCCGTTGTCAGACTTCATGGTCGTTGCGATCGACCAGTAAGCAGCGTTGTCAGAAGCCTTGCCAACGCGAAGACCGGACGACACAGCGCTCTGCGTGGACGAAAGGTTGTTGTTGACGTTACGCAGCGTCTGAAGAGCTGCCATTGCGGAGTTGTTGGTGTTAATGCTTGTCATGGATCCGTCCCCGAAATTCGATACCAATGGAGGACATTACCGGACTTATGTACCGGCAATGACGGTTCGGCTTCATGCCACTTGGTCATTCTGCATTGGGACCAAACCCGTCATGTCGAGGATGACTTTCGCAGCAAAACCTTGCGGACTAATTAATGACCCTCTCCCGTTTCTCAAACGAATACAAATGGTTAACTAGTCGTTAAAGGAGAGCTTAAACAGACGAACGTCATTTTCGACCTCAGTGGAGACGGTTACTGTTTCCTGCCTCAGGCAAGGTTCACGTGTCATTCTGCGCCATAATGGCCTCATTGGGTCCGTGGCGAACATACCCGCGGGACCCGATGTTTGCCGCGTAAAGAACTGAACGAGGTTTGACCGTGAATCGTGTGGTTTCGTTTTCCGCAGCGTCAAAAGACTATCAAAGCGGGCGCTATACCAAGTCGCTGGAGACGCTGAATGCGTTACTCGAGACACAGCAGGACGCGAAGACCTACGCCTTGCTGGCCCGTACCCTGTCGCAGCTGGGAATGAAGGCCGATGCGGCGATGGCATTTGCCGTGGCCGGCGAGAAGGCGGGACAAAGCGGATCGGAATTTTCCCGCAAGGCAGCGCTGCTTTATTTCGAGGTCGGTAACGAAGACGAGGCAATCAGGCTCGGCCTGCGGCACATGCTGAACCACAGCCTCGATGCCGAGCTGGCTTACGCGCTGGCCTCCATCTACAAGAAGCGCGGACAAGACGAGCTGCTCAGCCCTTTCGTCAAGGTGCTCGCCGAAAGCAGCAACAGCGATCACACGCTGCTTGCGATCCGATTGCTGAAGAACGACCCGAGCGACGAAACCCAGGCACTCCTGATCCGCAACCTGTTCAAGCGCTTCCCCAAGCTGGTGCCGCTGCGTTTCCTCTATCTGATGTTCGCCCGGCATGTCAGCGATCTCACCAGCATCAAGCTGCACAAACAGATCATCGACGAGTTGATCGCCAATGGCCAGACCGCGTTCCTGCACCATGAGAGCGAATTTTATAATCTCCAGTGGTGTGGCGACGAAGCGCTGAATCGCCTGACCTCGAGCATGAACAATGCCGTGACCGTCGAGCAGACAAACGCACGACGGACGCGACCGCATCAGTGGGCGGACAAGATTCGGGTCGGCTATCTCTCCAACGACCTCTTCGAGCAGCACGCGACCATGAAGCTGATGGGCCGTGTTCTGGAGCTCCACGACAGTGAGCGTTTCGAGATCACGCTCTATTGCCATTCGCGCGCTTCGAACCTCGAGCACAACACCTTCGACCGAAGCCTCTGGGGTCGGGTCGTCGAGGTGGGTGATCTATCCGACGCGGCGATGGCCGAGCGGATGCGGGCCGATGGGATCGATATTCTCGTCGATCTCAAGGGCCCGACATTCGAAACGCGCTATCACGTTCTGAACAAGGGCCCCGCGCCGATCCAGATTTCCTGGCTCGGCTTTCCGGGCAGCGCGACGAACACCGATGTCGACTACATCATCGGCGACCGGTTCGTTCTGCCCGATTCCTCGCGCCCGCATTATCACGAAAAATTCATCCGTTTGCCGGACACCTACCAGCCGAACGATCCCTTCCACCGGCCGACGCCCGGCTTCGTGGATCGCGGTGAATTCGGCCTGCCCGACGACAAATTCGTTTTCGCATCGTTCAATGCCAGCCGTAAGATCACGCCGGAGACGGTCGACGTCTGGTGCAACGTGCTTCGCCGCGCGCCGAACAGCGTGCTGTGGATGATGGCCGTCTCGAAGCAGACGGAGGCCAATCTCCGCGAATATTTCAAAAGCCGGGGAATTCCCGCCAAGCGTCTCGTCTTCTGTGGGCATGCGGATTATCGCAGCCACATCGACAGGCAGCAGGCGGCCGATCTTGCGCTCGACACCTGGCCGTACAACGGCCACACCACGACGTCGGAGCAGCTCTGGGGTGGCTTGCCTGTGCTGACGCTGAAGGGCACCAATTTCGCCTCGCGCGTGACCGAGAGCCTGCTGAACGCGATAGGGCTGCCCGAGCTGGTGGCTGATGACGCGCAGGCCTACGAAGACATGGCGGTCGCGCTCTACGAGAACCCCGAGCGGATCGCCGCGTTCAAGCAGACGATCGACGACAACAAGATGATCAAGCCGCTGTTCGACGCGGAGCGCTTCTGCCGTCACCTAGAGACAGCCTACGAGATGACGGTCGCCCGCGCGAAAGAGGGACTTGAGCCCGACCATCTCGACGTACCCGCCCTGCCCGCCAGAACCACACCGTTCTGATCCGGGCCCCAACAGGTTCGCGATCTTTCATAGACACCGAAACAAAAGGCCGGCGATCTGATCGCCGGCCTTTTGTCTTGAAAGCCTGGACGGTGTCGTCCGTGTATAGCGTGTCAGTTGAAGGATCGAACCAGACTGCCGACGAGCAGATTCCAGCCGTCGATCAGGACGAAGAACAGGATCTTGAACGGCAGTGAGATCGATGTCGGCGGCAGCATCATCATGCCCATGGCCATGGTGATGGTCGCGACGATCAGGTCGATGACGAGGAAGGGAAGGACGACCAGGAAGCCGATTTCGAAGCCGCGCCGGATTTCCGAGATCATGAACGCGGGAACGAGCACGCGGTAGTCGATCGTAGCGCCGGTATCGACCGTCTGGCCGCGCTCACGAGCGAGATCGACGAAGAGCGCCAGATCCTTGTCGCGGGTGTTGCGGGTCATGAAGGTACGGAACGGTTCGGCGATGCGTTCGACAGCCTGCTGCTCGTTGATCTGGTTCGCCAAGAGCGGCTGAACGCCATCCCGCCATGCCTGATCGAAGGTCGGCTGCATGACATAGAAGGTCATGAACAGCGACAGCGACAAGAGGATCATGTTCGAGGGGGTGGAGGCGAGGCCGAGGCCGGTGCGCAGAATGGAGAAGGCGATGACGAAGCGCGGAAAGCTCGTCACCATGATGAGGATGCCGGGCGCGACCGACAGAACGGTCAAAAGACCGAAAGTGCGGATGATCCATGCCGCAACCGAACCGTCCACCGGCAGGTTGAGCAGGTTCGACGGGAGCTGCTGCGCATGCGCCAGCTCCGGGACCGCCATCATGGCAGCCAAGATCACTAGGAATCGAATCATTCGATGACGAAGGTCCTGAACATGACTTTCGATACGCGTCCCTGCGCCCGAAGGTCAACACGCTCCTGGATGTCATCCCTAAGATATTCGAAGCCGCGCGGGCCCTCGATCTGCTGCAGCGAAACGGTCCGGATATAGGCCATGATATCCTGGTGGATATCCTCGGCGAGCTTCACATCCGGTGGGCCGGAGAAGAGCAGCGCCACTTCGAGGCGCACCCAGTTCTCGGAGGGATAGGCGAGGTTCGAGGTGATCGGCTCAAGCTGAACGACGTTGTTGGCTTCCGTCGAGATCTTCTGGAGCCCGGTCTCGCCGGCCTTCGCCTTCTCGGCCGCCTCGGCGGGCTGCTCCGCCTCTTTCGCGGATTTCACGCTGGGCGCGATCATGCCGCCGACGACCCAACCACCGCCGCCGCCAAGGAGTGTCAGGACGGCGAGGCCGATGATCGTCATCATCATCGCCGACTTCTTCTTCGGCTGGCCCTCGGTGCCTTCTGCGTCTGCCATTTTGCCGGACCTTAGAGTGGCGAGAGGATATCGACGGCCTGCTGGCCGCGCGGGGGCTGCTGCACTTCCATGAGGCGACCACGGCCACCATAAGAGATGCGCGCTTCGGCGATCCTGTCGTAGGAGATTTCGTTGTCGGCGGTCACGTCCTGCGGACGCACGATACCGGCGACGTTCAAGATACGCAGTTCCTGGTTCAGGCGCACTTCCTGCGAACCGCTGACGACAAGGTTGCCGTTTTCGAGGATACCGGTAACGACTGCGGCGACCATCAGGTTCAACTTGTCGGTACGTTCGATCTTGCCCTTGCCGTCCGTGCTCGTGTCGGAACCATAGGTGACGTCGGTTTTCGACGACGGGTTCCAGCCGAGGATGTTGGCCTGCGCGTCCCAGTTCAACCCGCTGCTGTCCTCGCGACTGCGCTTGCTGTTGTTTTCGAACGAGCCCTTGTCGTTAATCGAGATGTTGACGGTCAGGATGTCGCCGACGTTGAGTGCGCGGGCGTCCTTGAACAGCGCGGCCTTGGAATCGCTCCACAGCGAATAGCCCTGGGCGACCTGGCGCGGCTGCTTCGGATACATCGACATCTGCTGTGTCTGGCCATAGGCGAGACCGCTGCCGATCGGGCTCATGGCAGGCGCACGGCCGATCTCGTTGATCGCCTGCGGGGATTGGCAGCCGGCCAGAATGGCTACAGCGGCAATCGCGACCGGGAAACGCTTCTTCATGAGGGGTCCTTCGACGTATTGGGATCGGACGCGCTGGCGATGATGTTGGCGATGACCGCAGCCTTCTGCGGGTCCATCTCGTTCAGGATCAAGCTCGACTGGGTGGCGTTCAGCCGCATGATCACGGCGGCCGCCACTTCGATCTTCACTTCCTGAAGCTGCTGCGCCGCGGCGTCCGGCTTCATCTTCTTGTAGATATCGGTCAGTCCGGCCTCGGCCTGCTTCAGGAAGTCGTTGCGACGCTTCAGCCAGTCCTGATACTCGTCGCGGCGCTTGGTCATTTCGGCCATGCGGCTGTCGACGTCGGCCCGGAGCTTATCGAGCTCCTGCTTCTGCAGCAGATAGCGCTGGTCGCGCGCGGGCTCGGCGATGTTGCTGCAGAACTGCTTGATTTCTTCCTCAGACGTCAGCTCCCCGCCCGCCGAGGTGCGCGCTTCCTGCGCAAAGGCGCCGGGGATAGTCAGCATGACGATAGCGGCTGTGGGCAGAACCAGGCGCTTCGCCAGTTCCGCAACCGTCATGTTTGCAATAGAGATCTTCGTCATTGCAGGACAAGCTCCGCTTGCAGCGCACCGGCCGATTTGATGCCCTGGAGGATGGCGATGATGCCATCGGGCTTGACCCCGATGTTATTGAGGCCGGCCACCAGCGTCTTCAGGTCAGGTCCGTCGAGCAGGGCCACATTGCCACCCGTCTGCTGAGCCTGGATATCCGTCTGCGGCTGGACGGCTGTGACGCCGCGCGAGAAGGGTTCCGGCTGAATGACCTGCGGCGTCTCGGTGACCTGCACGGTGAGCGTGCCATAGCTGACGGCGACCGGTGAGACGCGGACGTCGGCGCCGATGACGATTGTGCCCGTCCGCTCGTTGATGACGACCTTGGCCGGCGTATCGGTTTCGACGGCGAGATTTTCGATATCCGCCATCAGGCGCGTCAGATCCGCTTCGCGAGGCTTCTGGACGATGACTTCCTGCGCGTCCTTCGGCTCGGCAACCGGGCCGCCGAAACGCGCGCGGGCGTAGCCATTGACGACATCGGCGATGCGAACGGCGGTCGAGAAATCCGGATTGCGCAGCTGCAGGACGAGATTGATCGAATCCTTGAAGCGCGACGGAAGCTCACGTTCGATGATGGCACCGCTCGGGACGCGACCGGCCGTCGTCACGCCTTCGGTAACGGTTGCGGCCTGACCCTGCGCCGTGAAGCCGGAGACAACCACGGAGCCCTGGGCAACGGCGTAAATCTGGCCGTCGGCGCCCGACAGCGAGGTCATGATCAGCGTTCCGCCGCGCAGCGACGTGGCATCACCCAGCGAGCTGACGTTGACGTCGAGCCGGCTGCCGGGGCTTGCGAACGGCGGCAGGTTGGCGGTGACCATGACGGCCGCAGTGTTCTTGGCGTTAGACTGGCCACCCTGCGTGGAGATGCCGAGGTTCTGCAGCATCGCGCGCATCGACTGCTCGGTGAAGGGCGATGAACGGAAGCCATCCCCGGTCCCCTGGAGGCCGACGATGAGGCCGTAGCCGATAAGCTGGTTGTCTCGGCCCGCCTGCAGCGAGGCGATATCCTTGATACGCGAGCTCATTGCCAACGCCGGCGTGACAGCCAGGACGTTTGGCGCGAGCATTGCAAGTGCGATGAAAAGGCGGAATAGGATCTTCATTTTGCAGCCACGTGTATGGTGCCGTTCGCGAGCACGGTGCCGCTGACGATGACGCCGGAGTCCATGTTGCGGACACGGACCATCTGGCCGGTCATGCCGTCTTCAAGCGGAGAGCCGGCGGCCGAGATCGCCATCGCGCCAACCGTAAAGACCAGGCGGATCGAAGAACCGCGCGTCACAGTATAGGGTTCGCGCAGCGCCGAGACGGAAATCGACTGGCCGGGAAGCAGGGTGCGCTTGGAGATCATGCCGTCCACCTCATGAATGGACTTGGCGTAATCGCCCTGCAGGTTGGGATTGGTGACTTCGACTTCCTGCAGCTGGGCGCTGGAGATCGTTTCGCCGGGATAGATGATGGTGGTCGGAATTACCGCGTAACCCATGTCGGCGGCGGCAAAAGCCATCGGCGCCGCAAGGGTCATTGCCGCAACGAGTGCGGCTTTCGCCCATCCACGAAGATGTTCTACCCGGCAAAACGTCATGTTTCGGCCCTTCCCTGTTACTTCAGGTTCTTGCTGACGATGGAGGCCATTTCGTCGGCGGTGGTGATGACTTTCGAGTTCATTTCGTAAGCGCGCTGGGCCGAGATCAGCTCGGTGATTTCCTTCACCGGGTCGACGTTGGACGATTCCAGGTAGCTCTGCTTCAGATAGCCGTAGCCCGGATCGTCAGGCGTGCCGACGACCGGCTGGCCGGAAGCCGGCGTTTCCTGGAAAAGGTTGTCGCCGAGTGGCTTCAGGCCCGCTTCGTTGACGAAGTCAGCGATCTGCATCTGTCCGAGAGTCGTGGGCGTTGTCTGGCCCGGCAGAACTGCGGTGACTTCGCCAGAGCGGCTGATGGTAAGCTGCGTCGAACCGACCGGAATGGTGATGTTCGGCGCGACGGTGTAGCCGTCGACGGTGACGATCTGGCCAGTCTCGTTCTTGTTGAACGCGCCGGCGCGGGTGTAGAGCGTCGTGCCGTCGGGCGCCTGGATCTGGAAGAAGCCACGGCCGATCAGCGCCACGTCGAGGTCATTGCCGGTCTGTGCGAGTTCGCCCTGGATGTGCAGGTTGCGAACGGCAGACGTCTGGACACCGAGACCGATGTTCGCACCCTCGGGCACGATCGCCTGGTTGGCGCGGTTGGAGACGCCCTGCGCGCGTTCTGTCTGGTAGAGCAGATCCGTGAACTCGGCGCGGGCGCGCTTGAAGCCTGTGGTGTTGATGTTCGCGATGTTGTTCGCGATGACCTCAAGGTTGGTCTGCTGGGCATCCATGCCCGTTGCTGCAATGGCAAGCGCTCTCATGGCTCAATCCTTAAAATCAACTACATCTGCATCTTGGTTACTTCGAGAAAGGCCGAAACGACCTTGTCTCGAATAGCAATGGCGGTCTGAAGGGTCTGCTGCGCCTGCATCACGGCATCGACGACTTCACGCGTCGTCGCGGTGCCCTTGATGCCTTCGAAGGACATGTTTTCAGCGCCCTTGATGGAATTGACGGCGTTGGTGGCCGCGTTGCCGAGGACGGATGCGAAGCTGGCATCGTTGGTGGCGCTCTGCGCCGACGACGAGGCCTGGGACTTGCCGAGATCGACGCCGCTCAGATCGCGCGTGATCGACAGGGAGCTGAGGCTGTTTACGCTGTTAATCATTATTGGCTCTTCAGAAGGTCGATGGTCGACGAGATCAGATCGCGGGACTGCTTGATGGTCTGCAGGTTGGCGTCGTAGGAGCGGTTGGCTTCGCGCATGTCGGCCATTTCGACCAGCATGTTGACGTTGGGAAGCTTGACCACGCCCTTGGCGTCCGCGGCGGGATTGTTGGGGTCGAATTCGGTGCTGAACTTCGATTCATCGACGCCCAGCTTCTTGACGTTGACTGTCGTGACGCCGTTGGCGCGATCGACCGCTTCGCCGAAGGTAATCGTCTTGCGGCGGTAGGGATCAGCGCCGGGCGTGTCGCCCGTGGAGCGCGAGTTTGCGATATTTTCGGACACGATACGCAGGCGCGTCGATTGCGCCTCGAGACCCGAACCAGCGATTTTCATTGCTGCAGACAAAGGATCCATGATCTTAGCTCTTCACCGTCATAAGCATCATTCGGTTGAAAGACCCCACCAGCGAGGTGTTCAGCTCATACTGGCGCTTGATTTCGCCAGACTTGGAGAGCTCCTCGGCCAGACCGACCGTGTTGCCCGATTCCTGCACGCCCATTTCCTCATCCAGAGCGGCATCCTTGATGTCGATGTCGTTCTTGGTGCTGAGGTCGTTGCCGCTCAGATGCGCGGCATTGGTCCGCGCCATCGCCACGTCCGAATGGTCGAGAACGGCCTGGAACGGCGTGATGTCCTTGGCGCGATACTTTGGCGTGTTGGCGTTCGCGATGTTGCCGGCAACGACTTCCTGACGAATCGTCAGCCATTCCGCCTGCCGCGAGGCCAAGTCGAACAGTTGAATCGGTTGCATGGAACTCTCCTTTTTACTGCCGTGAACCTAGGTCGGTAATCTTGCGTCAGACTTACGGAGAATGCGTTCTTGCTTCATAAGGGCGAGCCGGCACCGGCGGAGACGAAAAAGGCTCCACCGCGGGTGCGGAGGAGCCTTGGAAACCGGCATTTTCCGAAATCGGCTACGTCAGTAGACTTCGCCCTTGGACGTGATGATCACCCACTTGCCGTCGCGCTGTTCCAGCGTCGCGAGCCGGCTCTCATCCGGCAGGATCGAGCCCACGCGAACGACGTACATGCCCGATGTGTCCTCGATCAGCGCGCGGCCATTGGCGACATGCAGCAGGCGGAAGGCCGACTTGCCGGGGAACGGCTGATCTTCGGCGGGCGCGCCCTTGTTGTCTTCCTTGCCGATGGAGGAGACCGTTGCGGTCGTCAGCGGATCGACGGGGACCTCCGGCTTTACTTCCGGTGGGTTCTTGTTGGCCATGGCCAGCGGTGAAACGCTGAAGACATTGCGCGCCGGCCAGTTCGGCAGGTCGCGCGTGCGGTCACCCTCGGCGACATTGATGCCGAACTTGTTTTCGTTGAAGAAGACGTACCACGGAAAGATCGCGGACGCGCCGGCGAGCAGCAGCCCGGTGATCGTGAGCACGCGATCGTTGAACGTCGACCTGCGACGGCCCTGCGGCTTCAGCGGCGGAATCTTTTCGTCATCGTCGAAATCGGTCACGTGTGGTCTTTCTATCTTCAAGCGTCGGCTATCTTCTAATTCGGCTATCTGCGCACCGGCTGATTGCCGATGCCGGCGGCCGCCTTCAGGGCTCCGGCCAGATCGGCGAAGGAATCCGGGGATGGCTGATCGCCGGGAGATTGCTTCAGTACGTCGTAAATGACGGGCACCTGCTTGACCGCCATGTCGAGGTCCGGATCGGCACCCTGTCGGTAACCGCCGATCAGGCGGAGGTCGCGGGTTTCCTCGTAACGATGAACGAGCGCCTTGAGGCGCGAGACCAGCTTCTCCTGATCCGGCGTCCAGGCCTTGCGGGCCAGACGCGAGATCGAGGCAAGCGGATCGATCGGCGGGTAGCGGCCCTCGTCGGCCAGGCTGCGCTGGAGAACGAGGTGGCCGTCGAGAATGCCGCGCGTGGAGTCGGCGATCGGATCGTTGTGATTGTCGCCATCGACGAGGATCGAGATGATCGCCGTGATGGTGCCGGTGCCCTCGGGGCCGGGGCCGGCGCGCTCGAGCAGGCGCGGCAGTTCGGTGAAGACGGAGGCCGGATAGCCGCGCGCGATCGGCGGCTCGCCGGAGGCGGTCGCGACTTCGCGGATGGCGTGGGCGAAACGCGTGACGCTGTCGACGATCAGGAGCACGTTGTCGCCCTGGTCGCGGAAATGCTCGGCGATGGTGATCGCCGTCAGCGGCGCCATCTTGCGCAGCATCGGGCTTTCGTCGCTGGTCGCGACCACCACGACCGATTTCTGCATGTCGGCGCCGAGCGTGTCCTCGATGAATTCGCGCACTTCGCGGCCACGTTCGCCAACCAGCGCGATCACGACCTTGTCGAAGGCGTCCGCGCGCGCAAGCATGGAGAGCAGAGTCGATTTTCCGACGCCAGAGCCGGCGAAAATACCGAGGCGCTGGCCGAGGCACAGCGGCGAGAAGATGTCGATCGCGCGCACACCGGTCTTGAAACCCTTCTCGACACGCTGGCGTGTCATCGACGGCGGTGCGGTGTTGGAGATCGAGCGGCGCTTCAGTCCCTCGACAACGGGTCCCTTGCCGTCGATCGGCTCGCAGAGCGAGCTGATGGTCCGGCCGCACCAGCTGTCAGACGGCGCGATGCGGAAGGCACCCTTGCGAATGACAGTGTCATGGATGCCGATCGGTTCGCCCGGCTCGATGGGGCAGACATAGGCAAGATCCGGCTCGACGCGCACGACTTCACCGAGATGCACGCCCGTTGAAGACTTGTGGGCGACGAACTCTCCCAAGCGCAGGTGGCGCGAGAGGCCCGTGACGGTATAGTGACCGGTCGCGATCGTCTGCACATGGCCGCCGGGTGCGATCATGAAATCGGGATTGGCGTAGCGTGCGGAAAGCGCTTCGAGATGGGTGAGCTTTTTGGAAAGCGCCGCCTCGGTCAGCTGTTCATTGCCCATGGATCAAACCTTCCGCTTAGCGGCTGCCACCAAGCGTCTTGATGGCTTCGCCGAAGGAAGATTCGCTGTCCTTGGTGAGCGAGGTCATGCTTTCGAAGGCACGATTGACCTCAATCAGCTGGGTGATTTCGCGCATCGCGTTGACGTTCGAATTTTCGAGATACCCCTGCTGGACGCCGACATTGAAGCGGTCGGTGACGGCGGTCGGCGTCTGGGTGGTCATGATGCCGCTGTTTTCGTAGCGCAGATAACCCTTGGAGATGTCAGCCTCGAAGAGGCCCAGCGAGGCGACCTGCCGATTGTTCTGGTAGATCATGCCGTCGGCGCCGACCTTCGGCTCGCCAGCGGCTCTGTCGAGCATGATCGGCCCGCCGCCGGTGTCGAGCACCGGATATCCGCGCACCGAGACCAGCTCACCGTTATCGGTCAGCGTGAAGCGGCCATCCTTGGTCAGAACCCGGCCGGCCGGCGTGTCGAGAGAGAACCAGGCATCGCCCTTGATCGCGAAATCGAGCATGTTGCCGGTGTGGTTCATTTCACCATTGTCGGCGGACAGGTAGTCGTTGCCCTGCGAGACATATGCGATCTTCGCGTTGAGCTTGTTATCGGTATCGCCAATCAGCTGGTTGAACTTGACCTCGGTGCCGCGGAAGCCTGTTGTGTTCACGTTCGCCAGGTTGTCCGCGATGGTGTCGAGGCGACGCATAAGTGCCATCTGCGACGACAGCGAAACATAAAGACCGGATTGCATCGGGGTAGGCTCCTGGCATTGGCGATGAACGTTACGAAACCTGGGCGTTTATAGTGTGTTCGGCCCCGATTCCGCTGAGGCGGCATCTCAGACATGGGCATGGTGGCCCATTCGTCACCTGTAGATTGTCAGCAAATCCTTGCGCGAAGCTGGCATCTGAAATGCTTGGCAAAAAGCTTGCCGGAAAGCTTGATCGTCAAGGCGAGGATCAGCCTCACGCAAGCCAGCCCTCCTATCCCTTCGGTTGAAAATAACGATCAGGTTTGGACTGGCGATGAATATCATTATCGGATTTGTGATTGTCTGCGGCTGTATCGTCGGCAGCTTCATGGCCATGGGCGGTCACATCGACGCGCTCTGGCAGCCCTTCGAGCTCGTCATCATCGGCGGCGCCGGCATCGGCAGCTTCATCATGGCCAACCCCATGAAGGTCGTGAAAGACTCGGGCAAGGCGCTTGGCGAAGCCTTCAAGCATTCGGTTCCGAAGGAGCGCAACTATCTCGATACGCTTGGCGTTCTCTATTCGCTGATGCGCGACCTGCGCACGAAGTCGCGCAACGAGATCGAAGCTCACATCGACAATCCGGCCGAATCCTCGATCTTCCAGTCCGCGCCGACCATCCTGAAGAACAAGGAAATCACGGCGTTCATCTGTGACTACGTTCGCCTGATCATCATCGGCAATGCCCGCAGCCACGAGATCGAAGCGCTGATGGACGAAGAGATCAACACGATCCTTCACGACAAGATGAAGCCCTACCACGCCATCCAGACGATGGGCGACGCCTTCCCGGCAATCGGTATTGTCGCGGCCGTTCTCGGCGTCATCAAGGCCATGGCGCACATCAACGATTCGCCGGAAGTTCTCGGTCACCTGATCGGCTCGGCGCTCGTCGGCACCTTCCTCGGCATTCTCTTGTCCTACTGCGTATGCTCGCCGATCACCTCGCAGATCAAGATCGTGCGCTCCAAGCAGCACCGCCTCTACGTCATCGTCAAGCAGACGCTGCTTGCCTACATGAACGGCTCGGTTCCACAGGTTGCTCTCGAATACGGCCGCAAGACGATCTCGGCCTACGAGCGTCCTTCGATCGACGCCGTCGAGCAGGAAATGATGAACCCCGGTGGTGAGAACAAGGCGGCCTAAACGGACATGAACGCTCAACTCCAGAAACCAGTCATGGACGACGCCCTGCTCGCGAAGCTGACAGGCCGGCTGGGCGACAAGGCGACGGTTGAAAAGCTCTGTGCCGCGTTCGGCGACGTCTACCGGGTGTTTCTCCCCGATGTCATCAAGAGCGAGACCGACCTCGACGTGCAGGTCAACTATCTCGGCTGCCACGCCGGCTACAAGCATGACCTGGTCGCCGATCTCGGAGACAGCGTTACGCTGGTCGACGGATCGCTTCGCAACTGGTCGCCCGACTTCACGCTTTCCTGCGGCAACGGCTTCGTCATCACGCTGATGGAGCATCTGCTTGGCGCATCGCCCGAGACGGTCGAGCAGCCGGCGGATCGCCTGCTCTCGATCATCGAGCTGGAACTTGCCGTCACCGTGTTCGAGAAGATCGCCAACGTCCTGCGCTCGGCGGTCAACGCGCCTGGCGGGTTCGAGCCTAGCCTTGAGCCTCCGCACGCCGCCGAGACGCGGCCGAAGGCTCCCGACGACAAGCCGGATGAATTTGCCGCTGCGATCAACATGTCGATCACGCTGTCAGGCATCACATCGGAATTCTCGCTGATCGTTCCCCAGGCAGCGCTGTTGAAGACGACCGTGGTCGCGCCGCGCGCCAAGAACGCATCGGCAAACTCGTCGGAATGGACCGAGCAGATGAGCGAGCAGGTTCGGCGCTCGCAGGTGACACTGGAAGCGAAGATCCATCTTCAGGAGCTGACGCTGCGCACCATCTCCAAGCTCGCCGCTGGCGACGTCATTCCCTTCCTCGACAGCGGCGACGTCCGCGTCGATGTCAGCGCCAACAGCAAAGAGCTTTACGTGTGCGAGTTGGGACGCTCGGGCGAGAATTATACCGTCCGGGTGAAGGATACGATCAACTCGGATGACGACCTCATCCGCTACTTAATGAATTAACGGATTTCGGCCCCTGCCCCCAAAGGCAGGTTGAGGCAAGTTTCAACTGGAATAGTGATTTCATGGCGACGAAAAAAACAAAGAGCACGGATCTCGAGCAACCAGGCAACGAAGCCGAGCTTGATCAGGCTATCGATGATCTGCGTGGCGTTCTGAAAACCGACGCGGAAGGCGGCATGCCCGATTTCGGCGGCGATGGTCTCGACGCGTTTGGCGGCGGTACCGATCTGTCGGCCTTTGGCGGCGATCTGGAAACCGGCACCGACACGGATTTTGGCGGCGGCGATTTCGGCGGCTCCACGGACTTCGGCGGCATGTCCGATTTTGGCGACAGCTCGGCGACCCCTGGCGTCGCAGCCCCGCTCGGCAGCGCGATGCAGTCGAACATGGATCTGATCATGGACATCCCGATCGATGTTCAGATCATGCTCGGCAGCAGCCGTATGCAGGTCTCGGGCCTGATGAACCTCAATGAAGGGGCGACGATCGCGCTGGACAAGAAGATCGGCGAGCCGGTCGAAATCATGGTGAATGGCCGCAAGATCGCGCGCGGCGAGATCACCGTTCTCGAAAATGACGACACACGTTTTGGCGTAAAACTGATAGAAGTTTTAGGTACTAAGAAAGCCTGATCCCGCTGTAGGGACGGAGAGGTTAGACCATGATGGACTTTGACGATTTCGGCGGCGCTCTTGCCGAGAAACCGTTGACCCAGGCTGAGAAAGCAGCGGCCGTTCTCCTCGCGATGGGGAAAGGGGTTGCTGGCAGACTGTTGAAGTATTTCACGCAGGCCGAACTGCAGACGATTATCGGATCCGCGCAGGCTCTGCGCGCGATCCCGCCGGATGAGCTGCTCGGCCTCGTGGCCGAGTTCGAGGATCTGTTCACCGAAGGTGCAGGTCTGATGGACAACGCCAAGGCGATCGAAAGCATCCTCGAAGAAGGGCTGACGCCCGACGAAGTCGACAGCCTGCTTGGCCGCCGCACGGCGTTCCAGGCCTATGAAACCTCCATCTGGGACCGGCTGGGCGAAGGCGATCCCGCCTTCATCGGCAAGTTCCTGCTGCGCGAACACCCGCAGACGGTTGCCTACATCCTGTCCATGATGCCCTCTTCCTTCGGCGCCAAGGTGCTGATGCAGATCCCCGACGGCCGCCGCGCCGACATCATGAACCGTACCGTTAACCTGAAATCCGTGAGCCCGAAGGCCGCGCAGATCATCGAAAAGCAGGTCATGACGCTGCTCGCCGAGATCGACGCCGAGAAGAATTCGATCGGCTCGACGAAGGTTGCCGAGCTGATGAACGAGATGGACAAGCCGCAGGTCGACACCTTGCTGACGTCGCTCGAATCGATCAGCCGCGAATCGGTCAACAAGGTTCGTCCGAAGATCTTCCTGTTCGAAGACCTGATGATCATGCCGCAGCGCAGCCGCGTCATGCTGCTGAACGACATTTCCGCGGATATCCTAACCATGGCGCTGCGCGGCTCTTCTTCGGAGATGAAGGAAGCCGTTCTCGCCTCGATCAGCCCGCGTCAGCGTCGCATGATCGAATCCGACCTGCAGAGCGGTACCACGGGCATCAACCCCCGCGAGATCGCAATCGCACGCCGCGCCATCGCGCAGGAAGCGATTCGTCTGGCCAATTCCGGCCAGATCCAGCTCAAGGAAGGCGAAGCCGAAGGGGCAGCTGCCGCCTAAGCCGCTGTTACTGTGTACAGATAGGCCCGAGACGAACGCCGCGATTGATCGTGGCATTTCCGGGGGCTACAAAAGCAAGGGTCGCGCGCTGGCGCGGCCTTTTCTTTTGAGTAGGAGTCGCGACCGTGGCGGACGACGACAAGGACAGTAAAACAGAAGCGCCTACCGCGAAAAAGCAAAGCGACGCGGCAGAGAAAGGTAATACCCCCTTCTCGCGCGAACTGCCCCTCTTCGCCACGGTTCTCGCCACCTACATCTATCTCATTTTCTTTTTGCCGAACGGGCTCAGCGTCGTCGGGGCATCGCTCAAGGATATTTTCGAGCAGCCGGACCAGTGGAAGATCGACACCGGCACTGACGTACTGTCGCTCTTCGTCCATCTTGGCTGGGTGAGCGCGCAGCTGCTCGCGCCGGCGATGATTCTCTTCATGGTCTTCGGCGTTGCCGCTTCGATCGGCCAGAACCTGCCCGTGCCGGTTCTCGAGCGCATCAGGCCGCAATGGTCGCGCATATCGCCCGCCAAGGGCTGGTCGCGGCTCTTCAGCCTCCAGGGCCTCATCGAGTTCGGCAAATCGCTGACGAAGATCGTCATCGTCGGCGTCGTGATGGTGCTCTTGCTGCGCAGCGACTACTTCGCGTCGATCGACGCGCTGTTCTCAGATCCGCGAACGATCTTCACCCGCATGATGTCGGCCATGCAGAAGATCACGCTCGTGGTTTTGATCGCGACCGCGCTGGTGGCGATCGTCGACTTCTTCTGGACGCGCTATCACTGGTACACCGAACTGAAGATGTCGCGTCACGAAATCAAGGAAGAAAACAAGCAATCGCAGGGTGACCCCTTCGTGAAGGGCCGCCAGCGCGCGCTGATGCGCGACCGCGCAAGACGCCGCATGATCGCCAACGTGCCGCGTGCGACCATGGTCATCGCCAACCCGACCCACTTCGCCGTTGCGCTTCGCTATGTGCGCGAGGAAAACGACGCGCCTATCGTCGTTGCCAAGGGCCAGGACCTAATTGCGTTAAAAATCAGAGAGATCGCCGAGACGAACGGAATACCGGTTTTCGAAGATCCGCCGCTTGCGCGCTCCATGTTTGCGCAAGTCTCGGTGGATAGTGTCATCCCGTCAGTATTCTACAAGGCCGTCGCGGAGCTCATTCATCGGGTGTACGCGGCGCAGGCCAAGAACAACCGGGTAAGATAAACGAATGAAAAAATGCCCCTACTCAGCCCAGCGCGAGAAGATTCTTGCCGAAGCAATCAGCCCAGTCGCCACCGAATTGCGGTTGCTTGATGCTTCTGACCTGATTTCGATCCTGCGATTTGAGTATTACGGCAATCTTTCAGACCTCGTTTCCTCGGCCGCCGAGATGTTCTTCCATCCCGGCACCGTCAATTTCGGCCATGGCGGCAGCTATACGCTGGAATGGGGTGGCAAACCGGAGGTCGTCATCGACCTCGAGATCAAGCCACGCGGCGTAACCGTATACGCGCAGCTTACCCTCGCCGCCGAACATGCCGGCATCGAGATCAACCACATCGCTTTCGAGAACCCTTCGGCGAATCCGCACGAAAACACGGCGTTTCTCGAGCAGAGCCTCAACCAGGCGCGCTACAACGTACCGCCGCTTCAGGCGCTCGCCAGCTAAGTATTATTTCTCAGCTAATGTAACCGAGCCGGATTGCCTTGGCGATCGCCTGGATGCGGTTGACCGAATCCAGCTTGATCGTCGCCGAGCCGAGATAGGCGTTGACGGTGTGCACGGATAGACCGAGCTTGTCGGCGATTTCTTCGCTGATACGGCCGTCGCCGGCGAGCTGCAGGCAGGCGATCTCGCGTTCACTCAGCGCTTCGGCGGCGGCCACGCGACGCTCGTCGAGCGAGAGCAGGTCGATCATCACCTGGCAGGCGCGGCCGTGCAGTTCGACGACCATGTCGTTCGGCGGATCGAGATCATCGCCGGTGAAGACGACAAAGCCATTGCCGATCGCGCCGAGGCGAACGGGGAAAGCCAGGCCGGAGAACGGCACGAGGCCATCTGGAAGCCGCACGACGAACGGCGCCATGCCGATGGCGCCCGGGAAGCTGCGATCATGGCTGCCGGCCCAGGCGAGCGGCAGGAGCGACTTCTCCACATGCTCGATCAGCGCATCGCCGTAAGCATCGACAAAGGCCTTGTGCAGCGAGGCATTGGCGGAACCCCAGTTCTCCAGCTCGCAGATCAAGCGCTGCTTGGCCGGCAGGCCGGAGCCCGACAAACGATAGACCGCGAAGTTCTGCGCATCGGCCAGCTTCTGCATGGCGACGAGGCGCGGGAAAAGATCGGATCGGCTGCTGACCCTGTTGGCGCGCGTGGAGCGCGAGATGGTGTCGGAGCTGCTGATCGACCGGCCCGATGCATATGCCATGAGCGCGTCCTCCTTACACCAGGTTATTTCTGACAGCGAATGCGATGGCTTCGGAACGAGTCTTCGTCGCCGTCTTGCGCATGACGCTGGTAATGTAGTTGTTGATCGTGTTTCGCGAGATTCCTAGGATCATCGCGATTTCGTCGCTGGTCTTGCCTTCGGCGATCCAGAATAGACACTCGAGTTCGCGATCGGTCAGTTCGAAGTCGCGATCGGACTTGGTGCCGCTGTACTGCAGCAGGCTCGTGTAATAGGCCGTCAGCAGTCCGACATCCCTCAGGCGCTCCTGCGAGAGGATGAAGCCATCATCGAACAGGAACATCAGCGCCAGGCGCGAGCGCCCGATATTGAACATCAGCGAGCAATATTGGCGGCTTGCGCCATCGGGAACGTCAGCCGTGTCAGGCAAGACGGCGAAATGCGGCTGGAAGAGCTGCATGCACTTCTCAAGCTCTGTGGCACGACCGAAACCGCCGACGAACGCCTCTGCGAGATTGGTGACGAGATCAAAGGGCCAATCAGACGAGACCACGAAATCGAGGCCTGCTTCCTGCAAGAGATCAGCGCGCGCCAGGAGATAGTGCGAAGCCCCCACGTAATCGGTCAGGATGCGCAGCCCCGGCTGCAACCTTCCCGTGCCCGCTATCTCACACAGCTGGGCAATGAGTTCCGAGCGCGATGACAGGTTGGTCGCAGCAATCCCGACGAAGTTCCCCGTCCTCGTTTCGCTCTTGAGAGCTTGCAGTATATGCATGTCCATTGGCAATTCCTGAGGCTGAGAACTTATCACGACAAAAGCTTGATCACGTCTGTCAGCAACGAAATGCACCTTCTCCGCGAATCATCCAAAAGGTACGTCAATGAATGCAAATCACCATCTCCGAGTTCTGGGGATTTACTTTCGCCGCGAACTGTGCGCCGATTCGCACAAGGAATTCATCTCTTAGAAGTTATAGTAAGCTAAGATGATTCGAGGCCATATGGCAATACGATTCGCGTCAAACGCGAGTCATGCACTGTTTTCGTGCTTGCGATGTGCCGAAAAAGGAAAGGGCCGGTTTCCCGGCCCTTGTCTTACGCGGCGTTGTCGACCGCCCATTTCCTGAGGATTTTCGCTGCGCGTTCCTCGTTGATCTCGACCATTCGGGCGAGCTTGCGCTCCGGCCCTTCCTTGACCCGGCGATTGAAGCTGCCGTCGTCGTCGCCGAGGCTGAGGAGATCTTCGGTGCTGTCGAAGCCGAAGTCCGAGCCGAAGCCGTCCATGAGGGCCCCGCCGCCGGCGTCGCCGGCCGGTGCGAAGTCCGGAAGTTCGAGGCCGGCGCTTTCGATCGAGGTGTCGCCAGCGATTGCGGCACCGCCACCGGTCATGCTGCGGACCATCGGACGGACACCCATCCAGATGACCAGGAAGGCGACGACCACGAAGGCGAGAGAGTTGATGATACCTGCGAGGTTGCGGCTCAGCATGTCCATGACGCGGACGCCGGAACCGGTTTCTTCGAGAAGCTGGTTTTCGAGGAAGTCCATGGCCGTGACCGTGACCACGTCGCCGCGATCGGTGCGGATACCGGCAGCCGAAGCGACGATCTTCTGCATTTCAGCGAGATAGGCGTCGATCTTCGTCTGGTCGGCAGGTTCGCCGACCATCTTTGCGATGCGACCCTTGTTGACGACAACCGCGATCGAGAGCTTCTCGACCTTGTAGCTGTTACGCGTTGTCGCCGTGGTCTTGCTGTTGATCTCGTAGTTGGTCTGCTCTTCCTTCTTGTCGGACTTGTCCTGCGAGGCAGGACCGTTCGAGCCACCGCTTGGAGGAGCAGCCTGCGGAACGTTCTGCTGGACCGTGGCGGCGTTGTCGTTCGACGTCTGCTGCGACTGGGCCGCTTCCTTGGTCGTGCGGATGGAGCGTTCGACCTTGGATTCCGGATCGTAGACGGTTTCCTGGATCTGCTGCGCGTCCGTATTCAGGTCGGCAGTGACGCTGGAGCGGAAGTTGTCCATGCCGAGGAACGGGGCGAGCGCCTTGTCGATGTTGGATTCGACTTCATCCTGGACGTTCTGGACGATTCCGAGCGAGCGGTTGAGATTGCTGTTGCTGGCCTCGTCGCCAGAGGCGAGCAGCTGGCCGGCCGAATCGAGAATGGTCACATCACCGACATCAAGCCCCGGCACGGCCGAGGCGACAAGGTGACGGATGGAGCTTGCCGCGGCGCGGCCGGTCGAGGCACTCGCTCGAAGCATGACGGATGCCGTCGGCTTCTGCTCGGCACGGCGGAAGTTGCCGACCTCGGGCATGACGATGTGCACGCGCGCCGCCGATACGCCGGAGATCGATTGGATCGTGCGGCCAATCTCACCTTCCAGCGCGCGAACGCGGGTCACTTCCTGCATGAAGGAGGTCAGGCCGAGCGAGCCGACCTTGTCGAAGAGTTCGTAGCCAGCGTTGTTGCTGTTGGGCAGGCCCTTTTCGGCGAGCAGCAGACGCGACTTGCCGGTCATGCCGGCGGGCACTGTGATGCTCGAACCGTCGGAACCGACCTGGAACGCGATGTTCGATTCTGCGAGCGCGATACTGATCTGGTTCAGGTCGGACGAATCGAGCCCGACATACAGCGTTTCCTGAGCAGGTTTGTTAACGAATAGTGCGGCGCCGAGAATGAGCGCCACGGAAACAACCCCAATGCCGGCCAACGCCAGCAGGCGATTCCGCCCAAGGGAACTAAAGTTCCTAATAATCGGAACTAATTGATTTAACAGATTCATTCTGTTCTCGCACGATCTTTACAGACAAAGCAGGCCTATCGCCTAATTTGACCTATAAAAGCCGAAACTTGTGCGAGCGTTTCGTATTGACGTTTAAGTAAGAATGCCGGCTAGAGCGTGCAGCGATCCTTCGGATTTACGCGCCACGCTTCAAGCCATTGTTTTATCGCGTGTCGGCATCGCAAACCGCTGCACGCTTTTGCGCGCGATATGCTCTAGAAGAAATCGAAGTCGCCGGCTGCCTTGTTGATCGGCTGGGAATGACCGTGGCGCATGCCGCCACCGCCCAGCGCGCGCTGCATTTCGCTGAGCTTCACGAGGCTGAGCGCGGTTGCGACATCGACCATCCACTCATTGGAAATCTCGCCGGTGATCGTGTCGATGAACTCGGCGATTCCGCGCGCTTTCTGCACGGCAAGGTCGATACCCTGCAGCACCTTCATGCTTTCGGGCGCGTTCAGCAGATTTTCGCCGCCGATCTCAAGAAGCTGAGGCTCGATCCGTTCGATCAGATAGGCGACGTCGTGCAGTTCGGACACGACCCGCATCAGGATATCGGGCAGAGCTTCGACCGGCGACGGTTGATCCGCCTGTGCATTCACGTTCATTAGGGACCTCGGCTCAGAAGAATTCGATACTGGTTTCAACTGGCTTCTGCGGGGCAACCGGACGCTGTTCGAGCGCGACGGTCTTCTGGGTTTCGGCACCTGTCAGCGGATACTGTCGAGCGCGACCGGACACCGGCCAGAACTCGAGCTTGCGCCCGTGATCGCCGCCGGTGCTGGAACCGACGATGGGGATGCCTTCATCCTTCAGAAACTGCGTGGCAAAAGCGGCATTTTGTTCCCCGACATTCGAGAATGTCGAGATCGTCTTCGCTCCTCCGAAGATCTTGGCTTCCAGGCGGTCGCGACGCGCGCCCTGCTTCAAGAGACCGTTGATCAGCAGTTCCATGAGATGCACGCCATAACGCGTGGCATCTCCCCCCGTCATGGGCGTCGTGGCGTTGCCCGGCAGAAGGAAGTGGTTCATCCCCCCCACGCCGGCCACGGGATCCCGTAGGCATGCAGCCACGCACGAGCCAAGAATGGTCGTCAAGACCGCGTTCGGATCATTCAGGACCTTCCATTCGCCCTGAATGATATGAACACGGCGGGCCGCAACCTCGACTGTCATTTCAGCGCTCCAAATACGGCTTCAATCGCCGCCTTCATCTTTTCGATGGTGAAGGGCTTGGCCAGGACGTTGTTGGCGCCGAGGGCCGCCGCCTTGGTGACCAGCGCGCGGTCGCCCTGCGCGGTGAGGATGATGAAGGCTGCCTTCTTGGTCGTCGGATTGCTGCGAACGGCCTGCAGGAAGCCGAGGCCGTCCATATTCGGCATGTTGAAGTCCGAGATGACCAGGTGGTGCGGCTGCTGGGCCATGATCTTCATGCCCTGCACGCCATCGCCGGCGGAGGTGATCTGCTTGAAGCCGAGCTGGGTCAGCGCGTCGCTGAGCAGCAGGCGGCTGGTGACCTGATCGTCGACGATCAGAACTTTGATTTTCTCTGCGAGTGACATTAGTCAGTTCCTTCCTTACGGGCGGTCATCTTCAAGATTTCCTCGCCAATGGCATTAAGCGGCAGCTGTTGTTCGACAGCGCCGAGTTCGAAAGCTACCCGCGGCATCCCGTAGACCACCGAGGTCTTTTCGTTCTGTCCGAGGGTGCGGGCGCCTGCATGGCGCATTTTCAGGAGACCGGCGGCGCCGTCGCGGCCCATTCCGGTCAGGATCACGCCGACGGCATTGCGACCCGCAAGCTCGGCGACGGAATCAAAGAGAACATCGACCGAGGGCCGGTGACCATTGACGGGCTCGCGCTCGAGAAGGCGGCAGCAGGGTGCGGATGGATTGACCACCTGCAGATGCCGCTCGCCGCCGGGGGCCAGATAGATCTTGCCGATTTCGAGCCGCGCGCCATCCGTCGCTTCCTGCACGACAGGCGCACAGAGGCGGTTCAGCCGCTCCGCGAAGCTCTTGGTGAAGGTCGACGGCATGTGCTGCGTGATCACGGTCGGCGGGCAGTTGGCCGGGAATTTCTGCAGCACGGCAATCAGCGCTTCCACGCCACCGGTCGACGAGCCGATCGCGACCACCTTGCGGCCAACGCGATAGTCGGCAACCGCGGGCGGCGGCGCGACAGGCTGCGGGGCCATGACGGGACGGCGCTGCGAGCGGGCGGCGGCCTTCACCTTTTCGGCGAGATCGGCGAAGGGGCGCATGTCGCCCGGCTGCGGCTTGCTCACGCAATCGAACGCGCCGATCTCCAATGCCGCGAGCGTCGCGTTGGTGCCGCGATGCGTCAGCGTCGACACCATGATGACGGGCATCGGGCGCAGACGCATGATCTTTTCGAGGAAATCGAGGCCGTTCATGTTCGGCATCTCGATATCGAGCGTCACGACATCCGGATTGAGCTTCTTGATCGCCTCGCGCGCTTCCATGGCGTCGCCGGCCTGGCCGATGACATCGACGTCAGGATCGGACTGCAGCACGGCGGTGATGAGACCGCGCATGGTGGGAGAATCGTCAACAACGAGAACACGTGCCGCCATGCTCATCCCTTCCTCCCAAGGCCCTTGGTCGTATAGCGGTACGTGGTGATACCGATATTGTCGAAGACATGCTTGGAATCGCCGGACACCCGCTCGGAGTGGCCGATATAGAGATGACCGCCTTCGGGCATGAGCTCGGCGAAGCGCGACCAGATCTTCATCTGGGTCGGTTCGTCGAAATAGATCACGACGTTGCGGCAGAAGATGACGTCGAACTTGCCCTTGAAAGGCCACTGGGCCATCAGGTTGAGCTCGTTATAGGTGATCAGCCGCTTGACGCGGTCATCGACCTGGAACTTGCGGCGCCCGTCGATATTGACTTCGCTGAACCACTGCTTGCGCATGGCGGGCGAAACGGTTTCGAGCGCGCTTTCGTCGTAGGCGCCGGCGCGGGCGATGGCGAGGATTTTCGGGTCGATATCGGTCGCGAGGATCTTGAAATCGTAATCGGCGACATTCGGCATCATCGACAACACCGTCAGCGCGATCGAATAGGGCTCCTGGCCATCAGACGAGGCGGCCGACCAGATGCGGACGCGACCGCCCGACTTGGCACGCTGCAAGAGCTCCGGCAGCACGTGGTCGCGCATATGCTCGAAGTGATGGTTTTCACGGAAGAAGCGCGTGAAATTGGTGGTCAGATGCGACAGCATTTCGCGGCGTGGCGCGGCACCCGCCTGCGAAGACACCAGCGAACAGTATTCGCGGAAGCCTGACAGGCCGAGATTGCGAATGTGCTTGGAAAGACGCGAATAGACCAGCGATGCCTTGGTCTCGTTGAGGAAGATACCCGCATCCGAGTAGATCATCGCGGCGATTTCCGTGAGGTCGCGGCGCGTCAGCGGGTATTCGCCGCTCGCCAGAACCTCGTCGGGGCTCCCCGGTCTTACATCTTTTGCACTCAAGACACTCATGCAGCTTCGCTTTCCGCGTCAGGGAATATGGCTTCCAGTTCCAACAGGCAGATCAGACGTTTTTCGATCGCCATGATCCCGCGCGCGAACTGACGCTGCAGTTCGGACGCGATCTCGGGCGTTGGCTGTACGTTGTCTTCACTAACAGTCAGTATATCCGACACCGCATCTACAAGCAGACCAACTACTTTTCGGTGAACTTGCGCCACAATAATGACATGGCGCTGCGTCGGCTCGGTCGGCTTCATGCCGAGACGGGCCGAGAGATCGATGATCGGCAGCACGGCGCCACGCAGGTTGATGACCCCTTTCATGTAGGAAGGCGAGTGCGGCATGGCCGTTGCCGGCGTCCAGCCGCGGATCTCGCGAACCGACATGACATTGACGCAAAACTCCTGATCGCCGACGCGGAACGCGATCAGTTCGCGGTGCCCTTCGCTCAGATTTTTCACGATATAGGACATGACTTAACCCGCCGCCGCCAAGGATACTTCCTGTCTCAGCGCCTGGCCGCGCGAAGCGCCCACGACTGCATCGACATCGAGAATGAGCGCAACGCGACCGTCGCCGAGGATCGTTGCCGCGGCAATGCCCGGAACGTGGGTGTAGTTTGCCTCGAGGCTCTTGATGACGACCTGGCGCTGACCCTGGATGGCATCGACCATGAGCGCGCGCTGACCGCCGCCTTCTGATTCGACGAGCAGGGCAACACCTTCGACCGGATTGGCCTGGGTGGCGCGGAAGTTCAGGATGCGACCGACATCGACCAGCGGGCAGAAGGAGTTGCGGATCGAGATCAGGCGATGGCTGGCGCCGAAGGAGTGGATGGCGGACGCCTCCGGCTGCAGCGTTTCGACGATCGCCGTCAGCGGAACAACGAGCGTCTGGCCGGCGACCGTGACGACCATGCCGTCGAGGACGGCGAGCGTCAGCGGCAGGCTCATGGTGAAGACGGAGCCCTGGCCCGGCCGCGAGGTGATGTTGATACGACCACCCAGCGCCTGGATCGAGCGCTTGACGACGTCCATGCCGACGCCACGGCCGGAAATGTCAGAGATCTTGTCGGCCGTGGAGAAGCCCGGCGCGAAGATCAGGTTGTCGATTTCCTCGTCCGTCAGGTTGGCGTCCGGCGAGATCAGGTCGTTGTCGATTGCCTTCTGCTTGACGCGTTCGCGGTTGATACCCGCGCCGTCGTCCTGCAGTTCGATCAGGATGCGGCCCGAACGATGCTTGGCGGAGAGCTTGATCGTGCCCTCGGGATCCTTGCCGGCGGCGGTGCGCTTTTCCGGGCTTTCGATGCCGTGGTCGACGGCATTGCGGATCATGTGGGTCAGCGGTTCGGCAAGCTTGTCGATAACGGTCTTGTCGACTTCGGTGTTTTCACCTTCGGTGACGAGGCGGATCGACTTGCCGACCATGTCGGCGACTTCGCGGACGATACGCGACATGCGCTGGAAGACCGGCTTCACCGGCTGCGCGCGGATCGCCATGACCGAATCCTGGATCTCGCGGGTGAGCTGCTGCAGCTCCTCGAGGCCCATGTTGATCGAGGACGTGCCGGTCGTGTCGTTTTCGATGACGCTCTGGGAGAGCATCGCCTGGTTGATGACGAGCTCGCCGACAAGGTTGATCAGGCGGTCGACGCGATCGAGATCGACGCGGATGGTCTGGCCGGCGCTGTTGGCGGCGGCATTGTTCTGGGCGGCGGCGGCAGCGGCGGCATTGGCGGCAGCAGCCGATTCCTTCTTTTCGACGCGGGCTGCGGCGGACGCAATCTGCGTCACGTTCGAAGCCGTTTCCGCAGCGGCAACCGCGACGGCAGCTTCCGTCTTTTCCGGAGCCGGCGCATCGGTGCCGTCATCCAGCGCCGAGAGATCGAAGGGCACGGGCACCATCGGCAATTCCTCGGCCGGAGCGGCTTCGGTTTCGGCGGCGACGGTCGTGATGGTCAGCTCGCAATCCCACTCGGCGAATTCGAAGACCGCGCGGATCGCGTCTTCGCCCTTGTCGGTCTTGAGCGTGATGTTCCAGTAGAAATAGGCGGCCTCAGGGTCAAGCTCGTCGAGGCCCGGCAGCGCGTCCATGTTGCAATAGATGCTCATCTCGCCGAGCCGGCTGAGGTCGCGCAACAGCAGCGTCGCGTCGTTGCCCTTGGAATAGAGCTCGAAGCGCGGCTTGAAGGTGATCTCGAAGGTCTCGTCGTCGCTGAAGTCGTCGAACGAGAACGGGATTGGCTCGAAGCCGCTCTCATCGGTCGGCTTGACGGGGGCTGCTGCGACCGGTGCCGGAGCTGCTGCAGGCGCTTCGGAAGCGGCTGACGGCGATGGGAGTTCGCCGTTGGCAAGCGCTTCCAGCTCCTTGACGAGGCCACGGCTGCGGCTCTCGTCGACGCTGCCGCCGTCACGGGCGGCGTTGGTCAGGTCCGCGAGCACGTCGGCCGACTTGAGCATGACCTTCAGGACGTCCTGGGTCGGCTCTAGCTTGTTGGAACGAACGCAATCAAGTGTGGTCTCGAACACATGGGCGAAGGCGACGAGATCGTCCAGACCGAAGGCGCCAGCGCCGCCCTTGATCGAGTGAACGGCGCGAAATACCGCGTTGACGGTTTCCGGATCACGATCGCCATCATTCATTTTCAGAAGACCGGATTCCAGTTCCGCGAGCTGTTCCTCGCATTCCTGGAAAAAGATCTCTTTGATTTCGTTCATATCCATAAAAGAAATTCCTGAGTTTAAGCGGTTACGCGCTCAATGGCATCGATCAGCTTGGCAGGGTCGAAAGGCTTGACGATCCAGCCGGTGGCGCCGGCCTGGCGTGCGCGATTCTTCTTCTCGGCATCGCTTTCGGTCGTCAGGACCAGGATCGGAATGGCGCGGTACTTGTCGTTGCGACGAACGCCTTCGATGAAGCCGAAGCCGTCGAGACGCGGCATGTTGATGTCGGTGACGATGACGTCGGGGTGGGATGTCTCCAGAACCTCGAGACCTTCGACGCCGTCTTCAGCCTGGATCGTCTCGAAGCCCGCATTGTTGAGGGTCACGAGGAGCATGTTGCGGATCGTCCGTGAATCATCCACGGTCAGCACTCTTTTCTTCATTACTAAATCTCCTTGGCGAGCAGCGGGTGAACATCCACACCGATCAGCTGCATGGTTTTTTGAAACGCGTCCGAAACCTTGGTGAAGGTGAACGCATGCTTGTCTTGGTCCCAGGTCTTGGCGGCGGACATCAGCACCTGCGCGCCGAGGGCGCCGACGCGCTCGACAGCCGATGCATCGATCGACACGGCGCTGCCGCGCATCGACAGAAACTTGTCGCGCAGGGCGGCGGCTTCGTTGAGGTCAATGGTCGCCGCCAGGTTCAGCGTCTTCCCACTCTTTTTTGCTGCCATCAGACTTTTCCTATCTGCTGATTGGCGCCCAACGAATGTGAGCCGCCGTCATAATTCAGTGCTTCAGTAAGCATTTCGTCCGCCTCCGAGACTTGCGAGCGGAGGGTTGAAATCGAATGCCGCGTCGACTTCCTCGACAACCCGGCGGGCGGGCTGGACATCGACGGCGCGGATGGGGCGACGCTCTGCTGCCTCGGCACGATTGCGGGCAATGCGAAACTCGCGAACCGTGCGGCCAAGCTCGACGATGACGGTATGGAGATCGTCGGCGCCATCGGCTGCATGCGATGCGGCGCCAGCACTTTCGGCGACGCGTGCGCCCAGACCCTTGACGTCGGTGGTGACCGCATCGAGCACGGAGGCGTTGTCGCTGGTCTGGCTGGCGACCGAGGCGATGGCAGCGTTGATATCGGTGACCTGGCGCACGATGCTGCCGATCGAATCCTGCGTGCGGCCAACCATCTGCACGCCGGCATCCACCTGCGACTTGGTGGTGGTGACCAGCGTCTTGATTTCACGAGCGGCATCGGCCGAGCGTTGCGCCAGCGCGCGGACTTCCTGCGCGACGACAGCAAAGCCTCGGCCGGAATCGCCGGCGCGGGCCGCTTCGATGCCGGCGTTGAGCGCCAGCAGGTTGGTCTGGAAGGCGATTTCGTCGATGGCGCCGATGATCTGGCCGATGCGCTCGGCGGACTGCTCGATATCGGCCATGGCGGAGATAGCGCGGCCGACAACTTCGCCGCTTGCTTCGGCTGCCGCGCGCGTCGATGCGGCTGCATCCTCAGCCGCGCGACTGCCGGCGACACTGCGGCGCACGTTTTCGGAGAGATCGGCGAGTGTCGCGGCCGACGCCAGCAGCTGCTCGGCGTGACCAGAGGCGTGACCGGAGAGATTGCGGGCGGACTGGCCAAGCACCTGCACCGATGCTTCGGCCTTAAGAGTGCGCTCGCTGATCGCGCCGAATTCGGTCTGCAATGCTTCGAGCGCGCCGTTCAGCGCCAGGGCGACATCATTATGCGGCCCATCCTCGGTGACGACGGCGCGGGCCGTCAGGTCACGGGCGGCGAGGCCTTCGATGACGTCGGAGAATACGCGCGCGACCTCGGCCTTGTCGCTGTTTCGCTGATCGGCGATCTGGCGCTGCTGCGACGCGCGCATAGAATTGAAGCGCAACGACACGGCGATCTCTACATCGACCATGACGAGCCGGATGAGCGCGGTCATGAGATCGGCGATCTCGCGCTTGCGACGCTTGACGCTCGGCAAAATAGAGGAGCCGGCGAGCTCGTCGGCTAGGCCGGCAATGATGTGCTCAAGGACGACGCCGTGGCCGGCGACATGCCAGCGAGGGTCCAGTCCCATCTTGCTTTCGGAATCCGACAGGACCTTGACGCGCTCGGCGTAGAGGCTGTCGAAGCGGGCATCGGTCAGCACATCCCAGTGCGACGTCTGCAGATCATGAAGCCGATCGACCTGGCGCTCGCTCTCGAAATTGCGGGCGGCATCGGGAAACGACTGGAAACGCTGAAAGAGATCGCGAAGGCCTGACGTCAGGTGCTGCTGGAGCGCCGGGCGATAGCGCCGCACCATCTCGCATTGCTCGGCATCGAGGCCGGCAAAGCGCAGGCGGTCACGCAGGCTGCCCGCCTGTGCTCCACGATCCTGATCCGATGGCATATTCTGCCCCACGCCTGTCCCCAACCAATGCCCGGGCATATCGCCCGAAGAGAAATCAAGCCTCCTGACACCAACACGGATGCGTGCGGACCTGACGCGGGCTAACGCCGGCGGTCGGACCTGTCGCGATCAGTGCGGACTATCTTAGAGCTACTTGAGAGATCGATACCGGATTGAGCCGGTACGGCGGTTCGGCGTCATGCCTGCTAGGAACGCTAAAATTTTCCCATTCCGACGTGTATTGCAATGTTTATGGTTAATTCCTTGCCTGAAGGTTAATACCCATTTTATGAATGTGGGCTTTCGGAGCAACGCGAATAACCATCCATGAAATACTGGTGTGACGTTGCGCCGCTGCTACAAGTTCGAAGCAAGCTTCGTGTTATATCCCCGCCAAATCACGACATGACGTCATAGGGATTGAGCAATGATTGTTCTGGGTTTGGGTGCATGTTTTCTTGCTGTGTCTGTTCTCACAGCCGTCGCACTTCTCGACCGTATTGAAGCGGGCCGTGTCGCCATGCCTCTGCGGGTGCTTTGAATTCCCGTCATAAAACAACAGTAATGGACGTGTTTAACCACTGAGCCGGCGAAGTGTTGCGCTTTGGCCGACGATGGTTTGTCCAGTTACGGAAATCAGACGCATGTCCCCACGCCTCGGTATCCTCATCATTATCGGCGTGACGCTTTGGCGCATCGTCACCTTGCACTTCGACACGACGGATCTGTTCGTCGATGAGGCGCAATACTGGTTCTGGTCGCAGAATCTCGACTTCGGCTATTATTCGAAGCCACCGATGATCGCCTGGGTGATCCGCGCGATGACCGAGCTTTCGGGATCGACCGCGATCTTCTGGATCCGGCTGTGCGGTCCTCTTGTTCACATGGCGACCGCTTTCGTGCTGATGAAGCTTGCCAAGCGCTTCGTCAGCCCCGAGATCGAGGGCTGGACGGGTGTGACCTACATCACGCTGCCCGGCGTCGCGCTGTCTTCCGTCTTCTTCTCGACCGACGTCATCCTGCTCTTCTTCCTGGCTGTTGCGCTGTTTGCCTATTTCGGCCTGACCCGCCAGCGCTCGATCACCCTTGCGCTGATGATGGGCGTGGCCTTCGGCTGCGCGTTTCTATCGAAGTACGCGATCCTGTTCGTCGTACCCGGCGGCCTGATCGCCTTGCTGCTTCTGCCGATGGCGCGGATCGGCTGGCGCGACTTCTTCATTTCGGCGGCAACCGCCATCGTGGTGGCGGCGCCGAACCTCTGGTGGAACGCCACCCATGACGCCACGACGATCAAGCACACGACCAGCATCGCCCACTGGAGCGGGCTGAGCCTCAATGTCGGGCACGGGATCGAGTTCTTCGCCGCGCAGTTTGGCGTTGTCGGGCCGATCGTGTTCTTCGCGATCCTCTGGGCGGTTTACCGGGCTCTGAGAGGGCAAGGCAGCCCGATCGAGAAATTGCTGATCTGGCTTTCCGTGCCTGTCGTGCTCCTGATCACCTTCCAGGCGCTCATCGCCAAGGCCTATGCCAACTGGGCGGTGACGGCCTATGTGGCGGGCACGATCCTCGCCGTCTGGCTGCTTCATCGCGTCTGGCCCAAGGGGCTGCGCGTGTCTTTCGCGATCAACGGCACGGCCAGCGTGCTCTTTCCGCTCGCTGCCATCTTCGCGCACCAGCTCGTGCTGCCGAATGGAAACGAGGTGATGAAACGCTATCTCGGCCGCAGCGCCGTCAGCCGCGAAGCCGGCGATCTGGCGCGACAGGCGGGTACCGCGATCATCGTCAGCGACAGCCGCGACATCCTCGCGGACATGTACCATACGCTCAGAAACGAACCATTGAAGATCTATGCGCGGCCGCCGGCGGAAGCGCCCGACAACTATTATGAGCAGACCTTCGCGCTGCCCAATACCGTCAGCGACGAAGTGCTATTCGTCACCACGCAGCCCTTCGAGTGCGCGGAGACGCCGCAGACCATCAAGTCATGGCAGCCGAGCGAAGGCTATTATCGCGGAAATATGATCTACGCCTACAAGGTGAAGGCCAGCTGCCTGGCAGCGGCGAAGTAGCGTATCATTCGCTTGCGGACCGCAGGCAGATGCAGGTGCCCTTGCCTTCGACCTCGATGAAGGCAACGCCGCCATTTTCGAAGGCCAGCCGCAGTTGCGCTTCGGTGGCGCGGTGCAGCTCGTGGTGCTTGCCTTCGTAGTCGCGGATCGTGCTGCGGGAGACGGCGGCATGGTCGGCGAGGTCGACCTGCGTCCAATCCAGCAGACCCCTTGCCGCACGGCACAAAGCGGGGGTGAGAATTGTTTCCTTCGCGCCTTGACCCATAATGTCAAACCACCCATATTGGTTGATATTATCCATATATGTCATAATTTAATCAGGATTTCCAGTCGGGGAGACCGCTTATGCCGCACGATACACCTTTGATTTCGACAATCGTCGGGGGTCTCGTGCTTGCGTTCATCCTCGGCGCCTTCGCCAACCGGCTGAAACTGCCGCCTCTGGTCGGCTATCTCATCGCCGGCATTCTGGTGGGGCCGCATACGCCGGGCTACGTGGCAGACCAGAACCTGGCGCCCGAACTTGCCGAGATCGGCGTCATCCTGCTGATGTTCGGCGTCGGCCTGCACTTCTCCCTGAAAGACCTTCTCTCGGTGCGCGGGATCGCCGTGCCGGGCGCCATCGTGCAGATCGGCTTCGCCACCCTGCTCGGCTGGGGATTGGGCGCGCTGATGGGGTGGCCCACGGGCGGGAGCCTCGTCTTCGGGCTCGCTCTTTCCGTCGCGTCGACCGTTGTGCTCCTAAAGGCTTTGCAGGAGCGCCGGCTCGTCGAGACGGAACGCGGCAAGATCGCGGTCGGCTGGCTGATCGTCGAAGACCTTGCCATGGTGCTGGCGCTCGTCCTCATTCCGGCGGCCGCCAGCATCGGTAGCGGCCACGGGACCGTCGAGCCGCTGTCGGCAGCAGTGAACCGCATATTCGGGCTCGACATGGGCATCAGCGGCATCATCGGCATGACGCTGGTCAAGGTGGCGCTTTTCGTCGGCGTGATGCTGGTCTTCGGCCGGCGCGTCATTCCCTGGACGATGCACCGCATCGCTCACACCGGGTCCCGCGAACTCTTCCGCCTTGGCGTTCTCGCGATCGCGCTCGGCGTCGCCTTCGGCGCATCGAAGCTCTTCGGCGTGTCGCTGGCGCTCGGCGCCTTTTTCGCCGGCATGGTTCTTGCCGAAAGCGAGCTCAGCCATCGGGCCGCGCAGGAAAGCCTGCCGCTTCGCGACGCCTTCGCGGTGCTGTTCTTCGTTTCCGTCGGTATGCTGTTTGATCCGAACATCCTGATCGAAAAGCCGATCCCGCTGATCGCCACCATCTTCATCATCGTCATCGGCAAGTCGGTCGCCGCCTTCCTCATCGTGCAGCTGTTCCGCAAGCCCGTGGGAACGGCGCTGACCATTTCGGCAAGCCTTGGTCAGATCGGTGAATTCTCCTTCATTCTCGCCGCTCTCGGCGTCGATCTCGGGCTGCTGCCGGAAGAAGGCCGCGACCTGATCCTTGCCGGCGCCATCATATCGATCATCCTCAACCCGCTTCTCTTCTATGCCTGCGACAAACTGCGGCCGCTGCTGGAGCCGAAGCGCGAGGAGCCCCAACCCGAGCCGGCCGCGGAGCCCACGACCGAAGTGGTGGAAGAGCAGCCGGTCGTGGCGGACGAAGTGCATGCGACCAAGCTTTCGGGCCACGCCATTCTCGTCGGCTATGGCCGGGTCGGCAGCATTGTCGGGCAAAACCTGAAATCCTCGGGCACGCCCTTCCTCGTCATCGAGGATTCCGACCACCGGATCGCGGCACTTCGCGATCAAGGCATCGAAGTGATCGGTGGCAACGCCGTCACGCGCGAGGTGCTCGATCTCGCCAATCTCAAGGGCGCGCGAAGCCTTGTCATCGCCATTCCCAACGCATTCGAGGCATGCCGCGTCGCCGAACAGGGGCGCGAGGTCAATCCGGGCGTGCTGATCGTGGCGCGTGCACATTCGGACGCCGAGGTCGAGGAACTCAGGCAATATGGTGCTGATACCGTGATCATGGGCGAGCGCGAAATCGCCATGGGCATGCTTGACCGTCTCTCTCAAGTGCATCATGACAGTTCACCCTATGAAGTCGAGACCGAGGCTGGTATAAGCGCGGCCGAGGAAACGCCTTCTCCCGAGAAGCAATGAGAGAACTTTGCGCCGTTGAGCCGGTTCGAGATTGAAAATCCGCAGGACGACCAGATGAGGTTCGATACGCGCCGCATGACCGGTCGCGTTGCCGTCTCGCTTGCTGTCGCGATCTTCGCCTATCTCGGCCTGTTGTTCGGCGGCAATCTCGTGCTCGGCCCCACGCGCGGCCCCAACAATGCATTTTCCTCTTCGAGCAAGGATAGTCAGCCGCTGCAGCTGAGCGCACGCGACGTCGTGCGCGGCGTGCTGGCAGCCGACCGGAAGGTCGCGCAGAAATACGCGACCTATGCTTCCGGCGACGCGGCTACCGCTGACCTGCAAGTCTTCGAGCGCTTGTCGCCCGGCTTCCTCCGGCTTTCGCAATCGACTTCGCCCGCGTTTTACGCGGCCGACGCGAAGCCATACGATTCGCATGGACCGCCCGCTTTCGCGGCCTGACGACACGCGCCTCGGCGCCTCCCATTGCATTTACGACACGCCTGCCTGCGTCCGAAGCGCAGGTTCCAGCGTTATCAAGGATAGACAACACTATGCGCACCTCACCATGGCTGGTGGCCACCTATACGGTGATCATTCTCCTCGGCATTCTGATCGCACTGCCGAATGTCCTGCCGCAATCCACATTGCAGCGCCTTCCCTCGTGGCTCCCTCACCAGCAGGTCTCGCTCGGTCTCGACCTTCGCGGCGGTTCGCACCTCGTTCTCGAAGTCGATGAAGCCGACCTGACGCGCGAGCGTCTGCAGTCGCTTCTGCAGGACGCACGCCGCGTGCTGCGCGAAAAGAACATCCAGCCGAAGTCGGTCGTTCGCAACCAGAACCAGATCGTCGTGACGCTGAACGATCAAGCGCAGACCGATGAAGCCGTGACGCAGCTGCGCACGCTCGGCAACACGATCGCAACAGGCATTTCCGCCGGCCAGTCGGACCTTTCGGTCACGACGAGTGGCGGCAACATCATCGTTGCCTTCTCGGCCGCCGGTATCTCCAGCAACGTCGACAGCGCCGTCCAGCAGAGCCTTGAAGTCATTCGCCAGCGTGTCGACCAGGTCGGCGTCGCCGAACCGACGATCCAGCGCATTGGCGGAAACCGCGTTCTCGTGCAGCTTCCGGGCGCGCAGGATCCGACGCGTCTTCGCCAGCTTCTCGGCTCGACCGCCAAGATGTCCTTCCACATGCTCGCGCCGAACAATGCTCCCGGCCCCGGCGTGACGATGCTGAAGGACGATGAAGGCAACACCTATCCGGTTCTCGACCGTGTCGAAATCTCCGGCGACCGCCTGTCCGACGCCCGCGTCAGCTTCGACCAGAGCCAGCAGCCCGTCGTCAGCTTCCGCTTCGACAGCGCCGGCGCGACCCGCTTCGCAGACATCACCCGCCAGAACGTCGGCAATCCCTTCGCCATCGTTCTCGACGACAAGGTGCTGAGCGCGCCCGTCATCCGCGAGCCGATCACCGGCGGTTCCGGCCAGATCTCGGGCAACTTCTCGACCGATACGGCCAACACGCTTGCTGCCATGCTGCGCGCCGGCGCCCTGCCCGCCAAGCTCACCGTCATTGAAGAACGCACGGTTGGTGCCGACCTCGGCGCCGATGCGATCCAGATGGGTATCTATTCCGGTCTCGTCGGTTTCGTCCTCGTCGCAGCCTTCATCTTCCTGCTCTACGGAACCTGGGGCATTCTCGCCAACGTGGCGCTGCTCATCCACACGATCCTGACCTTCTCGGCACTGACGCTTGTCGGCGCCACGCTGACGCTGCCCGGCATCGCCGGCGTCGTGCTCGGCATCGGTCTGGCGGTTGACGCCAACGTTCTGATCAACGAACGCATCCGTGAAGAAACCCGCAAGGGCAAGGGCTCGTTCGCGGCCATCGACACCGGCTTCCGCCGCGCCTACTCGACCATTATCGACGGCAACATGACGGCGCTGATCGCCGCCGCCATCCTGTTCTGGTTCGGCACCGGCCCGGTTCGCGGCTTCGCCGTCACCATGGCGCTCGGCCTGATCATCTCGATGTTCACTTCGGTCGCGTTCGTTCGCGTTTCGATGATCGAGATCACCCGCCGCTTCAAGCTGAAGACCATCAACATCAAGCCGCTGCTGCCGGTCTTCTACCCCTACGACAAGCACATCCAGTTCATGAAGGCGCGCTTCTTCGGCGTGACCGTCTCTGCCCTGCTGTCTGTCGCATCGGTCGTGCTCTTCTTCCACCCTGGCCTCAACTACGGCGTCGACTTCCGTGGTGGTATCCAGATGTCGGTGAAGACGCAGGAAGCAGCCGATCTCGCCAAGTTCCGTGAAGGCCTGAACAGCCTCGGCCTCGGCGAAGTGTCGCTGCAGTCCTATGGCGACAACAACACCATGGCTGTCCGCGCTCAGCGCCAGGACGGCGGTGAAGAGGCACAGACGGCTGCCGTGACCAAGCTGAAGGACGAGATCGTCAAGATCGATCCGTCGGCAACCGTGACCGGCACCGATGTCATCGGCCCGAAGGTCAGCGGCGAGCTTGCATGGGCGGGCATCCTGTCCGTCGTGATCGCCAGCCTCGCGATGCTGCTCTACATCTGGTACCGCTTCGAATGGCCGTTCGCGGTCGGCGCCATCGTCACGCTCATTCTCGACGTGACGAAGTGCATCGGCTTCTTCGCGCTGACAGGGCTCGACTTCAACCTGACCGCCATCGCGGCGATCCTGACGCTGGTCGGCTACTCGGTGAACGACAAGGTCGTCGTCTACGACCGCATGCGTGAAAACATGCGCCTCTACAAGTCGATGCCGCTGCGCGAACTGATCGACAAGTCGATCAACGAAACGCTCGCCCGAAGCATCTACACCAACGTCACCGCCTTCCTCGCCCTGCTGCCGATGGCAATCTGGGGCGGCAGCGCGGTCGAAAGCTTCGCGATCCCGATGGTGTTCGGCATTCTCGTCGCCGCCGCATCGTCGGTGTTCATCGCGGCGCCGATCCTGCTCTTCCTCGGCGACTGGCGCACGCGCCACCGCGCCGCGGTTTCGAGCAACGACGACAAGGTCGACATCATTCCGCCGAGCTCGCGCAAGTCGGCCGGCTGATAGAGGATCGACCTTTTCAGGTTGCTTTCGTGAAATTGATGCGGGCGCCGGTTGCAGAACCGGCGCCCGCTTTCTATTCTCCGCCCGGGCTTAAATCCGGCGGACGAGACATGTCACCATCGACGACAGAGACCGACGAGACACGCATCAAGCGCTTCCTCGCCATTGCCTCGCACGACCTGCAATCGCCGCTCAGGCACATCGCGATGTATGCGGAGATCCTGATCGACGAGATCGGCGACAGTATCGATGCCGAGCATCTGGAATACCTCAACACCATCCTTGCCAAGACGCAGGCCGCGCAGGAGCTGACCAAGGGGTTGATCAGCTTCGCCTCCGGCGCCCCACGACTTGTGATCAGCGATGTCGATACCAAGCTGCTGGTGACACAGATCTGGGCAGAGCTGCGCTTCGAGGTCGATGCACCGAAGGCCACGATCGAGACAGGCGATCTGCCCGGCATCCGGACAGATGCGGGGATCCTGGGGCTGGTGCTGAAGAACGTGATGGCGAACGGGCTTATGCATCGCACGGATGCCGACGAGGCATGCCGTCTGACGATCGAGGCGGATGTCGATGCCACGCATTGGACGATCCATATTTCAGACAACGGCCCGGGCATCGCGCCGGAACATCAGGAGAGCGTGTTCACCGCTTTCTGGAGCCTGCTGCCGGAGGGCGCCGCGAAGAGGCCGGGCCTGGGGTTGGCGGCCGCGCGCGAGCTGGTGACCGCGCTTGGCGGCACGATCTCACTCACATCACCGGCGGAGACGGGAAGCCGGTTCACGATCCGCCTGCCCGTTTGATGGCAGGTCAGATGTTGTAATCGTCCTTCCAGACATCAGGCATGTCATAGCGAACATATTCGCGGATGATGTGCTGCAGCGTCTCGACGTCGATCTCGTCCTTGCCGATGCGGAAGTCGACGCCATAGTCCTGGAACTGCTGGAAGTAGCTGTCCGACACATCCATCGATATGACGCCGATCGGGCCGGTGTAGCTCGCGGCGCGCAGCTTTGGCACGGTCTCGCGAAAGTCCGCGTTCGGCAGCAGGCGATTGTCGAGCAGGATCAGATCGAATCTGTCGCTATTGAGCTTTGCCAGCGCATCGGTGACCGATTGCGCGTAGTCCATCTCGACCTTCGGATCGGTGAGAGCCGCGACGGTCTTCTTCAGGGAGCGGAATTCGATGAATTCGTCATCGACGAACAGGATCTTGACGGTCTCGCCGCGAGCCGTCTCTGGTTTCACTTCAGCGTTTTCGGTCACGAAACAAGTCCCATGCGCAACGCCATCGCCACCATGTGGACGCGATTGACCGCGCCGAGCTTTCTGACCGACGCCGCAATGTGCGAATTGACGGTGTGCTCCGACAGGCCGAGGATGATGGCGATCTCCGCCGATGTCTTGCCTTCACTGGTCCAGCGAACCACTTCACTCTCCCGTTGGGTCAAACGGCCTGACATTTCGTTGACCAGGATTTCTTCGTAAAACTTGTCGAATATCCGCATCGTATCGAGCAGGATATCGGCGACTTCGCCCTGGTCCGGCTGCTGTCGCTTGCCGCTGAAGGCAACACAGTAGCGGCGCCCCTCCGGCGTGAAAAGCGGGATGAGCAGAAAGCTGTTGGTGTCGAATTCGTTGAGGACGAGATCGGGCGGGTAGCCCTCGAGATTGTTGGCCTTGCCGCTCATGGGGGTCGCCAGAAACTGCGCGGCCTTCGACTTGATGAAGCCGAGCGCGCGGCCCATGGCGTAGACGAAGAAGCCGGTCTGCCGTTCGGCGACATTGGTGATGATGATATCGCGCGCGCCGAAGGGCTGCGACGCCTCTGAGATGCGGGCGAGCGCGAAACTATCAAAAGCATAGTGATGCGCGGCCGCCTTCAGAAGTCGAAAGAAATCCGTGCGGTTGATCGCCCGCCCCAATTCCGGGCCGGCGTGAAATGGAAGTGCCATCGCGCTACTCATTCCGCATTCCTGCTTCTTGGCTCCTACGTGCCTTTGGTTACCGGTTGGGCGGCATCCCCGAACTCTGGAGACACGCGCCAGACTGATACAGTTAATGACCGAGTGCGGAGTTTCGAGGGAAACCGCCGCGACACGCCGATCACAAAATCGGCATGCGACATCCGCTTCCGCCCCCCTACCCTCGGCATTCGCCTGTCCTACGCCGCCGGCGACGCCCTTCACGCGTCAGCGGGACGACAGACTTCAGTCACGGATTTTGCCGGGGTTGTTTCGTCAACAAAGTCAAACGGCTCTCCCCAGCATCGTCTCACACTGCTTCATGCGTATAGTGTGAAATGTAGCCAAAGTCGTGTCAATGAGACTTGCAACCATTGCGTCATAAATACCTAAGAAAGTCGATTGTCTTTGATGGACTATTGGCCGAGACACACGAGCGCACTGAGGTCGATCGGTTTTTCGACGTATCGATCGGCCCCGCAGGCCAAGGCGCGCTCCCGATCCGCCGTCGCGTCCGAGCCGGAACAGACAGCGATTCGCATCGAGGCGAAGCGCTGATCGGCGCGCAGGCGCGTGACGAGGCCGATGCCGCTATCAACAGGCATATAGAGATCGACGATCAGGAGCGCGGGCAGCGTCGCGTCTTCGGCGGCGGATGCGCAAAGCGCTTCGAAGGCGGCATCGGCGGTTTGGAAGCACGAAAGGGCGATGTCGGGGCGTTCCTTGCGGCAGACATACTGCGCGTAAAACAGGTCGTCGCGGCTGTCGTCCACGTAAAATACCGCCGGCATTGCCACCCCTTCCACGCTCGCGCCAGCGCTCCATCCGACCGCAGGGCATAGCATCCATGTCAGGCATATTGCCGGTCGGCGCCGAAGCCACAACTATCGCAGCAGATGTATATTGAATAATTTTCAATTCTGGAAATAGTAACCGCCGGACGGGAGAGCAACGCGTGGTGAAGCCGATCATTGGTCGAAGGACGAGTGCCCCCTGGCGCCAGGAACGACACCGTTTGACCACGATCGTGCTCGGCGTGCTGCTGCTCGTGCTGGGCGCCGTGATCCTTTTCGCCTGGGTGCGGCAGATCGAGCCTCTTCTTTTCCTGATCCCGGATTCGCCGGCGATGGCCATCAACACGGCGATCTGCTTCTGCCTCACCGGGATCGCGCTCGTGATCTCGGTCTACACCGGCGCCAATGCGCGCCTTGCCGCTTTCCTGCTGTTTTCGCTTGCCGCCGCGATGAGTGGGGTCCGGCTGATCGAGCTGACATTCGTCGGACGCCAGCCGCAGATCATGGAGCGCTTTCTGGCCGGCATTTTCGTCGATCCGGCATTCTTTGGCCGCATCGGCGGCGGCATGGCGCTCAATACCGCCGTGGTCATGTTCTTCTCCAACCTCGCTCTGGCGCTGACCCCGCCGGACCAGAAGGGCAAGGCGCGGCTGTTCGAGGAGCTTGTCGGCTATGTGGTGATCGGCCTCGGCATCGCGGCGCTGGCCGGATACGCGATGCATACCGAGCACATCTATCGCTGGGGATCGAACATCGGCATGGCGGTGCATACCGCGGCCGGCGTGACGCTGCTCGGCTCGGCGATGCTGGTGCGGTCCTGGTGGCTGCAGCCGGATCATCATGGCGGCATGCCCGTCTGGCTGCCGGGTGCGCTGTGCTTCATAGGGCTGATGATCGATCTCTACACCCCGCTCGGGGTGGTGAACGGCATGATCTATGTGCCGCTGATCCTGACCTCGCTGTGGTTCAACAGCCGGACGGCGCCCTTCAACCTGGCATTCGTCTGCTCCATCCTGATCCTGCTCGGCTTTCTCGCAGTCGACCGGCATGGCGAAGGCTATGGCTACGAGGCGACGAACCGCGCCATCACCGTCGGCATGCTCTGGCTGGTGGCGACCTTCGTGTTCTTCTTCCAGCGCAAGAGCGACAGCCTGGATGCCGAGCGTATCCGTTTCGACACGGTGACGCGCAACACGCCGAACGCGATCGTCGCCATGGACCCGCAGGGCAAGATTTCGCTGTTCAATCCGGCAGCCGAGGAGATGTTCGGCCGGACGTCGAGGGAGGCGATCGGAGAGAGCGTCCATATACTGCTGCCGGAGACCTTCCATGCGGGGCTCGACGACTATTTCCGGCGATCGCTGCTCTTGAGCGAGGAAGGCGGGACCGGCACGACGGGTACGATCTCGGGCATCCGGCGCAATGGCGAGACCTTCCCGCTCGACGTATCGCTGAGCGCCTTCCGGACTGGGACAACGGTCACCTTCGTCGCCATTCTGCGCGACATCAGCCTGCGGGTGCAGCAGGAGGAACAGCTGCGGACGATGTTCCGCCAGCTTCAGGCCTATACCGCCGATCTGGAGCGCAGCAATTCCGATCTCGACGAGTTCGCCTATATCGCCTCGCATGACCTGAAGGAACCGCTGCGCGGGATGCACAATCATTCCCGCTTTCTGCTTGAGGATTACGAGACGGTGCTCGACGAGGACGGCGTGCGCCGCATCAACCGCATCGTCCGGCTCAGCCAGCGCATGGAGAAGCTGGTCAACGACCTGCTCTATTTCTCGCGCATCGGGCGCCAGCAGCTGGCGGTGAAGCGCACCGACGTCCATGCGATCGTCAAGGACGTGGTCTCGACCATGGAGCTTTATCTGGAAGAGCGGCGGGCGAAGGTGCTGGTCGAGGGCCAGCTTCCCGACGTCGTCTGCGATTCGCTGCGGCTGACCGAGGTCTATCGCAACCTGATCACCAATGCCGTGAAATATAACGACAAGCCCGAACCGGTCGTGACCGTCGGCCACGTCGCCGAGGTTTTGGGCGAAGACGGGCGCCGGACGAGCAACGTCTATTTCGTGCGCGACAACGGCAAGGGCATTCCCCGCGAGTTTCACGAGGATATCTTCCGCATCTTCAAGCGGCTGGAAAAGACGCAGGAATCGGATGACGGCACCGGCGCCGGGCTGACCTTCGTGCGCAAGATCATCGGCCGTCACGAGGGCGACGTCTGGCTGGAGTCAGAGGTTGGCCAGGGCACGACTTTCTATTTTACATTGGGTCACAAGCGCGAGGGGCAGCATGCAACACCGTGAATCACAGCCGATCCTGATCGTCGAGGATAGCGAAGACGACTACGAAGCAACGATCCGCGCGTTCAAGCGCGCCAAGCTCAAGAACCCGGTGCAATGGGCGCCGTCGGGCCAGCAGGCGCTGGATCTGCTGGCGACGATGGAAACACGGCCGGGCCTCATACTGCTCGACCTCAACATGCCGGGGCTCGATGGCCGCAAGACGCTGGAGGCGATCAAGTCCAACCCGGCTTGGCGGAAAATCCCGGTGGTCATCCTGACCACGTCTGACGACGAGCGCGATATCGAGGGCTGCTACGCGCTCGGCGCCAACACCTACGTCCAGAAGCCTGTCGATCTCGACGGGCTGTTCGCCGCGATCCAGAGGCTGAAGGAATACTGGTTCGAGATCGCCATATTGCCTCTGGAGGGGTGATCATGGCCGAGGGCAGCGCGGTACTTGTTATCGACGACAATATCGACGACCGCGAGGTTTACCGGCGGATGCTGGCGCGCGTGCCGGGCGCGAACTACGTGGTCTACGAAGCTGAGAATGGAGACGAGGGCATAGCGCTCAATGCGCAGAAGCGGCCGGATTGCGTGTTGCTCGACTACTCGCTGCCGGGCCGCGACGGCGTCGGTGTGCTCGAGGAGATCTTGAAGCTCGATCCCTCCGCCAACGTGATCATGCTGACCGGCCAGGGCAGCGAGACGATCGCCGTCGAGGTGATGAAAGGCGGCGCGCGGGACTATCTCACCAAGGACACGCTTTCGCCGGAGACGCTGCACCGCTGCATCCAGAGCGCCATCATGCATGGCGATCTCGCGGCCAAGCTGGAGCAGAAGCAGCAATCGCTCGAGATCTTCACCCGCGCCATGGCCCACGACTTGAAGGAGCCGCTGCGGACGATCAAGTCGTTCAGCAGGCTGCTGCAGGCGTCGCCTTCTCTGGGGCATGACGATCACGACCTGCTCGGCTACGTGCTCAGCGCTGCCGACCACATGGAGGAGCTGATCGTCAAGGTGTCGGGCTTCTCGAAGCTCGAGGCCTCCGGCGATCTCGAGGCCAAGCCGGTGTCGCTGTCGGCGATCGTCGACCAAGCGGAGCGCAACCTGCGCGAACAGATCAGCAGCCGTGGCGCCGAGATCGAACGCGGCCCGTTGCCCCAGGTGATGGGCGACGGGACGCTTCTGGTGCAGATGCTGCAGAACATCATTTCCAACGCTATCAAATATTGCGAGGCCGGAGTGCCGCGCGTGCGGATCTCGGCACAAGGCGAAGGCATGCTCTGCCGGATCGCCGTCAGCGACAACGGACCCGGCATCGCGCGCGATCATCGCGAGCTGATCTTCCAGCCGTTCAAGCGACTGGTCGGGCGCGGCATAGAGGGGACGGGGCTCGGCCTGGCGATCTGCCGGCGGATCGCGCAGCTGCATGGCGGCGCCATCTGGTGCGAGGATGCCGATGGCGGCGGCACGACCTTCATCATGGAACTGCCGCTGGCCTTGAGCGAGACGGACAGAGCGCCGACCGGGGCGGCAAACCCACGGCAAGAAGAGCAGCGCGCGGATAGAATCGGCCGAGTGGCCGAGGTGCTTCTGGTCGAGGACAGCCCGGCCGATGTGCAGCTTTTGAAGATCAAGCTGATGAAGCGGGAGAAGGTGACGTTCAACCTGCATCTCGCTTCGAACGGCCGCGAGGCGATGCGGCTTCTTCAGGAGCGGGCAACCGGTGGTCACGATCCTTTGATCGACCTCATCCTGCTCGACATCAACATGCCGATCATGGATGGGTTCGAGGTTCTTGAGGCGCTTTCGCGCGACGCGCGGCTGAAGACGATACCGGCCTTCATCCTAAGCACATCAAGCGATGAGGACGACATGGAGCGCGCGAGAAGGCTTGGCGCGCGGGCCTACATGATCAAGCCGCCGACGCGGCAGCAGCTGGAACTTGCGCTACGGGATGTTCAGACTTTGGATTTGCAGCCTTGCGGAGATGCCCTAATTCTTTATGGAGAGCAAACAAGGCACCAAGCAAACGCAACGATATGACTGTTATCCTCACCTTCATCTCCGCGCTCCTTCTGTACCCAATGCAATCCGGGCTCCCCTCTATGGCTTCAGGCATACACCACATCACGCTGCTGACCCGAAAGGTGCAGGCGAACGTCGACTTCTACGCCGGCTTTCTCGGCATGCGGCTGGTCAAGCAAACGGCCGGCTTCGAAGACGCGACGCAGCTACACCTCTTCTATGGTGACGCGGAAGCTACGCCCGGCTCGCTGGTGACATTCCTTGTCTGGGAAGATGGCGCGCCTGGCCGTGCCGGCTTCGGGCAATTGAGCGAACTGGCGCTGGCGATCGACCCTTCCAGCATCGGCTACTGGCTGACGCGAGCGATGAGCTTCGGCGTCCGCACGGAAGGTCCGGCCGACGAATTCGGCGAGCCGGTGCTGCGCCTGAAGGATCCCGACAACATCATCGTCAAGCTTGCCGGCACGCCGGCGCTGAAATCGCCTGCTCCCTGGCATGGCGCTGGCATTCCGGTCGAGCACGCCGTGCAGCGCGTACGCGGGACGACGATGCTGACCGAGGAGCCGGAGAAGAGCCGTGCCTTCGTCGAGAGCCATTTCGGCTACCGCTTCCAGGAGAACCGCGGCAACATCGACCGACTGGTCTCGCAGTCCGGCGATGTCGTCGACATCAGAAACGCCAAGGGGTTCTGGTCGAGCGCGCCGGGGACCGGCACATTCGACCACGTCGCCTTCCGTGCAGAGGATGATGCGGCGCTGTCGAAGGTTCATGGAGCGCTGAAGAGCGAGGGCGCGAGCGCGTCGGATATCAACGTGCATGACCGCAAGTATTTCCGCTCGCTCTATGTGCGTGAGCCGGGCGGCACGCTGATCGAGCTTGCGACCGACAAGCCGGGCATGACGGTGGACGAGCCGGCGGCGACGCTTGGTGAAAAGCTGTTCGTGCCGAAGGACCCAATCACCGATCTCAAGGATCTCAAGGTGGTTCTGCCGCAGTTTTCGATGCCGGGCGAACCCAGGATCAATTATCGCGAGCTGCCCTTCGTGCACCGCTTCTACACGCCGCCTAACCCTGACGGCACCGTTCTGGTGCTGCTGCACGGCTCGGGTGGCAACGAGACGACGCTGATGCCGCTGCTGCACAAGGTGGCGCCGCGCGCGACGCTGCTCGGCGTGCGCGGACGCGCGACGGAGGAAGGCATTCCGCGCTGGTACAAGCGCATCACGCCGTTTTCCTTCGACCAGCAGGACATCAAGAACGAGGCGGAGGCTTTTGCCGCCTTCATCGACGGCGCGGTCAAATCCTATGGGCTCGATCCGAAGAAGCTCGTCTATGTCGGCTATTCCAACGGCGCCAATCTCCTGAACTCGCTTCTCTACCTGCACCCGAACCTAGTGCACAAAGCGGTTCTGCTGCGCTCCATGCCTGTGCTCAGCGAGTTTCCGCATGCGGACCTGAAGGGCACCGATCTGCTTGTCATCAGCGGCAAGACGGACGCCTATGGGAAGTATGCGAGCGACCTCGAAACACGGCTGAAGACATCCGGCGCAACGGTCGATTCGACCGTCATTCCGACGGGGCACCTGCTCGGCGATGACGATGTTCCGGTCATTCAGAAGTGGCTGACGCACGAGGAGTAGCGCGTCAGCGGGTTGGCCAGCGGAGTTTCATCCACTGCCGCCAAGACACACTCGCTGGTCGTATTATGCAATTTCTACTCGGACCCGTCGCATTCCTCCAAGTCATGCGGCGGGTTTTTCTCTGGCAAAAACGTCCGATCCGGCCAGTTTTCTTGGTCGATATTGGTCGGGCGAGAACAGCTGTCTTTTACCTCTCAGCCATTTCGCCAGTGCGAAGAAGCGCAATGCGGCCATGAGAAAACGACGCAAGCAACTTTATTGCAATTCTATATATTTTTATATTCGCAATGCTTAAATCGGATTTATTTCGACAATAATCAGAAGCAAACAAACAGAATTTTGACTTCGTGAATATTAAATAAACACGAATTATTACAACTACTTTTCTTTATTCCAAAAATAATATCGCATTAATATCACCCCTCTGCGATTAATAATATACCAGCAAGAAATCACCACATTGTTTTGGTTTTTCAGCAAACTGTATTGGTTTGCTGCAACGCAAAATGTTTCTTGCCGAGGCTGGGGGAGCGCCCTACCCTTTCCCCGACATCGACTGCAGAAGGGAACCCGAATGCCTCCTCAGCCCGTGGACATCAGCCTGATCATCTCGTCGAGAAATCGGGCTTATGGACTGACGAACTGCCTGGATGCCGTATCGAATGCCGCGCGCCAGGCCAGCGATCTGAGCCTGGAACTCGTCTTCGTCGACAATGGTTCCACCGACAACACGTCCGCGATCGTCAGCGAATGGGCAAAGACCGCGCCGATCAGCACCAATCTCGTTTACGAAGCGAAACCCGGTCTTTCGGTTGCGCGCAACAGCGGGCTGGCTGCCGCCACGGGCCGGATCATCGCTTTCACGGATGATGATTGCGAAGTGTTTCCCGATTATTTCACGGTGATTGCAGCACTCTTTGCCGCCGACACCGACATCGTCATGCGTGGTGGGCGCATCGAGCTTGGCGACGCGCGCGATCTGCCTGTGACGATCAAGCCCGAGCTGGAGCCTGCCGTGCTGACGAGCGAGCTGCATGCCGGCGGGTTCATCCATGGCGCCAACATGGCGTTTCCGCGCGCGCTGATCGACAAGGTCGGCCTGTTCGACACGCGCTTTGGCGCCGGCTCGCCCTTCCGCTCCGGCGAGGATACCGATTACGTGCACCGCGCTTTCAATTCCGGCATCCGCGTCGAGTACGTCCCGGATTTCGCCGTGAAGCATTTCCACGGCCGCCGGGAACTGGGCGACGTGAAGAAGCTGCAGAGCGGCTACGCCTTCGGCAACGGCGCGCTCTACGCCAAGTACCTCTTCGATCGTCGCTCCAACATGCGCGGCATGCTGCGCTGGGACATTCGCCAGGCGGTGCTGGAGGCGATCGGACGCCGCAAGCTCAGCGATGAGCTGGGGCTGACCTATCGCAGCCAGCTCAGAGACAATTTCACCGGCATGGTCGCCTATTGGCGCGGCCAGAAGACGGGCCGGGCCGCTTGAGCGGTCCCGAGCCCCGGAAGCATTGCGCCTCAGCGCCCAATCGATTGGATACTGAATGACAGATACGGCAATTGGCCACGCCGAGCTGAAGAAGAAGACCGCGCTTTCCGTCCTCTGGTCGGTCATCCGCGTGGCGTGGAGCACGGTTGCGACCTTCGTGATCTTCGTCATTCTCGCGCGAATTCTCGGCCCCGGCGACTTCGGCACCTTCGCGCTCGCGAGCCTGTTCGTCGAGATCGGCCGGGTGCTTGCCTATGCCGGCCTGGGTGACGCGGTGACGCGGCAGCTCGATCTGGATGAGGAACTGGCCGATACCGCCTTCTGGGCGACCATCGCCTTCAGCGCCATTGTCGCTGCCGTCGTCTTCGTCTTCGCGCCCTATTACGGCGACCTCGTCCGCGACCCGAAAGTTGCCGAGATCCTGCGCTGGCTGGCGCCGCTGCTACCGGTGTCGTCGCTTGCCGTCATCCACAATGCGCGGCTGGCACGCGAATTCGGCCACAAGAACCTTGCGGCCCAGGCAATCGCGGCCAGCCTGCTTTCCGGCATCACCGCCGTCGCCTGCGCCTTCATGGGCTGGGGCGTGTGGGCGCTGGTCGCCCAGACCGCCGTCAATGCCGTCGTCACGGTGCTGCTCGGCTGGGTCGCCTATCCCTGGATGCCGAAGTTCCGCTTCAACGTCCCACTGTTCCGCTCGGTTTTCCTGTTCAGCATCAGCCTTGTCGTCACGCAGCTGATGTGGATGCTGCTCGCCCGCGTGCAGGACATCTTCATTTCGCGCTGGTACGGCCCGGTCGAAGTCGGCCGTTACCGCATTGCCTGGCGCCTGATCGAGCTGATCGGACAGGCGGTGCTGGCGCCGATCGGCAGTGTCGCGCTGGTGACGCTGTCGCGGCTGCAGAACGACCGCGTCGCCTTCCGCAATGCCTATAACAAGATCGTCGGTGCAGCGGCACTCGGCACAATTCCGCTGCTGCTCGGCTTCGGCGCTCTGTCCAACGACATGATCGCCATGCTGTTCGGCGACAAGTGGGGCAATGCCGGCGATATCGCCACGGTTCTCGTGCTGATGGCCGTGCCCTTCGTGATGAACTTCTTCGCCTCGTCGGCGCTCTCCGCCGTCAACCGCGCGGAATCGATCCTCTCGGTGGCTGCCCTGCAGCTTGCCGCGACGCTGGTGCTAACCTGGTTGCTCGTGCCCTACGGCGTGGTTGCCGTTGCCGCCGGCTATACGCTGCGCGCCTGGCTGACGCTGCCCTACCAGCAGTACGTGCTGGCCCGCTTTGCCAACATCGACGCGATGAGCACGCTGAAGGCCGTGGCGCTGCCGCTTTGCGGTTCGCTGCTGATGGCCGCCGGCGTCTGGCTCGCTCATCCTGTCATCGTCGAGCATGTCCAGAACCGCTGGCTGTCGCTCGGCCTCAGCATCGGCCTCGGCGCGGTGATTTACCTCGCCTTCCTGCCGATCTTCGGCCGGTCGGTCATCCGCCCCTACATCGCGCTTGCAATGTCGCTCAATCCGTTTCGCAAACACGCGCAGGCTTGAGCCCGCGCAATAACTTTCGGACCTCTTGTCCCTAAAACAAGGAGCCTTCAATGGAATCTAACCTGACGATCATCAACCGCCTGCAGGGCGTGATCGAGAAGAACCTGTCTGACGTTTTCGACCCGTCGGAGCGTTATGCGCTTCTCGACTTTCCGAACCACTACAATATCGGCGACAGCGCGATCTGGCTGGGCGAGCTTGCATACTTCGACAAGAAGCGCTCGCGCCCGTCCTATGTGACCGAAATCCCGACCTTCGACGAGGACCGTATGCTCGGCGCCATTGGCGACGGCCGGATCTTCCTGCATGGCGGCGGCAATTTCGGCGACATCTGGGCCGGCTACCGCCAGTTCCGCGAAAACATGCTGGAGCGGCACAAGGGACGGCCGATCGTGCAGCTGCCGCAGACCATCCATTTCAAGGATCAGGCCAACGTCGACAGCACTGCACGCGCAATCGAGAAGCACGGCCAGTTCACGCTTCTGGTGCGCGACAAGAAGAGCCTTGCGTTTGCCCAGCGCTGGTTCCAGTGCGAGACGCGCCTTTGCCCGGACATGGCCTTCTGCATCGGCCCGGTCGCAAAGCCGGTGCCGCAGCATGAGCTGCTCTTGAACCTGCGCGAGGACCAGGAAGTCGGCACGCCGCAGGACCTGACGGCAGCGACGCAGCGCCCGGGAACGGTGAAGTCGGATTGGCCGGATGAGCCAGCCGATTTCCAGAAGCAGACCAAGCACGCGGCAATCCTGAAGGGGCTGCTCTCGGGCAAGATCGGTGGCCGCGCCCGGATGACGGAGCTCGCCTACCGTGAGCGCGCGCAGCAGCGCTTCGACCGCGGCGTGGCGCTGCTTGGTTCGGCACGGCAAGTCATCACCGACCGCATGCACGGCCACATCATGTGCGTGCTGATCGGCGCCGACCATTGCGTGCTCGACAACAGCTACGGCAAGACCAGCAGCTTCATCGAAGCCTGGAACACCTGCAACACAGAGAAGGCGGAACTGGCGGCGACCGTCGACGAGGCGCTTGATATTCTCGACGCACGGCGCATGCAGAAGCAGGCCGCTGTCGCCTAAGGCAGTTACCCTCGCCGGGCGATCATGATCCCGGCGAGGACCACCAGACCACCGATCGCCTGCATCGGGCCGATCGGCTCGCTGAGCAGGATCCATGCGAGGATGGCGGCGACGACCGGCTGCAGGAGCAGCGTCAGCGACGAGAAGGCGGCCGGCAGATAAGCCAGCGCATAGGTGATCGCCACCTGCCCGCTGGCGTGGCTGATGAAGGCGAGGCCGAAGACCATGGCCCATCCATAGGCCGTGGTGGGCATGAGATGGCCTTCCACGAAGAAGCCGAACGGAAACAGACAGACGGCGGCGGAAGCCGTGCTCCACAGCATGATACGAACCGTATCGAAGCGCGTGCGCAGCCTGCCGATGGCGAGGATGTATAGCGCGTAGGCCACTGCCGCCAGAACGGCGCCGCCATCGCCCAGCAGATCGCCCTGACCGAGTGCCGCCGGACCGCCCTTGAGGATGACGACGCCGACGATCGCCAGCAGCAATCCCGCCACGAATACGCGCGTGACGGCAGCTCCCATGAAGAGCACGCCGATGATGGTGACGAAGACCGGCGCCAGGTTGGCGAGCAGCGTCGCATTGGCGACGGACGTGATCGTGATCGACAGGTGCCAGGTGATGAGATCGACGGCGAGAATGACGCCGGGCAGGATGAGCATGCCGCGATCCGCCCAGGTCTCGGGCTTCGGGCCGGTCGCGCCACCCTTGATCAGCGAGAAGATGTAGATCGGGAAGAAAGCCAGCGCCACGCGCCAGAAGCCTGTTGCCATCGGCCCCACTTCCGACAGGCGCACGAAGATCGGCGAGCCGCCGATCGCGGCACCACCGAGGATCAGCGCGGCAAGCGCGAAACGGTGCGAGGGAGCGGACTGCGGGAGGGCGGAGGAGACTTGCGACATGGCGTACCGTGCTTGCGGCGTCGGGTGCGATCGAGCGGCGCCATCATGCACCGCAAGTAGCAGAAGCGGCGGCCTGAGAATAGCCCGGGAACGACAGGCGCGGTCGATATCGTCGCCGGCGCGGCTCGCGCTACGCCGGCGCCAGCATAAAGGGTCAGCCGGAGATGACCGTCGAGAATTCCGGATTGCCACGGATGGTGTTGCTGACCGTGCAGATCTCGTCTTCGGCGGCGTGGGCGATCTTCTGGCGGGTTTCCTCGTCGATGTCGCCCTTGATGGAGAAGACGATGTTGAAGGTCTTCACCCGCGACACGCCCTCGGTGGCCTTCTCGCCGGTGACGTCGGCCTTGAGCTCGGTGATGCGATCGAGGACGCCGAGCTGGCTTGCCGCCATGCGTGCGCTCAGGACCAGGCAGGCCGAGAGCGAGGAGTAGAGAAGGTCCAGCGGGTTGAAACCTGGCTGCGACGGGCTGGTGACGATGTCGATCTCACCGCCGGTGGCGGAGGTGACATGCGGGAAGCCGGTGCGGCCGAGAACGGCGCTGGCGCCAACGGGACGAGTGCGAACCTTTAGGTCGGCCATGAGTTATTCCTCGGAGATGATTCGTGCCTGTAGATAGGAGCTTCGATTGGCCGGCGCAACGCGCTTTTCGCCGCTGATGCAATCGCAATCCACAAAGGTGCGGCGCGCTGCAACCACGGAAGGAAATCGGCATGAAATACCGATTCGGCACACCCTGAGAGGCGAAACGTCAAGCTGAGTTAGACATCCCCATTTCTAGGGATAGCCCGGCATCCGCCTCGCAATGCAATATGATGTCGCACTAAAACAGAAATGACTATCGGAGTGATCCATGCGAGAACTTGAGACAGTTGCTGTTGCACCCAACGTCGTCTTCGAAAGCGCGCCGTTCGGTTACGTCCGCAAGGTCTATGTCGATGACGAAGCCTGTTGGGGCCTGTTCGACCAGGATGGCGATGTGATCTTCGTCGGCGATGCGCCGATCGACTGCCATTCCTATGCAGCCAAGGAGCATATCCGCGTGCAGGTCGTTCACTGATCCACCTTCCACGGCGCCCGTCCCCAAGAACGAGCGCCGCAGGGGCAAGAGAGGACTTCAGCGATAGGACGGCGTCGATGGCGTCATGGCCACCTGTTCGCCGGAGAAGATGACAAAGGCGAACAGCAGGACGCCGATGAATGTGATGATCGAGGCGATTGCCACGACCGGTTCCATCGCCATGTTGCCAAGCAACATCAGATAGAGGCTCGGAACCATCAACGTGACGCCCGCGGTATAGATGCCGTACTGGATCATCGCGATGCGACGTTCGGCCTTGCGCGGGTTGAGCGCGTAATAGCCTCCGAAGAGCGCCATCGTGACCCAACCCAAGAGATTACAGTGTGCATGAGCGCCGATCACGCTGTGATCCTGCGAGATTGCCATGTTCAGGCCCATTCCGATACCAAGGATCAGGAACAGAACGGCGGTCTTGAAATATAGATGCGAGATGCGTGGCATTTGAATCTCCCCTCTTTTCGGCGAGGGTAATATTACCACTCCAGAGGCGAGTTGAGAACGACGCCCTTATCAGTAGGTTGCGACATGCGCGGCGGGACAACTTTCAGCGTTTCTCAGAGAAATCGGATGCGTCACGAATTTCCGCCCAGATTGCTGGATATCGTCATGAATACTTCGTTAAAGCCTGTGGTCTAGCATGGCTCGTGCGAATGAGTTGCGGAGAACTGAGATGCGGGAGATCTACAGGCCGTTTGTCACCAGTGACGATCCCGATCGGGATGTGCGCTGCCAGGATGCGATGCAGTTCGCGTTCGAGGATCTGACGCGCGCCTGTGTCGCTTCTGGCTGGGGTGAGCGCGAAAGCATGGAGGCGATCATCAGCCTCGCGGAGGAGCGTCTGCACGTGCTCGGCGCCAATGACGACGCCAAGCAGCTTCTCGATGTTCTGAAAAAGATGATCCAGCAGCCGGCGGCCTGAGGGCTTTCGCCACATCCCCAGTTGTAGGGCCCAGTTATCAGGCGGATTTCGCCAGCGGCACGTCGACACTGTCGGCCAGTATTTGCGCCTGGGCGACCGACAGGTTGTGCGACGCCATCAGGAGCAGGCACAGCGCCACGGCGCGCGGCACATCCTGCTCGCCCGTCGCCCAACGGCGGCTGGTGATCTGGTCTATTCCAAAGAGACTTTCCACTCCAGCAGTGGTCAATCCCAGGACCGCCAGAGCGGCTCTGTATTCCAAAGCTTTCATGTTTGCTGTTCCCGGCGCGCTTTATGCGCACTTATCTTTCGGAGTGGCCCACCATAGTTTCGGTTTATTTTAAAGGGTCTCCGCAAGCGACATTTTCAAGTCTGAAAACGACAGTCACAGCAGTGTCACGGCGTCAGAGTCTTTCTGGAAAACTCTAGTGAACCGAGGGTTCGTCCGCATCGTCGAGGAATGTACGGATGCCGTCGCGCTCGACCGTGGCCAGAAACTCGTCGAAAGCGTCGCGATCGGTCTCGAAGCCCTCTTCCCATTCGATCAGGTCGTCGTCTTGCGTCACGACTTCCATCTTCCAGTCGCCATTGGTGCCGGCCGGGCGGAAGATATCGACCAGAACGGTCACGCCATCATCGGTAAACTCGCCGGCGAGTTCGGAATGCTCGAGCTTCGGTTCTTTCGTCTTGGCCATGATACTCTCTGCTGGTCCTGCGGGATGGACCGCTGTAGCAGCCCGATCGTTTGCCGCCAAATCAAAAGATGGCTTCGGCAACAGGCACAAGAGACAGCGTTTTATTCTTTGAGGAAAGAGTGGTGCCCAGACGCGGATTTGAACCACGGACACGCGGATTTTCAATCCGCTGCTCTACCAACTGAGCTATCTGGGCATTCCTGCTTCGGCACATCTCTCGTTTCCGATAGCTGTAGGGGCTTGGTTTTCCCCGGAAGCGAGCGGGGTTATAACATCTTGTTCGGCCATGGCAAGCGCCAAATGAGAGTTTTTTGACAGGCCTGTGAATTTTCCGAATTATTGAACAAATTGAACGGCTTCCCGAGCGGAAAACGCGATCAGTTCTCGTCCGGATACTCAGCCTTCGTCTCATCCTCGGCAACGGGGATGGCGTAGGAGCCGGTCAGCCAGCGCGAAAGATCGACTTCGCGGCAACGGTTCGAGCAGAAAGGATAGTGCTCGCGCTGCGAGGGCGTGCCGCACTCCGGGCACGGATGCGCCTTGCGCAGCGGTTCGATCTTGGCGCTCTGTCTGGTTTCATCGGGCATGGTCATTCCTTCGGGTTTTCGGCCCGCCGGCTTCAAGCCTCGGGCCACCGGCTATGGACGTCGAAGCCCTCGCCGGTCAGAAGCAAAATGGTCTCGTACAGCGGCAGGCCGACGACGTTGGTGTAGGAGCCGACCATCTTCTGCACGAAGGTGCCGGCCAGCCCCTGGATGCCATAGGCACCCGCCTTGCCACGCCACTGGCCGGAGGCCAGATAGTTCTCGACCTCGAAACCGGACAAACGCTTGAAGCGCACCTTGGTTTCCACGATCTTCTGGCGGATCTTGCGATCGGGCGTCACCAGGCAGACGCCGGTGTAGACCCAATGGCTGCGGCCGGAGAGCAGGTAGAGCGAGGCCGAAGCCTCGTCCGCGAACTCGGCCTTGCCGAGAATGCGGCGACCTACGGCGACGACGGTATCGGCAGCCAGGATGTAGCTGCCCTTCCAGGTCATGTCGCCCTTGATCGCGGCAAGTGCCGCTTCGGCCTTTTCCGTCGACAGGCGGCGCGCCAGCGAGCGAGGGTGCTCCGACTTCTTCGGCGTCTCGTCGATATCCATCGGCATCAGGCGCGAGGGCTCGATCCCTGCCTGGTTGAGCAGGTCAACGCGGCGGGGGGAACCCGAAGCCAGAATGAGCTTGTATTTGAGCGCCATGGAACCTCGACTACCGGGCAGACGGAAGCGAAAGCCTTAGGGCTTTCGGATCAAGCTTACTTGAAGCGGTAGGTGATACGGCCCTTGGTCAGGTCGTATGGCGTCATTTCCACAAGAACCTTGTCGCCGGCGAGAACGCGGATACGGTTCTTGCGCATGCGGCCGGCCGTGTGGGCGATGATCTCGTGCTCGTTTTCGAGCTTCACGCGGAACGTCGCATTCGGCAAAAGTTCGGTGACGATACCCGGGAACTCGAGGACTTCTTCTTTAGGCATATAGGTGTTTTCTTCCTGTCGGTTGAGATGGCGGCATTGGCCAAGATTGGGGCCGCCTCAAAATTTGGGCGGAAACTACACAATCAACGGGGGTTTGTGAACCAAATTGATCGCGTTTCCTTTATTTGTTTCATGCGGACTGCGCGGCGATACCACTTCGGTCTAATAGACGGTTCTCGATAAGCTCGGCGAGGTGATTGCGCACCTCGCGATAGCTCTCCAGAATCTGCTCCCGTGTGCCCTGCGCGACTGTTGGGTCCATGGTCGGCCAGTAGACCACCTCGACGGCGCTCGCCCGCGTCAGTTCCAGCGCTGCGTGGTGTGCTTGCGGCGAGAGCGTGATGATCACGTCGAAATAATCATCTTCGAGATCTTCCAGCGTGTGCGGCAGATGCCGACCGAGCGAGAGGCCGATCTCATCGAGCACCACATCTACGAAGGGATCGCGTTCACCGGCGCGAACGCCGGCAGACCTTATATAGGTATTTTGGGGCAGCAAACTACGGGCAATCGCTTCGGCGATCGGCGAGCGGATAGCGTTCATGCCGCACATGAACAAAATCGCGCCCGGCCTGATGCTTGCGCTTGTCGGTTCGAGCTCGCTCATCCCGGTCATCCGCGCCAGTAGAGAACGCAGACCAACGTGAACAGACGGCGCGCGGTGTCGAAATCCACCTCGATCTTGCCGTCCAATCGGTTCTGCAGCGTCTGCGAACCTTCGTTATGGATGCCGCGCCGACCCATGTCGATCGCCTCGATGCGGCTTGGAGAGGCGGAACGGATCGCCTCGTAATAGCTCTCGCAGATCATGAAGTAGTCCTTCACGATGCGGCGGAACGGGGTGAGCGAGAGGATGTGTGTGGCGACCGTCTCGCCGTCTTCCGTGGTGATCGCAAAGACCAGCTTGGTATCGACGAGCGAAATGTTCAGCCGGTACGGGCCGCCGGCGTGGCCGACGGGCGTAAATGTGTTTTCCTCGATGAGATCGAAGATGGCGACGGCGCGCTCGTGCTCGACATCGGGCGTCGATCGGCCGATGGTGTCGTCCAGGACGACGTCGCAAAGCCGGAAGTCGCCCGCAGCCATCGCTTACCGTTCCAGGTTGAGGCGGATCGCAACCGACCGCGCGTGGGCGTCGAGACCTTCCGATACTGCAAGCGCGATGGCGGCCGGCCCCAGCGTGCGCAGCTGTTCCGAACCGAGGCGCAGGATCGAGGTGCGCTTGACGAAATCCAGAACCGAGAGGCCGGACGAGAAGCGCGCGGAACGGGCCGTCGGCAGCACATGGTTGGAGCCGCCGACATAATCGCCGATCACTTCGGGCGTATGCGCGCCGATGAAGATGGCGCCGGCGTTGCGGATCTTGTCGACCAGCGCATCCGGATCGGCGACGGCGATTTCCAGATGCTCGGCAGCGATGCGGTTTGCGAGCGGAATGGCGTCGCTGATCTCCTTGACGAGGATGACGGCACCGAAATCACGCCAGCTGGCGGCAGCCGTCTCGGCGCGGTTCAGCGTCTTCAGCTGGCGCTCGACGGCGGCTTCAACCGCCTTGCCGAAGGCCGCGTCGTCGGTGATCAGGATCGACTGGGCGCTGACATCGTGTTCGGCCTGGGCGAGCAGATCGGCTGCGATCCAATCCGGATTGTTGTCCTTATCGGCGATGACGAGCACTTCCGACGGACCGGCGATCATGTCGATGCCGACAGTACCGAAGACGTGGCGCTTGGCAGCGGCGACATAGGCATTGCCGGGGCCGGTGATCTTGTCGACCGGCGCGATGCTGTCGGTGCCATAGGCAAGCGCCGCCACGGCCTGGGCTCCGCCGATGCGGTAGATCTCGGTCACGCCGGCAAGCTTCGCTGCCGCAAGAACGGCGGGGTTGACCTGACCGCCCGTTGCGGGAACGACGATGACCACGCGATCGACACCGGCGACCTTGGCCGGAATGGCGTTCATCAGCACCGAGCTCGGATAGCTCGCCGTGCCGCCCGGAACATAAAGGCCGACTGCCTCGATCGCCGTCCAGCGCGAGCCGAGCGTCACGCCCATGGCGTCTTCGTAGATATCGTCCTTGGGGAGCTGGCGGGCGTGGTGGGATTCGATGCGGACAGCGGCGACCTTCAGCGCGCCCAGCACTTCGGCGGGCACAGCCTCGACGGCCGCGTCGATTTCCGCTTCGGTGACGCGCATCGGCGTCTCTGCGAAATCGATACCCTCGAACTTCCGCGAATATTCGGCGAGCGCCGCATCGCCACGGGCGCGCACGTCATCGATGATGGCACGAACAGTGGTGTTCACGTCCTCGGACATTTCGCGCTTTGTCGTCAGAAACGCCGCGAAACGCTGTGCGAAATCGTCCGATGCCTGATCCAACCAGATTGCCACGCGTCAATTCCTCTCGGTATGCTTCGATAAATGCGTATTCAGGCGCCGGGATGGCGCGGCTTGGAAGCGGTTTCCCACGCGCCGCCGATATCCGCAAGCTGAACCTCGATGCATTCGACATCGAGCGCGATGGTGGCGCCGGCGGCCAGATCGATCTCGACGGTGCCCTCCGGCCCCTCGCCTTTCTGCTCGAAGCGGATGGCGAGCAGCGACAGGACATCCTCGCGGTTCTTCTGATTGATGCCGACGGAGCGGACGGCCAGTACGCGCTTGAAAACGATGGCGGCGCGGCGGCGTTCGAAGCCCTTGCGCTTGGCGCCGGCTTCTTCCCAGACGAAACGATTGGCGGCGATGGAAAACTGCTGGTCGCGCGGCGACCAGGAAAGATCGGCGACCTTGAAGACGCTATCCTGCGTATGCGCGGAGACGACGGCAAGGTCTTCGCTATCCAGCGCAACAAGCTTCAGGTCGGTCATTCAGGCAGCACCCCATTGTTCCTGATATCGCCGGGATGGCGATACCCGGCACCGCAGAATGGCGGTGCCGTAGGACAAGGGACATAAGGCGCTAAGGCCCTTTGCGCAACGGGGACAAAGGGCGAATGACCGCCCTTTGTCTCGTTACGTCTACAGTTGCGCTTATTCGCTGACGCGTTCGACGATAGCGCCGCAGCGAGTGAGCTTTTCTTCCAGGCGCTCGAAGCCGCGATCGAGGTGATAGACGCGCGACACCATGGTCTCGCCTTCGGCCGCAAGACCGGCGATGACGAGCGACACGGAAGCGCGCAGATCGGTCGCCATCACGGGCGCACCCTTCAGGCGCGGCACACCCTCGATCTTCGCCGTCTGGCCCGACAGCGAGATCTTGGCGCCGAGGCGGGCAAGTTCCTGCACGTGCATGAAACGGTTTTCGAAGATGGTCTCGGTAACATGCGACACGCCGGTCGAGCGGGTCATCAGCGCCATGAACTGCGCCTGCAGGTCGGTCGGGAAGCCCGGGAAGGGATCGGTGACGATATCGACCGGGCGGATGCCGGCGCCATTGCGGCGGATGCGCATGCCGTTGTTGGTGGCCGAGATTTCAGCACCGGCGCGGCGAAGCGTCTCGAGAGCGGTGTCGAGCAGCGCCACGTCGGTGTTTTCAAGCACGACATCGCCGCCGGCCATGGCGACGGCCATGGCGTAGGTGCCGGTCTCGATACGATCGGGCAGAACGCGGTGGCGGGCGCCCGAGAGCGAGGTGACGCCTTCGATGGTGATGGTGGAGGTGCCGGCGCCCGTGATCTTGGCGCCCATGGCGATCAGGCAGTTGGCGAGGTCGACGACTTCAGGCTCGCGGGCGGCGTTGCCGATGACGGTGGTGCCGCGGGCAAGCGTGGCGGCCATCATCATGACGTGGGTCGCGCCGACGGAGACCTTCGGGAAGGTGTACTTGGCGCCGATCAGGCCACCCTTGGGGGCGGTGGCGTTGACATAGCCGCTGTCGATATCGAGCGTCGCGCCGAGCGCCGTCAGGCCGTCGAGGAAGAGATCGACCGGGCGGGTGCCGATGGCGCAGCCGCCGGGCAGCGAAACGCGGCACTGGCCTTCACGCGCCAGAAGCGGGCCGATGACCCAGAAGGAGGCGCGCATCTTCGAGACCAGCTCGTAGGGAGCGGTGGTGTCGACGATGGTGCGGCAGGTGAAGTGGATCGTGCGCGAGTAGCTGTCTTCCTGGCGCTCGCGGCGGCCATTGACGGAAACGTCGACGCCATGATTGCCGAGGATGCGCAGCAGCTGCTCGACATCGGCCAGGTGCGGCACGTTTTCGAGCGTCAGCGTATCGCTGGTCAGCAGCGAGGCGATCATCAGCGGCAGGGCGGCATTCTTGGCGCCGGAAATGGGAATGATGCCGTTAAGCTCATTACCGCCGACAATTCTGATACGATCCATAAGCGCTTACGGGCCACGCCCGCCTTTCTGAAACTCTGTCTTTTAAAAGGATGCGGGTCTTTAGACGAAATCCGCGAAGGCTTCAATTCGAAGCGGACGGAACATTACGATTCGTCCATTTTTGCGGCAGGCAGTCCATTTGTCTCATCGGCCTGGCCCGAACGGCGCGCACGCGTCTGTTGTTTGCGGCGGGAAAGATTTTCCCGCAATTTTTCCGCGGCGCGATCGCGGCGCAGTTTCGCCTGCTGTTCGATCGCGTCTTTGCGGCCCTTGCGGGCATTTTCAGTGTCTTCGGTCATGTTTCATGGCTTACCCGAATTCGCGGCAATCCAAAAGTGGCGACGTGAAACTGACATAAGTTTGAAATTGCGTCTTGCGCTCGTCCCGAAGCTGTGGCAATAGCCGCCCCGTTCACGCAACGCAGCCGCTTCGGTTGCCAGCGTCTGGTCCTCGCTGCCGTAGCTCAGTGGTAGAGCACACCCTTGGTAAGGGTGAGGTCGGTGGTTCAATCCCACTCGGCAGCACCAGTTTTCTCCCCGGTAAAAAACAAGCCAGCATCGTGCGTCTGATTGACGAATGCATATGCGTGTTCAGCAAAAAGGGCCGAACAAGCCGGCCCCTTTTTGATTGCTGATGCTTATCCACCTTAGTTGTCGTACTCGCGGCATGCCTGACTGATCGAGGCGCCGCTTTCGCCGCCGCGGGTATCCACGCCCGAGTTGGCGCGAGGCATGGATGGGCAGTCGAGCGTCTTCGGCTGTGCCGTGATCGACTGTGTGGTCGTCGGGTCGACGGGCGTGACGGTTACGGGGTGGGTGCCGTTGTCGCTGCTCGTGTAATCGCTGGAAAATGTTCCGGAGCTCGAGCCGGTCGAGCCGCCATTGGTGGGGCCGATCGAATCGGGGTTGGATTGCGCGAAGGCGGATGTGGCCAGGCCCGCGGCAAAAATGGCCGCCGTGATGACAGACGTTCGCATGGGAATTTCCTCTCCCTCGTCGGTTTTCACTATCGGGTTACGTGTGGACAACCCGGCCGCAATCGGGTTTGTTCCGCGACTTGCGGCAATCTTGAATTGTGGCCGCGCGTCCCGCTGCGACATTCGGCATCAGACATCCCGGTTTGCGAAAGAGCGGCCGACTGGTTAAGACGTGGCGCTAACGGCTCCGCCGGCCGAGACCATCCGTGAGCCGGGCGAGCCCGCAGGAGACGACCATGAGCACCGACGACAACGATCAGCAGAACGGCAAGGGCACGAAGGCAATCATTTTGATCGCCATGGTTCTGGCTGCCATCACCGCCGTTTTCGGCGCGCTCGCCGTCTATAAGGCCGTGTTCGTCTACACCATCGCACCGTAAGGCTTGGCCGTCTGCCGGGGATGACCCGGACATGAACACGCCTCTCAGCTCACATTCATGCTGCGCTTATTATTCGTATTGAACAAATTCTCGATACGAACGTTTCGTCAACGCTGTTATGAATGGAGACTAGCATGAAGAAGCTTATTATCGCTGCCGCCGTGGCCATCGCATCGCTCAGCGCAACCGCAATGCCATCCTTTGCCGATAGCGTGACGGTTAGGATCGGTCAGCCGGGCTATCACGGCTACCACGATCGCTACAACCACCGCCCCTATTACGGCCATTCCAACCGCCATCATCCGGTGCGCTACAATTGCCGCATGAAGACCGTGAAGTACCACAGCCACGGTCGGCTCGTGACCAAGACCACCCGCGTCTGCAGCTAAACGCGCAGGCTTGCCGGATGTTTCAAGCACTCGGCCGGATGGCCGGGTGCTTATGTTTCATACGCCTTTGGTTCGTTACGCCGAACGCGTATGTCTTTTCCCATTTGCGGGTTTGTGAATTATCGCTAAAATGCTCCCGCACACTGCTTTGCGGGAGGAGCAGGCAGAGCGCTGCAGAGTATCTGGCGTGAGCAATGGAGGAGTGCGCAAATGGCAAGCGAAAAGTGGAATGATCCTATCCAGGTCGGCTTCGAGACTACGGGTGCACGGACTATATCCGGCCCGTTCGACGCGCTGACATGCCTGACCGAGCTCTGGCCCAATGTTCGCGGCCTCCGCTATCTGAAAGCCCGCAGCACATGCCGAGCCGCCCTTGATGGCCGCAAGAGCGTGGAAGAAGCGCGCGCGGAGTTCGTCGCGGCGGCCGAGGAAGCAAGGCTTCACGTCCACTGAGCGAGCTGCAATCAATCCGATCGGGATCAGATTGCTCCACAAGTGGCTCGAAATAAAGCAAGGTTGATTTTTGCTTAACCCTCACCGGAGCTTGTCGGGGGCAGCCGGACGAAGCCGGTTGTCTGGAGTGCTCAACGCTTACTAGAACACTGGCAGCCATCATGATGATGGTCAGAGGCTCGTCACCCTCTGTGTGAAAAGCACAGGCGGGCCTCGTATAAACTTCTGCAAAACAATCGGTTAGACGATGCAAGGTAGCGCCGCCCGGCGCACACTATCTCTCCCTCACGCATCGTGAGCGCGCGCCCTCTGCGGTCTGGTTAATTGAGCGTTACCTGATATCAGCATCCGGCATCGGCGCTTGCCACTTCCACATATCCCACGCCGATAATCGTGCCGTCATTGGCGCGGATGAAGGACGGGACGTAGTGCGCGGCGGCGGGAACACAGGCGGTCGCATCGCCATATTGGGCGAGCATGACATCATCGCGCTGAAGCGCTGAATAGTTGCTGTCGATCTCCAGCGAAGCTGCGGCCGGCAGGGCAAACGCGCCGGTCATCAGCGCTAAAACGGGCATCCCAAGTCGAAGAAAGCGCGTCATGCCATTCTCCCATGTTTGATTATGCCAGTAACGGAACAGCCGTTAGTTTAGTTCCGCGAAACTGCCGCCACTTTCAAATGCGTTAACGCTTTTCTACTTCCATCTTACAGTATTGACCGAAACAGCGCACCGGCGACAAAAGGAGAGCATCAGCGGCGCAACATCCGGCTCTGCACATTGCCCTGTCCCACCACATCCTCGGCGATCATCATGGCGCGAACGATGTCACCCGCACTGTGCGCAAAGCCTTCGAGCACGGCGTATTGGCCAATCATGGTGACGGTGATCTCGGTGCAATCGAGGTCCGGATCTGCGCTCAACGCGCTTTCGATCGCAGCCCGCATCGACGACTGGCTATGGCCCCGTTCGCACTGATCCTCGTGCCCCGTCAAAATCTGGAACAGCTGTACCATCTTCGCCTCCAAGCGAATTGTTCTGCTGCTTAACGCTGCAGCGCCGCATTTCGTTGCAGTGCGGGCGCTATCGTTGGAGTATTTTCGAGAAGAAAATCCAAATACCTCTTGGCGCTTCAAGCGAAGCGAGCCATATCAACAGCATAGACATGTGGGGTGATCGCGATGAAACGCGTGATATCGGCCGTTGCGGCAACATTCGTTATGGCTGGTCTTCTGGCTGGCTGCACCACCAGCGATACGGCGGAGGTGAAGCCCGTGCCCGGAAGCATCACCTATGGCGGGCAGCCGCGCACCAAGCTGACCAAGTCGCCGCCGGGCAGCGTCGTCCATAATACCTTCTACGATTCGACCGGAACGAAGCAGCTGGAAACCTATATCCTGCAGCCCGACCGGACGCTGAAGCTGACCCGGCGCGAAGCCATCCCCGATTTCCCGATGTAATAGCGCCTAAAGTGCGAGCGGCGGTTCGGCCGGGCGCAGGAAGCGATCGATCGTGGCCGGTTCCACCGCTTCGATCGTGGCCGGTGTCCATTTCGGCTTACGGTCCTTGTCGATGACGGCGGCGCGGATGCCCTCGTAGAAATCGGGGCTTTGCAAGATGCCCAGGCAGGCGCTGAACTCGCGGCGCAGGCACTCGGCCAAGCTGCGGCTCTGCTTGCCCTCATGCAGCAGGCGCAGCGTCAGCGCCAGGCTGGTTGGCGAGCGAAGTTGGATGGCACGCAGCGTTTCTGCCGCGAAGTCCGATGGCTCCGCTTTCAGCGCCGCAATGATGTCGCCGACCGTGCCGAAGCGGAAGGTGCGCTCGATCAAGCCGCTGTTGAGCCGCAGCGGTCCCTTGCCCGGATCGGTCGACAGGTTCTTGAGGACAACATCGACATCACGCGAGCTTGCGCCACGCGACAGGCCGGCCAGCGTGTCGACAAGCTCCGGCAACTGGAAGGCGGCGACCTGAACATCCGCGAGCCCGGCATGGATCACGTCGGCCGCCCCGACCTCCAGGCCTGTCAGGCCCATCCAGACGCCGACCTCGCCCAAGGCGTGCGGCAACAGCCATGTAGCGCCGACATCGGGGAAATAGCCGATCCCCGTTTCCGGCATGGCGAAGCGGGTGCGCTCGGTGACCACGCGGTGGCGGCCATGCGAGGAAAGGCCGACACCGCCGCCCATGGTGATGCCGTCCATCAGTGCGACATAGGGTTTGGGATAGGCGGCGATGCGGTGATTGAGGTGGAACTCCTGGCGCCAGAAGTCTTCCGCCAGCGGCGTGCCGGCGCGGCCGCTCTCGTGCAGCGCGCGGATATCGCCGCCGGCGCAGAAGCCACGCTCGCCCTCGCCCGTGATGATAACCGTCGCCACATCGGCATCCGTCGCGAATTCGCTGAGCGCCGTGTCGATCGAACGGACCATGTCGAGGGTCAGGCTGTTCAGCGCTCTCGGCCTGTTGAGGCGAATGATGCCGGCGGAACCCTGTCGCTCGGCAATAACCTCGCGCTGATCGACTTTGTCGTGCATCCGGGCCTCCTTGCGGCGTGAGCCGCGATCGATGCGGCCGCGCCAAATTGCGATTCCAAGTTCATGCAGTCAGCGAATTGCGCTGCTTGTACACAAACTTATCGCGCTCGGCCGGATAGTCGATGGCTCGTATGCGAGGAAGATGCTCACGACCTCGTTCGGTCGCAAGACTGCAACAGTTTCGGCCGCTCAGAAGGAGGCGGCGGCGAGCACGCGGTGGAGGCCCTGCAGATCGTCGACATTGCGGTTCGTGAGAGACAGTTCCCAGTCTAGCGCGCTGCGCACGATCGTCTCGAGCGAATCGTATCGCGGGGTCCAGCCGAGAACGCGGTTCGCCAGGGTGGCGTCGGCCACGACACTGGCGGAATCGCCCGGGCGACGCGGGGCCATGTGGATCTTGAAGGCGTGGCCGTGCAGGCGCGTCACCATGTTCAGGACGTCGAGCACCGAGTAGCCGGCGCCGTAGCCGCAATTGGCGACCAGTGAACCGCGCTCGCCGCGCAGATGCTGCAGGGCTCTGAGGTGCGCCTCGGCCAGATCGCTGACGTGGATGTAGTCACGCACGCCGGTGCCGTCATGCGTCGGATAGTCGAGGCCATAGACGCTGACGCTGTCGCGACGGCCAAGGGCGGCCTCGCAGGCGACCTTGATCAGATGTGTCGCGCCCGAGGTCGACTGCCCGGCGCGGCCGAGCGGGTCGGCGCCGGCGACGTTGAAATAGCGCAGGGCCACATAGTTGAAGTCATAGGCAGCCGCAGCATCGCGCAGCATGAACTCGGTCATCAGCTTCGACTGGCCGTAGGGGTTTTCCGGGTTCAGCGATGCGTCTTCCTTGACCGGGTCCGACGTCTTCTGCGGACCGTAGACGGCGGCGGTGGAGGAGAAGACGAAATGGCGGATGCCGGCGCTGACCGCAGCGCTCATCAGCGCGCGGGTCTTGCCGGAGTTGTTGTCGTAATAGGACAGAGGGTCGGCGACCGAGGCAGGGACGACGGCCGAGCCGGCGAAATGAATGATCGCCTCGATGTCGTTTTCGATAAAGATCGTCTTGAGCAGTTCGGCATCGGCGACATCGCCGAGATAGAAGCGCGCTTCCGGCGCCACGGCCCAGCGAAAGCCCGTGGAGAGGCGATCAAGCACGACGACCTGCTCGCCCGCATCCAGCAACGTCCAGACCATATGACTGCCGATATAGCCGGCGCCACCCGTCACCAGAATTGCCATGTCCCGCACTCCCGTTTCATCTCACGGGGGCATCTGACCCGGCTTTCCTTTCCGAAATTCGAATAAACGGCCTCGGCGGGGCGTGTGCCGGGGCGAAGTTTGCCGGTGTGGTTAGGGGCTGATTTGCGGGTTTGCTAGAATTTTATCGATGTGGCCATTTCGGCCCCATCGAGGGTTCAGCCGCGCGGTTCGGTTGCGGCCCGGGGAGCCAGGAAGCCCTGTTCGACGGCGAGCGCGATCAGCCGTTCGGTGAGGTCTCCGAGTGTGCCCGAAGCGATGGCGATCGGCTCCATGCGCCTGACGACATCCGGCTCGGTAACGCCGGCCGTATGCCAGGTGCCGCCACCGGTGAAGAAATTGTGGAGCAGCGGCTGGAAGCGGTCCATGGCGTTGGCAAAGCGGGCGTCGCTGGTGCGCTTCTCCTCGAACTCATCCCAGAGCGCGCGGAACTCGATAGCCTGATCGGCGGGAAGCAGGGCGAAGATGCGGTCGGCGGCGCGCAGTTCGCGTTCGGTCTGGCTGGTGCGGGCAACCGCATCATAGGCGAAGGTATCGCCTGCATCGATCTCGACGATGTCGTGGATCAGCAGCATCTTCAAGACGCGCAGCAGATCGATCGGTTCGCTCGAATGTTCGGCAAGCACCGCCGCCATCAGCGCAATCTGCCAGGTGTGCTCGGCGTCGGTTTCGACACGCGAGCGATCGAGCAGCGACGTACGGCGCAGGATCGTCTTCAGCTTCTCGACCTCGAGAATGAAGGCCAGCTGCTCCATCAGACGGCGATTGCCGAGAAAGCCTTCCAGGTGATCGGCGGTGATCTTTTCGGACATGCGGATGCTCCCGGTTCAGAGCTTCAGGATATAGTCGCAGAGCCTGTCGGCCGCGGTCTGGATCTGGGCGGGGTCGCGCAGGAAGCAGGCGCGGAGAAACAGCTCGCCGCCGGGACCGAAGGCGGTTCCGGGCGCCAGACCGACGCCGGTCTTGTCGACGATATCGATCGCCGCCTTGCGGCTGTCGGTGACGCCGTCGATCTTCAGGAAGGCATAGAGCGCGCCATCGGGCTTCAGCGTCTGAACGCGGTTGGTCGCAATCAGCGCGTCGCAGAGGATATCGCGCGAGCGCCTTGCCTTGTCGATATTGGCCTGCACGAAGGCATCGCCCTCATTCAAGGCCGCGACTGCGCCGCGCTGCATGAACTGGGCGACGCCCGAGGTCGAATACTGGATGAGGTTCTCAAGCACCTGCCCCGTCTCCGGCGGCGCCACGATCCAGCCGACGCGCCAGCCGGTCATCGACCAGTTCTTCGAGAAGGAATTGACGAACATGACCTTGTCGCCCGCTTCCATCACATCCAGGAACGAAGCCGCGCGGTCGCCGGGGAAGTAGTAGCGGGCGTAGATTTCGTCCGCCATGATCCAGAGGCCATGCTTGCGGGCCAAGCCGAGGATGGCGGCCAGATCCTCCCGTGTCGCGGTCCAGCCGGTCGGGTTGGAGGGCGTGTTGATGAAGAGCGCCTTGGTCTTCGGCGTGATCGCGGCGGCGATGCGGTCGAGGTCGACGGCCCACTTGCCGCCTTCGAAGTCGAGCTGCACGCCGACGGAGCGGGCGCCGGCGATTTCGAGCGCGGCTGCGATGTTCGGCCAGGCGGGCGTCAGATAGACCAGCTCGTCGCCGGGCGAGGTCATCGCCTGCACGGCGATCTGGATCGCCTGCATACCGGAGCCGGTGACGAAGAAATGCTCGACGGGCAGGTTTATGCCGAAGTGACGGGCGTAATAGTCGGAGAGCGCCTGGCGCAGTTCGGGAATGCCGCGCTGGTAGGTGTAGAAGGTTTCGCCGGCCGAAAGCGCCGTCATCGCCGCCTGATTGACGAAATCGGGGGTGGGAAGATCGCCTTCGCCGACCCAAAGCGGCAAGAGGCCATCGCGGCCACGGGCATAATTTACGACTTCGACGATCCCGCTTTCAGGCGCCTGGATGGCGCGCGGGCTGAGGCTATTGACGATCGACATGCATCACTCCGGTTTTCGCCTACATAAAACAAATGCGCGGGCGAATCCCATGACAATCGGTGATGGCCGATCGATTTCCGTGATGGGTGAGCCCTGCCCTATCCGGCAGGGCTCTTAAGCCATCAGACCGTCGGGCGCTTGGCCAGGAGGTCGCGGATTTCGGTGAGAAGAGCGACGTCGGCCGGCGGCGGCGGTGCATCTTCCGGAGCAACCTTCTTCTGGCGCTCGACCTGCTTCTGCAGCGTGTTCACGCCCTTGACCATCAGGAAAATGATCCAGGCAAGAATCAGGAAGTTGATGAGAACGGTGATGAAGCTGCCGTAAGCGAGAACGGCGCCCTGTGCGCGGGCAGCGGCCAGCGTCGGCGCGTTGACGTTGGACGAGAGGCCGATGAAGTAATTGGAGAAATCGAAGCCACCGAAGATGGCGCCGACGATCGGCATGATGACGTCATCGACCAAGGATTTGACGATGCCGCCGAACGCACCACCGATGATGACACCGACGGCAAGGTCCATGACGTTGCCGCGAGCAATAAACGCTTTGAACTCGTTGAGCATACGATCTGTCTCCCTCTGATGCAGTTTGATTGCAGGCTGTTGTTTTTATTAGCTACATCTTCGTTGCGATTATTCAATTACAAATTACGAATTATTCAATTGCTCCACCCGTCTTTGACTTAAGACCTAGACGGCGGGAATTTTCAAAGGCCCCGATTTGCCGTAGGCTTCGAGCTCCGGGAGGACCGGCGCATGGGACGCCGGCGGAGGAGAAATGCTGCCAGGCTGGGTGATACTCGCATCGGCGTTCGGCTACCTGTTCCTGCTGTTTGCCGTGGCAAGCCATGGCGACCGGCAGCGCAGGCGTTTTGGCGCGCCCGACAGCGGACGACCGGTCGTCTATGCGCTGAGCCTCGCGATCTATTGCACCTCGTGGACCTATTTCGGCGGCGTCGGCCTTGCTTCGCAGCGCGGGCTGGAATTCACCGGCATCTATATCGGCCCGATCCTGGTCTTCACGCTGGGGATGCCTGTGCTGCGGCGGATCATCGATCTCGCCAAGACGGAGAAGCTTACCTCCGTCGCCGACTTCATTTCGGCGCGCTACGGCAAGAACTCGGCGGTGGGGACGATCGTGGCGCTGATCTCGCTGGTCGGCGCCATCCCCTATATCGCGCTGCAGCTGAAATCGGTGTCAAGCACCGTGACGGCGATGCTCAATCCGTCGGATTACGGCATTGGAAGCGGCAATCTCTATTTTCTCGACCTGCCGCTGCTGGTCACTCTGGTTCTGGCCTGCTTCGCCATCATGTTCGGCACCCGCCACACGGATGCGACCGAGCATCAGGATGGGTTGATCCTGGCGGTCGCGATGGAATCGGTGGTGAAGCTGTTTGCATTTCTAACAGCCGGGGTCTGCGTCGTCTGGTTCTTGTTCGACGGGCCGGCCGATCTGTGGCGGAAGGCGGCGGAGAACGAGCTGGTGCTGTCGGCGCTGCATTACCAGACGCCGATAAGCCGCTGGCTGACGCTGACCGTTCTTTCCGCCTTCGCGATCGTCATGCTGCCGCGGCAGTTTCATGTGACCGTGGTCGAGAACCGGACGGCGAAGGAGTTGCGGCTGGCGGGCTTCCTGTTCCCTCTCTACCTGATCGCCATCAATCTCTTCGTGCTGCCGATGGCGATCGCGGGCCTGCTCACCTTCGGCGGCAACGGCAATGCCGATCTCTACATGCTGTCACTGCCGATCGTCGGGCAGATGCCTGTGATGTCGCTGATCACCTTCATCGGTGGCTTCTCGGCGGCGACGGCGATGGTGATCGTCGCCTCGGTGGCGCTGTCGATCATGGTTTCCAACGATATCGTCATGCCGATCTTCCTGCGCCGACGGCTTGCCGGGCGCGGCGGCCAGCGCGACGATTTTGCCAAGACGCTGCTCAACATCCGCCGCAGCGCCATCTTCGCCGTGCTGCTGCTCGGCTATGCCTATTACCGCTCGACTGACAGCACCACGGGTCTGGCCTCGATCGGTCTCCTGTCGTTTGCCGCCATCGCGCAGATGGCGCCGTCGCTGCTTGGCGGACTGATCTGGCGGCGGGCGAATGCGCGGGGCGCGATCCTCGGTCTCTCCTCAGGCTTCGTGATCTGGATCTACCTGCTGTTCCTGCCCTCGCTTGGCGGGCCGGATTATTCGGCGGTGGCGAGCGCCGTGCTGGGCTTCGTCTTTCCCGGGGTCACCGTGTTTACCGACAATGCCGATCCGCTGGTCAACGCCACGGTCATGAGCCTGCTCGTCAACACCGGCTTCTTCGTGATCGGCTCGATGACGCGCAATGCCCGGCCGCTCGAGCGCATCCAGGCCGGCATCTTCGTCAAGCGGCAGTCGCGCTCGCAATTTGCCACGCGCGGCTGGAAAACGCGGATCAGCGTCGGCGACCTGAAGGCGACGATCTCGCGCTATCTCGGCGAAGAGCGGATGGAGCGGTCGTTCCAGACCTACCAGCAGAATTCCGGCCGCAAGCTGGAGGACGACCAGCCGGCCGACATGGCGCTCATCCATTTCACCGAGCAGCTGCTCGGCAGCGCCATCGGCTCGTCTTCGGCGCGGCTGGTGCTGTCGCTGATCCTGCAGAAGGTGGAGGATGCCTCGGCCGACACCGCCTGGCTGCTCGACCAGGCGAGCGAGGCGCTGCAATATAACCAGGACATGCTGCAGACGGCGCTGTCGCAGATGGATCAGGGCATCGCCGTGTTCGACAGCTCCAACCACTTGACGATCTGGAATCGGCGCTTCCGGCAGCTGCTGGATCTGCCCGAGACATCGGGACAGGTCGGGTTTCCGCTTGCCGATATCGTCGCCATTCTCAGCCAGCGCGGCGACATCCCGGTCTCCGAAGTCAGCCAGACGGTCCGGCACTTTCTCACGCTCGACAAGCCCTTCGCGCTAGTGCTCGGGCGCGGTGAGCGCATCATCGAGGTGCGATCCAACGCCATGCCGGACAAGGGGATCGTCGCGACCTTCACCGATATCACCCAGCGCGTGGCCGCCGACCAGGCGCTGAAGCAGGCCAACGAAACGCTCGAACAACGCGTGGCGGAGCGTACGGCGGAGCTTACCCGCGTCAACCACGAACTCGGCGAAGCGCGCGCTTCGGCCGACGAGGCGAACCTTGGGAAGACGCGCTTCTTTGCCGCCGCCGGGCACGACATCCTGCAGCCGCTCAATGCCGCCAGGCTCTATTCCTCGGCACTGGTCGAGCGGATGGGGCAATCGGAAAGCAGCGCCATCGTGCGCAACATCGATTCGGCGCTGGAATCGGTCGAGAGCATTCTGGGCGCCGTGCTTGACATTTCCAGGCTCGACACCGGGGCGATGCGCCCTCGCCTCGCCTCGGTGCCGCTTGCGGATCTGCTGGAGCGCATCCAGACCGACTTCGCGCCGATTGCCCGCGAGAAGAGGCTGAAGCTGGTGGTGATGCCGACGTCTCTGCGCGTGCGGTCCGACCCCAATCTGCTGCGCCGGCTGGTGCAGAACCTGGTGTCGAACGCGATCAAGTACACGCTGACGGGCAAGGTGCTGGTGGGCGCGCGCCGGCGCGGCAACCAGGTCGTCATCCAAGTGATGGATTCGGGCATCGGCATTCCGCCATCGAAATTCCGCACCGTGTTCAAGGAGTTCGCGCGGCTGGACGAAGGCGCCAAGACGGCATCGGGCCTCGGGCTTGGGCTGTCGATCGTCGATCGCATCGCGCGCGTGCTCAGCCACCCGGTGGAGCTGCATTCGACGCATGGCAAGGGCACCGATTTCCGCATCGTCATGCCGCGCGATATCTCGCCGGTTGCCGAAGCGCCGATGACGACCGCGCCCGCCGAGCGCTCGGCGCGGAATTTGGAAGGGCTGAAGGTGCTTTGCATCGACAACGAGCCGCATATCCTCGAGGGGATGCAGCTGCTGCTGAGCGGCTGGGGCTGCGCGGTGCAATCGGCGGATTCGCTTGCCGGTGTCACGGCGCTCGACGCGCGGGAGAGTGCGCCCGATCTCGTCATCGCCGACTACCATCTGGGCGACGGGACCGGCGTGGCCGCGATCCTCTCGGTCCGCGAGCGCTTCGCCACCTATGTTCCGGGTCTCTGCATCACCGCCGACCGGACGCTGGAGGTGCGCGCCGATGCCGAGCGGCACGGGATCGGCATCCAGCACAAGCCGGTGCGCCCCGCCGCGCTGCGCGCTTATATCACCCAGATATCGGCGCAGAAACGGGCTGCCGCGGCCGAGTAGAGGCTCCTGCCAGAACGTTTGTCACGAGGTCGTGAACGCGCTCGATCGAGGGCTGGTCGCCAAAGAGGATGCGGTAAATGATGGGGGCGACGACGCCATCCATGACCGCATCGATATCGGGAAACGCTTCGCCACGGGCATGCGCTCGCTCAGCAATCAGCGCGATTTGTTCGCGGGTGAACGCATCGCACTTGCAGGCGTTGGCGTTGTCCTGAGCGGCCAGCACGTCGCGCATCATGTCGCGGCCGATGCCCGAGGACATTTCCTCGCAATATTGCTCCGTCCACACCTCCAGATCGCCGCGTGCGCTGCCGGTGTCGATCGGCAGCATGTCGGGGCGAAGGCGCTCGACAGCGACATCGGCGAGCAACTCCTGCAGCTCGCCCCAGCGGCGGTAGATCGTCGATGGCGTCACGCCTGCTTCAGCCGCGATTAGCGGGATGGTGACGTCGGCGCGGTCCATCGTCTTCAGAAGCGAGCGGACGGCATTGTGGACGGAGGCCTGAACGCGGGCGCTGCGCCCGCCGGGGCGGAGATTTTCTTTTGCTGGCATTGACTAACCGACCTTCGGCCTCCCGAGCGCGCCATGGTTCAAAAACTTTGAGCGATCCATTAACGCAAATTATTTGCTTTTAGCGCGCACCTGCCCTACATCGGACTAACGCAACGACTTAGCTTTAAGGAGCTTATATATGCCCGCGCCCGGCAGATCCATAGAGACGAAGTCAAACCCCATCCGTTTTCACGCGGTGACGCTTGCCACCTTCTTCGGCGCCTCGGCGGCGCCGACGCCGCTTTACCGGATCTACCAGGAGAACTTCGCCGTCTCTCCCGTGCTGATCACGGTGATCTTCGCGGTCTATGCTTTCGCGCTGCTGCTTGCACTATTGATCGCCGGCTCGATTTCCGACCATCTCGGCCGCAAGCCGGTGATCTTTTCGGCGCTGGTGCTCGAGATCATCGCCATGGCGCTGTTTGCCGCCGCCAGCGGGCCGGCTTGGCTGATCGCGGCGCGGATCATGCAGGGACTGGCGACCGGGATCGCCGGCGCTTCGATCGGCGCGGCGCTCGTCGATGTCGACAAGGCCAAGGGGCAGCTGGTGAACTCGATCGCGCCGCTATCCGGCATGGCGATCGGCGCTTTCGGAACCAGCGCGCTGATCCAGTACGGGCCGTTTCCGCTGCATCTGGTCTACGCGATCCTGCTCATCGCCTTCGTCATCCAGGCCGGCGCGATCTGGGCAACCAGCGAGACCGCATCCACGCGGCCGGGTGTCTGGGCTTCGCTGAAGCCGCGCGTCGCCATCCCGCCACAAGTGCGGCGGCCGCTGGCGCTCGTCACACCGATCAACATCGCCAACTGGACGCTCGGTGGCTTCTATCTCTCGCTCGTGCCGTCGCTGGTGGTGAGCACGACAGGCAGCCATGCGCCGTTGACGGGCGGATCCGTGGTGACGGCGCTGATGGTATCGGGGGCGGTGGCCGTCTATCTGAGGCGCGCCAAATCGGCCAACGGCAACCTCGCCTTCGGCACGATGGCGACCACGCTCGGCGTGCTCACGGTGGTTGCGGGTGTGCACCTTGCCAGCGTGCCGCTGCTGCTTCTCGGGACGTTGCTGACCGGCGTCGGCTTCGGCACGAATTTCCTGGGCGCGATGGGCACGATCATGCCGCTTGCCAAGCCGGACGAGCGCGCCGAACTGCTATCGGCCTTCTACATCCAGAGCTATCTCGCCTTCAGCCTGCCCGCCATTCTCGCCGGTTTCCTGGCGAAATCGCTCGGCTACCAGCTGACCACGGATATCTATGCGACGGCGATCATTCTCGTCACCTGGATCGGCTTTCTCGGCCTGCGGGCGGATCGCGCGAAGGCGGAGCGGATCGCCGCCTGAACCCAAAAATCGGGCAACAAAAAAGGCCGGGCGAACCCGGCCTTTCGTTCGTCCCGGCGAACCGGAGACGATATATTCGAAAACTTAAGCAGCCTGCAGACGGTCTGCGGACATCTTGCCCGAACGCTTGTCGGCAACGAGCTCGTAAGACAGCTTCTGGCCGTCCTTGAGTTCGCGCATGCCGGCGCGCTCAACAGCAGAGATGTGAACGAAAACGTCGGCAGAACCGTCGTCCGGCTGAATGAAGCCGTAGCCCTTGGTTGCGTTGAACCACTTAACAGTACCTGTGCTCATGACGATATCCTTTTATAAATCGTACATAGATGGTGCACACCGAACAAAGCCAGCATGCGATGGAAACCGATTTTGGAGGAAGTTCGCGAGCAACAGCACGAGCGGCCGTAACAAAGTTCATCTAGCAAGATCGATGCGAGGCTTTTACGTGGTAATTGTGTCTCTGGCAAGGCAACTTTAGCGACCACAGATGCCCGGATCGATGAATTCATCGATGAATTCTGGGGGCGACCGGGCAGGCTTAAAAGCCAGCCCGATCATACGCGTGGAAAGGCCGGTCAGGCGGCAACCTTTGCGCCGGCATAGGGGTCGAATCGGCCGTAGAACGTCTCGCCCTTCGCCGCCATATCCTTGAGCAAAGTGGTCGGCGCGAAGTGTGGTCCGTAAGAGGCGGCTAACCTCTCGCACAGCGCCACGAAATTCTTCGGCCCCATGCCGTCGATGTAGGAGAGCACGCCGCCGGTATAGGGCGCAAAGCCGAAACCGAGGATGGAGCCGACATCGGCCTCACGCGGATCGGTAACGATTCCCTCTTCCATGGTGCGCGCCGCCTCGAGCGCGATGGTGACGAGGAAGCGCTGTTTCAGTACCTCGACATCAATCTCGTCGGCCTTCTTCTGCGGATAGAAAGTCTTGAGTTCGGGCCAGAGCGACTTCTTGGCGGGCTTTGCCGGATAGTCGTAGAAGCCCTTGCCGTTCTTGCGGCCGCGACGATCGAGTTCGTCGACCATCTTGTTTATCAGCGCGAGGTGCCTCGGATCGACGGCTGCCTCGCCGAGATCGGCAACGGTCGCCTTCAGGATCTTCTGGCTGAGATCGATCGCCACCTCATCGTTGAGCGACAGTGGACCGACAGGCATGCCGGCCATCTTGGCGGCGTTTTCGATCATCGCCGGCGGCACGCCTTCGATTAACATGTCGTAGGCTTCGTGGATGTAGCGAAAGACACAGCGGTTGACGAAGAAGCCGCGCGTGTCGTTGACCACGATCGGCGTCTTCCTGATGGCGGCGACGTAGTCGAGTGCGACTGCCAGCGCCTTGTCGCCGGTCTCCTTGCCAAGGATGACTTCGGTCAGCATCATCTTTTCGACCGGCGAGAAGAAATGCACGCCGATGAAATCGACCGGCCGCTTCGAATTTTTCGCGAGGCCCGAGATCGGCAGCGTCGAGGTGTTGGAGGCGAAGATCGCGCCTTCGGGCAACACCGCCTCGACAGCCTCGATCACGGCCTTCTTGACGTCGCGATCCTCGAACACCGCTTCAATGACGAGATTGACGTCCGTGAGATCGGCATAATCGGCCGAAGGCGTGATACGCGCGAGAAGCGCCGCACCCTCATCCTGCGTCAGGCGGCCCTTACCGACCGAGTCCTTCACCAGGCCCTCGGAGACCGACTTGCCCTTGGCTGCGGCTTCCATGTCGCGATCAACAAGGGTGACGGGAATGCCGGCGGCGGCGGTCACGTAGGCGATCGACGCCCCCATGAAACCGGCGCCGACGACACCCACCTTCTTCAGCTCCGTCTTTGCGATGCCGGCGGGGCGGCGGGCCCCTTTGCCAAGCTCCTGCATGGAGATGAAGAGGGAACGGATCATCGAGAATGCTTCGGTGGTCTGCAGCACCTGCGTGAAATAGCGCTGCTCGATCTTGAGCGCCGTATCGAAGGGAACCTGCAGGCCCTCGTAAACGGATTTCAAAATGGCAAGCGCGCCGGGATAGTTGCCCGCGGTTTCGCGGCGCAGGATCGCCGGTGCTGCCGGCCAGAGCTGGGCCGCAGCCGGCGTCCAGATGCCGCCGCCCGGCGCCTTGAAGCCCTTTTCGTCCCAGGGAGCGATCGGCTTCAGGCCGTCCTTGATCATCTGCTTGGAAGCGGGGATCAGCTGATCCGGCTCGACCACCTGGTGGATCAGGTTCATCGCCTTGGCGCGCGAAGCCGTCAGCGACTGGCCGGTCGTCATCATCTGCAGGGCGGATTGCGCATCTGCCAAGCGCGCGACACGTTGCGTGCCGCCGGCGCCCGGGAAGATGCCGACCTTGACCTCGGGAAGCGCGATCTTGACCGACTTGGCATTGGAGGCGACGCGGCCGTGGCAGGCGAGCGACATCTCCAGCGCGCCGCCCATGCAGGTGCCGTTGATGGCCGAGACCCAGGGTTTGCCACAGGTTTCCAGCTTGCGGAACAGGCCGGTCATGCGACCGACGAGATCGAAGAGCTTTTGCGCGGCTGTCGACGGGTCCTTGACCTTCTCCTCGTTGTAGAAGGTGAACATCGCCTTGATCATCGAGAGATCAGCGCCGCCGGAGAAGCTCGACTTGCCGGAGGTGATGACCACGCCCTTGACGGCGCTATCGGCCACCGTCTGGTCGATGATCGCATTCAGTTCGTCCATCACCTCGGAGGTGAAGACGTTCATCGACTTGCCAGGCATATCCCAGGTCACAAGGGCAATGCCATCGGCGTCGGTTTCGACGGTGAAATTGGTGTAGGTGGTCATGATGGGATTCCTCTTCCCGTGGAATTCTCTGTTGTGCCAGACCGCCCCCTCACCCGGCCTCCGCTACGCTCGGCCACCCTCTCCCCGAGGGGAGAGGAGGATCGTCCACGCTGCGGATCTTTCCCTTCTCCCCCACGGGGAGAAGGTGCCGGCAGGCGGATGAGGGGGCTACACCCTCTCGATCACAGTTGCCGTGCCCATGCCGGCGCCGATGCAGAGTGTCACCAACGCGGTGTTGAGATCGCGGCGTTCCAGCTCGTCCAGCACCGTGCCGAGGATCATCGCGCCGGTGGCGCCGAGCGGGTGGCCCATGGCGATCGCGCCGCCGTTGACGTTGATCTTGTCGTGGCCGATGTCGAAAGCCTGCATGTAGCGCAGCACGACGGCGGCGAAGGCTTCGTTGAGCTCGAAAAGATCGATATCGGCGAGCGTCATGCCCGAACGCTTCAAGAGCTTTTCGGTGACGTCGACAGGACCGGTCAGCATCAGCGCCGGGTCGGAGCCGATGTTGGCGAAGGCCTTGATGCGGCCGCGCGGCTTCAGACCCATGCTCTCGCCACCGGCCTTGGAGCCGAGCAGCACGGCGGCAGCGCCATCGACGATGCCGGACGAATTGCCGGCGTGGTGGACGTAGTTGATCCGCTCGATCTCCGGATGCGCCTGGATGCCGACGGCCTCGAAGCCGCCCATCTCGCCCGGCATCTGGAAGGACGGGTTAAGCGAGGCCAGCGCCTGCATGTCGGTGCCGGGGCGCATGTGTTCGTCGCGATCGAGGATCACGAGGCCGTTCTGATCCTTCACCGGGATGACGGAATTCTTGAAGTAGCCCTTCTCCCAGGAATTGGCGGCGCGCCTCTGGCTTTCGACGGCATAGGCGTCGACGTCGTCGCGGCTGAAGCCGTATTTGGTAGCGATCAGATCGGCCGAGACGCCCTGCGGCATGAAATAAGCAGGGAAATTGACCGACGGGTCCATGAACCATGCGCCGCCGGACATGCCGAGACCGACGCGCGACATGCTCTCTACGCCACCGGCAATCACGATGTCATCGGCGCCTTGGGCGATCTTGGCGGCGGCGAAATTGACGGCGTCGAGGCCGGAGGCGCAGAAACGGGAGATCTGCATGCCCGGCGCCTTGATGGAATAGCCCGCCTCGAAAGCCGCACCGCGCGGGATGACCGCGCCGGCTTCCATAACAGGATCGACGCAACCCATGATGATGTCATCGACCGTCTCTGTGTTCAGCCCGTTGCGGTCGCGCAGCGCTTCCAGCGTTTTCGCCGCAAGGCGCACCGACGGCACCTCGTGCAGCGAGCCATCCTTCTTGCCGCGGCCGCGCGGCGTGCGGACGTGATCGTAAATGAAAACTTCGGTCATCGTGTCTCGTCTCCCTGGCGGCTGTTGGCCGCGAACCTCAAAACGCCTCGGCGCTCAATGCCATCATCGTTTCAGCGCCGGTTTCGATGCGCGCCTTGCGCAGTGTCGTTTCCGGCATGATCCGCTCCATGAAGAAGCGGGCGGTGATCAGCTTGTTGCGCAGGAAAGCCTCACGGTCGGTCTCTCCCGCGGCCAGTCCGTCGTTGGCGGCCTTGGCCATCTTGGCCCACATATAGCCGAGAATGACGAGGCCGAAGAGATGCATGTAGTCGGTCGAGCCGGCGCCGGCATTGTCGGGCTTTGCCATCGCATGCTGCATGAACCACATGGTCGACGCCTGCACGTCGTTCAAGCCCTTCTTCAGGTTCTTGGTGAAGAAGGACATCTGCTCGTCGCTGCGGTTTTCCTCGCAGAAATCGCCGATCTCCTTGAACAGCGCCATGACCGCGCGGCCGCCATTCTGGCCGAGCTTGCGGCCGACGAGATCGAGCGCCTGGATGCCGTTGGCGCCTTCATAGATCATGGCGATACGGGCATCGCGGACATACTGGCTCATGCCCTGCTCTTCGATATAGCCGTGGCCGCCGAAGACCTGCTGGGCCATGACGGCGTGGTCGAAGCCCTTGTCGGTCATCACGCCCTTCAGGATCGGGGTGACGAGGCCGAGAATATCGTCGGCCGTCTGCCGTTCCTTCTCGTCCGTGGCGCGGTGGGCGATGTCGGATTTCAGCGCGGTCCAGAGCAAGAAGGCGCGGCCGGCTTCGTTGAACGAGCGGATGGTCATCAGCGCGCGGCGAACATCGGGATGGACGATGATCGGATCGGCCTTTTTGTCCGGCGCCTTGGCGCCAGAGAGCGCCCGGCCCTGGATGCGCTCGCGGGCATATTCGGCGGCGTTCTGATAGGCGATCTCGGCGATCGCCAGCCCCTGCAAGCCAACGCTGAGGCGCGCTTCGTTCATCATCACGAACATGGCAGCCAAGCCCTTGTTCTCAGCGCCGATCAGGAAGCCGGTCGCCTCGTCGTAGTTCATCACGCAGGTGGCATTGCCGTGGATGCCCATCTTGTGCTCGAGCGCGCCGCAGGAAACGCCATTGCGCTCTCCGGCCGCACCATCGGCGCCGACCATGAACTTGGGCACGATGAAGAGCGAGATGCCCTTGGTGCCCTCGGGCGCGCCTTCGATGCGGGCGAGAACGAGATGGACGATGTTGCCGGACATGTCGTGTTCGCCGGCGGAAATGAAGATCTTCTGGCCTGATATCTTGTAGCCCCCATCGGCCTGCGGAACGGCCTTGGTGCGCAACAGGCCGAGATCGGTGCCGCAATGGGGCTCGGTCAGGTTCATGGTGCCGGACCATTCGCCGGAGACCATCTTCGGCAGATAGGTCTTTTTCTGCTCGTCGGAACCGTGAACGATGATGGCGGCGATGGCGCCCTGGGTCAGGCCCGGATACATCATCAGCGACATGTTGGCGGCCGAGGTGTATTCGCCGACAGCGGCGTGCAGCGTGTAGGGCAGTCCCTGGCCACCGAACTCCTCCGGCACGGCAAGCCCCGTCCAGCCGCCCTCGCAATAGGCGTCGTAGGCCTGCTTGAAACCTTTCGGCGTGGAAACCGAGCCGTCTTCCTTGCGCGTGCAGCCTTCCTGGTCGCCGGCATAGTTGAGCGGGAAAAGCACTTCCTCGGCCACCTTGGCGGATTCACCGAGGATCGCCTCGATCATGTCGGGCGTGGCGTCGGCGAAGCCCGGCAGGTTGTTGTAGCGCTCCAGACCCAGCACATCGTTCAGCACGAAAAGCGTGTCGTTTACCGGGGCCTTGTAGACTGGCATCGTTCGAATTCCTCCAATTCGTCAGCCGGGCGGACCGGCCTATGCATGTGTCTTACAAAATATTGACGTTTGCGTAAACGTCAAATTTTATTGCATCGCAAATTTGTGAGCCGAGAGGGGCGCCGCACGAAGCCTCTGCGCCACGGGAACCGCCGCAGGAACACACTGTAAGGGTGCTATCTTTCGCACACAGCTGTGTGTACATGTCTAAAATCTGATCCAAACGGATGCCGCATGACCTCCACAGCCGCTTTCTTCCGCTCCAGCCTGATCATGCTTGCCGTGGGTGTCCTCATCCTCCTCGGCATCGTCGGCTCGTCGCTCTGGCTTGTCCAGGCGAACCGCGAATATTCCGACGAGACGGCATCGCTGCGCCGTGTGCGCAGCGCCATCGTCGGCGTTCTGACAACCGTGCAGGATGCGGAAACGGGCCAGCGCGGCTATCTGTTGGCGAACGATGTCCTTTACCTCGCGCCCTACACGTCCGCGCTGGAAAACCTGCCGAAGCGCCGGCAAGTGCTGCTCGACAACGTCAAATCGTTGCCGAGCTACGCGATGCAGCTCGATGCGCTGAACGCCGCGATCGACGGGAAGATGAACGAGCTCGCCAAGACGGTCGCGTTGACGCGCGAGGGCAAGACGGGCGAAGCGGTGGCGATCGTTCGCGACGATGCCGGGCTTGTCTACATGGACAAGATCCGCGCGATCATCGGCGACTTCCTCGATCAAACCGACAACCGCCTGCGGGTTCTGGTGGAAAAGCAGCTTTCAGCGGCCAGCACGCTGCAATTGGTGACGATTGGCGGCGCGCTGGCGATCCTCGTCGTGCTGGGCGGGGCAATCCTGATCATCGTGCAGCACGTGCGCGACCTGTCGCTCGCGACCAAGGAAGTCGAGGTGCTCAATGTCGGGCTTGAGGCGCGCGTCAACGAGCGCACCGAAGACCTGATGCGCGCCAACCAGGAAATCCAGCGCTTCGCCTATATCGTCACCCACGATCTGAGGGCGCCGCTGGTCAACATCATGGGCTTCCTGAGCGAGCTCGATACCGCGATGAAGTCGGTCTCGACCTATGTGCTCGCGGACAACAAGACGCTGAGCGAGCAGGACATCCAGGATGCGCGGCTGGCGGTCGAGGAAGACCTGCCGGAAGCGCTCGGGTTCATCCGCTCGTCCACCCGCAAGATGGATGCGCTGATCAACGCGATCCTGAAGATCTCGCGCGACGGACGCCGCAAGCTGCAGCCCGAGAGAATTGACCTCAAGGCGATGATCGACACGGTCGCCGCCAACGTTCACCACCAGCTGGTGGAAACGGGTGGGACGACCGAAACGCGCGTTCGCATCGGCGCCATCGTCAACGACCGCTTCTCGCTGGACCAGATCTTCGGCAACCTGTTCGACAATGCGGTGAAGTATCAAATGCCGGGACGGCCGCTTAAAATCGATGTCGACGCCTATCCCGATGGACCGGGGCGTGTCAGGATCGACGTGAAGGACAATGGTCGCGGCATCGCCAGCAACGATCTCGAACGGGTTTTCGAGCTGTTTCGCCGGGCCGGCGAGCAGGATCAGCGCGGCGAAGGTATCGGCCTTGCGCATGTGCGTTCGTTAATCCGAAATTTGGGCGGAGACATTACGGTCACATCCGAACTCGGGAAGGGCAGCACGTTCATTCTGACGCTGCCCGCGGACCTCACCAAAATCGTACGGAGTATGGAACTATGAAAGCGACCGGTCAGGAAGTCACGATCGTGATGATCGAGGATGACGAGGGGCACGCCCGTCTCATCGAAAAGAACGTGCGCCGCGCCGGCGTCAACAACGAGATCGTGCCGTTCACGCTCGGCAAGGGCGCGCTCGACTATATCCTCGGACCGGATCGCGACGGGATCGTCAGCAAGGATCGCTATCTGCTGATCCTGCTCGATCTCAATCTGCCTGACATGTCCGGCCTCGACATTCTCGAGAAGATCAAGACCAACGAACACACGCGCCGCATGCCTGTCGTCGTCCTGACCACGACCGACGACGAGCGCGAGATCCAGAAGTGCTACGATCTGGGCGCCAACGTCTATATTACCAAGCCGGTGGATTATGACGGCTTCTCCACGGCGATCCGCAATCTCGGACTGTTCTTCTCCGTCATCCAAGTCCCCTAACGAGTAGCCAAAATCTGTGCGCATCCTTTATGTCGATGATGATCCGGCCCTAGCCCGCCTCGCAACGCGGGTGCTTGCGCGCAGTGATTTCACGGTCGTCCATGCTCCGTCCATCGAGATCGGACTTGAGCTTTTCGCGGCCGAGACCTTCGAGGCCGTCGTTCTCGACCATTATTTCGAGAACCAGACGGGCCTGAATTTTCTCGAGGCGATCGCCGAGATCGGCAAGCCGACGCCGGTGCTCTACGTGACCGGATCGAGCGACGCCGACGTCGCCATCCGGGCGCTGAAGGGCGGTGCGGCGGACTACGTCGTGAAGACGGCGACGGACGATTTCTTTCCGCTGCTGATCAGCGCGCTCAACCAGGCGATGGAAAATTCGCGGCTGCGCAGCGAAAAGGAAGAGGCCGACCGGCAGCTCGTCGTCGCCAAGGAACGCGCCGAACTGCTGCTGGCGGAGATGAACCACCGCATCGCCAACAGTCTGTCGCTGGTTTCGGCGATGATCCGCATGCAGATGCAGATCGCCGGCAGCGACGAGACCAAGACCGCGCTCAACGAGACGCAGAACCGCATCACCGCGATCGCCGGCGTGCACCGCAGCCTTTACACATCGGAGATCATCGGCGAGGTCGAGCTTGACGTCTATCTCGGGCCGCTGCTTGCCGAACTGCACGGCAGCAGCACGATCGCGCGCGGCATCACGCTGAAATCGCAGCTTTGTCGGATTTCGACGACGGCAGACAAGGCGGTGGCGCTCGGTGTCATCCTGATCGAGCTCGTCACCAACGCGACGAAATACGCCTATACGGCTGGCACCGGCGAGGTGCGCGTCGTGCTTGAAACCACCGACGATGGCCTCGCGGTGCTTTCGGTCGAGGACGACGGGATCGGCTATGATCGCACTGTCGGCCCGAAGGGAACCGGCCTGGGCACGCGGCTCATCAACGCCATGGGCACGACGCTCGGCGCCGAGATAAGCTACGGGCGTGACGGCAAGGCTGATGGCACCTATGTCGCCGTGCGCTGGCAGCAATAGTACATCCCACTCCTGAAACAGGCTTCTCCCGGCCGTCTATGAGACGCGCCGCAGGTATCATTTGCTTCCTGCCGAAGACGCGCTAAACTTTGTTGGCTAACCGACGAAAAAGCTTAGGAGGAGCGATTTCATGAGACGGATGTGGCCCGAAGAGTTCAACTTCGTTCTGGACAACGCAGAAGAAGTAACACTCGATCTTCCCGCGATAGAACATGAGGACGGCTCGCGCAGCGAGGCAATCAGCCGGCAGGCGTTGAAAGTCCGCATTCCGATGGAGGATTACGAGCGCATCTGGCCGCTGGCGGAAGCGCGCTACCGGCTCGACGGCAGGAACCTCGGCAAGGCGGTGACGCTGATCACCACCAATCCGCACTACCACGCCTGGCACCCCGCCGATGGCGGCTCGGTCGACAACGTCACCGAGGGCGGACGCCACTTCACCACCAAGTATGTCGTCGTGCACTTCCTGCTCGACGATGTAAGGGAGACGGCGGCGGCCTGAGCCGCCACCCTTTCCCACTCGCGGCGATCAGGCCGCGTCCAGCGCCTGGGTCAGATCGGCAATGAGATCGTCTGGATGCTCAATGCCGATCGACAGGCGGATGGTGGAATCCAGAACGCCGATCCTTTGACGCACCTCGGCCGGAACGCCGGAGTGCGTCATCGTCGCCGGATGGCTGGCGAGCGATTCCGTGCCGCCAAGGCTGACGGCGAGCTTGAATATCTGCAGCGCGTTGAGGAACTTGAACGAGGCCGGCTGGCCGCCTTCGATATCGAAGGAGAAGGTCGATCCGGCGCCAGTGCACTGCGCGGCGAAGGTGCGGCCGAGCGGCGAAGACGGCTCGTGATACGGAAGATAATGGATCTTCCTGACCTTCGGATGCGCGCGCAGGAAGTCGGCCACTGCGAGTGCATTGTTGTTGGCGCGCTCCATGCGGATCTGCAGCGTTTCCAGCGAGCGGCCGAGCATCCAGCAGGAGTGCGGATCGAGCTGCGTGCCGATCGCGCCTCTCAGCGCCTTGACCTGCTTCATCACTGCCTTGCTGCCCAACGCCGCGCCGGCGATCAGGTCGGAGTGCCCGCCGACATATTTGGTCAGCGAATAGAGCGAGATATCGGCGCCGTGCTCGATCGGGCGCTGGAAGACAGGACCGAGCAGCGTGTTGTCGCAGGCGACGATCGGCGTGTGGCCCTGCTTCCTACCGATCTCATCGGCAATCCGGCGCATCATCGCGACATCGACAAGGCTGTTGGTCGGGTTCGCCGGCGTTTCCACGAGGATCATCGACACACGGCCCTTGGCCATCGCCTGTTCGGCGGCGGCGCGCACCGAGCTCTCGTCGACACCATCGGCGAAACCGACGGCCGCGACGCCGAGATTGAGGAAGGTCTTGGCAAGCAGGGTTTCGGTGCCGCCATAGAGCGGCTGCGAGTGCAGCACCGCATCACCGGGGCGCACGAAGGCGAGCAACGTCGTGGCGATGGCCGACATGCCGGACGAGAACAGCGCGCAGCTTTCCGTCCGCTCGTAGACGGCGAGACGGTCCTCGACGATCTCGCTGTTGGGATGATTGAAGCGCGAATAGACGAGGCCGGCACCCTGCCCTGCCGGCGGCTCGCGGCGGCCTGAGACATAATCGAAGAAATCGCGGCCATCCTCGGCGGACTTGAAGACGAAGGTGGAGGTCAGGAACACCGGCGGCTTGACCGCGCCCTCGGACAGTTCGGGATCGTAGCCGTAGTTCAGCATCTGCGTTTCGGGATGCAGGGCGTGATTGCCGATATGGGTCTTGGAGGGATGCGGCGCGGTCATGGTCGTCTCCTGCTTCAAAGATGGATTGATGACGGCAAATTATATCGAAATGCGCTTGATGTTATTGCTATTTGGAGCGCGGCTGCGATGTTGGAAGCAACATCATGCGAGAGCGGGGGAGATTTCGTGCAGAAAGTTGCGGATGAAATGGACCGGCGGATTCTGAAAGAGCTGGCCGGCGACGCACGGCTTGCCAATAACGAACTCGCCGAGCGCGTCGGCCTCTCCGCGTCCGCCTGCCTGCGTCGCCTGCGGCGGCTGGAGGAGGCCGAGATCATCCAGGGATACACGGCGCTGATCGATCCCGCCGTCAACGGCTGGACGATGACGGCGCTCGCCTCGATCCGCCTCAGCCGCCAGCATGAGGACGAGATCCAGATGTTTGAGAATGCCGTGCGCGAGTGGGACGAGGTGCTGGAATGTCATCTCGTCACCGGATCGCGCGACTACGTGCTGAAGGTGATGAGCTCTGGGCTCGACGATTACGAGCGCTTCATCAAGGAGAAGATCGCGCGGCTGAAATGCGTCGACACGATCGAGACGAGCTTCGTGATGAACACAATCAAGGCGCGCCGGATCTAGCGTTTCGCGTCTTCCTGCCGCTCGACAGGCGCCTCGCTTAAACGGCGGTATCCACTTGCGCCCGCTTGTACATTAGAAGGCCGATTTCGGCACGAAATCCGCCTCGACAGCCACAAAAGTTAAAAAATCGCCACACCGGTTAACGGGTTGTTTACCACGTTCCGTGAAAGGTGACGTTTGAGCATTGGTGTCCTGCATTCCTTCTTTCAAGTCTCGCGTTTTATGGGATGCGCGCCACACGTACAGCTTGAGGAAAGCCTAATTGATTATCCTCTCATGGACGATGCTCTCTGATCCGCATTCGTTGCGGCTCTGACGGAAAAGCCAATGATCGGCCCTGACGAGGGTGCGAACAGATAAGCGAGCAAGAAGATGAACGGATCGCGATCACATTCTCCCCGGCCTTCCGACAGGGCGTCGCTTGACGCGCTGAACCGCACGATCGAGGGATTGGAAGCACGGATCGAAGGCCTGATCGGCAGCGGAGTGCGCGAGCAGCGCAATCGCCAGCCGGCGCCCGAGCGCGAACCCGCCCCCGCCACTTACACGCCGCGAGCGCCCTACGCCGCCGCCGAGCCGCGTCCCGATCCGCTTGCCGAGATCCGCCAGCGCCAGCGCATGCTCGACGCAAGCCGCGAGCGCGCCGCCCGCGAGACCACCCCTTACGCACCCCGCGAACAGGCGACGGCCTATGCGGCCCAGCCAGCTCCCGCACACACGCCAGCGCCGCAGCCACGCGCGGCCGTTCAGCAGCCACAGGCTCCTGTCGCCAGTCCGCGTGGTGCCGAAGACACGATGACGGAAATCGCCCAGGCGCTCGTCAGCCTGCGCCAGGATCTGAAGCGCGACATCTCCGAGGGCGTGGCCCGCGAAATGGACGCGCTGCGCGGCGAACTGCGCGAGATCAAGGCAACCGCCGCCGATCGCCCCTTCGCAGAAGACATTCATGCCGACATGAGCCGGCTTGCCGACAGCATCAACCATCTGGCCGCTCGCTCCGAAACATCAGAGGCCCACGGCCTGCGCGGCGAATTCGAAGACCTGCGCTCGCTGATGGACGGGCTGGCGCGCGAGGATTCGCTGCGCCACATGGACCAGCGCTGGGACGGCTTCGAGAACCAGCTGCACGCGCTCGACACATCCGGCCTGCAGGAAGAACTGGTGGCGCTTGCCTACCGCCTCGACGATATCAAGCGCCATATCGGCGGCATGGGCGAAAGCCCGGCCGTCAAGGCGCTCGAAGACAAGCTCATCTCCATCGCAACGGCGATGGAGCAGTTCGGCAGCATGATCCAGCCGCATGACCGGGCGATGTCCGAGCAGTTCGCATCGATGGACAGCCGTCTCGACGAAATCAGCCGCGCGATCGCCGCGACCGGCCGCGCCGCGACATCGGGCGATCCAGCTGCAATGCACCGCCTTGAGGGACGGCTGAGCGGCCTTGCCGACCAGATCGAGCTTATGGGCCAGAGCGTGGCCAGCCGCGCCAACCCGGCCGATGGGCTTGCCGAACGGCTCGAAGCCCTGACGGCCCGTGTCGAGGAAGTCGCCAATGCCGAGGCCACGTCGCGCCTCGACGAACGGCTCGAACATCTGGCCTTCCTGCTCGAAAAGAGCCAGCGGGCCGCACCGCAGCCCGAACTGACCGGCGCGCTCGCCGATATCTCGCGCAAGATCGACGCGCTCGAGAACGGCGCAGTCAACGATGCGCTGGCGCAGCGCCTCGACTATCTCGCTCGCCGCATCGACGAGATGGAATTCCAGCCGCAGCAGGCGATGCAGACCCCGGTCGACGACGCAGCCTTCCTGCGCATCGAGGACCGGCTGAGCGATATCGCCGCCCGTCTCGACGAGAGCTCGGCAGCTCCCGCGACCGACGCCAACGCGCTGCGCAATCTGGAAGACCAGATCGCCAATCTTTCCGCGCTGATGAGCGAGCCACGCCCGAGCACCGAGATCGCCATCGATTTCGACCGCCGCATGGGCGCGATCGAAGATTACATGGCGACCAGCGACGAATACATCGTCGAAGCCGCCCGCCAGGCCGCCGAGGCGGTCGTCGAGGCCTATTCGCGCAACGGCGCCCTGCAGGGTGGTGGTGCCGGCGTCGACATGTCGGCGCTCAATGCGCTCGCCGCCGATCTTCGCCATCTCGAGGATCTGAGCCGCAGCGGCGAGGAGCGCACGCACAAGACCTTCCAGGCGCTGCACGAAACGCTGGTGCACATTGCCGACCGGCTCGACGACATGGAGAGCCGCACGGCCCGTCCGCCGGCCCGGATGCCGACCGCCGACGTCGATTTCAACGTCGACCCTTACGCGATGGCTGAGGCCGGCACCGAGGAAGTCGAGAAGCCCGCCGTGTTCGGCACCCGCGTACCGGAAGCCGTACGCAAGGCCGAGCCCGCGCCTGAGCCGGCCGCACCGGCAATCGCCGCATCCGAGACCAGCGCCATTGCCATCGAGGCCGCCAGCAAGCCTGCCGCGGCCGCCGCAAAGGGAAGCCTGCTCGTCAGCCTGGGCAAGCGCCTGCTGCCTTCGAAGAAAGCCAAGACCGGCGAACGCGCCGTCATCGACCCGTCGCCGTCGATCGATCCTGTCGACGTGATGCCGCCTGAGGCCGCCAACGAGCCGCTGGAGCCGGGCTCCGGTGCGCCTGACGTCAAGAAGATCCTGGAGCGCGTGCGCGCCAGCCAGAATGCGGCCCGCACCAACCCGAAGCCGGCAAGCGATACGGATCGCGCCGACTACATCGCGGCTGCCCGCCGCGCCGCACAGGCCGCAGCTCTCGAAGTCGATCCCAGCGGCAAGGCCGGGGCGGTGAAGGGCGAGAAGAAGGCGAAGATCAAGGATCCGGCCAAGGAATCAGGCAAGGGCAGCGCATTCTCGCGCTTCCGCCGTCCGATCCTGCTTGCCGTCGGCGCCGTGCTTCTGGCGATCATGGCCTTCCCGCTGGCCCGCACGCTGACCTCGGGCGCGCCCGCGCCGACCGCCGAAGTGGCAGCGATCACCGATGGGCAGAACGCAACGCTGCCCGCAGACAGCGAAACCGCGCCCGAACCTTCCGCACCCGTCGCGGCAGCCCCCGAGGCACCCGCTGTCTCGACGCCGACCCCGCCCGTGACGGCCAATGTCGCACCAGCGCCAACGGAGCCGGCAGCACCCGAGCGGCTGACCGAAGCCGCACCGCTTGGCGGCAATGGCGCGCTCGCACCTTCGGGCGCACCGCAGGATACGTCCGCCTTCACCGCCAACAACGCGGCACCATCGGCGGCCGAAACCGCACCGGCCACAGCGGCACCCGCGATCGCCGTCCCCGACACGATCCAGCCGAAGTCGCTTGCGGATGCCGCGAAGTCCGGCGATGCGCTGGCGCTGTTTGAAATCGGCGCGAGGTACAGCGATGGCCGTGCCGGCGTGACCGCCGACCCGAACCAGGCGCTGAACTGGTACCAGATGGCCGCCGACAAGGGCTTCGCGCCGGCGCAGTACCGCCTCGGCAGCATGTATGAGAAGGGCACCGGCGTTGCCCGCGACGCCAACAAGGCCAAGCAGTTCTACGAAGAGGCCGCCAACCAGGGCAACGCGAACGCGATGCACAATCTCGCCGTGCTCTACGCCTCCGGCGCGCTCGGACAGCAGGATTATTCGGCAGCCGCCAACTGGTTCACCAAGGCCGCCAATCTCGACATCACCGACAGCCAGTTCAACCTGGCGATCCTGTGCGCCCGTGGCAACGGCGTGCCGCAGGATCTGACGGAATCCTACAAGTGGTTCGCGATCGCTGCCAAGGGCGGCGACAAGGACGCTTCGCAAAAGCGCGACGAAGTCGCCAACGCCATGAAGCCGGATCAGCTGGAGAAGGCCCGCGCCAAGGCGGATCTCTGGAAGGCCGAGCCGCTCGACAACAAGTCGAACGGCATCGAGGTTCCTGATGAATGGGCAGGCACGGCCACCAAGACCTCCAGCGTCGACATGAAGCGGGCAATCCGCAACATCCAGGCGATCCTGAACAATAACGGTTTCGACGCCGGCCAGCCGGATGGCGAACTCGGCACCAAGACGGTTGCTGCGATCAAGAGCTTCCAGAAGTCGATCGGCCAGGAGCCGAGCGGCAAGATCAACGACGCGACGGTCAAGGCGCTGCTGGAACGCAACAAGGCGCCATCGACGAAGGCCTGATCGAGCGAAGGCTCACACAAAATCCCCCGCAAACCGGCGTTTGCGGGGGATTTTTGTTTGGTGAAAGCGATGCCTTCCAGCGCCCTCGCCTGAAGCGTGCTCAGTCCGGCATGATCAGCGAGCGGTGCGCGGCAACGCCGGCCATGACGCCTGCGGCAGAGGCCATGGTCGCATTGGCCATCGCGACGGCGGCATCGCCGGCGGCGTAGACGCCCTTGACCGTGGTCTGTTGAAAACTATCGACGCGGATGAAGGGGCCGGTGGGGCCGGCCTCCAGCGCGCAGCCGAGCTGTTCGGCGAGCGGGCTCGTCAGATGCGTCTTCGGTGCGACGAACAGGCCGCCAAGCGGCAGGACGCGGCCGTCGTTTAGGCGAACGGCTTCCAGGTCGGTCCCCTCTCCCAGCAATTCGACGACCGGGCTGCGGACGACGGTAACGCCGCGTGCATCGAGCAGGGCCGCCTGCTCAGGATCGGGCTCCCATTGCCCTTGTGTGAAATAGGTGGTCGGTCCCCAATCCGGGATCATCTGCGCCTGATGCACCGACATCGGATTGCCCGCGAGCACGCCGAGCGGGCGGTCGGCCACTTCATAGCCGTGACAAAAGGGGCAATGGATTACCGTCTTGCCCCAGCGCTGTTGCAGCCCCTCGATATCGGGCAGTTCATCGCGGACACCCGTGGCAAGCACGATGCGGGTGGCGCGCTGCGTGGTGCCGTCGGCAAGCGTGAGGGCAAAGAGGTCCCCTTCCCTGCCGATCTCGGTTGCTTCGCCCTGCAGCTGCGTCACCGTCTTGTAGAGGCCGAGCTGGCGGGATGCCTCAGCGATGATTGCCGCCGGCGCCTTGCCGTCCTGGCCGAGGAAGCCGTGGGACGCTTCCGCGAAACGATTGCGCGGCTTGCGCCCATCGACAACCAGCACCTTTCGGCGCGCGCGGGCAAGCTGCATGGCAGCGGACTGGCCGGCGAAGCTGCCGCCGACAATGATCACATCGTAGGTCATGAGGTTCTCCTATATCTCGCATCTTCATATGTTACATGAAAGCTCGCCGTCAAGATACGTAACCTATCTTGTTACAGATGAGCTCAGGCGCTAGATTGATTGCAACAGGAGTAAGCGAATGAGACGCGACAGCCGCCTTTCGCGCATGCTGCACGTGCTGATCCACATGGACCGGCACTACAAGCGCGCGACATCGGAAACCATTTCGAAAATGCTCGGCACCAATGCCGTTGTCGTGAGGCGCACCATGGCCGGCCTGCGCGACTTTGGCTATGTCCGCTCCGAACAGGGGCATGGCGGCGGCTGGGAACTGGCGCGCGGGCTCGACCAGATCACGCTCCTCGACATCTACGAGGCAATCGGCAAGCCGCCGCTGTTTGCGATCGGCCCTTCGGTCGATCAGCCGGAGTGTCTCGTGGAACAGGCCGTCGATGCCAAGCTCGGCGACGCGCTGAGGGAAGCCGAAGCGCTTCTGCTGGAACGCTTCCGCACGGTGACCATTGCCGACGTCGCGGCCGATTTCGACCGGCGCATGCCCGAGGGACAATGCAACATCCACGGCAACATTCACGCGGAACAATCGGCATCCGGCTGGATTTACGCGAAAGGCGCGGATCTTTTGCCGAAGCTGGCCGACAGCACTTGATCCATTGCCAACCGATCCTTTAAGCCTTGGCGACGCCGGGGAGAGGCTTCGCGCAGCGCAGGGATAATTGCACCATGGAAATATTCACATCCGCCGGCTTGCTGGCGCTTCTGCAGGTCATTGTCATCGACCTGGTTCTGGCCGGCGACAATGCCGTCGTCATCGGGCTAGCCGCCGCCGGCCTTGCCCCCGATCAGCGCAAGAAGGCCATTCTGGTCGGCATTCTCGCCGCCACCGTGCTGCGCATCGCGCTTGCCAGCGTCACCGTGCAATTGCTCGAGATCATTGGCCTGTTGCTCGCGGGTGGCATCCTGCTGCTCTGGGTCTGCTGGAAGATGTGGCGGGAAATCCGCGCCAACAATGCCCAGGACGGCGAAGGCGAGCATGCCGAGGGCGCGCAGGTTCCTCGCAAGACCTTCTTCCAGGCTGCCACGCAGATCGTCATCGCCGACGTGTCGATGTCGCTCGACAACGTGCTTGCCGTGGCGGGTGCGGCCCGCGAGCATCCGACCGTGCTTGTCATCGGCCTGATCCTGTCAATCGCGATGATGGGTATCGCCGCGAACTTCATCGCGCGGCTGCTCAACCGCTATCACTGGATCGCCTATATCGGCCTGGCGATCATCGTCTATGTCGCCCTGCACATGATCTATCGCGGCGGACTGGAAGTCTGGCCGCATGTCGCGGCAGCAACGGGCGGCTAAAGCAATCTCGGACGGCCCCGTCAGGGGCCGTTGACGAGCTTCAAGATGAGCGCCTGCACATTGCCGCCGTCGCTCATCTCCACCCGGTCGAAATCGCGACCGCGCTGGCGCTGCCTGCCGGATATCTCGCCGAGCCTTTCGGTGAGATTGGCGCGGATCTTTCGGCAATCGGGATCATCGGGCGCGGAAAAGCCGAGGCTGAGCGTCTCGATCTCATGCACCATGTCGATGATGGTGTCGCCATGCACACGCTCATGCTTGCGGATTTCCTCGATGAAGCTGTTCCAGCTGGTCTGAACCGCTGGCGAGAGTTTGGAGGACGGCTTGGGCAGCGTGTAGATGATCGTCAGCTTCGGCTTGGCGACCGTCAGCATGCAGGCATTGTCCGGCTGCCGCTCGTATTTGCGCGTCCATGTCAGCTTGAACGTGGTGTGGGCGATCACCCTGGACTGGCCGCCGACCTCGGGGCCGCGCTCTCCGATCGAGCCATAGAGTTCAGCGCCGGTCGTGCCTGATATCGCGTAGTTTCGCACCTCCTCGGTCGGCTTCCACTGCGCGAGCGCCGCGACCGGCATCGATGCGATCAGCGCGCCCAGCGTCAACATTCGAATGGCTGATCCCACATCTTTCCCCGTACTTTGTTCCGCGCGGCCAACCTAGGGCGCCGCCACCTCGCGTTCAATCGCACTGCTGGGCGTTCGGCCGCTTCCGCGCACGAGTGTGCCGCGATTGTCACAAAACCTGAAAAAAGCCTGATTAATCAGAATTCTTCGCGTATTGAGGAGACGCGGTGTCGCTGATCGAAAGCCTATCGCAACGATTTCAGGTTACCGTATCGCATTCGCATAAAACGTGGGGAACGCAACGGCCCGCCGGGTCGTCCGCAAATCGGGGTCGGCTGTGACAATCTATCTGCCCATCGCAGAATTGTCGGTGAACATTTTCATCATCCTCGGCATGGGTGCGGCCGTCGGCTTCCTGTCCGGCATGTTCGGCGTGGGCGGCGGCTTTCTGATCACGCCGCTTCTCATTTTCTACAACATCCCGCCCGTCGTCGCGGTTGCTACCGGCGCCAATCAGGTCGTCGCTTCATCGATCTCGGGCGCGCTGACCCACTTCAGGCGCGGGACGCTGGATGTGAAGCTCGGTTCGGTGCTTCTGGCGGGAGGTCTCGCGGGGGCCACCGTCGGCATCTGGGTGTTTTCGCTGCTGCGCCGGCTCGGCCAGCTCGATCTGATCATCTCCTTGATGTACGTGCTCTTCCTCGGCACGGTCGGCGGTCTGATGCTGCTTGAAAGCGTCAACGCGATGCGGCGCGCGTCGAAGAACATTCCGGCCGCACCACGCCGGCCGGGACATCATCACTGGGTTCACCGCCTGCCGCTTAAGATGCGATTCAAGAAATCGAAGATCTTCCTCAGCGTTATCCCGATCGTGTCACTCGGCTTCGGCATCGGCATCCTGACGTCTGTCATGGGCGTCGGCGGCGGCTTCATCATGGTGCCGGCGATGATCTATCTGCTGCGCATTCCGACCAACGTCGTCGTCGGAACGTCGCTGTTCCAGATCATCTTCGTCACCGCCTATACGACGGTCGTGCAGGCGGCGACCAACTTCTCGGTCGATATCGTGCTGGCCTTCATCCTGATGATCGCGGGCGTTATCGGCGCGCAATATGGCGTTCGCGTCGGGCAGAAGCTGCGCGGCGAGCAGTTGCGCGCGCTGCTTGGGCTGCTCGTTCTCGCCGTCGGTCTTCGCCTTGCCGTGGCGCTGGTGGTCACGCCGAGCGATATCTATTCGGTCGTGATGGGTGCCAACTGATGCGTCACCTGCTCAGGACATTGCTCGTATCCCTCATGCTGCTGCCGACGGCGGCCGGCGCACAGATGCTTTTGCCCGGCCAGACGCCGCAGCCCGTTGCCGAGGGGCTGGAGATCGGCACCTCCACCAGCGAGATCGCCATTACCTCCGACTTTCACGGCGCGGATTTGACGATCTTCGGCGCCTTGACCAACACCGACAGCCTGCTGCTCGCGATCGGCCAATATGACGTGGTCGTGGTGCTGGAAGGCCCGCGCGACAATGCCACGGTGCGCAAGAAGGAGCGGGTGTTCGGGATCTGGGTCAACACGCATTCGATGACCTTCGAGACTGTGCCGCATTCCTATTCGATGTCGAGCTCGCGCATGCTCGATGATGTGACGACGCCGCTTGATCTCACCGATCGCGGCATCGGCATCGACCATATTCCGCTGACGCCGATGGGCTTTCTCGGCAATGCCAGCAATGTCGGTGAATTCCGCGATGCCTATCGCCGGCTGCAGGAGCGCAGCGGCCTATATGTCCGCGATCCGAGCGGCGTGCGCTTCGTCAGCTCCAACCTGTTCAAGGCGAGCCTGCGGCTGCCGGCCAACATTCCGAACGGCGTGCATACTGTTCGCGCTTATCTCTTCAAGAGCGGCAAGTTCGTGACCGAGAAGTCGGCGCCCCTGCGGGTGATCAAGACCGGCATCGAGCAGACGATCACCGATGCGGCGCACGAGCAGCCGATCATCTACGGCCTGTTTGCCGTGTTCCTGGCCGTCGTGACCGGTTGGGGCGCCAGCGTGGTGTTCCGCAAGGAGTGATCGATCGCGGCCTCGGCTGGATGGGCCTGCCCCGGTCTCGCCACAAGATGATCACGGCATCGTCATTGTCTAAAAACCGACCATTAACGTTTACCAGTTAGTAATCTCTCCGACGTCGAGAGGTTTAGTCATGCGTATCCGTACTCTCCTTGCCGTCGTGGTTCTGGCTGTTCTTGCCGGCTGCGCGACTGCTCCCAAACAGACCCGAAACATCTGCGCGGTGTTCGACCAGCGCGACGGGATGTTCACCAGCTGGCAGCGCTCGGCGGAGAAGGCCGAGAAGAAATATGGCGTGCCGGTGCCGATCCTGATGGCGACGATGTATACGGAATCGGGCTTCCAGCCGAATGCGCGGCCGCCCCGCACCAAACTGTTCGGCTTTATCCCGTGGAAGCGGCAATCGACGGCCTATGGCTACTCGCAGGCGCTCAACGGCACCTGGGATCACTACCAATCGGCTACGGGGAACTGGAGCGCGCGGCGCACCAACTTTTCCGACGCGATCGATTTCATCGGCTGGTATCACTGGCAGAACAGCCAGACGACCGGCATCCAGCTCAACGACGCCTACAGCCTCTACCTCGCCTACTATTCCGGTCCGAAGGGATACATGCGCGGCGACTGGCGCTCGAACGCGCAGTTGCAGAAGACGGCGCAGCGGTTTGCAGGCATGGCTGCGACCTATCAGCAGCAGCTGCAGGGTGGTTGCAGCTAGTTCAAATGACGACGGGCCGGCGGTAGCGCCGCCAGCCCGGTCTAAAGTGCGCGATGAAATCAGGCGGCCTTGGCCGGCTTGTCGATCGGGTGCTGGGCGCGGAAGCCAACGGCCAGGCGATTCCAGACATTGATGGCGCCGATGGCAACCGTGATGTTCATCATCTCGGCTTCGCTGAAATGCGCCTTGAGCGCTTCATAATCGGCATCGGGAGCGCCCGTCTGGGCGACCTTGGTGACGGCATCGACCCAACCGAGAAGCGCGCGTTCGCGTTCGTCATAGACGGGCGATTCATGCCAGACGCACATGAGGTTGATCCACTGCTCGCTCAGGCCGTCATGGCGGGCTTCCTTGACGTGCATGTCGACGCAATAGGCGCAGCCGTTGATCTGCGACGCCCGCAGCTTGATCAGGTGAATGAAGCGGCGTTCGAGGCCGGACTTCTGGACGTAATCCTCAAGCGCGAGCACGGCCTTGTAGGCATCCGGTGCGGCCTTGGCGAAATTGAAACGCGGTTGCATGGCACTTTCTCCTTTGATGGCTCAGCGAGCCGTTCGACGTTCATGCATTTCCAGGAACGCGCAGCTTCTGGCTGCGATCGTCCCGTCGTCAATCTCCGCCAGTTCGGCGCCGAGATCGGCAATGGTGGTCTTGGCGAGCTCGGCGCGATAGACGCGCTCGGCCTTCAGCATCGCCGCCGAGATGTTGCACGGCTTGGCGAAAAAACGATCCGGCGCCGGGTTCGGCCCGCGCTGGCGAATTTCGTTGCAGCGAAAGGCGGGCGCCGGACCTTCGACGGCCAACACGATGTCGAGCAGCGTGATCTTCTCCGCCGGCCTTGCGAGGCGATAGCCACCTTTCGGGCCGGGCACGGTGTGAAGGATGCCGGCACCTGACAGCGCCTGCAGATGCTTCAGGAGATAGCTCGTCGACACCCCGTGAAACTCCGCAAGTGCTGCCGCCGACAGCACGCCACCCTCGGACAAACCCGAGAGCATCGCCACGCTGTGAATGGCCTGTTCGACGCCGTCTCCGAGTTTCATTCACTCAACTCCTCAATTCATGGATAAAATATATCCATGATTATGTCGCCTGTCAACCTTCTTTCCGGGACCCTGCAATTGCGCCCGAGGCGGTAGACTTTCGGCTTATTCAGCAAAGGCTTGTGAAGCGATTGGGATCAGCTAAGGTTGCAGTGTCAAAACACTCCAAAAGGGAACATCAATGAAAAAGACGATCTTGCTGACGGCCGCGGCACTTCTGGCCACGGCGCATCTTGCCTCCGCCGAAGACACCATCCGGATCGCCACCGAGGGCGCCTACCCTCCCTTCAACTACGTGGAATCGGACGGCAGCCTGAAGGGGCTCGATGTCGACATGGCCAAGGCGCTGTGCGAGGAAATGAAGGCCAAGTGCACGATCGTCGCCCAGGATTGGGACGGCATCATTCCCGGGCTGCTCGCCAAGAAATACGACGCGATCATCGCCTCGATGAGCATTACCGAGGAGCGCAAGCAGCAGATCGACTTCACCAACAAATACTACACGACGCCGCTTGCCGTCGCCGTGCCCAAGGACAGCCCGATCAAGGGCGTTACGGTCGAGGACATGAAGGGCAAGGTGGTCGGCGCGCAGGCATCGACGACGCAGGCAAACTACACCAGCGACGTCTACGCCAAGGGCGGCGCTGAGGCGAAGCTCTATCCGACGCAGGACGAGGCCGTGGCCGACCTGCAGAACGGCCGCACCGACGCGGTGGTCTCCGACAAGTTCGTGGTCGTCGACTGGCTGAACAAGGCCGGCAAGGATTGCTGCAAGCTGCTCGGCGATATCCCGGGAAGCGAGACGCAGGCCGGCATCGGCATCCGCAAGGGGGAGACGGAGCTGAAGGAGCGCTTCAACAAGGCGATCGACGCGCTGGTTGCCAACGGCACCTACCAGAAGATCACCAAGCAGTACTTCCCTTTCGATATCTACTGACCTGATGATAGCAGGATCGGTCGGTTGATACGCGCCAGCCATGGCGCAAAGTCATCCGGCCAATCCGCCGACGCCTTGCCGCTTCGCCCCATGCCGAAGCCGTGGCCGCCATTCTCCAACTGGTGCAATTCCACCGGCACGCCGGCCTTCAGGCAGGCCTGCTGCATGATGACAGTGTTTTCAGGATCGGAGATCGGATCGTCCTTTGCCTGCACCAGAAACATCGGCGGGCAGCGTGCTCTGGCATGATCCTCGACCGACCATTCGGCGCTGAGGGCCGCGCTCGGATGTCTGCCGATCAGCATGTGTCGGGTCCAGGTGTTGTCATAGGGCGGCTTCAGCGTGATGACGGGATAGATGAGCGCCGCGAAATCCGGTCGCGCCGATTGCTTGTCCGCGGCATCGACCTCTCGGTAGGAAGCGAATGCTGAACGGGTCGCCGCAAGGCCAAGCAGATGGCCGCCAGCGGAGAAGCCCAGCACACCCAGATGGCCGGGATCGATGCGGAAATGCGCGGCATTGGCCCGGATCAGCCGGATCGCGCGCTGCGCGTCCTGCAACGGCGCCAACGGACCGGCCGCCCAGCCCTCGCCCGGCAATCGATAGGACAGTACGAAAGCGGTGATGCCGCGGCTGTTCAGCCAGCGCGCCGCCGGCCTCGCTTCGTTGCGCATCGAGATCCGTCGGTATCCGCCACCGCCGGCGATCAGCACTGCAATGCCGTTCGGTTTCGCCGGTGCGTAAACCGCAATATTGGGCATGGCGATGTTGCTGATCGCGCCTCTGGCATTTTCGACGATCGCGCCGGATGGGCCGCCGCCACCCGGCGGCTCTCCTTGCCACAGGGGCAGGATTTCGCTCGGCGCGTCCGCCGGATTGCCGGCGGCCTGGGCCCTGCCCGGCAGCAACACGTTCGGCATCACGGTTGCGGCGCTCAGGGCGGCCAGCACGGATCGGCGCGTCAGCATCTGTCGTTCCATCGGTTTGCCTTGGTTGTTGCAAGGCAGACCAGCAATGCGGCGGAATTAGCGGCCACATCGACGATCGCCTGACTCGACGCCTTCTCATCGGCGCGGTTTGAACTACATTCAGGCGGTGGACCAGATCGATAGCGAGCGCCTGATATCCCTGCCTGCCCCCTTTACCCGCTGGTTCGCGGAGAAGGGCTGGCAGCCGCGCAGGCATCAGCTGGAGCTTCTGGCGCGCGCCGAGGCCGGCGAAAGCACATTGTTGATTGCGCCGACCGGGGCCGGCAAGACATTGGCCGGCTTCCTGCCATCGCTCACCGATCTCACCCGCCGCGGCAAGATCCCGCCCGGCTCTGCCTTCACCGGCATCCACACGCTCTACGTCTCGCCGCTGAAGGCGTTGGCGGTCGATATCGAGCGCAATCTGATGAAGCCGGTGCTGGAGATGGGGCTTCCCGTTACCGTCGAGAACCGCACCGGCGACACCCCCGTTTCCAAGCGCCAGCGCCAGAAGCTCAGCCCACCCGACATCCTTTTGACGACGCCGGAGCAGGTGGCGCTGCTGCTCGCCAATGGCGAGGCCGAGCGTTTCTTCAAGGATCTCAGGTACATCATCTTCGACGAGCTGCATTCGCTGGTCACCTCGAAGCGCGGGCACATGCTGTCGCTGGGGCTGGCGCGGCTCAGGCGGCTTGCGCCGAGGCTGCAGACGATCGGGCTTTCGGCCACCGTCGCCGAGCCGCTGGAGCTGCAGAAGTGGCTGGTGGCGCAGCCGGAAGGTGGCGAGCGGCATTCAGGCATCGTCACCGTCGAGGGTGGGGCCAAGCCTGATATCTCGATCCTGTCGACGGAAGAGCGCATTCCCTGGTCCGGGCATTCGGCCAAATACGCGATCCCCGATGTCTACAAGCAGCTCATCGAGCACCAGACGACGCTGCTCTTCGTCAACACCCGCAGTCAGGCGGAGATGCTGTTTCAGGAGCTGTGGACCGCCAACGACGACAATCTGCCGATCGCGCTGCATCACGGCTCGCTCGATGTCGGTCAGCGCCGCAAGGTGGAGGCGGCGATGGCGGCGAACCGGCTGCGCGCCGTGGTCGCCACCTCAACGCTCGATCTCGGCATCGACTGGGGCGACGTCGATCTCGTCATCCATGTGGGGGCGCCGAAGGGGGCCTCGCGACTGGCGCAGCGCATCGGCCGCGCCAACCACCGGATGGACGAGCCCTCCAAGGCGATCCTCGTTCCCGCCAACCGCTTCGAGGTGATGGAGTGCCAGGCAGCACTCGACGCCAACTATATCGGCGCGCAGGACACGCCGCCGGTCGGGCGCGGCGCGCTCGACGTGCTCGCCCAGCATGTTCTCGGCATGGCCTGCGCCGAGCCATTCGACATGCTGGAGCTCTATGACGAGATCATCAGCGCCTCGCCCTATGCTGACCTTAGTTGGGAGACCTTCGAGCGGATCGTCGATTTCGTCGCCACCGGCGGCTATGCGCTGCGCACCTATGAACGCTATGCCCGTATCCGCAAGACCAAAGAAGGGCGCTGGCGCGTTTCCAATCCGCAGGTGGCGCAGCAATACAGGTTGAACCTCGGCACCATCGTCGAGAGCCCGATGCTGAACCTGAAGATGGTGAAGCGCGGCGAAGGCGGTCGCATCGGGCGCGGCGGGGCGACGCTCGGCAAGATGGAGGAGTATTTCTTCGAGCAGCTTTCGCCCGGCGATACCTTCATCTTCTCCGGCAAGGTGCTGCGCTTCGAGGGTATCCGCGAGAACGAGGCGCTGGCCAGCCAGGCCTATTCCAACGACCCGAAGATCCCATCCTATGCCGGCGGCAAGTTTCCGCTCTCCACCTATCTCGCCGATCAGGTGCGCTCGATGCTCGACGATCCTGACCGCTGGCACCGGCTACCGGACCAGGTGCGCGACTGGCTGGCGATCCAGAAGGAGAAGTCGATCCTGCCGAAGCGGGACGAGTTGCTGATCGAGACCTTCCCGCGCGGCAGCCGCTGCTACATGGTGGCCTACCCGTTCGAGGGGCGGCTGGCGCACCAGACGCTGGGCATGCTTTTGACCCGCCGGCTGGAACGCGCAGGCGCCAAGCCGCTCGGCTTCGTCGCCACCGATTATTCGCTTGGCATCTGGGGGCTGGAGGATATGGGGCGGATGATATCGACCGGCCGGCTCAGCCTCTCCGATCTCTTCGACGAGGACATGCTGGGCGACGATCTCGAAAGCTGGCTCGACGAATCCTTCCTTTTGAAGCGCACCTTCCGCAATTGCGCCGTGATTGCAGGCTTGATCGAGCGTCGGCACCCGGGCAAGGAAAAGAGCGGCCGGCAGGTGACGGTTTCCGCCGATCTGATCTACGACGTGCTCAGGACCCACGAGCCCGACCATATCCTGCTGCAGGCGACCCGGCAGGATGCAGCGACTGGGCTTTTGGACATCGGCCGTCTTGGCGATATGCTGAAGCGAATCAAGGGGCACATTACCCACCGCCCGCTCGAGCACATCTCGCCGCTCGCCGTGCCTGTGATGCTGGAGATCGGCAAGGAGCATGTGCATGGCGAGGCGCAGGATGTTCTGCTGGCGGAAGCCGCGGACGATCTGATTGCCGAGGCGTTGGAGTAAAGTCCCCTCCCCAACCCCTCCCCACAAGGGGGAGGGGCTTATCCGGCCGCACCGCCTAGGCCATGACCGAGGCAGAGCGGCGCCACACGTTTTCTCTCCCCTTGTGGGAGAGATGCCCGGCAGGGCAGAGAGGGCCTTTTTGGCCTTCCTCCCCGCCCAGACACTGGAAAGAAACGAACGTGATGAACCGGCTGGCGCTGGCGCGGGAACTGAACGGGATTGCGGCGATGCCGGGCGTGGAAACGTCCGTGCATGGGATCGCTGCCGTGTGCGATCCGCTGGGCGGCCTCTATCTGCCGGATACCGGCGTCCTCGTCGTTTCCGACCTGCATCTGGAAAAAGGCGCCGCTTTTGCCCGGCGCGGCATGATGCTGCCGCCCTATGATACGCTGGCAACGCTGACGGTGCTGTCCGCCGTCATCACCCGCTACGATCCGAAGCTGGTGATCTCCCTCGGCGACAATTTTCACGACCGGATCGGCTCGGCACATATGCCGGAGACATTCCGCACGCTGATTGCGGATATGGCGCGCGGGCGGGAGTGGATCTGGATCAACGGCAACCATGATCCAGACGGGACCGTCGATCTGCCCGGTGCCTGCGCCGATGAGCTGCAATATGGTGGCCTCACCTTCCGGCACGAGCCGAAGGACGGGTTGCAGAGTGGCGAGATCGCCGGGCACCTGCATCCTTCGGCGACGGTACGACGACGCGAAAAATCCATCCGCCGCCCCTGTTTCGCGACCGACGGCGCAAGGCTGCTGATGCCGGCTTTCGGGGTGATGAGCGGCGGGCTCGATCTGCGCCACAAGGCGATGAAGGGGCTGTTCGACCAGCCGTCGCTGATCGCACATCTGCTCGGGCGCGACCGGATTTATTCGGTCCGGTTCGGCAATCTGCTCGGCTAACTATTACAGCGCGACGTAGCGGTCGGCGCGGTGGTTGATCGTGAGAAAGAGATTGAGCACCACAGCTCCGAGCACGGAATAAAACACGACCGGCGGCGTGGTGACGAAGAAGGCCGCCGCCAGCACGCAGAGATCGACGGCCATCTGCACGAGGCCGGCGCGGATGCCGAAGCGCTCCTGCATGTAGATGCCGAGAATGCCGACGCCGCCGAGGCTGGCGCGGTGGCGGTAGAGCGCCAATAGGCCGAAGCCGAGCAGAAGACCGCCGAGAAGGGCTGCCCAGGCCGGATGGATCGTCGCGATGCTCATCACGTTCGGCTGCAGGCTTGTCAGCAGCGAGGTCAGGCCGATCGCGATGAAGGTCTTGATGGTGAAGGACACACCGAGGCGCTTCCACGAGAGATAGAAGAACGGCAGGTTGAGCAGGAAGAAGGCCAAGCCAAAATTGATGCCGAAGGCATAGTGCACAAGAAAGGCGATACCCGCCGTGCTGCCGGTCAAGAGACCGGCGCTTGCCAGCACATAAAGGCCAAGGGCGGCGACGAGGCTGCCGGAGAAGATGCCCTGCACGTCTTCGACAGGCGTGTGACGCGTGGCGCTCGTGTTCCAGAAGCCAAGGGCATTGATGAGCTGAGTCATGTCGCTAATCTCCAACGGCAGACGAGTTCAAGAACGCCCGGGCAGGCCCCAGGCGGCAGGGGATGTGAATGATTGGTCGCCGGGCGGCATTCGCGCTCTTCGGCTTCTGAGCGGAATTATCCGGTTCATTCGCCACGTTTTCAAGCGAAATACGTAAGCAATGCTGACCTATTAAAACTTCGCAAGAATCGTTCCGTCAGGCGGTCTTGCGTGCAAGGAACAGAATGCCGGGAATGATATTGGCGCCATCTTTGCGAATGGTGGTTCGGCTGATCGCGATCACCTCGAAGCCGTGGCGGGCACAGAGCGAGCGGATGTAGCCTTCCGAGTGGGCGTAGCGCAGGGAATGGGCGAGATGAACGCCCTCCTCGTCCTCGGTTTCCTCGACGGAAAAGCCGAAGTCGGCGCCATCGACACAAAGGGCCGCGACCGATGCAAAGGCGATCTCGAGGTTGCCGAGATAGATCAGAACATCGGCGGCCGTGACGAGATCGGCGCGATGCGGGCTACCATCCGCAAACAGCCCGGATTGGTCTGCCGGCAGCGACAGGTCCGCCTGAGCGAGATGGTCGTAGACCTGCTTTTCCTCCGCCTTCGACAGCATGTTCTGCGAGAGATCGAAGCCTTCCAGCCGGCCGGCCATGGCGCGGATTTCCGGTCCCATCAGCCCGGTGCCGCAGCCGAGATCGGCGGCCAGCGCGTAATGCCGGCCGGTCGCCGCGATCATGCGGGCGAGCTTTGCCGGCACGTCGTAGCCGAGCTTGTCCACCAGCGAGGTCTCGAAGCGGGCGGCGTAATCGTCGAACAGGCGCTCGACATAGATGCTCGGCGGCTGATCGGGCACGGCGATATCGCCGAGGAAGGCGAGCTTCAACGTGGCGCCGAAGATATCGTCCTCGGTGAGCTCGCGCGTTCGCCTGTAGGCCTCGATCGCGCCGGCGACATTGCCTGATTTTTCGCGGTAAGAGGCCAGCCAGTACCAGCCGACCGCCCAATCCGGCACCAGCTCCAGCGCCTGCTCCATCAGCTCGGCGGCGGCATCCGGCTCGCCGCCCTTGTCCAGCATCCTGGCATAGTCGGCACGGCGGTCGGCGATGGCATCGCCTGATGTCTGGAGATGGGGCGGCATGATGGTGACCTGTTGCGCGGCCCGCATTTGGCGATGGCCACAAAAAAACTCAAGTCCTATTTCAGAGGCGGGTGCAGCAGCCCTGAAAAAGCTTGCGGGCAACGATTCGCGCCCGTATCTCAGGGGTGAACAGGAGATGATGCATGTCCGATCAGGTGAACAAGTTTCTGGGCGACTCGCTCGGCCGTACATTGATCAAGCTTTTGGTGGTGTCGCTGATCGTCGGCTTCATCATGGCCGTCTTCGGGCTGGCACCGCTGGATTTCATCTACGGCATCCGCAATTTCATCCTCGAGGTCTGGCATCGCGGCTTCTCCGCGCTCGGCCGCGTCGGCGACTATCTGATGCTCGGCGCCACCATCGTCATTCCGATCTTCCTCATCATCCGTCTCTTCAGCTATCGCCGGTAACATGACCTCCATCGATCTCTCTCGGCGCAGCCTGCTGCGCTTTTCCGCGCTTGCGCTTGCAGCCGGCGTCGCCAGCTGCGCCACCGGGCCGAAAGAGCCCTCGACACCCTCCAACGGCGAAGACCAGACGGCAGCCTCGCTGCCGCTCGTCAACCAGCTGCGCGCCAAGAACGGCCTTCCGCCGCTAACGGTGGATCCGGCCGCGACGGCAGCAGCCCTCTTCCAGGCCAAGCGGATGGCAGCGGCCGGCAAGATGAAGCACGTGATGGGCATCGCCGACGGTTTTGGCCCGCGCGTGAAGGCAAGCGGCGTGCAGCTGCCTGCCGCCGAGAACATCGCGACCGGGCAGCAGACGGTTCCGGCCGTCGTCACCGCCTGGATCAACTCACCGCATCATCTGGAAAACATGCTCGGCCGCTATAGCGGGCTTGGTGTCGCCGTTGCCTATAATCCCGCTTCCCGCAACGTGCCCTATTGGGCCATGGTGCTTTCCAACTGAGGTGATTCCGCCTCTTTGTGAGGAGCAGACCTTGGAAGCGAGCGTACACAACAGCGGCGGCGGCCTCGCTTTCGAGGTCACGCACCGGATGGTGCTGTCGATCGCCATACCGATGACGCTCGGCTTCATTACCACGCCGCTGCTTGGCCTGGTCGGCACAGGCGTCGTCGGCCATATGGGCGATCCCGATGCGCTTGCGGGCCTCGCGATCGGGGCGATGCTCTTCGATCTCATCCTCGGCAGCTTCAACTTCCTGCGCGCCTCGACCACGGGATTGACGGCGCAGGCCTATGGCCGCCGCGACCGGCATGCCGAGCAGGGCGTGTTCTGGCGGGCGATCATTTCGGCGCTCGGCTGCGGCGTGGCGCTGCTCTGTCTGTCACCGCTGCTTCTGGCAGCGGGTCTGACGCTGATGGGGCCTGACAACGCGGTGGCGCAGGCGACCAGCACCTATTTCTCCATCCGCATTCTCGCCGGGCCGGCAGCGCTCGCCAATTACGCGATCCTCGGCTTCGTGCTCGGGCGTGGTCAGGGAAGCGTCGGTCTCCTGCTGCAGACGATCATCAACGGCATCAACATCGTGCTGGCGATCGCGCTTGGCCTCTGGCTCGACTGGGGGATCGCAGGCGTTGCCTGGGCGACGACCGTCGGCGAGACGATCGGGGCGCTGGTCGGCGTCTTCATCGTGCTGAGAAGCTTCAACCGCGCTGACCGGCCGCCGCGCAGCGAACTTTTCGCCGGGCACGCACTTGCAGAGCTTTTCACGCTCAACCGCGACATCCTGATCCGCACCTTCGTGCTGCTTGGCGCCTTCGCGCTGATGACGCGGATCGGTACCAGCTTCGGCGCCGTGACGCTGGCGGCGAACGCCGTGCTGATGAATTTCCTGATGCTGTCGAGCTTCTATCTCGACGGGCTGGCCAATGCCGCCGAGCAGATCACCGGCCGCGCCGTCGGGGCGCGCTACCGCCCGGCCTTCGATCGCGGCTTGAAGCTGACGACGATCTGGTCGTTCGGGCTTGCCGGCATCATATCGCTGTTTTTCCTGGTGGCCGGCGAGCGACTGATCGCGGCGCTGACGACGTCATCTGACGTGCGTGAGGCCGCAAGCCTCTATCTGCCCTGGGCGGCGATTACGGGGCTGACGGGCGCGCTCGCCTTCCTGATGGATGGCGTCTTCATCGGCGCGACGTGGTCGAGCGACATGCGCAACCGCATGCTGATGTCGTTCGTCGTCTATCTCGCGGCACTCGCGATCTTCGTGCCTGTATTCGCCAACCACGGCCTGTGGCTGGCGATCAACCTGTTCCTGCTCTCTCGCGGCCTCTTCCTGGCACTCAGGGTGAGAACGCGGGCCGATCAGACGTTCCGCCCGGCCCAATAGTCCGTTTTGCTGTCGCGCAGTTCGCGGATAGACGCCACCTTCTCACGGTCCATCAGCTTAGACAGACCGCGAACGATATCGCCCGCAAGGCCCGGGCCTTCATAGACCATGCAGGAATAGAGCTGAACCAGATCGGCGCCTGCCTTGATCTTTTCCAGCGCCGTTTCGGCCGAGGAGACGCCGCCGACGCCGATGATCGGCAGATCCGGGCCGACGCGCTTGCGCATCTTTGCCAGCACCACGGTCGACTTCTCGAAGAGCGGCTTGCCGGAGAGGCCGCCCTGCTCTTTCGCCTGGCGCTGATCCTTCAGACCATCTCGCGACAGCGTGGTGTTAGAGACGATCAGGCCATCGAGCGCGTGCGAGAGCGCTTCGGCGGCGATGTCGTCGATGCCCTCTTCCGTCAGATCCGGTGCGACCTTGAGGAACACAGGGATCTTGCGGCCGGATTTTGCGGCTTCCTCGTCGCGCGCGGCAAGCACGGCCGACAGCAGCGCCGACAGGCTTTCGCGCGCCTGCAGATCGCGCAGTCCGGGCGTGTTGGGCGAGGAGATATTGGCGGTGAAATAGCCCGCCAACGAATAGAAGCGGCGGATGCCTTTCACGTAGTCGTCGATGCGATCGGTGCTGTCCTTGTTGGCGCCGATATTGACACCGATGATGCCTTTGCCCCTGACGGACGACAGGCGCTGGAAGGCCGCGTCGTGGCCCTCATTGTTGAAGCCGAGGCGGTTGATCACGCCTTCGTCCTCGACCAGACGGAAGATGCGCGGACGCGGATTGCCGGATTGCGGCTTGGGCGTGACCGTACCGATCTCGGTGAAGCCGAAGCCGATCTTCAGCAGCGCTTCCGGCACTTCGGCATTCTTGTCGTAGCCGGCGGCCATGCCGATCGGATTGGCGAAATCAAGCCCGGCAACCGTCTGGCGCAGGCGCGCATCCGCGGGTGCCGCGCAGGCCGGGACGAGGCCTGATTTCAGCGCCGCGATCGACATGCCGTGCGCCGTTTCCGGATCGAAGAGGAAGAGACCCTTGCGGGCGGCGTGCTTGAAGAGATCGATCATGGCTGCAGGTCCGGAAAGATGTGTTTGCTTTCGGCATCGAGCGGCAATGGCTTCTCCCAGAGCACGGCCGAAAGCGGGAGGTCCGCATAGAGATGCGGGAAGAGATCGCCGCCGCGCGACGGTTCGAAAATCAGCTTGTCGCCGAGCGCCACACCATCGACGGCGACGAGAAGCAGACCCGTCTGGCCGGCGAAATGCAAGGCTGCGGTCTGCACCGCCTGGCTTGCCGTCGAGAAGTGGATGAAGCCGTCTTTCAGATCGATGGCGGCGCCGCGAAAAACGCCGGCCACCCGGGCGTCCTGCCAGAGCGTTTCCGTCACGATCTTGTAAAGCGTGGGTGTCAGGGTCATGATGGCCTCATGAATGGCTGGTCTTTCCCGGGCTTTGCCGCAGTTGAGCGGCGATGTCCACGCGCTCACCGCAAAAAATGCGGTGGCCATCGAGATTTCCGGAGGAAACCATGAAAAATATCACGCTCAGCCTCGTCGCCATCCTCATTCCGCTTGCCGCCTCCGCAGCCGAGCCGGATGCAAGCCGCTTCCAACTGGAGCGCAGCGGCGACCATTTCGTGCGGCTCGATCGCCAGACCGGCGCCATGTCGCTCTGCGAGGAGAAGGACGGAGCACTCGTCTGCCGCATGGCCGCTGACGAACGCGCGGCTTATGAAAGCGAACTCGACCGGCTGTCGGACCGGGTGACCGCGCTGGAGAACAAGAGCATCGTCAACAAGGCGCTGCCATCGGACGCCGAGATCGACCGCTCGATCGGCATCATGGAGCGCTGGATGCGCAGCTTCATGGGGATCGTCAAGGAATTCCAGAGCGAGGACCAGGGCAACGCCCTTCCGCAAAAGACATGATTTGCTATAGTCTGCTTTAGCAGGAAGGCATGAACCGTGGAGGAAGGCGGTGCATGGACTTCATGATCGGGCTCTTGGGAGGGAGTTTTCGATGCATGAGCAGACAATCATTATTGCCGACGATCATCCGCTGTTTCGCGATGCGCTTCGCCAGGCCGTGACCGGTATGGAGGGCCATCCCGATATCGTCGAGGCCGGCGATTTCGCCGCCGCGCGAAAGTCGGTCGGCGAGCATCCGGATGCCGATCTGATGCTTCTCGACCTCGCCATGCCTGGGGTCAGCGGTTTCTCCGGGCTGATGGCGTTGCGCTCGGAATTTGCGGGACTGCCGATCGTCATCGTCTCAGCATCCGACGATGCGACGACGATCCGCCGGTCGCTCGAGCTCGGCGCCTCGGGCTTCATCTCGAAATCCGCGGGGATCGACGATATCCGCCACGGCATACAGACGGTGCTTGCGGGCGATATCGCAACGCCCGAGAGCTACCGCGACGGGCAGGAACAGGACCCCGATGTGGCCGACATCATCCACCGGCTGCACACGCTGACGCCGCAGCAGAGCCGGGTGCTGACGATGCTGGCCGAAGGTCTGCTCAACAAGCAGATCGCCTATGAGCTCGGCGTCTCCGAGGCGACGATCAAGGCGCATGTCTCGGCCATTCTCCTCAAGCTCAATGTCGACAGCCGCACCCAGGCGGTGATCCAGCTCGGCAAGATCAACATGGCGATGGTCGCCTGACGGGAGAGAGGATTTTATTCCTCTTGTCTCTTTACTCCTGCCCGCCTTGCGGTTAATCTTTCAGCCGATTAAGGAGCGCCGTTGCGCGCACGGGATCAGGCGACATGCTGTCACACGAGCAGATCTGGGGAGCGCTCGACAGGCTTGCCGAACGGCACGACCTGACACCCTCGGGGCTTGCCCGCCGCGCCGGCCTCGACCCGACCTCGTTCAACAAATCCAAACGTCTTTCCGCCGATGGACGGCTGCGCTGGCCCTCGACGGAATCGATCGCCAAGGTGCTGGAGGCGACGCGCTCCAGCATGGAGGAATTCCTGTCCTTCATGCGGCCGCAGGGCAGTTTCTCGACGCTGCCGGATGGCGCATTTCCGCCGCAGGGGAGCTCCATTCCACTGCTCGGCTTCGCGCAGGCGGGCGCTGGCGGCTTTTTCGATGATGGTGGCTTTCCGGCCGGACAGGGATGGGACGTGGTGGAATTTCCGGCCGCACCGTCACAAAAGGCCGGCGTCTATGCGCTCGAAGTTCAGGGCGAAAGCATGATGCCGCTCTATCGCGACGGCGACGTTCTGATCGTCGAGCCGGGCGCGCAGGTGCGTCGCAACGACCGCGTCGTAGTGAAGACCCGCGAGGGCGAGGTGATGGCCAAGGTGCTGATGCGCCAGAGCCCACGCTCGATCGAACTCATGTCGCTCAATCCCGAACATCCGAACCGGACGATCGAACTCACCGACGTGGATTGGATCGCCCGGATCATCTGGGCCAGCCAGTAGGAAAATCTTCCATGAAGCCTGCGGCACTTCTGACAGCGACTGCGGGAATAGCGATCGTCATCGGCCTGATCGCCGCCGGCGAGCATCGGCTGAGCGCTGCGCCTGATGCCAGCGAGATCGCTGCATCGGCGCAAGGGGCGGCCGCGCAGCAAACGCCCGCGCCCGCGCAGCCGACAACGAACCCGGATGCCAGCATGATGGCCCGGCCGGTGGATGACGCCAGCCAGTTCTACCCGGCCTCGGTTGACGGCAAACCCTTGGAGCGAGAACAGGCGCCGGAGCCCGAGAAAAAGCCTGTCTTGGTGGCTGAAAAGGGTATCGACTTGCCGCGCCCGGTGGCCGAGAGCGCCGGCGTCCTCGGTTTCGGTGAACGGCGGCTGCAATTGGCCGGGCTGACGCCGACGCCAGTGGACAAGAGCTGCACCGGAGCCAGGGGCACGGAATGGCCCTGCGGGATGCTGGCGAAGACCAATTTCCGGCTTTTCCTGCGGCTTCGGACCGTCAACTGCGATCTTAGTAATGCCAATTGGAGCGGCACCGCGACGGCGAGTTGCAAGATCGGCGCGCAGGATCTTTCCGAGTGGCTGATCGAGAATGGCTGGGCCGAGGCTACGGCGGGCTCCGCTTTCGCGGATGCCGGCGCCAAGGCGAAGCAAGACGGAAACGGTATCTACGGGCAGGATCCACGCCAGGCCGGCGCGATTGAAACACCCGACCTGACGCAGCCGCAAGATATGAGCGATCCCTTGTAATGGGCGTGACCGGTTCCTAAACTCTGCAGACATTTCAGAGGAACCATGCAGACATGAACAAGCCGCTTTCCGCCCACGACGCATTGATCTACGTGATGGTCATGGCATCCGCCGTCGACAGCACGATGAATGATCGGGAGCTGGAACGTATCGGACAGCTGATCGGCTTTCTGCCGGTGTTTCGCGGCTTCGACGACGACAAGCTGATCTCGGTTGCACGCGACTGCGCGGCACTTCTGTCCGGTCCCGAGGGGCTCGATGTCGTTCTCGAGACGGTCAAGGACACGCTGTCGCCGAAGCTTTACGACACGGCCTACGCGCTGGCCGTCGAGGTCGCGTCGGCCGACCTTTCGGTGAAGGCCGAGGAACTGCGGCTGCTCAGCCTGCTGCGCGACCGGCTGGGCCTCGACAAGCTGACCTGCGCCGCGATCGAGCGTAGCGCCATTGCCCGTTTTCGTAAGGCTTAACTCGCCTAGTAAAGCCCATAGGGGAAATAGCGCAGGTAGATTTCCTGCAGACGGCCGCTGCGCGAAAGCGCAGCCAGCGCATGGTCGAAGGCCGAGCGCAGGACTTCGTCCTTTTGCCTCAGCATGATCGTCATGCCCTCGCCCAGAAACTCTTCCGACATATAGGGACCGTCGAACAGGGCGCAGCATTTCTCCGATGCTTGCGACGACACCCAGAAGGAGAGCTGCAGCGAATCAGCGAAGACGGCGTCGACCTTGCCGTCCTTCAATGCTGCCAGCAGCGCTTCCTTGCTGTCGAACAGCACCGCCTTGACCTTGGGGAAATAGGCGGCGAGCATGGCGGCGTGCGCCGTGTCCTTGACCACGCCGACGGAGCGGTCGGCAAGGCTTGCGGCATTCTCGCCCTTGATCGGGGCCTTCAGATTGCGGGCGAAACGGGCGGGCAGCATCAGATAAGGGCGCGAGAAGGAGAACTGCCGGCGCAACTCGCTGCCAACGGCCAGCCCCGCGATCACGGCGTCACCCTGCGAGGCGGCCAGCGCATCCTTGAGATCGCCGAAGGGCAAGGCCTGGATCTGGCACTTGTCCGATATCTCCAGCTCGGCGCAGATCTCGCGGGCGAGATCGACATTGAAGCCCGAGAGCTTGCCGTTCTGATCCATGAAATTGAAGGGCGGAAAATCGACCGAGGTCAGGAAACGCAGGCGCACGAGGCTTGTCAGATCAGGCTTGGCCAAGCGCTCACGGCTATCGAACAACAGCGGCAGGGAGGGCGCTGCCTGCTGTGCCGCAGCCGAAAGAGGTAGCCAAAACGCGGCCAGAAACAGCCAGAGGCTGCAAAACCCCTTAGGATTGAGAGATGCCAGCTTAAATCGCACCATTATGATCTGCCCCGGGGACTGCACTGCCAATTCAACGACGGTGTATCAGAGTCATGCGTATCGGGGAATATGCGTCGGGCGGGATCAGCACCCGTAACACGACGCTTCAAGAGCGATCGAAACCTTTGATCTCGCCGACCGTGCCGGCGAGCGTGGTCAATGATGTCAGGCAGATCGAGATCGAAGCGCTGCTCCGCCTCGGTATCGGCAAACCGACGATCGCGCGCGCGGCGACGATGGCCCGCCATAACGGCACGTCGATCGAGCGCGAACTCTTGGCCAACCGATGGGTGGACGCCGAGAGCTATTATGCCGCCCTCGCCCGCGCGCTTCGCCTGCCGTTCCTGTCGCAGCTCGATCCGGCGCTGATCCATGACGACCAGGCGCTCGACACGCAGCTGGCGGACACGCGATCCGTGCGGCTGAACTATGCCGACAAGGCGATGATCGCCATTGTTCCCGAGGCCGGCCGCCTGCTGGCGTTGGCGCGGACGATCGAGGGGCGGCCGGGGCTTGCCGAGCGGATCATCGTCACCACGCCCACCGCGATGCGCGACGCCATCTGGCGTGTCGGCGCCAAGAGGCGGGTGAAGGAGAGCATCGGGACGCTGTTCGAAGACAAGGGCCGGTTCAGCGCCCGCATCGTGCTCTCAGGCAAGCAGGGGTTCGTTGCCGGCGCGGTACTCTGCGCGCTTATCTTCGCGGCATTTTCCGATCTGCCGCTGATCGCCATCCTTCATCTCGCGCTGTCTTTCATCTACATGGCAGCGATCCTGCTCAGGGCCTGCGCGCTCCACCACCGTCGCGGCCCGCAGCCGACACCACAGCCGACGGAGCGGCTGCCTGTCTATTCCGTGTTCGTCGCGCTCTACAAGGAGGCGGAAGTTGCCGGCCAGCTTGTCGCGGCGCTGAAGCAGCTCAACTGGCCCACTGCCAAGCTCGACATCAAGCTGATATGCGAGGCCGACGACCATGCGACGATCGCGGCACTTGAGAAACAGGATCTCGGCCCGCAGTTCGAAATCATCGCGGTGCCCGTCTCCCATCCGAGAACGAAACCGAAGGCGCTGAACTATGCGCTGAGCGCCGCGCGCGGCGAGTTCCTCGTGATCTACGACGCCGAGGACAGGCCGCATCCCGACCAGCTGCGCGCGGCCTATGCGGGCTTCTGCGCCAGCCGAGACGACGTTGCCTGCCTGCAAGCGCCGCTGATCATCTCCAATGTCGGCGCCTCATGGATCAGCGCCGCCTTCGCGCTTGAATACGCAGCGCTGTTTCGGCTGTTGCTGCCAATGCTTGCGAAGCATCGATTGCCGATGCCGCTTGGCGGCACGTCCAACCACCTGCGCGTCGCTGATCTCAAGGCGTGCGGCGGGTGGGATCCCTATAACGTGACGGAAGATGCCGATCTCGGCCTGCGGCTCTACAGGCTCGGCTACCGCTGCGGCGTGATCGACTGCCCGACCTACGAGGATGCGCCGACGACGCGCAAGGTCTGGCTCAACCAGCGAACACGGTGGTTCAAGGGCTGGCTGCAGACATGGCTGGTGATGATGCGCGCGCCGGGCAAGCTTGTGCGCGAGATGGGGATTTGGCCGTTCCTCGCTTTCCAGGTGCTTGTTGGCGGCATGCTCGTCGCCTCGCTGACGCATCCGTGGATGGTCATGCTGATCATCACCACCGCGAGCTACATGATGCTTGGCTTCCCCGAAACCGCTACCCTTGATGCGCTGCTGTTTCTGATCGATGTCGCCAACATGCTGGGAAGCTACGTCATCCTGCTGGTGCTTGGCCGGCGCGCCATGCTGCGCGATGAAAAGCGAAAGGTCGGCTGGCGCTGGGTCGCCCTGCCCGTCTACTGGATGATGATATCGGGTGCCGCGTGGCGCGCCGTCTTCCAGCTGCATTTCAAGCCGTTCTTCTGGGACAAGACCCCGCACCTGCCGACCTCGCAACCGATGCGCGCGGCCTCTGTCCCTTCGCAATGAGCCAGTCCACGTAAATTCTGTGGACCACTGGATGTGTTAGTTTCGTCTTAAGCAATATGGATTCTAGTCGCGTTCGACGACACCGGTTCCTGACCGAATGCATGATGCGCCTGTCGAGCCTTAGCCGGCATCTCTCACGGCGCCACAAGCGCCAGCTCTGCCTTCGAAACCGCCTGCTCTTGAAAACGATCGTATCCGGCCATCCCCCTGGCCGCAGCCCATGGGCCCATTCATGCTGAAAAACTTCAAAATCCGTACCAAGATCATCTCGGTCGTTGCGCTTCTCGGCGTCATCGCGATCGGCGGTCTTGTCTATGTCGTCGAGGAATTCCGCGGCGCCGATGCCGCCTACAGCGCCTTCATCGACCACGAAGCGCTGGCAGCCATGCAAGCCTCGCGTGCCAGCGCGTCTGCCACCGCAGCCGTTCTGCAGGCAACCGTCATCTCCGACCTCACTCCCGGCACGCCCGACTTCGATGCCGCGATCGCCGCGCCGAGCAAGATGCCGCAAGCGCGCGAGCGCCTGCAACAGGCAGCCGACCTCGTGCCGAACCGCAAGCCCGCGATCGACGAGATCATCGCCGGCATCGACGAGATGGACGCGCTCTCGAAAAAGGTGTTCGATCAGGCCAAGGCCGGCGACCGCACCGGTGCGCAGGCCACGGCGGCGGAGCTTAACGCCAAGCTCTCGATCGTCACGCCGAAGATGATCGCCAACAATGATGCGCTGATGGTTCAGCTCAACGATGGCGGCGACGCGCTTTCTGCCACGGTCAACAGCCGCATCCTTTCCTGTTTCGTGCTGATCGGGCTCGCCGTGCTTGCCGCGATCGGGCTCAGCATCTGGATCGCCCAGGCGGGTATCGCCGCGCCGATGGCCCGGCTTCGCCAGCGCATGACGCGGCTTGCCGAGGGCGAGACGGCAAGCGCCGTCGACGGCATGGACCGGCAGGACGAAGTGGGCGAGATGGCGGCCGCGGTCTCGATCTTCCGCGACAACGCCATCGAGCGCGTTCGCCTCGAGCGCGAGGCGGAGCGCAACCGCAACCTCACCGACAGCGAGCGGCGCGAAATCGAAGCCCAGCGCGCCACCGAGGCGGCCGATCTCTCGCGCACGGTCAGCGCGCTCGGCGACGGCCTGCGCAAGCTTGCGGCCGGCGACCTGATCTCGCAGATCAACACGCCGTTCGAAGGCAACCTGGACAGCCTGCGCCAGGATTTCAACAACTCGATCTTCAAGCTCAACGAAACGATGCAGACCGTGGGCGACAATGCCCGCGCGATTACGGCCGGCGCCGGCGAGATCCGCTCCTCAGCCGACCAGCTTTCGCGTCGCACCGAGCAGCAGGCAGCCTCCGTCGAAGAGACAGCGGCCGCGCTGGAAGAGATCACGACCACCGTGAAGGACGCCGCGCGCCGGGCAGAAGAAGCGCGCACGCTGGTGTCGAAAACCCGCCACAGCGCCGAGCGATCCGGCGAAGTCGTGCGCAAGGCGGTCAACGCCATGCAGCAGATCGAACAGTCCTCGGCATCGATCGGCAACATCATCGGCGTGATCGACGACATCGCCTTCCAGACCAACCTGCTGGCGCTGAACGCCGGTGTGGAAGCAGCGCGTGCCGGCGAAGCGGGCAAGGGTTTCGCAGTCGTTGCCCAGGAAGTGCGCGAACTCGCGCAACGCTCCGCCAATGCAGCACGCGAAATCCAGTCGCTGATCCTCACCTCGGGCAACCAGGTGAAATCGGGCGTGTCGCTGGTCGGCGAGACCGGCAAGGCGCTCGAAGAGATCGTGCATGAGGTGCAGGAGATCAACCAGCACGTCAACGCGATCGCCGAAGCCGCGCGCGAGCAATCGATCGGGCTGCAGGAGATCAACACGGCTGTCAACACGATGGACCAGGGCACGCAGCAGAATGCCGCGATGGTGGAAGAAAGCACCGCCGCCAGCCACAGGCTCGCCACCGAGGCAGCCGCACTCAACACGCTGCTCGACCAGTTCAAGCTGACCGGCACCGGCGGCGGCACAGTGGCGTTCACGCCAAGGGTGGTTCCCGATGCCAACGAGCCCCTGGCGCCGCGCCCGGCCAAGCCTGTCTTGACCCGCAAGGCGCCAGTGCGGATCGCCACCTCAGGGGTTACTCGACCGACCTCTTCGCCGGCGCTCGCTCTCGGGCAGAAGCTCGCCAACGCCTTCGGCGGCACGTCTTCCGCCGACAAGAAGGATGACGACTGGACGGAGTTCTGAGAAGCGACAAGGCTCTCGCAAACATGAAATGGGCGGCTCAAGGCCGCCCATTTTCATTTCGGCAAATGCCGACTTTATCCGCGATGTGATCGATCTTTCAGACGAGACCGAGCGAAATTTCTTCAACCTTGCGGCCACGACCATAGTCGCGCTCGTAGGAGGAGCGCCGGTCGCTGCGCTTGTATGCGGCAACGTCGAGTTCCGGCATATGGTAGCCATCCGCATAGGTGCCGGTATCATCGGCGTCGACGACATCGCGCTTTGCGGTGAAAATCTTCAAGAGCATTTCGCTATTCCTCCTCGTGTGCGCCAGTAACGGCCAGAGCGCCGTCCAAGTTCCATGTACCGGAGAATAGTTAAAAATTAACCACGTTCATTAGGGATTCGTCAAGTACGCGGAAAGCGTTAGAGCGCAGTGTTCTCAGCACTGGCGCAGCTCGCAGTGCGTACGCACGTGGCCCGAATGAGCGCTTGAGATCACATATTCTTGATGGGGATTGGAGCGGGTGAAGGGAATCGAACCCTCGTATTCAGCTTGGGAAGCTGCTGCTCTACCATTGAGCTACACCCGCGTTACGCGCAGATTTCCAACAGATGACGATCGCTGTCAAGCGGCGTTGGCGACTTCCGGGTGAGGCTACTCAGATCCGGAAGTGCTTGGAGAGCTTGAGGCCCTGGGCCTGGTAGTTGGAGCCGAGGCCGGTGCCGTAGAGGCTTTCGGGGTGTTCCTGCATGTGCTCGTAGACCAGGCGGCCGACGATCTGGCCGTCTTCGAGGATGAAGGGGACCTCGTGGCTGCGCACTTCAAGGACGGCGCGGCTGCCGCGGCCGCCGGCGGGGGCGTGGCCGAAGCCGGGGTCGAAGAAGCCGGCGTAGTGAACGCGGAATTCGCCGACCAGCGGATCGAAGGGGGTCATCTCGGCGGCGTAGTGCGGGGGCACGTGGACCGCTTCGCGCGAGACGAGGATGTAGAACTCGTCGGGATCGAGGATCAGCTCGTTGCGACCACGGCTGTAGATCGGCTCCCAGAAATCGAAGATATCGTGCTGGGCCTTCTTGTCGACATCGACGACGGCCGTGTGGTGCTTGCCGCGATAGCCGATCAGGCCGTCCTTGTCGCCGGCGAGATCGATCGACAGCGCGATGCCGCCGCCCGACACGTTCGGCTTTGTGCTTGCGACCAGCGTCTCTGCGTCGTGCAGCGCCAGCAGTTCCGGCTCGCCGAGCAGCGACTGGCCGATGCGGAAGCGGATCTGCGACAGGCGCGAACCGCGACGCACGACGATCGGGAAGGTGCGCGGCGAGATTTCGAGATAGAGCGGACCGGAATAGCCGGCCGGGATTTTGTCGAACTCCTGCGCGTAATCGGTGATGACGCGGGTGAAGATATCGAGGCGGCCGGTCGAGCTTTTCGGATTGGCCGAGGCCGACATGTCGGCCGGAAGATCGAGGCGCTCCATGAGCGGGACGATGTAAACGCAGCCGGTTTCGAGCACCGCGCCTTCCGAGAGGTCGACGACATGGAGCTTCAATCGGTCGAGCTTGTCGGAGACAAGGCTGTTCGGACCCGGCATGAAGCTGGCGCGAACACGGAAGGCCTTGGCGCCGAGACGCAGATCAAGGCTCGCCGGCTGGATCTGGTCGCTGTCGAGCTCGCGCTCCGCGACGAGGCGTCCCATCTCGAACAACGCGGCAATCGCGCGGTCTGCCAATATTCCTGTTTCGCGAGCCATCATGCCCCATCCATAATTTGCCGCAGACAAAACCAAAATCGAGGAATTGACGCAAGCGCGCAACAGCAGTATTGCAGCTTTATCCCGTGGTGATTTGGCCGGTCGGCTTGCAGCCACGTTAAACAAGTGGCTAAATAGACCGGGTTGAAACCGGTCTGCATTTGCGGCCGGTTTTTTTGTGTTTGAAAGTGGTGATGGCATGAGCAAGACTTGGCGCCCGGCAACCCAACTGGTCCACGGCGGAACGCTGCGCTCGCAGTATGGCGAAACCTCCGAGGCGATCTACCTGACGCAGGGCTTCGTCTACGACAGCGCGGAAGCCGCCGAGGCGCGCTTCAAGGGCGAGACCGAGGGCTATATCTACGCCCGCTACGGCAGCCCGACCAACGACATGTTCGAAAAGCGCATGTGCGCGATGGAAGGTGCGGAAGAAGCCCGCGCCACCGCATCGGGCATGGCAGCCGTTGCCGCCGCCATCCTCTGCCAGGTGAAGGCCGGCGATCATATCGTGGCCGCCCGCGCGCTCTTTGGCTCCTGCCGCTGGGTTGTCGAGACGCTGGCGCCGAAATACGGCATCGAATGCACGCTGGTCGATGGGCGCCATCTGGAGAACTGGGAAAAGGCGATCCGGCCGAACACCAAGGTGTTCTTCCTGGAAAGCCCGACCAACCCGACGCTCGAAGTGGTCGATATCGCCGGCGTTGCCAAGCTTGCCAACCAGGTCGGCGCCAAGGTCGTGGTCGACAACGTCTTCGCGACGCCGATCTTCCAGAAGCCGCTGGAACTCGGTGCCCATATCGTCGTCTATTCCGCCACGAAGCATATCGACGGCCAGGGCCGCAGCCTCGGCGGCGTGATCCTCTCGGATACGGAGTGGGTCAACGAGCATCTGCAGGACTATTATCGCCACACCGGCCCGGCCATGTCGCCGTTCACGGCGTGGACGCTGCTCAAGGGTCTCGAGACGCTGCCGCTGCGCGTCAAGCAGCAGACCGAGAACGCCGGCAAGATCGCCGACTTCCTGGCCGAGCAGAAGCAGGTCGCCAAGGTGATTTATCCCGGCCGCAAGGACCATCCGCAGGCCGATATCGTCGCCAAACAGATGAAGGGCGGCTCGACGCTGGTGGCGATCGAACTCAAGGGCGGCAAGGAAGCGGCGTTCGCGCTGCAGAACGCGCTTGATATCGTCAAGATCTCCAACAATCTCGGCGACGCCAAGAGCCTGATCACGCATCCGGCAACGACCACGCACAAGAACCTGACGGACGAGGCCCGCGCCGAACTCGGCATCTCGCCCGGCACCGTGCGCCTGTCGGCCGGTATCGAGGATACCGACGACCTGATCGAGGATTTCGCGCAGGCGCTCTCCAAGATCAAGGCCTGATGAAGAATAGCCGGCCGGGTCGATGTGATCCGGTCGGCATTTAAACGCGCATTCTTGTAATTTACTCGCGCTGAGCGGGAGTGGCATTAGTCTTAACGCGCGAATTTTTCGCGCTTACAGCCAATTGATTGCGGATTCCGGCCTGGTTTATTGACCTGCCGCACCTCTTATAAGATACCAGTAAGGTATTCTTATTATGGTGTAGGCATGTACCGCGCCCTGACACGAGATATTGAAGTGGTGGTCGAGCCCTTTTACCTGGAGGAGCAATCCGACCCGGACGACGACCGCTATGTGTGGGGCTACCGCATCGTCATCAGCAACAATTCCGACCTCACTGTACGCCTCGTCAACCGCTACTGGAACATCACCGACCAGAACGGCGTCGTCGACGAAGTGAGCGGCGCGGGCGTTGTCGGCGAGCAGCCGACGCTGAGCCCTGGTGATACCTACGAATATTCGTCGGGCTGCCCGCTCGATACGCCATCGGGCCTGATGTTCGGCCACTACCAGATGGAAACCGATAAAGGCGAGGTCTTCCAAGTGGAAATCCCCGCCTTCTCTCTTGATTCACCCGGCCTGCTCAGAGTGCTGAACTAACCTTTGTCTTGTCGCATGTCGGTGCCGCAAAACCGCTGCACACTTTTGCGCGACATGCTTCAGCTTATTCAGCCGCCTGCGCGAGCTCTTCGGCCTCGAAACGATAGGTCGTCGAGCAGAACTCGCAGGTGACCGCGATCTTGCCCTCTTCCTGGCTCGCCTCGATCTCCTCGGCGGAGAAGCCCTTGAGCACGCCCTTGATCTTCTCGCGCGAGCAGGAGCAGCGGTCGAACACTTCGCGCGGCTCGTAAACGCGCACGCCGCGCTCGTGGAACAGCCGGAACAGCAGGCGCTCGACGCCGACCTGCGGATCGGTCAGCTCATCGGCGTCGATGGTTTCCACCAGCGAACGGGCTTCGGCCCAGGCATCGTCTTCCGCATGCTGGACGGTACCTTCGTCGCCATCGCCGCCATGCAGGTCTGCCTGGCGCATGCGCTCGGGCGCTTCCGGCAGGAACTGGGCAACGAGGCCCCCTGCCCGCCAGCGATGACGCGGCTTGCCTTGCTCGTCGCGGTCCAGCAGTTCGGCGGCGGCCAGGCGCACGCGCGTCGGGATCTGCTCCGACTGGCGGAAATAGGTGCCGGCAATATCTTCCAGCGTGGCGCCGTCAAGCGCGACGATGCCCTGGTAAGGCTGGCTGAACTTGCCCTGGTCGATGGTGAACGCCAGCATGCCCTTGCCGAGCAGCTGCTCGGGCTCGGCGCGGCCAGCGGCAACCGCCTCGTCCAGCAGCGTCTGGTCGAAACGGGCGTAGGCGCGCACGTTCTCGGGCGTCGAGAAATCGGCGACAAGCAGATCGACCGGGCCGTCGCTCTTGGTCTGGACGGTGAACTTGCCTTCGAACTTCAGCGACGTGCCAAGCAGCACCGTCAGCGCGATGACTTCGGCCAGCAGGCGGGCGACGGGTGCGGGATAATTGTGGCGATCGAGGATCGCATCCAGCATCGGGCCGAGCTGGACGGCGCGACCGCGCACATCCAGGCCTTCCACCTGAAACGGAACGACATGATCATCACCGGCGAAATCGAATTCGCCGAGGGTGGCTGCAGCTTCTGCCATGGTCTTCTCCTAGTCTGAGGGCAGCGGACGAGCCCGTCCATCCGCCAGCGCGGCCACGGGCCTGTCCGGCCCGATGTGGCCTCCAGTATGGTTCAGATCGCGCCCAGGCACCAAGCAAGAATCGACTTCTGCGCATGAAGACGGTTTTCCGCTTCATCGAAGACCACGGATTGCGGGCCGTCGATCACTTCGTCGGTAACTTCCTCACCACGATGGGCCGGCAGGCAATGCATGAACAATGCATCCTTGTCGGCCTGTGCCATCAAAGCCGAATTGACCTGATAAGGCTGGAAGACGTTGTGACCCCGGGCCCGATGTTCCTGATTCATGGAGACCCAGGTATCGGTCACCACGCAATCGGCGCCGGCGACCGCACGGTCTGCATCATGGCTCAGCATGATCTCGGCGCCCTCATTGCGGGCCCAGTTCAGATAGTGATCCTTCGGCTCGGAACCAAGGGGTACCGCCATGTTCATGCGATAGCCGAAACGGGCAGCGCCTTCGACCAGCGAATGCAGCACGTTGTTGCCATCGCCCATCCAAGCGATCGTCTTGCCCTTGATGGGGCCGCGATGCTCTTCGAAGGTCATGATATCGGCCATGATCTGGCAGGGATGGGTGTCATCGGTCAGAGCGTTGATGACGGGAACCGTCGCGTGTTCGGCGAGTTCCAGCATGCGCGCATGGTCGGTGGTGCGGATCATGATCGCGTCGACATAGCGCGACAGGACCTTGGCGGTATCGCCAATCGTTTCAGCGCGGCCGAGCTGCATTTCGGTGCCCGAAAGGAACAGCGTTTCGCCACCGAGCTGGCGCATACCGACGTCAAAGGAGACGCGGGTGCGGGTCGAGGGCTTTTCGAAGATCATCGCCAGCATCTTGCCTGCCAGCGGCTTGTCGCCCTGGCCGGCCTTGAAAGCCTGCTTGCGGGTCTTGGCGTCATCCATGATGACCCTGAGGTCGGAGGAGGTTACCGCGGAGAGATCGAGGAAGTGTTTTGGGGAAGCCATCTGTCTTTAAACCTGTTGCGCCCGCCATCCGGCCGGGCATCTATCCATTCAAGCCGTCTTCTTTGCCTTGGCGCGCACGCTCTCGGCGGCACGCTCCAGGCGGGCGAGGCCTTCGCGGGCTTCGTCGGCCGTGACGACAAGCGGGGGCAACAAACGGATGACATTGTCGCCGGCCGGAATGGCCAGCAGGTTGGCAGCGCGGATGGCCTGCAACAGCTCAGTCGACGGAACAGCCGCCTTGACGCCGAGCATCAGGCCTTCGCCGCGGATATCCTCGATTACATCGGGGAAGCGATCCTTCAGCGATGCAAGACCCTGACGGAAGACGAGCGCGACGTCGTTGACGTGGCGCAGGAAGCCCTCCTCGAGGATGACATCGAGCACGGCATTGCCGACGGCCATGGCGAGCGGGTTGCCGCCATAGGTCGAGCCATGGGTGCCGGCCTTCATGCCGGAGGCAGCTTCAGCTGTTGCCAGGCATGCGCCGAGCGGGAAACCACCGCCGATGCCCTTGGCGACCGCCATGATATCAGGCGTGACGCCGGACCATTCATGCGCGAAGAGCTTGCCGGTGCGGCCGACGCCGGACTGAACCTCGTCGAGGATCAGAAGCAGGCCGTTTTCGTCGCAGAGCTGGCGCAGCGCCTTCATGAATTCCGTGGTTGCCGGGCGAATACCGCCTTCGCCCTGTACCGGCTCGATCAGGATACCGGCCGTGGCATCTGTGATCGCGGCACGGACGGCCTCGATATCGCCGAAGGGCACCTGGTCGAAACCGGGTGTCTTGGGGCCGAAGCCTTCGAGATACTTCTCCTGGCCACCGGCAGCGATCGTCGCCAGCGTGCGGCCGTGGAAGGCGCCTTCGAAGGTGATGATGTGGAAGCGCTCGGGATGGCCCTTCGAATACTGGTAGCGGCGCGCGGTCTTGATCGCGCATTCCAGCGCCTCGGCGCCGGAATTGGTGAAGAACACCTTATCCGCGAAGGTTGCATCCGTCAGCCGCTTGGCAAAGCGCTCCTGGCCGGGGATCTCGTAAATGTTGGAGAGGTGCCAAACCTTCTCGGCCTGATCCTTAAGCGCGCCGACGACGTGCGGGTGGCTATGGCCGACGGAGGTCACGGCAACGCCCGCGCCGAAATCGAGATATCGCTCGCCAGTTTCGGTGATCAGCCACACGCCCTCTCCTCGCTCGAACCGCAGCGGGGCACGAGAGTAGGTATCATAAAGCGGCGCGGCTTCAGCCATGGCGCGATCTCCTGTCATTCGCTCAACAAAGGCCCGGACTCCGGCGAAAAAGCGGGTGCCCGGAAATGAAAAATGCCGCCTTTCGGCGGCGAGGGGCACTATTGTCTTTTCGCAGTGCGATGTCAACAAAACTGAGCTTTTGTCGCATGCGTCAAGCAAGCATCGGGGCGCCGGCGAGCTATCAACAGCTAATGTTGCAGAAATGACTCTACCACCCAGCAAGTTGGGGAAAACCGAGAAATCGATTCGCCGCGATTCAACCGACTCTTGTCACGGAGTCGCCCTCACTCTAGGTTAAAACTCAATTACTAGACTGCATGCGGCGGAACTAGTCACCAAAATCGAGCAAGCGTTTCTTGGTCCGGACACGTCCGTGCCATGGGTGAAGGATTCTGCCTACACCAACGCAATAAGGCGGAGACAGGGCATGAACTGGACAGACGAGCGCGTTGAAAGACTGAAGAAGCTTTGGGCCGAAGGCCTGAGCGCCAGCCAGATTGCGGCACAACTTGGCGGTGTAAGCCGCAACGCCGTCATCGGCAAGGTCCACCGCCTGAACCTGCCTGGCCGCGCCAAGGCCGGCGGCACGACGACGGCGACGCGGGCGCCGAAGCGCCCGGCGGTTTCGACCCCCCGCCCTGCCAGCAATTTCAATTCCGCACGCATCTCGCCAAGCCGCGCCGTTGCCCGCCCGCAGGGCGCAGTGGCTCTCAAGGAAGAGATGGATATCGATGCGATCGAGGAAGTCCGTTACCGTCCAGCCTCCAACGTTGTCGTTCCGATCTCGCGCCGTCTCGGCCTTACGGAACTGACCGAGCGCACGTGCAAGTGGCCGGTCGGCGATCCGCTGACGGATGACTTCCACTTCTGCGGCTGCGAGTCCCCCGACAACTCGCCATACTGCACCTACCACCAGCGCATGGCCTACCAGCCGGTCAACGAGCGCCGCAAGGCAGCCAACCGGGTCGCATGACCCGGAAAGCCGGATAAGGAACAAAAGAAAACGGGCCCTCGCGGGGCCCGTTTTTCGTTGGATCGTATGAAATGGAAGCGCCTTACGCTTCCATCGAATAACCGGCGCCGCGAACGGTGCGGATCACATCCTGCATGTTCGAGAAGTTGAGCGCCTTGCGCAGGCGGCCGACGTGAACGTCTACGGTGCGTTCGTCGACATAGATGTCATGGCCCCAGACGCCATCGAGCAGCTGCGAGCGCGAGAAGACGCGGCCGGGCGACGACATCAGGAATTCCAGCAGGCGGAATTCGGTCGGTCCGAGGCGGACTTCGCGGCTCTTGCGGTGAACGCGATGGGTTTCGCGATCGAGCTCGATATCGCCGCACTTCAGCAGCGAGGAGAGCACTTCCGGCTTGGCGCGGCGCAGCATCGCCTTGACGCGGGCGACGAGCTCAGGCGTCGAGAACGGCTTGACGACATAGTCGTCGGCGCCGGTCGACAGGCCGCGAACGCGTTCGCTTTCCTCGCCACGGGCGGTCAGCATGATGATCGGCAGGCGCTCCGTCTCCGGGCGCATGCGCAGGCGACGGCAGAGCTCGATGCCGGATACGCCGGGCAGCATCCAATCGAGGATCAAAAGATCAGGCGTGCGTTCCTGCAGCCGGATTTCGGCCTCGTCACCGCGAAGGATGGTATCGACTTCGAAGCCTTCGGCCTCAAGGTTATAGCGAAGAAGCACGCTCAGTGCTTCTTCGTCTTCAACGACTGCTACTCTTGGGATCATTCGTCTCGGTCTCCTGGGGGCGTGGGTCCGGAACGCTTATTCCGTGACCGCGCCGACGGTGTTGGCGGTGTCGTCCTTCGGACGCTCGCCTTCCGGCTGGGCGCCGGTAGCCATGTAGTAGATGGTCTCTGCGATGTTGGTGGCGTGGTCGCCGATGCGCTCGATGTTCTTGGCGCAGAAGAGAAGATGCGTGCAGCTGGTGATGTTGCGCGGATCTTCCATCATGTAGGTCAGCATCTCGCGGAACAGCGAGGTGTACATCGCGTCGATTTCCTCGTCGCGCTCGCGGATCGACTTGGCGCGGTCGGCAACGCGGCTGGTGTAGACGTCGAGAACTTCCTTGAGCTGGACGAGCGCCAGTTCGGAGAGATGCTCGAGGCCACGGGCGAGCTTGCGCGGAACGCCGGTGCTCTGGACAGCGATGACGCGCTTGGCGGTGTTCTTGCCAAGATCGCCGACGCGCTCGAGATCGGCCGCGATGCGGATCGAGCCCATGATTTCGCGAAGGTCGGCGGCCATCGGCTGGCGGCGGGCGATGGTGATGATCGCCTTTTCGCCGATCTCGCGCTCGGCGTGATCGAGGATCACGTCGTCGGAGATGACCTTCTGGGCGAGCGAAGTGTCGCCGTTGACGAGCGCGCGAACGGCGTCGCCGACCATCTGTTCCGCGAGGCCGCCCATTTCGGAGATGCGGCGCGTCAGGAACTTGAGATCATCGTCATAGGCGGAATAGATATGTGTCGATGCCATGGGGCTTATCCTTGAATGTCCTGAGGTTTACCGGTTTCGGAGATCAGCCGAAGCGGCCCATGATGTAATCCTGGGTGCGCGGATCATCCGGGTTGGTGAACATCTTGTCTGTATCGTTCTCCTCGACGAGGTTGCCGAGGTGGAACATGGCGGTGCGCTGCGAAACGCGGGCTGCCTGCTGCATCGAGTGCGTAACGATGACGATCGTGTAGGCCTCGCGCAGCTCGTGGATGAGCTCCTCGACCTTGGCGGTCGCGATCGGGTCAAGCGCCGAGCAGGGCTCGTCCATGAGGATGACTTCAGGGCTAACGGCAATCGCGCGGGCGATGCACAGACGCTGCTGCTGACCACCCGAGAGGCCGGTGCCGCCTTCATGCACGCGGTCCTTGACCTCGTTCCACAGGCCGGCGCGCTGCAGGCTCTGCTCGACGATGACGTCCATGTCGGCCTTCGCCTTGGCGAGACCGTGGATGCGCGGGCCGTAGGCGACGTTCTCGTAGATCGACTTCGGGAATGGGTTCGGCTTCTGGAACACCATGCCGACGCGGGCGCGCAGTTCGACGACGTCGATATCCGGATCGTAGATATCATCGCCATCGAGCGTGATCTTGCCGGTGACGCGGCAATTGTCGATCGTGTCGTTCATGCGGTTCAGGCTGCGCAGGAAGGTGGACTTGCCGCAGCCCGACGGACCGATGAGAGCCGTCACGGTGTTTTCGCGGATGTTCAGCTTCACATCGAAAAGCGCACGCTTCTCGCCGTAGTAAACCGAGACGTCCTGGCCAATCATTTTATACGGAATGGTATTCATCTTCTGGTCTAGCGCCTTCTCAACTGCTGCTTCCGTCAACATGTTCATGATGTTTACTCCGTTTACCAGCGGCGCTCAAAGCGACGACGCAAGAGGATGGCTCCGAGGTTCATGACGATCAGGAACAGGAGCAGGACGATGATGGCGCCGGACGTGCGCTCGACAAAGGCGCGTTCGGCTTCGTTTGCCCACATGTAAACCTGCACCGGCAGAGCCGTGGAGGGATCCATCGGGGTGGCAGGCGCATTGGCAACGAAGGCGACCATGCCGATCAGGAGCAGCGGCGCGGTTTCACCGAGCGCATGCGCCAGACCGATGATGGTGCCGGTCAGGATGCCAGGCATTGCCAGCGGCAGGACGTGATGGAACACCATCTGCATCTTCGAGGCGCCGAGGCCGAGAGCGGCCGCGCGGATCGAAGGGGGCACGGCGCGCAGTGCCGCGCGGGTGGCGATGATGATAGTCGGCAGCGTCATCAGCGTCAGCACCAGACCGCCGACCAACGACGCGGAGCGCGGCAGGCCTGCGAAGTTGATGAAGACGGCGAGACCGAGCAGACCGTAGACGATCGAGGGAACGGCCGCGAGGTTGTTGATGTTCACCTCGATCAGGTCGGTCAGCTTGTTCTTCGGCGCGAACTCTTCGAGGTAGATCGAAGCGGCGACGCCGATCGGCAGCGACAGGGCAAGAACGATCAGCATCAGGTAGAGCGAACCGATGAGGGCGACGCCGAGACCCGCGGCTTCCGGACGGCTGGAGTTGCCGTTGACGAAGAGGCCGGTGTTGAACTCCTTGTGGAGCGTGCCGCTGGCTGCCATCTGCTGCATCCAGCCGACCTGGCGGTCGTTGACCTTGCGGTTCTTCTCGTCAACCGTCAGGTCGATCTGGCCCTTGTTGGCCGAGTCGACGTTGGCGTCTGCGAGAAGCGTGACGTTGACCGTCTTGCCGATCAGCGACGGATCGGCAACGACCATGTCGCGGAGCACGATCGGCGCACCCTTGGAGATCATCGCGGTGGCGTCACGCGTTTCCGGACGGCTTTGGGCGTTGATGCCGAGCGTCTTGACCATGGCGTCGCGGATCAGCACCGGATAGTTGGCGGCGATCAGCACCGACGGGTCGGTGGCGCGCTTGTTGTTGGGGTCGAGCACCTTTTCGGAGAACTCGATCGGCAGGGTGATCGAGGTCTGCGCGAAGGCCGTGTAGCCCTGACGGATAACCGTCGTGAGCAGGATGGCCAGGAAGATCAGACCGAAGGAGATGGCAGCGATGCCATAGGCCTGGAAGCGGCGTTCGGCGGCGTAGCGACGCTTGATGCCGATGTCGCGGCGGGCCGGCGCCTTGGAGACGACGACGCCCTGTCCGGAGGAAACAACGTCCGTCATTCGTACTGCTCCCGGTATTTGCGCACAATGAAGAGCGCGTAGATGTTAAGGCAAAGCGTGATGAAGAACAGCGTGATGCCAAGCGCGAAGGCAACCAGCGTCTGCGGCGAGGTGAACTCAAGGTCACCCGTCAGCTGGTTGACGATCTTGACCGTCACCGTCGTCATCGGCTCGAAGGGATTGATCTGGATGCGGGCGGCAACACCGGCTGCAAGCACGACGATCATGGTCTCGCCGATGGCGCGCGAGGCGGTCATCAAGAGAGCGCCGACGATACCCGGCAGGGCGGCGGGGAGAACGACCTTCTTGATCGTTTCCGAACGCGTGGCACCGAGACCGAGCGAACCGTCACGCAGGGCGCGCGGCACGGCGGTGATGATATCGTCAGACAGCGAGGAGACGTATGGGATCAGCATGATGCCCATGACGATACCGGCGGTCAGAACGCTCTGTGCCTGGATGAAGTTGCTGTAGTCGCCGGTCAGAAGGCCGTTCACCTGGGACGAGAGGTCGCGCAGGAACGGGCCGACGGTGATGAGGGCGAAGAAGCCGTAGACGATGGTCGGGATACCGGCAAGCACTTCGAGCAGCGGCTTGGCGATACCGCGAACCTTGGGAGCCGCGTATTCCGCCATGTAGATGGCCGCGAAGAGACCGACCGGAACGGCGACCAGCATGGCGACGAAGCCGATGTAGAGCGTTCCGAGCAGCAGCGGGATGAGACCGAACTGGCCGAAGGACGAGCTGCCGGCGCCGGCAAAGCGCGGATCCCAGACGGTGCCGAAGAAGAAGTCGGCGGCTGGAACTTCAGCGAAGAAGTGAGCGGCTTCCGTCAGCATCGACATCACGATACCGACCGTGGTCAGGATGGCGATGGAGGATGCAAGCAGCAGCCCCCAGAGCATGACGCGCTCGACGCGGTTGCGGGCCCGGAAACGGGGAGCGACTTCGCGCAGGGCATAGAAGCCACCGGCAACGCCGAGCGCGAGAACGACCAGCGTCATGATCAAGCGGCTGATGCCGCTCTCGGTGTTCAGCTTCTGCGCGCCTTCGATCATGTAAGGCTGCGGCACGCCGGCGAGCGGAACGCCCTTGGCGGCGAGCTTGGCCTGGAGACCGGCGGGATCGCCGACGCCTGCGGCAACGTCTTCGCTCGCGAGCTGAGGCAAACCTCGGGCGATGGCGCTGACCATGCCGTAGTTCAGGTTCTGCTGAGCCGCAGACTGAGCCTTGACGTCTTCAGGAAAGCCGCCGCGAACGGAGGATTCGATAATGGAGGGGCTAATCGCAAGCCAGGCGCACAGAACGATGAGCGCAGGCAGGATAGCCCAGATTGCGGCATAGGCACCGTAGTAGCCAGGCCGGGAGTGCAGCGCCGAGGATTTACCTCCGGCAAGCGCCGTCGCGCGGCTGCGTGCTGCCACAAAGGCAACCGCGCCAAGCACAACGAGGCACAAGAGTAAGACGGATGTACTCATTCGTTAAGGTCCCCCAGGCCCTCGGCCCCCAAGAGCGAAACGGCGCTTCGGCCATCTCGGCTTCCAATCATGGAGTAGTTCAGCTTTACCGCTCCCTTAGAGCGGACAAAGGCGATGCCGGCGCGACCCTTTGGATCGCGCCGGCAAAGTTTATTACATGGTCTTGCCGTCTTCGACTGCCTTGCGGGTCGCTTCGCGCTCAGCGTCCGGAGCAGCAACCAGGCCGTACTCGACGAGCGGGCTGTCAGGGCCAACCATCTGGTCGGATACGAAGAAGTTTACGTATTCCTTCAGGCCCGGGATAACGCCCAGGTGAGCCTTCTTGACGTAGAAGAACAGCGGACGGGAAACCGGGTAGGTGCCGTCAGCGATCGTTTCCGGGCTCGGAACGATACCCTTGACGGTAGCGACCTTCAGCTTGTCGGCGTTGTTTTCGTAGAAGGAGAGGCCGAATACGCCAACACCGGTCTTGTTGGCAGCGATGCGTGCCAGCGTTTCCGGATAATCGCCGTCGATGTCGACTGCAGCGCCGTCCTTACGAACTGCAACGCAAGCCTTGCTCTGGGCAGCCTTGTCAGCGATTTCCTTGGAGATCACGTCGAGAGCGCCGCTATCCTTGCAGCCAGCAGCGAGAACGTTCAGTTCGAACACTTCGCGGGTGCCGTGCTTTTCGCCGGGGATGTAGGCAGCGATATCAACAGCCGGGAGCTTCGAGTTGACTTCAGACCACTTCTTGTAGGGGTTTGCGACGAGCTTGCCGTCGACAACAACCTGAGCGGCGAGAGCCTTGTAGAGGTCGGCCGGCTCGTAAGCGACGTCAGGGTTGGACGAGTCGGTTGCGAAGACGATGCCGTCGTAGCCGATCTTGACTTCCTGGATGTCGGTAACGCCGGCGGTCTTGCAGGCTTCCAGTTCCTTGGCGTTGATCGGACGCGAAGCGTTGGCAACGTCGATCGTGTCAGGGCCTACGCCCTTGCAGAATTCCTTGAGGCCAGCGCCGGTGCCACCGGATTCAACGACCGGCGTCTTGAAGTCCTTGAAGGTTTCGCCGAAAGTTTCGGCAACGATCTTGGCGTAAGGCAGAACGGTGGACGAACCACTGACCTGGACCTGGTCGCGAGCAACAGCCGCGCCTGCGAAAGCGGCGGAAGCAGCAAGTGCAGCGACCGTGAGTTTAAAAGCGTTCATAATAGTCTCCCGGGCTTATAACTGTCTGGGTGGGGCCTGAACGGCCCTTTGACGGTGCCGTCTCTGTCAGCGGCACGCATTCTTTAGCCTCTGATGACAAGAGCTTTTATGTCAGTTCAGTGAAACATTTATGACAGTCTATGCAATTGAAAATCATAGACAAAATCAGACTTCATAAAGACCGGACTGTCTTTTATGTCAAAACCGGACGGTAAAGCTCGTTCCCTTGCCGACCTCGGACTTGACGATCAGGCGGGCGCGGTGGCGCGTGAGGATGTGCTTGACGATGGCAAGCCCGAGGCCCGTGCCCTTCTTGGAGCGGCTATCCTCGATGCTGACGCGATAGAAGCGCTCCGTCAGGCGTGGTACGTGTTCGGCCGGGATACCCGGCCCCTTGTCGACGACGGTGACCTCGACGGGTCCGCTGGGGCCATTCTTCAGGAAGACCTCGACGAGTTTGCCTTCCTGGCCATACTTGCAGGCGTTTTCGATCAGGTTTTCAAACACCTGGACCAGCTCGTCGCGATCGCCCGCCACCTCGGCTCGGCCTTCCGGCAGATGCAGCTGGATATCGACGCCGACATCGTTGGCGAGGGGCAGAAGCGCATCCCGGACATGGCCGAGCAGCGGGACAAGATCCACCTTCTCATCCGGCGCGATATGCGACTTCAACTCAAGGCGTGACAGGGACAAGAGGTCGTCGACCAAGCGGCTCATGCGCGTGGTCTGGTCGAACATGATGCCGAGGAAGCGCTCCTGCGCCTTGAAATCGCTTTTCGCCGGTCCCTGGATGGTTTCAATGAAGCCGCGCAGCGAGGCGAGCGGCGTGCGCAGCTCGTGGCTGGCGTTGGCCACGAAATCCGAGCGCATGCGATCGATGCGGCGAACTTCCGATATGTCTCGGAAGGACAGGACGAACAAGCGCTCGCTTGCGCCATGGTTTGCACCGCTGACAGCGCCAAGCTCCACCGGCGAGCTGCGGACAATATAGACGCGCTCGGAAGGCAGGCGTTCGGAGTGCTCGATCTGGTTCGGCGCGTTGGTGACGATGGTTTCGCGAACCATGTCGAGAATACCGGGCGAACGAAGGCGCGCTGAGATATGCGCACCGATGACCATCTCTCCGAAGGCCTTTTCAGCGGCGCGGTTCTGGAACAGCACGGAGGCATCGCCGGCCAGCACCATGACGGGAATGTCGAGCGCCGAAAGCGTCGCCGACACCTCGGGCAGAAGACTGCGCGCAGCAGGTTCCTCGACCTCGGACGCCGGCGGGGCCGCAACCACGCGGGGACGAGGCTCGGACGAGCACATGATAGCAAGCAGCATGATCGCCAGCAGACCGAGCACGCCCCAGCCGTTCATGCCAGCGGTCACCGCGATGAACGCAATCGCCAGCGCGACGAGAAGCACGAAGCTCTCCCGACGGAGCTTCGCCGCCAGTTTGGCCGTCCATGGCGTTTGCTGTTCCAAGTGCCCCTCGCGACGTCGATTCGTTCTTCGTTGGCTATCAAACTTCGCCTGATAGCGCTCTTTCATGACAGAAGTTTACCGATGCCGCCAGCAAACCGACAATGCACCCCAACTGCGCACATAATTTTTACCGATGACGAGAGGTTTGATTTTCAAAAGGAAATATGTTCGCCTTGGCGGCTACGCACATACCGAGGAGGATCGCCATGTCGGAAGATGTCGAAAGCAGAGCAGTCGAACTGGATATCAGGGGCAAGAAGCGCGTCTTCGACGTGGACGATCCGGTGCTGCCCGACTGGGTGGACGAGGAGGCGCTGAAATCGGGCGACTTCCCCTATAACAAGAAGCTCAAGGAAGAAGAGTATCTCGAAGAGCTGAAGGCCCTTCAGATCGAGCTGGTCAAAGTCCAGTTCTGGCTGCAGGCAACCGGCAAACGCGTGATGGCGCTGTTCGAAGGCCGCGACGCGGCGGGCAAGGGTGGCGCGATATCGGCCTCCTCCGCGCACATGAACCCTCGTCTCGCCCGCGTGGTGGCGCTGACGAAACCCACCGACCGCGAGGCCGGGCAATGGTATTTCCAGCGCTATATCGCGCAGTTTCCGACGGCGGGCGAGTTCGTGCTCTTCGACCGTTCCTGGTACAACCGCGCCGGCGTCGAGCCGATCATGGGCTTCTGCACGCAGAGGCAATATGAGGATTTTCTCGCGCAGGCGCCGCAGATTGAGAAGGTGATCAGCCACGAGGGCATCTTCTTCTTCAAGTTCTACCTGGATATCGGCCGCGAGATGCAGCTGAAGCGCTTTCACGACCGCCGCCATGATCCGAGGAAAGTATGGAAGCTGTCGTCGATGGATATCGCGGCGCTGACCAAGTGGGACGACTACAGCGAAAAGCGCGACCGGATGCTGAAGGAAACGCACACGGAATTCGCGCCCTGGACCGTGGTTCACGCCAACGACAAGCGCCGCGCCCGTATAAACCTCATCCGCCACATGCTGAAGACGATCGATTATGACGGCAAGGACAAGGACGCGATCGGCAAGCTCGACGACAAGATCATCGGCCAGGGGCCGAAGTTCCTGAAGTGACCGCGCCCAAGTGCGTTATCTGAGCGCGCTGCTCGACCGCCTTATTGGCCGGGCAGGATGCGCACGGCGTAGAGGTTGATGCCCCTCGCCTTGCCGTCCACGTCGCTGTTGATCAAAAGCGTGCCGGCCGAGGTCGGCGCGAGCGAGCGATCGAAGCGAACCTGCAGGAGGACATCCGACTTTTCGCGGTTGACCGTGAAGCGGTGGCGGGCGCAATCGCCGAGCGACTGAAAATCGCATTCGACGGTGATCTGCGTCGGCTCGTCGGAGGTCGATTGCAGGGTCACAGCGATGGTCGAGGACTTGCCGGCGAGCTGCTGCAGGATATCGGGCGGAACCGTGATACCGACATTGCCATCGGCGCCGGCGCTTTGGGAGGTCAGGCGCAGCGCCGGACCATCGTTTTCGGCAATGCTCTCGACGCGCGACTGTGGACCCTTGACGATCTTGTTCGCGTCGGAGGGCTTGAAGATTTCGAGCCAGGCGGCGGAGAAGGAATTCTGCGGATCGATGACCGGCGCCTGGCTGGCGTCGCTGTCAGCGGTATGATTGTCACTCGCGCCGTTGAAATCCTCCGGCGCGGTGGTGGCGGGCGGATTGGCGACGCTGGTATCGCGCTCGGCCGCCGACATCAGCAGGCCGGACGTATGCGCCCACCAGGCGCCCATGCCGATGAAGGCGAGCAGGACGCACCAGACGAGCAGCCGCGAAAAGAACTTGCGCGGCTTGCGGCGAGCGACGGCGCGCTCGGGCCGGAAATCCATGTTGGCCGGCTTCTTCTCGGCCGCGAAGGGTTCGGGAGCGGCCGCCAGATGATCGGCATCGCCGGCATGCAGGCCACCGAGGCCGGAGTCCTCTTGGTAGCGATTGTCGGCGACCATGACGTCAGGCGCGGGCGCCCGCGTTTCGCCGCCGATGGTGGGACTGTCGAAATCATCAGGCGCGCGAGGCGGCGGGGGTGGCGGGATGTCGACGACGGGCGGCACCGGCACCTCGGGCGGCCCCTGGCGCGGATGAAGGCGCTGTCGCTCCTCCGCCTCGATCATGTGGATCGTCGTTTCCAGACGGTGGCGATGATGGGCGATCGCGTTGGTATCGGTGACGTCCTGCTTGCGCAGGCCGGCTTCCAGCGCCTGGCGCGCGGATTGATAGATCTTGGCTCGGACTTCGGGATTGTCGCGATCGGCATTGTCTAGCGCCGTTCTGATAGCCGTTTCTAATCCGCTCACGTCCGGTCCTTCGTGCTGATGACAGGCGTCATATGCTTAAACAATATGCAACTGCGGTAGCGGCTGATGCCGTAAACCGCAAGGCTGAGGCTGCCGCCGGCGCCCGTTCAATAGGGGATAATACCGAAAGGCAGGCCTTTTTATAGAGCAAGCGATGTTGGCGGAACCGCGACACGGTCTTTTCCTGGCGAAAACTCTCTGCTATCACATTGACGTTTTCGTAAACGTCAATTCTTCACGGTGACCCATGGCCCTCCCCTCGATCCTGACGCGAAACCTCAGACTGCCCGTGGTGGCCTCTCCGCTGTTCATCATTTCGCACCCGGCGCTGACGCTGGCGCAGTGCAAGGCCGGTGTCATCGGCGCGTTCCCGGCGCTCAACGCGCGGCCGGAGAGCCAGCTCGACGAATGGCTTGCGATGATGACCGAGGATCTCGCAGCGCACGACGCCGCCAATCCGGACAGGCCGGCCGCACCCTTCGCCGTCAACCAGATCGTCCACACGTCGAACAAGCGGCTGGAGCACGACCTGATGCTCTGCGTGAAATACAAGGTGCCGATCGTCATCTCCTCGCTCGGCGCCGTGCCCGAGGTGAACGCCGCCGTGCATTCCTATGGCGGCATCGTGCTGCATGACGTGATCAACAACCGGCACGCCAATTCGGCGATCCGCAAGGGTGCGGACGGGTTGATCGCGGTGGCGGCGGGTGCCGGCGGCCATGCCGGGACGTTGTCACCTTTCGCGCTGGTGCAAGAGATCCGTGAGTGGTTCGACGGCCCGCTTCTGCTTGCCGGCGCGATCGCCAATGGCAGCGCGATCCTGGCAGCGCAGGCGATGGGCGCCGACATGGCCTACATCGGCAGCCCCTTTATCGCGACCGACGAGGCGCGCGCCTCCGACGCCTACAAGCAGGCGATCGTCGACGGCGCGTCGAGCGATATCGTCTATTCCAACTATTTCACCGGCGTTGCCGGCAACTACCTGAAACCATCAGTCAAGGCCGTCGGCCTCGACCCCGACAACCTGCCGGTCGCCGACGCCTCGAAGATGGATTTCGAACAGGCCGTGGGCGGCGCCAAGGCGTGGAAGGACATATGGGGCAGCGGCCAGGGCATCGGCGCCATCAAGGCCGTAGAACCCGTTGAGGCGCTCGTGGACCGCATGAAAAAAGAATATGACGCAGCGCGCGACCGACTGGCGCTCCCCTCGCCAGCCTGAACGGCGCGGGCATGTTTCCACAGCCGCGTTCTTTTTTGCCAAAGAGGTGACAGGGCGCTTGAAATCTTCCGACAATGCTTGTATCAGCGCCATGCAAATCGCGGGCCGAACACAAATCACCCGCCGGATTGCCGCTTTAGCTCAGGTGGTAGAGCACATCATTCGTAATGATGGGGTCGCAGGTTCGAGTCCTGCAAGCGGCACCATTTTTCTTCAGATTTCTCAGAGTTTCGACATTTCGCCGGCTTTCGCGCGCAACGATAGCGTGGCCGACGCCTAAGACGATGACCGCTCGATGCTGCCCAAACCGGTAGCGGCTGAGGGCGCTCCCCTCAGCCGGACACACTCGACTTTGATTACCGGAACAGGCTCATGGATTACCGGAACAGGCTCATGATGCCGCTCGGCGCGGAGTTGGCGATCGACAGCGCCTGGATGGCGAGTTGTTGCTGGGTTTGCTGGGCGGCGAGCCTGGAGGATTCCTGCTCCATGTCGGCATCGACCAGACGGCCAACGCCGCTGTCGAGGCTGTCCATGAGTTTGCTGGCGAAAAGCGTCTGCCCGTCGATACGCTTCTGCAGCGATCCGAGCGTGCTGGCGCTTTCGATCGATCGCTTCAGCATGTACTCGACGCCGGTGAGATACTCATCGACACCAAAGGCGGAGCCGGTGACATCGACCTCGTCGAGGTCGAACTCAAGCGTCCAGGGCGGATCAGACTGCACGTTGCCGACGCTGACGCGGGCGGCGCGATTGCCCGCTTCCGGATAGAGGGTCCGATCGGCCGAAAAGGTGATTGTGTCGCCGGATGGCGTGATCACCAAATCGCTGCCCGCCGAGGCGAATGCGATGACAGTGGCTAGGTCCGTGGCGTTGCCGACATAGCCATCGCTGGTGCCAAGCGCGGCATCGACCGTTGTCCGGTCGATCCTATAGGTCTGCAGCGGGTTGGGGCCAACCTGCACGTCAAAGGTGATGGACGCTTTCTCGGAGACGGTGAACGACCGGCCGAACGTCATGTGGGCTTCGGGATACATGTTGTCGTGATTGCTGAGCGGCGCTTTTTCCAGGCCCAGCGCAAAGCCGGTTGGATAGACGCCGCCGAAATCCGATGTAACGCCGGTTATGTCGATGCTGGAACCAGGATGACCCGAGGTCTCGAGCGAACCGATCTCGAACTGGTTCGACGTCAGCGAGCGGGAGAAAAGCGTCTCGTTGGCGGTCGCAGGAACGCCGTTATCGGCAAAGACCTGGTTGAGCACCTTGCGCATGTCGGAAGCGTTGCCGATCTTGCCGTCGGTCGAGCCCAAAGCAGTGTCGATCACGCTCTTGTCGATCCTGAGCGCGGTAAAGGTCTCGCCGGCGGAATAGTCTCCGGCGTCGACCACAATGTCAAAATCGATGTAATCGGATGCACCGAAAGTGGCCGGGCCGGTGAAATCACGGTTCTCATGGCCCTCATGGGCGACGGAATTGATACCCGTGCCGCGGAAGCCGCCGATATTGCCGACACCGTCAAGTTCCTTTTGCAGGATGCCGCCGCCACCGGTGTTTAGCATGCTGCTGAGCTTGATGTTTACGCTTTCCGTTTCCACCTTAACCGAACCGTCATCCGAGCGAACGAACGACGACATGACAGAGGTGGTAAGATCATCGGTGACCATGAGATGCGTCGGAGCATTCGTCGTCAGCCAGTTGACACCATTGAAGCTCGACGAAGCCACGATGCTTTCGACCTGCAGATTAAGCTGCTTCAGTTCATCCTGGATCTTCGCCTTGTCGACACCGTCTTCAGTCGCGGCAACGAGCTTTGCCTTGTACTCGGTCAGAACATCGACGATCGAGTCGGTGCCGGCGTAGGCTGTATCGACTTTGGCGGATGCCATTCCGAGAGCGTCCGAGACGGCCGAGACCGCCTTGCTGTCGGACCGCATCGTCGTCGCGATGGACCAGTAGGCGGCATTATCGGAAGCCGCTTCCACACGTAGACCCGACGATATCCGGCCCTGGGTTTCCTGCAGTCCTGAGTTGAGAGAGCTTAGCGTCTGTAGTGCTGCAAGTGCCGAGGTATTCGTCAAAAGGGAGGTCATCGGAGATCCAGATAAATAAAACCTTGAATTAAAACGAAGAGCGTTACGGCTGATTCTTACAGCCTATGGGTGCCAAACTAAGAAATTCGCAGTTAACAAAGTGTGGATGCCATTAGCTAAATCTTATGAAAATGGCACAACTTGGAAGTTGTTCTTGTTGCTCCCGCTTAAAAATTCGCGGGCGTCGCCTCACCAAGTAGTTCTCAAGACATTCTCAGATATTTCCGATCAGAAACTCGAGAACTTGACCTGACAGCAAGAATGGGCCGGCCGAGAAATATTTGCAGATCCAAACATCGTTCGCGCTCACGATTTGCCTTGCGCGCGCACCGTAAAGTGATGCGCCAAACGGCCACATCCCCAGAATTCGCGATACCGCGACGCATTGATGTCGCATATGAGTGCGATCGTCCTGAAACGTGATGGCGGTCGCGTTTGGATTGGGCGGGCCGTGTCATGAGGGGTCTGAGGCACGGCCCGCAACGCAATTGGGGAGAGCGCACATGTGGGATATCCTGACGATCATAGGCATCTTCGGCCTGCTCTTTCTGGGGCGCGAAGCGCAGATCGTGTTCGCGAAGGCGCGCGCTTCCGGATGGAATGATTTTCCCCGGCGCTGAGCTGGTCGCTGACGAGCCTGCTTCGGTCTGCCGAAGATACGCAGCGCGGTGAGCGGCGCATGCTCCCATTGCCTGATGCCAGCCTGCGAACCTCATCCAAATGAGCGAAGTGCAAGGCGGCGCGCGGGGTGTTAGGTTGAGCTGTCTCGTTGGTATTGCGTTATCGATTGTATTGAGTTCGCGAGACCTGGCCCGCCTTGAGCGGGCTTTTTTTCGCCTATATGGCGCCGCACAGCACTATTTCGCGAGCGTTTCCCCGTCGACCGCAGGCTGCGGCAGGGATTGCAGCAAGGTCTGGCGCGCGGAGCGCAGATGCACCCTGCAGGCGGCGTCGATCGCGGCGGGATCGCCGGCTTCAAGGGCTGCGATATAATCCAGATGCTCGTGGATGGCGCGTTCGTTGCGCTGGCGGGCGAAGGCCTTGTTCCACTGGTAGTGATAGTGGAAGACGATGGCGATGGCGTCGTAGAAATCGGCGATGAAGCGGTTCTTCGCGGCCCCATGGATCAGCAAATGGAAGCGCTCGTCGAGGGCTGAGAATTCCTTGTAGCGACCGTCGAGATCCTCGAGAAGGGCGTGGTGCTCGGCCTTGATCTCGGCCAGTGCCCGCCAGGCCTCGTTATCCCTGGGCAGCCGGCCGAATTCGGCGGCGGAATGCAGCTCGAACATCTCGCGGACCTCGGCGAGCTCCAGCGCGAATTCGCGGGTAAAGCCCTTCAAAATCCAGTGGCTGTTCGGCCGCTTCTCGATCAGCCCGAAGCGCGAGAAGCGGATGAGGAACTCGCGCACGCTGGTCGTGCCGGTGCCGATGTCGCGGGCAAGCTCCAGTTCGTTGATCTGCGTGCCGGGGGCCGCATCATCCGACAGGATGCGCTGCATGAAGCTGCGCTCGATGATGTTGTGCAGGGAATCAGTCTCTTCCGAGGGAAAGAGATCGGCCTCAGTCGGCGTGCGCAACACCACCTTCTGACGCTTGTTCCAGCTGATGATGCCTTCCTCGTCCAGCCGAGTCAGGATGGCGCGGGCGGTGCTGCGGCTGATGCCGAGCTTGGCGGCGATATCGGGCTCGGAGGGCAGGGTCTCATCGGCGCGCAGAGCCGCGACATAGCGATTATACGCTTCCTTGAAGACCGTGTTTTGCCGCGCCATGCACACCCCGCCTTGTTGCCCTGCAGCACACGGCGAAAGCCCGCGAATGGCGGGCGCCGGCGCGTGGCAGGAGCTTATCTCTCGGCGATCCTTATCTTATTTTGGATCGTCCGCGGCTGTTTGCCTCCCTCGTCCACAGGATCAATAATCCCGTTGACTTGAAAATGTTTATTGTAGATAAAAAACAAAAGCAATGCGCATTCGCCGATGCAGCGAGTGTTTCCCTAGGGAGAAGATCGTTGAAGAAAGACCCTTGGATCATCCTGTCATCAGGCGACAATGTCGCGGTGGCCACGGCCCCGATCGCCGCCGGCGAGATGGTGGCGGGGATAACGACGCTGGAGAAGATCGACCCCGGCCATAAGATCGCGCTGACCGATATCGCGCTCGGGCAGCCGGTCGTGAAGTACGGGCAGGCGATCGGGCGCACGACATCCGACGTCAAGGCCGGCCAGCATATCCATAGCCAGAACCTGCATTTCGAAAACGACCGCTTGGCCGCCACCGCCAATTCGGCGCCGGAAGAAGCGAGTGCGGCCGACCGCGCGCGCACCTTCATGGGCTACAAGCGCGCCGATGGACGCTCGGCGACACGCAACTATATCGGCATCATCGCCAGCGTGAACTGTTCCACCACGGTCTGTCGCGCCATCGCCGACCAGGCCAACCGCACCATCCTGCCGCATTACGAGGGGATCGACGGTTTCGTGCCGATCGTGCACGACCAGGGCTGCGGCATGAGCTCGACGGGCGACGGCATGGCCGTTCTGCACCGGACGCTTGCCGGCTATACCAGGCATGTGAATTTCGGCGGCGTGCTGATGATCGGCCTCGGCTGCGAGGTCAACCAGCTGACGCTTTACGGCCAAAGCGGCGCCGGCAATTCCAAGCGTCATTTCAATATCCAGGATGCCGGCGGATCGCGCCGCGCGGTCGAGCGCGCCATGGGCATGTTGAAGGAAATCGCCGACGATGTCGGGCGCGAGCGCCGCGTGCCGCTGCCGATCAGTGATATCATCATCGGCATGCAGTGCGGCGGTTCCGACGGCTTCTCGGGCATCACCGCCAATCCGGCACTGGGTGTGGCGGCTGATCTTCTGGCTGCTGCCGGCGGCACGGCGATCCTGTCGGAGACCTCCGAGATATACGGCGCCGAGCACTTGCTGCGCAGCCGCGCGGTCAGCGAAGAGGTCGCCCGCAAGCTGGACGAGAAGATCGTCTGGTGGGAGAAATATGTGGCGATGCACGGCGCCTCGCTCGACAACAACCCCTCCCCCGGCAACAAGCGCGGCGGGCTGACGACCATTCTGGAAAAGTCTCTCGGGGCTGTCGCCAAGGGCGGACGTTCGCCGCTGACAGCGGTTTATGGTTATGCGGAACGGGTGACCGCGCCGGGCCTCGTCTTCATGGACACACCCGGCTACGATCCCGTCTCGGCCACCGGGCAGGTTGCGGGTGGAGCCAACATGATCGCGTTTACCACCGGCCGCGGCAGCTGCTTCGGCTGTCGCCCGGCGCCGTCGATCAAGCTCTCCAGCAATTCGGCGCTCTATGCCTCGATGGAAGAGGACATGGACATCGACTGCGGCACGATCGCCAGCGGCGATGCGACGATCTCTGGAAAAGGACGCGAGATCTTCGACCTGATCATCGATACGGCATCGGGCAAGAAGACCAAGAGCGAGGAGTTCGGCTACGGCGATAACGAATTCGTGCCTTGGCATCTTGGAGCAACGCTTTAATCAATAATATCGACAGTCTTCAGGGAGGAATGATGAAGACGAGGAGGATCGGCCGGACCGAGCTTGAGGTGACCGAAGTGAGCTTCGGCGCCGCAGCCCTTGGCGGCCTCTACCGCGCCTGCCCGCGCGAACAGGCAATGCAAACGCTCGACGCGGCATGGGATAGCGGCATCCGCTATTTCGACGTCGCGCCCTGGTATGGATTGGGGCTCGGCGAGCGCCACGTCGGCGATTTTCTGCGCGGCAAGCCGGAAAGCGAATGGGTGCTCTCCACCAAGGTCGGGCGGCTGCTGCGCCCGGTGCCGACGGGGACGGTTCCCGACTACTCCTATGTCGATCCGCTCTCCTTCGATGCCGACTACGACTACTCCTATGACGGCATCATGCGCTCGGTCGAATTCAGCTATGCGCGGCTGGGGCTGAACCGGATCGATATCCTCTATGTCCACGATATCGGCGGCTATACGCATGGCGCGGCGAAGAATGCCGTCTATCTCAAGCAGTTCCTCGATACCGGTATCAAGGCACTGGAAGAACTGAAGAGATCGGGCGCGATCAAGGCCTTCGGGCTCGGCGTCAACGAGGTGCCCGTCTGCCTCGACGTGATGCGCAATGCCGATATCGACTGCATCCTGATGGCCGGGCGCTACACGCTGCTCGACCGCTCGGCTGAGGCCGAACTGCTGCCGCTCTGCCGCAAGAAGGGGACGTCGCTTGTGGTCGGCGGTGTCTTCAACTCCGGTATTCTCGCGACCGGTGCGGTGGCGGGGTCGAATTTCGACTATATGCCGGCGACCGAAGAGGTGCTCGCCAAGGTGCGCGGCATGGAAGCGGTCGCAGCCAGAAACGGTGTATCGCTGGCCGCGCCGGCGCTGCAGTTCGCGCTGCGCGAGCCGCTCGTGTCGTCGGTGCTGATCGGCACGGGCAAGGCATCCAGCGTGACGCGCAACATGGACCTGTTCTCACCGATTTTGCCGGAGACGATCTATCCGGAATTCGATAGCTTCACCCTCGTTGCGCCGCCACTCGGCGACGATGCTGTTCGCGTTTAAGGAAAAACAGAATGCTTAAAGGAATTCATCCCGTCCTCAGCCCCGATCTGCTTTGCGCCATCGCGCGCATGGGCCATGGGGACGAGATCGTCATCGCCGACGCCAACTTCCCGTCTTTTTCCATGGGCCCGGAAATGATCCGCGCCGATGGCGTCAGTGCCACGACCATGGCCGAAGCGATCCTGACGCATATGCCGCTCGATACATTCGTGCCGGAATCGGCCTGGGTCATGGAAGTGGTGGGCGATCCGACCGCCGTGCCCGAGGTTTGCAAGGAATTTCAGACCATTGTGTCCAAGCGCGCCGGCGATTTCGGCATTTCGACGCTTGAGCGTTTTGCCTTCTACGAACGGTCGCGCAAGGCCGCTTATATCGTCGCGACCACAGAGTTTCGGCTCTATGGCAACATCATCCTAAAGAAAGGCGTCGTGCTACCGGACGAGGTCTTCTGGGGATAAGAGGAGAAACGGAATAAACGTTCCGTGTTGACATTTACGCGGAACCGATATTTCATAAATCGAACTCGGGAGCTTTTAGGCCGGATGCCTTGGAGGGGCATCGGGCCTTGGAGAAAGCGGCACCGGGATTGGGAATAGGGCGTTGCCGGCGCATTCGTGCCGGCGGCTTCATCGATAAACGGGTGTGGGACTGGTCCGGAAAGAGCCAAAGGGCTTATCGGGCACCGTCTTGCAAACAAGGCAGGCCTCGGCTAGCTTCGAACTCGTAAATGTTTTTTATCGATAAAAGTCTCTCTTTCGCGTTCGCGAGAGATTTCCTGGAGGAAGAACGCACTTGGAGGAGAACCAACATGCGCATGAAGTCCATTCTTTCGCGTCGCACCTTTACCGCTCTCGCGGGCGCCGCCGTCATGGCAACAGCCGTGCCGATGCCGTCCTTTGCGGCAGACGTGACCATTCCTATTATCGTCAAGGACACCACGTCCTTCTACTGGCAGATTGTTCTGGCTGGCGCCCGCAAGGCCGGCACCGATCTCGGCGTCAAGGTGCCGGAACTCGGCGCCCAGGCTGAGACCGACGTCAACGGCCAGATCAGCATTCTCGAGAACGCCGTAGCCGGCAAGCCTGCCGCGATCGTCATCTCGCCGACCGAATTCAAGGCGCTCGGCAAGCCGATCGACGAAGCCGCCAAGTCCGTTCCGATCATCGGCATCGATTCCGGCGCTGACTCGAAGGCCTTCAAGTCGTTCCTGACCACCGACAACGTCCAGGGTGGCCGTATCGCTGCCGACGGTCTTGCCGCTGCGATCAAGGAAATGACCGGCAAGGATGAGGGCGATGTCGTCATCATTACCAACGCGCCCGGCGCCGGCTCGCTCGAACAGCGCCGCGAAGGCTTCCTGGATCAGGTCAAGACCAAGTATCCGGGCCTGAAGGTGGTTGCGGACAAGTACGCCGACGGTCAGGCGACGACCGGCCTCAACATCATGACCGACCTGATCACCGCCAACCCGAATATCGTTGGCGTGTTCGCGTCCAACCTGATCATGGCGCAGGGTGTCGGTCAGGCGATCGCTGAAAACAAGCTCAGCGACAAGGTCAAGGTCATCGGCTTCGACAGCGACGACAAGACCATCGGCTTCCTCAAGGACGGCGCGCTTGCCGGCCTCGTGGTGCAGGATCCGTATCGCATGGGTTACGACGGCATCAAGACCGCACTTGCCGTGTCCAAGGGCGAGAAGGTCGAGCAGAACGTCGACACCGGCGCGAACCTGGTGACCAAGGCGAACATGTCTGATCCGAAGATCGACGCGCTTCTCAATCCGAAGCTGAAGTAATCGGAAAAGGCCGCGCTGGAGCGATCCCGCGCGGCCTCTCTTCGCCGATGTACGATCCGCTCCGGGAACGCGGACGGCTGGCGAAGGACGGCGAATTGTCGAGGAGGAGAGATATCCATGAGCCTGGAAGAGATCAGTCATCGCCATGATGACGACAGTGCCAAGCTGCGAGAGGCAAGCCGCATTGCCGCAGGCACCCCCATCCTCGAACTGAAGGGACTGCAGAAGAATTACGGCTACGTGCAGGCGCTCAAGCCGGCGACAGTGACGTTTCTGGCCGGCGAAATCCACGCAATCGTGGGCGAGAACGGCGCCGGCAAATCCACGCTGATCAAGCTTCTGACCGGGGTGATCAACCGAACCGCCGGCGAGATCGTCTGGTGCGGTCATCCGGTGGCGCTGGCGACGCCCAATGAGGCCATTGTCCGCGGCATCAACGCCGTTCACCAGGAAGTCGTGCTCTGCCCGCATCTGACCGTCGCCGCCAACCTCTTTCTTGGCGACGAAGTCAATAAATTCGGCCTGATGCGCAAGAAGCAGATGGTCAAGATGGCGCAGACCGTTCTCGACGATCTCGGCTTCGGCCTGCCGGCCGCCTCGCTGCTCAGCGATCTCACGATCGGCCAGCAGCAACTCGTCGCCACGGCGCGCGCCGCGATGCGCGGCACCCAGTTTCTCATCTTCGACGAGCCGACCGCCTATCTCACGCGTCAGGAATCCGCGCAGCTTTTCAAGCTGATACGTCGATTGCAGAGCGAAGGCGTGACGATCGTCTATATCAGCCATCGCATGGAAGAGGTTTTCGAGCTCGCCGACCGCGTGTCGGTGCTGCGCGACGGAACGCATGTCGGCACGCGCCTGATTGGCGAGACGAATGAAACCGAACTGATCGCGCTGATGATCAACCGCTCGATCGAGCAGGTCTATCACAAGGAAAATATCGCTATCGGCGAGACGATCGTCGATGTGCGAGGCCTTTCGGGGCCGGGGTTCAAGGACATCTCGCTATCTGTCAAAGCCGGTCAGATCGTCGGGCTTTACGGGCTGATCGGCGCCGGACGCAGCGAATTCGCGCTTGGGCTCTACGGACGCGAGAAGACGACCGCCGGCGAAATCAGCTGGATGGGGCGCAAGGTCAACATCAAGAACGAACGAACGGCGATGGAGCTCGGCATTGCGCTGGCGCCGGAGAGCCGGCGCGACCAGGGCCTTTGCCTCAACCTGCCTATTGGCCTCAACATCAACCTGCCGGTGTTCAAGCGGCTGAGCAAGGGGCCCGTCATCGGCCTTGCCGACGAAGCGAAGAATGCGGATCAGCAGATACGCGATCTGTCGATCAAGACGCCAAGCCGGAGGGTGCTGGTTTCTGCCATGTCTGGTGGCAACCAGCAGAAGGTGGTCATCGGCAAATGGCTGAGCCACGGCGCTCGACTGTTCATCTTCGACGAGCCGACTGTCGGCGTCGATGTCGGCACAAAGGCGGAAATCTACCGGCTCTTTGCCCGTTTGCTGCAATCAGGCGCCGGTATCATCCTGATCTCATCCTATTTGCCCGAGGTCTACGAGCTGGCTGACGAACTTCATGTGTTCCGCACCGGCAATCTCGTGGCCAGCCATGGGTTTCGCGAAGCGTCACACGAACAGGTACTCAGCGAAGCGATTGGCGTCTGAGCAGAAGAATAAGAGGGAGAAAGACAATGACAGTAACCCCCACCGATATTCCGGCGCCACCGCAACGGCGTAAAGTGAACATCCTGTTCGGGCTGACGTTGATCGGCCTGCTGGTCGCGCTCTGGGTAGCGCTCGGGCTCGCCACCAACAGCTTCTGGACGCCGCTCAACATCAGCAACCTGCTGCGCCAGGGTTCGATGACCGCCATCCTCGCGCTTGGCGAAACCTTCGTCATCATCACGGCCGGCATCGATCTTTCGGTCGGCGCCATCGTCGGCTTCGCGGGTGTCATCGTGGCCTGGCTTTTGCAGGCCGGCGTTCCCGTGTGGGCGGCGATCCTCATCACGCTCGCTTTCGGCGTGGCGATCGGCGCCTTCCACGGCTTCGGCATCGTGAACATGGGGCTGCCGCCCTTTATCATCACGCTAGCGACCCTGACGGCGCTGCGCGGCTTCGGACTTCTCATCACCAACGGCTCCTCGATCAACATCACCAACGAAGCCTTCTCCAACTTCTCGCGCGCCGACTTCCTCGGCATACCGAGCCTGTTCTGGATGGTGATACTGGTCGCGATACCATCCTACGTGTTGCTGCATCTCAGCCGCTGGGGTCGGTATCTTTTCGCCGTCGGCTCCAACAGCGAAGCGGCGCGCCTGTCGGGTGTCAGGGTCAATGCCATCATCTACATGGCCTACATCCTGTCGGCGACTTTCGCGGCCTTCGTCGGCGTGCTGCTCGCCTCGCGTATCGCCATCGGCAACGCCACGCAGGCGGACGGTTGGGAACTGCAGGCGATCGCCTCGTCGGTTATCGGCGGTACCTCGCTGTTCGGCGCGGTCGGCTCCGTGCATGGTCCGCTGATCGGCGCCTTCATTCTGGCCACGATCAACAACGGCGCGAACCTGCTCAACGTCAACTCGTTCTGGCAGCGCATCATCACCGGTCTCTTGATCATCGTGATCGTCTACTTCGATCAGCTGCGCCGTCGCCGCAGCTCGTAAATGCCAATACAGGGAGCCGGCCACTCGCCGGCTTCCTTTCAATAGAATGCAGGATCCGTCATGAAAGCCGTGCTTTGCCAACAACCGGGTGTTCTCGAAATCGTCGAGCGCCCCTCTCCCGGCACGCCTGAAGCCGGCTGGGCTCGGCTCGCCGTCAGCCATGTCGGCATCTGCGGTACCGACTACCATATCTTCGAGGGCAAGCATCCGTTTCTCGAATATCCGCGGGTGATGGGCCACGAGATCTCGGCAACCGTAGTGGAAACCGGCGCAGGGGTCGAGATCGCGGTCGGCACACCTGTGATCGTCAACCCGTATATCTCCTGCGGCCGATGCGTCGCCTGCCGCAAGGACAAGGCGAATTGCTGCACGGACATCAAGGTGCTCGGCGTCCACACGGATGGGGCGTTCTGCGAGGAGATCACGGTTCCTGCGGGCAATCTCTATGCGGCGCAGGGGCTGAGTCTTGAGGCGGCGGCGACGGTGGAATTCCTGGCGATCGGGGCGCATGCCGTACGCCGCTCGCTTTCGCCCGCCGGTTCGCGCGCGCTCGTCATCGGCGCCGGTCCGATCGGTCTCGGGGCTGCGATCTTTTCGCGGATCGCCGGCCATGACGTGACCCTGCTCGACACCAGCGCCGAGCGACTGGAGATGGCGGCCGAGCGCTTCGGCTTCGCATCGGGCATCGTCGCCAATGATGCGAGCCTCGACGCGGTGAAGGCGAAGACCGGCGGGGATGGCTTCGACGTCGTTTTCGACGCGACGGGCTATGGTCCCTCGATGGAGAAGGCGTTCCAGTTCGTCGCGCATGGCGGCGCGCTGGTTCTGGTCAGCGTCGTCAAGGACGATATCCGCTTCTCCGACCCCGAGTTTCACAAGCGCGAAATGATGGTGATCGGCAGCCGAAACGCGACGCGAATCGACTTCGAGCATGTGGCGGCCTCGATCGCCAATGGCCTCGTGCCGGTGGATCGGCTGATCACCCACCGCACGACGCTTGCCGATGCGCCGCGCGATCTGGCGCGCTGGGCGCATGAAAAGAGCGGGCTGATCAAGGCCGTCATCAAAGTCGGCTAAAGACTATCGATCGCCTCGCGCATCTGGCGCACGATGGACGCATCCGTTCGGTTGGGCGACGCGGCCTCGAAGCCGAAGGCGACCGCGCGGGGGTCGACGCTTGCGACGGGCGAGCTGCAGGAGCCGTGAATTTCGCGGGCGCCCGTGGCGCGCAGGATCTGCGGTGCGTTGGCGGGACGCACGCCGCTGCCCGGCATGATCGAGATCCGCCCGGCCGCCTTCTTCGATAGTCGCGCCAGTGTCTCCAGGCCATCGATGGCCTTGGGGATGCAGCCGGAGGTGAGGATGCGCTCGCAGCCGAGTTCGACGGCCTGCTCCAGTGCCGCGTCGGGATCGGGAACGAGATCGAAGGCGCGGTGCAGCGTCGAACCGAGGCCGGCTGCGTGCGCTTGCAACCGGCGCAGCAGCGGCATGTCGAGCGTGCCATCCGCAAGGTTTGCCCCGATGACCACACCGGCGAGGCCGAAGGCTCTGACGGCATCGATATCCGCCATCATCGCCGCTTCATCGCCGCCGTCGAACACGAAAGGGCCGGCATGCGGGCGGATCATCGCGTAGACGGGGATGGGTGCGGCAGCTGCCGTTTTCATCATGCCGGCGACAGGCGTGAGCCCGCCAATTTCGAGCGCCGAGCACAATTCGATACGGTCGGCACCGCCTTCGATGGCCGCCGCCAGACCGCGCGGGCTATCCACGCATACCTCAAGCAAGATTGTCACGCTTTCCTCCCTCGTCATCTCATGATCGTCCAAGCCGAAGCCTGCTCTTCCGGTTAGCATCGAAGTATCCGATTTGCGAGCGGAGACCGGAAGGCAATCGATCATCGATCGATTGGACATCGTCGTGAACAGTATTTTTGCAATCGCATCGATTTTTCAATCGTGCACACTATGTCAGTTACGCATTGGATCGGTCGCCGACAGCGCGCTGTCTTCGCCGGGGAGTTTCGAGCGGTTCGCCTTGCGCCAAGGCTTTCCGCGCCTTTGAAGGAATAAGGGGATGGTCATGCTGAAAAGAATAGCCCTTGCCGTATCGCTCTGTGCCCTGACGGCAGGTGCGGTGCAGGCCGCGGATGTCGTGGTGTCGTCTAAGATCGACACGGAGGGCACGCTGCTCGGCAACGTGATCGCGCTGGCGCTGAACGCCAACGGCATCAAGACGAAGGACCGCATCGCGCTCGGCGCCACGCCCGTGGTGCGCAAGGCCATCACCGCAGGCGAGATCGACATCTATCCCGAATACACCGGCAATGCCGGCTTCTTCTTCAACAAGCCCGACGATGCGGCCTGGAAGAATATCCAGCAGGGCTACGACATGGCCAAGAAGCTGGATTACGACGCCAACAAGATCGTCTGGCTGACGCCCTCGCCCGCCAACAATACATGGGCGATCGCCGTGCGCAACGACGTTGCCGGGAAAAATAACCTGAAGAGCATGTCCGATTTCGGCAAGTGGGTTTCCGGTGGCGGCGAGGCGAAGCTGGTGGCATCGGCCGAGTTCGTCAACACCGCCGGCGCGCTGCCCGCATTCCAGACGACCTATGGGTTCACGCTGAAGCCGGAGCAGGAAATCGTGCTCTCGGGCGGTGATACCGCTGCCACGATCAAGGCCGCCGCCGACCAGACGAATGGCGCCAATTCCGCCATGGTCTACGGCACGGATGGCGCGATCGAGGCCGCCGAGCTCACCGTGCTCGAAGACGACAAGAGCGTGCAGCAGGTCTATGCGCCAACGCCGATCATCCGCGAGGAGGTGCTGAAGGCGAACCCAAAGATCGAAGAGATCCTGGCGCCGATCTTCAAGAGCCTGACGGCCGACGAACTGCGCAAGCTGAACGGCAAGATCCAGGTCGATGGCGAGCCGGCGAAGAGCGTCGCCGAGGCCTATCTGAAGGAAAAAGGCTTCCTGAAGTAATCGCCGACGCTCCGCGTCCAGCAGTGGATGCGGAGCCGTTTTCCTTCCAGGCTGGGATGGATCGATGGAAGAAACCTTAGCGGTCCGCAGACTGGACCGGCTCGGCGTCGTTCTCGTCGTCGCGGGCGTCGCGGCGGCGGCATTGCTGCCATTCATCTACGTGAAGGCGAACCGGATCGCATCGGGCAAGCCGATGTTGCTGATGCAGCTTCTGGACCAGCCCTCCGCCATCATCCTCACCCTGCTCCTCGTTTTCTCGGCCTGCGCGGTGCTGTTTCTCGAAAACGCCTATGCGCGGCTTGCGATCTCGACGCTCTGTCTGGCGGCATTGCTGGCGGCGATCGGCTTCGTGGCGACGTCGTTTACGCCAGAGGGCAGCACGGCGGCGCGCATGACGCCGGGCGGCGGCTTCTGGGTGCTGCTCGCGGTCACATCGCTGATCATATCGGATGCGCTGGTGAAGGTGCGGCTGAAGCCGTGGATGCGGGTCGCGGCGCTTGCGGCTTACGTCTGTCTGCTCGGTGTTTTTCTCTGGTCGGGGCTGCTCGACAGTCTCTCGATCATGCGCGAATTCGCCAACCGCGGCGACCAGTTCTGGGCCGAGGCATGGACGCATGTGCAGTTGGCCTTCGGGTCGCTGGCGATCTCGGTGGCGATCGGGCTGCCGCTTGGCATCGTCTGCTTCTGGGTGCCCAAGCTTCGGGCGGCGCTCTTGCAGGGGCTGAGCCTGATCCAGACGATCCCGAGCCTCGCGCTCTTCGGCCTGCTGATGCTACCGCTCGGCTATCTCGCGGCGCATGTTCCCTTGGCGGCAGCGATCGGGATCAGCGGCATCGGCGCGGCACCCGCCCTGATCACGCTGGTGCTTTATTCGCTGCTGCCGATCGTGGCCAACACCGTTGTCGGCCTCGAGGGTGTCGACCCCGCCGTGCGCGACGCCGCAGCCGGCATGGGGCTGACGCGCCGCCAGATCCTTACCGGTATCGACCTGCCGCTGGCGCTGCCGGTCATCCTCACAGGTATCCGCATCGTGCTCGTGCAGGCGATCGGGCTGGTAACGGTGGCGGCGCTGATCGGTGGTGGCGGCTTCGGCGTCTTCATATTCCAGGGGCTTGGCCAGACGGCCATGGACCTCGTTCTCCTCGGCGCCGTGCCGACCGTCATATTCGCCTTCTCTTCGGCCGTCATTCTCGATGCGGTCGCCGACAGCATACGGGGACCTGCCGCATGAGCATGATCGACATCCGCAACGTCACGAAGCGCTACGGCGATACGACCGTGGTCGACAATGTGTCGATGGCGGTCGAGAAGGGAGAGATCACCGTCATCGTCGGAACCTCAGGGTCCGGCAAGTCGACGCTGATCCGGATGATCAACCGGCTGGTGCCGATGACCTCGGGCGAAATCCGCGTCGGCGGGCGCAACGTGGCCGATGTGCCGGAGACGGAACTGCGCCGCAATATCGGCTACGTGATCCAGGGCAACGGGCTATTTCCGCACCGTACGGTGGCGCAAAACATTGCGACCGTGCCGCAGCTGCTCGGCTGGGAGCGCGGCAGGATCGACGCCCGCGTCGACGAACTGCTCGGCCTATTCAATCTCGACCCCAAATCCTTCGCCAGGAAATATCCGCATCAGCTTTCCGGCGGCGAGCAGCAGCGCGTCGGCGTTGCGCGGGCGTTGGCCGCGGGGCCGGAGGTGCTGATCATGGACGAGCCCTTCGGCGCGCTCGATCCGGTCATTCGCGGCAAGGCGCAGGACGATCTTCTGGCGATCCAGAAGCAGTTCGGCACGACGATCATTCTCGTCACCCACGACATGGACGAGGCCTTCCACCTCAGCAACCGGATCGCGGTGATGCGCGGCGGCAGGCTGCTGCAATATTCGACGCCGGAGAAGATCATCACCGAGCCCGCCGACCCCTTCGTGCAGCAACTGACCGGGACGACCGACCGGGCGCTGAAGCGCATGTCGCTGCTGCCGCTGACATCGGGCATGGCGCCGGCCAAGGCCGGGCTCGACCACGGCCTGCCGCAGTCGCTCAGCCTGCGCGACGCGCTGGCCGAAATGATCTGGCAGGGGATCGACGAAGCCGCCGTCGAGAACGAGAAGAAGGCGGCGATCGGGTCGATCTCGATGTCGCATCTCCTGGAGCTGGGCCGCAAGGAATGAAGCTCCTCACCGCCAATCTCTTTCGCGTCGCGGCGCTGGTCCTGCTCCTGATCCTGTTGTTCCGGACGGAGTGGCTGTCCTTCCTGCTGACGCCGCTCACCAAGAACAACGCGCCCGCCGTCTACACGCAAAGCAGCCTGCCGCTTCTGGCGCTCGGGCATCTGCAGCTGGTGCTGATCTCGATTGTCGGGAGCGCCGTGGTCGCCATTCTGGGCGGGGTCTTCGTGACGCGGCGGAGCGGCGCCGATTTCCTGCCGCTGACGCGCGCCATCGCCAATGCCGGACAGACCTTTCCACCGGTCGCTGTGCTGGCGCTGGCGGTGCCGGCCATGGGCTTCGGCGCCGGGCCGACGCTGGTGGCGCTGTTTCTCTACGGGCTACTGCCGATCTTCGAAAACACCATCTCCGGCCTGCGACAGGTCTCCCCCGCCGTGCTCGATGCCGCCGACGGCATGGGCATGAACCCGACGCAGCGGCTGTTTCAGGTAGAGCTGCCACTGGCGCTGCCGCTGATCATCGAGGGCGTGAAGGTGGCGACCGTGATCAATATCGGCACGGCGACGATCGGCTCGACGGTGGCCGCCAAGGGGCTGGGCGAAGTGATCATCGCCGGGCTGATATCCGACAACACCGCCTTCATCCTGCAGGGCGGCCTGATCGTCGGCCTGATGGCGCTGTTGATCTATGATGCGGTGGGATTGGTGGAAAGCGCGATGACGCGAAGAATGGGCTTGCGCACCGCCTAAGGCAGCAGCTACCAAAGCGGCCTGATACGCACGATGGAGGCAGCCTTGGCCAAGATGATTCACTCGATGATCCGCGTTCTCGACGAAGCGCGCTCGGTCGAATTCTACGGCAAGGTCTTCGGGCTCGAGGTCGCCGACCGCATCGATTTCGACACCTTCACGCTGATCTATCTCAGCAACCGCGAGACCGGCTTCGAGCTGGAGCTGACCATCAACAAGGGCCGCGTTGAACCCTATAATCTCGGCGACGGCTACGGGCATCTGGCGGTGTCGGTCGACGAGGTCGCCGTCGAGCACAAGCGGCTCACGGAAGCCGGGCTCAATCCCGGCAAGCTTGTTGAGCTCAACCGCGACGGCAAACTGCTTGCCCTGTTCTTCTTCATCACCGATCCCGACGGCTACAAGATCGAAGTCCTGCAGCGCCACGGCCGCTACCTCTAAGAGAACCAGATGATTTCCAAGACAGACCTGTATACCGGCTGGACCCTCAACTGCAACGTTGCAGGAAAGCCGGATCTGCCGAAAACAGTGCCGGCGCATGTGCCCGGATGCGTGCATCTTGACCTACTGGCAAGCCGGCTGATCCCCGACCCCTATGTCGACGTCAACGAGATCACCAATGACTGGATCGGCCGCGAGGACTGGACCTACCGTTGCCGCTTCGACGCATCGCCCGATGCCGATCTCGTGCAGGAGCTTGTCTTCGACGGGCTGGATACGGTGGCGACGATCTCGCTCAATGGCGAAGAGATCGGCCAGACGTTCAACATGCACCGGACCTACCGCTTCGACGTTTCCGATCGGCTGAAAGCCGAAGGCAACGAGCTGGTCGTGACCTTCCGCTCGGCCTATGCCTATGGCGCGGAGATGGAAGCGCATTACGGCTACCGGCCGAACAACTATCCCGGCCCCGGCAACCTCATGCGCAAGATGGCGTGCAATTTCGGCTGGGACTGGGGACCGACGCTGGTGACGGCGGGGATATGGAAGGCAGTACGGCTGGAACGCTGGGCGAAGGCGCGGCTTGCCGAGACGCTGGTTTCGGCGACGCTTGCCGGTGGAGACGGGCTGGTAACGGTTCGCGCAAAGATCACGCGCGCGGGTGACGCCGGCGACTGCCACCTCACGGCCAGCATCGGCGGCGTCACACATAGCGAGATCGTCGCGGCCGGTACCGACGAGGTCCGCTTCCAGGTGCGCGTGCCTTCGCCGCAAATCTGGTGGCCGCATCATCTCGGCGCGCAGCCGCTTTATCCGCTGCAAATCGAACTGCGCGACGGCGAGAGCGGTGAGTTGCTCGACGATTACGCCAAACAGATCGGCTTCCGCTCGGTGCGGCTCGACACCTCCGCGGACGAGCATGGCTCGGCCTTCACCTTCGTGATCAACGATGTGCCGCTGTTTCTCTGCGGCGCCAACTGGATCCCCGACGATTGCTTCCCATCGCGGGTCACGGCCGAGCGCTATGCTTCGCGGATCGACGAGGCGAAGGCCGCCAACATCAACCTTTTGCGGGTATGGGGCGGCGGTATCTTCGAGCGGGATGAATTCTACGAGGAGTGCGACCGCGTGGGCATGCTGGTGTGGCAGGATTTCCTGTTTGCCTGCGCCTCCTATCCCGAGGAAGAGCCGCTCCGTGGCGAGGTCGAGGCGGAGGTGCGCGACAACGTCGCGCGGCTGATGCCGCATCCCTCGCTGATCGTCTGGAACGGCAACAACGAGAATATCTGGGGCTTCGACGAGTGGGGCTGGCGGCCGATCATCAAGGAGGGCGAGAGCTGGGGGCTCGGCTACTATCTCGATATCCTGCCGGGGCTCTGCGCCGAGCTCGATCCCGAGCGACCCTACTACCCCGGCAGCCCCTATTCAGGCACGATGGAGATCGAGCCGAATGCAGATGCGCATGGGTGCAAGCACATCTGGGATGTGTGGAACGACGTGGGCTACGAGGTCTACCGCAACTATATCCCGCGCTTCTGCTCGGAATTCGGCTGGCAGGCGCCGCCCAACTGGGCGACGCTGGAAGAGAGCGTGCACGACGCGCCGCTGACGCCGATCTCCAACGGCGTCTTCCATCATCAGAAGGCGACGCAAGGCAATGACAAGCTGATCCGTGGCCTGGCCGGCCATCTGCCCGAGCCGCAAACGATGAACGACTGGCATTTCGCCACGCAACTAAACCAGGCCCGCGCCATCCGCTTCGCGGTCGAGCACATGCGCTCGCACCGCGATATCTGCAAGGGCGCCGTCGTCTGGCAGTTCAACGATTGCTGGCCGGTGACCTCCTGGGCGGCGCTGGATTCGGCCGGGCGGCGCAAGCCGCTGTGGTACGCCATGCGACAGGCTTTCGATCCCCGGCTTCTGACGATCCAGCCGCGTGACGGCGGGCTTGCGGCCGTTGCCGTCAACGAGCGGACGCTGTTCTGGCGGGCGAAGATTTCGGGCAAACGGCTGCGACTTGATGGGACTGTGCTTGCCGAGTTCGAATTCTGGCGGCTGCTTTGCGACCGGTTCGAGGCGAAGGCATTCACGCTGCCTCAGGATATCGCCACCGCCAGCGATCCCGGCAATGAAATGGTCGTGGTCGACATGCTCGACCGGCGGGCGTTTCACTATTTCGTCCAGGATATCGACCTCAAGCTGCCGAAGCCGGAGATGAGGATCGAGGTCAGCAAGCGCGAGGGCGGTTACGCGGTCGCGGTGACTGCCGTCAGCCTGCTGAAGGATCTCTGCCTTATGGCTGATCGTCTCGATCCGGATGCGGTGGTGGATACGATGCTGATCACGCTTTTGCCGGGCGAAACGCATGTGTTCGAAGTGGAGACGCGGGCGGCGATGGGTGTGGCTGATATTGTGGTTGGGACGGTGCTGCGCTCGGCCAACGATCTCGTTTCAGCGGGTTGAGATAGGCCAATGCAATGCAAAAACCTCCGGCTCTCGCCGGAGGTTTTTGTGGCCGTCGGTGGGTCCCGCACGCGGCGGGACCCTTCCGTTCCGGCCTCGCGGGAGACTTACATCCAGTAGGGCGGCACGCCGTAGTAATCGTAGACCCGGCGGCCGTTATCGTTGTACCAGGTGTCGTCATCATCCGCGTAGCTTGGCGCGCCTTCGATCTGTTCCTTGGTCAGGTCGATGCGGTAGCCATCCAGCTGCGTGTCGTAGGACAGCTTGTCCCAGGGCAGCGGGTAGTGATCGTGACCGATGCCCATGAAGCCGCCGAAGCTCAGCACGGCATAGGCGACGCGGCCATCCCTCTTACCGAGGATCAGGCGCTCGATCGAGCCGATGTGCTTGCCATCGGCACCGTAGACGCGGGTGCCTTCAACGCGGTCGCTGGCGATCAGCGAGTGCGTATCCTTGACGTTCGGGTCACGGAGGGTTTTGTCGTTGTCCTGTTGCAGCATGTCTCTACTCCCTTTCGGTTGGTTCCTCGTGCCTGGCGGTTGTTGTGCCAAGCGTGTGAACTGAAAACGTCGCCCGATGCCCGTTGTTCCCGAATTTGATCCGCAATTTTGGCGGGCGTCGCAATATTGACGTTTACGTCAAGGTTATTGTAGCCTGATGCTGCTTGAACCATTCGAGCAATGACATAAGCTGCCGTATTGGAGGATGGAGGATCATCCAATAGTTTCGACGGGCGCCCCGCCGGCAGCGACAGGGAGAGAGACACGATGAACAGCATTTCCGCCCATCCTGGCGGTGAAAGGCCCGACAAGCCGTGGCTTGCCACCTATCCGGCGATCGTACCGGCCGAGCTTCCGCCGCTGGAATACGAATCACTGGCGGAGCTGCTTGAGAAATCCTGCGCGCGCTATGCCGACCGCATCGCCTTTTCCAGCATGGGCAAGACGCTCACCTACCGCCAGCTGGAAAGCCAGACGCGCAAGATCGCCGCATGGCTGCAGGCAAGCGGCCTGCAGAAGGGTGATCGCGTCGCGGTGATGATGCCGAACGTGCTGCAGAACCCGATCGCCGTCTACGGCATCCTGCGCGCCGGGCTCGTGGTGGTGAACGTCAACCCGCTCTATACGCCACGCGAACTGGAACATCAGCTGCGCGATGCCGGCGCCAAGGCGATCTTCGTTCTGGAAAACTTCGCCCATACCGTCCAGCACGTGCTCGGCCATACCGATGTGCGCCATGTTGTGGTGACCTCGCTCGGCGAAATGCTGGGCGCCAAGGGGCTGATCGTCAATCTTCTCGTGCGCAAGGTGAAGAAGCTCGTTCCCGCCTGGTCGATCCCCCGACACAAGACATTCAAGCAGGTGCTTGGTGAGGGTGACGGCGCGGCGCTGAAACCATCAGGTCTTGTCGGCAGCGACATCGCCTTCCTGCAATATACCGGTGGCACGACTGGCATCGCCAAGGGTGCGGTGCTCACGCACAAGAACCTCTTGTCGAACAAGCTGCAGCTGGAACTCTGGCTGAAATCCGCCTTCGAGAAGCGCCAGCGGCCAGATGTGCTGAACTTCCTCTGCGCGCTGCCGCTCTACCATATCTTCGCGCTGACGGTGAATTCGCTGATGGGCATGTCGCTTGGCGCGCACAACATCCTCGTCGCCAACCCGCGCGACATCCCTGCCCTGGTGCGCGAATTCTCGAAATCCAACGTCCATGTTTTCCCCGGGCTCAACACGCTGTTCAACGCGCTGATGAACAACCCTGAATTCGCCAAGGTGGATTTCTCCTCGCTGGTGATTTCGCTGGGTGGCGGCATGGCCGTGCAGCGGCCGGTGGCGGAGCGCTGGCTGACGATTACCGGCAACCATATTACCGAGGGATACGGGCTTTCCGAGACATCGCCCGTCGCCACCGCCAACCGCTTCGATTCGCCCGAATTCACCGGCGCGATCGGCCTGCCGATCTCCTCCACCGATCTCGATATCCGCAACGAGGACGGCGCGTCGCTGCCGCTCGGCGAGGTCGGTGAGATTTGCATTCGCGGGCCACAGGTGATGGCCGGTTACTGGAACAAGCCGGATGAGACGGCGCGCGCCATGACCCCCGACGGCTATTTCCGCACCGGCGACATGGGCTTCATGGATGCCCGCGGCTACACCAAGATCGTCGACCGCAAGAAGGACATGATCCTCGTCTCGGGCTTCAACGTCTATCCGAACGAGATCGAGGAAGTGGCGGCGATGCACCCTGGCATCCTGGAAGCCGCAGCCGTTGGCGTGGCCGATGGGCACTCCGGCGAGGCGGTGAAGCTTTTCGTGGTGCGCAAGGATCCTGATCTGACGGAAGCGGATGTGAAGGCGCACTGCGCGGCCAACCTTACCAACTACAAGCGGCCACGCTTCATCGAGTTCCGCACCGAGCTGCCGAAATCGCCGGTCGGCAAGATCCTGCGCAAGGATCTGCGCGCGTAATATTTCGCAATTGAGCACAACCCAAAACTGTGCTGCTATCCGCTTGTTTTGAGGCAGAAGCAGCACAGGTCGCGGCAATGCGGCCTATCGGCGAGGATGGGCCGCGCCGACTTCGGCAAGAGCCTTGCTATCAGAACGGGAGGTGATGACATGTGGTTTCGACCGCTTAGCGTCACGCTTATGGTAAGGAAAACCCGGACGAGCTGGTCACTCAGCGTCCGGGTCACATTCCAAAGAACATAAGCGCAGCAGGTGGAGTTACCGCTCCGCCTGCAACCTCTCCAATATAGCCCGACTGCGCTGGCGCATCAAGCGCGACGTGCGCACCCTTTTTATGAATAGTTTCAGACATAACTTGATTTGCACCCGGTAAAGCGAATAGTTTCCGCGACCCTCACGCCCTGCAAAGGAGCCTCCCATGAATGCCATCGTCGACCAACTGAAAAGCACCGCGGCTGCCACCAAGGCCACCGATATCCGTGCTGCCTTCGCGGCCGATCCGAAACGCTTTTCGCGCTTCACCGCCTCGCTCGACGACCTCCTGATGGATTTCTCGAAGACCGCCGTGAACGACGAAGTGCTGGCCCTTCTGGTCAAGCTCGCCGAAACCGGCGGTGTCGAGGCCAAGCGCGACGAGATGTTCTCGGGCAAGGCGATCAACTTCACCGAAAACCGCGCCGTGCTGCACACAGCGCTGCGCAACCGTTCGAACACCCCTGTAATCGTCGACGGCAAGGACGTGATGCCTGACGTCAACGGCGTGCTCGCTGCCATGGGCAAATTCGCCGACGGCATTCGCTCGGGCGCGCTGAAGGGCGCGACCGGCAAGAAGATCACCGACGTCATCAACATCGGCATCGGCGGCTCCGACCTCGGCCCCGTCATGGCGACGCTGGCGCTGGCACCTTTCCATGATGGCCCGCGCGCGCACTTCGTTTCCAACATCGACGGCGCGCATATCGCCGACATCCTGAAGCTGGTGCAGCCGGAAACGACGCTCTTCATCGTAGCGTCCAAGACCTTCACCACCATCGAGACGATGACGAACGCCCAGACGGCGCGCAAGTTCGTTGCGGATGCGCTCGGCGAAGCCGCCGTTCAACATCACTTCGCAGCCGTTTCGACCGCGCTCGACAAGGTTGCCGCCTTCGGCATCGAGAGCGAGCGCGTGTTCGGCTTCTGGGATTGGGTCGGCGGTCGCTACTCGATCTGGTCGGCCATCGGCCTGCCGCTGATGATCGCCGTTGGTCCTGAGAACTTCGGCAAGTTCCTGGATGGCGCGCACTCGATCGACAACCATTTCCGCACCGCGCCGATCGCCAAGAACCTGCCGATCCTGCTCGGCCTCATCGGCTTCTACAATCGCAACGTTCTCGGCTACGCCACCCGCGCGATCCTCCCCTACGACCAGCGCCTGTCGCGCTTCCCGGCCTATCTGCAGCAGCTCGACATGGAATCGAACGGCAAGGGCGTCACCATCGACGGCACGCCGGTCGAGGGCAATTCCGGTCCTGTCGTCTGGGGCGAGCCCGGCACCAACGGCCAGCACGCCTTCTACCAGCTGATCCACCAGGGCACGAGCGTGATCCCGGCCGAATTCATGATCGCCGCCAACGGCTTCGAGCCGGAGCTGCGCCACCAGCATCAGCTTTTGATGGCAAACTGCATCGCGCAGTCGGAAGCGTTGATGAAGGGCCGCACCTTCGAGGAAGCCAAGAAGCAGCTGACCGACAAGGGCATGGACGACAAGCAGGCCGATTTCATCGCGCCGCACCGCGTGTTCACCGGCAACCGCCCGTCGATCACCTTCGTCTATGACAAGCTGACGCCGTTCGCCTTCGGCCGCCTCGTTGCGCTCTATGAGCACCGCGTCTTTGTCGAAGGCGTTCTGTTCCGCATCAACTCGTTCGACCAGTGGGGCGTGGAGCTCGGCAAGGAACTGGCGACCGGCCTGCTGCCTGTCATCGAAGGCAAGGAAAGCGCTGCCGGCCACGATTCGTCGACGCAGGGCCTTGTTGCCGAGCTGGCGAAGCTCGCAAAGTAAAGAGCGCAACCTAACGCGCGCAACGTACTACACACGCTCCCCTGGTGGCCGCCGCGGGAGCGTTTTCTATTTGGCTGAGATGACTGCCCTCAGGACCACCCCCTGGTGGCGGTCAGGGCCTGGCGCCCTTGCCTGATGGTACGGTGCTCGCGGCCTGCTTGACTTGCGAGCCCGGCTGCGAGGCGACTGCTGGAGCGGACTTGTCTTTTTTCGGCTTGCGCGCTTCACGCGTGCCGCGGAGTTGACCCTTTGCCATTTCAAGCTCCCTGGTTTGGCCACATCAAAGGATGTGACGCCAACCAGCAGGCGCGCTTATGCGGCAAAATGCAAACCCATTCTCACCTGCAAGCGCCTACCGAGCGAACTTCTTGGCGCCAGCGACGCAGCCGACGATGGCGATGGTGACGACGAGCATGATCGGGCTCACCTGCTCATGCAGCAGCGTTGCCGCCAGGAGCAGACCGAAGAAGGGCTGCAGCAACTGCAACTGGCCGACACCGGCAATGCCGCCCTGCGCGAGGCCGCGATACCAGAAGAAGAAGCCGATCAGCATGCTGAACAGCGAGACATAGACGAGGCCTGCCCAGGCCGGCGTTTCGATCGCCGCAAAGGACGGCGGCAGATTGAAGAGCGCAAGGGCGAGCATGACGGGCAGCGAGATAACCAGCGCCCAGGAGATGACCTGCCAGCCGCCGAGCCTGCGCGACAGCTTGGCGCCCTCGGCATAGCCGAGCCCACAAGCGATGATGGCGGCGAGCATCAGGAGATCGCCGAACGGGGCTGCGGTCACGCCCTGCGACAGGGCAAAGCCTGCGACCAGCGCGCTCCCCACGCAGGAGAAGATCCAGAAGGCCGGCTGCGGCCGCTCGCCGCCCCTGATGACGCCGAAGATCGCGGTGGAGAGCGGCAGCAGGCCGATGAAGACGATGGAGTGGGCCGAGGTGATGTGGGTGAGCGCCAGCGCCGTCAGCAACGGGAAGCCGATGACGACGCCGACGGCGACGATAACAAGCGACAGAAGATCGCTCGCCGCCGGCCGCCTCTCGCGAAACAGCACGAGCAGCGCCAGCGCGATCAACCCGGCGATCGCCGCGCGGGCGACGGTCAGGAAGACGGGATCGAACCCCATCACCGCCATGCGCGTCGCGGGCAGCGAGCCGCTGAAGATCAAGACACCGATAAAACCATTCAACCAACCGGCCGCCGTGCGGTCCATGGCACACTCCTTCACGATCAATGCCATCTTATGATCCCTGGCGGCGTGGCCATGCCAGAGACGGTATGGTACGGTTTCGCCAAACTGTTATGCATCGGAGAGCAGTACGGATGGCCGATAACGTGATCATTGGTACGACCCGCGTGGCGATGGTGATGAACACCATCAGGCAGCGCATCGCAGTCCGCAGCCTGACGGCGGGGGCGAAGCTGCCTTCGGTGCGGGCGCTCGCGGGGTCGCTAAAGATTTCCACCTCGACGGTCGTCGAGGCCTATGAGCGGCTGGTTGCCGAGGGCGCGATCCTGTCGCGGCCGGGCTCCGGCTTTTACGTCGCCAACCAAGCGGCGCCCTTTGCGCTGTCGGAGGTCGGGCCACGGCTCGATCGGGAAATCGATCCCTTCTGGGTGTCGCGGCAGTCGCTGGAGGCGGGGGATATCGGGCTGAAGCCCGGCTGCGGCTGGCTGCCGCCGGCCTGGCTGCCGGAAGACGGCGTTCGCCGCGGCCTGCGGGCGCTGGCGCGGGCCGATGGGCCGGTGCTGCTCGCCTATGGATCGCCGCTCGGATTACCGCCGCTCAGGCAGCTGATCGCGCGGCGGATGGCCGACAAGGGGATCGGCGCCTCGCCCGACCAGATCATCCTCACGGAATCAGGCATTCAGGCGATCGACCTTCTCTGCCGCTTCCTGATCGAGCCCGGCGACACCGTGATGGTCGACGATCCCTGCTACTTCAATTTCCACGCCTTGCTTCGGGCGCACCGCGCCAAGATCGTCAGCGTGCCCTATACGCCTTCCGGCCCGGATATCGAGGTCTTCGCCCGCACGGTGGCCGAGCATCGACCGAAGCTCTACGTGACCAATTCGGCGCTGCATAACCCGACCGGCGCGATCCTCTCGCCGGTAACGGCGCATCGGGTGCTGAAGATCGCCGAACAGTTCGACCTGACGATCATCGAGGATGATATCTTCGCCGATTTCGAGCATACCACGGCGCCACGCCTTGCCGCTTTCGACGGGCTGGACCGCGTCATCCATATCGGCAGTTTCTCGAAGACGCTGTCGGCCTCGGCACGCTGCGGCTTCATCGCCGCCAAGCCGGAGTGGATCGGCGGGCTGACGGATCTGAAGATCGCCACCTCGTTCGGCGGCGGGCGGCATGCGGCGCAGTTGGTCTTGAGCGTGCTCAGCGACGGCAGCTATCGCAAGCATATCGAGACACTGCGTAGCCGGCTATCGAAGACGATGTTCGATGTCTCGGGCAAGCTCAAGACCCTCGGCATCGTGCCCTGGCTCGAGCCGCAGGCGGGGATGTTCCTCTGGTGCCGGTTGCCTGACGGTATCGACGCCGCCGATGTGGCGCGCGCGGCGCTGGAGCGGGATGTGGTGCTGGCGCCGGGCAACGCCTTCAGCCTGTCGCAGACGGCGACGGATTTTATGCGGTTCAATGTTTCGCAGACGGAAGACCCTAAGGTCTTCGAAGTACTTCGCGAGGCCATGTGGGCGGCGCGAGGTAAGGCTTAGTTCGGGCGGCGCGGTGATTATTGCGCTGGAGGTGTCGAGATGGGGCCGCGTCATCCGTCTAGAGAGAATGAGGAATTGGGAGGACTGATATGACAGACGACGAACTCGAGCGATTTGCAGCGCAGGGAGCGGAGGCCTTGCCTGACGGTGACGACGGCGTGGTCACGCATGATGGCGCCGATATCTGGTACAGCGCCTATGGCTCCGGGCCGGCTGTGATCCTGCTGCATGGCGGGCTCGGGAATAGCGGCAACTGGGGCTATCAGGTGCCGGCGCTGTTGCGATCAGGCCGGCGCGTGGTGGTGATCGACAGCCGTGGGCACGGCCGCAGCACGCGGGACGGCAAGCCATACACCTACGAGCTGATGGCATCCGACGTGCTTGCCGTGATGGATCATCTGGAGATCGAGAAGGCCGCGCTTGTGGGCTGGAGCGATGGGGCGTGCACGGCGCTCATTCTCGCCGATAAGCATCCGCAACGCGTGAACGGCGTGTTCTTCTTCGCCTGCAGCATGGACCCGTCGGGCGTAAAGCCTTTCGTGCCGACGCCTGTCATCGACCGCTGCTTCAATAGGCATCGGATGGATTACGAGGCGCTTTCGCCGACGCCCGATCAGTTCGACCGCTTTGTCGAGAATGTGAGCCTGATGATGTCGACCGAACCTAATTATTCGGCCGCCGATCTGAACCGCATCCGTGTGCCGGTGGCGGTGGTTCTTGGCGACAAGGACGAGTTCATCAAGCCGGAGCATGCGGCGCATCTGGTGCGTAGCATTCCCGGCGCGACCTTCGTTTCGCTCGAGGGCGTCAGCCACTTCGCGCCGCTACAGCGGCCCGATGACTTCAATCGGACCGTGTTAGGCTTCCTCGATCAGTTACCATGAGGCTCTAAAGGCCGATCTCGTTGGCCCATGGCGGGTTGGCGCCGGCGCGGGAGACGGTGACGGCGGCGGCCTTGGCGCCGAGCGAGAGCGCGTTCTGCAGCGCCTTTTCGTCGAGCGAGGCGACCTGCGCCTTGGTGAGCAGGCCATCCATCTTCAGCGAGGCGAGAACGCCGGCATCAAAGGTATCGCCGGCGCCGACGGTATCGACCACGGTGACGCGCTGGCTGGGAACGGTGACCTTGCGTTCGCTGGTGTAGCCCGTCGCGCCCTCGGCGCCCTTGGTGATGACGACGAGCTTGGCGCCGTGCTGCAGCCAATGGGCGGCGAGATCGTCATGGTTGCCGTCCATGCCGAACCACTCCAGGTCCTCGTCGGAGAACTTCAGGATATCGGACTTGGCGGCCATGCGCTTGATGCGCGCCATGTGCGCCTGCTTGTCCTTGATGAAGCCGGGGCGGATGTTCGGGTCGAGCGAGATGACGCGCTTGGCCGCCTCGCGGTCTAGCAGCGCCTCGTAGGTTTCGCCGCACGGGCTGGGGATCAGGCTGATGGCGCCGAAGTGCAGCGCCTCGCAATCGTCGCCGAGGACAGGCAGGTCGTCGGTGGTGATCATGCGGCCGGCGGTGCCTTCGTCATAAAAGGCGTAGGTCGCCTGGCCGTTGACCAGCTTGACGAAGGCGAGCGTCGAAGGGCGCTGCGCGATGGCGCAGAGGCTGAAGTCGACATTGCTCGCCTTCAGCGTATCGCAGAGGATTTCGCCCATCATGTCGTCGGCGAGACCGGTGAAGAAAGACGTCTGGATGCCCAGGCGCCCGAGCGCGATCGCCGTGTTGAAGATGGCACCGCCGGCATAGGGCGCGAAGCCCTTTTCGCCGAGCGTCGTCTCCCGCGGCAGCATGTCGATCAACGCTTCTCCACAGCACAAAATCATGTCCGTCTCCCAAGGGCATTACGATCTGTCGATGCCCAACTGGATTAGATAACTTCGTGGCAAAAGCAAAGCGCCGTGAGCAATTATTCACTCAAAGTGATGAAATACCGCCGTTGCGGCCGGACCATGCGAGCGGCGCATCGAGGAAGGATTCCACCTCGTTCAAGGTGTTCTGATCGAACAGCTGCTGCTCCTTGGCGACGGCCAGAACATCGCGCCAAGTGGCGATGTAATGCAGCTTAACCTTGCCATCGGCAAAGCGCAGCGCGCCCTCGTCGAAGATGCCGTAATAGAAGAGCGCGATGCCATGATCGACGATGCCGCCGGCGTCGCGCACCGCATCGATGAACTTGAACATGCTGCCGCCCGCCGTCGTCAGGTCCTCGATGACGAGTACGCGCGAACCCTCGGGCATGTTGCCTTCGATCTGGGCGTTGCGGCCGTGGCCCTTCGGCTGCTTGCGGACATAGATCATCGGCAGGCTGAGGCGATCGGCAAGGAGCGCCGCGAAGGGAATGCCCGCCGTTTCGCCGCCGGCGATGCAGTCGAACTTCTCGAAGCCCGCCTCGCGCAGCACGACGCTGGCGGCGAAATCCATCACTGTCGAGCGGATGCGCGGGAAGGAGAGAAGCTTGCGGCAGTCGATATAGACGGGGCTCGCCATGCCGGAGGCGAACTTGTAGGGCTGGGTGGCATTGAAGTGAACGGCCTTGATCTCCCAGAGCATCTTGGCCACCAGTTCGGCCATGACTTTGCGGTCTGTGAATGTTGCCTGGATCATCGTTCTCTCCTTGCCTCGATCTTGTGCTCAAACTTATGGGCCAATAGCAGCAAGTGGGGCAAGTTTCCAGAACGCGAGCGGCTCAAACGCAAGAATGGCATTTGCACGCGCTTACGTTGCCGTTGGTGCCGCTTCTCGCTCTGTTAATTTCGTTGTGTCAGGACGCGGTGATTCACCAAAAGCGTGAGGCGCGCCGGGTCGCAAAAACCCTTGATGGTATTTCTTTTGCGGACAACTTAAATTTCCACAACCCATTCATAATTTTAGACATTCGTCATACGTATTGTTCGGCAGGCACTTGCACTGTGTCTAATGCCCGGCGGCCCTAAAGACATTCAAATTTGAATGATTTCGTTAACAACGGGGTGAAACTTCCCGCGCCATTTTCCCAGCGCCCAAAGACACCATGAAGGAGTCCAGAATGCGCCTCACGAGGTTCACACCGCTTCAGCAGTTCAACCAATCGCTGACCCTCAAGATCTTCTCCATTTGCTTTGTCTCGACGCACGTGCCGCTGCTGGCGCTCGTCGTCTATCTCGTCACCGGCTTTCGGAGCGAGGCGATGCCTGTGCTTATCCTGGTGCTGGGAGCAACGCTGATCGGCACTGCCTTTTGCCTGGCCTGCGTCTGGGCGTTCATCCGGCCGCTGCACCAGATCGCCGGCGTGGTCGAGACCTACCGCTCCACCGGCGTCGTCAAGTCGGTGCGCAGCAAGCGCAAGGACGAGGTCGGGATCGTCACCAACGGGATCTCGATCCTGATCAAGGAACTCGACGCAACGCTGGCGCAATTGCGCCGCCAGGCGACAACGGACGTCCTGACCGGTCTCGGCAACCGCCGCTGGCTGAAGGATATCGGGGCGCTGGAGATTGCCCGCGCCGCGCGCGAGCGCACGCCGATCTCCGTCGTGGTCTTCGATCTCGATCACTTCAAGTCGATCAACGACCAGTTCGGTCACGATGTCGGCGACCAGGTGCTCGTCATGGCCGGCGCCACGATCCAACACAATCTGCGGCCCTATGACATTGCAGCGCGCATCGGCGGCGAGGAGTTCTGCCTGGTCCTGCCGCGCACGGATATCGATGCCGCGGTCAACATCGCCAACAGGCTGCGCATGCAGTTCGAAAGCAAGTCCGTCGGCCCGCTGCCGGCCAAGCGCGTGACGGCAAGCTTCGGCGTCTATCGCGGCGATCCCGCCAGCGAAACGCTGAAATCCATGCTGACGGCGGCGGACCGGGAGCTCTATGCCGCCAAGAACGGAGGCCGCAACATGGTTCGTTCGGCGGTCTCCTTGTCGATCAGGGACGCAAAGATCCGTGCCTGATCACTCCGCTACCAATTCGCCGATATCGGCGGGCAGCATCTTCTTGTAGAGCGCGATTGCTGCCCGCCCCTCTTCCTCGTTCAACGCGGCGGCATATCTGACCGCCGCTGCCAGCAGCTGCATGACGAGCCTGGCGAGCGCGAGCAAGGCCGCCTTCGGGCGATCCGGATAGACCTGCTCCAGCACCGCGAGCAGCGCCTGGGCGTGAAACTCCATATCGTCGGCATCGATTTCCTGCAGCAGCCGATCCGCCTGCGTGGCGAACCATATGTCACGCATGACGGGCTCGCTGCGGAAGAAGGCGTGGTACTCGTCGGCGATCCGGCACAGCGCCAAACGCAGCGTTGCGGCATCCGTCGCTTCCGCAAGCGCCGCGATCACGCAGGCGCGGCCCTCCTCGTTGAAGCGCTCGGCCAGCGTTGCGAAGATCGAGCTTCGATCCGGGAAATACTGGTAGAGAGCGCCGAAGGAGAGATCGGACTTTTCGACGATTTCGCTCATCTTCAGCGCATCGCTTCCCTTCGCCTGGATCAGTTGCGTGGCTACGGCCAATATCTTCTCGAAGCGCTCGCGGCCTCTCTGCTGACGGGGGATACGCCGGGGCTGCCTTGTGGCGCCCGCCTTTATTCGCGATCCCGCCGCCGTTTCGTCCGCCATCTAACACTCCGTTCCGGTTGACAGCAGAAATAAGAGAGTTTATCTCATTTTGCAAATGAGAGAATTTCTCTGTTATTGACTTTTGGCTTGGCAGCCAAAATGGGAGGTCATCGGCATGGCAATCATTCTCGTATTGGCGCTTGTCGCCGCCGCGATCGGCAGCGGGCTCGTCGCCGGCACATTCTTCGCGTTCTCGACCTTCGTGATGCCGGCGTTTTCGCGCATCTCGACGGAACAAGGGATCGCGGCGATGAACTCGATCAACGTCACCATCCTGCGCTCCCCCTTCATGATGCTGTTCGTGCCGACGGCCATTCTCTGCCTGTTGATCGGCGTGCTCGCGGTGATGAGCTGGCGGGAGGGGGCGAGCCTCTGGATGCTCGCCGGCGCCGTCATCTACATCCTCGCCTCCTTTGCCTCGACGATCATCTTCAACGTGCCGATGAACGATGCGCTGGGGCAGGTTTCAGGCAACGGCCCCGAGGCATCGGCGCTGTGGCAGGGCTACCTTCGCGACTGGACGTGGTGGAACCATGTGAGGACCGTGGCGTCGCTTCTGGCATCGGCCGCGTTCGTCCGGGCACTGATGCTGATCTGATGGCGAAATCGGCGCCTGTATCGCTAATGCGCCAATGGTTTCAGATGTTTGCGCTTGCTTAGCGGCGCGGCGGCGATATCGTGCAGGACATGGAACATATCGAAGTCTTCCGCCGTCTCGGCGTGGCCCTTGCCATCGGTCTGCTCGTCGGCGTCGAGCGGGGCTGGACCGAGCGCGACGTGCGCGTCGGCGGACGCACCGCCGGGCTTCGGACGTTCGGCCTCACCGGCTTTCTCGGCGGCATTGTCGGCACGTTGCAGCCGCTAACCGGCCCGTTCTTCCCGGCCACGATCGCGGTGCTTCTCGGCGTCGTCTATATCGCCGGGAAGTGGCAGGAGGCGATCGAGGACAAGGATTACGGCATCACCTCGATCATCGCTGCCCTTTGCGTCTTCGCGCTCGGCATGCTCGCCACACTTGGCGATCTCATCACGGCGGGAGCCGGCGCGGTTGTGGTGACCGTCGTGCTCGCGGCCCGCACCAGTCTTCACGGCTTCCTGCAGGGGCTGACCTGGGTGGAACTGCGATCAGCGCTGATGCTGCTCGCCATGACCGTGATCGCGCTGCCGCTGCTGCCCGACAAGCCGCTCGATCCCTGGGGCGCGCTCAATCCCTACGCGCTCTGGCTCTTGACCATCACCATCGCGGCGCTCTCCTTTGCCGGCTATGTGGCGATACGACTGATGGGATCGAGCCGCGGGATCCTGCTTGCAGGTGCGGCCGGCGGGCTTGTCTCTTCCACCGCGCTGACGCTGTCCTTCGCGCGCTATTCGATGGAAGCGCCGCAAGGGGCGCGGCATCTGGCGGCGGGTGCGGCGATTGCCGGCGCGCTTTCCTTCGCGCGCGTTCTCGTCATCGCGAGCGCCCTGTCGCTCAGCATGCTGGCGCCGCTCTCATCGGCGCTCGTCCCCGCCATCATCGGCTTCCTGGCGACCAGCCTGTTTCTGGCCTGGCGCTCGGGGTCGAGCACGCAGGCGCCGGAGATCGGGCTCACCAATCCGTTCGAACTCAAGACGGTGATTTCCTTTGCGCTGCTGCTCGGCCTGATTAGCCTCGTCTCGAAGATGGCGACCGAGTATGTCGGCGCCTCGGCGCTTTATGCCGTCGCCGCCATTTCGGGCCTTGTCGATGTGGATGCGATCACGCTCTCGACCGTGCGCCTTGTCGGCTCGGCGATCACCGCCACTACGGCGGCGGACGTCACGTTGATCGCCGTTTTCGTCAACATGGTCACCAAGGTCGCGCTCGCCTTTACGGCGGGCCGCCGCGAATATGCCGTGACGCTGGGCCTCGCCTCAGCGGTCGCCATCCTCTTCGGCGCGATCGGCTATCTCTCGACGCGCGGCCTCTGGGCAGTCTGAGGCGGCACACTTACCCAGCACACCGCCGCAGACCCTGCCGGCTTTTATCCGTCGTTGCGCTCGCAGAACGTAACGCGATTGTTGAAGGGATCGATGACCTCCATCTCCAATCCCCACGGCGCTTCCTGAAGCCCCGGCTTCATGTAACGATAATCCTTGGCTGTGAGCTCCGCCTGATAGGCGCGAACGCCTTTCACTGGGACGAAGGCCCTGGCGCCGGGGCTGGCGTCTCCCGAGTGCTCGCTAAGGTGTAGGATCATGCCGCTTCGCGAGACTTGGCAATAGAGCGGGAAATGCTCGCCAAAGCGGTGCTCCCAATCGAGCGCGAATCCCAGAAAGCCGCAATAGAACTCCTTGGCCTTGTCGACGTCGAAGATACGGAAGATCGGGATTGGCGGCTCTATAGCGACCGCGCGCGGCGACGCCGTTGTCTGCTCAAGTTTCGCAGACAGGATGTTCCATTGTTCAAAGCCGAACTGGCGGGCGACGATCTCCAGCGTCTCGCTGTGAGAGAGATCGACATCGCGGTCGGCAAGTGCCTGGCGCAATGCCTTGGCCATCAGTTTCGCATCGCGAAAATCACGCATGGTGCATTCCCTTCGTTGGCGGCGAACAGGACGATCAGTGCCCGCGTCTGCTGACCCGTTCGCCATCAATCGCCAAACGGCAAGGGATGTGAAGGATATGCGTGGATGCATTCACCATCGTGCTTTCGCACCGCGGGGCGGCTGGCTGCATCCGGCCAACCCGACCATACGAGGGGAACCGCCGACGATCAAGAGGCGGTGCGGGCCGTGTCCGTGGGGACTGCCTGCAGGTGGCTGGCAAGCTCGACGCGGTTGCGGCCGGCGCGCTTGGCGGCGTAGAGCGCCTTGTCGGCGGCGGTCAGCATGGCGTCGAATGGCAGCGGCTTGGTGCGGCCGGAGGCGACGCCGACGCTGACGGTGCATTTGCAGACCTGGCCGTCGATATCGAGCTCGCGCCCCTCGAAGGCCTTGCGGATGCGCTCGGCGACGACCTCGGCGCGGCCTGGCATGACCTCGTGCAAGACCATCGCGAACTCTTCACCGCCGAGGCGGGCAACCGTGTCGCTCAGCCTGCAGCTCGCGGTCAATTCGGCTGCGAAGACCTTCAGCACGCGGTCACCGACGTCGTGACCGAAGTTGTCGTTGATCGATTTGAAGTGGTCGATGTCAAAAACCAGCACGGCCGTGGTCGGGCCCATGACGCCGGCGCCGTGGCGATCGAACAGAGCGCGGCGGTTGAGCAGGCCGGTCAGTGGATCGGTAGCAGCATCGATGCGGTGGAGGGCGGCCATGCGCCATTGGTGCAGGGCAAGCGACAGCGCGCCGATACCGGTCATGCTGGCGATGCAGACGGCGAGGCTCAAATCCTCCGACCAGTTGTTGGGTGCAGCACCCAGCACAAGCTTGCCCTGATAGATCAGCACGGCGGCGCAGAGGACGAAGGAAAAGCCTGTCAGGCAGTAGAGACTGGTGATGCCCGTGAGTGGAACGATCGCCTCGGCACGCGCCCGCCAGTATTGATAGGCGGTGGCGAAGAGGAAGGATGCGATGGCGATATTGTCGATGATGAAGGACAGGCCGTCATAGCCGAGCAACATCGGCAATGAGGTCGCCACCACCGCCACGGCGCCGAAGGCAGCAACGCGCGCGTGTGGCAATGTTCCTGTCCGGAACTGGCATCCCGCGCCCCAGACGGTCGCGAAGCCGGGAAAGAGCAGCGCGAAGCAGACAACAGCGACGATCGCGTTCGGCTTATCGACATAGATGCCATAGGCAAAGATGCCGCTGACGATCAGGATCAGGCCGACGCCGCAGGCCAGCAGAAATGTTTCGGTCCGCCGGGCAATCCAGCTCGCCAGCAAAGTAATGGCGAGACAAGTCGCCGAGACCGCCAACGCGGTCAGCAATGAATTATAGTCAAGCGTCATGCTTTGAGCTCCGCGGCTTCTGCCACGCTTTCGTTTTAAGAAAATGGAATTCGGCCGACAGCGAATGTGTTATCAATTTCGTTAAAAAAACATGTATTTAAAGCTTAGATGTTAGCGCAATAACATATCCCCGCGGATACGCATTCTCCTTCCAGTAAAAAATGATGGGTTTACGAGCGCCGTTAGCGCTCGACATCCCAATGAAGCGGGAACATGGGGTCGAATACCGTGACGGGACCCGCGCCGGTCTCGATCTTGGCCGGGAACGACACGGGCTCGGCGCGCTTCACCAGCGTTATTACTTCTTCGTTTATCGGAAGGCCATACCAGGCCGGGCCGTTCAGCGAGGCGAAGGCTTCCAGTTTGTCGAGGGCATTGTCCTGTTCGAAGACGTGAGCGAGGCAGCTCATCGTGTTGATCGACGTATAGATGCCGGCGCAACCGCAGCCGCATTCCTTGAGCGGATCGACATGCGGCGCGGAATCGGTGCCGAGGAAGAAACGGGCGTCGCCGCTGGTGGCGGCCTGGCGCAGCGCGACACGATGGTGTTCGCGCTTGGCGACCGGCAGGCAGTAATAATGCGGGCGAATGCCGCCGACGAGGATGGCGTTGCGGTTGATGATCAGGTGGTGGGTGGTGATCGAGCCTGCGAGGTTGCGCTCGGCCGACTTGATGTAGTCGATGCCGTCCTTCGTCGTCACATGCTCCATCGTCACCTTCAGTTCCGGCAGGCGCTTGCGCAATGGGTCGAGCACGGTTTCGATGAAGACGGCTTCGCGATCGAAGATATCGACGTCCGATGTCGTGACTTCACCATGGACGCAAAGCGGAAGGCCGATCTTGGCCATACGTTCCAGCACCGGCATGGCCTTGTCGATATCGCGTACGCCGCCATGCGAATTGGTGGTGGCGCCGGCGGGGTAGAGCTTGACGGCGGTGATCAGGCCGCTGGCCTTGCCCTTCTCGACATCGTCGGGATCGGTGTGCTCGGTCAGATAGAGCGTCATCAGCGGTTCGAACCGGTCGCCTTTCGGCAAGGCGGCCATGATGCGGCCGCGATAGGCCTCGGCATCCGCTGTCGTGACGACCGGCGGCACCAGGTTCGGCATGATGATGGCGCGGGCGAAGTCGCGGCTTGAATCGGCAATCACGCCTTCCAGCATGGCGCCGTCACGCAGGTGAAGATGCCAATCATCGGGGCGGCGGATGGTGATCGATTGCATGACTGTAACTCCGGCAAGGCTGCGCTTTAGGGCTCAGCCTTGGGAATTACATCCAAGCATGGGAGATGGCAAATGGTTTGCCCATCGCTACCGGGCAATTGCGATCAGGCGATCTCGAGGGTGACGTCGGCGCGGCGGCGGTTGCCGAGAATGAGGCGACCGTTCGGAAGGTCGTTCTCATAAACCTTGCGCGCAGACTCCTCCTCGCTCAGCTTGTAGCCGCGCCAGCGCGCCCACAGCCGCTCCTCCAGCACCTCGATCGGCGGGGCGAGCATGATCGAGTAATCGAACACGCCTTCGAGCTCCGCCCACTTGCCGAGGCTGAAAAGCAGGTAGTTGCCCTCGACGATGATGAAGCGATGCTCCGGGCCGATCGGACGCGCCGAGGCGATGGCGAGTTCACGCGAGCGATCGAACACCGGCACCAGCACTTCCTGATCGCCCAGGCGAACGGCGCGGATGATATCGAGGAAGCCGCGCACGTCGAAGGTCTCGGGGATGCCCTTGCGGGCAAGCTGGCCGCGCTCGATCAGGATGGCATTGTCCATGTGGAAGCCGTCCATTGGCAATACTGCGGCCGTTTCGCCGCCGGCGCGCAAGGCGTCGGCGATGTGGTCTGCCATGGTGGATTTGCCGGCGCCGGGCGGGCCGGCGATGGCGATCAGAAAGCGCTTCGCGTCGCCGGCGCGGGCAAGAACCTCGCCGGCGATATCCTCGATCGTCATCGTCATGCGGCAACAGGCTCCGTAGGAACAGACTTGGCGCCGGTCATGAACGCGACAGCATCCGACATTGTGTATTCCTTCGGATTGATGACCGTCAAGCGACGCCCGAGGCGGTGGATATGGATGCGATCCGCCACCTCGAAGACATGCGGCATGTTGTGCGAAATGAGCACGATCGGGATGCCGCGAGAGCGGACGTCGAGGATCAGCTCCAGCACGCGCCGGCTTTCCTTGACGCCCAGGGCCGCCGTCGGCTCATCGAGGATGATGACCTTGGAGCCGAAGGCCGCTGCACGGGCAACCGCCACGCCCTGACGCTGGCCGCCGGAGAGAGTTTCGACTGCCTGGTTGATGTTCTGGATGGTCATCAGGCCAAGCTCGGTGAGCTTCTGCCGCGCCATCTTCTCCATCGCAGAATGATCGAGCTTGCGCATGAACTTGCCCATGAAGCCCGGTTTGCGGATTTCGCGGCCGAGGAACATGTTATCGGCGATGGAGAGCGCCGGCGACAGGGCAAGGTTCTGATAGACGGTCTCGATGCCGGCCTTTCTGGCTTCCATCGGCGACTGGAACTGGATCGGCCGGCCCTCGAGGCGGATCTCGCCTTCATCGGGGCGGATGGCGCCGGAGATCGCCTTGATGAGCGAGGACTTGCCGGCGCCGTTATCGCCGATCACGGCCAGGATTTCGCCCGGATAGAGATCGAAATCGGCATGGTCGAGGGCGGTGACGCGGCCGTAGCGCTTGACGAGACCACGTGCCATGAGAAGGGGTTCGGTAGCCATCAGCCTGCTGCCTTTCTGATCCACTGGTCGATTGCGACGGCGACGATGATGAGGACGCCGATCAAGAGGTAGGTCCATTGCACGTCCGTGCCGAGCAGGCGCAGACCGAGCGAGAAGACGCCGACGATGAGCGCGCCGAACATCATGCCGAGAACCGAGCCGCGGCCGCCGAAGAGCGAGATGCCGCCTATCACCACCGCGGTGATGCTTTCGATGTTGGCGAACTGGCCGGCGGTGGGCGATACCGAGCCGATGCGGCCGATGAGGGCCCAGCCGGCGAGCGCGCAGATGATGCCTGAGAGCACATAGACCGAGATCAGCATGCGCTTGACGTTGACACCCGACAGTTCGGCCGCCTCAGGATCGTCACCCACTGCATAGAGATGGCGGCCCCAGGGCGTGTGGTTGAGCACGTACCAGAGGAAGGCAACGAGCAGCACCATGGCGATGACGCCATAGGTGAAGACCGCGCCGCCGATGCGGAACGTATCGCCGAAGAGCTGAAGGAGCGGCGCCGTGGTTTCGATTTCCTGGGCGCGGATCGTCTCGTTGGCGGAATAGAGGAAGTTCGTCGCCAGAACGATCTGCCACATGCCGAGCGTGACGATGAAGGGCGGCAGCTTCATGCGGGCGACGAGCCAGCCATTGATGAAGCCGCAAATCGCGCCGACGGCAAAGCCACAGAGGATGGCGAGCTCGACCGGAAGGCCGTAGCGGAAGACGAACTGGCCCATAACGACCGAGGACAGCACCATGATGGCGCCGACCGAGAGATCGATGCCCGCCGTCATGATGACCAGCGTCTGCGCGGCGCCGACGATGCCCGTGATCGCCACCTGCTGAAGGATGAGCGTCAGCGAGAAGGCGGAGAAGAACTTGGTGCCCAACAGGACGCCGAAAATGACCAGCGACAGCACGAGCACGATCAGCGATACCGCCGATGGGCTCGAATGCAGGAAATGCCGGAACCTTTGAAGGAAACTCTTGTCGTCCGTGTCGAAGGAAGCGACATCGGTCGAACTTTCCTTGAGCACTTTTTCGTAATCGTGATGCGGCGATGCCGCGGTTGGCTCACTCATGGATGTTCCTCCCGGAATCCTGTCCGCCGTGCGTGCGCGGGACGATTGCATGTGAGTGGTGGTCTTTCCCCAGGCCTGCCCTTGGGCCGCCTGGGGTCACAGTCGATGCATCGGGAAAGTCCCCCTCTGGCCTGCCGGCCATCTCCCCCACAAGGGGGGAGAAGACTTGCGGCACCCACCTGCCCCAATCGAGGCTCGGTGGATCCGGCCGGGTTAGCCCTCCCCCTTGTGGGGAGGGTTGGGAGGGGTCTTAAAGCCGATCGCTTAGCCCCAGCACTTGCCAAGGCCTTCCTTGGTGTCGATCGACTTGACGCCGGAGACCGGCTTGTCGGTAACGAGCGTGACGCCGGTGTCGAAGAAGTTCTTGCCTTCGGTCGGCTTCGGCTTTTCGCCGCTGTCGGCGAACTTCTTGATCGCCTCGATGCCAAGTGCTGCCATCTGCAGCGGATACTGCTGCGAGGTGGCACCGATGACGCCATCAGCGACGTTCTTGACACCAGGGCAACCGCCGTCGACGGAGACGATCAGCACGTCCTTCTCGCGGCCGACAGCCTTCAGCGCTTCATAGGCGCCGGCTGCAGCCGGTTCGTTGATGGTGTGGACCACGTTGATGGTCGGATCCTTCTGGAGAAGGTTTTCCATCGCGGTACGGCCACCTTCTTCGTTGCCGTTGGTGATGTCGTGGCCGACGATGCGCTTGTCATCCTCGTCGCCGATCTTGTTCGGGTCCTTCGGGTCGATGCCGAAGCCCATCATGAAGCCCTGGTCGCGGAGCACGTCGACCGACGGCTGCGACGGCGTCAGGTCGAGGAAGGCAACCTTGGCGTCCGCAGCCTTGTCGCCCAGCGTTTCCTTGGCCCACTGGCCGATCAGTTTGCCGGCGAGCAGGTTGTCGGTGGCAAAGGTCATGTCGGCGCTGTCGATCGGCTCCAGCGGGGTGTCGAGCGCGATGACGAGCAGGCCGGCGTCGCGGGCCTTCTTGACGTTCGGCACGATGCCCTTGGTGTCGGAGGCGGCAATCAGGATACCCTTGGCGCCATCGGCGATGCAAGTTTCGATCGCGGCCACCTGGCTTTCAGAGTCACCATCGATCTTACCGGCATAGGACTTCAGGTTGACGCCCAGTTCCTTGGCCTTTGCGGTCGCGCCTTCCTTCATCTTGACGAAGAAGGGGTTGGTGTCGGTCTTGGTGATCAGGCAGGCGGAGACGTCCGCGGCCTTTGCAGGCGCCGAGAAGGCGACGCCGAGGGCCAGCGCGGCGAGCGCTGCGGAAAGCACTGATTTCTTCATTTACTCCTCCCAGAGTGTAGCCGGACCGCCCCATGGCTGGCCGGAATTTTAAAGCACGAACACCGCCTTCGAATACCGCCGATGGCTTCCTCCAAGCCGTTTCGTGCTGTTTACGGTGCTAATTAAGGGCGAAAGAATTTGGCTTGTCAATAAATAAATCCAATTGAATTATTAATTCCTTGTGGCATGCTCGGCGAAAATAACGCATAGGCCGATCAAGGGAGGAATGGCCAATGTCGTCGATGAGAGGTCCGGTTCACGTGCCGGCCCAGCTGCCGGGTGTCAGTCCGGCAGGCGGTGCGAACCAGGTTCGGGTTCGCGCTTACAATGAAAGATTGGTGCTTTCGCTGGTGCGCCTGCATGGCGCCCAGTCGAAGGCGGATATCGCACGCCGCACGGGCCTTTCGGCGCAAACCGTGTCGGTGATCATGCGTGTTCTGGAAAAGGAAGGGCTGCTTTCGCGCGGCGAGCCGATCCGCGGACGCGTGGGCCAACCATCGGTGCCGATGCGGCTCAATCCCGACGCCGTCTATTCCTTCGGCGTGAAGATGGGGCGGCGCAGCGCCGATCTGGTGCTGATGGATTTTGTCGGCAAGATCCGCATGCAGCTGCATGTCACCTACGCCTACCCCCTGCCAAACCTGTTTCTCGACTTCATCGTGTCAGGCATACAGGAGCTGGAAAGCCGGCTCAGCGACGACGAGCGCAGCCGGATCGCCGGCGTCGGCATCGCGGCACCGTTTGAGCTATGGAACTGGGAAGAGGAAGTGGGCTCTCCCAAAGGCGCGATGGATGTCTGGCGCGATTACGACCTGCATGCCGAGGTGGCGGCGAGCCTCCCCTACCCCGTATACCTGCAGAACGACGCGACCAGCGCCTGTGGCGCGGAACTCGTTTTCGGCATCGGCCCTCAGCACCCCGATTTCGTCTATTTCTTCATCGGGTCCTTCATCGGCGGCGGCATCGTCTTGAACTCGGCGATCTTTTCCGGCCGCACCGGCACGGCCGGCGCGATCGGTCCCCTACCGGTACGCGGCAAGAATGGCGAGACACTGCAGTTGCTCGAGGTCGCCTCGATCTTCGTGCTCGAAAACATGCTGCGCGAGCGCGGCGTCGATCCGGAGCCGCTCTGGTATTCAGCCGATGACTGGATCGACTTCGGCGAGCCGCTGGAATTGTGGATCCAGGATACCGCCAAGGCGCTGGCGCAGGGCATCGTCGCGGCCGCCTCGATCATCGATTTCAGCGCCGCCGTCATCGATGGCGGCTTTCCGGCCTGGGTTCGCGAGCGGATCGTGCAGGCGACGATCTACGAAGCGGACAGGCTCGACCTGCAGGGCGTCGTCATGCCCGATATCATCGAGGGCGCGGTGGGGGCACATGCGCGCGCCATCGGCGGCGCCAGCCTGCCGATCTTCGCCCGCTATCTCACGGACCAGAACGTGCTCTTCAAGGAGGTGGAGAATGCTGAAGGGACTTAACCCGATCCTGAGCCCCGAGTTGCTCTCGACGCTGCGCGCCATGGGCCATGGCGACGAGATCGCCATCGTCGACGGCAATTATCCGGGCCTTGAGGATGCGCGACGGCTGATCCGGCTCGATGGGCACGGCATCATCCCGGTGCTCGACGCCGTCTTGAGCGTGCTGCCGATCGACGAGTTCGTGCCGGAGGCGATCTTCCGCGCCACCGTGAAGGGAGAACGCGACAAGCTCGACCCCGTGCACGAGGAGATGATCGACTGCTGCGCGCATTACGAGCCGCACCGGCAGGTCGTGCCGCTGGTGGGTCCGGATTTCTACAACAGGGTGAAGGCGGCGCATGCGCTGATCCAGACCAGCGAGCCGCGCCTTTACGGCAACATCATCCTGCGCAAGGGCGTGATCCACCCGGGCAAGCCGGGCGACAAGAGCAAGGCCCAAGTCGACCCGTTTCCCTACTGACGACGGATCAGCCGGCGATCAGATCTCGCCGGCTAGCGGTCCCCAGACATCCGTCAGCGCGAAGCCGCCGGGGTGCGGATCGAAAGGATCGAGCGCCACCTGCGACAGGCCGAAGGTGAAGCCGCGCCCCGTGATGGTCGGGATAACGGCGGGGCGGCCGGCGACGGTGGTCTCGGCGAGAAGCCCAACCTCGAATTCGGAATCGATGATCGAGCGCGATTTGAAGACATCGCCGACCTTCGCCTTGCCGCGCGCATGCAGCGTCGCGAGATTGGCGGAGTTGCCGGTGCCGCAGGGCGAACGATCGGCGCGGCCCGGCCACATGGTGGTGCAGGTGCGCACCGTGCCATCGGCTTCGAGATCGCGGAACATCACATAGGCGACGCCCGAGATCGCCGGGATCTCCGGGTGGACGACCTTGATCTCGCGGTTGATCTTTTCCTTGATCACCATGCCGGCGCTGACGAGGGCGGCGGCATTGGACTTGGCGATCGTCAGGCCGATCTGGCTGACATCGACAAGCGCATAGAAGATGCCGCCATAGCAGAGGTCGAGCTTGATCGTGCCCCACTGCTCGGTCTCCAGCGAGACGTCGAGCTCGTGCACGAAGGACGGCACCATTGTCAGTTTGACCTTCTCGCAGCGGCCATCGCGGCAGGTGGCCGTCGCCTTGACGAGGCCGGCCGCTGTTTCCAGCGTGACCACGGTTTCCGGCTCGTGCATCTCGACGATGCCGGATTCGAGCAGCGCCGTGGTGACACAGATCGAGTTCGAGCCGGAGCTTGCATGCGCCTGATCGGGCTGCAGGATGATGAAGGCGGCGTCGGCATCCGGATGCTTGGGCGGCAGCAGCAGATTGACGGAGCCGATCGGCGCACCGCGCGGCTCGAGGCAGAGGAAGCGGCGAAGCTCCTGGCCCTTCGGATCGGTGTTCAGCCAGTGCAGCTGCTCGGCAACGGTGTTGCCGGGGATTTTCGGAACGCCGCCGATCGCGACCTTTCCGATCTCACCTTCGGCGTGGACATCCAGAAGCTGGATCGTGCGCTTCCATCTCATCGGTGTCTCCCATCATCCTTGCCGGCAGGGCGAACCCGTCGCCGCCGGCTCTCTGTTATGTCTCAATAGCGGTTAATACGGAACGGTGTCATGTCGACGGCGGGTTTTGCCCCCGTCACCATATCCGCGATCAGCTGAGCCGTGCTGGCCGAATAGGTGAGGCCGAGATGGCCGTGACCGGTCGCATAGTAGACGCCCTGCATTTTCGACGAGGGCGAGATGATCGGGATCGTATCGGGCAGCGCCGGGCGGTGGCCCATCCACTCGCTGGCGTCCTTGACTTCAAGACCCGGCACGGCGCGCTGGGCATGGCGAACGAGGACGCGGGCGCGGCGGAAATCGGGCGCGGCGTCGAGCCCCGCCAGCTCGACATTGCCGCCGACGCGGATACCGCCTGCCGTCGGCGTGATCATGAAGGCGCGGTGCGGCCAGATCACCGAATAGCGCATGGAGACGCCGGGCTGCATGATCTGTGTATGATAACCGCGCTCGGTCTCAAGCGGGATCGGCTCGCCGAGCTTTTCCGCCAGGAAGCGTGTGTGCACGCCGGCCGCCAGCACGACGAAATCGGCCGCGATACGCTCGCCGCTTTCGAGAATGACAACGGAGGTGCCGTCGGCATTCTTCTCGACGGTGCGAACCGCGCCGGACAGAAAGGTCGCGCCGCGTTCGCGGGCGGCATCGGCAAGCTTGACCACCAGGCGATAGGGATCGCGGATGGTCTTGTTGTCGGGCAGCAGGACCGCCTTGGCGATCGATGGCGAAAGCGAGGGTTCCAGATCGCGGATGGCGGCACCTTCGAGCACGTCGAAATCAAAGCCGTAGCGGCGCATGAAATCGATGTGGCCGCGATCGCCTGTGAATTCCGCCTCGGTCTCGTAGATCGCCAGGCAGCCTTCGTCGGTCATCAGCTCAGGGGCCGCGATCGTCTCCAGCATGGCGCGGAAATCGGCGAGCGCCGGATTGGAGAGGCTCATGCCGGCATCCTCGATCTGCCGCAGCCGCGAGGGCCGGCCGGCGGCGATGAAGCGCAGGAACCATGGCGCCATCTTCAACGCATAGGCGGGACGCAGCCAGACGGGGCCTTCGGGATCGAGCAGCCAACGGGGGATCTTGCGCCAGGTATTGGGGCCGGAGCCGGCGGCGAAATCGAGCGCGATGCTGGCCATGTTGCCATAAGAGGTGCCGCGCCCGGGCTCGCCCTTGTCGATCAGCGTGACCTGCAGGCCGCGACGCTGCAATTCGAGCGCGATCGCCGCCCCGATGACACCTGCGCCGACAACCGCGACCGTCTGTTTCTTCTCGTTCATCCCTCACCGCCCATTCGCGCGGCGGACCACACCACCGACCGCACTGTGATATATCAGAACAGGGGCGACTTCCATCTGAATTTTCGAGATCTGCCGACCGCCGCGACATCACATTGCGCTGGACATGACGATGCAGCCACACAACGAAAAATGCGGGTGAAGGATGCAAGGGAGATGGGGAGGTCTAGAATGGAAAAGAGCCCGGTGCGGGAGGAGGTGCACCGGGCTCTTGATCCTGACTGACAACTGGGAGGAGGAGTGTTGTCAGTCCGATGAAGGAGCGCTGGGAGGAGGAGTGCGCTGCCTTCGAGGGGATAGATAACCCATCGTTTCGATCAGGAATAGGGAGAATACCGCAACGCAGCAATGCGCCGAACGCATAACACGACCCCTTAGATCGTCATTGGCTTTCGATTCATGCACATCATTTCATCAAACCTGCCAAGATATGAGCAATTCCAACCACATGGGCCGAAGGCGGCGGCCTTTGCCGTCGCCTTCGAGACTGACTTACCACTCGTTGCCGCATGGCATGGAGCCGTCGCCATTGGTGCCGCCGAAAGTGCCCTGGCAATAGGTCTGCCTGTGCATTTGCTGCATTGGGGGCTGGGGCTGCATCGGGCGCTCGCCGATCGAGCCGGTCGTCTGGCGATCGACGCCGAAGGCGGCATCGGGATACCAATACCCGTCGTGGAGACGGGTGCCGGGTCGCTCGGTGCGCGAGCCATGATAGCCGTGCCAATAGCCCGGCTGGGTCTCAGCCACCTGGATCACTTGAGCCGGCTGCGCGGACTGATCGACGGGCGCTGCCTGAACAGGCACCGCGGCCGAGAGCGCCGCGATGACGCCAAGCGACAGGACGGACGGGATGTAACGGGAGATTTTCATGATAAACCCTCCTTCAGGATTCACATGAAGAAAATGCCGTCTCAGCTTGCAAAGTTCCGCGCTTGCACGCGCGCTCCAACAGTCGTGATCACAGGCGATTGCGCGTGGTCCCGATTACGCCTACGGCGTGATCCCGATCGCGCCCTACGGCGTGATTCCGGCCGCTCCTATTGGTCGTAAACGGCGCGGTAGCCCTGGCTGGAGATGCAGGTGACATATTGGCGGCGCGCGGCCGCCCTCGCCTGCGCTTCCTCGTTGGCCGGATCGATCGCATAGCGCGACATCTGCGCCCGCGCCTCGTATTGCTTGCGCGCTTCATTATACATGACGTTGCCGTCGGCGACGCAGATGTTGTGGGCGATGCCGGGTGGATTGAGCGGCGGGTCGAGTGTGTTGACCGGCGTCAGCATCGGGCCGTTGGCATGATCGACGCAACCGGCCAAGGCCGCCACCGACGCCAGAAACACCATTCCACGAACCATATTGCTCAGCATTCAATCTCTCCGGCCCACGGCCACGGCATGTCCTGCCCCAAAGGCATCTTGCCGAGACAATCGTCTGGCAACATTGTGCCAAGCTAGCGCCACGCCCGCATCGCACAGGCGCCAACATCAAGATGGAGGATTAGACAGTGTCAGCTCTTCAGAACGAACACGCACAAGACATCCCCACCCACCCGGAGGAAATGAAATCGGTCTTCGACCTACGCGTCGGAAAGCACATCACCCTGCAAGGCAGCGCCAGGATCACGCCCGCCGGCGTCATCAGCACCGGGATCGCGGTGGCGGCGATGACGTTTGCCGTGGGGTATCTGATTTCGTCGGTTGGCCGGCGGCGGTAGGACGACTAGTTGTCCGCCTTCGTCCGCTCGGCGTGACGATCGCGAACGGATGCAAACGCGCTGTCCACGGATATGCCTCTGCCCGGATCAGCCTTCATGGCGTCCTAGGACGCAGCGATTTCGCCGCCAAGCCAGCGCTCGACCGCGTTGTCGTGTTCCCGCCGGCCTGTAACGATCATGTTCTTCTGCATGTGTTTGTCAGACATAGATCCACCCTTTGCGCACCGCCTCTATAAGCTCGAGCTCGTAGCTATATTCGGCGGCCACGGCAAAGACCTTGATATCGCTGCTGGTCATGCCGATCCCGTGCCGTCGCGAGACATATTCGAAGGTCTCGACCCAATCGAGGCCCGACAAATGCAGCATGGCGATCTCCAGGGTGAAAGGGGCTTCCCGCTTCTTCTTGCGACGTGCCATCAAGGTTGGAACCCGTGCCAATCGAGCAACGCGCGCTCCTGCTCAAACATGCGGGCGGTGAGTTCCTCGAAATCGATCAGACCGGCGGCAGCAAGCGCATAGCAGGCCGCATCCGACGCACACCGGTCCCGCTCGAATCGATCTCGGAGAGATGCTCCCACATGACGAGAGCGGTTCGTCAAAACGTCAGTGGCTAGCTGCGCATAGAAATTTGAGTCCATCGGCCTGACCTCGCAACGAATGCGCGGACACACCTGCCCTGTATTCCGTGAGGGAATGCCGGCCTGTGCAACGCTCTGGTGATCGTATGGATTTCGTACCGGGGAAGTGTCTCACGACTCGCAAAGGATGGGAATCGCGGAGATCGGCTTTAAAAATTTAGACGAGCAGAATTCAACCTTGCTTGAGGTCGTCATGCTAAATTTTCGTGAGAAAAGAGAAGTGGCGCACCCGAAGAGATTCGAACTCCTGACCCCCAGATTCGTAGTCTGGTGCTCTATCCAGCTGAGCTACGGGTGCGTCTGCAGCGGTGTGTCCCGCTGGCGTGAGCGGTTCTCTAAAGGGTCATCTGGATGAATGCAATAGGGTTTGTAAAAAAAGTGACGTCTTTCTTCGCGAGCTGCCGGGAACGCGGGATTGCATCACTTTTCCAAGAGGCTGCGGCCGCGATAATCGTCCAGTGACACAGGGCGATCGGGGATTTCGATGCGGAACTGGGTGCCGATCGATGGTTTTTCCACAAGCGCGATGGTGCCGCCGTGGGCGAGCACCAGTTCGCGGGCGATGGCGAGACCAAGGCCCGTGCCGCCGGAGCGGGCGGAGCCACGGAAGGCGGTGAAGAGGTTCTGGCGGGCCTTCTGCGGCATGCCGGGGCCGGTGTCGTCGACGGTGATGCTGACGACGCTGCCGATGCGGTGGGCGGATACGGTGATGCGCCGTGGGCTTGCGCCTGCGTTGTTAGACGTCAGCGCCTGCAGGGCGTTGCGGCAGAGATTGTGGATGACGCGGAACAGCTGTTCGTTATCGGCATCCACTTCGAGATCGGCGTTGATCTGCTCGACGAACTCCACGTCGCTCTGCGGATCAATCGCCAGTATGTCCCTGACATCCTCGACCAGCGTCGTCACCCTTACCAGGCGGCGGCGCGGGGCCGATTCGCTGGCCTGACCGTAGGAGAGAACTTCGGTGGTGTAGCCGACGGCGCGGTCGATGGTGCGCAGCAGCTTCGGTGCGAAGCGCTTCACCATGGGATCGTCGACATCAACCAGGCGGTCGGACATCAGCTGCGCGGAGGCGAGGATGTTGCGCATGTCGTGGTTGATCTTGGAGACGGCGAGGCCGAGGGCCGCGAGGTTGCTTTGCTGTTTCAGCGTCTTTTGCAGTTGCAGCTGCATGGCGGTCAGGTGGCGGCCGGCAATACCCAGTTCGTCGCGCCCGCCATCGCCGACGAAGACATGCTGCGGATTTTCGGGATCGGCGGAAAATTGCTGCATGCTGCCCGTCAACCGGCGGATCGGCCGGATCAAAATGCGGTTGATCGCGAAGAAGACGAGTGTGGCGGTAAACAGCGAGATCAGGATCGACAGCAGGAAGACGTTGCGGGAATAGAGCAGCATCGCATTGCGCAGATGCTTGTCCTTCATCAGCACCTCGACACCGATATTGGTGTCCTGCACCGGACCGTAGACGCGGATCATCCGGTCGCCGCCGAAGATCAACGTGTCGAGCGCATCGCGCATGGCGGTTACGGCTGGCACGCTGGTGAGATCATATTGCTCATCGACGGATGCCGGCATGTCCCAGGTGGCAAGCAGGCGCGAGGTGCCGTCCTTGCGCAGCACGATCGCCTTGGTGCCCGTCGCTTCCAGGGTCTGCCGCTGCAGATCGCGCGGCAGCTCCACCGGCTGCAGGCCATCGATGGCGATGGCGGCGGCAGCGGCCGCGTTCAGCCGCTCGTCCAGCCAGCGAAGGCGCATGGAGGCCACCGAGGGAAAGAAAATGAGCACTTCGGCGAGCATGATGCAGATAACGGTCAGCCACAGGAGCTTGCCGGAGATACCGCCAAACATACCGGCGGGCCGGGCGGCATCGGTTGCCGTCGTGAGTGCTTCGGGAACAGTTTGGCCTTGATCAGGGGCGGGCATCGCTTCTCGTCCAACCGGCGCCATGCGCCACGGATTCAGTCTCTATATTAGACGAAATCGCGTCGCTTTCAAATCTTTGCGAGCGGTGCGACATAATGTCAAAACGCGAACGCCGCCCGAAGGCGGCGCTCTTATTTAGTTTGCACACCAGGAAATCAGAATTCTTCCCAGCTCTGGTCGACCGCGGCGTTGCCGTTGAAGGCGCGGGCAACGTTCCCCATGGCGCGGCGAGCGGGCGAGGCAACCGGGCGGTGTTCCTCGTAGCGGGCGACGGCCACGGGCGCCGCATGCTGCGCGTTCGACACCTTGAAGCGCGAGATCAGGCGCACGAGGCTGTCTGCTTCCGACGACAGCTTGTGGGTGGCCGCCGAGGTTTCCTCGACCATCGCGGCGTTCTGCTGCGTCACCTGGTCCATCTGGTTGACGGCGGTGTTGACCTCCTTCAGACCGGTCGACTGCTCCTTGGCGGCCGTGGCGATCGAGTGGATGTGGTCGTTGATGGCGTTGACGCGGCGCTCGATCTGCGAGAGTGCCTCGCCGGTTTCCTGCACCAGCTTGACGCCGATCTGCACTTCGCCACCGGACTTGGTGATCAGGCCCTTGATGTCCTTGGCGGCCGTTGCCGAGCGCTGCGCGAGTTCGCGAACTTCCTGGGCGACGACGGCAAAGCCCTTGCCCGCTTCGCCGGCACGCGCGGCCTCGACACCGGCGTTGAGCGCCAGCAGGTTGGTCTGGAAGGCGATCTCGTCGATGACGTTGATGATCTGGCTGATTTCGCGCGAGGCCTGCTCGATGCGGCCCATGGCATCGACGGCGTTGCGAACGACAACGCCCGACTTGCCGGCATCGTCCTTGGCCTCGGAAACCATGACGCTGGCCTCCTGGGCGCGATCGGTGGAGTTATTGACGACGGCGGTGATCTCGTCCAGCGCGGCCGAGGTTTCCTCAAGCGCAGCCGCCTGCTGTTCGGTGCGCTTGGAGAGGTCGTCGCTTGCGGCGCGCAGCTCGTTGGTGTTGCCGTGGAAGCCCTCGGCGGTCTCGCGCACTTCGCGCATGGTCGATTGCAGCGTGGCGAAGGTGCTGTTGACGTTCTTCTGCAGCTCGGCGAAGGCGCCCTGGAAGTTGCCGCGCATGGTCTGCGTCAGATCGCCTTCAGACAGGCTCGCGATAACACGGCGGGTTTCGCCGACGCCGCCATCGACACCCGACAGCAGCTGGTTGATGTTGCTGGCGAACTGGTTGAGGTTGTCGTCCTGGTAATCCTTGTCGATCCGGCGGGAGAAATCGCCGGCGGCAGCGGCGGCCACGACGACGGACATGCTGGACTGCAGGTCGTCGCTCTTGGCGCGCATGGCGGCTTCCTGGGCGTTCATGCGGCGAACGGCCAGACCATTCTCCTTGAACACCGCGACAGCAGCAGCCATTTCGCCGATCTCGTCATTGCGACCGGGGAAAGGAACGTCCGTGTCGAAGTTGCCGTCGGCGACATTCTTGATCGCCTCGGTGACCTTCTTGATCGGACGCGAGAGATGGATGGTGCCGACATAAAGGCCCATGCCGATGCCGGCCGCGATGCCGAAGCCGGTGATGCCGAGAACCAGCCAGAGAACAGAGGTGCGGAAGCTTTCGACTTCCAGATTGACGGCGTCGAGCGTGGCCTTGTCGGTGGCGACGATCGCGTCGATCTCGGCCTGGAAGGCCTTGCGGTTGGCGCGGTTGGCGTCGTTGTTGCCCTGCTCGTTGGCCGCCTGCGGGCTGACCTCGGTGCCGAGGCGCGCGGTTTCAGCGCGGAAGGTGCGGAATTCGGCCGAGCGGGCCTTGAGCTTGTTGAACGCATCCATCTGGTTGTCGGGAACCAGCGGCGTCCAGGATGTGATGGTGGCGTCGATCTGGTCGAGTGCTGCGAGCAGACCCTTGGCGAAGCTTGCGGCGTCCTTTGTCGAGGCGGCGCCATAGATGCCGCGCGCTTCCATCACGGTCGCGGTCACGTAGCGGTTCAGGCGCTCGCCGGAATAGGCGCGGCTGGCGGCATCCTCATAGGCGGAGAGATTATTGTTGTAGCGCTGCACCGCCCAGAGAGCGGTCGCGCCGATAACCAGCGCGACACAGGACATGGCGCATACGAGTATGTTGATCTTGCCTCGGATTTTCAAAGGATCCCCCCCAATAAGACTAGAGGCCGAAAACTGGATGCCCGGCCGTTAGATCAAATTGCGCTAAAACAATTAATGTTGAATTTCCGATATTTTCGCCGGCTACTATAAAAAATCATCCATGAACGATGGTTGCTGGCCCTATTTTTTGCGCGAAAAACGCACAGAGGCCGGATAGGCGCACGTTTGGGCTGCGGAAACGGAATAAAATGATAGCGAGCGCGATGTGGGCCCGACGGCGCAATCATTAACAGCATCTGCTAATTTTCACACCCAAGAGGCGAGCAGAGCGGATTCTCCCTGCGATAATTGACTTTCGCGACCTTCGTCCGTATAAGCCGCCGCACGTCCGGTCATATAAGGCTTTTTGAGCCTCCCGCCGTTCGAAAAACAACGCTCCTTGCATTATGCAAATTCAAGAAGGGCCGCACTCCGCGGTGATTAAAATAAATGAAGCGTACTTACCAACCTTCCAAGCTTGTTCGCAAGCGTCGTCACGGTTTCCGTGCACGTATGGCTACCAAGGGCGGCCGTAAGGTCATCGTTGCTCGTCGCGGCCGCGGCCGCAAGCGTCTTTCGGCCTAAGGCCGGAAGTGCCCGATCAGATGACGGGCGATCCGACGACCAAAGATCCCAAAATAACTGCCGGGCGGCTGAAAAGCCGCCCGCAGTTTCTTGCTGTTCGCAATGGCGAAAAACGCAGGGGTGGATTCTTCCTTCTCGAGGTGCTCGACAGGAAGGAACCCGATACCGAAGCCCGCGTCGGCTTCACCGTCACCAAGAAGCATGGCAACGCGGTTGAAAGAAACCGCATGCGTCGGCGCCTGAAAGAGGCGGTACGGCTGCATGCAGGGTTTGCAATGAAGCCCGGACACGACTATGTGGTTGTCGCGCGAAGGGACGTGCTCCAAGCATCCTTCCATCAATTAGCCGCTGAGCTTACGGCTCGCGTCGAGACGAAGCCGAAACACAAGCGGTCCGGAGACGGCCGCCCCAGGAACGTATGATGCAAAACAACCGCAACTACTTCATTGCGATCGCTCTCTCCGTGCTGATCGTTCTCGGGTGGCAATTCCTTTACATGAATCCGCGCATCGAAGCGCAACGCAAGGCCGAGCTTGCCCAGAAGGCACAGCAGACGACCCAGCAGACGCAGACACCGGCCGCCAATGGCGCAGCCGGTGGCGCGCAGACGAATGGCGCTGCTCCGACCGGCCAGGCGCCGGCGACCACGTCGCTTGCCGACGCTCTTGCCAAGAACCCGCGCGTCATCATCGACACGGCAGCGCTTTCCGGCTCGATCAACCTTGCCGGCGGTCGCCTCGACGACCTGAAGCTCAAGGGCTACCACGAGACCGTGGATGACTCGAGCCCGATCATCACGCTGTTCAGCCCGTCGGAAACCAAGGACGGTTACTTCGCCGAACTCGGCTATATCGGCGACGCCGCGACCGGCAACGTCCCAGGCCCCTCGACGCTCTGGACGGCTCCTGAGGGCGCGAAGCTGACCGAGAAGACGCCGGTCACGCTGACCTACACCAATGACAAGGGCATCACATTCGCCCGCACGATCTCGGTCGACGAACGCTACATGTTCACGATCACCGACAAGATCACCAATGCCGGCCAGGCGCCCGCTGCACTCTCTTCCTACGGCCGCGTGACGCGCTACAACAAGCCCGCCGTCGCCTCGACCTACGTGCTGCACGAAGGCTTCATCGGCGTAATCGGCGAAGACGGCCTGATCGAGAGCAAGTATGCTTCCGTCGAGAAGGAAGCCGTGACGCCGGCAACGGCGACCGGCGGCTGGCTCGGCATCACCGACAAGTATTGGGCCGCGACGATCATTCCGCCGCAGACGACCGCCTACGACGCCCGCTTCAGCCACTTCACGGATGGCCAGCCGCGCTTCCAGGCCGACTACAAGCAGAACGCCGTCACCGTCGCACCTGGCCAGTCGCTCGAGCTGAAGAACCTCGTGTTTGCCGGCGCCAAGGAAGTTCCCGTCATCGACGGCTACGAGGCAACCTACCAGATCCCGCGCTTCGACCGCCTGATCGACTGGGGCTGGTTCTACTTCCTGACGAAGCCGATGTTCAAACTGATGGACTTCTTCTTCCGTTACTTCGGCAACTTCGGCGTCGCGATCCTGATGACCACGATCGTCGTCAAGGCGCTGTTCTTCCCGCTCGCCAGCAAGCAGTACGCTTCGATGGCGAACATGAAGCGCGTGCAGCCGAAGATGGAAGAGCTGAAGGCGAAGTTCGGCGACGACCGCATGGGCCTGCAGCAGGCAACCATGGCGCTCTACAAGGAAGAGAAGATCAACCCGATCGCCGGTTGCTGGCCGATCGCGCTGCAGATCCCGATCTTCTTCTCGCTCTACAAGGTGATCTACATCACCATCGAGATGCGCCACGCGCCGTTCTTCGGCTGGATCCAGGACCTTTCGGCGCCCGATCCGACCTCGTTCATCAACCTGTTCGGCCTGCTGCCGTTCGCGGCTCCGACCTTCCTGCATCTCGGCGTCTGGCCGCTGATCATGGGCGTCACGATGTTCCTGCAGATGCGCATGAACCCGACCCCGCCGGATCCGACGCAGGCAATGATCTTCAACTGGATGCCGCTGGTCTTCACCTTCATGCTGGCAAGCTTCCCGGCCGGTCTGGTCATCTACTGGGCCTGGAACAACACGCTGTCAGTCATCCAGCAGGGCGTCATCATGCGCCGCCACGGCGTGAAGATCGAGCTCTTCGACAATCTGAAGGGGCTGTTCAAGCGAAAGCCGGCGCCGACAGAGAAATAGCAAAAGCCCCGGTTCGCCGGGGCTTTTTCTTTTGTGGCATCGGGATGCTTCTCGCGACAATCGGGGCTGCCGGTTGACAAAATCGCCCGAAACCTGAATGCCATAGGTTCACTGGAATTGGACGCGCTGGAAAAGGCCGAATGACCGACAATAAAGACAAGCCGCTCTTCGGCCGCCCCTGGATCTTCATCCGTGGCGTGCCTTCCCTGAAGTTCCTGCCGCCGGAAGGGCCGGCCGAGGTGGCCTTTGCCGGCCGCTCGAATGTCGGCAAGTCGTCGCTGATCAACGCGCTCGTCGGCCAGCATGGCCTGGCGCGCACCTCGAACACGCCGGGGCGTACGCAGGAGCTGAACTATTTCGTGCCCGAGGGCTATTCCGGTGAGGCCGGCGATCTGCCGCCGATGGCTCTGGTCGACATGCCGGGCTACGGCTACGCCAAGGCGCCGAAGGAACATGTCGACGCCTGGACCAAGCTGGTGTTCGACTATCTGCGCGGCCGCGCGACGCTGAAGCGCGTCTATGTGCTGATCGACAGCCGCCACGGCATCAAGAAGAACGACGACGAGGTTCTCGACCTGCTCGACAAGGCCGCAGTCTCCTATCAGGTGGTGCTGACCAAGACCGACAAGATCAAGCCGCCGGCCGTGGTGAAGCTGCTTGCCGAGACGGCCGAGAAGATCAAGAAGCGCCCCGCCGCGTATCCCGGGATCATCGCTACCTCATCGGAAAAGAGCGAGGGGCTTGACGATCTGCGCGAGGCGATCGCGCTCACCGTCGGAGCCGATCACTGGAAGTGAGGTGGAGGCGCCCCAGTGGTGTTGACAGGGCGCCCCCGCTTGCTGCCTGAACTCAAGATTACATCTTCGGCAGCAAGACCTTGTCGATGACGTGAATGACGCCGTTCGACTGCTTGACGTCGGCGATCGTGACATGGGCAACGCCGCCGCTTTCGTCGGTCAGCGTGATTTTGCCCATGTCTTCCTTGGCCTTCAGCACGCAGCCGCCGACCGTCTTGATGTCATGCTCGCCGCCATCGTCCTTGATCATCTTGGCGACGGTCTTGGCCATGGCGTCAGCGGCCACGACATGGCAGGTGAGGATCTTGGTGAGCTTGGCCTTGTTCTCAGGCTTCAGCAGCGTGTCGACGGTGCCGGCGGGGAGTGCCGCGAAGGCTTCGTTGGTCGGCGCGAAGACCGTGAACGGGCCCTTGCCTTCAAGCGTCGAGACCAGGCCGGCTGCCTTGACGGCGGCGACCAGCGTCGTGTGATCCTTCGACTTCATGGCGTTCTGGACGATGTTCTTGGTCGGATACATGGCGGCGCCACCGACCATCGGGTTCTTGGCCTGCGCGGCAAAGGCGATTGCGGATACGGCGACTGCAAGGGCTGCCGTGCGCAGTGCGGACTTGATCATGACTGTTCTCCTCATCCGTCCGCTCGCGGGTCGCCGGCTGAATGCATCAGCGTCGCTGGGACATGAGGATCTACGGAAGGTTGTCAGAAAAAGTTTCAGCCGATCTTACGGCCGATGCGCAGCGCCGCTTGCAACGACGGGGCCGGTCGGCGCGCCCGTCGGCGAGCCGCCGAAGGGTTCGAGGCTGACCGCGAAGCTCGTGCCCTCGCCGATGGCCGAGCGCATGTCCACGGGGATGACCAGTTCGCCATCACCGCCCTCTCCCGCCGCGAAGATGCCGAGCGACTTCGGCGTGCCGCCTTCGGGCAGCAGCCACAGCTCAAGCGACTTCTCCTCAGGCTTGCCCGCGGCGACCGGAATGATCCGCATCCGGCCGGTTTGGGCCTCATAAGAGGCCAGCAGATTGACCTGGCTTGCGGGTCCCGACAATTGCGCGACCAGCGGCGGGACGGTCGGCTTCAGCGGCGATACCGTCGCGACCGTCAGCGACAGGGCAGCCGACGTGATGACGAGCGAGACGGCAGCGAGACAGCGCCAGAAGAAAAGGGAATTCCAGACGCCCCTGCCCGGCACGGCTGCCTGCTGCGGGGTGCCGAACAGGCGGGCTTCGACCTGCTTGAAGGTTTCCTGGCCGGGGGTGACGGCGTCATAATCGTCATTGAACGTCGAGAGGTTTGCCTCCCAGCGGCTGACGATCGCCGCGAACTGCCGGTCGACGCGCATGCGGTCCTCGACGACACGACGATCCTGGAAAGAGAGAACACCGAGAACATACTCACCGGCGAGTACCTCATCGCGGGAGCGACCTCCCTTGCTTTGATCGGACGACGTCATCGTTCCAGGCACTCTCTCAGCTTCAATAGGCTGCGCCGCAGCCATGTGCGCATCGTGTTCAGGGGCACGCCGAACTCACCGGCCAGTTCCTGATAGCTCAGCCCTTCGACATAAGCCCGTCTGACCGCCACCGCACGATCAGCTTCCAACTGTTCCATGCAGGTGTCAATCCGCCTTCCTTCATCGCGGATCACAGTTGTCGCTTCCGGATCAAGTTGGCTGTCTGCGAGATCATAGGCACTGTCCAATTCGTCGGCTACCGGCTTGCGGCTTCTCAGGGTGTCGATCGCCTGGTTGCGCGCGATCGCCGCAAGCCAAGACGACGGGGTTCCCGAAGAGATCGCGAAGGCGGAAGCGCGCTGCCAGACCTTGATATAGACCTCCTGCAATGCCTCCTCCCCCTCCGTCTTGTCCTTCAAGATACGCAGGCAGATCGCAAAAAGTTTCGGGCTTGTTTCACGATACAGAGCCACGAAAGCCTTTCGGTCGCGCATTGCAACCCGACCGATCAGTTCGGCGATTTCCTCGCTCGTCATGCCGTGTCTCTTCCCCAATGTCCTTCCCTAACTATGGGTGTTCGGTCACGCTTGGCAAGACGGCGGCGTGTGGGCAAATTGCGCGAACTATCGGGCCATTGATTATTCCATCTGTCAAAAACTTGGGATAAAAGGCCGCAACCATTTTTCTGCGGGGTATCCGATGACCGAGACCGAAAGCGAAATCCAGGCACGGCTGCTGGCGCAGGCGCTGCCCTTCATGCAGCGTTACGAAAACAAGACGATCGTCGTGAAATACGGCGGCCATGCCATGGGCAATCCCGAGCTCGGCAAGGCCTTTGCCAGCGACATCGCGCTGTTGAAGCAGTCGGGCGTCAACCCGATCGTCGTGCACGGCGGCGGCCCGCAGATCGGCGCCATGCTGACGAAGATGGGCATCGAATCGAAGTTCGAAGGCGGCCTGCGCGTCACCGACGCCAAGACGGTCGAGATCGTCGAAATGGTTCTGGCCGGCTCGATCAACAAGGAAATCGTCGCGCTGATCAACCAGACAGGCGAATGGGCGATCGGCCTTTGCGGCAAGGACGGCAACATGGTCTTCGCCGAAAAGGCGCAGAAGACGATCAAGGACCCGGACAGCAACATCGAGCGCGTTCTCGACCTCGGCTTCGTCGGCGAAGTCGTTGAAGTCGACCGCACGCTGATCGACCTTCTGGCCCGCTCGGAAATGATCCCCGTCATCGCCCCGGTTGCTCCGGGCCGCGACGGTGCGACCTACAACATCAACGCCGACACGTTCGCCGGCGCAATCGCCGGCGCGCTCAATGCGACGCGCCTGCTGTTCCTCACCGACGTTCCCGGCGTTCTCGACAAGCAGGGCAACCTGATCAAGGAACTCTCGGTCTCGCAGGCGCACCAGCTGATCGCCGACGGCACGATCTCCGGCGGCATGATCCCGAAGGTCGAAACTTGCATCGACGCGATCAAGGCCGGCGTCCAGGGCGTCGTCATCTTGAACGGCAAGACCGCGCATTCCGTGCTGCTCGAGATTTTCACCGAGCGTGGCGCGGGTACACTGATCGTTCCGTAAGGGCGGTATTTTTCTTTTTCGGTCGGGATGAAGTCCCCTCCCCAACCCCTCCCCACAAGGGGGAGGGGCTTGCTGGGTGCACCCTCTTCACAAAACCGAAGCCTCTCGACAGACGCTGATGGTATGAGATGGCACAGAGGGCGCCACGAGTTAGCCCCTCCCCCTTGTGGGGAGGGGTTGGGGAGGGGTCTAACTCACAGCGCCCCGTAAACCGCCGTAGCAGCTTCCTTCAGCTTCTCCATCATCATCCGATATGGCCCCGGCCCATAGCTGACACGGCTGACACCAAGCTTCGCCAGCACCTTCACATCAGGCGCGCCCGGCCGCATCATAATGTTCACCGGCAGCGGCGAGGCCGCGCAGACCTTCTCGATCAAGCCTTCATCGATCAGCCACGGCACAAAGAAGCCATCGGCACCGGCAGCGGCATAGGCCTTGCCACGCTCCAGCGCTTCCTCGACCAGACCGGCATGCTTCGAAAGATCACCCTCGCGCAGAAACAGGTCAGTGCGCGCATTGATGAAGAACGCGATGCCGCGACGATCCGCCATTTCGCGGATGGCGCGGATGCGGGCGGCCTGTTTCTCCACCGGGTGCAGCCCATCACCGCCCACCACCTGATCCTCGAAATTGATACCGATCGCGCCGGCATCGATCAGCTGCTCGACATTGGCGGCAGCGCCTGAGGGATCGGTGGAATAGGCACCCTCGAAATCGACGGAGAGCGGCAGATCGTTGACCGCGGTGATTTGGCGGGTCGTTGCGACCAGCGCCTCCATCGGGATCTTCTCGCCATCGCCGTAGCCTTGCGCGGCCGCGACCGACCAGCTTCCGGTCGCCAAAGCCTTGGCGCCCGCCTCGGTCACTGCCTTTGCCGTTCCGGCATCCCATACATTGTAGAGAACGACAGGATTGCCCTTCTGGTGCAGCGCGCCGAACGTCTTTGCCTCTTCAGCCTGATTCATCTTCGCCTCCTCGTTTCTTGTGCCGGAAAACTAGTGCGATCAGGTCAGGCGATCAATCGGCCGGCGTGAATGGTCGCATTCCGGATTTCAATCGAAGGCGACGCGTGGCATAAGGCAGGAATGAGCAAGATCGATCGCACGCCCACCCATTCCGACTTCTCGCATGTGACAGAGTGGGTCTTCGACCTCGACAACACACTCTATCCGCATCACGTCAATCTGTTCGCGCAGATCGACAAGAACATGACAGCCTATGTCTCGACGCTGCTGCAGATGGAGCGGGACGAGGCACGCAAGCTGCAGAAGAAGTATTATTACGATCATGGCACGACGCTGCAGGGGCTGATGATCCACCACGGCGTCGATCCCAACGACTTCCTCGAGAAGGCGCATGCGATCGATTATTCCAGCCTGACAGCGCAGCCGGAACTGGGTGCCGCGATCAAGGCGCTGCCCGGCCGCAAGTTCATCTTCACCAACGGCAGCGTCAAGCATGCGGAAATGGCGGCCGGCGCTCTTGGTATCCTCGATCATTTCGACGATATCTTCGACATCGTGGCCGCCGAGTTCGTGCCGAAGCCGGCGCAGCAGACATACGACAAGTTCACCCAGCTGCAGCGCGTCGAGACGCAGAAGGCAGCGATGTTCGAGGATCTGCCACGCAACCTGATCGCGCCGAAGGCGCTTGGCATGCAGACGGTTCTGCTCGTGCCCAACAATCTCGAGGACACGGTTGTCGAGTGGTGGGAAAAGACCAGCGGCGAGGACGATCACATCGACTTCGTGACCGACGATCTTACTGATTTCCTTGGCAAGATTACGCCCAATATTACCGGCTAAATTACGAAAGTTTCATCCAGCTTACCGATGTTTAACTGGGTAATCGGGCTTGTCCGCCCTACCTTTTCGTCTGTGATCCCCAATGAGATTGCACACTGAAAGGAACCCAAATGTCTCGGAACAAGCTGATACTGGCCGCACTTTCCTCCGTCTTGATTGTCGGTGCCGCAGCCGGCAGCAGTTTTGCCGCGCCCGGCGACAAGCACAAGCATCCGCCAAGGCCACACCACGCGATGATGGGCGGCGGAATGCGTGGGCCCGTGATGCGGGAAGTCGTCTTCGTGCGCATGCAGCAGTTCGACACGAACAAGGACGGCCAGATCTCCAAGGACGAAGCCCAGAAGGGCATGGAAGCGATCTTCGCGGCGATCGACACCAACAATGACGGCTCGCTGACACCGGGCGAGATCCGCAAGTATCACGAAGCGCAGATGGCCAAGATGAAGGCGCCTGCCGAAGACATGGCCGCCGATGACGAAGCCCCGCCATCCCCGCCACCGGCTGATGCCGACGCTGGCCAGCCCGCACCGCCGCAGGACGAAGCCGGCCGCGGCCCCGGCCGACACGGCATGCGCGGCCCAGGCATGATCCGCGAACTCCTCTTGATGCAGCGCATCGATACCGACGAGAACGGCCAGATTTCCAAGCAGGAAGCCGAAGCCGCCTTCGAGAAATTCTTCACGCGGATGGACACCAACAAGGACGGCGTCATCTCGATCGCCGACATGCCGCAGCGTCCGTTCCTGTAAAAACGGGCCTGTAAGACGGGAACCGGCCGACAACCGAGCCCGCCGCGACGATCGCGGCGGGCTTTTTCGTCTGATTGAAATACCCAAGTTGTTGGGTTATTCTTTTGGAATGGTCACGATCCTACGTCAGCATGGAATGCGCTTCGTGATCTACACGGCGGATCATGAGCCTGCGCATGTCCACGTCATCGGAGACGGGGAAGCGCGCATCGACATCATCGGTCTCAAAGTCATAACGCAGGGCGGGATGTCCGACCGGGACGTGCGCCGGGCGATGACGGTCGTGGAAGAGAACCGCCAACTGCTGCTCGATACGTGGAGGCATTATCATGGTTGAGGTCACCGACGCAGAACTCGCGCAGGCAAAGCAGCGCTGGGAAGCGGAGCGTTCCGAGCGGCCGATACCCGCGTCTGTTCGCTTCGATGTCGCTTCGGAGCGCATCATCCTCGATTTCACCAATGGCGCATCATTCATTTTCCCCGCGCGCGCGTTGCAGGGATTGGAAGAGGCGACCGTGGCCGAGCTTGGCGAAGTCGAACTGCTTGGAGAGACGGGCCTTCACTGGGAGAGCCTCGATGCCGACTACACGATTTCAGGCTTGCTGAACGGCGTGTTCGGCACCAGGAGCTTCATGGAAGCGCAACGCCGTGGCGGGCAATCCCGCTCGCTCGCGAAGGCGGCCGCCAGCCGGGCGAACGGCGCCAAGGGCGGCCGGCCGAAGAAGGCCGGCGACGCCCCCTGAGAGCGCCCTATTCCGGATGTTCGTAGAATTCCTGGATGATCTTCCAGGCGGCGTCGGCGGTGTCCACGAAGCTGATGAGGTCGACGTCATCGGGCGCGATCGTGCCGAATTCGGCCAAAGCCTCGAAATTGATGATGCTCTTCCAGAATTTTTCGCCGAAGAGGATAAGCGGCATCTTTTCCATGCGGCCGGTCTGGATCAGCGTCAGGCATTCGAAGAACTCGTCCATCGTGCCGAAGCCACCGGGGAAGACCGCGATTGCCTTGGCGCGAACCATGAAATGCATCTTGCGGATGGCGAAGTAGTGGAAGTTGAAGCTGAGCTCCGGCGTCACGTAGACATTCGGCGCCTGCTCGTGCGGCAGCACGATGTTGAGGCCGATCGAGGGCGCGCCCTCGTCGGCCGCACCGCGGTTGCCTGCCTCCATCACGCCCGGGCCGCCGCCGGTGACGACGACATATTCGTGGAAATCGAAGCCAGCCGCGTATTTCGAGCACAGGCGGGCGAACTTGCGCGCCTCGTCGTAATAGACGGATGCCGCCTCCAGATTGGCGCGCTGCGTATCGTTGCGGGCAGCCCACGCGCTCTGCCCGGGTGCGGGAATGCGGGCGCCGCCGAACATCACAACCGTCGATTTGATGCCGCGCTCGGTGAGCAGCATTTCCGGCTTCATCAGCTCCAGCTGCAGACGGATCGGCCTGAGCTCCTCGCGGCACAGGAAGTCCTCGTCGGCATAGGCGAGGCGATAGGCCGGCGACAGGGTCTGCGGCGTTTTCGGCACGGCTTCGGCGCGCTGCTTGTCGGTCTCGCTTGATTTCAACGGATCCCAGACGCCGTCCTTGCGCCGCAGTCTGCCGTTTTTCGCCTTTGCCATTCCAATGCCTTTCAGTCCTGCCGGCAGTACAGCCGGTATGTCGTTTTGTAGCAGTGATCGGGAGCCAACCGGTCCCGAAAAATCATTCCATTTTAGCCTTGCATGCGATAGAGCAGATCGCATCCCGCCAATCACAATTCCCGGAGGCCTCCGCCTCCAACGATAAAGATCGAAGTTTAAGGAATTCTCATGAGCGCCACCGACCTCTCCGCCCTCGAAAAGACACTCGAAGCCGCCTTCGACAACCGCGACAGCGTCAACACCTCGACCAAGGGCGAAGTACGCGACGCGGTCGAAACCGCGCTCGAGCTTCTCGACGGCGGCAAGGTGCGCGTTGCCGAGCGCGGCGCCGATGGCGCGTGGAAGGTGAACCAGTGGCTGAAGAAGGCCGTTCTCCTCTCCTTCCGCCTGAACGACATGGAAGTCGTCAAGGGCGGTTCGGGCAACTCGACCTGGTGGGACAAGGTGCCGTCGAAGTTCGAGAACTGGGGTGAGAACGAATACCGCGCCGCCGGCTTCCGCGCCGTGCCGAACTGCGTCGTGCGTCGCTCGGCCCATATCGGCAAGAACGTCGTGCTGATGCCTTCCTTCGTCAACCTCGGCGCCTTCGTCGACGAGGGAACAATGGTCGATACCTGGGCCACGGTCGGCTCCTGCGCGCAGATCGGCAAGCACGTGCATCTCTCGGGCGGCGTCGGCATCGGCGGCGTGCTCGAGCCGATGCAGGCCGGACCGACCATCATCGAAGACAATTGCTTCATCGGAGCCCGCTCGGAAGTCGTCGAAGGCTGCATCATCCGCGAGGGCTCGGTTCTCGGCATGGGCGTCTACATCGGCAAGTCGACCAAGATCGTCAACCGCGCCACCGGCGAAGTCACTTACGGCGAAGTACCGCCCTACTCGGTCGTCGTCGCCGGCTCGATGCCGTCGGGTAATGCCACCATGCCGAACGGCCTTGCCGCACCTCACCTCTACTGCGCCGTGATCGTCAAGACCGTCGATGAGAAGACCCGCTCGAAGACCGGCATCAACGAACTGCTGCGCGACTAATTCACACCAAATCCGGTGCCGCGCGTGACAGAATTCGTGCGCGGCACCGAACCATTTCCTGCCCGATATCAGGCTGCCGTAAGCGAACGGCGCATTTCGCCTGATGCAACTCTCCCTTGCCTTCTCTTTGCCATTACCGCCGGATAGTTCCACTGTCATGACCGCTACCGATCCCGTTGCCAATCTCGAGACCCTGATCCGCTGCCCGTCCGTTACGCCCGCCGAAGGTGGCGCGCTTTCGGCGCTGGAGGCGATGCTGTCGCCGCTCGGCTTCAAGGTCGAAAAGGTGAAGGCGACGGAGCCGGGAACGCCCGACATCGAGAACCTCTACGCCCGGCTCGGCAATGACGGCCCGCACCTGATGTTTGCCGGCCATACCGATGTCGTGCCGGTCGGCGACGAAGGCGCGTGGACGCATCCGCCCTTTGCCGCCGAGATCGCGGGCGGCGAACTCTTCGGTCGCGGTGCTGTCGACATGAAGGGCGGCGTCGCCTGCTTCGTGGCTGCCATCGCCCGCCATATCGAAAAGCATGGAGCGCCTAAGGGCTCCGTTTCGTTCCTGATCACCGGCGACGAGGAAGGCCCCGCCGTCAACGGCACGATCAAGCTGTTGCAATGGGCCGCCGAGCGCGGCGAGCGCTGGGACGCCTGCCTTGTCGGCGAGCCGACCAACCCGAACACGCTGGGCGAGATGATCAAGATCGGTCGCCGCGGCTCGCTGTCGGGCAAGATCACCGCCCATGGCGTGCAGGGCCATGCCGCCTACCCGCATCTGGCCGATAACGCGGTGCGCGGGATATTGCAGCTGACGCAGGCGCTGATGCACCCGCCCTTCGATGCCGGCACCGAGAACTTCCAGCCTTCCAATCTCGAAGTGACGACCGTCGATGTCGGCAATCCGGCGACCAATGTCGTGCCGGCCAAGGCGACGGCGAGCTTCAACATCCGCTTCAACGACACATGGACGGCCGAGACGCTGCAGCAGGAGATCATCCGCCGCCTCGATGCCGCCGCGAGCGAAGGCGTGCTCCGGCCCGGCCGCGCGCCGTTCAAATACGATATCGTCTGGGCCGAGCGCCCAAGCCACGTCTTCCTCACCCGCAACAACGCGCTGATCGCCTCGCTGTCCTCGGCCATCGAAAGCGTGACCGGCCAGTCGCCCAAGCTGTCGACCACGGGCGGCACGTCGGATGCCCGCTTCATCAAGGATTACTGCCCCGTCGTCGAGTTCGGCCTCGTCGGGCAGACCATGCACATGGTCGACGAACGCGTCGCGGTCGAAGACCTCGAGCGGCTGACGGTCGTCTATGAAACCTTTATCGCGCGCTGGTTCGAGAATGCCGGGGTTTAGGGAAGTCCAGTATTATCTGGCCGGCCTCTGGTTGCTGATCCGAATGGATCCGGCCGGCTTCCGGTTTCTCGACATGTCGGATCGCGGCGTCAACCGCTCGTTCTGGGCCTTCGTCTGGTGCCTGCCGCCAATGGGGATTTCCTGGCTCTGGTGGCGCGAATCCTTCCTGCGCACCATGCCGCCGCACACCGATGTCGGCCTGGTCTTCTATGTTCGGCTAGGCCTGGTCGAGGCGGCGAACTGGTTCGTGCCGCTTGTGTTGGCGGGGCTGCTTCTGCTTGCGATGAAGAAGGGCGAGCGCTTCTCGGCCGTCGTCGTCAGCGTCAACTGGCTGGGCGTGCCGCTCTCCTATATCAACGGTCTGCTGCTGGCGCTGGTGTTCTTCCTGCCCGGCACGATCGGCATCGTCTCGCTACTGCTACTTGCCTTCATGCTGGCCCAGGTCTTCGCCATCGCGCGTATCTTGCGAATGATCTTCAACGGCAACGGGCTCCTGATCGGCGCGATGACGCTGGTGCTCTTCGTGCCGGCGCTGATGCTGTCGGAATTCATGCAGCGGTTCCTGGGGATTTATCCGGTCTAACTGATGCCGACGATCTCGCCGTCTTCCTTGGTGAAGACGGCGATCGGGTTCTCCAGTATCTCCAAAACGACTTCCGACGGGCGGCAGAGGCGGGTGCCCTTGGTGGTCTGGACAATGGGGCGGTTTATGAGGATCGGGTGGGCGAGCATGGTGTCGAGGAGGTGCTCGTCGCTGAGATCAGGATCGGCAAGGCCGAGGTCTTGGTAGGGTGTGCCCTTCTCTCGAAGCAGCGCGCGGACGGGGATGCCCATTTCGGCGATCAACGCGACCAGCGTTTCGCGGCTTGGCGGGGTCTTCAGATATTCGATGACGACGGGTTCCTCGCCGGACTGGCGGATCATGGCCAGTGTGTTGCGCGAGGTGCCGCAGGCGGGGTTATGATAGATCGTCGTCGGCATCGGATGTTTCCGCATCTTTTCTACGGTCGACGATCACGTCGGGATAATCGACCTGCATGAAATAAAGACCGTCGGGCGGGGCGACGGGGCCGCAGGCCTTGCGATCCCTCGCCTCCAGCGCCGCGCGGACATCATCCGGCGTCCAGCGCCCCTCACCGGCAAGCTTCAGCGTGCCCGCGAAGGAGCGGATCTGGTTGTGCAGGAAGCTCTGCGCGGTGGCGCGGATTTCGATGAGATCGCCCGATCGCGTCACATCCAGACGATCGAGCGTGCGCACCGGGCTGTTTGCCTGGCAATGGGCGGAGCGGAAGGTCGTGAAGTCGTGCTTGCCGACCAGCATCTGGGCGGCGGCGTGCATGACCTCGTGATCGAGTGTCTTCGCCACGAACCATGCCTTACCCGCCTCCAGCGCCAGAGGCGCACGGCGGCTGATGATGCGGTAAAGATAGTGACGGCGCAGCGCCGAGAATCGTGCGTCGAAGAATTCGCTGGCGTTCTCTACATCGAGGATCGCGACGCGTTCGCCCGCCAGCCTCAGATGCGCATTGAGCGCGTTCTGCAGCTTGAAGGGTGACCATTCCCTGGAGAGATCGGCATGGACGACCTGGCCCATGGCATGCACGCCGGAATCCGTACGGCCGGCGCCGCGGATCGAGACGACGTCGCCGCTGGCCGACAGGATGGCCTTCTCGATCGCGCCCTGAACCGACGGGCCATTCTCCTGCCGCTGCCAGCCGACATATTGCGAGCCGTCATATTCGACGATCATGCGGTAGCGGAACATCAGGCGAGCCTCGTGCCCTTGGCAAGCGGCGTGCCGCGCAGGAAGTCGGCGGCCGCCAACGGCTTGCCGCCGGCCTTCTGCAGCCTCGTCAATCTCACGGCGCCGGTGCCGCAGGCAACGACGAGATCGTCGCTCAACAGCTCGCCCGCAGCACCCGATCCCTCGGCACGCTCGGAGCCCAGAACCTTGACGCGTTCGGGCTTGCCGCCGTGCTCAAGCTCGAACCAGGCGCCGGGGAACGGGGCCAGGCCGCGAATGTGGTTGTGGACGTCGGCGGCATCGCGCGAGAAATCGATGCGTGTCTCGGCCTTGTCGATCTTCGACGCGTAGAGCACGCCGTCCTCGGGCTGCGGCGTCAGTGGCAGGTCGCCCATCTCCAACTTGACCATGGCCTCGGCCATCGCCTTGGCGCCGGCAAGCATCAGCCGGTCGTGAAGCTCGCCTGCCGTCATGTTTTCGCCGATCGCCACTTCGCTGGTGATGGCCACGGCGCCGGTGTCGAGACCCTTGTCCATCTTCATCACCATCATGCCGGTCTTCTCGTCTCCGGCCATAATCGCGCGCTGGATGGGGGCCGCACCGCGCCAGCGTGGCAGCAGCGAGGCGTGGCCATTGTAGCAGCCATATCGCGTGCCGTTGAGGATCGCTTCGGGGAGCAAGAGCCCGTAGGCGACGACGACGGCGACATCGGCCTTGTGGGCAGCGAAGCGTTCGCGCTCTTCCGGATCCTTGAAATTGACAGGGGTGAAGACCGGCAGGCCCAGGAGCTCGGCCGCCTGATGGACCGGCGACTTCTGCAGATCGAGCCCCCGACGCCCGCCGGGACGCGGCGGCTGGGTATAGACCGCCAGGATCGTGTGGCCGGCATCGACCAACGCGCGCAGCGTCGGAACGGAGAAGTCGGGCGTACCCATGAAGATGATGCGAAGAGACATTCTATGCCGCCAATTCCTGGCTCGGGGCCAATCTTGAAGATCAGCCGCCTTCAAACGGGTTTACGAGCTTGAGATCAAGCCCTTCGAAGTCTTTTGTGTTGCGCGTCGCAAGCGTGGCGCCGTGGATGAGGCAGATCGCGGCGATCATGGCATCCTTGGTCTCCATCGAACGGCCAATGTTTCGGCGAGCGGCGGCCAGTGCGCCGTAGCGGCGTGCCGCCTCGATGGAGAAGCCAAGAACACGGCCAGTAAAATCAGCTTCGATCCGGGCGAAATCCGCGAGCAGTAAGGCCTTGCGGCGGCCTTCGTCGAGCAGATGCAGACCATAATACATCTCGCCGATGGAAATGGTCGTCAGGAACAGGGACTCGATCTCGAACCCGTTGAGCCAAGTCAGGATACGTTCGCTGTTCAGCCGGCCCTGGATCTCGGAGATCACGTTGGTGTCGAGAACGATCATGGTTCGAAGCGCGGCGGATCGCGATCGGTATCATGACGGAGCTCGGAAAAGGTCTCGACCTCATCCGCCGTCAGCCGTTCATCTCCCAGCAACCCGCGCAACCGGTTTCCAGCAGGCACGAGAGATTGCTCCCGCAGGATTTGGCCCCGCATCATTTCGATCGCTTCCTGCGAAAGACTGCGGCCATTGCGGATCGCACGTTCCTGCAGATGCGCCTTCAAGTCGTCATCAAGGCCACGGATCAGAAGATCACCCATTTGGCACCTCCACTACGATATCACTGATATCATAGCGCTTCGACGCCGGACAATCAACGCGAGGCTTAGAGCGCCTTGGTGGTCTTGGCGGCCTTGGTGAACTTCTTGATGACCATCTCGCGCTTCAGGCGGGAGATGTGGTCGATGAAGAGCACGCCGTTCAGGTGGTCGATCTCGTGCTGCAGGCAGGTGGCGAGCAGGCTGTCTGCTTCCATCGTCTGCTCTTTGCCGTCGCGGTCGAGATACTTGACGCCGACGGTGGCCGGGCGCTCGACCTCGGCATAATAATCCGGGATGGAGAGGCAGCCCTCTTCATAGACCGAGCGCTCATCGGAGGACGAGACGATTTCGGGATTGATGAAGACGAGCGGCTGCTTTTCCTCTCCCTCGCGCGCAACGTCGATGACGAGCATGCGGCGGGCAACGCCGATCTGGATGGCGGCCAGCCCGATGCCAGGGGCATCGTACATGGTCTCCAGCATGTCGTCGGCGAGACGCTGGAGATCGCTGTCGACGCGCTCGATCGGCTTGGAAACCTGACGGAGCAGCGGATCGGGAAGAATGATGAGTGGCTTGATGGTCATGGCGTTCCCATAACCCATCTTTTTGCGGGATGGAATTATCCGATGGCCGGAGGCGGCGCTTTTTTACGCCGCCTTCGCAATTTCGACGCTTTTGCCTCAGGCGGCGCGGCGCGAGGCCTGATAGCCGGAGTGGCTGGCGCTGTCGGTCCGGAAGCGCTCGAGCAGGCCGACCAGGCCTTCCACCTCGTTGCGCAGGCGCCGGGTTTCCGACGAAGTGCGCTCCACCATGCCCGAATTCTGCTGGGTGATGGTGTCCATGTTGCGGATGGCGACGCTGACCTCGTTGACGCCGGTCGCCTGATCGCGCGCGGCGGCGGCGATATCGGCAACGAAGCTGCTGATATTGTCGATGCGGTTGATCATGTCGCTCAGCGATTCGCCGGTGCTGCTGACGATGTCGACGCCCTGGTTGACCTGCGCGGAGCTCTCGGAGATCAGCTTCTTGATCTCCTTGGCGGCATCGGCCGAGCGCTGCGCCAGCTGGCGGACTTCCTGGGCGACGACGGCAAAGCCCTTGCCGGCCTCACCGGCGCGGGCCGCTTCTACGCCGGCGTTCAGCGCGAGAAGATTGGTCTGGAAGGCAATATCATCGATGACGCCGATGATCTTGGTGATCTCGCTCGACGATCTTTCGATGCCGGCCATGGCGGAGACGGCGCTGGTGACGAGCTCGCCGGAGTTCTTCGCCTTCTGCTGGGTTTCGCGGACAGCCGCCGACGCCTTTTCGGCGTTGGATGCGGTCTGCCCGACGCTGACGGAGAGCTGCTGCAAGGCGGCTGAGCTTTCCTCGACGCCGGCGGCCTGCTGGGCGGTGCGCAGCGCCAGATCGTCGGAGCCCTTGGCGATCACATCAGTGCCGCGCAGGATTTCGCCTGAGGTGGCGCGAACGGATGCGAAGGAGGCGCGAAGGGCGGCCACTGCGCGGTTGTAGTCGTCGCCCATATCTTTGAAGTTGCCCGGCAGATCAGCCGGCAAGGTGGCTTCGAGGTCGCCGCGCGACAGCGCTTCGAGACCGCGACGGAGATGGCTCAGTGCCATCGCCTGGTCGGCTTCCGCCTTGTGGCGTTCCTCTTCGAGCTTCAGCCGCTTTTCTTCCAGCGCTTCCAGATAGACCGAGATCGAATAATCCATATCGAGCATCGCGGCCTTGACGACGGCCGTGAGCTTTTCGCCGAGCAGCTTGCTCTGGCCGCGACCGAAGCGCGACGGCCATTCCTTGGCCATCAGGCCCTTGATCAGATCGCTCATCAAAAGCGCGTAGCCGCCGATGTACCAGCGCGGCTCGAGGCCGATGCGCGCATGCGTCTTGCCAACCGCGACGACGCCCTTGACGTAGGCCTCGTCGAAATTGCCGCCAGCGAGATTGGCCCAATGGGCTTCCTGCCGGGTCTTGGCACTATTCATATGCGACTTGTCGGAGAAGAAGCTCGCGACCGAGGGCGTGCGCGCCAGCTTTCCGTAGAATCGCTCGAGCGCGCCGCTCAGCAGCTCCGAAATCGCCGGGCGCATCTGGCGCAGCGATTGCCGCGCGTTGTCGTCCAGTTCGATGAAATCGAGGCGTTGCTTGAGACCGTTTTCAGGCTGCTGGCTGCTCATAATATATTTCTGCTTTTTCATTTGACGAAGGGCAATTTTCGCGCAGCTTTTGCCGAATATAGTTTCGCAAGCGTTAAATTATGCGGTTATTTCTTAGCTAGCGCTCGAATGTGAAGCTCGGGTATCGCCGGCAGGCCATTCACAATGTTCACGTTTTGATCTGGAAAAGCTGCGCGACTTTGCTATGGTGCTGAGATGACAACCAGCACCGACTCGTTTTCCGCCACCCTTTCCGGTCTCAGCCCCATGTCGCTCGCCCTTGCCGGCGCGGCACTGGCCATCGTGATCGTCCTGATGCTTGCCTTGCTCGTTCGTGGCGGCCAGGCGCGGCGAGAGCAGGCGGAAGAGGCAATGGAGCGTGCCGCCGAGGCGGATGCGCGGATGATGGAGCTGTTGCGGATCCAATCGGAGATGCAGGGCCGGATGGCGGCGATGGCCGAGGTGTTCGGCTCACGCCAGTCCGAACTCAACCAGGCGATCAGCCAGCGGCTGGACGGCATGTCGCAGCGGGTAAACTCGACCATCACCGAGCAGACCAAGTCTACGCATGAGAACCTGAGGAAGCTGCAGGAGCGGCTGGCGGTGATCGATGCGGCGCAGAACAACATCCAGACGCTCGCCAAGGACGTCGTCGGCCTGCAGGCGATCCTGTCCAACAAGCAGACGCGCGGCGCCTTCGGCCAATCGCGGATGGAAACGATCGTTGCCGACGGCCTGCCGATCGGCGCCTATGCCTTTCAGCAGACGCTGAGCAACGGCTCCCGTCCGGATTGCACGATCCGCATGCCCAATGGCGCGCCGCCGCTGGTCATCGACGCCAAGTTTCCGCTGGAGGCATGGAATGCCATTCGCGACGCGGGCGGGCCGGAGCTTGCCAAGGCCGCGTCGCAGCAGTTTCGCCGCGATATGGAGATCCATATTCGCGATATCGCGGAGAAGTATCTGATCCAGGGCGAAACCCAGGATACCGCCTTCCTGTTCGTGCCGTCGGAATCGATCTTCGCGGAAATTCACGAGAATTTCGAGGCGATCGTGCAGAAGGCGCATCGCGCCCGCGTAGTGATCGTCTCGCCGTCGCTGCTGATGCTGTCTATCCAGGTCATCCAGGCTGTCTTGAAGGATCAGCGGATGCAGGCGCAGGCGCATGTCATCCAGGGCGAAGTCGCCAATCTGATGGATGATCTCGGTCGCCTCGACGATCGCGTGCGCAAGCTGCAGGGGCATTTCGCCATGGCGCAGAAGGATGTCGACATGATCGTCACCTCGGCCGACAAGCTGACCAAGCGCGGCGCCAAGATCGAGGCGCTGGAATTCGAGGGTGCGGATGCAGGTCGCGTCCCGGATGAAAGTGCGCCGGCGTCGAAATCCGTGGAGAGCAGAACGGGGCTCCTCAAGCTAAGGGTGGTTGACGACGAGTGAGGCCTTCGGCAGTGTCGCGCCCGACAAAACACTGGGAAGGACACCTCGCATGATCACCGTTTTCGGCTCCATCAACATGGACCTCATCGCCACGACGCAACGGCTTCCGAAGCCGGGCGAGACGGTGGCCGGCAACGGCTTTTCGACGGCCGCCGGCGGCAAGGGCGCCAACCAGGCGCTGGCCGCGCGCCGCGCCGGCCGCAGCGTGACCATGGCGGGCGCCGTCGGCCATGATGGCTTTTCGGACGAGGCGCTTGCGCTCCTGAAGGAGGCCGGCACGGACCTCCAGTCCGTCAAGCGCGCCGACCAGCCGACCGGAACAGCGATCATCCTCGTGGGCGGAGACGGCGAGAACATGATCGCTGTCGTGCCGGGCGCCAATGGCACCGTGACACCGCAGGATGCGGATCAGGCCGTCGGCGCGATGAGCAAGGGCGACACGCTGATGCTGCAGCTCGAAATTCCGGTTGCCGCCGTCGAGCAGGCTCTGGCTGCCGCGCGCGCCAAGGGCGTCACCACCGTGCTCAACCTCGCGCCGCTGATTGCGGATGCCGCGCGTCTCGGACGCCTCGCCGATATCGTCATTGCCAACGAGACCGAGTTCGAGCTTCTGGCCGGGCAGGAAAACATGACGCCGGAGGAGCGGGAGATGGCGTTGCAGCGCCTGAACGCCGAGACTGGGCAAACACTGATCGTCACGCTCGGGGCTGACGGCGTCGTGGCGATCCGCGATGGCGCTATGTGGCGGGCGAAGGGGTTGAAGATCGAGCCGGTGGATACGGTTGGCGCGGGCGACACCTTCTGCGGCTATCTCGCGGCCAGCCTCGATGAGGGCCTGGATTTCGCGAAGGCGTTGCGTCGCGCAGCCGTTGCCGGCTCGCTCGCATGCCTCAAGGCAGGCGCCCAGCCGTCCATTCCCTCGCGCGACGACGTCGCAAACAAACTATAGGCGTTATCCGCCGACGACATCGGCGATGCGTTTGCTTGCGATGGGTCGAATTATCATCGCATTTCACTTAAATTTAATAGGTTTCCGGCGATCTTCCGCGTGATCGCCGGCTCCCTCTCCAAGGGGACGCGGCACTCGCCACGGCGGCTTCATGATGTAGCCGCCCTCGCTTCTTGTGCCGGCGGATGCTTCGCCTGGCCCATCCTTGATCCCCCCGAGGAATGCATGTTCATCTTTCGCATGAAATCGCTTGCGGCCAAACTCATTGTGATCACCGGCTGCGCGATCGCACTGGTTCTCCTGATCTCCAATTTCTTCCTCATCGGCGAAACCCGTGATCGCGTGGAAACGCTGACCATGGATCAAGCCAATCTAGAGGCGAAGGCCATCGCCAACGAAGTCGCGTCCTCGGTCGGCGAACTCGCGGGCGCCGCGCGCTCCATGGCCGGCGTCATCGGCCGCGGCCACGAAGGCAAGTATCTGGATCGCAAGGCGATCGTCGATATGCTGAAGGCCAATGTCGAGCGCAACCAGTTCGCCTTCGGCAGCTGGTTCGGCGAAGAACCGAATGCGTTCGACGGCCAGTCGCCGTCGCTTGCCGGCCGCACGGATCTCGGCTCGGACAAGAACGGCGCGTTCAACGCCTATTGGACCAAGAAGAAGGATGGCGGCTTCACGTTCTCGGTGTTCGCATCGGACTACAAGGCCGAATGGTACAGCCTTGCCGCCGCCAGCAAGAAGGGCGCGATCTCCTCGCCCTACGCTGAAAGCACCACCGGCGAAAACACCGCGATGACCTCCATCGGCTACCCGGTCATGTCCGGCGGCAAGATGATCGGCGTCAGCGGCGTCGACATTTCGCTGAAGTCGCTCGCCGACAAGCTCGGCGGCCTGCATCCCTTCGGCACCGGCCGCGTGACCCTGCTTTCGCAGGGCGGCAACTGGATCGTCGCGCCGTCCAAGGATCTCGCGATGAAGCCCTACGAGGGTGAAGGTGTCGATGCCGTCAAGACCGGCCTCTCGACGCTTGCGCCTGCTGTCGTCAAGAACCTCTCGATCGATGGCGGCGAGCAGTTCGACCGCGTGGTCTATCCCTTTGCGCTGCCTGACGTGAACACCAACTGGGTCATCCTCGTCGACGTGCCGCACAGCGCGATCAACGGGCCGGTGCAGGACCAGACTTTCATGATGATCGTCGCAGGCATCGTCGTATTGGCGGCCGTCATGCTGGCGCTCTACTTCGCCGTCCGCGCCTTCGTGCAGAAGCCGCTTGGTGGCCTCGTCGCCAGCGTCAAGATGCTGAGCGAAGGTCGCTACGAGCAGCCGGTCGTTGGCCAGGATCGCTCGGACGAAACGGGTTCCGTCGCAAAGGCGCTCGAAGGCTTCCGCCATGCGCTCGCCGACAGCCGCCGTCTCGAAGCCGAAGCCAAGAGCCAGCGCCAGGAAGCGGAAGATGAGCGCGGTCGTTCGGAAAGCGAACGCCAGCAGTCGGTTTCGCTACAGCGCCACATCGTGTCCATCGTTGGCGCCGGTCTCTCGGAGCTGTCGCAGGGCAATCTCAGCCACCGCATTACCGATGAATTCCCGGGCGAATACGGTAAGCTGAAGCAGGACTTCAACGCGGCTCTGGCTGCCCTTGAAGAGACCATCACGACGATGAACCTCAGCGTCGTCAACATCGGCTCCGGCACCAGCGAGATCAGCGGCAGCGCGTCTGATCTGGCCAAGCGCACGGAGCAGCAGGCTGCGAGCCTGGAAGAAACGGCTGCGGCACTGAACGAGCTGACCGCACAGGTCAATTCCAGCGCCGACAATGCCCGCACGGCCGCCGACAACGTCAACCACGCCTGCGAGGATGCGGAACGCTCCGGCGATGTCGTGCGCAAGGCGATCGCCTCCATGCACGGGATCGAGCAGTCCTCCACCGAGGTTTCGCGCATCATCGGCGTCATCGACGAGATCGCGTTCCAGACCAACCTGCTGGCGCTCAACGCCGGTGTCGAAGCCGCGCGTGCTGGTGAAGCGGGCAAGGGCTTCGCGGTCGTGGCGCAGGAAGTGCGCGAACTGGCCCAGCGTTCGGCGAACGCCGCCAAGGAGATCAAGACGCTCATCAACACCTCGGCCGTGCAGGTCAAGGAAGGCGTCGATCTCGTTGGCCGCGCCGGCGACACGCTGCACAACATCTCCGAGCAGGTGATGCGCATCAATGGTCTGATCCGCGAGATCTCGGCATCGGCCAGCGAGCAGGCGATCGGCCTCAAGGAAGTCAGCCAGGCGATGAACCAGATGGACCAGGTGACGCAGCAGAACGCCGCCATGGTCGAGGAGACCACCGCGGCCAGCGTCACGCTGAACGAAGAGGCACAGACGCTGCAGCATCTCGTCGCCCGCTTCCGCGTCAGCAACGCCAACCATGGCGCATCGCTGCGCTCGACCGCCCAGCATATGCGGGCACCGGCGGCACCGAGCTATCGCCCGTCGTCGCAGCCGAGCTACCGCCAGGCAGCCGCCCCTGCCCCGCGCCGCGCTGTCGCGCAGTCGCATGGATCGGCAGCCGTCGCGCAGGATAGCTGGGAAGAATTCTGAGCCGATCGGCTGAGCCAAAACAAAAAAAGAGGCGCCGGAGCGATCCGGCGCCTCTTTTCATTTGAATCGAATAGGATCAGGCCGCGTTGGAGGTCTGCTCTTCATTGAGGAAGGCATAGATCGCAGAGGCGCTGTCGGTGGCGCGCAGCTTGGCGACGAGATCGTGGTCGCGCAGCACGCGGGCGATGCGCGAGAGCGCCTTCAGGTGATCGGCGCCGGCGCCCTCGGGCGCCAGAAGCAGGAACACGAGATCGACCGGCTGATCGTCCAGCGCTTCGAAATCGACCGGCTGGTCGAGACGCGCGAAGATGCCGACGATGGAATTGACGCTTGCCAGCTTGCCGTGCGGAATGGCGATGCCATTGCCGACGCCGGTGGAACCAAGCCGCTCGCGCTGCAGGACAACGTCAAAAATCTCGCGCTCGGACAGCCCGGTGACTTTCGACGCCTTGGCCGACAATTCCTGCAGGAGCTGTTTCTTGGAGTTGACCCTGAGAGCGGGAATGATCGCATTCTGCTGCAGCAAATCTGCCAAAGCCATTTCTTTTTCCTTTTGTGCCAAGCCGGGGGAGCGGCAGATGCCTGCCGCTCCGCTCCGTTTTCTCAGCTTTTGATGTTGGCTGCGTCTATCCAGCCAATGTTGCCGTCGTGCCGACGGTAAACGATGTTCAACTGTTCGTTACCCGGGCTGCGGAAGAGCAGCAGGGGCTCGTCCGTCATGTCGAGCGCCATCACGGCGGTCGCGACGGACATGGTCTTCATCTGCTTGGTGCTTTCGGCAACGATCGCTGGTGCGAAATCATCGGCGATCTCGTCGTCATGATCCGGCATGCCATCCATGACGGTGTAGGCGACTTCTGCAAAACCATTCAGATGATTCCCGGCATGGTGATCCTTGAGCTTGCGCTTGTAACGGCGAAGTCGCTTCTCGATACGCTCGGAAGCGGCGTCGAATGCCAACTGCGGATCCATTGCCTCGCCGGCCGCGTGCAAAATCACGCCACTGTCGAGATGAACCTTGCAATCGGCGGCGAAACGGGCGTTGGCCTTTTGTACGATCACTTGACCAGAATACCCTCCGTCGAAGTATTTCGTGACGGCCACGGCAATTTGGTCCTCTATCCGCTGACGGAACGAGTCACCAATTTCCATATGTTTACCGGATACACGCACACTCATGGAGTTTCCCTTCTTATGTGGTTTGCGAGTACCAGTTTACGCCAAGCCTGACTCTCATCCAAGCACTTCGCGCAATCTCAAGCAAGATCGGCCGAAGTTCTCGGCAGTGGGCGCCCTTAGGATTGATGGGGATAACCTCAGACACCATTCACAGCGTCAATTTGGCGCGGCTTCTAGCCAGAAGTTACCAAAAAGTCAACACACGCCCTGTTTTCTCGCGGGGGCGGGACGCGTCGGCCGCAACAGACCGAACTCCTCAGAAGCCCGCGACCTTCGCGAGCGCCCGCTTTTCCCGCCGGCGCTGGACGGAAGAAGCGATATTCATGGCTTCACGATACTTCGCGACCGTTCTGCGGGCAAGCTCCACCCCACTCCCCTTTAGGATGTCCACGATATCATCATCTGAGAGTACGGCGTCGGGGCTTTCCTGCGCTATAAGTGCGCGGATCTTGTGACGAACGGCTTCCGCCGAATGGCTGTCACCGCCTTCCACTGCGCTGATCGACACCGTGAAGAAGTATTTGAGCTCGAACAGGCCGCGTGGCGTCAGCATGTACTTGTTCGACGTTACTCGGCTGACGGTCGATTCATGCATCTTGATGGCGTCGGCCACGGTCTTCAGATTGAGCGGACGCAGGTGATCGACACCATGGAGCAGGAAGGCATCCTGCTGGCGGACGATTTCGGTCGCCACCTTCATGATCGTCTTGGCGCGCTGATCCAGGCTGCGCGTCAGCCAGTTGGCGGTCTGCAGGCACTCCGACAGGAAAGCGTGGTCATCCCCGATCTTGTTGACCTTGGCGAAATAGGCCTGGTTGACGAGCACGCGGGGCAGCGTATCCGGGTTAAGCTCCACCAGCCAGCTGCCGTCGGCGCTCGGCCGCACGACGACGTCGGGCATGATCGCCTCCGACACCGCCGTCTCGAAGCCGCTGCCCGGCTTGGGGTTGAGCTGGCGGATCTCGCTCAGCATGTCGAGCAAATCTTCTTCATCGACACCGCAAAGCCGCTTCAGCGTCGCGAAGTCGCGACGGGCGAGCAATTCGAGATTACCGACGAAGGCCTGCATGGCCGGATCGAGGCGATCCTTCTGGCGCAGCTGGATCGCCAGGCATTCGGACAGATTGCGGGCGAAGACGCCGGGCGGATCGAGCGTCTGCAGCGCGGCCAAAACCCGCTCAACATCAACAGCGCCGGCACCCAGCCGTTCGGCTGCTTCGGCGAGATCGGCATGGAGATAGCCTGCCTCGTCGAGCTGGTCGGCGAGGTATTGGCCGATCAGCTGGTCGGCCATATCGGGCAGGACGAACGGCATCTGCTGGGCGAGATGATCGCGCAGCGAGACCTGGCCGGCGACGAAATCGTCGAGGTCGTAGCCGTCGGCACCGCCCTCGCCGCCACCCGGCATCGACTTCCACTGGCTGATCAATTCGGGAGCGTCGGCGCGCTGCGGCACGCCGTCATCAGGGAAGACGTTGGCATAGTTGGCGTCGAGTTCGTCGCTCATGCGGCCAGCGCCGGCGCCATCGGCACGGTCGGACCAATCGCCGGACATCACCTCTGAGCGGCTGTCGTAATCTTCGTCGAAGCTCTGTTCTTCGGCCTGGCGGGAATGGCCATCGTCGTCATCGCCGGCGCGATCGCTGCCTGTTTCGGCGTCATTTGACGGAAACTCAAGCAGCGGGTTCTTTTCGACTTCCTGGGCGATGAACTGGTTGAGCTCGAAGTGCGTCATCTGAAGCAGCTGGATGGACTGCATCAGCTGTGGTGTCATCACCAGCGATTGGCTTTGGCGCAGGTATAAATTGGCCGAAAGTGCCATGATGGACGCAAAACTCCCGCTCGTTCCTCCGGGAAACAGTGTCCTATAACGGGGCCAAGACTACTGAAATCCAAGTTGGCCCAAAAATTGCTTTTTTATTCTATTTGGTCAAGCGGAAGTATGCGGGAAGGTGAATTTCCGCTGCGGGAGCCCCGCGATTACAGGGGTGAGCTATCAGAGGCTGAAGTTGTCGCCGAGATAAAGCCTGCGGACTTCGGCATTGTTAACAATGTCGTTTGCCCGGCCATGCGTCAACACTTCGCCCGCATGGATGATATAGGCACGGTCGATTAGCCCGAGCGTCTCGCGCACATTGTGGTCGGTGATCAAGACACCGATGCCGCGTGCCGTCAGGTGATGGACGAGGTTCTGGATGTCGGAAACCGAGATCGGATCGACGCCCGCGAAGGGTTCGTCGAGCAGCATGAATGTCGGGTCGGTCGCCAATGCGCGGGCGATTTCCAGACGGCGGCGCTCACCACCGGACAGGGAGACGGCAGCACTCTTGCGCAGCTTGCGAATGTGGAACTCGTCGAGCAGCTCGTCGAGCTTCTTCTCGCGCTGCGCCTTGTCCTTCACATGCACTTCGAGAACGGCGCGGATGTTTTCCTCGACCGTCAGCCCGCGAAAGATCGAGGCTTCCTGCGGCAGATAGCCGACGCCGAGGCGCGAGCGGCGATACATCGGCATCGACGTCACGTCGTTGCCGTCGATCTCGATCGTGCCTTCATCGACAGGGACAAGGCCCGTGATCATGTAGAAACAGGTCGTCTTGCCGGCGCCGTTCGGGCCGAGTAGGCCGACGGCCTCGCCACGACGCACGACCAGTGACACGCCGTTGACGACGCGCCGGGTGCTGTACGTCTTCGTCAGACCGCGCGCGATCAGGGTTCCCTGATAGCGACTCTTGTCAACGGCGCCATCTGCGGCGGCCTGTTGCCCGGTCTTGCCGAACATATTCGATAGCGAGAATAATTTCACGTGGCAGCCGAGGTCAGTTCTTTTTCTGGGATTGCGGATCGAGCTGGATCTGGACGCGGCCCCCGCAGCTGTCCAACTGTGCCTGACCCGTTTCCATGTGCACCGTCAGCTGGCAGCCGGTGAAGACGTTGCCGCCGTCGGTCAGAACAACCTTGTCGCCCTTCAGGATAAAGAGCTGCTTTGCCATGTCGAACGAACCGTTATCGGCGGTCGCGGTCTGCGTGCCAGAGGTGAGGTACACCTTGTTCGTCACGATGATGTGGTCGATGTCGGTGTTGCCCGACGAGATCGAGGATGCAGGCGTCGTGGTTTCAGACGCCTTGGTCGCGGGCGCAGCGCCATCGGCTGCAGCCTTTGCCTTGTAGAAGACGGTCATGTGGCCGGCCTGCAGCGTGGTCGTTCCCTGAACGACCTTCACGTTGCCGGTGAAGTCGGCGGTATGATCCTGGTCATGGATCTCGAGCTTGTCGCTTTCGATCTGGATCGGCTGATCCTTGTTGAGCTTCAGTCCGCTCATCTGGCTGGTCGTCGCCTGCGCCATCGCGGCTCCGGCCAACAGCAGGAGTGCAAGCGCACCGTTCGTGAATACTGCGCCCGCCTTGCGGGTAGAAATGCGACAATCTTTTGCCATGGTGACCCGGGTTAAGTGCCCTGTTTGCGGATAGCGGTGGGGTTCACATTCATTCGAACGTTCCCCTCGAATGTGATCGTCCGTCCCTTATCTGTCATCTTGAGCGAGCGCGCAACAACCGATGCGCCATCTTTTTTGATGTCGACAGGGTCGCTGGTTGTAAGCTTTCCGCCTTTCACATCGACCTGCGCGGTCTGGAATTTGGCGGTCATGCCGTCGCTCATGTTGATGACGAAGGGAGACGTGATGTTCAGATTGTCGGTCGCGCGGTCGTAATCGGCGGTCGTCGCCTCGACGCGGGCGACCAGATCGTCCTTGACCGGAACCACCGCCTTGACGGTTTCGAGCGAGATCAGGTTCGGATTCTTGATGTCCTGCAGCGCCCGTTCGGCGAGCATCGAATAGTTGATCCCGGAAGCGTTGCGGCCAGCGATCGCCGGCTTCAGCATCACGACCTTGCCGTTTTCGATCTTGGCGCCTTCGATCTTGATGTTCTCGGGCAGATAGGTGCGGATCACGGAGACGCCGATAAAGGCGAGCGACACGATCACGGCGGCGACCGGCAGCAGAACCTTCAGCCGGCGAACGCGGGCGGAGTGAAACCGCGCGGCGCCATAGGCACTTTGCGCGGGCTTCGCATAGGCAGCCTGTCCGCCATTATCCAAGGTGTTGAGCATTCGTTCGGTCCGTGTCGATGATAGGACGGCGTATATAGGGAGCGCTTTCGCCCGATCACAGTTCGTTTCGCATTATTACACTGACTTGCCAATATGGATTTTTTTCTGCAACAAGCAAGAAAACCGCAAAACCAATCGACACAGCGTTAACGCATATCTATGCACTCTACGTAAGAAGAGTTGCGTCAGACTTGCCGACCGGAGGAATAAATGGACAGCTCCATGATCGCAGATCGCCGCAGGCTGCGCCGCAAGGTCGGCTTCTGGCGCGTGGTGGCGGTACTGCTTCTTCTCGCGCTTGCGCTTGCTTTCTACGGCTTTCTGTTCGCCGACAATGCAAACCGGCGCCCGCACGTCGCACATGTGACGATCTCCGGCCTGATCACCGACGACAGCGAATTGCTCGAGCGGCTTGCCAAGATCAAGGACGAAGACGCGGTGAAGGCGCTGGTCGTCTCCATTTCCTCGCCCGGCGGCACGACCTATGGCGGCGAGCGGATCTTTAAGGCGATCCGGGCGATCGCCGCCAAGAAGCCGGTGGTCTCCGATGTCCGCACACTTGCGGCCTCCGCCGGCTACATGATCGCGACAGCAGGCGACACGATCATCGCCGGCGACAGCTCGATCACCGGCTCGATCGGCGTCATCTTCCAGTATCCGCAGGTCAAGCCGCTGCTCGACAAGATCGGCGTCTCGATGGAGGAGATCAAATCCTCGCCGCTGAAGGCCGAGCCCTCGCCCTTCCATCCGGCGAGCGACGAGGCCAAGGCGATGATCAACAACATGATCGTCGACAGCTATGCCTGGTTCGTCGACCTTGTGGCCGATCGCCGCAAGCTGCCGCGCAAAGACGTGCTGAAACTCGCCGACGGTACCATCTTCACCGGGCGCCAGGCGCTGAAGATGAAGCTCATCGACCAGCTCGGCGGCGACGACGAAATCCGCGCCTATCTGGCCACCAAGAACGTCAGCAAGGACCTGCCCGAGATCGATTGGAACAAGAAGAGCAGCACGCCGTTCCTGCTTGCAGGCGCGGCCTCGCAGATCCTGACAGTTCTCGGTTACGGCGATCTCGCCAGAAGCCAGGACCTTACGGGAATTCTGCCGCAGAAGTTGCTTCTTGACGGGCTCGTTTCAGTTTGGCAGGTTGGCCATGATTGATAAGAAATCAATAATTTAAGGGGGCCACCGTGATCAAGTCCGAGCTGGTGCAGATAGTTGCGGCTCGCAACCCGCATCTTTACCATCGCGATGTGGAAAATATCGTGAACGCGGTTCTCGACGAGATCACCGATGCGCTGGCGGCGGGCAACCGCGTCGAGCTGCGCGGTTTCGGCGCCTTTTCCGTCAAGAACCGTCCATCGCGCTCGGGCCGCAACCCGCGCACCGGCGACACGGTGTTCGTCGAGGAGAAGTGGGTCCCCTTCTTCAAGACCGGCAAGGAGCTGCGCGAGCGGCTGAACCCGGGACAGGCCGATCAGGACGACTGATCGCCGCCTTCAGGCCCGCCTGCGGCGAAACCGCACTTGAACTTCACGAGGTCTTTTCTATCCTGTGGCTGAAAGAACGCGCCGCTCATCTATGAGCGTGCGTGAGCATATGGAGGCCTGCGATGGCGAAGAAGATTATCAACCTCCTGATCTTGCTGCCTCTCGGCATCATCCTGATCATTTTTTGCGTGGCCAACCGCCAGAGCGTGACGCTGGCGTTCAATCCGTTCCGGCCGGAGGATCAGGTGCTGTCGCTCTCGGCGCCGTTCTTCGTGTTCCTCTTCATCGCACTGATCATCGGCATGTTCGCCGGCTCGGCGGTGACCTGGATGAACCAGGGCAAGCATCGCAAGCGCGCCCGCAGCGAAGCCAAGGAAGCTGTGCGCTGGCAGGGTGAAGCCGACCGCCACAAGGCACGCTCGGAAGAAATCGCCGGACAGCTGCCGTCGCGGTGAGACTTCAGGCTTTTAAGCCTTCCCTGACATAAATGCGCGCGGCGATTTCGGCTTGCCAAGCCCTTGCACCGCGCCATCTGTCTTCATAGCTATGTCCAAAGAACCCGCTGCGCCCTTCTCCCAAAGCAGTTTCACTGCCTCAGCGCGTCGCTTCATGAGGATGAAACCATGAACACAGATCAGATCCTGAAATCGGTCGTCGCCGTCCGCGGCATCATTCCCGATGACGCGTACACTGCCGATACGCTTGGCACCCGGCGCGAGGGTAGCGGCGTGGTCATCAAGGACAGCGGTCTGGTACTGACGATCGGCTATCTGATCACCGAGGCCGAGGAAGTGTGGCTCACCGCCCATGACGGACGGGTGGTGGCGGCGCATCCGCTCGGTTACGACCAGGAAACGGGCTTTGGCCTGTTGCAGGCGCTTGGCCCCCTCAACCTGCCGGCGCTGGAATTCGGCGACACCACCTTGGCCGAGCTTGGGCAATCGGTGACGCTGATCGACGGGATCGGCGAGTTCGTCGATGCCAAGATCGTCGCCAAGCAGGAATTCGCCGGCTATTGGGAATATCTGCTCGATGAAGCGATCTTCACCACGCCCGCACACCCCTCCTGGGGCGGCGCGGCATTGGTCGATGGCGACGGCAAGCTGATCGGCATCGGTTCGCTGCGACTGCAGATGAGCCAGGGTGGCGAGGTGGCTGATATCAACATGATCGTGCCGATCAACCTCCTGACACCGATCATCGACGACCTGACCACGCGCGGGCAGGTCAACAAGCCGGCACGCCCCTGGCTTGGCGCGTTCTCGGCCGAAAGCAACGGCGACGTGATCGTCATGAGCGTCGCGGAGGGTAGCCCGGCGGATCAGGCCGGGCTGAAACGCGGTGACGTCATCTCGGAAATCCGCGACGGCGAGGTCGATGGGCTGGCCGATTTCTACCGCAAGATCTGGAGCAGCGGCCCCGCCGGCGCCGAGATCCCCATGCGTATCCTCAGAGACGGCCGCGAGGCGTGGCTGCGCGTGCGCTCGGCCGATCGCAACAGCTTCCTGCGCAAGCCGCAGATGCAGTGAGGCGATCAGCGCTCGGGGAAGAAGGTCATCTCTTCGTATTCGCCTTCACGCGATGAGCCCTTGCCTGTGACCACGAACCCCCGGGCGCGATAGAAGGCCTTGGCGTGTTCGTTGCGGTCGAGGCACTTCAGCCGGTAGGCCTTGTCCGGCCAGTAGGGCAGCGCTTTCAGGAGAGCCTGGCCGATGCCGAGGCCGCGATACTGTTTCCTGATATAGAGCATGTGGATGAAGTCATCCGGCGACCACAGCGTCATGAAGCCCGCGATCTCGCCATCCGGCATCTCGGCAAGCCACAGAAGTTCGCCCTGCGTGTGTGCGTGAAAATCCTCGTGGCGGAAAACCTGCGGGTCGACCCAGGTGAAGGTATCGCGACGCACCGCGAGATAGATATCCGCGAGTTCTTCCAGGTCGGCCTTTTCTGGCGATCGGATGGTCCACTGCATGGTTATGGATGTAGCCGAGACGGGATGGGCTGCCAATTACCTCGTTGGACGGCAGCGGCCTTTTATTCGGCTGCCTTGGCGCTGACCGCCGCGTTGAAATCGGAAAAGAACCGTTGCGCGAGCTTCTGCGACGAGGAATCGATCAGCTTGGCGCCAAGCTGGGCGATCTTGCCGCCGACATCGGCGCCGGCGCGATAATGCAGGATGGTTTCGCCGCCATCATCCTCCAGCGTCACATCGGCCGATCCCCTGGCAAAGCCGGCGATGCTGCCCTTGCCTTCGGCAGACAGCGTATAGCTCGAGGGCGCATCGATGTTGGACACGCGGATTTCGCCGGTGAAGGTCAGCGGCACCATGCCGATCTTGACCCGGATCGTGGCGACGAGTTCGTTCGGACCCGTAAACTCCAGCGATTGGCAGCCGGGGATGCATCCCTTGAGGATATCGGGATCGTTGAGGCCGGCCCACACGGCATCGCGCGGCGCGGTGATCCGCTCTTGTCCGACGAAGTCCATCACAATCCTCCCATTTTCACCTTGTCGAACATATCGCGGCGGGAAAGCGCTTTGCCAAGGTGAAAATGGGATGCTATTTGCACGGGCTCTATCAAATTCAGCACGCGGAACACCACGTTGAGACAAAAAGAACGCCGGCCGGGCCAGAAATCCGGCACGGGCCCCGCCAGTGGACGACGCGGCGACGAGCGCGGCAACAGCCGCCCGCCGAAGCCCGCGAACAGACCCGCAGCGCCGCAACAGGCCGCACGCGAGCCCGCGGCACTGGAGCGCCCATTGATGGAGCGCACCGGTGAACGGCCGCCCGAGCGCGTACCGATCATCCTCGAATCCCTCGGCGCCGGCGATTTTCACCTGATCGACAGCGGCAATGGGGAAAAGCTCGAGCAGTACGGCCCCTACCGGATCATTCGCCCGGAAGGACAGGCGCTGTGGAAGCCATCGCTTCCGAAACATGTCTGGGACAAGGTCGATGCGGCCTTTACCGGCGATACCGATGAAGAAGGCACCGGCCGCTGGCGGTTTCCCAAGGAAGCGCTGGGCGAGACCTGGCCGCTCAACCTTCTCGGCGTCGATTTCCTCGGCCGCTTTACCTCGTTTCGCCATGTCGGCGTGTTTCCCGAGCAGATCGTTCACTGGACGTGGATGAAACAGCAGGTGGAAGCCGCGGGCCGGCCGCTGAAGGTGCTGAACCTCTTCGGTTACACCGGCGTTGCCTCGCTTGTCGCGGCCGCCGCCGGCGCCGAGGTCACGCATGTCGATGCCTCGAAGAAGGCGATCGGCTGGGCGCGCGAGAACCAGGCGATGAGCGGGCTTGAAAAAGCGCCGATCCGCTGGATCTGCGAAGACGCGATGAAGTTCATCCTGCGCGAGGAACGCCGCGGCAACACATACGACATCATTCTGACCGATCCGCCGAAGTTCGGCCGCGGTCCGAATGGCGAAGTCTGGCATCTGTTCGAGCACCTGCCCGTGATGCTCGACATCTGCCGCGAGATCCTGTCGCCGAAGGCTGTCGGCCTCGTGCTGACGGCCTATTCGATCCGCGCCAGCTTCTATTCCATCCACGAGCTGATGCGCGAGACGATGCGCGGAGCCGGCGGCGTGGTCGAATCCGGAGAGCTGGTGATCCGCGAAGCCGGGCTTGATGGCAACACGCCGGGCCGCGCGCTCTCCACATCCCTCTTTTCCCGCTGGGTGCCGAAATGAGCCACGAACACCGCGACAACGGTCCGCGCAGGGTCGGCCAGGTGAAGGAAGTCACCTCGCTTGCCAATCCCATCATCAAGGACATCAAGGCGCTCAGCGACAAGAAGACCCGCGAGCAGAGCGGCACCTTCATGGCCGAGGGCCTCAAACTCGTCATCGACGCGATCGAGCTTGGCTGGACCATCCGCACGCTGGTCTACGCCAAGGCCGCCAAGGGCAAGCCGCTAGTCGAGCAGATGGCGGCAAAGACCGTCGCTTCCGGCGGGCTGGTGCTCGAGGTCAGCGAAAAGGTTCTCTCCTCGATCACCCGTCGCGACAATCCGCAGATGGTGGTCGGCGTTTTCGAAAACCGCTGGAAGCCGCTCCGCGACATTCGCCCGGCCAAGGGCGAGACGTGGATCGCGCTCGACCGGGTGCGTGACCCAGGCAATCTCGGCACGATCATCCGCACCGCCGATGCGGCCGGCGCATCCGGCGTCATTCTGGTCGGCGAGACGACCGATCCGTTTTCGCTCGAGACCGTACGGGCAACGATGGGCTCGGTCTTCGCCATGCCCGTGTCGCGCGCAACGCCCGAGGAATTCATCGCCTGGAAGAAGCAGGCGGGCGTGTTCCTGGTCGCCACGCATCTGGCCGGTTCCGTCGATTACCGCACGATCGACTACAAGGCGAAGCCAGTCGTCATCCTGATGGGCAACGAGCAATCCGGCCTGCCGGAGCAACTTGCGCGCGAAGCCGACGCGCTTGCCCGCATTCCGCAGCAGGGCCTTGCGGATTCGCTCAATCTGGCCGTTGCCAGCGCCGTCATGATGTTCGAGGCACGCCGCCACCTTCTCTCACTCACCGAGGCCAAATGACCGATCAGACGCTAGACCGCCCGACGCTGTTTTCGCGCCCGCTGCCGATCCTGATCTTCGTCGTTCTTGCCGTGGTGCTCGACCAGATCATCAAGATCGTGGTCGATCATACGCTGCCTTTGCAGGAGGCCGTGCACGTCATCCCGATGCTGGCGCTCTACCGCACCTATAATCTCGGCGTCGCCTTCTCGATGCTGTCAGGCATGGACGGCTGGTTCATCGTCGGCATGCGGCTGATCATCGTCGCTTTCGTGCTCTGGCTCTGGCACCGCACGGGCAAGCAGCGCACCTTCGCCCATCTCGGCTACGCACTGATCATTTCAGGCGCGCTCGGCAATCTCCTCGACCGTTTCCTTTATGGACACGTGATCGATTACATCCTGTTCTATACCGAGACATGGTCGTTCGCGGTTTTCAACTTGGCCGATAGTTTCATCACCATCGGCGCGGGATGCGTGATTTTGGACGAGCTATTGCAACCCAAGACCGCCGATAAGTAAAATCTTAGCGGTTTACTGAAGGCATTTAGAATAGCCGGCGTGCTAATTTGAACCTATGGTCGGACTGGGTCAGTTACACGAGAAGCTTGCCGCCGCCTTCGGCGCGCCTGCCGCTCATCCTCAAGATGAGCAGGCCGCGATCCCGGCTGACATGTCCCCTGCTACCCCTGAACACAGCCCCGTCGTCGCGCCCTCCGCGCGCAAGCTGATCTCCTACTGGCTCGGCGGCGCCGGCATTTTCTCCGCCATCCTCCTGCTCGCGCTCGGCTATATGGGCGGCCTGCTCTGGGTCGCGATCGGCATCGGCGCGCTGGTGCTTGCCGCGATCGTCTGCTTCGCCGTTCTCTCCACGCGCCGACATCACATCAAGGCGCGCGCCGGCGACGACGCCTTGCGCGGCGGAAGCGATGCCGCACTGTTCGCCAGCATCCACGACGCGCTCGGCGACATCACCGTGACCCGCACGATGGATCGGCGGATCGTTGCCGCAAACGACATGTTCCGCAGGCTGACCGGGCGGTTAAACCCGATCGGCCAGACCTGCGAGGAGATCGGCATCGCCTTTCGTCCCGGCACCGAACCGCATCGCTACGATGTCGAGATGTCGACGCCCGAGGGCCAGCGCATCTTCTTCTGGCGCGATGTGGTGACCCGCAACCCCTCGGACGGAAAGCTTTTGCTGCACAGCATCGCCCGCGACGTGACCGCCGATCGCATCGCTGCCCAGGAGCGCGAAGAGGCTCGCCAGAAAGCGGAGTTGAACAGCGCCTCGAAATCGCGGCTGCTTGCGACCGTCAGCCACGAGCTGCGCACGCCGCTATCAGGCATTCTCGGCATGACGCATCTTCTGACCGAGACGCGGATGACGCAGGAGCAGGACAATTACCTCACCGGCATCCGCCAGTCCGGCCATGCGCTGACGCAACTGGTCGAGGATCTCTTGGACTTCTCGACCATCGAGGTCGGGCGCTTCCAGCTGCGCCCGCGCTCGGAATCGGTGCGCAAGCTCTTGGAGAGCGTCGTCGAGATGCTCGCTCACCGCGCCCATGAGAAGGGCATCGAGATCGGCTCGACCGTATCGTCGGATGTTCCCGAACTGATGAATTTCGACGCGGCGCGTCTGCGCCAGGTCTTGTTCAACGTCATCGGCAATGCGGTGAAATTCACCCAGGTCGGCGGCGTGTTCATTCGCGTGTCGCTGCAGGATGGCGAGCTTGCGATCACGGTTACCGACACCGGCCCCGGGATGACCGAGGAAGAACAGGCGCGTGTCTTCGGCGAATACGAGCAGGCGGGCACCATGGTGGAGAAGAGCAACGGCACGGGCCTTGGCCTTGCCATCTCGGCGCGTATCATGCGCGAGTTCGGCGGCGCGCTGACGGTCGCCAGCGAAAAGGGCACCGGCACGGAGTTCTGCATCCGCTTCCGTACTGAAGGAGACGAAGAGCCCGTGGCCCGCCGCGACACGCTGCTTTCGGGCAATCTCGTCGTGCTCCTGGCGCCGGCGGGTGCCGCGCGCATGGCGATTTCCGAGACCATCCGCACGCTCGGCGGCCAGTGCCACTTCGTCGAGGACGGCGAGACGGCGCGCTGGATCCTGCTCGACATGGCGGCCAACGGACGGCGTCCGACCGACATCATCGTCGACCACCGCATGTCTGCGGAATTCGCCGCACACCTCGCCGACCGGACGGATATCGCAGCCCTTGGCCTGCGCAAGATCTTCCTGGTCAACCCGGAAGAGCGCAACGCCCATTCGCTCGATCTCTTCGACGCCTGGCTGATCCGGCCGCTGCGCGAACAGTCGCTGATCGACGTCTTGCGCGGGCGCATGCGCGGCATGGAAAAGCGCGACGCGCTCAACGACAACCAGCCCGGTTTCAGCCCCGGCATCCCGGAGGCCGGCATTCAGAGCGGGCTGAAGATCGTGCTTGCGGAAGACGATCCGATCAACGCCATGCTGATCCGCGCCATGCTGGAAAAAGCCGGCCACAGCGTGCAGCATGTCGAACACTTCGAGGCGCTGCTCGATGCGGCGCTGGCGGAAGGAAGCGTGCGGCCGGATATCGTCATCAGCGATCTTTCCATGCCCGGCGGCGACGGGATCGAAATGATTGGCCGGCTACGTGGCCATGAGCGCCGGCTTGAGGTTCCCTCGGTGCCGATCATCGTTCTCACCGCCGACAAACGCGATGAATCGCGTCGTCAAGTCTTGCTGAACGGGGCAAACCGCGTCATGCTGAAACCCATAGACCCCATACGGCTACTGACGGAAGTTCAGGCTGTCGCCGCGCTTTCGGCACGCCGCGCAGAAGCACTGTAGCTCTACCGCCACCCATGTGTTTCTTGCGTATCTGGGGTTTAAAATGTCACTTTGCTGTCGCATATAAGTGTTTTATGGCGTCCTAAAGCCGGCAATGAAAGATTCGTCATGTCCGTAGATATCTGCAACCGTGACACCCTCGTCGAGGCTCTTCCCCCTGCGCGGAAAGCCGAACAGATCGAGAGCGACGTGTTCGGCCGGATCGGCAATCTCGAGACACGCCTTGCCCGTACGCCTGGCGAAATCGATGCCGCGCAGTCCGTGCGCTACCGTGTTTTCGTGGACGAGATGAAGGCCGAACTTCCCGCCGAAGCGATGCGCCGCAAGCGCGATTTCGACGCTTACGACGACTTTTGCGACCACCTGCTGGTGCTCGATCGCTCGATCGAGGGCGACAGCGAGGATCAGATCGTCGGCACCTACCGCCTGCTGCGGCAGGAGGTGGCGATGGCCAATGGCGGCTTTTACTCGGCTTCCGAATTCGACATCGACACGCTGATCGCGCGCCATCCGGATAAGCGTTTCATGGAGCTCGGCCGCTCCTGCGTGCTGCCGGACTACCGCACCAAGCGCATCGTCGAGCTTCTCTGGCAGGGCAACTGGGCCTATGCGCTGAAGCACGGCATGAGCGCGATGTTCGGCTGCGCCTCCTTCCCCGGCATTCACCCGGAACAGCATGCGCTGGCGCTCTCCTTCCTCCGCCACAACGTCGCGGCAAAGGACGAGTGGGCCGTCGACGCGCTGCCGCATCTCGCCCGCGACATGGACCTGATGCCGGTCGAAGCCGTCAATCCGAAGCGCGCGCTGATGGCCCTGCCGCCGCTGATCAAGGGCTACCTGCGCCTCGGCGCCATGGTCGGCTCCACCGCCGTTGTCGACAAGGCGTTCAACACGACGGATGTGCTGATCGTTCTGCCGATCGCGAGCATTTCGGATCGGTATGTGAATTATTACGGTGCCGATGCCGGGCGGTTTGCCAGCTGATTGGCATAGCTAATCTTTAGCCTTTCGCCGTGTAGCCCCCTCATCCGACCCTTCGGGCCACCTTCTCCCCGCTGGGGAGAAGGGAGAGATTGGGGCGAGCGGCCCGCCACACACCCCTTCTCCCCAGCGGGGAGAAGATGGCGGCAGCCAGATGAGGGGGCCACACGGCACGCCCTCACCCATAGCCACCTCACCCCACAATCAACTCACGACCCCGTATAAGCCGCAATCGCGGCCATGTTGACGATGTCGCTGTCCTTCGCTCCCATCGAGGTGATCTGCACCGCCTTGTCGACGCCGACGAGGATGGGGCCGATGACGGTCGAGCCGCCGAGTTCCTGCAGCATCTTGGTGGAGATCGAGGCGGAGTGGAACGCCGGCATGACCAGCACGTTGGCGGGGCCAGACAGGCGGCAGAAGGGGTATTGCTCCATCGCCTTGCGGTTCAGCGCCACGTCCGCCGCCATCTCGCCGTCATACTCGAAATCCACATGGCGACGGTCGAGAATGGCGACGGCTTCACGGACGCGCTCGGAGCGCTCGCCGGAGGGGTGGCCGAAGGTCGAGTAGGCGAGCATGGCGACGCGGGGATTATAGCCCATGCGGCGGGCGAAGCCGGCGGCCTCGACCGCGATATCGGCCAGCTCCTCGGCGGACGGCATGTCGTGGACCGCCGTGTCGGCCACGAAGACGGTGCGGCCGCGGCAGAGCGCGATCGAGACGCCGATCACCCGGTGGCCGGGCTTCTCGTCGATGCAGCGGCGGACATCCTCGAGCGCCGTCGAGTAGTTGCGGGTGATGCCCGTCACCATGCCATCGGCATCGCCGAGCGCCACCATGCAGGCCGCGAAGTGGTTGCGGTCGTTGTGGATCAAGCGCTGAGCATCGCGGTGCAGATAGCCTTTGCGCTGCAGTCGGGCGTAGAGATAGTCGATATAGGCTTCCACCCGGGTCGAGATGCGGGCGTTGACGATCTCGAGGCCCGGGCGATTGAGATCGATGCCGGCACGCTCTGCCGTCGCATGGATCAGATCCTCGCGGCCGAGCAGGATGGCGGTGCCGAGTTCCTGATTGGCGTAGGACATGGCGGCGCGCATGACCTGTTCTTCCTCCGCTTCCGCAAACACCACGCGTTTCGGACGACGGCGGACACGTTCGTAGAGGCTCGCCAGCGTCGAGGCGATCGGATCGCGACGCGCCGACAGTTCACGGGCATAGCCCGCCATATCCGTGATCACCCGGCGGGCAACGCCGCTGTCGATCGCAGCCTGTGCGACGGCCACGGGAATGGCGGAGATCAGGCGCGGATCGAAGGGGACCGGGATGATGTATTGCGGCCCGAAGCGCGGACGGTTGCCCTGGTAGGCGGCGGCCACATCGTCGGGAACGTCTTCGCGGGCAAGGCTCGCCAACGCTCTGACGGCCGCGATCTTCATCTCGTCGTTGATCGTCGTGGCGCGGACATCCAGCGCGCCGCGGAAGATATAGGGGAAGCCCAGGACGTTGTTGACCTGGTTCGGATAGTCCGAGCGTCCGGTCGCCATGATCGCGTCATCGCGGATGCCGGCCACTTCCTCGGGCGTGATCTCGGGATCGGGATTGGCCATGGCGAAGATGATCGGGCGATCGGCCATGGAGAGGATCATATCCTTCGAGAAGGCGCCCTTCTGCGAAAGGCCGAAGACGACGTCGGCGCCCTTCATCGCCTCTTCCAGCGTGCGCGCCTTGGTCTTGACCGCATGCGCCGACTTCCACTGGTTCATGCCCTCGGTGCGGCCCTGGTAGATGACGCCCTTGGTGTCGCAGAGGACGATATTCTCGGGCGCGAAGCCCATCGCTTTGATGAGCTCGACGCAGGCAATCGCAGCCGCACCGGCGCCGTTGCAGACCAGCTTGGTGGTCTTCAGATCGCGGCCGGTCAGCTCCAGCGCATTGATCAGGCCGGCGGCGGCGATGATCGCGGTGCCGTGCTGGTCGTCGTGAAAGACCGGAATGTCCATCAGCTCGCGCAGGCGCTGCTCGATGATGAAACAATCCGGCGCCTTGATGTCCTCAAGGTTGATGCCGCCGAAGGAGGGGCCGAGGAAACGGACGCAATTGATGAACTCGTCGACATTTTCGGTATCGACCTCAAGATCGATACTGTCGACATCGGCGAAGCGCTTGAAGAGGACGGACTTGCCCTCCATGACAGGCTTCGACGCCAGCGCGCCGAGATTGCCGAGGCCGAGAATGGCCGTGCCGTTGGAGATGACGGCGACCATGTTGCCGCGCGTCGTGTAGTCGTAGGCACTTTCCGGGTTGGCGGCGATCGCCTTGACCGGCACCGCGACACCCGGCGAATAGGCAAGCGACAGATCGCGCTGCGTCGCCATCGGCTTGGTCGGTGTGATCTCCAGCTTTCCAGGTCGGCCCATGGCATGAAACTCAAGGGCTTCGTTGTCGGTGACTGATGTGACCGGCCGCGGCTTCTTCTCGGTATCGGGCATTTTTCCTCCAACGTCTTGTGGGTGACGCCTTGCTCTTCCTCAATGGCGGTTGTCATGTATAGCGGCGGGCGGATAGGGTTGGCACCTCTTTTTTGGGATGAACCGAACCTCCGTGAACGATCGAATGACCTTGAGACACGAAGCCTTTTCGGCTGCCGAGCTTGCAACGGAAGAGAGCCGCGCCTCGGCCACGCCGATGATGGAGCAGTTCATCGAGATCAAGGCGAACAATCCGGATTCGCTTTTGTTCTACCGCATGGGCGATTTCTACGAGCTGTTCTTCGAGGACGCGCTCGATGCATCGCGCGCGCTCGGGATCACGCTGACCAAGCGCGGCCAGCACATGGGGCAGGATATCCCGATGTGCGGCGTGCCGGTTCATGCGGCCGACGATTATCTGCAGAAGCTGATCGGGCTCGGTTTCCGCGTGGCGGTCTGCGAGCAGGTCGAGGACCCAGCGGAAGCCAAGAAGCGCGGCAGCAAGTCGGTGGTCAAGCGCGACGTCGTGCGCCTGGTGACGCCGGGAACGATCACCGAGGAGAAGCTGCTTTCGCCCTCGGAATCGAATTATCTCATGGCGCTGACCCGCATTCGCGGCGCCTCCGAGCCGTTGATGGCGCTTGCCTGGATCGATATTTCCACCGGCGTTTTCCGTCTGGCGGAGACCGAGGCGTCGCGGCTGCTGGCCGATATCCTGAGGATCGATCCGCGCGAGCTGATCGTGCCGGACACGATGTTCCACGATCCGGAGCTGAAGCCGGTGTTCGACGTGCTTGGTCGCACCGCCGTGCCGCAGCCATCGGTGCTGTTCGACAGCGCCACGGCGGAAGGGCGGATCGCGCGCTATTTTGGCGTCTCGACGCTCGATGGCTTCGGCACCTTCTCGCGCTCGGAGCTTGCGGCGGCGGCAGCGGCCGTCGCATACGTCGAGAAGACGCAGATCGCCGAACGGCCGCCGCTCGGCAAGCCGGAGCGCGAAAGCGCTGCCTCGACGCTCTTCATCGACCCGGCGACTCGCGCCAATCTCGAGCTCGCGCGCACGCTTTCCGGCGACCGCAACGGCTCGCTCTTGAAAGCCATCGACCGCACCGTGACCGGCGGCGGCGCGCGGTTGCTCGCCGAACGCCTGATGTCGCCGCTCACCGATCCGGTGCGGATCAACGCGCGGCTGGATTCGATCGGCTTCCTGATCGAGGAGCCCTCGCTTTCGGGCGACCTGCGCGATCTTCTGAAGCATGTGCCCGACATGCCCCGCGCCCTATCGCGCCTGGCGCTTGAGCGCGGCGGTCCGCGCGATCTGGCGGCGATCCGGCAGGGGCTGAACGCCGCCACCGACGTGGCGCGGCTGCTCGAAACCGCGATGCTGCCCGAGGAACTGGCCGACGCGCTGGCTGGACTGGTAGCCCTACCCTATCAGGTGGCGGCACTTCTCAGCGAAACACTCGGCGACGAGCTGCCGCTTTTGAAGCGCGACGGCGGTTTCCTTCGCGACGGGGCCAATCCGGAGCTGGATGAGGTGCGTGCGCTGCGCGACCAATCGCGCCGGGTGATTGCCGGGCTACAGCTGCAATATGCCGACGAGACCGGCATCAAGTCGCTCAAGATCAAGCACAACAATGTGCTCGGCTATTTCATCGAGGTGACGGCGGGCAATGCCGGGCCGATGACCGATACGCCGGAAGCCAAGGCGCGGTTCATCCATCGCCAGACGATGGCGAACGCCATGCGCTTCACCACCACCGAGCTTGCCGATCTCGAAAGCCGCATCGCCAACGCCGCCGACCAGGCGCTGTCGATCGAGCTTGCTGCCTTCGACCGCATGAGCGCGGCTGTCGTGGCCGAGGCCGAAACCATCAAGGCCGGCGCGCGGGCGCTTGCCGTCATCGACGTTGCCGCGGGGCTTGCGCTGCTTGCCGACGAGCAGGCCTATTGCCGGCCGCTGGTCGATGGCTCGACCATGTTCGCCATCGAGGGCGGGCGGCATCCCGTGGTCGAGCAGGCGCTGCGCCGCCAGTCCACTGGCCCGTTCGTTGCCAATAATTGCGACCTGTCGCCCGAGGGAGACGGCAAGGATGGCGCGATCTGGCTTTTGACCGGCCCGAACATGGGCGGTAAGTCGACCTTCCTGCGCCAGAACGCGCTGATCGCCATTCTCGCGCAGATGGGCTGCTTCGTGCCGGCGACCTCGGCGCATATCGGCATTGTCGACCGCCTGTTTTCGCGCGTCGGCGCTTCCGACGATCTGGCGCGCGGGCGCTCGACCTTCATGGTCGAGATGGTGGAGACCGCAGCGATCCTCAACCAGGCGACCAGCCGCTCGCTGGTCATCCTCGACGAGATCGGGCGCGGCACCGCCACCTTCGACGGCCTGTCGATCGCCTGGGCATCGGTCGAGCATCTGCATGAAGCCAACCGCTGCCGCGGGCTGTTTGCCACGCACTTCCACGAATTGACGGTGCTCTCGGAGAAGCTGGCGCGGCTTTCCAACGCGACGATGCGCGTGAAGGAATGGGACGGCGACGTGATCTTCCTGCACGAAGTGGGCCCTGGTGCCGCCGACCGCTCCTACGGTATTCAGGTGGCGCGGCTTGCCGGCCTTCCCGCCTCTGTCGTTGCCCGCGCCCGCGATGTGCTGACGCGGCTCGAAGACGCCGACCGCAAGAACCCGGCGAGCCAGCTGATCGACGACCTGCCGCTGTTCCAGGTGGCGGTGCGGCGCGAGGACGTGGCGCGCGGACCTTCGAAGGTCGACGAAGCGCTGAAGAACATGAGCCTAGACGACATGACGCCGCGCGAGGCGCTGGACGCGCTCTACGACCTCAAGAAGAAGCTGAAGCAGGGGTAAGCGCATGTTCATGGACCGCCTGCTTCGCGAAACGCAGCTGCTCGCCAACATCTTCACGGCGATCGAGGCGCTTCGCCTTGCCGACGAACACGGCAATCCGCGCGGATGGGCCTCGCCCTTCGGGCTGCTGCAGATCATCGCCTGCTGCTCGCGCATATCGGATCTGACGGCATCCATCGCCAAGGCGGGATACCGCGAATGCGACAAGGAGATGCTCGAAGAGATCGCCAGCGAAAACCGCAAGGTGCTCTATTCCGTCAACGAGCAGATCGCGGCTTAAGCCGGGCCGGGCCGCAGCCGTCTCGGCTAACGATCACCTTTTCGCCAAAATTACAGGTTCTTGCAGTATGAAAGCCCGTGTCAAATTGCGGGCAAAGAGGCTATAGCGCATGCAGACGAAACGAGAGGCGCAGCAGATGGCCGCGCCGCGCGAACAGGAAGCCGCCCAGCGCATGGCGCCGACGAACGATATCGATTTCTCCGACATTCTCGACACCGACTATCTGCGCAAGCAGTGCGACGCCGTGGTGGAGGCCAACAAGAACCGGCCGGACGCGATGCGCTCCGATCTGCTCGGCATCTTCAAGAAGGCCAGCACGGATGGGCGCAACAAGGCGCGCGAACTGCTGTCTGCCGACGGCAGCGGCTTGAAATGCGCGCGGCGTATTTCCTGGCTGCAGGACCAGATCATTACCGTTCTCTACGAATTTTCCACCGACCACGTCTTTCCCAAGCAGAAGGACAAGTTCTCGGTCACCGCCGTCGGCGGCTACGGCCGCGACACGCTGGCGCCGGGCTCGGATATCGACCTGCTCTTCCTGTTCCAGCCGAAGCCGGCGGAAGAGACACACAAGGCGGTCGAATTCATCCTCTATATGCTGTGGGACATGGGCTTCAAGGTCGGCCACGCCACGCGCACCGTCGAAGAGTGCATCGCGCTGTCGAAGTCCGACATGACGATCCGCACGGCGATCCTGGAGATGCGCTATATCTGCGGCCTTCGTTCGCTCGAAACCGAGCTCGAGGCCCGCTTCGACAAGGAGATCGTCACCGGCACCGGCCCCGAATTCATCGCGGCCAAGCTCGCCGAACGCGACGAGCGCCACCGCAAGGCCGGCGACACGCGCTATCTGGTCGAGCCGAACGTGAAAGAGGGCAAGGGCGGGTTGCGCGACCTGCACACGCTGTTCTGGATCTCCAAATATTACTACCACGTGCGCGACACCGCCGAACTGGTGGCGCTCGGCGTTCTCTCCAAGCACGAATATCGTCTGTTCGAAAAGGCCGACGACTTCCTCTGGGCCGTGCGCTGCCACATGCACTTCCTCACCAACAAAGCCGAGGAACGGCTCTCCTTCGACATCCAGCGCGAGATCGCGGCAGCACTCGACTATCACTCGCGCCCCGGCCTTTCGGCCGTCGAGCGCTTCATGAAGCACTACTTCCTGGTGGCCAAGGACGTCGGCGACCTCACGCGCATCCTTTGCGCCGCACTCGAGGACCAACAGGCGAAATCGACGCCGGGGCTTTCGGGCGTGTTCAGCCGCTTCACCCACCGCACCCGCAAGATCGCCGGCAGCACCGACTTCATGGAGGATCGCGGCCGCATCGCGCTCGCCAGCCCCGATGTGTTCAAGCGCGATCCCGTCAACATCATCCGGCTCTTTCATGTGGCCGATATCAACGGGCTCGAATTCCATCCGGATGCACTGAAGCGCGTGACGCGCTCGCTCAGCCTAATCGACAACAGCGTGCGCGAGAGCGAGGAAGCCAACCGGCTGTTCCTTTCGATCCTGACCTCGAAGCGCGATCCGGCGCTGATCCTGCGGCGCATGAACGAGGCCGGCGTGCTTGGCCGCTTCATTCCCGAGTTCGGCAAGATCGTCGCGATGATGCAGTTCAACATGTATCACCACTATACTGTCGATGAGCATCTGCTGCGCAGCGTCGACGTGCTCTCGGAGATCGACAAGGGCAAGGCCGAAGAGCTGCACCCGCTCGCCAACAAGATGATGCCCGGGATCGAGGATCGCGAGGCGCTCTATGTGGCGGTGCTGTTGCACGATGTCGCCAAGGGCCGCCAGGAAGACCACTCGATCGCCGGCGCCCGCGTCGCCCGCAAGCTCTGCGCCCGCTTCGGCCTGTCGCACAAGCAGACGGACACCGTGGTCTGGCTGATCGAAGAACATCTGACCATGTCGATGGTGGCGCAGACGCGCGACCTCACCGACCGCAAGACGATCACCGATTTCGCCGACCGCATGCAATCGCTCGAGCGGCTGAAGATGCTGATGATCCTGACGGTCTGCGATATCCGCGCCGTCGGTCCGGGCGTCTGGAACGGCTGGAAGGGCCAGCTCTTGCGCACGCTCTATTACGAGACCGAGCTTCTGCTTGCCGGCGGCTTCTCCGAGGTGTCGCGCAAGGAGCGCGCTGCCGTCGCCGCCGAGGCGCTGTTCAACGCGCTTGCCGACTGGAGCCAAAAGGATCGCAAGATCTACAGCAAGCTGCACTACCAGCCCTACCTGCTTTCGGTGCCGCTGGAAGACCAGGTGCGCCATGCAGGCTTCATCCGACAGGCCGACAAGTCCGGCCAGGCGCTGGCGACGATGGTGCGCACCGACAGCTTCCACGCGATCACCGAGATCACCGTGCTCTCGCCCGACCACCCGCGCCTGCTCGCCGTCATCGCCGGCGCCTGTGCCGCGGCCGGCGCCAACATCGTCGACGCGCAAATCTTCACGACCTCAGATGGCCGGGCGCTGGACACGATCCATGTCAGCCGCGAGTTCAAGGACGATGCCGACGAGCTTCGCCGCGCCGGCACGATCGGGCGGATGATCGAGGACGTGCTTTCCGGCCGCAAGCGGCTGCCCGAGGTGATCGCGACCCGCACCAAGAACCGCAAGAAGAGCAAGGCCTTCTTCATCCCGCCGTCGGTGCATATCTCCAACAGCCTGTCGAACAAGTTCACCGTCATCGAGGTCGAATGCCTCGACCGTCCGGGCCTGTTGTCCGAGGTGACCGCCGTTCTGTCGGACCTCTCGCTCGACATCCAGTCGGCGCGGATCACGACCTTCGGCGAGAAGGTGATCGACACATTCTACGTCACCGATCTCGTCGGCCAGAAGATATCGGGCGACAGCAAGCGCTCCAACATCACCGCCCGGATGAAGGCCGTGATCGCGGAAGAGCAGGACGAGCTGCGCGAGCGAATGCCATCAGGCATGATCGCGCCGGCCGACACGGCCGAGAGGACGCGATAGGTGGTCGCCAAGTCCTCTCTCCCTCATTCCTGTGCTCGTCACAGGAATCCAGCTGCTGCGCGTCCGCGCGGCGAAGGACTCTTTTTCAGCCCAAGGACTTGGGCTGGCTGGATTCCTGTGACAAGCACAGGAATGAGGGAGTTCTGTGGGATCGGCGCATTCAAGCAATTGCACTCTCACCCTTCCCATGAAGGAATTTTAGCCGCATGAGCCTCGTCAAGAAATTCGCCACCGTCGGCGGCGCCACGCTGGGCAGCCGGTTGTTCGGCTTCGCCCGCGAAACGCTGATGGCGGCGGCACTCGGCACCGGGCCGATGGCCGACGTGTTCTACGCGGCCTTCCGCTTTCCGAACCTGTTTCGCCGGCTGTTTGCCGAGGGTGCCTTCAACGCCGCCTTTGTGCCGCTCTTCGCCAAGGAGATCGAGGCGAATGGCACGGATGGCGCCAAGCGTTTTTCCGAGGAAGTGTTCGGCGTTCTCTTCTCGGTGCTGCTCCTCATCACCATCGTGATGGAGCTCTCCATGCCGCTTCTGGTGCGCTTCATCATCGCGCCGGGCTTTACCGACGATCCGGAAAAGTTCTCGATCACCGTGCGCATGGCGGCGGTAATGTTCCCCTATCTGATGTGCATGTCGCTGACGGCGATGATGAGCGGGATGCTGAACTCGCTGCATCACTTCTTCGCCGCCGCAGTGGCGCCCGTCTTCCTCAACGTCGTGATGATCGGGGCGCTGTTCTACGCGCTCTATACCGGCGCTGAACCGCTGCAGACCGCCTGGTATCTCTCCTGGGGCGTACTGGTCGCGGGCGTCCTGCAGCTCGCGGTGGTCTATTTCGGCGTGCTGCATGCGGGCATGAGCATCGGCATCCGCTTCCCTAGGATCACGCCCAACGTCAAGCGACTGTTGATCCTTGCCATCCCCGCCGCGGTGACCGGCGGCATCACGCAGATCAACCAGATGATCGGCCAGGCGATTGCCTCCAGCAAGGAAGGCGCGATCGCCGCCCTGCAATATGCCGACCGCATCTACCAGCTGCCGCTCGGCGTGGTCGGCGTCGCCGTCGGCGTCGTGCTTCTGCCCGAACTGGCGCGCGCGCTGAAGGGCGGGAACCTGCGCGAAGCCGGCAACCTGCAGAACCGCTCGATCGAATTCGTGATGTTCCTCACGATCCCCGCCGCCTTCGCGCTGTGGATCCTCTCCGACGAGATCATCCGCGTGCTTTACGAGCGCGGCGCCTTCCATCAGGAAAACACAATGATCGTAGGCTCGATCCTTGCCATTTACGGCATCGGCCTGCCGGCTTTCGTGCTGATCAAGGCGCTGCAGCCGGGCTTTTACGCCCGCGAGGACACCAAGACGCCGATGCGCTTCTCAGCCGTTGCCGTCGGCGTCAACTGCGCCACCGCGCTGACGCTGTTTCCCTATCTCGGCGCGCCGGGCATCGCGGTCGCGGAAGCCACGGCCGGATGGATCAGCACGGTTCTTCTGTTCTCCACGCTTCTGCGACGGGGCCACCTGACATGGGAATGGGCGCTCGCGCGGCGCACGGCGCTGCTCGTCGTGTCTGCCGCCGTCATGGGCGCGGTCATCATCTATCTCCAGCATCGCTGGGAGCCGTGGCTTGCCTCGAGCGCTTCGCTTGCCACCAAGGTCGGCACGCTCGGCATGCTGATCGGCATTTCGATGGTCGTCTATTTCGCCACAGCCTTTTTGATCGGCGGCGCGAACCTCGGCATGATCCGCCGAAACCTCAACCGCAAGCCGGCGGTTACCAAGACCGACGGCTGAGCCGCCCCCGGCTGGCGCCAGTCAACAGTGCGTCCAGCGGCGCTTCGGGCCGACATCGACATGGATGATGCCGTTGCAATAGCGGCCGATGCCACCGATCCCCGGCGCCTGCGCAGCAATGGCGATGATCGTCTTGTCGGACACGCCGGGCACCCGGATATCGGCGGCGGCACAATTGCGGTGCTGAGAATGCGAGCGGCCGGAATGCGCCCTCAGCCCCGAAGTGACCAGCGGGCGGCGGCCGGTCTTGTCGGCGATATAGGTGAGGATGCCCCTCAGCCTCGGCGGAAAGCAGCCGGCGCGGACGCTGACAGTCTGCAGGCTATAGGCAAGCGTTTCATTTTTCTTCAGCGGCCCGATCGAGAGCTTTCGAACATTCTGGGCGGTGGCGCCGTTAAGGCTGGAGAGGCTGAACAAGCCGGCGAGTGCGATTGAGAATGCAGGATGCATCATGTCGTCCCCCAGTTGGGAGCGCCGCAAAAGGTGGCGCTCGCGTTTGCGGGAGGAAAAACTCTCCTCAAAAATGGCCAATTTAAGGAAACATGTACCTAGTATATCAGGTAGGCGCCTTATTTTACGTCGAATTACTACATTCAAGATACCTAAAATGAAGTATGAATTGCCCTTTTCGCGAGAACGCCTGAGCATGCTCACAAAAAATCGTCCGTCGATTTTCCCCGGCTCGAAAACCCCGCCCTACACTGTCGGCGTCCCGTTATCGGATACACCGGCAGGCGTGCCGGCGAGGCGGGATCGGCGCGGAGCGTGAGGGTGAGACGCAAAACCTCACGGTCCGGGTCCGCGGAAAATGATCTCCCTCCGGTGACGGCAGGTCCCGTCGCAAGATGGTGCCTGAGTTGAGCCCGGACGTGCCTGTGAGGCACACATGGTTCCGTCGCGAAGTTGGGCGGAAAGGCAGAGAGATCGAAGTCGCGGGTAAAAACCGCCGAACGGGGCGCTGGGAAGCGCCATATCTTACTTACTCAATCGAGGTGATTTCCAGCGCCCCGTCCGAGTGAAGATTGCATGGTGGAGACACGGGCTTTCGGGCGGCGTGTGGATTTTGTGTGGCTGTGGATTGGGATGTGGTGATTGAGAGGCTGTGCCGTGTGGCCCCCTCATCCGACCCTTCGGGCCACCTTCTCCCCGCGGGGGAGAAGGGGAGGTTGAGCGAGCGGCCCACCCCGAGTCTCTTCTCCCCCGCGGGGAGAAGGTGGCGGCAGCCGGATGAGGGGGCCACACGGTACAATGCTGAACATCCAGCCGAGCAAAGAGGACCAACCGCAACACCTCCACCCCCATCCGCCACGCCACCACCACAACCCCTTGATCACAAGCCATCCGACGTGCATAAGCCGCGACGTTAGCAACATGGGTTACAAACCCTGGGGCCCTCCACAAGCCTAATCGAGGACATGATGAACGAATTCAAGAAACTGGTCTTTTCGGGCGTTCAGCCGACCGGCAATCTCCATCTCGGCAACTATCTCGGCGCGATCCGCAAGTTCGTGGCGCTGCAGGACGGCAACGATTGCATCTATTGCGTCGTCGACATGCATGCGCTGACCGCGCAGCTGGTGCATGAGGACATGCCGAACCAGATCCGCTCGATCGCCGCTGCCTTCATCGCCTCCGGCATCGACCCGGTGAAGCATATCGTATTCAACCAGTCGGCCGTGCCGCAGCACGCGGAACTCGCCTGGATCTTCAACTGCGTGGCGCGCATCGGCTGGATGAACCGCATGACGCAGTTCAAGGACAAGGCCGGCAAGGACCGCGAGCAGGCCTCGCTCGGTCTCTACGCCTATCCGAGCCTGATGGCGGCCGACATTCTGGTCTATCGCGGAACGCATGTTCCCGTCGGCGACGACCAGAAGCAGCATCTGGAACTTGCCCGCGACATCGCGATGAAGTTCAACCTCGATTACGCCGAGCATATCCGCAAGGCCGGATACGGGGTGGATATCACCGTCGGCAAGGAGCCGGTGCATGCCTACTTCCCGATGGTCGAGCCGATGATCGACGGCCCGGCGCCGCGCGTCATGTCGCTGCGCGACGGCACCAAGAAGATGTCGAAGTCGGACCCATCCGATCTGTCGCGCATCAACCTGATGGACGACGAGGACGCGATCTCGAAGAAGATCCGCAAGGCCAAGACCGATCCGGACGGCTTGCCGAGCGAACTCGACGGCCTGCAGGGTCGCCCGGAGGCCGACAACCTCGTCGGCATCTACGCAGCACTCGCCGACAAGTCGAAGGCCGAGGTGCTTGCGGAATTCGGCGGACAGCAGTTCTCCGTGTTCAAGCCGGCGCTGATCGACCTCTCGGTCAAGGTGCTTTCGCCGATCACCGCGGAGATGCGCCGCCTGATGGCCGACACCAGCCATATCGACGCGATCCTGCGTGATGGCGGCGAGCGGGCCCGCGCCCGCGCCGAAGTGACGATGAAGGAAGTCCGAGACATCGTCGGCTTCCTCTACTAGCAACCACAGCCGGGCGGCTTCGGCCGCCCGAGCCTATCGACGGCCCAGACTTGTCGAAAACTGGACTGCGGCGTACTCTCCTCAGAGCCATGAGGAGGCCAAGATGCGCAACCGGAACCTCATTCAGATTGGCATGATGGAGGTTCGGCTGCTGGTCGATGAGGACCAGAGCGCGGGCAGCATGGTCATGTTCGAATTCGTGGTCCCCTACCAGTCGCGCGTGCCGGCGGCGCATTATCACGAAGACGTCGACGAAGTGATCTTCGGTCTCTCCGGAACGATGACGACGACCGTCGACGGCGAGCGCTGCGAGGTGCGGGCTGGCGACACGGTGTTCATTCCGCGCGGCGTGGTCCACACGCATGAGAACCTTCACCAGGAAACGGCGCGCGCCCTGATCACCATGACGCCGGGGCTGATCGGCAGGCGGTTCTTCGAGGAGATCGCATCGGCGATCAACGTCATCGGCAAGCCCGACATCGAGCATGTGAAGGAAATCATGCTGCTTTACGGGCTCGTTGCAGCACCACGATAGCCTCGGCCGAACACCTGTCGGTGAGCGGACAGTTTGCGGCAAAACGGGGACTTGCAAATCTCCCGGATCAAGTGTCAGAGTCGCGCTCATGGTATCAAAACGACTCTCACGGCTCGAAGGTCACCGCCGCAAGTTCATGGCCGTGATCGATGACACGCCCGAATGCCAGCGCGCCGTCCATTATGCCGGCCGGCGCGCCAAGAATTCCAATGGCGGATTGGTGCTCGTCTACGTGATCCCCGACGGCGATTTCCAGCAATGGCTGGGGGTCGAGGAGATCATGCGGGCGGAAGCACGCGAGGAAGCCGAAGCGGTCGTCGCCAAGTCCGCCCAGCTGGTGCGCGAGAATATCGGCATCGAGCCTGAGATCGTCATCCGCGAGGGCGGGGCGGCAGAGCAGATCAACGCCGTCATCGAGGACGACCGCGACATTGCCATTCTGGTGCTCGCCGCAAGCTCCGCCAAGGAAGGTCCGGGGCCACTGGTGTCGTCGGTTGCCGGCCGTGGTGCGGCCTTTCCCATCCCCGTCACCGTCTTGCCTGATACACTGAGCGATGAGGAGCTGGACGCGTTGGCATAAAGCGCTTTCTTGAGTATCAGTCTCTTGAATAGCGAGGCCAAACGGCTTATTTCTACTTTTGAAGAATTCTAAATACGTCGCGGGCGCGCGCCTGCCGCACGGAGAGCACCATGTTTATCCAGACCGAAGCCACGCCGAACCCTTCCACGCAGAAGTTTCTGCCGGGCAAGATCGTCATGGAGAGCGGCACCGCCGAATTCCGCAATCGCGAGGAAGCGGCTGCTTCGCCGCTCGCCGCGCGCCTGTTCGAGATCAACGGCGTCACCGGCGTCTATTTCGGCTATGATTTCATCAGCGTTTCCAAGGAAGACCAGGAGTGGCAGCACCTGAAGCCCGCCATCCTCGGCTCGATCATGGAGCACTTCATGTCCGGCAAGCCGGTCATGGGCGCTTCCTCGGTGCTTGGTGAAGCAGCCGATGCCGATGGCGAATTCTTCGACGAGGGTGACGAGACGATCGTTCTGACCATCAAGGAGCTGCTGGAGACGCGCGTGCGTCCGGCCGTTGCCCAGGATGGCGGCGACATCACTTTCCGCGGTTTCAAGGACGGCACCGTCTATCTGAACATGAAGGGCTCGTGCGCGGGTTGCCCGTCCTCGACGGCAACGCTGAAGCACGGCGTCCAGAACCTTTTGCGCCATTTCGTGCCGGAAGTTCAGGAAGTCGAAGCCGTCTGACGAACTGAACCGACATTCGCGATGACGCGGCGTTTGCAAACGCGGCGTCTTGCGATGTATGGACAGGTCAGGAACGGTTTATTCGGAAATAGATGCCATGATCATACTGGCGCTCGACACCGCAGGTGTGGATTGCGCTGCTTCTGTCTATGACAGCAGCAGGAATACGGTGCTGGGGGAGGCATCGGACATGATCGGCAAGGGGCATGCAGAGCATCTGATGGGGATCGTGGATCGCGCGCTGGATCAGGCGGGCGTTCAGCTCTCCGATGTCGAGCGCATTGCCGTCACCATCGGTCCGGGCTCATTCACCGGCATCCGCGTCGGCGTCGCCGCCGCCCGTGGCTTTGCCCTTTCGCTCGGCGTACCCGCCGTCGGCATCACGACGCTTGCAGTCATGGCCGAGGCCGAGCGTGAGCGCTCGCCGGACCGACAGGTGCTGGCCGCCATGGATGCCAAGCGCAACGAAATCTATCTGCAAGCCTTTGACGCCGACGGCACGCCGCTCGATGAAGCCAGGGCCGTGACTGTCGAGGACGCGCAGGCCTTCGCGGCATCCTTCGACGGCGTTATCACCGGCTCGGCAACGCCCTTGCTGCGGCCTGACGCCACAGGCGAACACTCCAACCATTTCCCCATCTCCATCGTGGCGCGCCTTGCCGCTGCCGCCGACCCCTCTTCCGGAAAGCCGAAGCCACTTTATCTGCGCGGACCCGACGCCAAACCGCAGGCCGGGTTTGCGATTGCGCGAGTATGACCATGCTGGAATCCTATCTGTCGCTGAAGCCGGAATTCGAAATCATCCCAATGGACGCCGATGATTGCCATGCGGTCTCGACACTGCACGGCGAACGCTTCGCCCGCCCCTGGGGTGACGGCGAGTTCTACAGCCTGCTCAGCCAGAGCAATGTCTTCGGCTTCGTGGCGCGGCAGACCAACGCCTTCCTGAAAAAGCCGCTGCCGGGCTTCGTGCTGGCACGCGAGGTTGCCGGCGAGGCCGAGATCCTGACGATCGCCGTGCAGGCGAAGGTCGGGCGGTCGGGTCTCGGATGGCGGCTGATGCAGGCGGCGATGCGCGAGGCCAAGCAGCGCGGCGGCGAAAGCATCTTCCTCGAGGTCGACAAGGGCAACGTCGCGGCACTCGGCCTTTACCGCAAGCTCGGTTTCGACCAGGTCGGAGAACGCCGTGGATACTACAAGGACGCCAATGGCGACGTGTCCACGGCGCTTGTCATGAAGCGCATTCTTCGCTAGTTCCGTCTTGAGACGTTGACTATCGAAAGGCTCCTGATGACGGATGTGGCAAAGACCCTCGAGGAACTCTGCACCGAGCGCGGCATGCGCATGACGGAGCAGCGCCGGGTCATTGCGCGCATTCTCGAGGAATCCGAAGACCATCCCGACGTCGAAGAGCTCTATCGCCGCTCGGTGAAGGTCGACGCCAAGATCTCGATTTCCACCGTCTACCGCACCGTCAAGCTGTTCGAGGACGCCGGCATCATCGCCCGCCACGACTTCCGCGACGGCCGCTCGCGCTACGAGACGGTGCCGGAAGAGCATCACGATCACTTGATCGACCTGAAGACCGGCGTCGTCATCGAGTTCCGCTCGCCGGAGATCGAGGCGCTGCAGGAGCGGATTGCCCGCGAGCACGGTTTCACGCTGGTGGATCACCGGCTCGAGCTCTACGGCATACCGCTCAAGAAGGACGATCACTGATATCATGCGTGCAGCCGCGGAGTGTTCGATTTGATCGCCTGGCTGCGCGTCGCCCTCGCCGGCATCGTCATCCTCATCGCCAGCATTCTGCTCATGCCCTGGCAGCTTCTTGCCCTGCGCTACGACTGGAAGATGCGCCGCTGGCTGCCGCGCATCTGGCACCGCATCATCTGCTTCTGTCTCGGCATCCGCGTTCGCGTTCACGGGCAGATGGAAACACACCGGCCGCTGATGCTGTGCGCCAACCATTCCTCGTGGATGGACATCATGGTGCTGTCCTCGATCGCCGACGTCGCCTTCATCGCCAAGAACGAGGTGCGCGACTGGCCGATCTTCGGCACGCTCGCCAAGCTGCAGAAGAGCGTGTTCGTGGTGCGCGAGGAAAAGCGCAACACCGGCAACCAGGTGAGCGAGATCGCCGCACGCATGGCCGACGGCGAGATCGTGGTGCTGTTTCCCGAGGGCACGACATCGGATGGCAACCGGCTCCTGGAGGTGAAATCCTCGCTGTTCGGCGCCGCCGCCATGGCCGTACCAGCCTCGCCCACGGGCACCGTCATCGTGCAGCCCGTGGCGGTCGCCTATACCGGCGTGCACGGCCTTCCGATGGGCCGCTACCACCGCCCGCTCGCCTCCTGGCCCGGCGATGTCGAGATGCTGCCGCACCTCAAAGACATGCTGCGCTGCGGCGCCTTCGACGTCGATGTCCACTTCGGCGAAGCGGTCTCCTACAGCGCCGAGACCAACCGCAAGCAGGTCAGCGCCACGATCGCCAGCCGTATCCGCGCCATGCTGGGTGCGGCGCTTCGAGGCCGGGACGCAAACTGAGGCAAGATTCCCTTTTCTCGCGCGTCAAAAACCACTAAATAGCCGGCATGACCCAGGACAGCGCCCTCCTCCCGGCCCCGGAGACCACACTCCGCGATGGCAGCAACAGCCGCAAGGTTTTCATCAAGACCTATGGCTGTCAGATGAACGTCTACGACTCCACGCGCATGAGCGATGCTCTGGCGCGCGACGGCTATGAGCCGACGGAGGACATGGAGCAAGCCGATCTCGTGCTGCTCAACACCTGTCATATCCGCGAGAAGGCGGCCGAGAAGGTTTACTCGGCGCTGGGACGACTGCGCGACATGAAGAAGGAGCGCAACAAGGAAGGCCGCGAGTTCATGATCGGCGTGGCCGGTTGCGTGGCGCAGGCCGAAGGCGAAGAGATTCTCCGCCGGGCGCCCGCCGTCGATGTCGTCATCGGGCCGCAGACCTATCACCGCCTGCCGGAAGCGCTGCGCCGCGCCAAGGAAGGGCAGCGCATCGTCGATACGGAATATGCGCTGGAAGACAAGTTCGAGCATCTGCCGATCGCCGAAAAGACCAAGATCCGGGCGCGCGGCGTGACCGCGTTCCTGACGGTGCAGGAAGGCTGCGACAAGTTCTGCACCTTCTGCGTCGTGCCCTATACGCGCGGCTCGGAAGTATCGCGCCCGGTGAGCCAGATCGTCGAGGAAGCGCAGAAGATGGTCGAGGGCGGCGTGCGCGAGATCACGCTGCTCGGCCAGAACGTCAATGCCTGGCACGGCCTCGGCCCTGATGGCCAGGAATGGACGCTGGGCGACCTGCTCTACCGGCTGGCCGAAATCCCGGGCCTTGCCCGCCTTCGCTACACCACCAGCCATCCGCGCGACATGGACGATCGGCTGATCGAGGCGCATCGCGACCTGCGCGCGCTGATGCCCTATCTGCATCTTCCGGTGCAGGCCGGCTCCGACCGGATCCTGAAAGCCATGAACCGCCGCCATACGGCTGCCGAGTATCTGACGCTGGTCGACCGCATCCGCGCCGCGCGTCCCGATATCGCGCTCTCGGGCGACTTCATCGTCGGTTTTCCGGGGGAGACAGACGCCGATTTTGAGGATACACTAAAGCTCGTTGAGAAGGTCCGCTACGCGCAGGCCTTTTCGTTCAAATACTCGACGCGGCCGGGTACGCCCGGCGCTGATCTGAAGGACCAAGTGCCGGAAGAGATCAAGGCAGAAAGGCTCGAACGCCTGCAGGCGCTTCTCCTGAAGCAGCAGCAGGAATTTGCCGAATCCTGCGTCGGGAAGACCATCGAACTGTTGCTCGAAAAGCCCGGTCGCATGTCTCAACAACTTATCGGCCGTTCCCCCTGGCTTCAGTCGGTGAATGTTGATGCAAAAGCATCGCAAATCGGTGACATTATTAAAGTGCGAATCACAGGTACCGGACCCAACAGCCTGTTTTCCGAGATGGTAGAGGCTGGTGCCTAACTCAAGGAGCTCGACCGCTTGAACGGACAAGAATTGGTTTCTTCTTCACCGCGCCACCCACGCATCGCGAGCGACGCCAATCACTTTATTCTGACGTTCGAAAACAATCGGTTCGCCAGCGAACTGTTTGGTCAATTCGACCAGAACCTCAAGCTTCTCGAGGAACGCCTTAATATCGACGCCCGAGCGCGAGGCAACTCCGTCGTGATCTCGGGTGACATCGTCACCACCAACCAGGCGCGCCGCACGCTGGACTATCTCTACGACAAGCTCCAGAAGGGCGGCAGCGTGGAACGCTCCGACGTCGAGGGCGCGATCCGCATGGCGGTGGCAGCCGACGATCAGCTGAGCCTGCCGACGATGGAGAAGAAGGCCAAGCTGACCATGGCGCAGGTTTCCACGCGCAAGAAGACCATCATTGCCCGCACACCGACGCAGGACGCCTATCTGCGTGCACTTGAGCGCTCCGAACTCGTCTTCGGCTGTGGTCCTGCCGGTACCGGCAAGACCTATCTCGCCGTTGCCCACGCCGCCCAGCTTCTGGAGCGCGGCGTCGTCGAGAAGATCATTCTCTCGCGTCCGGCCGTCGAAGCCGGCGAGCGCCTCGGCTTCCTGCCCGGCGACATGAAGGAGAAGGTCGATCCCTATCTGCGCCCGCTCTACGATGCGCTCTATGACATGATGCCGGCCGACAAGGTCGATCGCGCCATCACCGCCGGCGTCATCGAAATCGCGCCGCTCGCCTTCATGCGCGGTCGCACGCTGTCCAACGCTGCCGTCATCCTCGACGAAGCGCAGAACACGACGTCTATGCAGATGAAGATGTTCCTGACCCGTCTTGGCGAAAACTCGCGCATGATCGTGACCGGCGACCCGAGCCAGATCGACCTTCCGCGTGGCGTCAAGTCGGGCCTGGTCGAGGCGTTGCAGCTCCTGAACGGTGTCGAGGGCATCTCGATCATCCGCTTCAAGGACACGGACGTCGTGCGCCATCCGCTGGTCGGCCGCATCGTTCGCGCCTACGACGCAACCTATCTGACGGACACAGCAGAGGCCGCGCAGCAGGACTGATGGCCGAGTTAGACATACAGATCAGCATCGAGGAGGGCGAATGGCCCTCCGAAGACGCGCTCCACGCGCTGGCCGACCGCGTGCTGGAAACGGCCGCGACCTATCTGCGCGAGACCGAGAAGCAGCCCTTTCCGAAAATGGTCCCCGAGGTGTCGCTGGTCTTCACCGACGACGCCTCGATCCAGGACATCAACGCGGAGTGGCGCGGCAAGGACAAGCCGACCAACGTGCTTTCATTCCCCGCCTTCCCGGTTCAGCCGGGCAAGGTTCCGGGGCCGATGCTTGGCGATATCATCATCGCCAGGGAGACCGTGGCCCGTGAGGCGGTCGAACTCGAAAAGAGTTTCGACGACCATCTCACCCACCTAATGGTGCACGGCTTCTTGCATCTCTTCGGCTACGATCATAATAATGATACCGAAGCCGAGATAATGGAGGGGCTGGAGACTCGCATTTTGGCGAAACTCGGCCTATCTGACCCATACGAGGGTCAAGACCTTAAAATGGAACCATGAGCGACTTTACGACGAGACCGGCCACCGAGGCCAAGGACACCGCCGATCAATCATCCTCCGACGAGGGTGGCAGTAGTAGCAGGCAGTCCGGACGATCCCAATCCTTCTGGTCGCGGGCTGCCCGCATATTGAGGCCACAGCAGGGTTCGCGTATCCGCGAAGACCTTGCCGACGCGCTGATGACCGACGCGGCCGACGGCGATGCCTTTTCCGCCGACGAGAAGGCGATGCTCAACAACATCCTGCGCTTCCGCGAAGTGCGCGTTGCCGACGTGATGGTGCCCCGCGCCGATATCGAGGCGGTGGACCAGACAATCACCATCGGCGAGCTGATGATCCTGTTCGAGGAATCCGGCCGCTCACGCATGCCCGTCTATGCCGAAACGCTGGATGATCCGCGCGGGATGGTGCACATCCGCGATCTCCTCTCCTACGTCGCCAAGCAGGCGCGCAACAAGCGCCGCGGATCGACCAAGGCCGCCAAGGGCGCCGAGCCGATCGTCGAGGTCGCGCCTGAGAACCTGCAGAAGGCGCCGCGCTCGGCCAAGCCGAATTTCGACCTTGCCCGCGTGGACCTGCAGAAGACGCTTTCCGAAGCGGGCATCATCCGCAAGATCCTGTTCGTTCCGCCCTCGATGCTGGCCTCCGACCTGTTGCGCCGCATGCAGGTGAACCGCACGCAGATGGCGCTCGTCATCGACGAATATGGCGGCACCGACGGGCTGGCCTCGCATGAGGACATCGTGGAAATGGTCGTCGGCGACATCGACGACGAGCATGACGACGAAGAAGTCATGTTCAAACGGGTCTCCGAGGACATGTTCGTGGCCGACGCCCGCGTCGAGCTCGAGGATATCGCCGAAGCCATCGGCCCGGATTTCGACATCACCGAGCAGGTCGACGAAGTCGATACGCTGGGCGGACTGATCTTCTCCGAGCTTGGGCGCATTCCCGTGCGCGGCGAAGTCGTTCAGGCGCTGCCGGGCTTCGAGTTCCACATTCTCGACGCCGATCCGCGCCGCATCAAGCGTGTGCGGATTACCCGCAAGCGCCAGGCGATCCGCCGGCGCGCGAAGAGCGATGGTGACGGCGCAATCGGTCTCGACCATGGCGACGAACGGCAGAGCGAGACGCCGACGGCAAACTGATCACTGCCAACCACGACAACGGGCGGCTTTTTTGAAACACTGCGACCTCAGTTGATTCGCGGATTGGTGGGGTGCGCATGGAGCGAATTGCCGACAGGGTCATCCTGGTCTGGGGCTACAAGAGAGTGCTGCTGGCGATCCTTGCCGGGGCTTTCGGCGTTCTCGCCCTCCCCCCCATCGGCTTCTTCGCCGCGATGTTCGTGTCCTTCACGCTGCTGGTCTGGCTGATCGACGGTGCCGCGGCCGCACCCGACAGCGGCATCATCGGCAGGCTCTGGCCGTCCTTCGTCACCGGCTGGCTGTTCGGCTTCGGCTACTTCGTCGCCGGCCTCTGGTGGCTCGGCCATGCGCTGATGATCGATGCCGAGGAGTTCGCCTGGGCGCTGCCGCTCGCGATCTTCGGGCTTCCGGCCGTGCTGGCGATCTTCTACGGCCTGGCCACAGCACTTGCCCGCATCCTCTGGTCGGATGGCGTCGGGCGGATCGCGGCGCTGGCCGCGAGCTTCGGCCTGCTGGAATGGGCGCGCAGCGTGCTCTTCACCGGCTTTCCGTGGAACGCCATCGGCTATGGCATGACGCCGGTGCCGGTGATGATGCAGTCGGCCCATATCATCGGGATCATGGGCATCACCGCGCTGTCCGTCTTCGTCTTCGCCGCCCCTGCCCTGTTGGGTACCAAGCAGGGCGCCAAAACCGGCATTTCGCTGGCACTGCTGCTGCTTGCCGCGCATGTCGGATATGGCGCCTATGTGCTTTACGGCGCACCGAAACCGGTTGTCGCCACTAGCGATAAGAGCCCCGTCATCCGCCTCGTACAGCCGACGATCGACCAGAGCGCCAAGATGGACAGCGACGCCGACCGCGCCGCGATCTTCGAGAAGCATCTGAAGCTTTCGGCGGAAGCGCCTAAGGATGGCGGCCGCAAGCCCGATATCATCGTCTGGCCGGAGACGGCGATCCCCTTCATCCTGACCGATAACCAGGATGCGCTGACGAGGATCGCCGATACGCTTGATGACAACCAGGTGCTGCTGGCCGGCGCCGTGCGCGCCGAGGACATGGGACCGGGCAATCCGCCGCGCTACTATAATTCGATCTACGTGATCGACGGTCGCGGCCAGATCATCGCCGCCTCGGACAAGGTGCACCTCGTGCCGTTCGGCGAATACATGCCGTTCGAGAGCCTTCTCAGCGAGTTCGGCATCCAGAACATCGTCGAGATGCCCGGCGGCTTCTCGGCGGCCGCCACGCGCCAGCTGCTGACGCTGCCAAGCGGGCTGAAGCTCTATCCGTTGGTCTGCTACGAGATCATTTTCCCCGGCGAAATGACCGGCGATATCGGCTCGGCATCGGCCATCTTGAACATCACCAACGACGCCTGGTTCGGCGCCACGCCCGGCCCCTACCAGCACTTCCAGCAGGCCCGCGTTCGGGCCGTGGAAACGGGTCTGCCGCTGATTCGCGACGGCAATAGCGGGATTTCCGCCCTTGTCAGCCCCCGTGGTGAAATTATTGCAGGTCTTTCGCTCAATGAGACCGGCTTTATTGACGCAACCCTTGATAGTTTCGCCTCTCCGACCCATCTGCCGCTGTCACGCGAAACGTACTTCTGGTTGATCGAAACACTTCTGCTTGCAATTGCAATGGCTTCGCGTTTTGGTTTTGTTTTCAAGCGTAATTGACCGAAAACCCCTAAAATTGCATAGTGGTTAGGATCGGCATTCTTAACGTATGGTTCAAGGTGAATAGATCGCACTTTGCAACGTGGCGTTTTGGGGATGGGTTTGGGCGTGCCGGTTTAAACAAGGGCAGAATTATTGTTAGGGCAGCACCATGATTGAGAACAAGAAGAAGCCGAACCCGATCGACATTCACGTCGGCAGCCGTATTCGCCTTCGCCGGACTATGCTTGGAATGAGCCAGGAAAAGCTTGGGGAAAGCCTCGGCATTACATTCCAGCAGATCCAGAAATACGAAAAAGGCACCAACCGCGTCGGCGCGAGCCGGCTGCAGAATATCTCCAGCATTTTGAACGTTCCGGTCTCCTTCTTCTTCGAGGATGCACCCGGCGAGAACGCCGGCATGGCGGGTGGCATGGCGGAAGCCTCCAGCTCCAACTACGTGGTCGACTTTCTGTCCTCCTCGGAAGGCCTGCAGCTGAACCGCGCCTTCGTGAAGATCACCGATCCCAAGGTGCGCCGAAAGGTGGTCGAACTGGTCAAGGCGCTGGCCGCCGAAGCCGACTCCGAATAAGCATCCCTCATAAGTCACAATAGAGAAAGCGGTCGTAAAGGCCGCTTTTTTGCGTTTTTTGGGCAAAATTTGTCACTTCGCCGCAGACATAAAGATATATTTATGTCCTTCTGCGCTTGTTTTTCAGCCCTGAACTGAGTACCACTACGCAGCTTTTTATTCTTTGAGGGGAATCCCGGAATGCGTGCCAATTACCTCTTCACCAGCGAATCCGTAGCAGAAGGTCACCCGGACAAGGTCTGCGACCGTATCTCCGACGAGATCGTGGATCTGGTGTACCGCGAAGCCGCCAAGACCGGCATCAACCCATGGGGCGTGCGTATCGCATGCGAAACGCTGGCAACCACCAACCGCGTGGTCATCGCCGGTGAAGTTCGCCTGCCGCCGAGCCTGATGAAGAAGGACAAGAACGGCGCCGACGTCATCAACCCGTCGAAGTTCAAGACCGCCGCACGCCGCGCCATCAAGGACATCGGCTACGAGCAGGACGGCTTCCACTGGAAGACCGCCAAGATCGACGTTCTCCTGCACTCGCAGTCCGCCGACATCGCGCAGGGCGTCGACAACGCCGCCGACCAGCAGGGTGACGAAGGTGCCGGCGACCAGGGCATCATGTTCGGCTACGCCTGCAAGGAAACGCCGGATCTCATGCCGGCGCCGATCTACTACTCGCACAAGATCCTGCAGCTGCTCGCCGCCGCCCGCAAGGCTGGCAACGGCGACGCCGCCAAGCTCGGCCCGGACGCCAAGAGCCAGGTCACCGTTCGCTATGTCAACGGCCACCCGGCCGAGGTCACCTCGATCGTTCTCTCCACGCAGCACCTCGACGACAGCTGGGATTCGAAGAAGGTTCGCGCCGTCGTCGAGCCATATATCCGCGAAGCCCTCGGCGACCTGCCGATCGCCGACGATTGCAAGTGGTACATCAACCCGACCGGCAAGTTCGTCATCGGCGGCCCTGACGGCGACGCCGGCCTGACCGGCCGCAAGATCATCGTCGACACCTACGGCGGTGCGGCTCCGCACGGCGGCGGCGCATTCTCCGGCAAGGACACGACCAAGGTCGACCGTTCGGCAGCCTACGCGGCTCGCTACCTCGCCAAGAACGTCGTGGCAGCCGGCCTTGCCGAGAAGTGCACGATCCAGATTTCTTACGCCATCGGCGTTGCCCAGCCGCTGTCGATCTATGTCGACCTGCACGGCACCGGCAACAAGGTGACGGAAGACCAGGTCGAAGCGGCGATCCGCAAGACCATGGACCTGTCTCCGACCGGCATTCGTCGTCACCTCGACCTTAACAAGCCGATCTACGCCAAGACCTCGGCATACGGCCACTTCGGCCGCAAGGCTGGCCGTGACGGCTCGTTCTCCTGGGAGAAGACCGACCTGGTGAAGCCGCTCAAGGAAGCGATCAAGGCTTAAGACGATGACTGACATGGAACGTCGCGGACGCGCGACCGAGGCTTTCTTCGGTCGCCGCAAGGGTAAGGCACTTCGCGGACAACAGGCGGAGAAGCTCAGCACCCTCTTGCCGGCGTTCATTATCGACCTCTCGGCGGCTCCCCCGGAGCCGCTGAGCACGCTCTTTCCCGTCGAGACCAACCGGCTGAGGCTGGAGATCGGCTTCGGCGGCGGCGAGCATCTGATCTACCGCGCGATCGAGACCCCTTCCACCGGCTTCATCGGTGTCGAGCCCTTCATCAATTCGATGCAGAAGCTGCTTGCCAGCGTCGACAATGCCGGCGCCCGCAATGTGCGCGTCTACAACGACGATGCGACGCAGCTGCTCGACTGGCTGCCGGATGGATCGATCGACCAGATCGACCTGCTCTATCCCGATCCCTGGCCGAAGCGGAAGCACTGGAAGCGCCGCTTCGTCTCGAAGACCAATCTCGACCGCTTTCACCGCGTGCTGAAGCCCGGCGGCCTGTTCTGCTTCGCCTCCGACATCGACACCTATGTGAACTGGACGCTCTTGAAGTGCCGCGACCACGGTGGCTTCGACTGGCAGGCCAGCAACGCGGCAGACTGGCTGACACCCTACGAGGGCTGGCCGAGCACGCGCTACGAGGCCAAGGCCCGGCGCGAAGGGCGTTCGTCCGCCTATCTGACGTTCAAGCGCGTCTAAACGATCAAGCGAGGTCGGCGAATGGCATCCTACCTGACCGACCTTCGCCGCTTTATCGGAAATCGCCTCATCCTGCTGCCCGCCGTCGCCGCCGTCATCCATGACGAGGCGGGCCGTTTGCTGCTGCAGGAAAAATCATCCGGAGAAGCATGGAGCCTGCCTGCCGGCGCGATCGAGCCGGGCGAGACGCCGCAGGAAGCCATTATCCGTGAAGTCATGGAAGAGACCGGGCTTGTCGTCACATCGACCAGCATTCTCGGCGTCTTCGGCGGACACGAATTCAGATATGTTTATCCGAATGGCGATCAGGTCGAGTATATCGTGACGCTGTTCAAGTGCCAGACCGGCGGCGGCAGCGGCGTCTGGACGGACAGCGAGACGAAATCCATCCGGTACTTCACACGAGACGACATGCCGCCGCTGGCGCTGCCCTATCCGACGTCCATGCTGTTTGGCCAAGGCTGAGCATCGGCTTCGGCCGGTAGCGTCAATCAATATCGAGCAAGATAGCGCCCTCTTCCCATTCAAGCACCTTGCTCGCGATCACGCCATCAGGCCCGACGGCGAGCGTGCAGCCGCAGCTCATCCAGCCATCTCCCCTGTCGCCGACGACATCGGAGGAGATGACCCAGCTGCCCGTGCGGACCGCGCAGGCGCGAAGGCTCTCGATCGCGGGCTCGCGCCACTGGTCCACCTTGTGCGCCCGGATCATCATATTGAGCGGGGCGCAGACGACGGAGGCGCCGTTTGCCACGATGGCATCGGAAAATGCCGGATCGCGAAAGTCGCTGCAGATATTAATGCCGAAGCCACGACCGGCTCTTTGCCAGACGGGAAATGCATTGCCCGGCGTGCAGCCATCTTCGAGCGGGTTGGCCTTGGCATACACGCCCGCCACAGCCCCGTTTTCGATCAGCATGGCGCTGTTGTAGACCAGCTCGCCGCGACGCTCGACAAAGCCGACGATCGCCGCTGTCCTGATGGAACGAAGCGGTTCGATCAGCTTGTGCAGCGCTGGATCATCGACGCTAAGCGCGCGCCGCTCGTTGATCGAGCGGTCGTAGCTATGGCCCTGGAGATAGCATTCGGGAAAGATGGCGAGATCGGCGCCGTGGCTGTCGGCCCATGTCAGGTCGCGCAGGATCACGCCTGCCGCCTTCTCAGCATCGAAAATGGGGAAACGCTGGAAGGACGCTATTCGCATGAGATGGGGCGTAGCATGAGTCGCCCCTCAGAAACAAAACAACGGCGTTCCGGGGAACGCCGTCTGTTTTCATGCTGACCCGCCTTAGTGCAGGCTGACCGTCTTCAACTCGTCTTCAGCGGCCTTGAAGAAGGTGCTGGAGCGGTTGTCCGTGAGGAGGATCGGGGTTCCGTCCGCGCCGAAGAGCGCCCATAGATCGACATTGGGATCGATATCGGGAGCTTCCGGAAAACACCGGGGAACATCCTCGGAGCGGATTTTCCTGATATAGGCGACCTCGCCGTTGCCGATGCCGGCAAGCTCGGTCTTGGTCAGGTGCGAATTGGCTTCTTTCATCAACATTCCTGTACCTCCAGAGAGAAGGGACCAACGGTGCGATTTGCGCCGTTGTCCTACTGTGGGACCGAAATGTTAATTTTCTTCACCATACGCGACGGCTCCGGGCGAATGAGATCCACCGACAGCAGGCCGTTCTTCAGGCCCGCGCCGAGAACCTGCATGCCGTCAGCCAGCACGAAAGTGCGCTGGAATTGCCTGGCGGCGATGCCGCGATAGAGATATTCGCGCTCGCCCTGCTCGACCTGGCGACCGCGGATGACCAACTGGTTTTCCTCGACGGAGATGTCGAGCTCCTCCTCGCTGAAGCCGGCGACAGCCAGCGTGATGCGCAGGCGTTCCGGATCATCGGTGATGCGGTCGGCGGCGAGGCGCTCGATATTGTAGGGGGGATATCCGTCACTCGCCTTGGAAATCCGCTCCAGCGTCTTTTCCATGGCGTCGAAACCCAGCAACAGCGGGCTGGCGAAAGGCGTCATACGGCTCATCAGCGTTCCAAGTCCTTGATGCAAGCGACCCTTCCGGACCTGAAGACAGCATCCGGATGTTGCTAATATGGGAACGAATGCAGGCATTCGCAAGACAGGGCGCGAGACACGGGGCGTAAGAGGTGCGGCCTCCCCGCACGCGATCGCGCCGCCTTGACAAAGCTTGCTGCGCCTCGCATCAAATCCTGCCCCGCGCCGGCTGTGCCGATTTGCGGCGGGAAGATAAACAGATGGTGCACGCATCGATATGTGCGTCGATACGGGCACTGGGAGGATGGGACGAACGGAATGGCAAACCCGAGAAAGATCATTATCGACACCGACCCAGGTCAGGACGACGCGGCCGCGATCATGCTGGCCTTTGGCAGCCCTGAAGAACTGGAACTGCTCGGCATCACCACCGTCGCCGGCAACGTGCCGCTCTCCTACACCAGCCGCAATGCGCGCATCGTCTGCGAGCTCTGCGGCAAGACCGACACCAAGGTTTTCGCCGGCGCCGACAAGCCGATAGCCCGCCCGCTCGTCACCGCTGAACATGTGCACGGCAAGACCGGCCTCGACGGTCCCGAACTCGACGAGCCGACCATGCCCTTGCAGGCCGGCCACGCCGTCGACTTCATCATCGAGACGCTGCGGAGCGAACCCGAAGGCACTGTGACGCTCTGCACGCTCGGACCGCTGACCAATATCGGCCTCGCCTTCCAGAAGGCACCAGATATCATCGGCCGCGTGCGCGAACTGGTGATGATGGGCGGCGGCTATTCCGAGGGCGGCAACATCACGCCGGCGGCCGAATTCAACATCTACGTCGATCCCGAGGCCGCCGACATCGTGTTCCGCTCCGGCGTGCCGATCGTGATGATGCCGCTCGACGTGACGCACAAGCTCCTGACGCTGAAATCGCGCGTCAAGCGCATGGCCGAGATCGGTACGCGCCCGGCGATCGCGATGGTGGAGATGCTCGAATTCTTCGAGCGCTTCGATATCGAGAAGTACGGCTCCGACGGCGGCCCGCTGCACGACCCGACGGTCGTTGCCTATCTGCTGAAGCCGGAGCTGTTCAAGGGACGGGTCTGCAATGTCGAGATCGAAGTGAAGTCGGAACTGACCGTCGGCATGACCGTGGTCGACTGGTGGCACGTGACCGACCGCAAGCGCAACGCGACCGTGATGCGCGATGTCGACGCGGACGGCTTCTTCGATCTACTGATCGAACGCTTCGCCCGCATCTGACTATCTTGATGAGATCAGGCCCGCTTAGGCGGGCCCGATTGGATCAGGCATCCTTCTGGTCGAAGACCGAGTTGGTTTCGGCTTCGACGATCTTCGGGCCGCCCTTGGCGACGCCGACCATGGCGGGGCGCAGGACGCGTTCGCCGATGGAATAGCCGGCCTGGACGACCTGGACGACGGTGTTGTTGGGCACGTCGGGGTTCGGCACTTCGAACATCGCCTGGTGGAAGTTCGGGTCGAACTTCTGGCCGACTGGCTCCAGCTTGCGCACGCCGTGGCGCTCCAGCGTCGACAGCATCGAGCGCTCGGTCATCTCGACACCTTCGATCAGCGTCGTCAGGCCGGCATCGGCGCCGGCGCGGGCCTCTTCCGGGATAGCGTCGAGCGCGCGGCGCAAGTTGTCGGAGACAGCCAGCATGTCGCGGGCGAAGCCGGCTGCGGAATAGGACTTGGCGTCCTTGACTTCGCGCTCGGTGCGGCGACGCAGATTGTCCATGTCTGCGGCGAGGCGCAGATAGCGGTCGCGCAGCTCGGCATTCTCAGCCTTCAGGAGCTCGATCGGATCGGGCTCGGCTGCGGTCTCGTTCTCGACGTTTGCGGCGGCGTCGGCTGCGGCTTCTTCCGCGGCTGCGTCAGGTCCGTTCTTCGTCGTCTCGTCAGTCATGACGTTCTCCGGTCATTGGTGGCTTTTGGATGAGCCCGATATCGAACTTTGAACATCAAAAATCAAGTCTGCGTGACGAAGAAGGTCGGAAACACAGGCATGTTCGGCCCGTGACGACCGCATATGAAAGCGACAGCGAGGCGGCAGCCACATGTCATTCTTACTTTCGCAAAACCTAATACGGTGCGACACTCATCTCTCAACCTGGGAGGTGCTGAGATGGCCGACGAAAACGTCTATGTCGGGAAATGCTTTTGCGGTGCCGTGGAACTGACCGTGACCGGCACGCCTGTCGCGATGGGCTATTGCCATTGTCGCTCCTGCCAGCACTGGTCGGCCGGGCCGATCAACACCTTCACGCTGTGGCAGCCGCAGGCGGTTCGGGTCACCAAGGGTGGCGAGCATGTCGAGAGCTTCCAGAAGACCGATTACAGCGTGCGCAAGTTCTGCGACACCTGCGGCGGGCATCTCTATAGCGAGCACCCGCTCTGGGGCGTGACCGACGTCTATGCGCCTGTGATCCCCGATCTCGATTACAAGCCGACCATGCATGTGAACTACGAGGACACCATCCTGCACGTGAAGGACGGGTTGCCGAAGTTCAAGGACATGCCTTCGGAAATGGGCGGTTCCGGGGTGCAGCTGCCTGAATAGCGCTATTTGGATGGGCGCGAGAGCCTTGCCATGAGCTGGGCGGTGTAATCGACCATCGGCACGATGCGCGAATAGTTGAGCCGCGTCGGGCCGATGACGCCGACGGCGCCGACGATGCGGTCGTCTTCATCGCGGTAGGGTGCGACGATCAGCGAAGAGCCGGAAAGCGAGAAGAGCTTGTTTTCCGAGCCTATGAAGATGCGCACGCCAGGGCCGCTTTCGGCAAGGTTCAGCAGCTCCAGCAGGCTGTCCTTCTTCTCAAGATCATCGAACAGCATGCGCAGGCGATCGAGATCATCCGGATTGCCCAGCCCCTCCAACAGATTGGCGCGGCCGCGGATGATGAGCTGCGCCGGCTTGCCTTCGTCCGCGCTGCCGGACCAGACGGCGATGCCGCGCTCTACCAGATCCTGCGACAGCGCGTCGAGCTCGTGGCGCACATCGGCCTTCAAGCGACCGAGCTGGCTGCGCAGTTCGGGCAGCGTCTGGCCGGTCATGTGGGCGTTGAGGAAGTTCGCGGCTTCGGTGAGCTGCGAGGAGGTGACGCCGGCGGGGAGTTCGATGATGCGGTTTTCGACCTGATCGTGATCGCCGACGAGAACGGCCAGCGCCTTGGTGGGCTCCAGGCGGATGAACTCGACGTGCTTTAGCACGGGATCGCTCTTGGACGTGATGACGAGACCGGCGCCGCGCGACATGCCTGACAGCATGCGGCTTGCTTCGTTCATCATCGCCTCCATCGGGCCATCGCGGCTTTCCGCCCGCACTTGCCGGTCGATATTGGCGCGGTCCTCGGCGGAGAGATCGCCGACCTGCATGAAGGCATCGACGAAGAAGCGCAGGCCCACCTGTGTGGGCAGGCGGCCGGCGCTGACATGCGGGGAATAGACGAGGCCGAGCTCTTCCAGATCGCTCATGACGTTGCGCACCGAGGCCGGCGACAGCGACATCGGCAGGATGCGCGAGAGATTGCGCGAGCCCAGCGGCTCGCCCGTCTCCAGATAGCCCTCGACGATACGACGGAAGATTTCCTTGGAGCGTTCGTCCAGCGCGGCAACGGCGTCCGAAATCGTCGACGACCTGAATTCCATTAAGCCTTGCGCACCCATGCTGATAATGATGCCGCAAAATATAGCCAATCTCCCCGTGCGCGCAAAAGGGAATTTGCAAATGCGCGCCGCCAATCGTAGAAGCGGTCAACAACAGACCCGCACATAGGATGAAGCCTGGGATCGCGCCCGCGTTCCCGGCCCCGTGCACCGAGGAGAATTAGGATGCGGCCATCAGGCAGAAAAACCGACCAGATGCGCAAGGTCACCTTCGAGCGCAACTTTTCCAAGCACGCCGAAGGCTCCTGTCTGGTGAAGTTCGGCGACACGCACGTGCTCTGCACCGCGAGCCTTGAAGAAAAGACGCCGCCATGGCTGCGCAACACCGGCAAGGGCTGGGTCACCGCCGAATACGGCATGCTGCCGCGCGCAACAGGCGACCGCATGAAGCGCGAAGCCGCCGCCGGCAAGCAGGGCGGCCGCACCCAGGAAATCCAGCGCCTGATCGGCCGCTCGCTGCGCGCCGTGGTCGACCTCAAGGAACTCGGCGAACGCCAGATCACGCTCGACTGCGACGTGATCCAGGCCGACGGCGGCACCCGCACGGCATCGATCACCGGCGCTTGGATCGCGCTCTACGACTGCCTGAAGTGGATGGAAAGCCGCAACATGATCAAGGTCGAGCGGGTTCTGAAGGACCACGTCGCCGCGATCTCCTGCGGCGTCTTCGCCAGCCAGCCTGTCATCGATCTCGATTACCTCGAGGACTCGTCGGCCGAGACCGATGCGAACTTCGTGATGACGGGTTCGGGCGGCATCGTCGAGATCCAGGGCACGGCCGAGGGCACGCCGTTCAGCGAAGAAGAGTTCGGCGCGCTGATGGCGCTTGCCAAGAACGGTATTGCCGAGCTGGTGGAGATGCAGAAGGCGGCGATTGCCTGAGGGTTTGAGGTCCTAGTAAAGGCCCCTCCCCAACCCTCCCCACAAGGGGGAGGGCTTAACCCAGACGCCCCGTCGACGTTCAATTTGGGCAGGCGGTTGCCACGGGTCTTCTCCCCCCTTGTGGGGGAGATGGCCGGCAGGCCAGAGAGGGTCTTTGGCGCCCCCCCCGGAGAATGACAGCATGATCGACGGCATTCTTGAAACCGCGCTTTATGTCGACGACCTCGATGCCGCCGAACGCTTCTATCGCGATGTTCTCGGCCTCGAGAAGGTTCTGCGCCATGACAACCGGCACGTCTTCTTCCGCTGCGGCCCAGGCATCCTCCTGATCTTCAACCGCCATGAAACGATCAAGCCGCCCTCTTCCGATGCGCTGCCGGTTCCGCCGCATGGCACGACGGGCGCGGGGCATGCGTGTTTCCGGATGAGTGTGGAAGCGATTGACTTGATCGCGGAAAAGCTCAACAAAGCGGGCGTTTCCATCGAAAGCGATTTTAGCTGGCCGAACGGGGCGCGATCGATCTATTTCCGCGATCCTGACGGCAACAGCCTGGAATGCGCCGAACCCAAACTTTGGAATCTTTGAAGGACCGCTCATGCGCAAGCTCGATACCCGCACCATCGTCGTTGCCAGCCACAATGCCGGCAAGATACGCGAGATCGCCGACCTGATCGGTCCTTTCGGCTTCTCGGCGAAATCGGCGGCCGAACTGAAATTCGAGGAGCCGGATGAGACCGGCACGACCTTCGAGGAAAACGCCGCGATCAAGGCGCTGGCTTCCGCCAAGGCTTCCGGCCTGCCGTCGCTCTCCGACGACAGCGGCCTTGTAATCGACGCGCTGGGTGGGGCGCCTGGCGTCTATACCGCCAACTGGGCGGAAACGGCTGACGGCACGCGCGATTTCGCCATGGCGATGCAGAAGGTCGAAACCGCTCTTGAGGAGAAAGGCGCGACCACGCCGGAGCAGCGCACCGCGCGCTTCGTCAGCGTGCTCTGCCTGGCATGGCCGGACGGACATACGGAAATGTTCCGCGGCGAAGTCGAAGGCTTCGTCGCCTGGCCGCCGCGCGGCACGGAAGGCTTCGGCTACGATCCGGTCTTCCAACCCGAGGGCTACGACACCACATTCGGAGAGATGAGCGCGGAAGAGAAGCACGGCTGGAAGCCCGGCGACCCTCAGGCTCTCTCGCACCGCGCCCGCGCCTTCAAGATCTTCGTCGAAACCTGCCTGGACGCATAAGACCCGAATCGTGGACACTTTGGAACAGCCTAACCTGACGCGCCATGCATCTCTTTTGCCCGATACCGGCGAGCCCGGCTTCGGCGTCTACGTGCATTGGCCGTTCTGTGCCGCCAAGTGCCCCTATTGCGACTTCAACAGCCATGTGCGCCACCAGCCTGTGGACCAGGAACGCTTTACCGCTGCCTTCCTGAAGGAGATGGCGGCGATGCGGCAGCTGAGCGGCCCAAAGACGGTGACCAGCGTCTTCCTCGGCGGCGGCACGCCCTCGCTGATGAACCCATCCACGGTCTCGGCCATTCTCGACGGCATCGCCAAGGAATGGCACATGCCCGATGGCATCGAGATCACCATGGAGGCCAATCCCTCCAGCGTCGAGGCCGAGCGTTTTCGCGGCTATCGCGCCGCCGGTGTCAACCGCGTGTCGCTCGGCGTGCAGGCGCTGAACGATCGCGACCTGAAGTTTCTCGGGCGTCTGCATGATGTCGAGGATGCGCTGAAAGCGATCAAGCTGGCGCGCGATATCTTTCCGCGCATGTCGTTCGACCTGATCTATGCCCGTCCCAAGCAGACGGTGGAGGAATGGGAGCGGGAGCTGCGTGAAGCGATCTCCTACGCGGTCGACCACCTGTCGCTCTACCAGCTGACGATCGAGGAGGGCACGCCCTTCTTCGGGCTGCACAAGATGGGTAAGCTCGTGGTGCCTGACGACGACCAGTCGGCGCTGCTCTACGAGGCAACGCAGGAAATCACCGCCGCCGAGGGCATGCCTGCCTACGAGGTCTCCAACCATGCCCGCCCGGGCGCCGAGAGCCGCCACAACCTCACCTACTGGCGCTACGGCGACTATGCCGGCATCGGCCCCGGCGCGCATGGCCGGTTGACGCGCGGCCCCATCAAGCTCGCCACCGCCACCGAGCGCAAGCCGGAAGCCTGGCTCGAGCTCGTGGAGCGCGACGGCCACGGCGTGCTCGACCAGGAACAGCTCGGTTATGACGAACAGGCCGACGAACTGCTCTTGATGGGACTGCGTCTCACCGAAGGCGTCGACCTCGCCCGCTGGCAGCAGCTCTCGGGCCGCGATCCGGATCCGAAGCGTGAAGAATTTTTACTGGAACACGGGTTTATCGAGCGGATCGGCAATTCGCGCATCCGCTGCACGCAGTCGGGGATGCTGATTCTGGATTCGGTGGTGGCTGATCTGGCTTGTTGATTTGAGGGTGGATGAGGTCTCTAGCGTCCTAGCGTGAGGCCCCCTCATCCGACCCTTCGGGCCACCTTCTCCCCTATGGGGCGAAGGGGAGATTGGCGCGAGCGGCCAGCCCCAAGTCTCTTCTCCCCAACGGGGAGAAGGTGCCGGCAGGCGGATGAGGGGGCTCCGAGCTCTATGCTATCCTCTTGTTTCTAAATAACTCCCGCAATCACACCACCCTCCTCCTCACCCGCGCAAACAACCGTCCATCGATCGCCGCAAGGCCGATCGCAATCATCGCCATGCCGATCAGATGCTTGCCCTGCAGCTGCTCGCCCAGGATGGCGGCGCCGAGCAGGATGGCGCTGACGGGGATGAGGAAGGTGACGAGCATGAGGTTGGTGGCGCCGGCCGTGGCGAGGATGCGGAAGAAGAGGACGTAGGCGACCGCTGTCGAGAGCAGCGCCAGGCCGAAGAGCGCCATCCAGGTCTCCATAGAGGGGGCGGCGAGCGTCCAGGGGTGGTCGACGATAAGGGCGATAGGGAGCATCAGCACGCTGGAGGCGGTGACCTGGCCGGCGGCGGGGAGAAGCGGTGCCATTCCCATCTGGCGGAAACGGCGGCCGTAGATACCGGCGAAAGAGTAGGAGAGTGCGGCGCCGAGAACGGCGAGCTGCGCCAGCACATTGGTTCCCAAATCGCGCAGCGCATCGAAGCCGATCATGTAGGCGACGCCGGCAAAGCCGACGAGGACGCCGAACAGGCGGTTGCCAGTCATCTTCTCATCCGCCGTCAACAGATGCGCGACGACGACGCCGAAGAGCGGCGTGGTGGCGTTGAGGATCGAGGCGAGGCCGCTCGCAATATGGGTCTGGCCCCAGACGATGAGGCAGAAGGGGATCATGTTGTTGATCAGGCCCATGACGAAGAAGGCGGCCCAAGACTTGCCATCACGCGGCATGGCGTGGCCGGTGGCGCGCACGATCAGATTCAGCGCGACGGCGGCGATCAGCACGCGGCCGGTGACGATGGTGAAAGGCGGCAGGGTTTTCACCAGGATGCCGTTGAAAAGGAAGGAGCCGCCCCACAGCAGCGAGAGCACCAGCAACATTCCCCATTCGGCAAGGCCCATCTGTCTCTGCTGCATCGCTTCTCTCCCTTTTGCGGCATGGCCGGCTTAGCGCTCGGCGCTAGCCTGCGCCACCCGATTCCTGCGCGGCTTGTTATCGTTTGTCGAGTTATTCTTATCCGTTATGATCAAGCTCTGACTTGGAATGATTGCCTTGATGCATATACTATGGCTGTCAGAGCCATGCGACAAACGAGTCTTTTTCGTTTCATGATTGAGCTGAGCTAAAGCATGAGTGATTTTCTTCCATCGCTATCGGCGCTCCGCGCCTTCGAAGCCGCCGCCCGGCATTTGAGCATGACGCTTGCGGCGCGGGAACTCAATGTGACGCCGGGCGCCGTCAGCCTGCAGATCCGCGATCTCGAGACGTCGCTCGGCGTGCGCCTGTTCGAGCGCAAGACGCGCGCATTGGCGCTAACGCCCGAGGGTGCCGACTATTTCACGACATTGCGGGCGGCCTTTCGGCTGGTGCGCGAGGCGACGGCGGCGATCACGGCGCGAAACCGCGGCACGGTGCTGAACATCACATGCACCGCGGGCTTTGCGACCTACTGGCTGGTGCCGCGGCTTTCGCGCTTCGAAGCGCTGAACCCGGAGATCGACGTGCGCATCAGCGCCTCGCACAGGGTGATGGATTTCCAGCGCGACGGCATAGACCTCGCCATACGCCATGGGCTCGGCGGCTATGACGGCCTCGTCAGCGAGCGACTGGTGGATGACGAGTTGGTGCCGGTCTGCACGCCGAAGCTCGCCGATGCGCTCGGCCCGGATCCATCGCCCGATGCACTGGCGCCGTTCCAGTTGATCCACGACGTCTACCGTCACGACTGGCAGCTATGGCTGGAGGCGGCGGGCGCAAGCGATGCCGATGCTGCCCGTGGCCCTGTTTTCATGCACGGCAACGGCGCCTACGAGGCGATGAAGGCGGGGCTCGGCTTCGCGCTGATGCGGCGCTCCTTCGTGACGACTGAACTGGAAGACGGCCAAGTCGTCGCTCCCTTCCCCGTCGGCGTCGCCAGCCGGCTCGCCTTCCATCTCGTCTATCCCGGCCAGGCGCTGGAACGGCCGGCTGCCGCCGCCTTCCGTCGCTGGCTGCTCTCCGAAGCGCAGCGCTGATCGCGGCGCCTGCGCGCTTAATTCAGCAATCGCCGAAAAAGTGGACCGTCGCACTCATAAAACACTTTCCCGCCGCGTATTTGCTGATTATCATAGTCAGGATTAAGACGCATACGGGCAAGGCCGAACCTCAGTCATGGCAGTTCAACAGATCGCGCGGACGGCGCCCGGGCTTCCGCAGCCGATTGGCTTGTCGCACGCTTTTTCCGGCGATCACGCCTGGTGCCGCGAGAAGATGATGCTGGCAGATGAGCTGGCCGGTGGCGTCGCCCTCGCAACATTCTTCGAGGATGGCGGTTTCGAGCGAGCAATCGACCGGTACACCGAGGTGACCAAGGGCACGGATCGCCGTGCCGTCGTCTCCATGTGGTCGCTCTATTATTTCGCCGGGATCAGCATTCCCTATCTGCTCGCCCGCCGCCTGGCCGGCCAGGTGCTGCCGGTGGCTTTCGATGAGATGACGATCGCGCTGACCGAGGACGGGCTGCCGCGCGCCTTCGGCGTCTCCCATCGTGGCATGATCGGCGAAGAGACGAGCGGCGACGAATTTTCCGTGGTCGGGCCGTTGATGGCTGGCCATCTCAACGTGGCCGTCGAACGATTGAAGCGCTGCGGGCTCTCGGCAAAGCTCCTTTGGAACAACGCCGCCGTCTACATCGACTATACGCTGCGTCTGACCGATAGCGACGGCTGTGGGCGTTCCGCTCCCGACCTGCCGCTCTTCGTGCGCGGATGCCTGCCGGATGGTGGGCCGAACCCCTTGTGCGGCAGCGTCAGACAGGTCGAGGAAGACGGGCAGATGATCCAGCGGCGCAAGCTCTGCTGCCTGCGCTATATGCTGCCAGGGGTCGCCAGCTGCGGCAATCGCTGCGCGCTGCCCAGCCAGCGCAATCCGCAATAGACACATTGCGCCGCTTCAGCTCAGAACCGATGACGACGCGGCGCGTCACTTGGCCCACGCCTTGACGTAGTCGATGTCGAATGTGGCAGTGAGCGCCTGCGAGCGATCCTCGTCGCCGGGCAGATCGTAGAGGTTCAGCATGAGCTGCATCGGATAATCGGGGCTCTGGCGGGTGCGTGTGACGACCGTCCCATCGACGAGAAAATCGATCCCCTCGGGCGTCCAATCCATCGCGTAGACATGCCAGTCGCCAACAGCGATCGGCACGCTTGCCTCATCGAGCTCCGTTGTCAGTTTCGGATCGTGGATCTTCTTGATGCCGCGCCCGATCTTCACCGCATCGGGCTCGACATTGCCGCCGAAGACTTCGAAGAGGGTTATCTCCCCGGAGCGGTGCGGCTCGTCCTCGAAGCCGATCAGCCATAGTGCCGCCAGGTTCCATGGGTTGAGGCTTGCACGAGCGCGCATCTCCAGACGGCAGTAATGTGGCAGGAAAAGGCGGCGGGGCGCGATCGCCTCGCGCACCGTGAGATCCTGATTGAACCGATGCTGGCCGGCGCGGCTGCCGACCGGGCCGGACCAATGGCCCGTCTGCAGATTGGAGACCCTGACGCCGCCATCGAATTCCGGGCACCAGGGCTGCTGGTCGTCTTCGACCACCAGCCGGAGGTAGCCATCGCGGATCTTGTAGCGCGCCTGCGACCGTTCCCATGAACTCCAATGCGGGAGATAGCAGGGCAGCCAGTTTTCGCCGTTCAGCTCGGGCGCATCGAAGTCGTCGGAAAAAAGCAATGCCGGCATGATCAGCTCCGCGCCTCAATCGTCTACTGCCGACTATGCAGAGGCGCGCGCCAAAAGCAAACGGCCGGGATTGCCCCGGCCGTCTGGCGATGATGCGAGCAGCGATCAGGCTCTGCGGGACGCACCCGTCTTGAAGAGGCTGCCGGTCGGGGTCTTCAGGAACATGTCGAGCGGAATGTGCTCCTGGTGCAGGAAGCCGGTTGCGGGCAGCAGGCCGTCGCGCACCATCTCGATGACGGCAACGACCGATGCCGAGGTTGTCCAGGCGATCGCCGTGCGGCGGGCGCCTGATATCTCGATCGGGTAATAGGCGCGCACGAATTCCTTGCGACGCAGGCTGCCACGCTCGGTGCCTTCGGCGGCGACATGCACGTAGACGACATCGTCATCGACTGGCGGCTTGGCTTCCGTCAGGATTTCGCCGGCGAGCTTGCGCTTGTCGCGCATCAGAAGCTCGTGGAAGAAGAAGTTCATCAGGTCCATGTGGCCGGGATAGCGCATGGTCTTGTAGTCGAGGTTCTCGACCTTGCCGAGCAGCGTGTCGCACATGGTGCCGAGACCACCCGAGGTCGTGAATGCCTCAAGCTTGACGCCCTCGACGTAGATGGTCTCCAGCCACTCCATCGGCGACACCAGCTTGCGCACGCCGCCTTCGATCACTTCGCAATCGTTCAGATACTCGTTGACGACGCCCTCCGGCGACCAGTTGAAGGCATAGCCCAGGAGGCCGGTCGGATTTTGCGGCAGGGCGCCGACGCGCATGCGGATCGAGCGGCAGCGGTCGAAGCCATCGGCAAGGCTCGAGCCGACGATGCCGACAAAGCCCGGGGCAAGGCCGCATTGCGGCGCCATCAGGCCACGCGCGGTCTTCGACAGCTCGATGATGAAGTTGGTGGTGGGCACATCTTCCGTCAGATCGAAATAATGGATGCCGGCTGCATGGGCGGCGCGCGCCAGCTCGATGTTCAGGTGATAGGGCAGGCACGACAGCACCGCATCGACACCCGAAAGCAATTCACCGATGACGGCGGGGTCGGAGATATCGCCGCTATGGCACTTGAACGGCACCTCGCCTACAGGCAGTTGCGCGTCCACACCCGTGACCTCGAAGCCGCCCTCATGCAAAAGCGTGGCGGCCAGCCGCCCGACCTTGCCCAGACCGAGTACGGCGATTTTCGTAAAGCTCATTTATATCCTCCCAAGGCGCAGCGTTTTCCTCCCGCCGCGCGTATGCTTGAAAGGGCTGTATAAAATAAACAGCGCATAAAAGGAAACGGCCGGGATCGCTCCCGGCCGCTTAATTTCGATGCCATGATCGCGACTATTCGTTGATCAGGCGCTTCAGCAGCTCGATCTCGTGCGACAGCTTGCTATCACCTGAAATCAGCTCCTCGATCTTGCGCACGGCGTGCAGAACCGTCGTGTGGTCACGTCCGCCGAAGCGACGACCGATCTCTGGGAAGGAGCGCGGGGTCAGGGTCTTGGCCAGATACATGGCGATCTGGCGCGGCTTGACGATGACGCGCGTGCGGCGGTTCGAGACCAGCTCCTGGCGCGACACGTTGTAGTGACGTGCGACGATGCGCTGGATATCCTCGATACGCACGCGGCGCGGCTCGCCGGAGCCGACCAGGTGGGCGAGAAGCTCGTCCACGCGCTCGACCGTCAGGTTCGGCTCGAAGGAGCGACGGAAGAGCAGCTGGTTGAAGGCGCCTTCCAGTTCGCGGCCGCTGGCGGTGATGCTGCGGGCAACGTGGTTGAGCAGCTCGGTCGACATTTCCAGCGACGGGTCTTCGCCACGGGCGACCTCAAGACGACGCTGGAGGATTTCGAGACGCATCTCGTAATCCGGGCCGTCAAGCTCGATCGCCACGCCACCCTGCAGACGCGAACGAACGCGCGGGTCGAGCGATTCCAGCTCCCAGGGCGCACGGTCGGCTGCGACGACGACCTGCTTGGCACTGTCGAGCAGCATGTTCAAGAGATGGCAGAACTCGTGCTGGATCATCTTGCCCTGCAGGAACTGCATGTCGTCGATGATCAGAAGGTCGATGTTGCGAAGCGAGTCCTTCAGCGTCAGCGCATCATTGTCGCGGATCGCGGTTGCGAAACGCCACATGAAGTATTCCGCCGTCAGGTAGACGACGCGCAGCTGGCGCGGGTTCTGTACGGCTGCATTGGCGATCGCCTGCAGCAGATGGGTCTTGCCGAGACCGACCGTGGAATGAACGAAGAGCGGGTTGAAGCGCACTGCGCCCTGACCGGCTTCGGCAATGGTCTTTGCAGCCGCGAGAGCGACGCGGTTGGAGCTGCCTTCGACGAAGGTGTCGAAGGTGAAGCGGTTATCGAGCGGCGAGCCGAAGAGCGGCTGGCCAGAGGTCGCCGGACGCGCCGCAGACGCTGCCGAAACAGCCTGCTGGACGATCTGGCCGGCCTGCTGAGCGACCGGGCGACGGATCGGCGCGACGGATGATACCGGCTCCTGGGTCGCCGTTTCTTCCGGCTTGCTGGTTGCGCGCGCTGCCGTGCGAACCAGGATTTCGACCTTCAGGATTTCAGCGTCTTCCGCCTGGAAGATGCCGGTGATCAGGTCGAGGTAGCGATTGTTGATCCAGGACTTCAAAAAAGTTGTTGGGACCGTCAGCCGTACGACACTCTTGGAGACGGAATGGAGCTTCAGTCGTGCAAACCAGCTTGCGTAGACATCCGGACCGACCTGCGCCTTCAGGCGTGCACTTGCTCGTTCAAAAAGTATGCCATCATTCTTCATGTCTCCCTTTTCCCCCGCCGCGTCTGGGCAAATAGAGCCTAACGTCTGAGATACCTTGTCCGAGTTGTCCAAAGCACTCGCCGCCATCGAATTCATGTGCATCTTGCCGCCTTATAGTTCCATCGGCCGACCTAATCCTGGTCGCCCGATCATTTCCCCGCTTATGACCTGACAGCATCACCCTCATGCTCTGCCGTCGGCCGGTTCACTCAAACGCGTGCCTCTTAACGAGAGGCGACTGTTGGAGGCGAAGCCAACCGCTTCATGCGGTCTTATTGCTTCTTGTCTCCTAGGTGCCCGCTCCTCGTCCGACGAACACCAGCCTGCCTGCGTATGCTTTTTCTCTTCATTAGGATCGCACGCGCTGCGTGCAGCCCTCAAAAATGGCGCACAGATGATCCCGTTCCGCGGCAGCCATAGCCGCGGTCCAATCTGCATCAGTGCGTGAAAATCCGGAGGTCGAAACTTCCGCAACAAAAGACACTAAAGCATCGTCCTGCCGACGTGGCAGTTTCAGACCAAGCCTTAAAACAGGTGATGTCCGAGCCCCTTGTTGGGAGGCATTTAGGCAGGATCGGGGGTCGAGATCAACGGGCATATTTCGCCAAAATTAAGCGTAGCCGGTTGACTCCTGCGGCAGATTTAGGGCGCTGCACTGGAGCAAAAAAAGAATCGCTTTTGAATCAAGGAGATTCAGGAAACCGGCAATTTTGACACGCATAAAAAGAAAAAAAGAAAAAAGCTTCTTGACTCGTTTTAGACGCCGCAAGGGAAGGTCTGAGTCTCTTCGCTCAGGAACAACCTGGCACAAGCCTCTGTAATCACTCATTTTTTTGTGTCATTTGCCGGACACGAAATCGTCGCCAAATTAACCACAGTTCGGGCAATTGGCGGAATCGAAAAAGCCCGACAAAGTTGCCGGGCTAATCATATAGCTGTCTTTATTAACGGAAGCTTTAAGCGGTCGCGCCGACCGACAGAGCCTTCACACGAGCTGCGAGGCGCGAGACCTTGCGGGATGCCGTGTTGGCGTGCAGGACGCCCTTGCTTGCTGCGCGGGCCAGTTCCGGCTGCGCGGCCTGGAAAGCTTCCTTGGCCTTGGCAGCATCGCCAGCTGCGAGCGCTTCTTCGACCTGACGAACGAACGTGCGAACGCGCGAGCGACGAGCCTTGTTGACGTCGGTACGGCTGGCGATCTTGCGGGTCGCTTTTTTCGCCGAAGTTGTATTGGCCATGGATGCCTCTCTCAAGAATTCGAACAAATTCCGCTACCGCCGCGGGCCTTGCAGCCACTTCCTACACAGCAATGCGGGAGTATTATCGGGAAACCGGACTGGCTTCCCGAACCTTGGGCGGGCATATAACCCTAAAGCCGACCGGCGTCAACGCGCATTTTCAAGGAACCGTCGCCTTTTCTCTTCAGGGCTCAGCGGTTCTTGAAGGCGGGTTTACGCTTTTCGATGAAGGCTGTCATCCCTTCCTTCTGATCTTCCGTCGCGAAGAGACTGTGGAACAGGCGGCGCTCGAAGCGCAGACCTTCCTCCAGCGTGGTCTCCAGAGCGCGGTTGACGGCCTCCTTGGCCATCAGCACCGAGGGGCGCGACAGGGACGCGATCTTGGCCGCCGCCTCCAGCGCTTCATCGAGCAGACGATCGGGCGCCACCACACGCGATACGAGTCCTGCCCGTTCTGCTTCCGCCGCATCCATCATGCGGCCGGTCAGGACCATATCCATCGCCTTGGCCTTGCCGACGGCGCGCGTCAGGCGCTGGGAGCCGCCCATGCCGGGAATGACGCCAAGGGTGATTTCCGGTTGGCCGAACTTGGCGGTCTCCGACGCGATGATGAAGTCGCAGATCATGGCGAGCTCGCAGCCGCCGCCGAGCGCGAAGCCGCTGACGGCGGCGATGACGGGTTTGCGCACCTTGGCGACATCCTCCCAGCCGCCGAGGAAATTGCGGCGGTAGACATCGGCGAAATCGAGCGACTGCATTTCCTTGATATCGGCGCCGGCGGCAAAGGCGCGCTCGGAGCCGGTCAGGACGATGGCGCCGATGGCGTCGTCATTCTCGAATGCGGCGTAGGCCTGCAGCAGTTCCTTCAGCACCGTCGAGTTCAAGGCATTCAGCGCCTGCGGGCGGTTCAGCGTGATCAGGCCCACGGCGCCACGGGTTTCGACGATCAGCGTTTCATAAGACATGCGTTCCTCCCGGTCGGGCCAATGCCCAGGCTTACTTCTGGCAGACAGTTATTTCTGGCAAGTAGGGCAATAGAAGGTCGAGCGCCCGGCCTGAACGATGCGGGCGATGGTACCGCCGCAGTCGGGCGTACGGCAAGGTTGCCCTTCGCGATCATAGACGGAGAAGGAGTGCTGGAAATAGCCGAGCGAGCCATCCGTCTGGATATGATCGCGCAGCGACGAGCCGCCCGCCTTGATCGCATCTGCAATGACGTCGCGGATCGAGGAGACCAGCAGGTCGAGCTGCTTTGTAGGCTTGCCGGTCGGCGTCACTAGGGTCGATGCGGGTCGCGTCGGCTTCAGGTGCGCGCGCCATAGCGCCTCGCACACATATATATTGCCGAGGCCGGCAATGTTCTTCTGGTCGAGCAGCGCGCTCTTCAGCGGCTGCGCCTTGCCCTTGAAGCGCTCGGCCAGATAGGCGGCGCTGAGCGCATTGCCTGTCGGCTCCGGGCCGAGCCCATAGAGAAAGGGATTGATGTCGAGCGCGGTGCGATCGGCCATGTCCATGAAGCCGAAGCGGCGCGGGTCATTATAGATGACGCGGCTTTGGCCCGACGGCCCTTCCAGATGGAAGATCACGTGATCGTGCTTTTCATCCTTGGAGCGCGGGTGATGGAATTCGCCCGGTGTTTCGGAGATGGGGGTTTCGGCGATCGGGCCTGCCTCGATGCGGAAGGAGCCGGACATGCCGAGATGGGCGATGATGGTGGCGCCGCTATCGAGATCGATCAGCAGATATTTGGCGCGGCGGCCGAGCGAGACGATGGTGCGGCCGGACGCCTTTTCGCCGAAGGCCTCAGGAAACGGGAAGCGCAGGTCCCCTCGCCTAAGCTCCAATTTGACGATGCGCGCACCCTCCATGGTGGGCGCGAGGCCGCGTTTGACGGTTTCGACTTCTGGCAATTCCGGCATCTTAACCCATCTATATCGAACATGTTTCAACCGCCCGCGATGTGCGCTATAGCGCCATGGTGTCGCGGACCGGACCGTTGCCCACAGATAGCGTCGCCTGCCTGATTTCGCTATGGTCGCCGCGTTGATTTAAGAGATTGGAGTATTCGATGTCAGACAGCCGCACCTCCGCCGACGGCGGCATGGAAACATCATACGGCTTCCGCGAAGTTTCAGGCGGCGAAAAGCAGGGCCTCGTCAACGAAGTCTTCCATAAGGTCGCCAAGCGCTACGACATCATGAACGACGTCATGTCGGTCGGCATGCACCGCGTCTGGAAGGATGCGATGATCGCGGCGCTGAACCCGCGCAAGGAACCCGGCTACAAGACGCTCGACGTGGCCGGCGGCACCGGCGACATCGCGTTTCGCATCATCGAAGCATCGAACCGGATGGCGCACTCCACCGTGCTCGACATCAACGGCTCGATGCTGGCTGTCGGCGCCGAGCGCGCGGCCAAGAAGAAGCTCTCCGACAACCTGACCTTCGTCGAGGCGAATGCCGAGGAACTGCCCTTCGAGCCGAACAGCTTCGACGCCTATACGATCGCCTTCGGCATCCGCAACGTGCCGCGCATCGACGTGGCGCTCAGCGAAGCCTACCGCGTGCTGAAGCGCGGCGGCCGTCTTCTGGTGCTCGAGTTCTCCGAAGTCGACATGCCGCTGCTCGACCGCGTCTATGAAAGCTGGTCGTTCAATGCCATTCCGAAGTTCGGCAAGGCGATCACCGGCGATGCCGAGCCTTATCAGTATCTGGTCGAATCCATCCGCAAGTTCCCCAACCAGGAGAACTTCGCGGCGATGATCCGCAATGCCGGCTTCTCGCGCGTCAGCTACACCAATTATACCGGCGGGATCGCCGCCCTTCACTCCGGCTGGAAGCTTTAAGCCGGAATGAGCACTGTTTCGGCATATTTCCAGCTCTGGCGGGTTGGTTGGATTCTCGTGCGCGAGGGCGTCGTCTCGGCGCTGCCTTCCGACGAGCTTCCGCCCTCGGTCGCGGCTGCCAAGTCCTTCGTCGGCATGTTTGCGCGCAAGCGCGCCAAGACCCAGAAGCGCAGCGACCGGCTCTCCAAGGCCGTCGAGCGGCTGGGGCCTTCCTATGTGAAGATCGGCCAGTTCCTGGCGACGCGGCCCGACGTCGTCGGCGTCGAGTTCGCCGACGACCTGTCGCAGCTGCAGGACCGGATGGCCTTCTTCCCCGAGGCCGCCGCCAAGGCCAATATCGCGGGATCGCTCGGCCGGCCGGTGGATGAGCTTTACGTCAGCTTCGGCGAGCCGATCGCGGCTGCCTCGATCGCGCAGGTGCATCCGGCCGAGGTGATGACGCCGCAGGGACGCAAGAAGGTTGCCGTCAAGGTGGTGCGCCCCGGCGTGCGCCAGCGCTTCACCCACGATCTCGAGGCGATGTATCTCGTCGCCCATCTGCAGGAGCGCTTCATGCCCTCCAGCCGGCGCCTGAAGCCGGTGGAAGTGACGAAGACGCTGGAGCAGACGACCAAGGTCGAGATGGACCTTCGGCTCGAGGCGGCAGCGCTTTCGGAGATCGCCGAGAACACCCAGAACGATCCGGGCTTCCGCGTTCCGACCGTCGATTGGGAACGCACAGGACGCGACGTCATCACCATGGAGTGGATCGACGGCGTCAAGATGTCCGATGTCGAGGGCCTGAAGGCCGCCGGCCACGATCTCAATGCGCTGGCCGACACGCTGATCCAGTCCTTCCTGCGCCATACGCTGCGCGACGGCTTCTTCCATGCCGACATGCATCCGGGCAATCTCTTCGTCGACCCCAAGGGCATGATCGTCGCAGTCGACATGGGCATCGTCGGGCGTCTCGGAAAGAAGGAACGCCGCTTCCTCGCCGAGATTCTCTACGGCTTCATCACCCGCGATTATATCCGCGTTGCCGAGGTGCATTTCGAGGCGGGCTACGTGCCCGGCCACCACAATGTCGAGAGCTTCGCGCAGGCGATCCGGGCGATCGGCGAACCGATCCACGGGCAGCCGGCCGAGACGATCTCGATGGGCAAGCTGCTGACGCTGCTGTTCGAGGTGACCGAACTGTTCGACATGGCGGCACGGCCCGAGCTGGTGATGCTGCAGAAGACCATGGTCGTGGTCGAGGGCGTCGCCCGCATCCTCAACCCGCGCTTCAACATGTGGAAGGCTTCGGAGCCGGTGGTCGGCGAATGGATCCGCAACAATCTCGGACCGAAGCGGATCGCGACCGATATCAAGGATGGGCTAAAGGCCGCCGTGAAGCTTGCCGAGGCCGCACCCGAGATCGCCGCCAAGACCGAGAAGTTCCACCACGAGCTGCTAAGGATGAGCGAGAACGGCCTGCGCTTCGACGCCGAGACGGCCGAGGCGATCGGCAAGTCTGAAGCCCGCCACAGCCGCTCCGGCCGCTGGGCACTGTGGCTGATCGCGCTGACGCTAATCTATATCGCCTGGGTGGTTAGCTGAGCGCTCACCATGAGCCTACCGATAATGAGAAAAGCCCGCTTTGCCGCGGGCTTTTTCTATTTTTTTGCTATCGGCGCGACAGCCTTGCGGCGGCGAGTGCGGCGACCATGCCGATCGCCAGCAGTGTCAGCGTGAAGATCACCACCGCGTTCCAGCCATCGGCGCCCCAGAAATAGCCGCCGACGGAGCCGGCGACGCTGGAGCCGATGTAATAGGACAGGAGATAGAGCGACGAGGCGTGGCCCTTGGTGCCCCTGGCCAGCCGCCCGACCAGCGCGCTTGCGACCGAGTGGGCGACGAAGAAGCCCGAGGTCAGGAGTACGATGCCCAGGATGATAAGCGGCAGCGAGGCCGAGAGCGTCAGCGCCACGCCGATCGCCGAAAGCGCTATGCCAGAAGGCAGCACGACGAAATGGCCGAAGCGGTCTCCGAGCACGCCTGCGATCCACGAGGCGGCGATGCCGAAGATGTAGACCGTGAAGATCAGGCCGAGTTCGGTTTGGTTCAGATTGTAGGGCGTTTCGACGAGGCGGAAGCCGATGTAATTGTAGACCGTGACGAAGGTGCCCATGGCGAGGAAGCCGATGGCGAACAGGAAGGGCAGCGCCGGGCTCCTGATATGGCCGGCCCAGGCACCCAGATGGAAGCGGGCGTTGAAGCCCTTGCGCGGGGTGAAATTGCGCGAGGCGGGCAGGAGCAGGAAGAAGCCGATGGCCGCCGCAAGGCCGATGGCGCCAAGCGTGCCGAGCGCGATGCGCCACGAGAAGAACTCGGCCAGCGTACCGGTGACGACGCGGCCGGCCATGCCGCCGAAGGCGTTGCCGGCGATGTAGAGGCCCATGGAGGCGCCGAGGCCGCGGGGATCGATCTCTTCCGAGAGATAGGCCATGGCGACGGCCGGGACACCGCCGAGGAGCAAGCCTTCAAGCGCGCGGATAACAAGGAGCGCATGCCAGCTGGGGACTAGCGCGCAGGCGATCGTGCAAAGAGCGGCACCGAGCAACGAGGCGAACATCAGGCTGCGGCGCCGGAAGCTTTCAGAGACGGCGGCGGCGCAGAAGATGGCGAAGGCGAGCAGGCCCGTCGACAGCGACAGGGAGAGCGAGCTTGCGGCCGGGCTGATGCCGAAGTCGCTGGCGAAGATCGGCATCAGCGGCTGGACGCAATAGAGCAGCGAGAAGGTGGCGAAGCCCGAGAGGAACAGCGCGATGCTGGCGCGCCTGTAGGCCGGAGTGCCGCGCAGCAGGAACTGCTTTTCCTGCGGCTCGCTTCCCTGCTGTTGGGAGGCGACATTCTCGATGACGGTGAGATGGGGACGGGAGGGGATTTCCGAGGGAACGGACTGCTTGTCTGCGGCGCGTGGCATTGAGGACCAACCTTTCACGCCCTTTGATCTAGCCAACCGATCATCATTTGTCCAATATATGAAACTGGCTTTCTTGATAGGTTTTGGAGATACCGATGGAGCTGCGCCATATCCGCTATTTCCTTGCGGTGGCCGAGGAGCAGAATTTCACCCGCGCCGCCGCCAAGCTCGGCATCGGCCAGCCGCCGCTCAGCCAGCAGATTCGCGATCTGGAAAACGAGATCGGGGCGGCGCTGTTTCACCGCGTGCCGCATGGGGCGGAGCTGACCGAGGCGGGATCGGCGTTTCTGCCGGAGGCGCGCGCCGCGATTGCCTCGGCCGAGAAGGCGAAGCTGGCCGCCCAGCGGGCGACGCGTGGCGAGACCGGGCGGCTGGCGCTCGGCTTTACGGCGTCGTCGGCCTTCAACACTGCCGTCAGCGGCACGATCCGCCGGTTTCGCGGGCAATGGCCGGATGTGAGCCTGTCGCTTACCGAGATGAACAGCAACTGGCTGATGGAAAAGCTGATGCGGCAGGAGATCGACGCCGCCTTCATTCGCCCCGGGCTGGAAGACCCGAAAGACGTGTACCTGAAGCGGCTGGCGGACGAGCCGATGCTGATCGCCTTGCCGGCGCACCACGCGCTGGCGAAGCTGAAGACCGTGCCGCTCTCCGCACTTTCGGGCGAACCCTTCATTCTCTTTCCGCGCACCGTCGGCCTCAGCCTCTATGACGATATCGTGCGCGGCTGCCGGGATGCGGGCTTCGAGCTCGTCGTGACGCAGGAGGCGCCGCAGATCCCTTCCGTCATCAATCTGGTCGCCGCCGATCTCGGCGTGTCGATCGTGCCCGGTTCGCTCGAGCATCTTAAACTCGACGGGGTCGCCTACCGGCCGATCGAGGGGCCGCCTTTGGTGGCGCGGCTTGGGCTGGCGATGCTGAAGGCACAGCGGTCGCGTGTCGTCGGCAATCTGATGAGCCTGATCTGATCAGCCTGATGGGTCCCAATAGGGCGGATCGCCGAAAGTCTTGCGCAGGTGATCGGCGACGGCGCGCAGCTTGGCGGAGGGATTGCGGCCTTCGGGGTGAGCCATGTAGATGAACTCGGCTTCCGGCTTGTAGCCGACGTCGATCTCGCTCAGCAGCCCCTCGCTCACCGCCGGGCCGGCGATGAAGGCCGGCAGAAGCGCGATGCCGAGGCCGGCTACCGCCGCATCGCGGATCATGTCGCCATTGTTCATGCCGAGCACCTGGCTGGCGCGGACGACAATCGCGCCATCCGGCGTCTGGAAGCGCCAGTCGGAGACGCCGCGATTGGTGTAGAAAATGCCCTTGTGGCCATCGAGATCATTCAGCGTCTTCGGCGTGCCGTGGCGCTCCAGATAGTCGGGAGACGCGACCAAGAGACGGCGGCTGCGGCTGAGCTTCCAGACAACGAGACGGGAATCGACGATCGGCCCGTTGCGCACGATGGCATCATAGCCTTCCGATGAAACGTCGACGCGGCGGTCGTCGATATCGAGCACCAATTGGATCTCCGGGTGCTTGGCCAGAAACGGATAGAGCGCGGGGCCAAGATGCATGCGGCCGAAGGTGACGGGGGCGGCGATCCGCAAGGGGCCTGAGAGCGTGCCGCGCCGCTCAGCCATCTCGGCCGTGGCATCCTCGATCTCGCGGACGATGCGGGCGGCGCGATCGAGAAAGGCGGTGCCGTCCTCGGTCAATGTCAACTTTCTAGTGGTGCGGTGGAGCAGCATGCCGCCCAGCGAGCGCTCCAGTTCGGCCAGCCTTTCGCTGACCACCGATTTCGACAGGCGAAGGCGCCGCGCCGCCTCGCTGACCGAGCCGGATTCCACCACCGACACGAATGCCGTTATTCCCTCAATCTTGATCATCGTTCGGTATTTCCGAATTCGAGTTCCGCTATTTGGAGACTAATCCGAACAAAAGGAAAATGCCATCTTCCACTCATCGAACGGGGCGGCAAACGTCACCCCAACCCAAAAAGGAGATGGAAGAATGAACCGCTTGAATGGAAAAGTCGCCATCATCACTGGTGCCAGCGCCGGCATCGGCCGCGCAACGGCCAAGCTCTTTGCCGCCGAAGGCGCCAAGGTCGTGGTCGGCGCCCGCCGCCAGGCCGAGCTCGACAGCCTGGTCGAGGAGATCAAGGCCGCCGGCGGAGACGCAGTCGCCGTTGCCGGCGACGTGCGCTCGGAAGATTATCACAAGGCGCTGGTCGCCGCCGCTGTCGAAGGCTACGGCAAGCTCGATATCGCCTTCAACAATGCCGGTATCCTCGGCGAGGCCGGCCCGAGCACAGGCGTATCGGAAGCCGGATTCACCGAAGCAGTGACGATCAACCTCACGGCCTCCTTCCTTGCCGCCAAGCACCAGATCGGCCAGATGGAACAGAACGGTGGCGGCTCGGTGATCTTCACCTCGACCTTCGTCGGCTACAGCTTCGCCTTCCCTGGAGTAGCAGCCTACGCCGCCAGCAAGGCCGGCCTGATCGGCCTGACGCAGGCGCTGGCCGCCGAATACGGCCCGAAGAACGTGCGCGTGAACTCGGTGCTCCCAGGTGCCGTCGATACCGACATGTATCGCGAGATGAACGACACGCCCGACAAGCAGGGCTTCGTCACCAACCTGCATGCGCTGAAGCGCGTGGCAACGCCTGACGAACTGGCACGCTCGGTGCTCTACCTCGCCTCGGACGACTCGAGCTTCGTGACCGGCACGGCCTCGCTGGTCGATGGCGGCGCCTCGATCACCCGGACTTGACGAAAGACAAGATCATCCGCTCCATGGGCGCGGATGATCGACACCATACTGAAGCGTATTTTCTCCCAACACCGCATACTCAACATAGCCGGGCAAGCAGCCCACCCCACAAGGATCCACATCCATGTCACGCCTTCAGAACAAGACTGCGCTTATCACCGGCGGCACCAGCGGTATCGGCCTTGAAACCGCCCGCCAGTTCATCGCCGAGGGCGCCCGCGTCGCCATCACCGGCAGCAGCGCCAACAGCGTCGCGGCCGCCCGCGCCGAACTCGGCGACAAGGCCATCGTCATCCAGGCCGATGCCGGCAATGTCGCCGGGCAGCAGGTCGTCGCCGAAGCCATCAAAAACGCTTTCGGCCATCTCGACATCCTGTTCGTCAATGCCGGCGTGGCCGAGTTCGGCCCTGTCGAGCAATGGAGCGAAGCCGCCTTCGACAAATCGATCGCGATCAACGTCAAGGGTCCGTTCTTCCTCATCCAGGCGCTGCTGCCGATCTTTTCCAAGCAGGCCGCGATCGTGCTCAACACCTCGATCAACGCGCATATCGGCATGCCGAACTCCAGCGTCTATTCGCTAACCAAGGGCGCGCTGCTGACGCTTGCCAAGACGCTGTCGGGCGAACTGATCGGCCGCGGCATCCGCGTCAACGCCGTCAGCCCCGGCCCGATCGCCACGCCGCTCTACAGCAAGCTCGGCGCATCGGAAGCGGATTCCAAGGCGATGGCCGACCATATCCAGTCCCAGATCCCGGTCGGCCGCTTCGGCGACGCCGCCGAAGTCGCCAAGACCGTGATCTTCCTCGCCTCCGACGAGGCCGCCTATATCGTCGGCAGCGAACTCGTCATCGATGGCGGGATGAGCAATCTCTGAGATTGAGTGTCGATCTCGCATGGAAGGCCGCGGACGAAACATCCGCGGCCTTTCTTTTGTATCAGGCGGCTTCGACCAGCCGACGGATGGCTGTCTCCAGCGTGGTTGATCCCTGCTCGGGCTGGCCTTCAAAGCGAATCCAGCCCTCGTTGAAACCGTCGATCATGCGGATGCGCGGCATGGGATTGCGCATGCCCTGCCCTTGAAACAGCGCCTCCCAGCTCTCGCGCGCGACGATTTCCGCGCTGACCGGCTTGCCGAGAACCTTGGAGAAGGCGGCTGCGATATCGGCGGGTGTTACCTTCTCCGGGCCCTGCAGCTCGACGATACGCTTGCCGGTCCAGCTCTCCCGCAACAGTGACGCAGCCCTTTCGCCGACATCGGCCACCGAAACCATCGGGTAGGCCTGGTCGAGCGGCTGGAGAAAACTTGAGATAACGCCAGCCTCGCGCGCGGCTGCCACATCCCAGGCGGCGTTCTCCATGAACCACGCGGCGCGGAGGAAGGCGATCGGTAGCGGCAGGCTCGACAGCTCCTGCTCGACGAGGCCCAGCTGGCTGAGCAGGTTCGGCTCCTCGGCCTGCGCGCCGATGGTGGAGAGGCAGACGACCCTTTCCGGTCGCGCCCGCAGCAGCGCCGTCTTCAATGCGTCAATGACGGCACGCACTTCCGGGAAGCCTGATGTCGGGTCGAAGGTCGGCGGGATCAGCAGGAAGACGCCCTTGGCGCCGGTGAAGGCGGCGGTCAGCGCATCGGCGTCGGTCATTTCGGCAAGCGCCAGTTCGGCGCCCTTCTCGCGCCAAGCCTTGCCTTTTTCGGCGTTGCGAAGGATGGCGCGGACCGGCAAGCCGGCCTGCAGCAGCCGCGTGGCGACGATGCCGCCGACCTGTCCGGTTACTCCTGTAATGGCGAACATTGGAAACTCCTTTGGTTCAGTTTTCCGTTCGCCCGCAAAATGATCCTTTCCGATCCTTGATTGAAGTGCGCATATGTCATGGTATTGATGACTGAGAATCACGGATGGATCGATGTTCGACGGACGATTGCTGAACGGGGTGAGCGTGCTGGCGGCCGTGATCGAAAGCGGCAGCTTCGCGCGGGCGGCGGATGCGATGGGTCTGTCGCCATCAGGCGTCAGCCGCGCCATTGCCCGGCTGGAAGGTCGCATCGGCCTGCGGCTGCTCGACCGCACCACCCGCACCATGCGCCTGACTGACGACGGCGCCCGCTTCTACGAGCAGGTGGCGCCGCTCCTGAGCGGTATCGAGGAGGCGGCGATGGCGGCCTCGGGCGTGGCGCAGTCGGTGCGCGGGCGGCTGAGGGTCAATGTCGACCCGTATTTCTCGCGACTGGTTCTGGGACCCAAGCTTGGCGCGTTTCTCGATCTCTATCCCGAGCTGCAGATCGAGATCATCACCCGCAACGAGATCGGCGATCTGGTGGCCGACGGCATGGACGTGGCGGTGCGCTTCGGCGATCCCGCGCAGACCACGCTGATCTCGCGGCTCCTGATGCGTACGCGGGTAATCACCATCGCAGCGCCTGCCTATCTCGCCAAGCATGGGCGGCCGATGGCGCCCGGCGATCTTGCCGACCACACCTGCATCCAGTTCCGGGATTCACTCACCGGGCGTCCCTTCGAGTGGGAATTGCGGCGTGGCGCCGAGGTCGTTCCGATCGAGACGCGCGGACGCATTCTCGTCAACGACGCCGGTACCACGCTCGCCACTTGCCTTGCCGGGATCGGCATCGCGCAGGTGTTTTCGCTTGGGATGCAGGACTATCTGGAGAGCGGCCAGCTGATCGACCTGTTTCCTGACTGGCCCGACGAGACCTTCCCGCTCTACGCCTTCTATCCGTCGCGCCAGCATGTGCCGGCGAAGGTCAGGGCGTTCATCGATTTCTGTGTCGGGATCGTTCAAGAGTAGTGAGGAGGCAGCGACGATGCCTCCTCACGGCTTTCAGATCGATCGGCGACGACGGGTTCTCACGTAGATCCAGTCGAGCGCCAGCATGACGACAAGCGACAGGCCGACCAGCGGGAAGATGATGCCGCCGATGGCGAGGATGGCGATCAGACCGCGAAACACCCGCTTGTCCGATGGCATGGGCGGGACGCCGAGCGAGCCTGTCGGGCGGCGCTTCCACCACATGACGGCGGCGGATACCGCCAGCACTGCGATGCCGATGCAGGCGGCGAGCAGGACGAGCTGGTTCGCCAGTCCGAACTCCTGCCCCATATGGACGTTGACGCTCCATTCCAGCGCCCTGCCGAGCGGGCCGTAATCGGCGTAGCTCATGTCGATCAGCGGTTTTCCGGTGAACTGATCGAGATGGACGACACGCTGCTCCGCGAGATTGTCAGGATAGACAGAGCCGGTGTAGACGCCCATCGCATCCACGGGGATGTTGACGGCGTAGCCGCGATGCAGGCCGAGGCGGTCGAAAGTGGCGACGGCGTCATCCAGGCTGATCGGCGTTGCGCCGTGCTGGTGGGCCGGGGATTGCGGGACCTGCGCCTGTTCGAGCGACCATGTGGTCTTGGCGATGTGGTCGACATGTTCGTCCGACATCGGCACGGCGACGCGCACGCCGGCCGGATAGCCGAAGTTGTTTCCATTCGCCCACTCGTTGACCTTGGCGCCCCAGACGCCGGACCACGGCATGCCCGTGACGGCGAGGAAGACGATGAAGCCACCGACGAAAAGGCCGAGGACAGCATGGGTATCGCGCCAGAACACCCGCTTGCGGGGCGTGCCGCGAATGCTGAGCACGCCACCCATCTGCTTGCGCGGCCACCAGAGATAGATGCCGGTACCGACAAGCAGGATCGCCCAGCCGGCCGCGATCTCGATCAACGAGCGGGTGAAGGAGCCGAAATATTTGAGGCTGTGGAGATAGCGGACCGTCCACATGACCGTGCCGCGATCGGGCAGCGCGCCGAGCACCTTGCCACTATAGGGATCGACATAGACGGCGATATTGCCCTCGGCCGCGGTATGGATGGTGATCTCGGCGGATGAGCCAGGATCGACGGGATCGGTGAACTTGATCGCGGTGCCGGGATGGGCGGCAAGGGCGGCATCCACCATCGCGGATGGCGGCCGCGTTGCCTGCTCGCTGATTGCGACGCGCTTCAGATCGGCATGGACGATATTGTCGATCTCGTCCTTGAAGAGATAGAGCGCGCCGGTGACGGCGAGCGAGAGCATGAAGGGCAGGACGAGAAGACCTGCGTAGAAATGCCAGCGCCAGACGGCGCGGTAGAGATCGGACGGGGAACGCACGGCAGCGCTCGCGCTTTCCCGACCGATGGTGAAATCGGACATGATATGTCTCCTGATGATGAAGATTGGGGCCGATACTGAGGGCGTCGGCAATCGGACGTCAGGAGATTTGTGGTGGCGCGCGCGGTTGGCCGATCAGGCCTCGCAGGGTGGGCGTGATGGCGCTTTCGGCGGTGATGACGATCGCGGTCGCGCCGACGGCATCGACGTGGAGGATCGCTGGATCCGCACCGAGGATGGCCGGCATTGCGTGGGCAGCGAGGCGGCAGAGCGTGCAGCAGGGGCAGTCGGCGGCCTTGCCATGCGATCGATCATGCGATGTGCCGTCGTTGGTGTTTTTGGCGTGATCGACATGGTCGATGACGCTCTCGCCGGCCATGGTGCAGATCGACTGCAGGGGATCCATGGCGGAGACCGCCATCGATCCCTGTGCCTGGCCCGACAGCAGGCCCTGGATCAGCAGCAGGAGGGCGACGAGCAGCGTGATGGCGCTTGCCGATGCCCTGTCTCCCAAAACTGTTCTGATCATCCCCATATCCGCTGCATGCCACAGCGCGCGGACAATGTCACGCTGCCGGCCGGCGACGCCAAAGCTGCATTCCATCCATGTAATCATCAACTTAGACGATTGGCGTTGGGGGATGCGACCTTTGGCCACCTCACGACCGGATCATTCACGGACGATTTGCGATCGCGACCTGTCCCCATCCCGCCTACGCCATGTCGTTGGTGGACACTTGCACCCGTGCGATATCAGGCATAGTGGCATTTCCAGCTCTTCGCCTATCCCGATTCCTTCCCATTTCCTGCGGCTCTATCCGTTCCGGAGACCTCCATGCTGTTCGGCATTCTCTGCGGCATCGCCACCTGCGCACTGTGGGGGCTGACCTTTGTCGTGCCGCGCGCCATCGCGCCGTTCACGACGCTCGACCTGACCGTGGCGCGATATGGGCTGTTCGCGTTGACCAGCGTGGTGCTGATGGTTCACCCGCGCTTCCGGCCGCGTGGCATCAAGCTCAAGCCGATGATCACCGCGCTGCTGCTTGGCGGTGTCGGCTATGTCGGCTATTTCATCAGCGTTGCCTATGCGGTGCGGTTCGCGGGCGCCGCCATTCCGCCGCTGGTGATCGGAACCATGCCTGTCATCCTGGCGATGATCGCCAACTTCCGCGACCGCTCCGTCTCGTGGCGTCTGCTTGCACTGCCGCTGATGCTGATCGCGGCCGGGATCGCCTGGGTCAACGTCGCCGTCTTCGCATCGACGCCGACGGGCGACCGGGTGATGATCGCCTACGGCATCGCGTCCGCGGCGATCGGGCTCGTTCTCTGGGTCGTCTACGGGTTGGCCAGTACCGCCACCATGCAATCGCCCGACGCGCCCGACATCCTGCAATGGACGGGCCTGCAGGGCATAGGCGCCGGGCTCGGCAGCCTTGTGCTGATCCCGCTGACATCGCTGAACACGCCGATCGTCTACACCGATATCGACCTCGTGCGTTTCCTTTTATGGTCGCTGATCATGGGGCTCGCCGGCGCGTGGCTCGCCACGCTTTTATGGATGATCGCCTCGAAGAGACTGCCATTGGCCTTGGCCGCCCAGCTGATCGTCGCCGAAACGGTCTTCGGCCTCATCTTCGGCTTCGTCTTCGAACAGCGGCTTCCGACGCTGGCCGAAGCCGGTGGCTCGTTGCTGCAGCTTGCGGGCGTTGGGATGGCGATCGCGATCTTCAGCCATGTCAGGCAACAGCAGCACGCGTGAGCGACGGAGCTTACCGCTCGCGTCGATTGCTTATTATCCGCCAAAGGCTTAGGGTTCCGCCAGTCAATTCCAGCTTGGACAAGCGGCATGGTTCTCGGCGGCAAACGCATCCTCCTCATCATCTCCGGCGGCATCGCGGCCTATAAGAGCCTCGATCTGATCCGGCGCCTTCGTGAGCGCGGCGCCTCGGTTCGGCCGGTGATGACAGCGGGCGCGCAACAGTTCGTCACGCCGCTTGCCGTCGGGGCACTCGCCGCCGACCATGTGTTCACCGATCTGTTTTCACGGCAGGACGAGCAGGATGTCGGCCACATCAGGCTGGCGCGCGACTGCGACCTCGTGCTGGTGGCGCCTGTGACCGCCGACCTGATGGCGAAGATGGCGAACGGACTGGCCGACGATCTTGCCTCGACGGTGCTGCTCGCCACCGACCGGCCGGTGCTTCTGGCGCCGGCGATGAACCCGCATATGTGGAGCAACGCCGCGACCAAGCGGAATGTCGCGACGCTTCATGGCGATGGCGTCCATTTCATCGGGCCAATGGCCGGCGAGATGGCGGAAAGCCGCGAGGCGGGCGTGGGCCGCATGGCCGAACCACTCGATATCGCCGCTGCGGCGGAGCGATTGCTCGACACCAGCCCGAAACCGCTTGCCGGGCGCAAGGCGATCGTTACATCGGGTCCGACGCATGAACCGATCGATCCGGTGCGTTATATCGCCAACCGCTCATCCGGCCGGCAGGGTCACGCGATCGCTTCGGCGCTGGCACGGCTCGGCGCGGATGTGACGCTGGTCTCGGGCCCGGTGACGATCGCCGACCCCGCCGATGTGAAGACCATTCACGTCGAGCGTGCCGAGGAGATGCGCGACGCGGTGCTGACCGCGCTGCCCGCCGATATTGCGGTGATGGTCGCGGCCGTCGCCGACTGGCGCGTGGCATCCGCGTCCGATCAGAAGATCAAGAAGCATCCCGGAGAGTCCATTCCGACGCTGGCGCTGACCGAAAACCCGGACATCCTGAAGACGATCGGGCATCACACGCTGCGGCCGAAACTCGTTGTCGGCTTTGCCGCCGAGACGCAGGATGTCGACAGCAATGCGAAAGCCAAGCTGGAGCGCAAGGGCGCCGACATGATCGTCGCCAACGACGTCTCGCCGGCAACCGGCATCATGGGTGGCGTGCGCAACCGCGTGAAGATCGTCACGTGCGATGGCGTCGATCAATGGCCCGACATGGCCAAGGAGGATGTCGCGACCAAGCTTGCGGAGACGATCGCCGAAAGGCTCAGGCGGGGATAGCGACGGGAGCGGATTTGGCAGGCGTTGCGACCGGTTGGAACGGCGTGACGTCAAGGCCGTTGTCGGTCAACGTGACAGCGCTGCCATCCGGAATTTCCGCCCAGGCGTCGACATCATCGTTAAGCGGCTCGGAGACGAGGCAATAGCCTTTGCCGACAGGAGACGCATAGAGCGTCGGCGCCTTGCGATCGGTCGCGTAGCGGATGGCATAGAGCGCGTTGCCATCGGAAAAGGCCGCCGTGTAGCGCACGAGCGCGGAGCCGAGAATGTTTTCCGACAGCCCCTCTACGAAGCGGATCATTTCGGACATGGCGGCGATCGGCGTCTGGCGCAGGCCGAACTGGAGCGCCAAGAGAAACATCAGCTCGGAATCGGTGGTGCCGCCGCGCGCGTTGAAGAGATCATCATCAAGCATCGCCTCCATCGATCGGCGCAGGCGCTCGAAGCCCGCTATCTGGCCGTTATGCATGAAGGACCAGTTGGCGAAAACGAAGGGATGGCAATTGTCGCGCCGCGTGCCGCCGCCGGTCGCGGCGCGGACGTGGGCGAGGAACAGCGGCGAGCGGATCTGCCGCGCGATGCTTTTCAAGTTGCAATCCGACCAGGCAGGAAGCGTGTCGCGATAGCGACCGGGCTCGGGGTGATCGCCATACCACGCAATGCCGAAACCGTCGCCATTCGTCGCCGTCTTAGCGCGGGTGGCACAGTGGGATTGTTCGATCAGAGAGTGCGCAGGCGACGAGACGAGCTCCTCCAGATAGAGGGGTTCTCCGCGATAGGCTGCCCAGCGACACATGCTATTCACTCCGCAACCCGCCCTGATCGTGGCGGGATAATGCTGAAACGCATCGACGATTGTCGAATCCGATGGTTAATAAGAACTAAACAAGCATGTGGCTTGCAAGCCGAACATGACGTTTTTCTGACATTGACGGCGATCAACTTCGGCCATGCAGCATTTTGTTTTGTGAACGATGTCGTGAGCGGTCTGCGCGAACAGGGTGCGCACTGCCAGCATTGCGCGCGATGTCTTGATGAAAATGTGGGGATGGCTTATATTCAAGGAGTGGAAGGCAGGTTCGCGCCTGCCTTCCACTTGCTTAGGCTATGATATTGACCCGGACCTCTAGCAGCCAGCTGGTCCGGGTTTTTCTTACCCTAAACGTGATGCTAAGTGGAAACCACATAGCTCACCTCCTTGTGAGAGGGCGAGGCCGATCGCCGCGGTCGAGGTTGCCCATCTTCCCCGATCCCGCCGGCTGGCGCGGCGGACGCTGCTTTGCCACTCACGCCGCAAGCAATATCATCCCTTGGTTGCAATCTCCATTACCACCAAATTAGGCCTTGCATCCCGCTGAAATGCTCTTACCTTTCTTCTATCGGAAACAGAACGAAAGGAAGGTGATCCAATGTCTAATGAGATTTCGGACCTCGTAACGGGCTTGGAAGTGGTGATGAAGGCGAGGCAGCCCTCGCTCTGAAACCCGCCTTCCTGGGATCGCCATAGCGGTCCGGCCGGTTTTACAGGCCAAAACTCATGGAAAGGGTCGCTAGCGCGGCCCTTTTTCCGTTTCAGGTCGCCAATTGACCAAAGGCAATTCCATCGCTATTCATAAAGTCATCAGATGACTTTATGAGGCGCCTATGCAGCCGCTTTCGAAAACCAATCTCGCGGAAACCGCGACAGAAGCGATCCGCGCCGATATCCTTGCCAAGCGCTGGGCCGTCGGTGACAAGCTGCCGAACGAGGCGGCGCTGTCCGCAATGCTCTCCGTCAGCCGCGGCACGGTGCGCGAGGCCGTGCGTGTGCTTGTCTCGCAAGGCCTGCTTGAGACGCGGCAAGGGTCGGGCACCTATGTGCTCTCTACCACCGATACCGCATTGCCGCTCACCATGGCGCGGCGCGCCGGGCTTCGTGATCTATTCGAGGCGCGATGCGCGCTTGATGTGGAGGCAGCCAGACTGGCGGCGCTGCGCCACACGCCACAGACGATCACGACGCTGCGCAAGCTGCTTGTCAGCCGCGGCAATTTCGACGGCGGCGACAAGATAGCCTTCATCGAGCGTGACCTCGCCTTCCACAAGGCTGTGATCGCCGCTTCGCAAAACCGCGCGATGATCGAAATCTACGACTTCTTTTCCGCCTCGATCGCCGAGACCATCGAGGCGACCCTGGGCGAAGATATTCCCGAGCCCGACATGCAGGCCCACGCCGCCATCATTGATGCGATCGCCACCGGCGACGCCGAAAAAGCGGATGCGGCGGTGCGCGCCTTCATGGCTCCCGTTATTACAGCTCTTGACCGGATGATCCTTTCATGACCACGCCTTCGCAAGACGCCGCCCATCTCTACGATCACGCGGAGCAGCAGCTGATCGATGCGGAAGCAGACAGTGTGCCGCAACCGCAGCCACCGATGGGAACGAGCGCGACGGGACGGTTCATGCTCGGCGCCAGCCTCGTATTGATCGCGTTCAACCTGCGGCCGCTGTTTTCCAGCGCCTCGACGCTGCTGCCCGAAATCCGCAGCGAGCTTGGCCTGTCGGCGCTGGGCACCAGCCTGCTGACGACACTGCCGGTCGTCTGCCTCGGCGCCTTTTCGCCGCTGGCGCCGAAGCTCGCCCAACGTATCGGCGCCGAGCGGACGCTGCTTGGCGTGCTCTTGCTGCTGGCGCTCGGAACGGCGCTGCGCGGCCTCTCCTCCATCCCGCTTCTGTTTATCGGTTCGGCGCTCGCCGGCGCCTGCATCGCGGTCGGCAATGTTCTGCTGCCCGGTCTCGTGAAGCGCGATTTTGCCGATCGCGCGGCGCTGATGACGGGGTTCTATACGATGGCGCTCTGCGCGGGTGCGGCCGGCGCTGCCGGATTTACGCTGCCGCTCGAGCGTGCCTTCGGCGGTTCGATGGCGGCGGCACTGGCGATCTGGGCGCTGCCCGCACTCGTCGTCGGCCTGATCTGGCTGCCTCAGGTGCTCTCGACGAAAGCGCAAGTGAAGCGCAGTGGCTTTTCCGTCGAGGGGCTGTGGCGGGACAGGCTTGCATGGCAGGTCACGCTTTTCATGGGTCTGCAGTCGGCGCTCGCCTACTGCGTCTTCGGCTGGCTGGTACCGATCCTGCGCGAGCGCGGCATGGATGGCGTCACGGCCGGCGCGATCGTGTCCGTCTCGGTCATGGTGCAGGCGGCCGCCTGCCTGGTCGCGCCGCAGATCGCGGTGCGCGGCAAGGATCAGCGGGTGATCAACGCGGCGCTTTGCGGCATCGCCGTGGTCGCCCTACTGGGTCTTCTCTTTGCGCCGCTTTCGACGGTCTGGCTCTGGGCCGTGCTTCAGGGCATCGGCCAGGGTGGTCTTATCGCGGCGGCGATGACGACGATCGTGCTGCGCTCGCGCGATCCGCATGTGGCCGCGCACCTTTCCGGCATGGCGCAATGCGTCGGTTATCTGCTCGCCGCCATCGGGCCGCTTGTCGTTGGCCTCATCCGCGGCTGGACGGGGAGTTTCGCCTGGTGCGCCGTGCTGTTCGTGGCGCTGGGAGCGGGGGCCGCCATCAACGGCTGGAACGCCGGGCGGGCGCTGCATGTGAATGCGCGGACGGTCGAGAAAACCGCTGATTGAGGCCTTCACCATCTGTTGATGCCCTCTGCGGCGGCGCCGATGCTAGGCTCCGCGCAAAGATGGCATCCGCGGAGGAACAGTCGTGCGCTTTCGATCCATTGTCCTGGCCACCATCCTGGCCACCGGGCTCGCCGCCGCACTCGGCCCATCCCTGATCTATGCGCAAGACGCCGCGCGGCCATCCGCCGGATCGCGCGAGGGCGTGCTGAAGCTGCTGCCTGCGGATTCCGTCACCGAGCATGAGATCACCCTCGATGGCCGCAAGCTCGCCTATACCGCGACGGCTGGAACGCTGGACATGTTCGGCCAGGATGGCGCGCAGACGGCGGCGATCTTCTACACCGCCTACGTCAAGAAGGATGGCGGGGCCAACCGGCCGCTGACCTTCGCCTTCAACGGTGGCCCGGGTGCGGCCTCGGCCTTCCTGCATCTGGGTCTCGTCGGTCCCCGGATCGTCGACTTCGGACCGAAGGGCGATGACGGCGCGGAAGCTCGGCTGGTCGACAACCCGAACAGCTGGCTCGACTTCACCGACCTCGTGCTGATCGATCCTGTTGGTACCGGCTGGAGCCGGACGGTGAAGCCCGACGACGCAACGAAATACTACAATGTGAATGCCGATGCCGAAAGCGTCGCCAAGGCGATCGCGCTCTACGTTACGCACAACAACCGGGCGTCCTCGCCGAAATATCTGCTCGGAGAGAGCTACGGCGGCTTCCGGGCGGCGAAAGTCGCGAGTGCGCTCAAGGACACGCAGGGCATCATCGTCTCGGGTGCGGTGATGCTGTCGCCGCTCCTCGAGGGACAGCTGATGTTCGGCGCCGACGAGTTCGCGCTCGGTGCGGCGCTGGAGCTGCCGTCGCTGGCGGCAGCTCAGATGGATCGGCAAAAGGCATTCGACGAGACGAAGCAGCGCGAGGCCGAGCGGTTCGCGCTTGGCGACTATATGACGACGCTGGCAGGCGCGGCGCCCACGGGCGATGCGGCCAAGGCGTTCTATTCCAAGCTTTCTGATCTGACGGGTATTCCCGAGGACGTGGTCGAAAAGAACCGTGGCTTTCTTGGCAACGCCTTTGCCAAGGAGATCGGCAAGAGTGACGGGCTGGTTGCCAGCCCCTATGACGCGGCCTTTACCACGCCCGATGCGTTTCCCGAGACCGCTGACGCGCGTGGTGACGACGCCATTCTTGACGGTTTCACACGCGCTTATGGCGGCGCTTTTTCCGACTACGCCCGCAACGAGCTCGGCTTCAAGACGGAGATGACCTACTCGCTGCTCGACAGCGACATAAACCGCCAGTGGGAATGGGGCCGCCGGGGTGGTGGTTCGCGCCTGCAGGCAAGCGTGACCGGCGATATCAGGCAGTTTCTCGCCGCTGTTCCAAGCTTCCGGCTGCTGATCGCGCATGGCTATAGCGATCTCGTGACGCCCTATGGCGTCAGCCGCTATGTCGTCGACCATCTGCCGGCCTCGCTTGCCGCCAACCGGGTGGGGCTGAAGGTCTATCAGGGCGGGCACATGTTCTACACACGCAGCGATCAGGGTGCCTTGTTCACCCGCGACGCAAAGGCCTTTTATGCGGCCAATGCCCCTGTGACGCCGGGAGATTGAGCGGCCGCAAACGCGCGCGCGCGGCCCTGCCAAGGGGCCGCGATGACTTTTTAGGGTTGCCATCGGGCTTTGCTGCCACATTTAGACCACATGTCCTATCCAGCGCAGCCATCCCGAACCCTGAAGCCGCAGCAGGTTTCCGGAACCTCGTTTCTGTTCAATCTGCTCCGGTCCTCGGCCGCGGATTGGGCGCTGTTTCTCGATATCGACGGCACCTTGCTCGATCTCGCCGACACACCCGATGGCATTGTCGTGCCCCCTGCCCTGCCGCAGCAACTCGATCAGCTGTCGCGCAAGCTCGGCGGTGCTGTGGCGCTGGTGACGGGACGGGCGCTGCCCTATGCCGACAAGCTCTTTACCCCCTACCAGTTTCCGATCGCCGGCCTGCATGGAGCGGAGCTTCGCCGCGCGGACGGACGGATCGAGCAGGCCGAGCCGACCGCGCATTTCGAGAAACTCAAGGCCGATCTGCGCAAGGAAACTTCAGGATTCGATGGCGTGCTGATCGAAGACAAAGGAGCTGCGGTCGCCGCCCACTATCGGCTCGCGCCGCAGCGGCAGGCCGAACTCGAGCCGCTGATGGAGAAGTTCCTCGCCAAGGCCGGCGAGAGCTGGACGCTGCAGCGCGGCAAGATGGTGCTCGAAATTCGCCCTGCCAGCGCCGACAAGGGGCATGCGGTGGAGACCTTTCTCTCCGAGGCACCATTTGCGGGCCGCCGTCCGATCGCCATTGGCGACGACATTACCGACGAGGCGATGTTCCACGTCGCCAACCGGCTGGGCGGCCATTCGATCCGCGTCGGCGCGCCGCTGTCAGGCACGGCCGCGCAACTGACGCTGCCGACCGCGGTCGCTCTCAGGGAACTCATCGCGCATCTCGCCGTTTGATGATCGCCACCTATCGATTGCCATTTTTGCGTATTGCCGTTTTTGAAAGGAATATTGCGTGAGCCGTCTTGTCATCGTTTCCAACCGTGTGCCCGTTCCCGAAAAGGGCGGCGCGGCAGCGGCGGCCGGCGGGCTTGCCGTGGCGCTACAGGCCGCGCTCCAGCAGCGCGGTGGCATCTGGATGGGCTGGTCGGGCAAGTCGAGCGGCGACACCGAGCCGGGTGCCCTCCAGATCAGCGAGGATGGCCGGATCACCTATGCGCTGACGGATCTGACCGAAAAGGATGTCGAGGAATATTACTTCGGCTTTGCCAACCGCGTGCTCTGGCCGATCTGCCACTACCGGCTGGATCTGGCGGAATACGGCCGCAAGGAGATGACGGGCTATTTCCGCGTCAACCGCTTCTTCGCGCACCGCCTCGCGCCGATGCTTGAGCCAGACGACACGATCTGGATCCACGACTACCACCTGATCCCGCTTGCCGCCGAGCTCCGGCAGATGGGGGTCAAGAACCGCATCGGTTTCTTCCACCACATCCCCTGGCCGCCCGCCGACGTGCTCTTCACCATGCCTGTGCATGAGGAGATCATGCGCGGGCTTGCCGCCTACGATCTCGTCGGCTTCCAGACCGACCACGATCTCGAGAACTTCGCCGGCTGCCTGCGTCGCGAGGAGATGGGCGACGCGCTGGGAGACGGCCGCTTTAACTCAGGCGACAAGATCTTCAAGGGCGGCGCCTATGGGATCGGGATCGAGACCGAGGCCTTCGCGAAGTTCGCCCGCAAGGCCGTCAGCCACGCCATGGTGCACAAGGCGAAGGAGAGTATCATCGGCCGCGACCTGATCATCGGCGTCGACCGGCTCGACTACTCCAAGGGCCTGACACAGCGCATCGACGCCTTCGAGCGCTTCGTGCTCAACAACCCCGCCCACCAGCGCAACGTGACCTATCTGCAGGTGACGCCGAAATCGCGCTCGGAGGTGCCAGAATACGAGCAGATGCAGCGCACCGTGGCCGAACAGGCGGGCCGGGTGAACGGCGCGCTCGGCACCGTGGACTGGGTGCCGATCCGTTATATCAACCGCTCGCTCAGCCGACCGATCCTGGCCGGGCTTTATCGCCTCGCGAGAGTGGGTCTCGTGACGCCGCTGCGCGACGGGATGAACCTTGTGGCGAAGGAATATGTCGCGGCGCAGGATCCGGAGGATCCGGGCGTTCTCGTGCTTTCACGCTTCGCGGGTGCCGCCCGCGAACTGAAGGGCGCTCTTCTGGTCAATCCCTATGACATCGAGGGGACCGCCAACGCGATCGCGCGGGCGCTGAACATGTCGCTTGAGGAGCGCAAGGAGCGGTGGCAGCGGATGATGGACTATCTCATGGTCCACGACGTTTCGCGCTGGTGCGACGACTTCCTGCAGGATCTGGCCGCCTGACCTTCTGCCGCTTGAAAATAGGGATGTCAGAGACCGGCTTCGGCCAGCATCCACGCGCCGAGTTCGTCGCTCCCGGGCGTGCGGCTTTTCGGCTGCAGCAGGAAATAGCCGCGGTCGGGCGCTTCCAGCGTCGGCCCGGCGAGAGACAGGATGCCCGTGGAGAGCAGCGTGTCGACCAGGCCCATCCAGCCGAGCGCCAGCCCCTGTTCGCCGAGTGCTGCCTGCACCACCAGCGAATAGGTGTTGAAACTGAGATCGCCCTGCCCGGCAAAGGCCTCGCGTCCGACGCCGAGCTCGGCGAAATAGCTGCGCCAATCGAACCAGGGCGATGGCGCCGCCGTGTCGAGGTGGATCAGCCTGTTGCGGGCGAGATCGGCGGGCGTCTCAAAGGGGCCGTTGCGCTCGATGAAACCGGGGCTGCAGACGGGCGCCACCTTTTCCGGCAGCAGAAGCTTCGCGTCGCGGCCAAATTCGGCGCGGGTGCCGAAAACGACGGAGACGTCGCCTTCTCCCGAACGATGCCGCTCCATGCGCTGCGTAGCGATGATCTGGATATCTGTATCCGGATGGACCAACCGAAACGCGTGCATGCGCGGGATCAGCCAGAGCGCGGAAAAGGCATAGTCCGTATGCAGGCGGATCGACGGGCGCTCCTTTTCGCTGCGCAGCCTGCGGGTCAGCTGGTCGATCTCATCGATGCTTTTTGCGACCAGATCGAAGAGCCGCTGCCCCTCGGGCGTGAGCTCGACGCCGCGGTGCTGACGCTTCAACAACGTCACGCCGATCTGCTCTTCCAGCCGGCGGATCTGGTAGCTGACGGCGGGCTGGGTGAGGCCGAGCGCGGCGGCTGCGGCCGACAGGCTGCCGGCGCCGCCGATCTCCGCGAAAATGCGCATCCACCCCAGATCGATCGGCCGCTCTGCCATAAAAAATCCTGTTGGGAACTATCGAAAAAAGCTGCCTTCACAGGGACGATGCTAGTGTTGTTCAATAAAACTATCAAATGACAAAAAAGGGGAAATGAGATGACAGCAGTTTCCATGATCCGCCGTCTTGCCGCCGGCGTTGTGCTTTCCGCTCTGGCCGTTGGGTCGGCCGCGGCCGCCGACGATGCGGCTTGCAAGACGATCCGCATGTCCGATCCGGGTTGGACCGACATCACCGCCACCAATGGCGTGACCTCCGTAATCCTGACTGCCCTCGGCTATGAGCCCGACGTCAAGACGCTCTCGGTGCCGATCGGCTACCAGTCGATGAAGAACGGCGAAATCGACGTCTTCCTCGGCAACTGGATGCCGGCGCAGAAGTCCTTCATCGACGACCTCAATGCCGCCAAGGCGGTCGAGGTGATGAACAAGAACCTCGAAGGCGCGAAGTTCACGCTCGCCGTGCCGACCTATGTCGCCGACAAGGGCATCAAGGATTTCGCCGACCTGCAGAAGCACGGCGACGAATTCGGCAAGCAGATCTACGGCATCGAGCCGGGCGCGCCGGCCAACGGCAACATCCAGAAGATGATCGACGCCAACGACTTCGGCCTCAAGGACTGGAAGCTGGTTGAATCCGGCGAGCAGGCGATGCTGGCGCAGGTCGAGCGTGCCTCCAAGGACAAGGGCGCTGTCGTATTCCTCGCCTGGGCGCCGCATCCGATGAACGAGAAGTTCCAGATCACCTATCTCTCTGGCGGCGATGCCTATTTCGGCGCGAACTTCGGCGGCGCGGAAGTCTACACGCTGGCCCGCACCGGCTGGTCGGCGAAGTGCCCGAACGCGGCCGCACTGATGAAGAACCTGAAGTTCGACATCAGCATGGAAAACTCGCTGATGGGCTCGATCCTTGGCGGCGAGGACCCGAAGGCCGCGGCAACCGCATGGCTGAAGGCCAATCCGACCGCCGTCGACCCATGGCTGTCTGGCGTCACGACGCTTGACGGCAAGCCCGCCGCGGATGCAGTCAAGACCTCCCTCGGCCTCTGATACTTCAAGGACACTAGAACAGCATGTCGCGCCCGAATTTTCTCATCCTGATGGTCGACCAGTATAACGGGACGCTGTTTCCCGACGGGCCGGCCGAGTTTTTTCATGCGCCGCATCTGAAAGCCCTGGCGAAGCGCTCCGTGCGCTTTGCCAACACCTATACGGCAAGCCCGCTCTGCGCGCCGGCGCGGGCTTCCTTCATGTCCGGGCAGCTGCCGAGCCGCACCCGCGTCTACGACAACGCCGCCGAATTCGCCTCCGATATCCCGACCTTCGCGCACCATCTGCGCGCAGCAGGTTATCACACCGCGCTCTCGGGCAAGATGCACTTCGTCGGCCCCGACCAGCTGCACGGCTTCGAGGAGCGGCTGACGACCGATATCTACCCGGCCGATTTCGGCTGGACGCCTGACTATACCAAGCCCGGCGAGCGCATCGACTGGTGGTACCACAATCTCGGCTCGGTGACGGGTGCGGGCGTGGCCGAGATCACCAACCAGATGGAGTATGACGACGAGGTTGCCTACAACGCGACCCGCAAGCTCTACGACCTCTCGCGTCGGCAGGACGATCGCCCCTGGTGCCTGACTGTCAGCTTCACGCATCCGCACGACCCCTATGTGGCGCGCCGCAAGTTCTGGGATCTCTATGAGGATTGCCCTCATCTCGACCCCGACGTCGGCACCATCCCCTTCGACGAGCAGGACCAGCATTCGCAGCGGCTGTTGAAAGCCTGCGACTACGACGCCTTCGAGATCACCCGCGAGCAGGTGCGCAACGCACGGCGCGGCTACTTCGCCAACATCTCCTATATCGACGAGAAGGTCGGCGAGTTGCTCGACGTTCTCGAGCGCGGACGCATGACCGAGGATACCGTCATCCTCTTCGTCTCCGACCACGGCGACATGCTGGGCGAGCGTGGTCTCTGGTTCAAGATGTGCTTCTTCGACGGTTCCGCGCGCGTGCCGCTTGCAATTGCCGCGCCCGGCTGGGAGCCGAAGCTCATCAGCCAGCCAGTCTCGACGCTCGACGTGACGCCGACGCTGGCCTCGCTTGCCGGCATCGACATCACCAAGCTGAAGCCCTGGACCGACGGTGAGGATCTGACGCCGCTCGCCACGGGAACCGGCGGACGCGGGCCGGTGCCGATGGAATATGCGGCCGAGGGCTCGATCGCGCCGCTGGTCGGCCTGCGCGACGGCAAGTTCAAGCTGACGCTCTGCGACAAGGACGCGCCGATGCTCTTCGACCTCGACGCGGATCCGAAAGAGTTGAAGAACCTCGCCACCGATCCCGCCTATGCGGATACGCTGGCGCATCTGACCGCGCAGGCGGAGAAGCGCTGGAACCTTGCAAGCTTCGATGCCGCCGTGCGCGAAAGCCAGGCGCGGCGCTGGGTGGTCTACGAGGCGCTGCGCAACGGCGCCTACTACCCGTGGGACTACCAGCCGCTGCAGCGCGCCTCGGAACGCTACATGCGCAACCACATGGATTTGAACGTGCTGGAAGAAAACCAGCGCTATCCGCGCGGCGAGTGAGATTGCCGTTTCGGCGGCGAATCGCTAAGTTCCGCCACCGAAACAAGGAGAAAACTCATGAAAATCAGCGCTCGCAATCGCCTCAAGGGCAAGGTCGTCGAGATCACGCTCGGCGCCACGACGGCACATGTGCGCATCGATATCGGCGGCGGCTCGATCGTGACGTCGTCGATCACCAACGAGGCGGTGAAGGAACTCGGGCTTACCGTCGGCTCCGACGCTTATGCCGTGGTCAAGGCGTCGGATGTTATGGTCGCCGTAGACTGATCACGCCTTCTGGCAATAATGGGTCGTGCCGTCGTCGCCCGTCTGGAAATCGCCAGGCTGCGGCGGCGCGATCGGTTTGAACAGGGTGCGATCCGGCTTCAGGTCGACCAGCGGTGTGCCGTCGAGGCAATCCATGCCGCGCACCAGAAGCGTCGCCCCTTCCACCGCCTCCAGCTTGACGATGGACGTGCCGATCGGATTGGGGCGGACGGGAGAGCGCAGCGAGAAGGTGCCGTGCACCTTGCCCGAATTGGCCGGGCTCTGGAGCACGAGATCGCGGCGCGAGCGATCCAGCCAATAGAGGATTTCCAGCCGCTCGAAGGCCTCTACGCCCTGCAGCGCCTGCGTCCAGGGCTCGAATATCTCGATCTGGCAGATCGGCCCGTCATGCCGTCCCTGGCGCGGGGTTTCCATGCGGGACGTCCAGGGCGTGCGAATCCGCCCGATGAAGACGAGGCCGGCATCCGTCGGCGGCGGAGCATCGACCGCCACTTCGTTCTTCCGGATTTCGTTTTCCCTGACCATGCTGCGCTCCCAGTTTGCGGGAGGCACTATGGCATGGCGTTATAGCCGATGAAACATCACGCCGCTTTGGCGACGTGATATTCCTTGATGGCGACCATCTTGATCGTGGGGAAGCGTTCGGATTCGTAGCGCAGCGAGAACGAGTCCTGCGCCAGGAAGACCGGGTCGCCGTCGAGGTCGCGGGCAATGTCGCCGCGCTTGACGTTGAGGAACTTCTCAAGTTCGGCAGGCTGATCCGACGAGATCCAGCGGCAGACGGAGAAGCGCGACATTTCGAACGAGACCGGCAGCGTATATTCGGCCGACAGTCGTTCCTTCAGAACGTCGAGCTGCAGCGCGCCGACGACGCCAACGATAGCCGGCGAACCATCTTCCGGGGAAAAGAGCTGCACGACGCCCTCTTCGGCCATCTGCTGCAGGGCTTCCTTGAGCTTCTTCGCCTTCATCGCGTCTTCCAGGCGCACGCGGCGCAGGATTTCCGGCGAGAAGTTCGGCACGCCCTGGAACACCAGCGCTTCGCCTTCCGTCAGCGTATCGCCGATCCTGAGCGTCCCGTGGTTCGGGATGCCGACGACGTCGCCGGCGAACGCGGTGTCGGCCAGCTGGCGCTGCGAGGCGAAGAAAAACTGCGGCGCCGTGAGGCCGAGCTGCTTGCCGGTGCGGGCAAGACGCGCCTTCATGCCGCGCTCCAGCTTGCCGGAGCAGATACGGGCGAAGGCGATGCGGTCGCGGTGGTTGGGGTCCATGTTCGCCTGGATCTTGAAGACGAAGGCCGTCATCTTGTCTTCGGCGGCGTGGACGGTTCTGATATCGGCGACCTGGTCGCGCGGCGGCGGCGCGAATTCGCCGAGCGCATTGATGAGATCGCGGACACCGAAATTGCGCAGCGCCGAGCCGAAGAATACAGGCGTCAGGTGGCCTTCGAGGAAGGCCTTGCGGTCGAAGGGGCGGCAGGCCTCGATCGCCAGCTCCGTCTCCTCGACGAAGGCCGAGCGCTCGTTTTCCGGCAGGCGGTCGGCAACGGCCTGCGGACCGTTGACCTTGGTGGGCGTCACTTCCGTATCGGAGCCGCGCACCGTGTTGTCAGCCAGATGATAGGAGCCGCAGAAGGTCTTGGAGCGGCCGATCGGCCAGGTGACCGGAGCGGTGTCCAGCGCCAGCTTCTCTTCGACCTCATCCAGGATCTCGAAGGGATCGCGGCTTTCGCGGTCCATCTTGTTGATGAAGGTGATGATCGGGATGTCGCGCATGCGGCAGACTTCGAAGAGCTTCAGCGTTCTGGGCTCGATACCCTTGGCGGCGTCGATGACCATGACGGCGGCATCCACCGCCGTCAGCGTGCGGTAGGTGTCGTCGGCGAAGTCTTCGTGGCCGGGCGTATCGAGAATGTTGAAGACATTGCCTTCATATTCGAATGTCATCACCGAGGTGACGACCGAGATGCCGCGCTCGCGCTCGATCTTCATCCAGTCCGACCGGGTCTGGATGCGATCCTTCTTCGCCTTGACTTCGCCGGCGAGCTGAATGGCGCCGCCGAACAGCAGCAGCTTTTCGGTCAGCGTCGTCTTGCCCGCGTCCGGGTGGGCGATAATAGCGAATGTGCGGCGGCGGGAAACCGCCTCGGCGAGACTTTCGGCCATGCTATGAATCCTGTGGAGTTGCGGCGTATCTAGCGATTTAGGCGCCGCTTTGCAATTGACCTTGGCCTTGCGGGGGCAAAGTAATGGCGCATGACCATTCACACAGATACCCGCCCAACCCTCAATCTCCTGCGTCTGCCCCATGGCGAGGGCATCGAGCTGCCCGCCTATGAAACCAAGGGCGCCGCCGGCATGGACCTGCGCGCCGCCGTAGACGACGGTGCGCCGATGGTGCTTGCGCCGGGCAAGCGGGCGCTGGTGCCGACCGGGCTGATCTTCGAGATCCCCGAGGGCTTCGAGGGCCAGATCCGCCCGCGCTCCGGCCTCGCCTTCAAGAACGGCATCACCTGCCTCAACACGCCAGGCACGATCGACAGCGATTATCGCGGCGAGGTGAAGGTGCTCCTGATCAATCTCGGCGAGGAGCCGTTCGAGATCACCCGCGGCATGCGCATCGCCCAGATGGTGATCGCGCCGGTGACGCAGGCGCGCGTCGCCGAAATCACCGAGGCGAGCACCACGGCGCGCGGCGCCGGCGGCTTTGGCTCCACGGGCGTGTGATGCAAAAGGCGACCGATAGTTCCGGCCTCAGCTTCCGGCAGGACTATTTCGCCGACGACAGGGCGTGGTCGGCGCTGGTGTCGCTTCTCTCCGATACGTTCGGCATCGATCTCGACCCGCTGAGGCGCCTCGGTGGCGCTGACCCCACCAGCATGCCCTTCGGCTGGTTCGACGAGACCGGTCTGCTGGCCGCCAATCTCTCGGCCTTCGCCATGCCGATCGTCATCAACGGCCGCGAAATCAACGCCGCCGGCCTGCAATCGGGCGCGGTGCGGCCGCCGTGGCGCGGGCGCGGGCTTTATCGCGACGTAACCAGAAAGGCGCTCGACTGGTGCGAGGGCCAGGGCTTCGAGGCGGTGGTGCTCTACACGGACAAGCCTGATCTCTATACGCCCTATGGTTTTCGCTCGCTGCCGATGCATCTCTATGCCGGCACGGCGCCGGAGCCCGCGATGGGCGCCATGCCCGCGCGGATGCTCGACCCGTGGAAGCCCGAGGATCTTGCGCTGCTGCAGCGGGCGCTGGAATCCCGCACGCCGGTGTCAGACGCTCTCGCGGTCTGCGAGAGCGCGGCGATGTTCCTGATCAACACGCAGTTCGATCCGGATGTGAAGCTGAGCTGGCTGGAGGACCGGCAGGCGGTGGTCGCCTGGAAGGTGGGGGACGACAACACATTCGTGCTTTCGGATGTGATTGCCGAAACCATTCCGCCGCTCAAGGCCATTCTCGGCGGGCTCGGGATTGCGCCGCTAGCGGTCGAGGTTCTGTTTTCGCCGGACAAGCTCGGCTGGCAGGGCGATGTTCGGGCGCTTGACGGCGGCACGCATTTCATGATCCGCACCGATCTCGACATCAGCCTTGAGCGGTCGGGGATGCTTTCGCCTATGGCGGATTTCTAGGCTTTCAGCTCAGCGGCGGCAAACGGCGTTTGACCGGCGAGGCCTTCACCATCGATGTGCTGGTCTCGGCCTTCTCCGCGACCTTGTCGAGGATTGTGTCCAGCTGCGCCATGGAGCGGACGACGAGGCGGGCGACGAAGCAATCATCGCCGGTGACCTTGTCGCATTCGACGAACTCCGGCGTCTCCTGGATGATGCGCTCCACCACCTGCAGCTGCCCCGGCAGCGGCCGCACGCGGACGATCGCCTGCAGGGGATAGCCGAGTGCCGTGGGATCGATATCGACCGTAAAAGCGGAAATGACGCCACGCTCCTCCAGCCGGCGCAGACGCTCGCCGGCGCTGGGCGAAGACAGACCGGCTGCCTGCGCGAGCTCCTTCAGCGACATGCGCGCATCGGCGGCCAGCGCCTCGAGAATGCGGCGGTCGATATCGTCGAGATCATTGTTAGGTTGAACAATCATTTTGCCTCACGATGAAAGGTGAAAGCCGCCATTCGGCGCTTAAAGATTATATAAATTACGGGTATTCCGCAATATCCTTGCTCTCAATAACGGGAGACGGGAATGCAACAGGATATCCGCAGCGGCAGCATGCAGATGACAGCGGCGATGCTGATTTCGGGGACGATCGGCTGGTTCGTCGTGATGTCGGGCCAACCGGTCAGCGGCGTCGTCTTCTGGCGCTGCCTGTTCGGGGCGATCAGCCTGCTTGTCGTCTGCGCGGCGATGGGATTGCTGAAGCCCGGGACGATCGGGCTGCGTGCCTTTACGATCGCGGTGTTCGGGGGTGTCGCCATCGTGTTCAACTGGCTGCTGCTCTTCGGCGCCTATGGGCATACGTCGATCTCGGTGGCGACCACCGTTTACAATACGCAGCCCTTCATGCTGCTCGGGCTCGGCGCCCTGTTTCTCGGCGACCGGATCACCGCGGCGAAGCTGTTCTGGCTGGTACTGGCATTCATCGGCATGATCGGGATCGTCGAGGGCAAGCCGCAGGTGGCGGGCGCGGGCGGCGATTATGCCATCGGCATCGCCATGGCGCTGGGCGCGGCCTTCTTCTACGCACTGGCGGCGCTGGCCGCGAAATGGTTGAAGGGCACGCCGCCGCACCTTATCGCGCTGATCCAGGTTTCGGCCGGCGTGGTGATGCTGGCGCCGATGACGGACTTCTCCGCCCTGCCCTATGACAGCGCGACGTGGTCGCTGCTGGTGACGCTGGGCGTCGTGCATACGGGGCTGATGTATGTGCTGCTCTACGGCGCGATCCAGAAGCTGCCGATCCACCTGACCGGCGCGCTATCCTTCCTCTACCCGATCGCGGCGATCGTCGTCGACCGGGTCGCCTTCGGCCACGCGCTGCAGCCGCTGCAGATCGCCGGCGCCGCCATCATTCTTCTGGCGGCGGCGGGCATGAACCTTGGCTGGACGCCCGCGCGGCTGAAAGGTGTGCAGCGGGGCGCCCGGACCTGAGCGATGGGCTCAATGATGGCGATTATTTCGCCTGGCGGGTGATCTCGAAGAGGAACCAGTGGCGGCGCTCGGCCTCGTCGATCCAGTTTTCGAGAAGGCTCGTGGTGGCGACGTCGTTGTGTTCGGAGCAGACGTCGTGGGTCTCGCGCATCAGCGAGATCAACTGGCGGTTATCGTCACGCAGTTCGGCCAGCATGTCCTCCGGCGTCACGTAGTCGGCGTCGTTATCGGCCAAGCGCTGCAGGCGGCCGATGTGGCCGATGGAGCGCAGCGTCGTGCCGCCGATCTTGCGGGCGCGCTCGGCCATCTCGTCGGTGATGGCGAAAATCTGCTCGGCATGCTCATCGAGCAGCAGGTGATAATCGCGGAAATGCGGGCCGGACATGTGCCAGTGGAAATTCTTGGTCTTGAGATAGAGCGCGAAGGTATCCGCCAGAAGCGCTGCCAGCGCGCCGGAAATATCCTGGATGGCGTTGCTCTTCAGATCGGTCGGGGTTGCCAGCGCCGCGGTCTTGCGCTTTTCGACGGGTGTCGACATGAAATTTTCTCCTTCGCCAGATCGGCGTGATACGGGTGCCGGAACGGGTTGCGTCCCCCATGTGGCCGACAATTCCGGCTCCGGCTACGGCCAGACATCCGCCACCAACCGAGAACTAGAACCGCGACCCGAGGCGTCAATAGCAGACGCCCGTGACAGAATGCCCGCGCCAGAAATCCGCCCCGTTGAGGCTACCCAACGGCCTGTTGAAACGGCCCGGCAAGAGGCGTAGAACACAGCCGATTGGGAGGCTCACATGTCGTTCACCGCACTCTTCGCCTATGCCGCGGCGCTGTTCATCGCGGCCGCCATTCCCGGCCCCGGCATTACCGCCATCGTTGCCCGCGCGCTGGGCTCGAACTTCCGCGAGACCTTCTTCATGGGGCTCGGGCTGGTGCTCGGCGACATGACTTATCTGACCGCCGTGATCCTCGGCCTCGCCTTCGTGGCGCAGACCTTCACCGAGGTGTTCATCGTCATCAAGATCCTCGGCGCGCTCTATCTCGGCTATATCGCCTACAAGCTCTGGACCGCGGGCCTGCTGCCGCAGGACATCGCCGCGAAGAAATCCAGCAACATCGGCATGAGCTTTCTTTCCGGCCTGCTGGTGACGCTCGGCAACCCGAAGACCATGCTCTTTTACGTCGCGCTGGTGCCGACGCTGATCAGCATCGACAGCGTCGGGATGCGCGAATACGGCCTGCTGCTGTTGACCACCTTCGTCGTGCTTCTGGTGGTGCTGATCCCCTATATGTTGCTGGCCTCGCGGGCGCGCACTTTGCTCAAACAACCACGCGCGCTGCAGGCGCTGAACCGGGTGGCGGCGAGCATTCTGGCGGGCACTGCCGCCTTCATCGCCACCCGCGCGGCCTGAAAAAATCATCCGCTAAACCGTGGTTCACAAAGGGTTTTTTCTCTGAACCACAGGGTTGGCGGGTGAAGCTACTCTGGCCGACCACCGGCTTAGACCCTATTCTCACTCTATATTTCATCAAGGGAGCTTATCATGTCGAAGAAACCGGGCCGCGGCCGCATTTACTCCTCGATCACGGAAACGATCGGCGATACCCCGATCGTTCGACTGGACAAGCTCGCCAAGGAAAAGGGCGTGAAGGCCAACCTTCTGGCCAAGCTCGAATTCTTCAACCCGATCGCCTCGGTCAAGGACCGCATCGGCGTGGCGATGATCGAATCCCTGGAAGCGCAGGGCAAGATCTCGCCCGGCAAGACGACGCTGGTCGAGCCGACCTCCGGCAACACCGGCATCGCGCTCGCCTTCGCCGCCGCCGCCAAGGGCTACAAGCTGATTCTCACCATGCCCGAGACCATGTCGGTCGAGCGCCGCAAGATGCTGGCGCTGCTCGGCGCCGAGCTGGTGCTGACCGAGGGGCCTAAGGGCATGAAGGGCGCGATCGCCAAGGCCGAGGAGCTGGCTGCGACGCTGCCCGACGCGATCATTCCGCAGCAGTTCGAAAACCCCGCCAACCCCGAGATCCACCGCAAGACGACGGCCGAGGAGATCTGGAACGACACGGATGGCACTGTCGATATCCTGGTATCGGGCATCGGCACCGGCGGCACGATCACCGGCGCCGGCCAGGTGTTGAAGTCGAAGAAGCCGGAGATCAAGGTGATCGCCGTCGAGCCGGAGGAATCGCCGGTGCTCTCCGGTGGCCAGCCGGGACCGCACAAGATCCAGGGCATCGGCGCCGGCTTCGCGCCCGCCATCCTCGACACCCACATCTATGACGAGGTCGTCACCATCAACAGCGCGACCGCGCTCGAAACCGCCCGCCACGTCGCCCGCCTCGAAGGCGTGCCGGTCGGCATCTCCTCGGGTGCAGCCCTTGCCGCAGCGATCAAGATCGGCTCTCGCGAGGAAAACGCCGGAAAAAATATCGTGGTGATCATCCCGTCGTTTGCCGAACGCTACCTCTCGACGGCGCTGTTCGAAGGCCTAGGCGGCTGAGAATTGGACTGGAGCGTGTCGCGGTTCCCAGCATCCGCTCTTCACGCTTCACTTCGCTATACGAGGGCGCTTCGGCGCCCTTTCCACTGTCTGCAATCCCGCTCCAACCTTCTAACGTAAGCAAGCCACGCCATGCTGCTGATCGTCGGAACCATCCGGCTTCCCCATGAGAACCTCGCGCTCGCACGCCCCGTGATGCGGCGCATGGTGGAGATGAGCCGCGCCGAAGACGGCTGCCTGGATTATTCCTACGCCGAGGACGTGTTCGAGCCCGGCCTCATTCACGTCACCGAACGCTGGCGTGACCAGGCCTCGCTCGACCGCCATTTCCAAACCGCGCACCTGAGCGACTGGCGCGCCGCATGGCCAGCACTCGGCATTCATGACCGCAAGCTCCAGAGCTACGAGGTCGGCGCGCCGCGCGAGACCTGAGGCGCCGGATTACTCCCCTCCGCCAAGCTAGCGACGACGCTCTCATTGCGTCTCCGCTTTCGCTCGCCCCTCCCCTTCATGCCACCGCCGTCAGCCGCTCGCCCGCCATGCGGTAGGAGATCGCCTCGGCCAAATGGATGCGGCCGACCATCTCCTGGCCGTCGAGATCGGCGAGCGTCCGGGCGACCTTGAGGACGCGGTGGTAGCCGCGGGCGGAGAACTTCATCTTTTCGGCGGCATCACGCAGCAACTGCAGGCCGGATGCATCGGGGGCCGCGTAGGTCTCGATCATCGCGGTGGAGCAGCGGGCATTGGTGCCGGTTTCACCGAGGCCGGCGGCGCGGAAGCGGTCCCGCTGCAGATCGCGCGCACGGGCAACGCGGCGGGCAACGTCGGCGCTCTTTTCGGCCGGCGCCGGGCGGATCAGGTCGAAGGCGGAGACGGCGGGGACGTCGATCCTGATATCGATGCGATCCATCAGCGGGCCGGAGATGCGGGCCTGGTAATCGGTCATGCAGCGCGGGCCACGGGCGCAGCTATGACCGGGCTCACCCGCCATGCCGCAGCGGCAGGGGTTCATGGCCGCCACCAGCTGGATGGTGGCGGGGTAGCTGACGCGGTGATTGGCCCGCGCAATGATGCACTCGCCGGTTTCCAGCGGCTGGCGCAGCGCATCCAGCGCCTGCGGCGAGAACTCGGGAAACTCGTCGAGAAAGAGCACGCCGTGATGGGCAAGCGACGCCTCGCCCGGACGGGCACGAAAGCCGCCACCGACGAGGGCCGCCATGGTGGCGGAGTGATGCGGGGTGCGGAACGGCCTGCGATCGGAGAGTTTGCCGCCGGAGAGCTGGCCGGCGATCGAATGGATCATCGAGACTTCAAGCAGCTCGGCGGCCGAAAGCGGCGGCAGGATCGACGGGAGACGAGCGGCGAGCATCGACTTGCCGGAACCGGGAGGTCCGACCATCAAGATATTATGCCCCATTAGATGCCGACTTTATGAACGCCCTGGAAGAATATCCAAATATATTATGTTGACTTTACTTACGTTTTTACGTATATTGCCTCATATTTTGATTTATTTTTTATACAAAACAGCACAATCAATAAATATTCAAATAAATCGTCTCTCATAATTTTTGACTTCAATTAAATTTTTCCGATAGACTTCGTCGATAGTTTAATCAAATGCGATGCGTGACTACACAACTTTAAATAGTGCCGGAAACGACGCTATTTATTTAAAGTTATACCAAATTGAAATAATAAAGGTAATCATATGAATCTTGCAGATAAATCATTTAGATTGAGAGAAGAAGCTCAATCATATGTAGAAAATCTATTTCGCTCCAAGGCGGTGTTTGATATCAATCCTGAAAGCGATCCAGCCATAGTTGAACATCATATATCAAAGCACCTATACTTTTTTACTGCCCACTTGAAATACAAGATGTTACCAAACTCATCATCAAAGCAAGAATATGCAATGAATGCGTTTCGGAAATATTATATCGAGATGCAGCGGGAGTTGATCGAGCACTCGCGCCAGACCGTAATGCAGCCGCTAACTTACGTCGCCTATGACGTTGAAGGTAGCCGTTATAATAGTCCGGCCATTGATGCACAGATCCCGCACCTCCACGGCCTCATGTTGCTGCACCCCAAAACGCGCGACAATTTTGTCCGTGCTTTAGAAGCAAAAATGCTGACAAAAAACTCCGACGGCTCGATCGAGAAGGTCACATTTGAAGCCCATCGCGGAGGACTTGAGGATCTCAGCCGTATCGTCGACTACACGATCAAACACAGCACTACCCTGCAAGGGAACAATTACAATTTCCAACCAGACATGCTGCTGCCCGATCTTAAGCCAAAGCTTTACCCATTTTATAAGAGCCTTTAAGATTTTCGGCTGCAAGGTCGATTTGCTTCGCCCAAAGGCTAGGGCATAAACTGTCGGAGTAGGCTTTTATGCATGACGAACGGTATGTGTGCCCATTGGCTGGCGTCGATCGACGTCTCGAAGATGTCCATAGGGCGTGGCACGATGCAGAGAATGCCTACTTTGATCCTGATCGCTTTCGCTTCGCGGTTCAAACCGCAATCCAAACCCTCCGCACTGTGACATTCGTTCTGCAGAGCCATAAGCGGCTATTTCCTGACTTCGACGCTTGGTACAAACCCTGGCAGGATCGCTTCCGAGCAGATAAGTTGATGCGGTGGATGGTGGACGCACGCAACAAGATCGAGAAGCAAGGCGATCTGGAAACCTACAGTTTTGTGAGGGCGGAAATCGTCGCATCTTATTTCAATGAAGGTCCTACGATCCAAGTCCCCGCCAATTTGTCAGATGCTCCCCTCAAATTGCTGAAGAGCATCCCAGAAAATTCACTTGGTGATCACGTCCGCAAGGATGGCACCATGCGGATAAGTCGCAGATGGGTTGAAAACAGCTTGCCGGACTATGAGCTGTTGGAGGCCGTAGCAAGGGCATACGGTCAGATCAGTTTGCTCGTAGCGGATGCACATAAGGCACTTGGTCTTGCCGCGCCTGCGACTACAGATCAATCGGTAGGCACCACGTTTCCCAAGGACGGAACTGACGGTCGGATGCCGTGTATGGTCGGCCATGAGGATCAGCGGACATTGAACATTTGGCTGGCGGACGGCCGTCCGGTCGACTTCTCATCCAATAAGATCGAACTTGACTTGGCCGAAGCGAAAAAGCTTGAGGCAAAATATGGTGTCGAAGCCAAGGCAGCCTTTAAGATCAGCGGAAAGAACGAAGACCTTCTCAAATCCTTGTTTGAAGTCGCACGCATCATGTTCGTGAACGATGGTCACCACGTGACGATCGCGTTCTTGCTAAGGGACGGAGTGCCGATCGACATAATTCAGATGGCACCGTCAGAGCATGGCGAAAAATATCTTATGATGCGAAAATTGGCACATGAAGTGCGAAAACATGCCGCTGACGCGATTATTTTAACGTCTGAAGTCTGGACCGCTCTCTTTGATGACCAGCACCCTTATAGACGCGCGGTCGATGCTCCTGACAAGCGCGAAGCCCTCACTTCCAGCTTGGTTAGCAAAGCTGGTGATCCCCTTCAATGTTGGGCTGACATAAGACGAGAAGGGCAAATTGTCGAGCTGTCGGAAACCCACGTTTTGCAAGGGACCGCGCTTTATGCATTCAGCCCTATCTACGAGGTTTGGGGAAAAGCAATTCCGGAAGACTGGCTAATGGGCGCCGTTGATCAGGACTCACAAGGACGCGGCTAACGGAGAGCATCAATTCTGTCACTCCGACGAAAACGGGCACCACGAGGCTGAATCTTGATGTTCAGCAGCAGCCAAAAAAAGACGCAGATATGCGACGAGCAAATTAGCCTTCCGCATTTGGTGACGCTCGCAGTATCCTGAACACGCTGGCTCTTCCGATTCCCAGCATGTTGGCTATAGAATCCGCCGATATGCCATCTGCTCTTAGCTGGCGAATCTCGGCAGCTCGTCTTTGCGCTGTGGGCGCACGACCTTTATATTTGCCTGCGGCTTGGGCTCTCGCAATTCCCTCACGTTGACGCTCCAACATCAGCTCCCGCTCGAACTCTGCTATCGAGCCGAGCAAATTCACCATCAGTTTGCCCGTCGGTGTGCCGGTCTCTAAATTCAGCGACAAGACCCTCAATTGAACTGCCTTTAGCTCCAGGTGACGAATTAAATCCACCAGATCTCTCATTGAGCGCGCCAGCCTATCGATGCGTGTCACCACGAGAGTGTCGCCGTCTCGCAAATAGTCCAGCGCCTTATCGAGCTCAGGTCTAGTCGTGGCTCGTGATGACACCTGCTCGTGGAAGATCTTGCTGCACTGGGCGTGCGAAAGGTCTCTTAGCTGGGCATCAAGCCCGGCAACTTGATCGAATGTCGATGTTCTTGCGCATCCAACGGCAATGCCTTCCAACACAACCTCCTGTATCAATAAAATCTAAGATAATATTGTACAGGTTGTATAGAAGGTACATTACTATTTGTGCGATACCGCTCTAGATCTTCCAGTTCGGTATCGCTAGCCCAAGGCCCAACGATACAAACGACCATGACAGCTAAGCGAGAAGCTGCTTCAGTAGGCCCTCGATAGCGCGCCAGTTGTCTGTCGTGGGAACGCCTCTCATTCTCTCCATGACCCGCCTCTTAAAACTTCTGATGGAGATCCTCATTTTCACTTTCTGCTGAAGCTCTTTGAACAGCCGCTTTCCGTCGCAACGCTCTTTCCATTCAGCATCCCAGAGCGGCAACAGCTCCTCTTTTCGCCTCTTGCATTTCTCCACGAAGGCGGCTTTCCAAGTTTGCTCATTGAGCCCGGAAAGCTGGGTCGAGATGTTTTCGAGCCGGTTGTAGAGAACCGATGAAGCCTCTTCGAAAGTTTTTCCGTTGAGTTCGCGAGGACGTCTGCCGGGATTATCGTACGCCATGTCGTCGTACACCTCCTTGGCGACGGCATCGTCCAGATGGCTCATCGCCAATCCCTTTAAAAGTTTGATGAGCTCCCCTTCATTCTTGATGGCTTCATGGACAATATCGTTGTCCTTGAGCAGCGCAGTGAGAATGTCGACGTCTATCAAATAATTTTCCAGGCAACGCCTATCCCATTGCAAGACCTTGACGTTGCGCGTGCTAGCCAAATTTGTAGGCGCCTCATCCTTATCGAATATAAAATACCGTGGCGTTAGATCCACACCCGTTTTCTCGGCGTCCTGAAGTTGTCTGATTTGCTTCTCGACTTCGGTGCGTCCGCCCAGGTCTTTGAGTTTGTGCTGCCTCAAAATTGAACCGAAACCCAATTCTAAGAGCTCGACATCGTCCTCGCCCTCAACAAATATTGTCGCCTTATAGAGAAGCCCTTCACTTTCCGAAGTTCCAAGTTGTCGGAGTGCCTCCGAGACCGCCTCTCCGTCGCTCCTTCTGACTCGGCTGAGCAGATTGCCAGATACTAGGTGGAACAATGCGCATTCCTCACGGCCAAATGATCCGGCTAAAATCTCTGGCGAGTGAGAACAAAGGATAATCTGTAGGTCCTTTCGGATCGCATACGCATCGACCATAAACGACAACAAATCTTTACAGACAGCTGGGTTCAAGTGGAGTTCAGGTTCATCAAGCAGGGCGACCCCGCCCTGCGCCAGTGTGCGTTCGATCAGCAGGAATGTGAGGATGAGACCCTTTTCACCGCTGCTCATCGCGTCAATATCGAAAATTCGACCTGACTCCAAATCCCGGACGTTGATAGTGAGCAGCCCGTACTGGTTCACTCCGGCACCAACCAGTTCCCGCCCCTTGAGAACACCCGAGAAAATTCTTTCGAAGTTCTCTCGAATCGAGTGTCGTCCTTCTTCAGCTCCAACAATCGCGCCGAAAATCGTGTTCTTCAGGCGGTTATATTTTGTCTGCGGTTGCGAGTTGTGAGCCTCCAGCTGCTGCGCAGCATCCTGAATGCCAAGCTGTATGGGCTGCTCTCCTCGCGGGAGCGCACGATCGGCTGGAAAATAGCTGAAGACTGTGGAATCGGGCGACAGGCTATCATCCAAGAATGCTATTATGGCTGCCCCAGTTGGGTCAGGAGTTGAAATTTGTGAGGAGCGAAAATCGATCAAGAGGTCGAGGCGGCATACTCCTCGCAGCGCCTTTAGTCTCTCTATCCCCTCACTCACTTCCCGAGTTGCATCCTGTACGGTGGCTTGGCCAGCCGGAGAAGACAAGAAAGCGGCAAAATTTGCTGGTGTGAGAGCATCGGCGACTCGGGATCGAATTAGTCGCGTGACCATCTGAGGCTGACTATCCGCAACATTCCTGATTTCAGCGTCGCTCAACTGATATCCGCAGCGGATTTGCACCGGCTTCGAAATGTCTCTCGCAATTGACTCAGCGATGAGCTGCTGGGGATTGTGCGGGGACGCTGCCCCCATCGAGATCAGCGCTTGTGTCGATTCATTCTGCGTTCTTGGTGCAAGGAGCGCCTTAGGCAGTCTGATAGCCTCAAGAATTGTTGTCTTTCCGACGGCATTTGGACCAACAATGACGTTGATACGTTCGGTAAGCTCAACGTCGATCGACTCGATCGCCCTAAAATTCTCTATCGACAGCGTCTTCAGATACATCCTGTGCCCTAACATAGAATCGCAATGGAATATCAATCCTCAGAATCAGTCTTCCACTTATGGTCGCACCTATTCAACTCCATTCTCCGAATATTCTTTTAAATCAAACAGGTCATTCCAGATTGCCAAGTAACCGTGCCGGTCGTGCGTTTTGTTTATTGATTGGAGAAATCGGGCTACCTAAATCTTTAGGACTGGGTAAATTTTTAAGGAGCAGATCGTTGGAACACTTCAAGAACGAGCAATGGATAGTGAATGAATTTGGGCTTCAGTCGAGATCACCAGCGCCAACTTACGAGATCGCAGCGAACCGTTTGCTCGAACGTGGAGATAAGGGATTGGACGTATACAACTGGCCGATGCAGGTGTGCAGCAAAAGCTGGGTCGATAAAGCAGCGTTTATTGAAGCGTATCGGAACGCAATTGAAGCTCATCGGCAGCAGGACGTTGACATGGAATTGCTGGAAAAGAGCATCGCTATTGTTGAACATTAGAAATGGCCGTTGACCAAAGGGGTCTGAGGCGTCTTTGGGTCAACTAGAATGGGTTGGATTGCTTTGGAAAAGCATTAGGAAACTCTGTCATCAGATACCTTCGGGCGTCAAGGCAATCCGATCTTACCAAACCTTTCCGTTTGTTGATCACTTCGGCATTGCTCCAGAACTTATCTCGCTCCGGCTTCGAGAAGACAGTGTTGTTGCTGAATTCTTTTAGCGCCAACGTAAGCCCTTTTATTTCAGCATCATCGAATTCCACGGCGTTATTCCAGCACTGGGCTGCCGCAAGATAGTGAATGTACCCAAGACGAAGTCGGTGCTCATCCGAAGCTCTGCGTTCCGCAGCTACTTTTGAAGGATCGTTCTGATCGTTGTATGCCTGATTGGCACGGTTCTGTTCGAATAGCTTCTTAACATCTCTTGATAAGTAGCAGCAGCCTTCACCCAACACATGCGTGAAATCCATGTAGCGCTGCCCAATTCCGTCGAGAGCCTTTAGGTCTGCATCGCTGAGCACAGTCTTCTTACCGTTCAAGTCGACTGAATTTAGGGTGCGTTGTATGGCTTCCAGCTTTTGATTGGCGGAAGAGACGAACTCGCCCCGTGTTCGTTGGTTGAACGTAGGATTCTCGTACGAAGCACCAGCGAGAACTGCAACTATCACCGGTATTACAACCAGGCTCAAGACGAGAGTTGGACCCTTCCGATGCCAAAGGGCTCTCAGCCAGAACGACCTACTGGATGAACGCTGGAGCGCCTTGGATCCTTTAGAATCACTGGAATGGGTGACATACCGCCACTTAATGAACCCGAAACCAGTGTGCCTCGTATCGCAAGCAGAAGATGTCATTTAAACCCTCGAACGGCAAAATTTTCGGTAATATGAGATTACCAGTCCGTGGATTTGTCAACCACAGATTTTGTTCTGTGGGGCATGGATGCAAGAGAAACCCTTGGTTGGAACTTGAGAAAGCGTCGTGTCGAAAGGCGATTGTCTCAGGAGGCACTTGCGCTTGAGGCGCAAGTTGATCGTGCTTACCTTGGGCGAGTAGAGCGAGGCAGAGAAAACGTTACGATCAGCACAATCGAACAAATCGCATTGGCACTAAACGTAACAATCGCAGATTTATTCAGGCTGCCAGATGAAGGGGAGTCTCCACCGATGCCGCTGAGAGCTGGAAGGCGGAAAAAGCAGAGCTAGTCCTCTGAAGGATCTGCATTTTTAAGCGTGATCCTTTCCTCTCCGGAAGATTGCATCCAACTGATGGCGCCGTCTTTCTCAAGAATATTGGTATATTGGAGTGGATTGGCGCTGCTGACCCGCACCGTCCGGTGGACGTCTCCTGCAAAGCCGACTTGAAAGAACGGCTCGGCAACCTTCGCTTCAATCAACATACTCCCGACCTTTTTAAAGTCGTCGTATTCGTTGGGAGAAGTAGGAAGATCGTCAATGCTTATCGGCTTCGTCCAAGCCATGTTGTGTCGACCGCCGTCGGGAGCAAGCCGCAGGTAATCTACCATTCGCAAGATCTTGCTCCTTAGGAGGGATCTCAGATTTCCCCGTTCCTGTACTGCGGGATCGCTGATCATTCTCGCAAGCCGGGCGAATTCATCAGGGTCAACTTCTATATGATCTGCCTGATCGTCACGTGATGCTGTCAGCTCTGCAATCTCATCCTGCCTTTGGCGAATCTCATTTTGCAACTTATCGAGCTGACCCGCTACATACGTGGCGGATGAGGTGGCTTGTTGCGTAAGCGAGAATACCTTTTGCATCTGCAGCTCACGGTCCGATATCTCCGTATGAAGTTTTGCGACTTGTGCCTGCCTCCGGCCTTTTTGCTCTTTTTGTTGCGTATTCTGTGCAATTTCTAAGAGGTCGATTTCCCGGCAAAAGAACAAAAAGGACTGTTCAAAATTCTCATATCTCCACGCTACCGAGCAGCATCCCGATCCAGACTCGGCGCCAGAGCAACGGAGATAATTTCCTCCCTTGGATCCTTTCCCCTTGTTGAAAAAGTGCATTGGCGAGCTGCAATAAAAACAGACAGCTACGTTTTTGAAAAGATTTAAGTCGGCGGGACCTCGCCGGCCACCACCGCCAACCGCTCGTATTTGTCGGAACGATTGCACACTGTAAAACAGCTCATCATCCACAACACGAGGAAAATATCCGTGCACCGGATCACCCTCAGCGACTCTTTTTCCGTCGATCAGTCTGTGTGGCTGATATTCACCGAGAACTGCTCGGTTTGTGAGTATCTTTGTGACGTACGACTTGATCCAGAAGTTGGATCTTCCAAACGGAGGAATACCATCTCGGTTAAGTGCTCTGGTAATCGAGTAGCTTCCTTCCCCATTAGCCGCATCATCGAAGATCCTCTTGACGACACTCGCTTTACGGTCGTCTAAAATGTAGTGCGACCTATCGGCTGCCAACTCCATCCACGCAGGGCAAAGGCGAGTTAACTTCTGAGTGGCAATTCGTTGTCGTTTTGCATTCCAAGCCGCAGTTAACCTTCTGCTTTTTGTTTCTGATTCCTCATTCGCTCGGCTCATGAAAATTAGCGAAACAAGAAGCTGGTTAACGTCCAGCTTGCCCGACATGTAGACCTGTTTATCAAGCAGGGTCACGATGTTGACCCCTTTTTTCAATATGCTCAGGAACTGCTCTAGTGCGTCGTGGATTCGCTCTCTGCTTAGCCGGTCCAGCGATTCAACAAGCAGAAATGACCCCTGCGGTATGTCATGCTCGTCAAGCGCTTTTAGAAATCCAGCTAGCCGACCGCTTTTCGAATTGCTTCCTCGGAAAGCAGAGACCCCTATGTCCTCCAACTCTTCTACGAGCCGCAGTCCATTGTCCTCGGCATATTGGCGAGAAGCATCGGTCTGCCTTCGCAGGCTGTCGCCCTTTAGCTGCGTTGCAGTCGACATTCTCACGTAAGAGAAAGCCAGCGGTCGTTCATCAGAAGCCAGATCCATGGAATGCTACTAAACTAGTTTCATTTAATAGTACACAATATCCTGATATTGTGACCAATTAAATCCCACTAATGGTACACGATATCAACAGATTGTGCCCGCCGGCGGCCGCCACCTCCAGCGCCCGCTTGGCGCTCTCCTGGCCCTTGATGTCGGCGAGATCGGGCAGATTGGCGGCGGTGGCGCGGATCGACGGCTCGGGACGCGAGAGCACCTGGGTGCCGCGGAAATGATTGGCGAGCGCGATCAGGCTGCGGGGCGCCAGGATATCGAGCTCGGCGCCGGCCCAGGCGGCCTCGGGGCCGCTTTCGGCCGGGCAGATAAGGCCCTTGCCCATGGCATTGGCGCCGATCGCGGCCGGTAGCGCGCCGGTGACGGCGGCGATCGTGCCGTCGAGATTGAGTTCGCCGATGACGACATAGCCCGAGAGCGCATCGGCCGGAATCGCGCCGAGGGCCGCCATCAGGCCGAGCGCGATCGGAAGGTCGAAGTGACTGCCTTCCTTGGGAAGATCGGCGGGCGCGAGGTTGACGGTGATGCGCTTGGCGGGGAGCGCCAAGCCGGAGGCGTGGAGTGCCGCATGCACCCGCTCGCGGCTTTCGGCCACCGCCTTGTCGGGCAGGCCGACGATCTGGGTGATCAGCTTGCCGGGCGCGACCATGACCTGGACCTCGACCGGAACCCCTTCTATGCCCTGGAATGCAACCGTGCTGACGCGCGCCACCATGCCCAACCCCTTGGCCCAGATCCCCTATGGTGCAACCCCTTGCACCTGAAATCGCGACCCATCATGGTCGCGGATTGCAATCTGGCATAGAAATTGGAATGAAACAAGAACAACAAATGAACAATTGCGCGCCATCGCTGTGGTGCGGTTGTGGTGGGTTGTATAGGTGGAACAAAGGTGGGGAGGGCTTGCTATCGGCGGGGTGCAAGCTATCCACTCAGGTCGAGCAAGTTGGATGCTCAGCAGATGCTCGGCACAAGGCCGAGCATGACGGTCGAGCGTGGGGCGGCGTCGCCGCCCGCCCCGTAGCCGGCCTTACGCGCGCTTGCGCTCGATCGCGTCCCACAAGAGGCTGGCGATGTCGGCGCCGCCGAATTTCTTGACTTCGCGGATGCCGGTCGGTGAGGTGACGTTGATCTCGGTCATGTAGTCGCCGATGACGTCGATGCCGACCAACAGGAAGCCGCGTTCGCGCAAGGCGGGGCCGATGCGGGCGCAGATTTCCTTTTCGCGTGCGGTGAGCTCGGTCGCCTCGGCGCGGCCGCCTACATGCATGTTGGAGCGGCTGTCGTGCTCGGCCGGAACGCGGTTGATGGCGCCGACCGGTTCGCCGTCGACGAGGATGATGCGCTTGTCGCCCTTGCGCACGTCAGGCAGATACTGCTGGGCGATGTAGGGTTCGCGGAAGAGCTGGCCGAACATTTCGAGCAGCGAGGAGAGGTTGCGGTCGTCCTTGGTCGAATGGAAGACGCCGGCGCCGCCATTGCCGTAGAGCGGCTTCAGTATGATGTCGCCCATCTCGTCGCGGAAGCGGCGGATTTCGGCGGAATCCTTGGTGATCAGCGTCCGCGGCATCAGGTCGGAGAATTCGGTGACGAAGATCTTCTCCGGCGAATTGCGCACCCAGGCCGGGTCGTTGACGACAAGCGTCTTCGGGTGGATGCGCTCCAAGAGATGCGTCGAGGTGATGTAGGACATGTCGAAGGGCGGGTCCTGGCGGAGCAGGATCACATCCATGGTCGACAGGTCGACGCGCTCGGGCGCGCCGAGATCGAAATGGTCGCCCTTGATGTCGCGCAGCGTCATCGGCTCGACGGAAGCGTAGAGCTTGCCATCGAGGAAGCTCAGGCGGTCGGGCGTATAGTGGAAGAGCTTGTAGCCGCGGGTCTGCGCCTCGAGGCTCATGGCGAAGGTGGAGTCGCCCGCGATGTTGATGGAGGCGACATGGTCCATCTGGACCGCTACGTTCTTGATCTTGGCCATTTCTGTCCCTTAGCGATTGCCGGACAGATGTAGGCCGCAGAGGGCGCGAACGCAACGGTCAATGGACGGCTTTTGTGCGGTGCGCCGGCGCAATTGGCCGGCGTTCCCTTCAGGCTTCAATTCAGGCCTTGTTTCAGGCCGCGATGCCCTGCTGGCCGTTGCCGCGCAGCAGGTTGCGCAGGCGATAGGCGAGCGCCACCGGCTTCGGGAAGGGCTTGCGCAGGAAGGCGACCTTGCGGACGTAATTGTCGACCCGCCAGCTGGCCCATGTGCCGCCGGCGAAGAAGGCGACGTCGCCGGCGCGAAGCACGCGCTCGGTGCCGTCGTCGGCGGTGATGTGAACCTCGCCCTCAAGGATCATCACCGTTTCGTCCCAGCCGAAGAACCAGCGGAATTCGCCTGCCGTGCAGTCCCAGATCGCCGTCAGTGCGGCGTCGTCGTGGCCGCGCGAGTGCTCACCGGTGCGCGCCTGCGGGTCACCGGCGACAATCCAATCAGGATTGATCGGCGTCGACTTCATGGCGATGAGATCGCTCGAATGCGCGACGAAAGATTTGCCGCGCGGCAATACCACGATATCGGGCATGGAGCGGGCGGCCAAGGCCATCGCGCTCGCGAACATAAGATGCAGTGATGCCACCAGAACCCCCTGAGTACACTATCCCCTAAAGTGGGAGATATCAGGGAGTCCTGACGGACCCGTTCAGACATTCGCTAAAGTTGTAACGAGTGTCACGATAATGCACGCCCGCCAAAGAGCGGGCGCTGTCTTCACGCGGGCTGGGCAGCCATGGCGGGCTTGGATGCGCCATCGGTGTCGGCGGCGACGATGCGCTTGCCTGTGTCGGCCGCGAAGAAATGCAGCTTTTCCGGCGCGATGGTCAGGCGCAGTTCGGCGGGAATGTCGATATCGGGCGCCAGCACCGCGGTGATCGGCTGATCGCCGAGCAGGCCGTGGACCAGCCGCTGGGCGCCGAGTTCCTCGACGTACTCGACGCTGACGGGCATGGCGTGCTGATCGGGACCGGCGAGGCAGAGATCCTCGGCGCGGATGCCGACGGTGACGGCCCCCGAGGTCGGAGCGCAGCCTGCAAGGTCGATCAGGCTCGGCCCAAGCGCCAGCTTGTCGCCGTGCAGCTCGCCCTTCAGGAGATTCATGGCCGGAGAGCCGATGAAGGAGGCGACGAAGGTGGAGGCCGGGCGGTGGTAGACATCGAGTGGCGAACCGACCTGCTCGATCTTGCCGCCGTTGAGCACAACCAGGCGGTCGGCCAGCGTCATCGCTTCCAGCTGGTCGTGGGTGACGTAGATGGAGGTGGTGCCGAGGCGGCGCTGCAGGCGCTTGATCTCGCCGCGCATGGAGACACGCAGCTTGGCATCGAGGTTGGACAGAGGCTCGTCGAAGAGGAAGACGGCCGGCTTGCGGACGATGGCGCGGCCCATGGCGACGCGCTGGCGCTGGCCGCCGGAAAGTGCCTTCGGCTTGCGCTCGAGATACTGGTTGATCTCCAGCATGCGGGCGGCCTCGGCCACGCGCGCATCGATCTCGGCCTTCGGCGTCTTGCGGTTCTTCAGGCCGTATTCCAGATTCTCACGCACGCTCATATGCGGATAGAGCGCGTAGTTCTGGAAGACCATGGCGATGTCGCGATCGGCGGGCTCGACGTTATTGACGACGCGCGCACCGATCTTCACCTCGCCTTCGGAGATGGTCTCGAGCCCCGCGATCATGCGCAGCAGGGTGGACTTGCCGCAGCCGGAGGGACCGACGAGCACGATGAACTCGCCATCGGCAATCTTGAGTTCGATGCCGGAAACGGCGCGCACTCCGCCGTGATAGATTTTGCCGACATTATCGACGTCGATGGAGGCCATTGTTACTTCTCCGTCTCAACCAGGCCTTTGACGAAAAGGCGCTGCATGAAAATGATAACCAGAACCGGCGGCAGGGCCGCGAGGATGACGCCTGCCATCACAAGGTTCCATTGGGTGTCGCCATCCAGCACCGCGGCGAGGCGCTTGATGCCCATGACGACGGTGTAGTAGCCGGGTTCGGTGGTGATCAGCATCGGCCAGAGATATTGGTTCCAGCCGTAGATGAACATGATGATGAAGAGTGCCGCGATATTGGTGCGCGACAGCGGCAGCAGAATATCCCAGAAGAACTTCATCGGACCGGCGCCATCGACGCGCGCCGCTTCCATCATCTCTTCAGGAACCGTCAGGAAGAACTGCCGGAACAGGAAGGTGGCGGTTGCCGACGCGATGACGGGAATGACGAGGCCGGAATAGGAGTTCAGCATGCCGAGATCGGCGACGACCTTGTAGGTCGGCAAGATGCGCACCTCGATGGGGAGCATCAGCGTCATGAAGATGATCCAGAAGGCGACCGTGCGGAAGGGAAAACGGAAATAGACGATGGCGAAGGCCGAGATGATCGAAATAGCGATCTTGCCGATCGCCACCAGGATAGCCATCGCCAGGCTGTTGCCGAGCATCAGGAGGAACGGCGGTGCGCCGGCGTTGGATGCGCCGGTGCCGAGCAGCACGCCGTAGTTCTCCAGCATCTGGTGGCCCGGCGTCATCGGCACGACGCCGGTCAAGAAGTCCGAGGGACCGCGTGTCGAGGCGATGAAGGCGAGGTAGACGGGAAACACCACCATGCCGATCCCGATGATCAGCACGAAGTGGGTGAGGAAATTGAGGAAGGGACGGTTCTCGACCATGGCTGGTTCTCGCTTCAATACTGCACTTTGCGCTCGATCCAGCGGAACTGGACGACGGTCAGGACGACCACGATCAGCATCAGCACGACCGACTGCGCGGCCGACGGGCCGAGATTGAGACCGACGAAACCATCGGCATAGACCTTGTAGACAAGGATGTTGGTCGATTGCGACGGACCGCCCGAGGTGGCCGCGTCGATGATCGGGAAGGTGTCGAACATCGCGTAGGTGATGTTGATGACGGCAAGGAAGAAGGTGGTCGGCGACAGCAGCGGGAAGACCACAGTCCAGAAGCGCTTGATGGGACCGGCGCCATCGATCGCGGCGGCTTCGGTCAGCGAATGCGGGACCGATTGCAGGCCGGCGACGAAGAACAGGAAATTGTAGGAAATCTGCTTCCAGGCGGCGGCGATGATGATCAGGATCATTGCGTTGTTCGGGTTCAGGCGATGGTTCCAGCTGTAGCCGAAATGTTCCAGCACATAGGGAATGATGCCGACGCTGGGGTTGAACATGAACCACCAGAGCAGGCCGGATGCGGCCGGCGCCACGGCATAGGGCCAGACCAGAAGCGTCGTATAGAAGCGCTGCGAGCGGATCACGCGGTTGACGCAGATCGCGAAGAGCAGCGACAGCCCCATCGACAGCACGGTGACGCCGATCGAGAAGACGAAGGTGACGGTCAGCGAATTCAGATAATCCGGATCATGCAGCAAGCGCGTGTAGTTCGCCAAACCGACGAAGGTGTCCTTCAGACCGAAGGGATCCTGGCGCAGGAAGGACTGCCATACGGCCTGAACCGCCGGCCACACGAAGAAGACAATCGTGATGAGCAGCTGCGGTGCGATCAGGAGATAAGGCAGGAGACGGCTTTGGAAGACGGTGCGTTTGGTTTGCATGCATGACCCCTCAAGGAAAATGCCCTCCCCGGACGGGCCGGAGAGGGCTGACGGAGGGAGCGACCCTTAGTTGGAATTCGCGGCTTCGAATTCGCGCAGCTTGGCATTGCCCTGCTTTGCGGCTTCGTCGAGCGCTTCCTGACCGGTCTTCTTGCCGTTGAGAACGGCTTCGAACTGCTGGTCGATGACGTCGCGGATCTGCGTCAGGTTGCCGAAGCGAACGCCCTTGGAGTTTTCGGACGGCGTGCCGCGCATGATCTGCTTGATGGCGATGTCAGAACCGGCGTTCTTTTCGTAGTAGCCCTGCTTCTGACCAAGCTCGTAAGCAGCATTGGTGATCGGCAGGTAGCCGGTGAACTGGTGCCAATCTGCCTGGACTTCAGGCTGCGACAGGTAGGTGAAGAACTTGGCGGCGCCCTTGTAGACAGCCTTGTCCTTCTGACCGTTCAGAACCCACAGCGTTGCGCCGCCGATGATCGAGTTCTTCGGATCCTGGGTGACCGTGTCGTCGTAAGGCATCGGCGCGAAGCCGACCTTGAAGTCCTTGGCGTTGTTGATGACGCCGGCGCGCGAAGCGGACGAGTTCATGTAGGCTGCGCACTGCTGCGAATAGAAGAGCGGAGCAGCGTCGGCACCGGCGCTCGGGCCGCCGTACTTGTAGACGCCTTCATCCTGCCAGGTCTTCAGGTGATCCCAGAACTTGGCCTGGTTCGGACCATTGAAGGTGAACTCGGCGTTCATGCCGCCGAAGCCGTTCTGCTGGGTGCCGTAAGGCAGGTTCTGGATGGCGGAGTAGTTTTCCAGGCCAACCCAGGTCGCGCCGTAGGACATAGTGAAGCCGCACTTGGCAGCGCCGGAGGAGACGATCTTCTTGCCCATTTCGGCAAGCTCGGCCCAGGTCTTCGGAGCGACTTCAGGATCAAGGCCGGCCTTCTTGAAGACGTCCTTGTTGTAGTAGAGGATCGGGGTCGACGAGTTGAACGGCATCGACAGGATGTTGCCCTCAGCGTCGGAATAGTAGCCGACGACAGGCGCCAGGAACTTCGACGGATCCCAAGGCTCACCCTCGTCCTTCATCAGCTGGTAGACCGGGTAGACGGCGCCCTTGGCGGCCATCATGGTGCCGGTGCCGACTTCGAAAACCTGAACGATGGCGGGCTGCTGGCCGGCGCGGAAAGCGGCGATAGCGGCCGTCAGCGTCTCGGGATAGGTGCCCTTGTAAACAGGAACGATCTTGTATTCGCTCTGGCTGTCGTTGAACTTCTGGGCAACTTCCTCGAGCTTCTTGCCAAGCTCGCCACCCATGGCGTGCCACCAGGTCACTTCTGTTGCAGCGAAGGACGCGGAAGCGGACAAAGCAACCGCAGCAGCGGCCAATGAAATCGACTTAAACATGAAAAACCCTCTCCACCGTTGTTGGCGTGAGGACGCAATAGAGGCCTATTGTGACGCCTCCTTAACAGTTTTGTGACGCGCCGATTACAAATTCCGAAGAATTTACTCAGCTAACGAAAGCAATCAGAACGCATCGCGCAAATGGACCGGCCATCGCCCGGGCAAGATGGCGACGATGTCGTAGCGTTGAGACAGGCGGGCCTGGTCGCGCTGGCGGGCGAGCCAGAGATCGCTGGCGCCGCGGATGCGGGTTTGCGCGAGATGCGAGACGGCATCGACGGCCGCGCCCTCGTCGCGACGCGCCTTCACCTCGACGAAGATTGCCAGGTCGCCCTTGCGGGCGATGATGTCGATCTCGCCGAGCCGCGTGCGATAGCGCAGCGCGACGATGCGGTAGCCTTTGAGAATGAGATAGAAAGCGGCGATGTATTCGGAGACATGACCCCGACGCAGTGCCTTGCGGCGAAGACCCTTCTGATGCGGGTCCGTAGCGTCGTTACCTGACATCGCCCGCCTTTCGGTCGAGAAGGCGCTGATAGAGCTCCTTGCGGGGGAGACCGGTGATGCGGGCGGCCTCGGCGGCCGCCTTGGCGGTCGGAAGCGTTTGCGAGAGATCGGCCAAGATAGCGTCGATATCCGTCTCCTCGATGGCGCGCTCCGGTGCCGGGCCGATGACGAGGACGATCTCGCCTTTGACGTTGTCGACATCGGCATAGTGAGCGGCGAGCTCTGCGAGCGTGCCCCGGCGGAACTCCTCGTAGCTCTTGGTGAGCTCGCGGCAGACGGAAGCCGGGCGATCACCGCCGAGAACGTCGGCGGCGGCAATGAGCGTGGCGCCGATGCGGTGCGGGGATTCGAAGAACATCAGCGTCGCAGGCGTGGCGGCGAATTCAGACAGGCGATCGCGGCGGGCCTTGTCCTTGGTGGGCAGGAAACCGGCAAAGAGGAAGGCATCGTTCGGAAGGCCGGAGCCGACAAGCGCTGCCAGCGGCGCCGAGGCGCCGGGGATCGGGATCACCCGATAGCCGGCTTCGATCGCCGATTGCGCGAGGCGATAACCGGGGTCGGAGACCAGCGGGGTGCCGGCATCGGAGACCAGCGCCACGGATTTCCCCGCCTCGAGCGCGGCAAGCAGGCGAGGTCCGGCCTCGTCGGCATTGTGCTCATGATAGGCGTAGGGGCGGTTCTGGATGCCGTAGCGATCGAGCAGCACGCGGGTGACGCGGGTATCCTCGCAGGCGAGGACATCAGCACCGGCGAGCGTTTCCAGCGCGCGCAGCGTTATGTCGCCGAGATTGCCGATCGGCGTCGCGACGAGATAGAGGCCGGGCTCCTGCGGGCGGGCGGGAACGGCCATGTTGTGCAGGCGGAAGCTGCGCTGCCTGCCGCCCTCTGTCGTCGCGTCGTCATTGCTCAAGATATGTCTGCCCTTTCTGGCTTCCGGCCTTTATGGGCGACACCTTTCTCTTCGGCAAGGGGGCGCGGAGCTGCCAGAGGCGGCGCCTCGGTCAGCGCGGGGCCAGTCCGGGGCATTTCCGGGGCCAGTTGGGGCGAGTTAGGGGCGGGTCTGGGGCTAGCTGGGGGCAAGTCCGGCGATTTCTGTGAGCATCTGCAGCGAAATCGGCAATTGCGCGAACGCACGCTCTCGCCCCTCTTGCATTCATCCGCAAAATTCTGCCATTTTGCGCGTCCAATCCTCCGATCCCAGCTTTTGGGAAAGGCATTATTCAGGCGCGTTCAAGCGCGCCCGGGCAGTAACGGTCGAAAGCGGTAGCATCCCATGCGTATTACTATTGAGCGGTCCAACCTTTTGAAGTCGCTGAACCACGTTCACCGCGTGGTTGAACGCCGCAACACGATCCCGATCCTGTCGAACATCCTGCTGCGCGCCGATGGCCAGAACCTCGACATGAAGGCGACCGACCTCGATCTGGAAGTGACGGAAGCCACGCCCGCCAACGTTGAGCAGCCCGGCGCCACCACGGTTCCCGCCCATCTTCTCTACGACATCGTGCGCAAGCTTTCCGACGGCTCGGAAGTTCTGCTCGCCACCAGCCAGGATGGCGGCTCGATGACGGTTCAGTCCGGTCGTTCGAAGTTCTCGCTGCAGTGCCTGCCGGAATCCGACTTCCCGGATCTCACGGCCGGCACCTTCACGCACACCTTCAAGCTGAAGGCGACGGATCTGAAGATGTTGATCGATCGCACCCAGTTCGCGATCTCGACGGAAGAGACCCGCTACTATCTGAACGGCATCTTCTTCCACACGATCGAAAGCGAAGGCGATCTGAAGCTGCGCGCCGTCGCCACCGACGGCCACCGCCTGGCGCGCGCCGACGTCAACGCTCCCTCGGGCTCCGAGGGCATGCCTGGCATCATCATTCCGCGCAAGACGGTCGGCGAACTGCAGAAGCTGGTCGACAATCCGGAAGCGATGGTCACGGTCGAAGTTTCCGACGCCAAGATCCGCCTTTCCATCGGCTCGATCGTCATGACCTCGAAGCTGATCGACGGCACCTTCCCCGATTACCAGCGCGTCATCCCGACCGGCAACGACAAGGAAATGCGCGTCGATTGCACGAGCTTCGCGCAGGCCGTCGACCGCGTCTCGACCATCTCGTCGGAACGCGGCCGCGCCGTGAAGCTGGCGCTTTCGGACGGACAGTTGCTGCTCACCGTCAACAACCCGGATTCGGGCAGCGCCACGGAAGAAGTGGCCGTCGGCTACGACACCGACGCCATGGAAATCGGCTTCAACGCCAAATACCTGCTCGATATCACCGCGCAGCTTTCCGGCGATCAGGCGATCTTCCTTCTTGCCGACGCCGGCTCGCCGACGCTCATTCGCGACACCGCCGGCGACGACGCCCTTTACGTGCTGATGCCGATGCGCGTGTAGCGCGTCGCATTTGCCGTTCAAACTTTGTCAATTGCGACGCTCTGCCTTGTTTTAGCGCCGTATTGCCTGCACATAAGCATGCAGCATGTGCTGCACGAAGGAGAACGGCATGGGTGGCTTGCGCCTCAAGGAACGGCTGGGCAAGAAATTCGACGAGGAGATCCGGTTTTTCAAGGGGATGATGCAGGGGCCGAAGACCGTCGGCTCGATCGTGCCGACGTCGTCGATCACGGCGAAGAAGATGGCAAGCGTCATCAACCCGAACTCCGGCCTGCCGGTTCTCGAACTCGGGCCCGGCACCGGCGCCATCACCAAGGCCATCCTGCAGCGTGGCGTGAAGCCTGAAAACCTCGTCGCCATCGAATATTCGACCGACTTCTACGAACATCTGGTGCGGCTCTATCCCGGCGTGAACGTCATCAACGGCGACGCCTTCAATCTCGACAAGACGCTGGCCCATATGGATGGGCAGAAATTCGACAGCGTCGTTTCCGCCGTGCCGCTTTTGAACTTCCCGATGCAGGCGCGCATCGCCATGCTGGAAAGCGTACTGGACCGGCTGCCGGCTGGACGCCCCTTCGTGCAGATTTCTTACGGCCCGGTTTCGCCGATCATCGCGCGACCGGAGCGCTACCATATCCAGCACTTCGACTTCATCGTCCGCAACATTCCGCCGGCGCAGCTCTGGATCTACCGCCGAGGCTGAAGTGTTCGGTCTCTACATCACCCACCCGCAAGTGAAGATCGACGCCGCCGTTCCGGTGCCCAAATGGGGCTTGTCGGATGTCGGCGCCGCACGCGCGCGGCTGGCGGCGGATAACCCATGGGCGTCGCAATTGCGACGTATCGTCAGCAGCGACGAGACCAAGGCGATCGAGACGGCCGCCATTCTGGCTGCGCCCTCGGGCGTTTCCGTCGAGATCGTCGAGGAGATGCACGAGAACGACCGCTCCGCGACCGGCTTCCTGCCTCCATCAGAATTCGAGAAGGCGGCGGACTGGTTCTTCGCCAATCCGGAGAAGAGCTTCAACGGATGGGAGCGGGCGATCGATGCACAGCTGCGGATCGTATCCAACGTCGAGCGCATTCTCTCCACGCACGATACCAGTCTGCCGATCGCATTCGTCGGCCATGGCGGCGTGGGGACGCTTCTGAAGTGTCACCTTGAAGGCCGGCCGATCGGGCGGGATCGCGACCAGCCCGGTGGCGGCGGCAATCTCTATTGTTTCCGTCTTGCGGATCGGCGCCTATCATGCGACTGGACGCCTATCGAAGACTGGCAGGGATGGATGTGAGATGGACGCGCGCGAACGGTTGATCATCGGACTGGATGTTCCAACACTCGGTGAAGCCGAAAAGATGGTCGCGACGCTCGGCGATACGGTCTCCTTCTACAAGATCGGCTACCAGTTGGTGTTTGCCGGCGGATTGGAATTCGCCCGCGACCTTGCCAAGGACGGCAAGAAAGTCTTCCTCGACATGAAGCTGCTCGACATCGACAACACGGTCGCCTCGGGCGTCGAAAACATCGCCAAGATGGGCATGTCGATGCTGACGCTGCACGCCTATCCGAAGGCGATGCGCGCCGCCGTCGAGGCAGCCAAGGGCTCGGGCCTCTGCCTGCTTGGCGTCACGGTGCTGACCTCGATGGACGAGGCCGACCTCACCGAGGCCGGCTACAGCGGCGATCCCCGCTCGCTGGTGCTGCGCCGCGCCGAACAGGCGCGCGAAGCCGGCATGGGCGGCATCGTCTGCTCGGCCGAGGAATCTGCTGTCGTGCGCGAAGTCGTCGGCCCAGGCATGGCGATCGTTACACCAGGCATTCGCCCAAGCGGCAGCGAGCGCGGCGACCAGAAGCGTGTGATGACGCCCTATGACGCGCTGAAGGCCGGCTCGACGCATCTCGTCGTCGGCCGCCCGATCGTCAAGGCGCCGGAGCCGAAGGTCGCGGCCAAGGCCATTCTCGACGAGATGGTCAGCGCGCTCTGGCCCGCCAATCGCTGATCCTACGACATAAACCAGGAGGAGACACCATGGCCAAGGGATACTGGATCGCTCGCGTAGATGTGCGCGATACCGAGCGCTACAAGGATTATGTCGCCGCCGCCAAGCCGGCCTTCGAGAAATACGGCGCCAATTTCCTCGCCCGCGGCGGCGCGTTGACCGAGCTCGAGGGCAAGGCGCGGGCGCGCAACGTCGTCATCGAGTTCCCGTCGATGCAGCATGCGGTGGATTGCTACAACTCGCCTGAATACCAGATCGCCGCCAAGATCCGCCAGGAAGTGGCCGACGCGGAAATGGTTGTCGTCGAAGGCGTTTGAGGCAGATCAAAGTCGTGGCAAGCGTGGTGCGATAGGTCTTTTCGTCGCACCCTGATTGGGCTAAGACGAGATCACCCGCCAATCACATCAGCCTTCCGAGGAACCTGCCATGACCCTTGCCAACCTGCCGCCACTCGTCACCGTGTTCGGAGGCTCCGGCTTCGTTGGCAGGCACGTCGTACGCGCGCTGGCCAAGCGCGGCTACCGCATCCGGGTTGCCGTGCGCCGCCCCGATCTCGCCGGCTTCCTGCAGCCGCTCGGCAATGTCGGCCAGATCTCCTTCGTGCAGGCCAACCTGCGCTACCGCCAGTCGGTCGACCGCGCCGTCGAAGGTGCGTCCTACGTCGTCAACTGTGTCGGCATCCTGTTTGAAAGCGGCCGCAACTCGTTTGAGGCCGTCCAGGAATTCGGCGGTCGTGCCGTGGCCGAAGCCGCGCGCGGCGTCGGCGCCAAGCTGGTCCACATCTCGGCGATCGGCGCCAACGCCAACTCCGATTCGTCCTACGCACGCACCAAGGGCCGCGCCGAAGCCGCGATCCACTCGATCGCGCCCGACGCCATCATCTACCGTCCGTCGATCGTGTTCGGTCCGGAAGACGGCTTCTTCAACAAGTTCGCCGGCATGGCGCGCTCGGCACCGTTTCTGCCGCTGATCGGCGGCGGCAAGACGAAGCTGCAGCCGGTCTACGTCATGGACGTCGCCGAGGCCGTGGCCAAGGCTGTCGAAGGCAAGGTTGCCGGCGGCAAGATCTACGAACTCGGCGGCCCGGAAGTGCTGACCTTCCGCCAGTGTCTCGAAGCGGTGCTGAAGTCGACCGCGCGCACCAACCCGCTGGTCTCGCTTCCCTTCGGCGTTGCCTCGCTGATCGGCAGCGTTGCCTCCATGATCCCGCTGATCGCCCCGCCGATCACCGCCGATCAGGTGAAGCTTCTGAAGAAGGACAACGTCGTTTCCAAGGAAGCCGAAACCGAAGGACGGACGCTGCGGGACCTCGGCATTGCGCCGACGATGGTAAGCTCCGTCATCGATGGCTACCTCGTGCAGTTCCGCCCGCAGGGCCAGTATACGAACAGCGGCAAGGCTGCCTGATCCACGCCGATTTTCTTAACGACAACGCCGCCCGCGGACCCGCTGGCGGCGTTGCGCGTTTCGAGGCAGGGGTTAAAAAACAGGCTGAACCATCAGCTTTTGCGGGTTTATGCACCGCCGGGCGTTGCATAAAAGTCGCATGAAAAGTTTAGCGGAATTAACAGGAAATTTAGCAGGAACATTTATTGCTATTTCCCATTCCTCTGACTACACACCCCGCGCGTCTGTGCTTGGACTCAGCGCCTCAAACAGGCGCGCTCAAACGACTTGAAAGGTTACTTCGATGGGTAGGTCAATTGCGCTGCTTTTTGCTTCCGCGGCGCTGGTGATTCTGGCTGGTTCTTTCGTGGCGCCCGGTTCGGTCGCTGCCGTGAAGGGCGAATGCTCGCCGGCCTACGGCGTCGACCCCTGCGAAACCGCAGCACTCAGGTAAAGAAAAACCGGCGCCCCAAGACGCCGGTTTCTTTTTTTGGTTGGGAAGCTTTGCTTCCCGATCAGGCGATCATACCGACCGATGCCATGCCCAGCAGGATGGCGCCGAGAATGATGCGGTAGATCGCGAAAGCCGTGAACTTGTTGCTCTGGATATAAGAGAGCAGCCATTTGACGGCGACGAAGGCAACGATCGTCGACACGACGAAGGCGATGCCGAGAGCGGTCCAGTCTTCATTGGCCGCGCCACCATCCTTGAACGTCTTCAGCAATTCATAGGCGCTTGCCGCATACATCGTCGGGATACCGACCAGGAACGCGAATTCCGTGGCCGCCGCGCGGTTGCCCGTGCCGGCGAGCATGGCGACAAAGATTGTCGATGCCGAACGCGAGGTGCCCGGAAAAACGCCGGCGACGACCTGCGCGATACCAACCAGGATGGCGACCAGCCAGGTGATCTCCTTGTGCGGCGGACGGCGGGCGGCGAGCCATTCGGCGACCATCATCCAGATACCGCCGATGATCAGCGCCCAGGCGATCGGCGTGGCCGTGCTCGGCAGCTCGAAGCCGAGCTTCTTGACGATCAGGCCGAGGACGGCGGTGATCAGGAAGGCGAGGATCAGCTTGAAGAGATAGGAGCGGTTTTCGGGATCCTGCCAACCAAGCAAAAGCGTCATGATACGGCGCCAGTAGATGATGGTGACGGCGAGGATGGCGCCGGCCTGAATGACGATGTTGAAAAGATCAGACCGGTGGCCGAGCCATTGCTCCGCAATGATGAGGTGGCCGGTGCTTGAAATCGGTAGAAACTCGGTAATGCCTTCGACTATGCCTAGGATTATCGCGTTTATGTAATCCATCAATTGTCTCCGTTTCGGGGTTCGGTCAGACGGGAATTGTGTTGTGCCGCTGGGGGAACGACACCAATTTTCACCAGACGAGGATGCGACGAGAACCTCTGATCGGTTGTCGGCGATTTTTGGGCGAGGTCGATTTCCTTCGTCAGGGTTTCGGGCGGCCCGACTCGCTTGTGTTGGAGGGGCCAAACTTCTATAGCTTCAACGAATGAGTCATGACTAGGGCGCTATAATCATCGCGTCCATGCGACGTGCACCCCCAGCCATCCAAAAATCCGAGTCTCGATGCCCACGCTCTATCATCACCCCATGTCATCCGCATCACGCTTCGTCCGGTTGATCCTGACGGAGTACGGCTATCAGGCAGACCTGATCGAAGAGCAGACCTGGGAGAAGCGCCGGGACTTCCTGGCGCTCAACCCGGCCGGCACGCTGCCCGTCTATGTCGACGACAGCATGCGCGCGCTCTGTGGGTCCACCGTGATCTCCGAATATCTCGACGAGACGCACGGTGTGCTGAAGCGCGATCGCCGACTGCTCGCCGAGGATCCGTTCCAGCGCGCCGAAATCCGGCGGCTGACCGAGTGGTTCATGGTCAAGATGGAAACCGACGTCACCCGGCCGCTTGCCCGCGAGCGCGTCTACAAGCTGCAGATGACGGCCGATCAGGGCGGTGGCGCACCGGATTCGAAGATCCTGCGCACGGCACGCGCCAATATCCGCCAGCACATGAAGTATCTGACGTGGCTCTCCGGCTCGCGCCAGTGGCTGGCGGGTGACCGGATGAGCTATGCCGATCTGGCGGCTGCCTCTTCCGTCTCCATTCTCGACTATCTCGGCGAGATCGACTGGACGGAATCGCCGCTCGTCAAGGAATGGTACCAGCGCATCAAGTCGCGCCCGTCCTTCCGCCCGCTGCTCACCGAGCGCGTGCGCGGCCTGACCCCTGTTTCGCACTACGCCGACCTGGATTTCTGACGGGGCCTCTCATGCCCGAACGATCCGCACAGACCAAGGAAGACAAACGCCTGATGACGCTGACCGCCTTCGTCAAGGCGGAAGCGCAGGCGCTCGGCTTCGATCTCTGTCGGATCACGCTGCCGGACAGCATTCCCGAAGCTAAGGATCGCCTCGGTGAGTTCATCGATGCCGGCAGGCACGGAACGATGGAGTGGATGGCCGAGACGCGCGAGCGGCGCGGCGATCCGCGCACGCTGTGGAGCGACGTGAAATCGGTCGTCGTCTTCGCGATGAATTACGGGCCCGAGGAAGACCCGCGCGGCATTCTTGAGAAGCCGGACAAGGCGGCGATCTCGGTCTATGCGCGCAACCGCGATTATCACGACATCATCAAGGGCCGGCTGAAGGAGATCGCCACGCGTTTTGCGGCGCGCGCCGGCGAAGATGTGAAAGTGTTCGTCGATACGGCCCCCGTCATGGAAAAGCCGCTGGCGGCCGCGGCCGGGCTTGGCTGGCAGGGCAAGCACACCAATCTCGTCAGCCGCGCGCATGGCTCCTGGCTGTTTCTCGGCTCGATGTTCACCACCGCCGACCTCTTGATCGACACGCCCGAGATCGATCATTGCGGCTCGTGCCGGGCCTGTCTCGACGCCTGCCCGACGGCAGCCTTCCCGGCGCCTTATCAGATCGACGCGCGGCGCTGCATTTCCTATCTGACGATCGAACACAAGGGGCCGATCGATCCCGCCATCCGGCCGCTGATCGGCAACCGCATCTATGGCTGCGACGACTGTCTCGCCGCCTGTCCCTGGAACAAGTTCGCCAGTGCTGCTTCCGAAATGAAACTGAAGGCGCGCGAGGATCTGCAGGAGCCGGATATCGCGGAGCTGCTTGCGCTCGACGATCCCAGTTTCCGCAGCTTCTTCAGCGGCTCCCCGGTCAAACGCATCGGCCGCGACCGCTTCGTGCGCAATGTGTTGATCGCGGCCGGCAATTCCGGCGACCGCCGGTTCCTCGATGCCTGCCTTTCTCTTGCCGCCGACGCCTCGCCTGTCGTCCGCGCCATGGCGATATGGGCGCTGTCGCGGCTGATGGAGGCTGGCGAATTCCAGCGCTTTGCTGCACAAAGGCCTCAGGATGAGTCGGACAGCGATGTGCTGAACGAATGGAGACTGGCGGGAGCGGCGTGATGCATCTTGTGATTTTCGGTTGCGGCTATTCCGGCACGGCAATCGCCAAGGCGTTCATGGCCGAGGGTTTTCGCGTTTCCGGCACGACGCGCTCTGAAGAGAAAGCAGCGGCGCTGCGAGCCGAGGGCATCGAGGCTTTCGTGTTCGACGGCGAGACGCTCGATGCGACGCTTGTGGATGCCATGCGCTCGGCCACGCACCTGGTGCAATCGATCGCGCCACGCGAGGCGGGCGATCCTGTGCTGAAGCTCGCCGGCGAGCGCATCGAGACGCTCATGCCCGAACTCTCCTGGATTGGCTATCTCTCGACGGTTGGTGTCTATGGCGACCACAAGGGCAATTGGGTGAGCGAGGAGACGCCGTGCGTTCCGGTTTCGGGACGCTCCAAGGAGCGGCTGGAGGCGGAGGCGGCGTGGATTGCGATCGGCGAGCGGATCGGCATTCCCGCGGCGGTGCTGCGCCTTTCCGGCATTTACGGGCCTGGCCGCAACGCCTTCGTCAATCTGGCGCGCGGCACGGCAAGAAGGCTGATCAAGAAGGATCAGGTGTTCAACCGCATCCGCGTCGAGGATATCGGCGCCAGCGCGCGGTTCCTCTCGGACCGCAAGCTTGGCGGCATCTATAATGTGACCGACGACCGCCCCGGCCCACCGCAGGATGTCATCGTAGAAGCGGCCCGCCTCATGGATGTCGAGCCGCCGCCGGAACAGGCCTTCGAGACCGCCGAACTGACGCCGATGGCGCGCTCCTTCTATGGCGAGAACAAGCGCGTTTCGAACGCCAAGCTGAAGGCCGCCGGCTTCACCTTCGCCTTCCCCACCTACCCGCAATCACTCGCGCAGTTGTTGCAGAACGAGCGCTGGCGCGGCTGACTTAGACGCCCCTGATATCGCTATATTGCACCAGATGAATTGGTAGGAAATTCCTACTCCAGGCATATTTCGTTAAAATTTGGCGCAAAATTTGGGCGGAAGCCTTGGAAATTGCCCAAATGGGGCAAGAATTATGACGCCCGCGCAAAATTATTTTCGTGATTTTTGTGATCGCGGGAGTCGTGAACGGCTTCCAGCAAAAAAAGTTCTAATTTTACTTGATTCAATTGCGCTTTTTTCATTCGAAACCGCTTGACGACGGTTCGAATCATTTTGCCGGCTCATCACATATATTTCAGTAGGTAACATTCCGTGATCATTCGGGGCACTTTTCTGCCACTTTTCGACCGGTTTAAGCCCCCGCCGCCCACAAGGCGTAGGTTTAACAGTTGAGGGACACCCCGTTTTGAAGAAAATCTGCCGTTCTATTATCGCCGTCACAACTATAGCAGCCTGTTCTACGATCCTTCCGATGGAAGGCTTTGCTGCAAACGGTTGCGGTGGCGCGTCGTGGTACGCACTTCACTCCAAAACCGCTTCCGGCGAACGCATGAACCCGACCATCAATACTGCCGCGCACCGCTCGCTCGCCTTCGGCACCAAGGTCAAGGTCACCAACCGCAACAACGGCCGCAGCGTCGTCGTGCGCATCAACGATCGCGGTCCTTTCATCCGCGGCCGCGTTCTCGATCTTTCCCGTGCCGCCGCCAGCAACATCGGCATGGTCAGCACCGGCACCGCCAAGGTCTGCTACGAAGTCATCGGCTAACGCCTGATATAAGGCACCGCTTGCTCTTGCCGCCAATCGCGGATACCACGCGGTTGAGACTTGTGTACCATCCGCTGCGTCTGTCGCGCTTCCTGCGGATCGTTCACAAGCCGCCGGCCCTTGAAGGTCCGGCATTGATCCAGGCAATAGGAGCGTTGTGAATGCGATTGGGCGGTAGGCTCGAAGGGGCGATTTCGGTTCTTGAAGACATCGATGCCCGCAGACGGCCTGTCGCCGATGCCCTCAAGGATTGGGGGCTCGCGCATCGGTTCGCCGGTTCCGGCGATCGCGCCGCAATCGGCAACATCGTCTACGACGCGCTTCGCATGCGCCTCTCGCACGCCTGGCTGATGGATGACGACAGCGCATCGGCGATTGCCCATGCCGTCATGTTCCGCCAGTGGGGCTTTACGCCCGAGACGCTTGCAGCCGAGCTTGTAGATGACAAGTTCGCGCCGGCAGCACTCTCCGAGGCAACGCTTTCGGCCTTTCACTCCCGTGATCTCAAGGACGCTCCTTCCCATATTCAGGGCGATATCCCGGAATGGATACAGCCCACCTTCGAAAAATCCTTCGGCGATACCTGGCTGAGGGAAGCACAGGCGCTCGCCGAGCGGCCGACGCTCGATCTTCGTGCGAACATCCTGAAGGCCACCCGCGAAAAGGCCGTCAAGGCGCTCGAAAGATCAGGCGCGCAGGAGGCTAGCATAGCACGCTACGGCATCCGGATTGCCGCTGGCGAAGGAGCCTCCCGTCTTCCCAACGTGACAGCGGAGCTTTCGTTCCAAAAAGGCTGGTTCGAGGTTCAGGACGAGGGATCGCAGATCGTCGCCGATCTCGTGCTGCCGCAGGATGGCGAGCAGGTGCTCGACTACTGCGCCGGCGGCGGCGGCAAGACGCTCGCCATGTCGGCTGCCATGCACAACAAGGGCCAGGTTCACGCCTATGACGCCGACCGCAAGCGGCTGGCGCCGATCATTGAGCGGCTGAAGCGCGCCGGCACCCGAAACGTTCAGGTTCACGACAATCCGAAGGCACTGAAGAACCTCGAGGATCGCTGCGACAAGGTGCTGGTCGATGCGCCCTGCACGGGAACCGGCACATGGCGCCGACGCCCGGACACGAAATGGCGCCTTACGCCCAAGAACCTCGACGAGCGCACCGCGCAGCAACAGGACGCGCTGAGCCAAGCGAGTGCCTATGTGCGCCCCGGCGGCGAACTCATCTATGTGACCTGCTCGGTGCTGCCGCAGGAGAACGAGGAACAGGTGCGCGCGTTTACCGCCGCCAATCCCGCGTTCGAGATTTCGGGTGCGATAGAGGGCTGGGATCAGCTGTTCGGCAAGGACAGCCCGCATCCGCGCTCGTCGGACGGACAGACCATCACGCTGACGCCCGCGTCAACTGACACTGATGGCTTCTTCTTCTGCCGGATGAAGCGCAAGGCCTAATTCAAAAAGCCGAGATCAGTGCGGGGCCCGCAGCGGATATTGATGCCGCGGCGGGATCAGGTGATGCAGCACGGCGATCGCGATCAACAGCGCGCTGCCGAAACCGACGATCAGAAACAGCATCGGCCCGCCCATATGCGAGCCGAAGGCCACCAGCGGCACGGCGCCCGCCGGCGGATGGGTAACGCGCAGCATCAGCATGCCGGCGATGGTCAACCCGACGGCGATCGCGCCGACCCACCAGAGACCCGGAAACAGGAAGACCGCGAGGCCGCCGATCAGCGCCGCCAGAAGGTAGCCGCCGATGACGTTGGCCGGCTGCGCGAGCGGGCTCTTCGGCTGGCCGAAGATCAGCACCGCCGTGGCGCCAAAGGGCGCGATCAGCAGCGGAATGCCGGTAAATACGGTCAGCGCGCCGACAGAGGCCATGCCGATCATGGCGCCGATGCCGGATTTCAGATGGAGGTGGACAGTACCCTTCGGTTCATGGCGATGGGTGAAATGCTTGATGTGTCGGCGCATACGCGGTCAATCCGGACAGTGTTTATGCAGTTGCACAGTGATTACTCATATATCGCCCATTTTCCAAGCAATTCGATTTCGATTTGACGGCCTTTCGGCGCATTTCCTTCCTTAAAACCATTCCAAACTAGAGTGTTTGACACCAGTTTGCTTTTGGGCGAAGACATTTTCGCCGGGCCTTATAAAGCACGCCCGTCACAGGAGAGGATCCCATGAAACTCAACAGGAATTTCTGCGCAGCCCTGGCGCTGGCGGTGGCCCCAACCGCTCTGTCCGCCATCCCCGCTTACGCGGCCCCGGATGCTGCTGCCGTTGTGAAATATTACACCGAAGTCGGCCACGCGAAGTATGAGGACGCGCTGATCACGGCGAAGGCTCTCGACGCCGCGATCGACGCCTTCTTGAAGGAGCCGACGGACAAGACGCTTGAAGCTGCCCGCGCCGCCTGGATCAAGGCTCGCGTTCCCTACCAGCAGACGGAAGTCTACCGCTTCGGCAACCCGATCGTCGATGACTGGGAAGGCAAGGTCAACGCCTGGCCGCTCGACGAAGGCCTGATCGACTATGTCGACGCCTCCTACGGCACCGAAAGCGACGAGAACTCCCTTTACGTCGCCAACGTGATCGCCAACAAGACGATCAAGATCGACGGCAAGGATGTCGACGCTTCGAAGCTGACGCCCGAATTCCTGTCCGGCACGCTGGCTGAAGCCGGCGGCGTGGAAGCCAACGTCGCGACCGGCTATCACGCCATCGAATTCCTGCTCTGGGGCCAGGACCTGAACGGCACCGGCCCAGGCGCCGGCAACCGCCCGGCCACCGATTACGACCTGAAGAATTGCACGCACGGCAATTGCGACCGCCGCGCCGAATATCTGAAGTCGGCATCGACGCTTCTGGTCTCCGACCTGCAGGAAATGACCGACAACTGGAAGCCGGATGGCGAAGCCACCAAGCATGTCGAAGCCGATCCAAAGGCTGGCCTCGTCGCCATCCTGACCGGCATGGGCTCGCTCTCCTACGGCGAACTGGCCGGCGAGCGCATGAAGCTCGGCCTGATCCTGCACGATCCGGAAGAAGAGCATGATTGCTTCTCCGACAACACCTACAACTCGCACCTCAACGACGCTGTCGGCATCGCTGCCGCCTATACGGGCAACTACACCCGCGTCGACGGTACGAAGATGAAGGGTCCGTCGCTGCACGATCTCGTCGCCGCCAAGGACAAGAAGCTCGACAAGGAAATGCAGGGCAAGCTCGACGCGACGCTGAAGGCGATGGCGATCATGGCCAAGCGCGGCCAGAACGTCGAGAAGTACGACCAGATGATCGCCGAGGGCAACAAGAAGGGCAACGCCGTTGTCCAGGCTGCCATCGACGGCCTCGTCGACCAGACGAAATCGGTGCAGCGCGTGATCGCAGCCCTTGATCTCGGCACGGTCAAGCTTGAAGGTTCCGACAGCTTGGATAATCCTGGCGCGGTCTTCAAATAAGTGAAAAGGCGGGCCGCTTTGCTGTCGAGGCGGCCCGAGCTCCGAAATGTCGCCTTTCCCGGCCCGTCGTCTTCTCTTCAGCGCAACCATCTGCGCCACGATCGCCGGCCTGTCCGCCGCCCTTGCGGATAATTTCGACCTTCCCACCAAGCGCACCGATCTCACCGAAGCCGACGCCAAGCGCGTCGCCGATGTGACGCGGCCGACCACCGACTTCTCCAAGGCCGAGCAATACGAGGCCATGCAGGCGGGCGGGGCGACGTCGATCGATCCGGTGACGCGCAATTCCTTCTCGCATATCTCCGCGAACATCCCTTTCGAGGAGGAGCAGCCGTTCAAGCTCGGCAATGCGCTCTTCAAGAAGCTTTGGGTCTCCGCTCCCTCCTCGACGCAAGCCTCCGACGGGCTGGGGCCGCTGTTCAACGCGCGCTCCTGCATGAACTGCCATCTCAATGACGGGCGCGGCAAGCCGGAGCCCGACGCGAGCACCAGCTCGATGTTTCTCAGACTGGCGCGCACGGCCAAGACGCCCGACGAGGCGCGGGCCGTCGCCAATGCCGAGACCATCAACTTCCCCGATCTCGTCTACGGTCACCAGCTGCAGGACCGCGCGGTACCCGGCCTTCCCGCCGAGGGGAAGATGGCGGTCAGCTACACCGAAGAGCCGGTGACGCTTGCCGGTGGCGAGACCGTATCCTTGCGGCGGCCGCGCTACGCAATCGACAATCTCGGTTACGGCCCGCTCGACCCGGCAACGACGATCTCGCCGCGCGTGGCGCCGGCGATGATCGGGCTGGGGCTGATCGAGGCCATTCCGGAGGCCGATATCCTCGCGCATGCCGACCCGGACGACAAGGACGGCGACGGCATCCACGGCAAGGCGGCCATCGTGCGCGATCGCCGCACCGGAAAGATCGCGCTTGGCCGCTTCGGCTGGAAGGCGCAGAACGCAAGCGTGCGCGACCAGAGCGCCGATGCGTTCCTGAACGACATCGGCATTTCCACGCCTGACCAGCCCGACCCGCATGGCGATTGCACCGAGGCGCAGGCCAAATGCAAGGCGATGGCCACAGGCGTGCAGAAGCGGCTCGGAAACGAGGAGGCACCGGGACCGATCCTCGACCTCGTGACCTTCTATTCCGCCAATCTGGCCGTGCCGGCGCGGCGCAAGGCGAGCTTTCCGGAGACGCTGAAGGGCAAGCAGGTTTTCTACGAAAGCGGCTGCACGGCCTGCCATGTTCCGAAGTATGTGACGCGCCGCGACAGCCTCGACAAGGCGCAGTCCTTCCAGCTGATCTGGCCCTATTCCGACTTCCTGCTGCATGACATGGGCGACGGGCTGGCGGACGGACAACAGGTTGGACTTGCAAGCGGACGTGAATGGCGCACGCCGCCGCTATGGGGTATAGGTCTCACCAAGACTGTCAGCGGACATAGCTTTTTCCTTCATGACGGCCGGGCCAGAAACCTCACCGAGGCTATTCTCTGGCATGGCGGCGAAGCACAAAAGTCGCGCGACGCATTTGCCTCCCTGCCTGCGGATAACAGGCAGGCACTGATTACGTTTTTGGAGTCTCTTTGATGCGCCTTTGGTACCCTCTGGTTCTCTCGCTTGCCCTTGCCTCCAATGCCGTGGCGCAGACGGCCGCTCCGCAGGCGGGCCAGACCCCAGCACCGGCGGGTCAGACTGTCGCGCCGGCTGCCCAGGCTGGCCAGGCTGCCGCTCCGGCCGGATTGAACGAGGATGCGGTGCCTGCCGTGATGCAGCGCGCTGTCGACGAGGTGATCCGCCCGGGATACCGCAATGCTCAGCAGTCCGCCGCGCGGCTGACCACGGCGATGAAGGATCTCTGCGACAAGGGCACGCCCGGCAGCCTCGACAAGGCGAAGTCGGCCTTTGACGACATCATCCGCTACTGGTCGGCCATCGAAATGGTGCAGGTCGGCCCTGTCATCCAAGACAATCTCTTCGAGCACATCCTGTTCTATCCGGATCGCAAGGGCGTGGGCTTGAGGCAGGTGCAGACGCTGATCGCCAAGGCCGATCCCAAGGACACGACGGTCGATGCGATCGCCTCCAAGAGCGTTGCCCTGCAGGGTCTGACGGCGCTTGAATACGTGCTCTACGGAACGGGATCGGAAGACCTCACCAACCAGAAGAGCGGTTTCCGCTGCCTCTATGGCGCGGCGGTGGCCGGCAACATCCAGCGCGAGGCGGCCGAAGTGGTCGCCGCCTGGGAAAAGCCTGACGGCATCCAGGCGAGCTGGAAACATCCGGGTCCGCAGAGCGCCGATTTCATGGACAACAAGGAAGCCGTGACCGCACTTCTCGGCACTCTCGTGCACGGCGCCGAGAATGTCCGCGATCAGCGCCTCGAGCAATTCTACAAGGGCAAGGACACGACGCCGCGCCCGAAGATGGCGATCTACTGGCGCTCCAAGAACACCTGGAAGTCGATGACATCCAATCTGGAGGGGCTGCGCAACCTTTGGCAGAAGGCCGAAATGGCCGACCTGCTTCCATCAGACAAGAAGCCCGTCGCCGACGCGATCGACGCCAAGCTGAAGTCGCTGCTTGAGACCGTGCCCAAGCTCAACCCCGATATCGAGGTCGCCACCAGCGATGCCGAGAAGGCAAAGCTCGACCAGCTCCTGGTCGATACGCGCGACCTGGTGACCATGATCAGCGACAATTACGGTGCCGCGATCGGCCTTTCGGCCGGCTTCTCCTTCTCCGACGGCGATTGAGCCGATGATCAGGAGTGCCGCGATCGACCGGCGCAGCTTCGTCAAGGCGGCCGGGCTGACCTTCCTGGCGGCCTTGCAGCCGCGCGCGCTGATGGCGCTCGAGCGCGCCGACGCCGTCTATGCCTCCGGCGTGCGGCAGGCCAATGGGTCCTTCGCGGTGGCGACCGTTTCCGAGCACGGCGAGATCATCGATCAGGTGGCGCTGCCGGCGCGCTCGCATGGCATGGCCTTCAGCGCCGCCACGGGCAAGACCGTCGCCTTCGCGCGGCGGCCGGGCACCTATGCGATGATCTTCGACCCGCACGGAAAAGCCAAGCCGATCGTGATCACCGCCGCCGAGAACCGGCATTTCTACGGCCACGGCGCGTTTTCGCCCGATGGGCGCATCCTTTACGCCAGCGAGAACGATTTCGACGGCAATCGCGGCATGGTCGGGCTCTACGACGCCACCCACCGCTTCGAGCGGATCGGCGAATTCGAGACCTATGGCGTCGGCCCGCACGACATGACCGTCAGCGACGACGGCCGCATGCTCGTCATTGCCAATGGCGGCATCGAGACGCATCCGGATTTCGGCCGCACCAAGCTCAACCTCGGCAACATGCAGCCATCGCTGACGCTCGTGGATGCCGCAACCGGCGCCCTGATCGAGAAACACACGCTGCCCGCCGAGTGGGCGCAGGTCTCGACGCGGCATGTCGATATCGATGACAGCGGCCGCATCTGGTTTGCATGCCAATATGAAGGTCGCCGCAACGATCTGCCGCCGCTGGTCGGCTCCTTCGCCAAGGGTGAGGACCTGCGCTTCGTCGATCTGCCCGAAGAGACCACCCGCCGGCTCGCCAACTATGTCGGTGCCATCGCCGTCAACCGCAAGGACGGGCTGGTGGGCGTGACGTCTCCAAAGGGCGGGGCCTCGGTGACCATCGATGCCATAAGCGGCCGGGTTCTGCGCGAGGAAATCGTGCCCGAGGCGGCCGGCATCGCGCCCGCAAAAAGCGGCTTTGCCGTTTCCTCCTATGACGGCGATTTTCTTGGTCAGCGCAGCGACGTGGCTTGGGACCAGCACATCGTCAGGATCGCGCCGTCACGACGCGTGTGACCAGGTTTTCTGCTCGGCACCGATCTGTGCCGCCGCAGCCTTCGCGTCCTCCACCAGCCAGCCCGGCTTGCGCGCCTTGAGGTCGCGCAGGATCGCGTCAACCGCTGAGGGGTCATTTGCGTGGCAATTGCCGATCTCGAAGCCCATCAGATCAAGCATATCCGGCGACAGCAGCAAATCGGAATTGCCGTCGATCTCGATCTTGGTGCTGCTCGGCGACAGCCGCCGCACCAAAACCGAGCCGATCAGCCGATAGTGCGGATCGGGAGAGCGCATCTGACCTGTCGCGATCTCGACGGCATGGATGGCGCGATCATCGGGCGCGTGGGCGAGAGACCATGCCGATTGCAGCATGGCCTTGGCCTCGCGCAGCACCGGCCCGCCCCGCCAATCCGTGTAAGCGATGAAACGCGGACGCCCGAGGCTGCCGGTACCCGCCGTGCGCGGCTTCGGAACGTAAGCGGCATGACCCGACGGCAAGGACGCGTCGAGCGCTCCGGCATAGGCCGACGGTGCCGGCTTTTCGCCCGGTGCAAGGCTCGCGAATTTATCCCAGAAGGCGCGGCGCTCGCTATCGGGAAGGGTCAGCGCCTTGCGCAGCCATTTGTGATCGCGCTCGAGAATGATGGGCGTGGGCCTCTGCAGCGCCCTCAGATATCCCCCCAGCACCGAAGCCGCGATCGTCTGGGCCGGCGGGCCGCCCTCGGTGACCGCCAGGAGCGCACTTGCCGTCAGCCGGATGAGATCGAGCGCGAAAGGCATGACGGCCGCGTCGTCGAAATCATTGGCGCCCCAGACGAGGCGTCCCTCGACATCGCGCCAGGTACCGAAATTTTCGAGATGTGTATCTCCGATCGCCAGAACCTTTGGCGCGGCGGCTGCGTCAGGGCAGATATCGAGGATGGTTTCCGAGAAGCGCCAATAGGTGGCGCGCAGGAATGAAAAGCTGCTTGATCGCATCTTCATGTGCTTGCGCAGAAGATCACTTTCGACCAGATCGGCCCCGAGTTGGCCGCGAAGCCAGCTTTCGTAGGCCTGTGTAGACTGCACGATACCGGCCATTTCGAAGCACTCCAATTTCCTGCTTCGCCAAGCATATCCCGAAGCGCATGGCGGGCAATCGGGATCATTGCACGATCATTTGAATCGTATGCGATATGGCTCTGGCGAGGCGACCGCCGCGCCCTATCTCCGCCCGCATGAGCAAAGCCCTGACCTACATCATCTTCGTTGCGATCGTGCTTGGCGGCGGTCTTGTGATCGGCGTCAACAATCTTCCTGGCGAGTGGTATCAATCGCTCGCCAAGCCGCCGTTCAACCCACCGAACTGGGTGTTCGGGCCGGCATGGACCATTCTCTACGTGCTGATCGGGCTTGCGGGCGCGCGCACCTGGATGCGCGGGCATCTCTCCGTGGGGATGCTGATCTGGGCGGGACAGATGGTGGCGAATTTTCTCTGGTCGCCGTTCTTCTTCGGCCTGCAGGTCCCGACGGTAGCGCTGATCGTGATCCTCGCACTGTTGGCGCTGATCATCGCCTTCATCCTCAACCGCTGCAATGCCGACCGGATCGCCGCATTGCTCTTCGTGCCCTACCTCGCCTGGGTTTCCTTCGCGACGCTGCTCAACGCCTCGATCGTCTATCTCAACTGAGATTGCCCTTGATGCCGCGCCCCGCTAACACGGACCGCATGGACACACGACCGATCCCCGATCACGGCGCATGGGACGCCTGGCAGCCCGCGGAACTGGCCTTGCGGCTCCGCAGCGTTTCGAAGCCATGGTGCGTGGTCGGCGGCTGGGCGCTCGATCTCTGGCATGGAGAGAAGACGCGCGATCACGAGGACCTGGAGTTCACGGTGCTGCGCGACGACGTCGCGATGTTTCGCGAGGCGCTCGGCGACATGGATTTTTACGCCGTCGGGAGCGGCGTGGTCTCGCCCCTGCCGGCTGATGCAGCGCCGCCCGCCGGGATCGCGCAGATATGGTGCCACGATCGCGCCGCCGGCCGCTGGCGCGTCGACATGATGATCGAGGAGGGAACGGCCGATCGCTGGGTCTACAAGCGCGATCCCTCGATTGCGCTACCGCGTGCCGAGATGATCGCCACCACCGCCGACGGCATACCCTATCTCAGGCCGGCGGGCGTGCTTCTGTTCAAGGCCAAATACCTGCGAGACAAGGACGAGATGGACTTTGCCAAGGCACTGCCGAAGCTTGCACCTTCCGAGCGCGACTGGCTGAAGGCCATGCTGCGGAAAACCCACACCGGCCATGCCTGGCAGGAGCGGCTCTAGAGAAATTTCTCCATGCGGAAATTGGTGAGGCGCTGGCCGCGTTTCTCGACGCTCTGGCGGGCGATGACGCTGAAGCCGCGACGCTCGAAGAAGGGCCGCGCGGTGAGGCTTGCTTCGGTGGAGATGCGGCCGATGCGTTGCCCTCTCGCCTCGTCCTCGACAGTCGCGAGCAACAGGCTGGCGACGCCGATGCCCTGATGGGCGGGGTGGACGAACATCATGTCGAGGTGGCCGTCGGGCTCCAGATCGGAAAAGCCGATGGGGTGCCCCGCATGCTCGGCGATGAAGGTTGGCCGGCTGGCGCGGCGCTCCGCCCAGGCGGCGCGATCCTCGACCTTCGCCCAGGCCTCGATTTCGACCGGGCTGTAATCGCGCGATGCCACCTCGCGGATCGCCGCCAGAAAGATCGCGATCGTGTCGTCGCAATCGCCAGCCGTGTAACGCCTCACCTGCAGCATGCCGACCTCCGCCTAATCTCAACCCCGATCTAGCACGACCTGCCGCTGGCGTTGAGTGCACAATCGTACCGGCCATCCCGCCATTGCGCTTGTGTGGCGCGGCGACGCATGGCACTTTCCGGCTCGCACGAGGGCAGACAGATGACCAACACCGATAGCGGCGATTTCCGCGATCGCATCCAGACCAATTTTTCGCGCCAGGCGGCGCTGCACACGATCGGCGCCGAACTCACCCGCGTGGAGCGGGCGATGGTGGAGATCGAGCTGCCGTTCGACGTGAAGCTGACGCAGCAGCACGGCATCCTGCATGCCGGCATCATTTCGGCGGTGCTGGATTCGGCCTGCGGTTTTGCCGCCTACAGCGTCATCGACCCCGACGCCTCGGTGCTGACGATCGAATTCAAGGTGAACCTGCTTTCGCCCGGGCGCGGCGAGCGCTTCCTGTTTCGCGGCGAGATCACCAAGCCCGGCACCAATATCATCGTCGCCGACGGGCGCGGCTACGCGATCAGCGACGGCCCGGCCAAGCTGATCGCCTCGATGACCAGCACCATGATGATCATACGCGGCAGAGAGGGCATTACTGGATGACGTTCGAACTGAAATCGGTCGCGGGAAAATCCATCCTGTTCGTGATGGCCGCCGAGGCCGAATATGGCCCCTTCCTGCGCTCACGCTTCGAGCCTTTGATGACGGGCGTCGGCCCGGTCGAGGCCGCCGTGGTGCTGACGCGCACGCTTTCAGCCCTCGAGCACCAGGGAGAGCTGCCGCAACTCGTGGTCTCGCTCGGTTCGGCCGGCTCGGCAAAGCTCGAGCAGACGGCGGTCTACCAGGTGACGTCGGTTTCCTATCGCGACATGGACGCCTCGCCGCTCGGCTTCGAGAAGGGACGCACGCCGTTTCTCGACCTGCCTGCCGTGATCGACCTGCCGCTCCGCATCCCCGGTGTCGCGGAAGCGACCCTGTCGACCGGTGGCAATGTGGTCTCGGGCGCGGCCTATTCTTCCATCGATGCCGACATGGTCGACATGGAGACCTTCGCCATCCTGCGCGCCTGCCAAGCCTACAATCTGCCGCTGATCGGCCTGCGCGGGATTTCCGACGGCGTCGAGGAGCTGCAGCACATCTCCGGCTGGACGGAATATCTGCATGTGATCGACCGCAAGCTGTCCGATGCCACCGACAGCCTGTTCACCGCGCTGGAAGATGGGGTATTCTGGTTCTAGCGCTTTCGATACCCTCGAAAACGGCTCCAGGCCCTGCGAAAGCGGGACAATCGATGCAATAAAATCCCGCGGCGGCGGATTTCCCGCATTGCAAGACCGGGTGCTTTTCATTAAAGGCTCGCCATGACCCAGACAGCACATCCCGACAGCGTTCTCATCGTCGATTTCGGCAGCCAGGTAACCCAGCTGATCGCGCGCCGCGTGCGCGAAGCGGGCGTCTACTGCGAGATCGTTCCCTTCCAGTCCGCCGAAGAAGGCTTCAAGAGCCTGAAGCCGAAAGCCGTGATCCTGTCCGGCAGCCCGGCCTCGACGGTCGACGAGGGTTCGCCCCGCGCCCCCCAGATCATCTTCGACAGCGGCCTTCCCGTTTTCGGCATCTGCTACGGCCAGCAGACGATGTGCATGCAGCTCGGCGGCAAGGTCGAGAGCGGCCATCACCGCGAATTCGGCCGCGCCTTCCTCGAAGTCGACGAAGACAGCGAATTGTTCGAAGGCCTCTGGTCGAAAGGCTCGCGCCACCAGGTCTGGATGAGCCATGGCGACCGCGTCACCGCCCTTCCGGAAGGTTTTAAGGTCGTCGCGACCTCGCCGAACGCACCCTATGCCTTCATCGCCGACGAGAAGCGCAAGTATTACGGCGTGCAGTTCCACCCCGAGGTGGTCCACACGCCCGATGGCGCCAAGCTGATCGGCAACTTCATTCACAACATCGCCGGCATCAAGGGCGACTGGTCGATGTCTGCCTACCGCCAGAAGGCGGTCGAGGAAATCCGCAAGCAGGTCGGCGACAAGCGCGTGCTCTGCGCGCTCTCCGGCGGCGTCGACAGCTCGGTGGCCGCCCTCCTGATCCACGAGGCGATCGGCGACAAGCTCACCTGCGTGCTCGTCGACCACGGCCTGATGCGGAAGGACGAGGCGGCGAATGTGGTCGCCATGTTCCGCGAACACTACAATCTGCACCTGATCCACGTCGATGCGGCCGACAAGTTCATCGGCGAGCTCGAAGGCGTTTCCGATCCCGAGACCAAGCGCAAGATTATCGGCCGTCTCTTCATCGAGACCTTCGAGGAAGAGGCCAAGAAGCTCGGCGGCGCGGACTTCCTCGGCCAGGGCACGCTCTATCCCGACGTGATCGAAAGCGTTTCCTTCACCGGCGGCCCGTCGGTGACGATCAAGTCGCACCACAATGTCGGCGGCCTGCCCGAACGCATGAACATGCAGCTCGTCGAGCCGCTGCGCGAGCTCTTCAAGGACGAAGTGCGCGTGCTCGGCAAGGAGCTCGGCCTGCCCGATAGCTTCATCGGCCGCCACCCCTTCCCCGGCCCCGGCCTCGCCATCCGCTGCCCCGGCGGCATCACCCGCGAAAAGCTGGAGATCCTGCGCGAAGCCGACGCCATCTATCTCGACGAAATCCGCAAGGCCGGTCTCTACGACGCGATCTGGCAGGCCTTCGCCGTGCTGCTCCCCGTCCAGACCGTCGGCGTCATGGGCGACGGCCGCACCTACGAATTCGTCTGCGCTCTGCGCGCCGTGACCTCCGTCGACGGCATGACGGCGGATTTCTACCACTACGACATGGAATTCCTCGGCCGCGCCGCCACCCGCATCATCAACGAAGTCCGCGGGATCAACCGCGTGGTCTATGACGTGACGAGCAAGCCGCCGGGCACGATCGAGTGGGAGTGATGCTCAGGGGCTAATTGCCTCTTGCTGATAACGATGCCGCCGGCGTGATGCGCCTGGCGGCATTTTTGTTTGGTTACGATGAGGATGGACCAGATTTCCCGCCGTTCTTTAGAAAGTCCACCGCCTTTTCAACTCCCAGCCGCTGCAAGAAGTCGATCATCTTTCGGGTAACGTCGGAACGGTCGGTTTTCATGGCTCCTGCCACGCTGCAGAGGAACGCCAGTTTCTCCTCGTCGAGGCGGGTATTTTGGTGCGCGTTCTTTTTTGACATGGAGCCTCACATCACTGCAGGGAGGGGTTCGCGTCCGGCTCCACGGTTGCGCCAGACCAGCAGATGCATCGGACGAGACTCGCGATATGCATTCCAAGCCTTCACGCTGATAGCGACGCGTTCGGCTTCAGCAAGACGCAATCGGTGTGAGGCACGCGTGCGGATAAGCCTTTCTCTCAAGTGCCTGATGGGACTTTGTTCGGTGAGTTGAACGCCATCGACTAGACGAGCGAAAAACTCATTTGCCTTAACGACGTCTTTTCGAGAGAAGGTTTGGTGAAGCGCTGCGGCTATACCGCCACCCATCATATCACGCATCGATGCGACATGTTTCAAGCTGCCTCTAATCTCAGGATTTTGCTCAAGCATCTCAAGCAATTCGCCATTGGTAGGCGCGGAATTGGCAGACAACACAACGCCATTGTCTATCATCCAAAGCCACCTGAGAGCAGACGCGAGACTTGTCGTGTTGCTTTCCCCTCTTTCCCGCAAAATGTCACTGACCGCCCGTTTTCTCCCGATGTCCAAGGAGGCAAAGGTGTCCTCTGAAAGCCCCTCAACGATAAGAGATGGGAATGAAACTTGCGCTTTCTTTGCGGCCTCGAGCCTATGCTGCCCGTCGAGCAGGCGACCTTCCTCGCTTATTTTGATCGTTTGACCGTTTAAAGCCAGCGTCCGGCGAGCATGTCCCGAGCATATTTGTTGATGACCGGAGCGGAGACATGTCTGTTTGGCCCTCGCGAAGCTAACAGGGTTTCAGCCATTTCCGGCGTGACCATTACAGATCTCACGTTCAAACTAAATTGGCGTTCCTTGATGGACGACAGATTCGAGGAATGAACTGAATCTCCTAATGGACCCCAACCCGAATCCGCATCCAAGCGCGGAAATGTTTCACGCTCAGCTCCAAAGCGAAGCTGCTTTATTCTCCGCCCATGAAAAAATGCGTTCCATGCCTTGATGGCAATTGCCAGAATGTAGGTCTGCTTCCGCACTCCACCTTGGCCTCGGAGCCCAAGCAAAGCATTTCGAAGTTGATTGACTGGATGATTTGGCTCAGACGATACTGGCTCCCCAAGTTCCGCGAAGAACCGATCAGCCTTTTCTAAATTAATACGGGCGGCGAGGTGATGTAGCGCAATGCCGCAGCCGTGCGGCAGAATGGGTATCGCTCGCAAGGCCGGCAGTACGCTCTCTCGGATCTCTGGGCGCTGCTCAAGAATGGCAAGAAGCGCGGTTATTCCAGGCGTTTTCGCCTTGCCAGGGGTAACGCGCGATTCATAGCTCCAAAGAATCCTCAACGCGGCTCCAAGAGACCGACCGTGGAGCTCCTTGCGTATAGAAAGTACATCAGCGAGCGTTCGCTTCCTTATCGAATCTATTGTCTCGAAAGCATCTTTCGTGATTCCGCTCACCACAAGCGTCTCGAAGGCATTTTCCGAGCGAACGCAAGCATGTAGCCTCGCTCTCCCATCGAGTACAGAAGCGTCTGCTCCGAGTATAATCGGCGCCCCGTTCAACACCCACCGCCCCTCCCGCATATCCTTTTCAAAGGATTGAAGCGACGGCTTGTCAATGTGACCGTTCATCGACACGATATTGAGCATTTTGGCAGCATCACTAGGAGATATTCTCTGAATCCGCCAATTTATGTCATCCACATTGGTCATGATTCACCTCCGTCTTTCATATTATTACGAAGAGGCGAACGAAGGTAGCTAGTTTCGTGTGTGACAAATCTAGAAAATGCAAAATCTCTAACCGCTGAAGAACTGGAAACCGATGTGCGACAACATGGCGTCTGTCGCCTACTTCATAGCCTCACGTCAGGAAGCCGGATTGCATCGGTGAAGCGCGTAATTACGACGTCGCTTGAGAAACCGTTTGGCCGCGGCTATCCTACATCCATCTTACCTCTGGAATTCAAGCCATGGCGCAGAGCGAAACCCTGATCACGACCGTCTCAACCAAGGGGCAGGTCATTCTCCCCAAGGCAATCCGCCAACGGCGCGATTGGGAAGCCGGTACGCGTCTGATCGTCGAGGAAACGCCGGATGGCGTCCTGCTCAAGCAGGCGCCTGCGTTTGCGCCGACGCCGCAGGGCTCCGCATTCGGCATCCTGGCATACAAGGGCGAGCCCAAGGCGCTTGAAGAGATGGACGCGGGTGTGGCGGCCGAAGCGCGGGCTCGCTACGCGCGTAGTCGCGATCCGGAAACATGATCGCCGTCGATACGAACCTTATCGTACGGTACATAACAGGCGACCATCCTGAGCAAGCGCTTCGGGCTCGTGAAATTATCGATACACAAAGCGTTTTCGTTGCCGCCACGGTCGTGATGGAACTGGGCTGGGTTCTCAGGACGACCTTCGGTTTTTCTCGAACTGACATCGTGAATTCGCTGCGCATCTTCGCGGGCATGCCGAGTGTGACGATCGAAGACGCAGACTTGGTGGCCACCGCATTCGATCTCGTTGAAAAAGGCATGGATTTTGCGGATGCGCTGCATCTGCTTCGCGTCCAGCACTGCGATGCCTTGGTCACGTTCGATCGCAAGTTCATCAAGGCGGCTCATGCCGCAGGTCACCCGTTCGTCCGCGACCCCTGACCTCAAAACAACGACTGCTGCACCGGCTTCGGCGGCGCGAGCTTCACGCCCTCCAGTTCCAGCATGCGCGCCTTCGACACCGAGCCGCCGGGGGCCGAGAAGCCGCCGATCTTGTTGCCGGCGGCGAGAACGCGGTGGCAGGGGATGATCAGCGCGACGGGGTTCTTGGCCATGGCCTGGCCGACGTCGCGGGCGGCTTCGGGGCCGTGGCCGAGCTCTTTGGCGAGCGCGCCGTAGGTGGTCGTTTCGCCCCAGCGCAGGCGGCGGGCGGCGGCGTAGATGTCGCGGAAGAAATCGTCCTGGCCGGCGAGCTCGAGCGCGAGATCGGAGAAGTCGATCGGTTCGCCGGCGAAATAGCGTTTCACGGCGGCGATGGCTTGGGCGATGTCAGGCGTCGGGGATGCCGGCTGGGCATCGGGGACGCGGCGGAGCAGCAGGCGTTCGGTTCCATCAGCGCTTGATGTCGGCAGCTGGAAGCGGGTGATGCCGACGGCGTTCCATGCGATGCCGCAGAAGCCGCCCGCGGTTTCGAAGATGGCATAATGCTGTGCTTGTTGGGCCATGGGTCTCGCCTCCCAATACTGGAGCTTCGGCCATAGGATCGGCCTCACCCAAAAATCGTACCTGCCGGCCAAGAATTCAACCCGTTTCTTGCGCGTCGCGAATTTGCAGTCAGCCGTGTGCCTGGCGGGGCTCGGCGTCTTCCTGCGCCGGCTTTGCGAGATCCGGGCGGAGCTTGGCGAAGACGGCGTCGAAACCGGCGGCGATCTTTTGCGGCTCGTAGCGACGTGCGGCGTCAAGGGCTGCGCGCGACAGCGCCGGAATAGCCTCTGGTTTTGCCGCCATGGAGGCGATCTCGGCGGCGAGCGCCTTGTCGTCGCCGGGATCGAAGAGATAGCCGTCCTTGCCCGGATCGATCGATTCCGGGATGCCGCCGGAGCGGGCACCGATGACGGGGACGCCCTGCGCGAAGGCTTCGATCACCACGCGGCCGAAAGGTTCGCGGAAGAGCGAGGGCACGACGAGAACGTCGATCTGAGGGAAGAAATCCTCAGGCTTGGTCCAGCCGAGGAACTTCGTATTCTCGCAGGGAAATTTCTGCGGCAGCGACTTCGAATAATCGCTCTTGGCACTGCCGGCGATGACGAAGCGGACGTTCTGGTCGTTGACCAGCCGGTGGGCGGCGCTGGCCAGCGTATCGAGGCCCTTCACCGGATCATGCACGCCGATGAAGCCGAAGCGCATCGGCCCTTCCGGCGCTTTGCGCGGTTCGCTGCGAGCAATCGGCGGAACGGCGCCGGGCACGCGTTGGGTGCTGGCATTGGGGAAATAATCATGCTCGGTGTGGCGGCCGATGATGAAATCGGTCTCGCCGACCACCGCATCGACATAGCGCGAGAAGAATTTCTTGCCGTAGGATGAGACCTGGCAGGAGGAACAGGCGCGCACGCAATTGTCGTCGCCACGCCGCATGCTGGCCTTCCAGCAGAGCAAAAAGGCGCTGCGCAGGATGTGGCAGACCGGCACGCCTGAACGCTTGGCGGCCGCCCAGGTGGCGACATTGATGTTTTCGATGCTGTCGGTCAGCACAATATCCGGCTTGAAACGGCGGATTTCGCGGCGCATCACCAGATAGGCGCGCGGATTGAAATTCTCCAGCGCATGCCAGATCAGCTTCTTCCAGCCCGGCCGCGGCAGGCGGTAATTCCAGTCGATATTCAGCGTCGTCAGGCGATGCACGGGCACGCCGTCATAGACCTCGTGCCTGTCCTCGCCCGAGACGTTGACGACTTCGAGGTCGTGGCCTGCGGCGATCAAGAGCTTGGCGACCATCATGGCCGAAATCGGGCCGCCGCCATCGATGAAGGGCGGAAAGGCCGCGCAGGCCATCAGGATACGCATGTACAGTCTCCCGGCATCGATCTCAAATGTTCTTCTTTTGTTCTTGCTTTCCTCAATTCACCTGCTACCATCCCTGCGTTCCCTGGATAGACAGAGGCGGGGCGGATGCTCCGGTGGTTGGTCATGCACGAACAGAACACGCAATCGTCCTTCGATTTCGCAAGCCGCACGATGCACCCGAAATCGTCAAGATTTGGCAAAGAAACCCTGTTTTTCGCGATCCTGCCGGATCCCGACGCGCGCCAGGCCTGCCTGGAGATACAAGCACGCCTGCAGAGGGAGCACGACGGGCTTCTCTCACCCATGGCGCCCGAGCGGCTGCACATTTCGCTCTACGGCGTCGCCAGCGCCGAGAAGATCAAGGACGAGATGATCTTCGCGGCTTGCCAGGCGGCGTCGGCGGTCGATGCCTGCCGCTTCGATCTCAGCTTCGACCATGTCGCGACATTCAGAACCGCGTCGCGCAACGCCATCGTCCTCTCAGGCAATGGCGGTCGGGAACTTCTGCGACAGCTGCATATCCAGATCGGTATCGAGATGCATGCGATCGGCTGCGACCCGCATGTGAAAGCCGATTTCCAGCCGCATGCGACGCTGTTTTATGCTGACGAGACGGTGGCAAAGACTGTGCTTGCCGCGCCTGTCATCATGCCCGCGCGGGAGTTCGTGCTCCTGCACAAGCGGCCGGGTGAGCCGGCTTACGAGCCTATCGCGAGTTGGCCGCTTCGCGAACGCGGCTGACCGCTTGCCTCATGTATCGGAACGCGCTTAAAGCTGCTGCAGCAATGACAGCAGCAGCGGAGACAAAGATGGATAGGTCCGAGATCATCATTTCAGGCGATACGGCGGGAATGGAGTGGCGGCTGCCGGTGCTGCGCTTCAAGGGTAGCGACCCGAAGGCGCCGAAGATCTATATCCAGGCGGCGCTGCATGCCAACGAGCTGCCGGGCACGGCGCTGGTGCATTTTCTCTGCGAAAAGCTGCGCGCGGCCGAAAGCGCCGGCGAGATCCTGAGCGATATCACGATCATCCCGCACGCCAATCCTGTTGGTGCGGCGCAATCGCATTTTGGCGAGCTGCAGGGCCGGTTCGATCTTGGGACGCGCACCAATTTCAACCGCGAGTTCCCGCTGATCTCGGTCAAGGATCGCGACGGGCTGGTGGCCGAGCTTGATCGCTACAACGCCGTCGACCGGCTGAAGCGGCAGCTGATGCATATGGCGCTCGAAGCCGACCTGGTGATCGACCTGCATTGCGACGATGAATCGCTGCAATATGCCTATATCGACGAGGCCTTCTGGCCGGAGGCGGCCGATCTCGCCGCAGCCCTCGACATGGAAGCGGTGCTCCTGTCGGATGGCGAAAGCTCGGCCTTCGAAGAGGCGGTCGGCTATGCCTGGAAGCACGAAACGCAGGAGAAGAAGACGCGGCTGCCGGGCAAGCTTTCGGTCACCGTCGAGCTTCGCGGCATGCGCGACGTCTATCCCGACATGGCGAAGAAGGATGCCGAGGGGCTGTTCAACTTCCTCGCCGCGCGCGGCGCCATCGCCCATCAGGTCACGCTTGCGCCCTTCGCCGGCCCTGCCGTGCCGCTCGACAATATCGAGATGATCCGCGCGCCTGAAGCCGGCACTGTCCTGTTCCATCGCAACATCGGCGAGGAGATCAAGGAAGGCGATCTCTTGGCGACCATCCTCACCCGGCCGGGTATGGCCGATGGCGCAATCGAAGTGCGCGCGCCGCAGGCCGGGCTGATCGTCACCCGCACCTCGTCGCGCCTGGTGCGCCGCCGCGCCGACCTGATGAAAATTGCCTGCGGGGCGGCCAGCAAGGTTGTGCGCAAGCCGGGCGCGCTGGAAAACTGAGCGTCCTCGCATTGGGGCTGCGAACCGATTGGGAAGAACCGAATGACCGTCACCATCTATGGCATCAAGAACTGCGACACGATGAAGAAGGCCCGCACCTGGCTGGAAGAGCACGACGTCGTCTATGATTTCCACGACTACAAGGCATCAGGCATCGACCGGGCGCATCTGGAGAAGTGGACGCAGGAAGCGGGCTGGGAAACGGTGCTCAACCGCGCCGGCACGACCTTCCGCAAGCTGCCGGATGACGCCCGCGAAAACCTCGATCGCGAGAAGGCGATCGCGCTGATGCTGGAGCAGCCGTCGATGATCAAGCGGCCGGTCGTCGAGGCCGACGGCAAGCTTCTGGTCGGCTTCAAGCCGGAGATCTATGGCGGGTTCTTCAAGGGCTGATCAAATGTCGAAGACGACGCGGGCAACGCAGGTTCTGGAAAAGGCCAAGGTGGCCTTCACCGTCCACACCTATGAGTACGATCCGAACGCCGAGCGCATCGGGCTGCAGGCCGCCGAAGCGATCGGCGAGGAGCCGCACCGCGTTTTGAAGACGCTGATGGCCGAGGTGGACGGCAAAGCTGTCTGCGTCGTCGTTCCCTCCGACCGCGAGGTCAGCATGAAAAAGCTCGCCGCCGCCTTCAAGGGCAAGTCGGCCAACATGATGAAGCCGGCGGATGCCGAGCGCCTGACCGGCTATCATGTGGGCGGCATCAGCCCTTTCGGCCAGAAGAAACTGGTTCCGACGGCGATCGAGGAAGCGGCGATGAGCGAGACCCTCGTCTACATGAATGGCGGGCAACGCGGATTGCAGCTGCGGCTTGCCCCGAAGGATGCGCTTGACGTGTTGAAGGCGACGGCGGCTGCGCTGGTGGCGTGAGCGAGTTCCGGCCTCAACCCTTCCATTTGGCGGCCCAGTCCTTCAGCGCCGCCCGCGCCTTGTCCGGCCACTGCTTGACCGGCGGGCGAACGATGATCTTCTTATTGAAAGGCTTCCAGGCCAGATAGACGGCGCGGCTGTCGATATCAGCAACGAGGATCGCCTCCTCTTCCGTGCACATATGCGGCGTGCAGGCCATGCCGGTGAAGACGTCGCCATCGAAACTGCCGCTGCCGACGCCGGTGATGCTGCGCTCATACTGTTCCTTGTCGGCACCCAGAAGAGCGTAGATTTCCTTTGCCACCGCCGCGTTGGAGAAGAGCTCCGCCGGATGCGCGGCCTTGTGATCGCGCAGCGTGTCCCAGCCCGTTGCGGCATCGGGGGTGAAGGCGACGTCGGCCGATGGTTTGAAGCCGTCGGGCGCAGTCCATGACCATTGCACGCCGGCGCGGCCGGGGATCGGCTGTGAGGAAAACAGCAGGTGATCGCCCTTGTTTTCGACTTCCAGCCCGACGCAATCGTCCGGCTGCCCGTCGAGACGCGGAACGGCGCCCGGTGAGAAGGACAGCACGAAGCGATCGCCCGGGCAGGCATTGCCGCCATTGGACGAGGAGCCGATGGCAACCGGGACGTTGCCGACGACCGCCATTTCCTCGATCATCAGATAGGCATTGGCCAGCAGCCTGCGGCCATCGACCGTCAAGGCAAGCTCGTCATCCTGCTTCACGATCTCGACCTTGTGGCCGAACATGGTCATGCCGAGCTCGCCAGCGACTGCCGCTGCCGGCAGGGAGAGCCCCGCCGCGGCCAGTATCCCCATCAGCTGTCTCATCCGATCCCCGCTTGCCCGATATCCCCGTTGGACATCTGAATATGCACGGTTGAAATTGGCAAGGGTCGCAAGCTTCAATTTCGCCGCAAAGGGGTCTAAGTCTGATGCCCTGTCCGTTCGTTTCAGAAGGTGATCGATCATGAACTACATGCCGCAGGGCGATAACGCCGTGGACCCCATCAAGCTCGACAAGCTCGCCGAAGTCGCCGTCAAGGTCGGGCTGCAGCTGCAGAGCGGCCAGGATCTCGTGATCACCGCGCCTGTCGTGGCGCTGCCGCTGGTGCGGCAGATCACCAAGCATGCCTATATGGCGGGCGCCGGCCTGGTCAGCGCGTTCTATTCCGACGAGGAATCGACGCTGGCGCGCTATCAATATGCCAATGATGCCAGCTTCGACCGGGCGTCTAGCTGGCTCTACGAGGGTATGGCGAAGGCCTATGCGAACGGAGCGGCGCGGCTTGCGGTTGCCGGCGACAATCCGATGATGCTCTCCGAGCAGGACCCCGCCAAGGTCGGCCGCGCCAACCGGGCGATGTCGACGGCCTACAAGCCGGCGCTCGAGAAGATCTCCAACTTCGACATCAACTGGAACATCGTCTCCTATCCGAACCCGGCCTGGGCCAAGCTGGTGTTTCCCAACGATCCCGAGCCGATCGCGGTCGCGAAGCTCGCCAAGGCGATCTTCGCCGCCTCGCGCGTCGACGTCGAGGACCCGATCGCGGCCTGGGCGGAGCATAATGCCAATCTCAGGAAGCGCTCCAGCTGGCTGAATGGCGAGCGGTTCTCGGCGCTGCACTTCACCGGCCCGGGCACGGATTTGACGGTGGGGCTTGCCGATGGCCACGAGTGGCACGGCGGCGCCTCCACCGCCAAGAACGGCATCACCTGCAACCCGAATATCCCGACCGAAGAAGTGTTCACGACGCCGCACGCGCTGCGCGTCGAAGGGTATGTGTCGAGCACCAAGCCGCTGTCTCACCAGGGTACGCTGATCGACAATATCCGCGTGAAGTTCGAGGGCGGCAGGATCGTCGAAGCGAAGGCGTCGCGCGGCGAAGAGGTGCTGAACAAGGTGCTCGATACGGACGAAGGCGCGCGCCGGCTCGGCGAAGTGGCGCTGGTGCCGCATTCCTCGCCGATCTCGGCCAGCGGCATCCTGTTTTACAACACGCTGTTCGACGAGAACGCCTCGTGCCACATCGCGCTTGGCCAGTGCTATTCCAAGTGCTTCCTCGATGGCGCCAGCCTCAGCCAGGAGCAGATCAAGGCGCAGGGCGGCAATTCCAGCCTGATCCACATCGACTGGATGATCGGCTCCGACAAGGTCAATATCGACGGCATCAGGGCCGATGGCTCGAAGGTTCCCGTCATGCGGCAGGGCGAGTGGGCGTAACGGCCGGCTCGACAGCCGATCTGGCATTCGACCTGGCGGGCATCGGGACCCGCTGACTGAACCAGACGCTCGCCAGCACCATTGCGAAACCGCAAAGCTGGGCGGGCGTCAGCACCTGGCCGAGCGCCAGCCAACCGAGGAGAGTGGCGACGACGGGGCTCAAGAAGCCCAGTGAGGATGCCGCCGACGGCTCGATGCGGGCGAGACCGCGAAACCACAGAATATATGTCAGCGCGGCGCCGATCAGGCCGAGCCAGGCCATGCCGAGCACGTTTTCGAGCGTTGGCGACGGCAGAGCTGGCTCGGCGATCAGCGCCATCGGCACCAGCAGCAAGCCGCCCGCCGCCAGCTGCCAGGCGGTGAAGGTGAGGCTTGATACGGGTGGCGTCCAGCGGCGGGTAAGCACCGTGCCGCAGGCCATGGAAACGGCGCCGGCAAGACCCGCAAGAACCCCGATCGGATCCAGTGCCGCGCCCGGCGTCAGCACCAGCAGCCCCACACCCGCCATGCCGACAAGGCCGGCTGCGACCGCCAGCGCCTTGATCGGCCGGCCAAGCACGAGGCGCGCGAGCACGATGACGATCAGCGGCTGGATGGCGCCGACGGTCGCGGCGACGCCGCCGGGCAGCCGATAGGCCGAAACAAAGAGCATTGCCCAGAAGAACGAGAAGTTCAGCGCGCCGAGCGCGAAGGCGCGAAACCACCAGATGCCCTGAGGCAGCCTGCGGACGACCGCGAGCAACAACAGCCCGGCGGGCAAGGCGCGGAGCATGGCAACGGTCAGCGGATAGCCGTGCGGAAGATAGGAGGTGGTGACGAAATAGGTGCTGCCCCAGATGGCGGGAGCGAGCGCGGTGGCCAACACATCGGCGGCGTATGTCGTGTTTTTCTTCATATCAAGTATCTCTACCTCAAGATAAAATAAGCTTACGCCGATTTATCTTGACGTCAAGACATATTGCGATAGAGCTCAATCAGCATGGAGTGAGCCGATGGACCGCGTCGACAGGATATTGCAGCAATGGGCCCGCGAGCGGCCTGATCTCGACACCCAGGCGATGGGCCTGCTCGGGCGCATGAAGCGGCTGGCGACCCATCTCGGGCGCGAGGTGGAGCAGGTGCTGCAGAGCCATGGCCTGTCGTCGTCTTCCTTCGACGTGCTGGCGACGCTGCGCCGATGCGGCGCGCCTTACCAGATGTCGCCGGGCGATCTGCTTGAAATGACGATGGTGAGTTCCGGCACGATGACCAACCGCATCGACCAGCTGGAAAAATCAGGCCTGGTCGAGCGCGTGGTCAATCCGCATGACCGGCGCAGCGTCCTGATCGCGCTGACCGGCAAGGGGCTAGGCCTCGTCAACGAAGCTGTCGGCGCGCATGTCGCCAACCAGCAGCGGCTGACGGAGACGCTCGATCACGACGAGAAGGCAGCGCTCGATGCGCTGCTTCGGAAGTTTCTGGCGGCGTTCGAATAAAACGCCGCTCTCTCTTGGTGATCAGCGGTAGTAGATCACGTGGCCGCCGTTGAGCGCCCGCTGCACCTGGATGACATTCTTCAGCGCGATGCCGCGATCGGCGATCGCCTGCATCAGATGGCTGTCGGCGCTGACGGTTGCCTGCGCCTCGCGGATGCCTGATGGCATGGGGTGGCGCAGCGAGAGCGGCAGGGATTGTTCGCGCTGGGAGAGCGAGGTGATGCGGATGGCGGTGACGCTGTCGTTGTAAGCTTTGCCGAAAATAAACTCGGACACTTTCGACTGGCCCGCCAGCGCCGGCGCGGCAGGCAAAGCGCCGGAGAGCGCGCCGGCAAGGGCGCCAACCATCAGAAGAGCGGGCAACATTCTTTTCAAGGTATTTCTCCAGTCCCAAATATCAGAGCGGCCGCGACGGGCGGGCCATATCAAACGCGCGACGCACCGAAAGGTGGTCGCTTCAGTATCCAGATAAGCATTTTGCGGCAATTTTTAAACGCCGAGAAATGGCGCGCGGCCACGATTTGGTGATCGCCCCGCGCGACCCGCGAAGAAGCCTCGCGGGATCAGAACAGGCTGCCCTGCTTCGGCGGCGCTGTGGGATCAGTTGCCTTGGGCTCCGAGGTTTTGCTGCCGCGCTTTCTGGCGCCGGCCGGCGGCTCTCCGCCCTCGGTGGTGATCGCCCCGATGCGGCCATCGGAGAATTCGATCGAGATGCCGGAGCCCGCCGACAACATCGCCGCCTCGGAGACCGGCCGGTTGTCCTCGTCGCGAATGACGGCATAGCCGCGCTTCAGCACGTTCTTGTAGGAGAGCGATTGCAGCATGCGCTCCTGCGCCGAGAGCTCACCGCGCGCCCGCACCAATTGGTGGCGCACCGCCGTATCGGCGCTGCGCGAGAGATTGGCGAGGCGGTCGCGCATGCGCGATGTCTGGCTCTTCAGCCGCGATGGCAGCGAGGCGAGTGCTGCGTCGGCGCGGCCGATGCGCGATTTCGAGCGGTCGACCAGCCGCTCGACGGTGCGCTCGGCCCGCGTCATGCGCTCGGCCAGCATCTGGCGGCGCTCGGCGATCCGGTTCGACAGCATGTCGGGGCGCAGATGCGCCGCCGTCCGCTCGAAGCTGCGGCGCTTGTTCAAGGTGTTGAGCTCGAGGCCACGGCCAAGGCCCGATGCGGCCTCGTCGAAGCGGCGGCGCGGCAAAGCCAGGAGCTGGTCGAGCGAGGGCAGTGCGCGCATCAGTGCCCGCACCTGCTGCCGGCGCTGATCCATCTGCCGCAGCGTGCTGCCCTGCAGGCGGGCGGAAAGACCCGAGAGCTGCGCCTCAAGTTCCGCCTTGACCGGCACGGCCATTTCGGCGGCGCCCGTCGGCGTCGGGGCGCGGACGTCGGCGGCATAGTCGATCAGCGTCCAGTCGGTTTCGTGGCCGACAGCCGAGATCAGCGGGATCCGGCTTTCGGCAGCGGCGCGCACCACGATCTCGTCGTTGAAGCTCCAGAGATCCTCGAGGCTACCGCCGCCGCGCGCGACGATCAGCACGTCGGGACGCGGTGTCGGACCATTGGGCTCGAAAGCGTTGAAGCCGCGAATGGCGTTCGCCACCTCCTCGCCCGATCCCTCGCCCTGCACCTTAACCGGCCAGACGACGACATGCACGGGGAAGCGATCGGAGATGCGGTGGAGGATATCGCGGATGACGGCGCCTGTCGGCGAGGTTACCACACCGATCACCCGGGGCATGAAGGGCAGCGGCCGCTTGCGGGCGGGATCGAACAGACCCTCGGCGCCAAGCTTGCGCTTGCGCTCCTCGATCAGCGCCATCAGCGCGCCGGCGCCGGCCGGCTCCAGCGTCTCGATGACGATCTGGTATTTGGAGGAGCCCGGGAAAGTGGTGATCTTGCCTGTTGCGATCACTTCCATTCCCTCTTCGGGGCGGACTTTGAGGCGCGAAAAGCTCGTCTTCCAGACCACGGCGTCAATGCGGGCGCGATCGTCCTTCAGCGAGAAATAGGCGTGTCCCGACGAGTGCGGGCCGCGATAGCCGGAGATTTCGCCGCGCACGCGCACCTGGTCGAAGGCCGTCTCGACGGTCCGCTTGATCGAACCCGACAGTTCCGACACCGAATATTCGGTGAGATTGCTGGGCGAATCATTGTCGAAAAAGCTGCTCATGGCGCTGTTCTAGCTGAAGAAGCGTGTAAAGGCAGCCCCGTGCGCGGGGAGGTTTTTTGTTCGTCGGCGCTGTTCGATGCGCCATTTCGATGAAAACAATTTCGCCTTTTCAATAACTTAATTGACTCGCATGGCCGTACCGCACCTCAACGCCGCTCGCGATTTTCCCCGTTTTGCATGATGGCACCATCATTGCGGCAGGAAACCAAGGAGCTCCCCATGTCCGATCGCTTCGCATCCCACACGCCCTCGCTCACAGGCCCGGCCAGCACCGGCTTTCCGATCACGCCCGACGACACGCTGGCGCTGCCGGAAACCACGCGCGCGCTCTATGTCGGCATCGGCGGCAGCCTTGCGGTGGAGATGGCATCGGGCGCATTGCTGACCTTCGCGGGCGTGGCCGATGGCGCGCTCTTGCCGCTGCGGGTGTCGCGCGTTCGCGCATCGGGCACCACGGCAAGCGGCCTCATCGGTCTCGTCTGAATGTCGAGTGGTGATACATAAGGAACCGCGAATGTTGCCGATGCGTTAATTGTTCGTCAAAGCCAGCGGACGTATAGTGAGGTGATTCGGGAGACCCTGATGATTGCTCTGACCGCAACAGCAATTGGCATCGCCACCGCGCCGATGCGCAATATCTTTTCCATGGTTCTCGTGGGCTTGCTCATCTGCGGAAGCTATATCTGTGCGGCGCTTTTCGGACCGACCTCGATCATCGATCTCGCCGTCGCCATCGTCTTTTACAATATCAGCCTGCTCGCCTGCCTCGCAGGACTGCACCTGATCGGGCGCGCCCGCAAGAAAACGCGCCTCGTTTAACTTCCGTCACGATCCACCGATAGTCACGATCCGCTGGGCACGTAGCGGAAGAACTGCACCGGCGAGCCCTCCTGCTTCGGCAGCGGCTGCAGGTATGACGGCACGTTACCCTTTTCCAGCTGCGAATAGAGGCCATCCGGCTTCATCTTGGCGATCTCGCGGGTCTGCGCGAAATCGGGGCAGAAGGCGAGCGTCGTCACGCCGGTGCCGCGGATGAAGGCTTCCGCATCCGAGGGTGTCGCGAGACCGATATGCAACTCGGTAAGCATGCCGCCCTGGTTGCGGTGGTAGGGTGCGGAAAGAATACGGTTCTGCGTGAAGCGCAGGATATGGACGCCCATGTCGGAGGGTGCGGAGACGAGCCCGGGCGGGATCGACGCCAGCGGCGCGACAACCTCAGGCGAGGCGCAGGTGAGCTTCTCCTTGGCCTCTGCCAATTCGGCCTGGGTGTTGTCCAGACGCGAGCCGATGAAGCCGCCGACCAGCCCCCAGACCGAGGCAACGCTCAGAAGCACGGTCAGGATATAGCTCAGCGCGGCGGCGCCATTTTCGCTGTCGGCATTTGAGACGCGGCGCATGTCGATGATCAGCAGTGCCAGCGGGAAGACAGCCAGTTGGTTGGCGAAGGTCGAGCCGCGAACCTGGACAAGCGAGATCCCGAAGCTGATGCCGAGCAGGCACAGCAGGATGAGATGGATACGAACACGATCGGCATGGAAAAGCCGGAAGATGCAGACGGCGATGCCGAACAGGCCCGTCGCGTAGAAGAAGCCGAGCGTGTAGGGATCCTGATGCATCGCGCCCAGGATTGATTGCGCTTCCTGGACATTGTTGAGCCAGAGGTCGATCAGCATCGGGTCTAGATCGGCAAGCGGATTGCGCAGGCATTGCGGGGCGATGATGAGCGCCGAGGCGAGCACGCCGGCCCCCACGCCCGCAAGGACCACGAAGCGCAAGCCGCGGCCGAGGCCGCTGGCAAAAGCGGCGGCAAACAGGAGCAGACCGCCGCCGATGGTCGCCAGGCTGTAATAGCCGAGCGAGAGGTTGTCGCAGGTCACAGTCGGATAAAGCCTCGGCGGCACCGTGCCGAAGAAGAACAGGCTGATCGACAGAGCGAGCGTCAGGCCAAATGCCTTGGCGGCGGGCGCGAAGGGCTTACCCTCCCAGGCCCAGGCCAGCGAAACGACAAGGCAGACGCCGGCGACGAAGGGCGTGGTCTCGGCGCCGATCGCAATTGCCAGCGCGGCTGAAAATCCAGCGATCGCGTAGCTCAGCGGCCTGTGATCCTCATCGAGCAGCATCGCCGTCATGATCGCCACAAGGGCAAACTGGACATTGTGATGATCGATGGAGCCGGGCAGGAAGCGGTTGCTGGCAAGCAGCAGGAAGACGGTGAACCCCAGCGCGATATGCATGCCGAACACGCCGCCGACGCGCCGGCCGGCAAGCCCCATGCCCCAGAGGCTAGGAATGACGAGCGAGAGCGGCCAGACGAGCAATGCCGCGGCTTCTGCGCGCTGCTCAGGCAGGAAGAGCGAGAAGAACTTGATCAGCGTGGCGATCGGAAGGTCGATCACCCGCGACCAGTGCATCAGCGTGCCGTTGCCCAGCCCCATGCGATACTGCATGAGATCGAACCAGCCCTGTCCGTTCAGGAAATCGCGAACCTCGACGAGGCGCATGACATCGTCATTGTCGGCGCCGACATAGTCCTTGGCATTCGGCAGGCGAAGCGCGACGATCGCGATTATCAGCAGCACGCTATAGAAGAAAACGGAAGGCCAGAGGCGCATCGCCTGCCGCTGCAGCTTTTCGCGGAGGGACATGGATGTTGGTTCGCCAGTCATCGGGGCAACAGTCGCCATGAAGCAGATCTCGTCATTGATTGCGGCGAGACTTTACGATGCCCGTATCAAGAAAGCGTAAAGTAGCGGCGCGGGCTGACCTTCTCCGGCGTGCGCATGATCTTCGACGCTGTCATAGGCACTTGTTAACGGCCCTGCTTTAGACTTGCCGCAAGTTTCTCCTGATGGGTGTGATCATGACCGGATCGCGTGTCGACAATCTGAGCGTTGCCGTTTTGCTTCCCTGCTACAACGAGGCGGCGACGATCGGCGCGGTCGTGCGCGGCTTCAAGGCGACGCTGCCGGATGCGGCTGTTCATGTCTACGACAACAACTCCACCGATGGCACCGCGCTTCACGCCATGCTGGCGGGCGCCCATGTCGTGCGCGAGCGACGCCAGGGCAAGGGCCATGTGGTGCGCCGCATGTTCGCCGATATCGATGCCGACATCTACATCATGGCCGATGGCGACGGCACCTATGCGCCCGAGGACGCAGAGGAGCTCATCCGCACGCTGCTGTCGGAGCGCGCCGACATGGTTGTCGGCACACGCCGCGGCGTGCATGACGACGCCGGCCGCCAGGGCCACGCCTTCGGCAACCGCATCTTCAACATCCTGTACCGCACGATCTTCGGCCCGGATTTCACCGATATCTTCTCCGGCTACCGGGTGTTTTCGCGCCGCTTCGTGAAAAGCTTCCCGGCGGTCTCGGCCGGCTTCGAGATCGAGACCGAGATGTCCGTGCACGCCTCGCGGCTGAAGCTGCCTGTCAGCGAGCTCGAGCTCGACTATGGCCGCCGGCCCGAGGGCTCGCATTCCAAGCTCTCGACCTTCAAGGATGGCGCCAAGATCCTCTGGATGTTAGCCATGCTGATGAAGGAAACGCGTCCCTTCGCCTTCTTCGGCATCATCACCGGCCTGTTCATGGCGCTAAGCCTCGGCTTCATGACACCGGTTCTCGCGGAATATTTCGAGACGGGGCTCGTCAGCCGCATGCCGACCTGGGTCATGTCGATGGCGCTGATGATGATCTCGTTCATGATGTTTACCGCCGGCGTGATCCTGGATTCGGTCGCTCGCTCGCGCGCCGAACACCTGCGCATCGAATATATGCGGCTCGAGGCATCGCATCTTCTCGGCAACGGCTTTGCATCCGAGCTTGAGGAGATCGACATTCGCCGGCAGACCTCTCAAGCAGGTGCGGCGTGAAGAAACTGCTGCGTTTCGGCATTGCCGGCGGGCTGGGCTTCATCGTCGATGCCGGCGTGCTCATGCTTCTGCTGCACACGACGCCGATCGGGCCGTTCATCGCCCGGGTGATCGCGATCGCGCTCGCCATGGTGACGACATTCGTCTTCAACCGGACCTTCACCTTCGAGCGCTCGGGAGATTCTCTCGCTGCCGAAGGGTTTCGCTACGGCTCGGTCGGGATCACCGCCGCATTGGTCAATTACGGGCTCTACTCGGCGCTGCTTCTTTCGATGCCCGACCTGCAGCCGCTGGCGGCGATGGTGTTTGCCACCGCCGCGGCAACTGTCTTCAGCTTCTTCGGCTACTCGCGCTTCGTCTTTCGCGAGAAATAATCACACCGTCTCCCAGCCGTCCTTCTCGCTGGCGCGATAGATCGCGTCGATGAATGCCTGGCTGAGCTTGGAGCTCTCAAGCGACACGATCTCCTGCGCCTCGCCCTTGGCGGCGCGCGCGAAAGCTTCGGCCTCGCGCTTGTACTGGCGGCTGTCGGGGAAGCGGAAGGTGGTGGATTCGTTGTGGCTGCGGTTGCTGAGCTCGATCTCTTCGGCGCCCCAGCGATCGGCATTGAAGGGCGACTTCACCTCGATGAAGCCTTCGGAACCGTGGAACACCATGACCTGGCGGTTCGCCATTTGCGTCGAGATGTAGAAGCTGAGCTCGAAGCCGCCGAAATCCGCCTTGACGCTGGAATAGATGTCGGTGCCGAAATCAGGATCGCGACGGGTGACGGCCTGGACGCGGCGCGGCTCCTCGCCGGTGACGAAGCGGGTGGTGATGGTCGGGTAGACGCCGATATCGGGCAGTGCGCCGCCGCCGAGTTCAGGGATGTTGCGCATGTTGCCCGGATCACGGTTGAAATAGGTAAACGCACCCTGCACATGCAGCAGCGTGCCGATTGCGCCGTCCTTGATCAGCTGGCGCACCTTCAGCCAGACCGGGGCGTAGGTGACCATGTAGGCCTCGGTCACCAGCACCTTGTTGCGGTCGCGCGCGGCAATCAGGCTGTCGATCTCGTCGGCCTTCAGCGCGATCGGCTTTTCGCAGAGCACATGCTTGCCGGCATCCGCCGCCTTGATCGTCCATTCGACATGCTGGGCCGTCGGCAGCGGGATATAGACGGCGTCGATCTTGTCGGAGGCCAGCATCTCCTCGTAGGAGCCGAAAGCATGCGGCACCGAGAAACGGTCGGCCATCTCCCTTGCCTTCGACAAATCGCGGCTGGCGATTGCCGTGACGGCGCAGTTTTCCGCGTCCTGGATGGCCGGAACCACAAGCTCGCGGCCGATCTTGGCGGTCGACATGATACCGAAGCGCAGCATGGTCATTTCCTCTCCTCTAATGATTTTAAGGGGAGATTAGAGACGGCCGCCCTGCGGCGCAATGGCGCGATCACAATTCGCGGCGCTGGTCGCGGCGCAGGTTTTCATCCGCCCGGATGCGCACTAGGTTACATCGCAGCGGCGTCCTGTCGCGGTCCGAATTTCACCAGATTGAAGATTTCAGGAGTATTTCATGGAATTGCGTCGCCTTGGAAAAACCGGCCTTTCGGTCGCGCCGATCGTGTTCGGCGGCAATGTGTTTGGCTGGACGGCCGACGAGAAAACCTCTTTCAACATCCTCGACGCCTTCTTCGACGCCGGCTTCAACACCATCGACACGGCGGATGTCTATTCGGCCTGGGTGCCCGGCAACAAGGGCGGCGACAGCGAGGAGATCATCGGCAAGTGGCTGAAGCAGAACAAGGTCGCCCGCGACAAGGCCGTGATCATCACCAAGGTCGGCTCCGAGATGGGTCCCGGCAAGAAGGGTCTGAAGGAGCAGTACATCCTTGAGGCCGTCGAGGCCTCGCTGAAGCGGCTGCAGACCGATTATATCGACCTCTACCTCTCGCACTGGCCGGATGCCGAGACACCCTATGAAGAAACGCTCGGCGCCTTCGCCAAGCTGAAGCAGCAGGGCAAGATTCGCGCCATCGGCTGCTCCAACCTCGACGCCACGCAGCTGCAGGCCTCCTTCGACGCCGCCGAGAAGGCCGGGCTGCCGCGCTACGACGTGATCCAGCCGGAGTATAACCTCTACGACCGCGCCCCCTTCGAGGGATCATTGGCCGATCTCTGCGTGAAGGAAGACATCGGCGTCATCACCTATTTCAGCCTCGCGGCCGGCTTCCTGTCGGGCAAATATCGCAGCAAGGCCGATACCGAGGGCAAGGCGCGCGGCGGCAAGGCAGCCGGCTATCTCGACGACAAGGGCCTGAAGATCCTCGCCGCCCTCGACACGGTCGCCACCGAGACCGGCGCCAAGCCCGCCGAGATCGCTCTGGCCTGGCTCCTGCGCAAGAAGGGCGTCACCGCCCCGATCGCCAGCGCCACCAACCTGTCTCAGCTCGACAGCCTGACAAAATCGGCGACGCTTGCGCTCAGCGACGAAGCCATGGCGCTGCTCGACAAGGCTGGTGCCTGAGGGGAGATGGCGATGACCGTGACGATACGAGACGCGAGACCCGATGACGAAGCGCGCTGGCGTGCGCTTTGGGATGGCTATCTGGCGTTCTACGCGGTCACGGTCGCGCCAGAGATTACCGACAATACGTGGCGCCGGGTCTTCGATCCGGCGTCATCCATCGGCATGCGCGTGGCCGAGGTGGATGGGACGCTGATGGGCTTTGCGCTCTATCTCACCCATGAAGGCACCTGGATCATGGGCAAGGACTGCTATCTGGAAGATCTCTATGTCGATGACGCCGCGCGCGGGATGGGGATTGGCCGGGCTTTGCTCGACGATCTCGTGGCGCTCTGCAAGACGCAAGGCTGGTCGCGGCTCTACTGGCACACAAGCGAGAGCAATGAACGCGCCCGCTCGCTCTACGACAGCTACGTCGAAAGCGACGGCCATATCCGCTACCGCATCAATTTTTGAGCGGCGGAAAACCCTCATACCAATCCGAATGCTCGCCCTCCCAATTCTCCATTCCGGGCTTGGTCAAGATGCCGCGCGGGCTGACGTAGCTCTGGATCAACCGGCGCGGGCGCTCGTGCCACTGGATGTTGAAGGCCCATAATTTCGGGAAGAAGCAGAGCGAGGCGTAGGGCAGATGGTCGTGGATCCACCAGGCGAGCCGCTGCCAGTCTTCCAGCGCGTGATAGCGATCAACAACCCAGGGAACGGCAACGCAGGCCGCGGCACCCATGTAGCCTTCGGCATCGCGCATGTCCCAGATGTGGTGGGCGGCCGTTGCGGCGTTGGTGGAGCAGTTGAGCTTGTTGACGTTACCGAAGTGATTGACCTCGGGCGAGCGGTAGCCAGAGCGGATGTGCAGGCGGCCGAAGGTCTCCTGCAAGGGTTCCAGCAGTTCCTCGCACAGCCTCTTTCCTGTCTCGATGGCGAGATCCGGATCCTCGGGGATATTCGGGATGCGATAGAAATCGGCGATCTCCGAGTGCAGGAAATCGCGCAGGAAGAAGTTCTTCGACAGCCGCGCCCGACCCAGATCCTCCAATGCTTTCATCGATCCCGGCTTCTTCATAAGCGACCTCCCTGCCCTGCTGACGGCAAGTTTGCAGCATCGGCCGCAAATGGCCACCCGAAATGATCGGAACCATTAGCCTTCGTCCAGCTTCTCCCTGCGAAGCCGCATGACGCGGCTTCCACGAGCCAGGGACAAAGGACAAGGGACATGGCAAAGGAAAAGAACCTCGACGATCTGTTCTACGATACGCTCAAGGACATCTACTACGCGGAAAAGCAGATCCTCAAGGCGCTGCCGAAAATGGCGCGCGCGGCGCAATCGGAAGAGCTCAAAGCCGGATTCATGACGCACAAGGAGCAGACGGAAGGCCATGTCGACCGGCTGCAGCAGGTGTTCGAGCTGATCGGCAAGCGGGCGCAGGGCAAGACCTGCGAGGCGATCCAGGGGATCATCGCGGAAGGCGAAGAGATCATCGAGGAATTCAAGGGTTCGCCGGCTATCGACGCCGGGCTGATCTCCTCGGCGCAGGCCGTCGAGCACTACGAGATGGCCCGCTACGGCACGCTGAAGACCTGGGCGCAGACGCTCGGCAAGAAGGACGTGGTGACACTGCTCGACCAGACGCTGCAGGAAGAAGCCGCCACCGACAAGACCTTGTCGAAGCTCGCCACCTCGGCGGCCAACCAGAAGGCCGCGGCCTGACCGGCGGCGTTGGCGGGAGCGCCATGATCGGCCGCTCCCGCCTCAGTCCGTATAACGGAAGAAATCGATGAAGGCGCGCAAGGCCGGGCGCATCTGGCGGCGGCTCGGATAGTAGATGAACGGGCCGGGATAGGGTGCGCACCAATCCTCCAGCACCCGCACCAGCTTGCCGCTCGCAAGCTCGTCTTTGACGCGCAGATCGAAGAGATAGGCGAGGCCGACGCCGTTCAGCGCCGCGATCAACGCCAGCCTGTCTTCGCTGACGATCAAGGGGCCATCGACGGGCACCACCAGTTCGCGGCCATCCTTCTCGAACTCCCAGCGGTAGATCGTGCCGTTGGTGAAGCGCCGCTTGATACAGCGGTGGTCGACGAGATCGGAGGGATGCAGCGGCTTGGGGTGGTGCTTGAAATAATCCGGCGAAGCGGCGATCACGGTCGTGAGGTTCGGCGAGGCGCGGACCGCGATCATGTCAGCCTCGAGGCTTTCCTCCAGCCGGATGCCGGCATCGAAGCCTTCGCGGACGATGTCAATGAAGCCATCCTCGTTGGCGATTTCGAGCGTGATATCGGGATAGCGATTGAGGAACTCGCCGAGGCGGGGCGCGAGCAGGATATCGGAGGCGAAGCGCGGTGCGGTCACCCGCAGCGTGCCGGCCGGCCTTCCTCCCGCCTCGCTGACGGCTTCGAGCGCGATGCCGATCTCATCCAGCGCCGGCTTCAGCCGCTGCAGAAGCAGTCTCCCCTCCTCCGTCGGCGCGACGCTACGTGTCGTGCGCGCCAGAAGGCGAATGCCCAGGCTCTCCTCGAGACTAGAGACGGCATGGCTGACGGCCGAGGGCGCGATCTCCAGTTCCTTGGCGGCGGCGCGGAAGCTGCGGCGCTCGGCAACAGTGGCGAGAACGGCGAGTTGGGCGAGCTGGGTCCTGTTCATTGATCTATTTGTTAGAACAGCCTGTGCCGCATTGCACGTATTTTTTGAAAGCTCCCGGCGCGCTAGGTTTGCCTCGTGCCGCTCAAACGCGGCCTCACTATTTGCTCGAAGGGAGCCAGACATGAAAACCCGCACACTCGGACAGGACCTTGAAGTCTCCGCCGTCGGCCTCGGCTGCATGGGCATGAGCTTTGCCTATGGCGCCAGCGACGAGAATGAATCGATCCGCACGCTTCACCGCGCCGTCGATCTCGGCATCACCTTCTTCGACACGGCCGAAATGTACGGCCCCTACACCAACGAGCAGCTGCTTGGGCGCGCCTTGAAGGCGGTGCGTGACCGCGTCGTCATCGCCACCAAGTTCGGCTTCAAGTTCGATCCTTCGAAATCCGGCGCGGCGGCGCTGACGGGCGTCGACAGCCGGCCGGAGAATGTGAAGCGCGTAGCGGAAGCGTCGCTGAAGCGGCTCGGCACCGATGTCATCGACCTCTATTACCAGCACCGCGTCGATCCCAATGTGCCAATCGAGGAGACCGTCGGCGCCATGGCCGAACTGGTGCGCGAGGGCAAGGTGCGGGCGCTGGGCTTGTCCGAGGCCGGCAGCGCCACGATCCGTCGGGCGCATGCGGTGCATCCGATCGCGGCCGTGCAGAGCGAATATTCGCTTTGGTCGCGCGATCCCGAGCATGATGTGCTCGCCACCTGCCGGGAGCTCAAGATCGGCTTCGTGCCCTACAGCCCGCTCGGCCGCGGCTTCCTGACGGGGGCGATCCGCAAGCGCGAGGATCTCGGCGCCGACGATTTCCGCAGCCAGCTGCCGCGCTTCCAGGCCGACAATTTCGATGCCAATGCGGCCCTTGTGGCCAAGCTCGAGGCGCTCGCGAAAGACAAGGGCGTGACCACGGCGCAGCTGGCGCTCGCCTGGGTTCTGCATCAGCGCGAGGACATCGTGCCGATCCCCGGCGCCCGCAAGGTCAATCATCTCGAGCAGAACGCGGCCGCCGCCGATATCGCGCTCTCGGCCAAGGAACTCGCCGAGCTTAGCGCAATCATGCCGCTCGATGAGATCGCCGGCAAACGCTACTCCCAGGCATCGCTGGCAATGACCAATCTCTGAGAGAACAACCTCTGACAGGTTGGGCCGCCCCTGCGAGATCAGCGGGGCGGGCCCAACCACAGATCATGAAAGAGATTTGGTTTTGTTCAACTTTGGGTCTTCTCCTCGCAAATATTAGCACTAGGTAAACTTTCCGTTGAGAGGAAGGGAACCCCATGCCAGATGCCAAGGACAAAGGGCCGGCCGATCCAGGCCTGTCCGACATAAGAGGACGCATGCTCGTGCTTGAAGTGGTGGCGATGACCTCGCTGGCGCTGGTTCTGGACACATCCGGCGAGGATGGCGGGAAGATGGGGCGGGGTATCCTGCATCTCATCCGCGAGGCCGTCGGCAACAAATGCGACGAGATGGGTCTCTCCGACAACGCCTCATCGACCGCGCAGGCCTATGCCGAGGAACTGATCGGCACCGCCCTGGCCACGCTCTACCCATCCACGCATTAAAGTATGCACAGTCCCGCAACGACTTTGCGCGTTGCGCGCTCCGCGCTATACTTCACCATCGACACGATCGAGGTACGGACCATGACGGACCGGCAGGCGATAGAGGCAGTCGTGCATCTCTATGTCGAAGGCATGACCTTTGCCAACGAGGCGGCGCTGCGCAAGGCGTTTCATCCGAAATGCGCAGTAATCGGGCATTACGAGAGCGCGGTAGAGTGGTCGACCCGCGACGAGTTCATCGCCGCCATCGTGGCCGAGGGCTCCGCCCCGCCAGGCACACAGCCGCACATGGACATCCAGACCCTCGACGTCATCGGTGATGCCGCCAGCGTCAGGGTCAGCGACGACTTCGCCGGCATGCGTTTCACCGACTATCTCTCGATGCTGAAGATCGAGGGGCGGTGGACGATCGTGAACAAGGTTTATTATCTGCACGATTGATGGGGTGGTGGTGTGTTGGCCTCGGTAGATCTGCTATCGCGTTCCGCCACAGCCCACTCTCCTCCCTCATTCCTGTCCTTGTGACAGGAATCCAGCCACGGCGCGTCTGCGCCGTGAATGACTGCTTTTCATATCAAGGAAAGAGTCTCTCCGCCGCGCCGACGCGCGTCGGCTGGATCCCCGCCACGAGGGCGAGGATGAGGGAGAGTGGGGCTCGGCCGAGGCCGAAGCCCCTATTCATCAGCCGCGCAGGACGCCGCCGGTGACCTTGGTGACGCTGGCGACGATCTTCTGCGTCAGGGCGTCAAAATCCTCGTCGGTCAGCGTGCGCTCGACCGGCTGGATCTGCACCTCGATGGCAACCGACTTCTTGCCCTCGCCGACAGAAGCGCCCTCGAAGATATCGAAGACGTTGACGCCGGCGACCAGCTTGCGGTCGGCACCGGTCGCGGCCTTGATGATGGCGCCGGCCTCGACCGCCTTGTCGACGACGAAGGCGAAGTCGCGCTTGACGGCCTGGAACTGCGAGAGCTCCAGCGCCGGCTTGGTGCGGGTCGCCTTCTTCTTCGGCTCAGGCATGGCGTCGAGATAGACTTCGAAGCCCGCGAGCGCGCCGGAGACGTCGAGCGCCTCAAGCGTCGAGGGGTGGAACTCGCCGAAATAGCCGAGCACGACCTTCGGGCCCATCTTGATGGTGCCGGAGCGGCCGGGGTGATACCATTCCGGACCGCCCTGCTCGACCTGGATGTTGGTCATCGGCAGGCCGCAGGCCTCGATCACGGCCAGCGCATCGGCCTTGGCGTCGAAGACGTCGACTGGCTTGCCGCCGCCCTTCACCGCATTCGACCACATGCGGCCGGAGCCGGCCATCGAGGCGGTGCCGCGACGGATGCCGCCGGCAACGCGGCGCTGGCCTTCCGGCCTGTCGTTCTCATAGGTGCCGGACACCTCGAAGATCGCGACGTCGCCATAGCCCTTGTCGGCATTGCGCTGGGCAGCCGTGAGCAGACCCGGCAGCAGCGAGGGGCGCATGTCGGACATTTCGGCAGCGATCGGGTTGGCAAGCTTCAGCGAGGGCGAACCACCGCCGAAGAGCTTCGCCTGTTCTTCGGAGATGAAGGACCAGGTGACGGCTTCCAGCATGCCGCGCGAGGCAAGCGCGCGCTTGGCAGTGCGGGTGCGGATCTGCAGCGTCGTCAGGATGCGGCCGTTGACTTCGGTGTGGCTTTCCAGCGGCGCCGGCTTGATGTTGTCGACGCCATGGATGCGCATGACCTCTTCGACAAGATCGGCCTTGCCGTCGACATCCGGACGCCAGGAGGGAACGGCGACAGAGACGCGCTCGCCCGAGCCGGTGACCTTGAAGCCGAGGCGGGTCAGGATCTCGACGCTCTCTTCGGTGGAGACTTCCAGGCCCGTCAGGCGCTTCACTTCCGAGAAGGGGAAGTCGACGATCTTGGGCTCATAGCCCTTGTAGCCGACGATCTCGGCCTTGGCGGCGGTGCCGCCGCAGAATTCCAGCACCAGTTCGGTGGTGCGCTCAAGGCCGGGGACCATATATTCCGGGTCGACGCCGCGCTCGAAGCGATAGCGGGCATCGGTGATGATGCCCAGCCCACGGCCTGATTTGGCGATGTTCATCGGGTCCCACAGCGCCGATTCGATCAAGACGTCGGTGGTGTTTTCATCGCAGCCGGAATGCTCGCCGCCCATGATGCCGCCGATCGACTCGATACCATTCTCGTCAGCGATGACGACATTGTTCGGGCCGAGCTTGTATTCGCGCTGGTCGAGCGCCAGCACCGTCTCGCCGTCCTTGGCGCGGCGAACGGTGAGGTTGCCCTTCACCTTGGCGGCGTCGAAGACGTGCATCGGGCGACCCTGGTCGAAGGTCATGTAGTTGGTGATGTCGACGAGCGCGTTGATCGGCCGCAGACCGATCGCCGTCAGGCGCTGCTGCACCCACTTGGGGCTCGGGCCGTTCTTGACGCCGCGCACGAGGCGCAGGCCGAAGCCCGGGCAGAGCTTGTTGTCGTCGAGATCGAGCGTCAGCTTCACCGGCGTGTCGCCTTCGACAGCGAAAGACGGCGCGGGGCGCGTCTTCAACGTGCCGAGGCCGGAAGCGGCCAGATCGCGGGCGATGCCGTAGATCGAGGTGCAATCCGGACGGTTCGGCGTCAGGTTGATCTCGATCATCGGGTCGTCGAGATGGGCGTAGGCGGCGAAAGAGGTTCCAACCGGCGCATCCTCGGGCAGGTCGATGATGCCGTCATGGCTGTCGGACATGTTGAGCTCCTTTTCGGAGCACATCATGCCGTGGCTTTCGACGCCACGGATCTTGCCGACGCCGAGCGTGACATCGATACCCGGCACATAATCGCCAGGCCGCGCCAGCGCACCGACCAGACCGGCGCGCGCATTCGGCGCACCGCAGACGATCTGCAACGGCTTGCCGCCGTTGACGTCAGGACCGGCATCGACCGACAGCACCTTCAGGCGATCGGCCTCCGGATGCTTTTCGGCCGAAAGCACGCGGGCGATGACGAAGGGCTTGTAGGCCGCCTTGTCGTCGACATCCTCGACCTCAAGGCCGATCTCGGTCAGGCGCTTGCAGATTTCATCCAGTGTGGCGTCGGTCTCAAGATGATCCTTGAGCCAGGAAAGCGTGAATTTCATGATTTTCGCTCTTTGAATAAAAGGCTGGTAACCAGCAACCGCCGGTCGTCTCTATTTAATTTGCTGAGCTCTTCAATAACGAAGCGCGCTTGGCGGATGATCTCTTCAACTTCCGAAACATCGAACATATTCCGATCCGGTGGCGAGTAGTCCGCGCGATGCCGCTCTGCCTGGAGAGTTACAATAATAGGACCAAAATCGCGAATGGAACCATGATCCTTCAGCGGCGCCTGCTTGAAAACATTTCTGAGCGGACCATGATCGAGTGCTTTGTAAACCCTCGCATAATCTTCGCCATCGTGCTTCGCGCCCGGCACAAGCGTTTCCGCACAGAGCTTCGCCAGCGCATGAAATACCGCGTAATAAGCTGTGCTTACCGCGCGTCGACGGTATGCCGCGCTGTTCTTCTTTGATCTTAGCAAGTCGTCGCAGGACCCGAGCAACCGGTCCACCATCGAGGGAGCGGCCATGACTTAATCTAAGTCCTCGTCATCTTCACCTTCTGACTGCGATATCTTCGGACCCGGCGCGCTCAAGAACACGAAACGCTCGTCGTCAAGCTTCCGCAGCGCGTCGTGGATGCGGCTCAGTGTCTTTACCAGCTCTTTTGCTGGAACAGGCTGCTCGACATCCGCCCGGACGCGAATGATCGGCTCGCCGTCATAGGTCTCGTCTTCCTTGATCGACTTATCCTTGTAGCCGAACGTCTTGAAATCATCCGACAGCAAAGGCGTGACGATCTTATCGATCTCTTGTGGCGACAAGTACCTGGCACGCAGACTTGACATAGCACCTACCTCCTGAACCGAGCCCACAGCCCGATCATAGCCGATAAACCTACGCGCTCAACCCGCCGAACAGCGTCGGCATGTCGAGTGGGCGGAAGCCGTAGTGGGTCATCCAGCGGACGTCGGCGTTGAAGAAGTCGCGCAGGTCGGGCATGCCGTATTTCAGCATGGCGATGCGGTCGAGGCCCATGCCCCAGGCGAAGCCCTGGTATTCGTCGGGATCGAGACCACCCGCGCGCAGCACGTTCGGGTGCACCATGCCGCAGCCCAGAATCTCCATCCAGTCGGTGCCTTCGCCGAACTTGACGATCGGGCCGGAGCGGTCGCACTGGATGTCGACCTCGAAGGACGGTTCCGTGAAGGGGAAGAAGGACGGGCGGAAGCGCATGGTGACGCTGTCGACCTCGAAGAAGGTCTTGCAGAACTCTTCCAGCACCCAGCGGATGTTGGCGACGTTCGCCTTCTTGTCGACGACGAGGCCCTCGACCTGGTGGAACATCGGCGAGTGCGTCGCGTCGCTATCCTGGCGATAGGTCTTGCCGGGGATGATGATGCGGATCGGCGGCTTCTGCGCTTCCATGGTGCGCACCTGCACCGGCGAGGTGTGCGTGCGCAGCACCTTGCGCTCGCCGTTCTCATCCGGATTGAAGAAGAAGGTGTCGTGCATCTCGCGGGCCGGGTGGCCCTCGGGGAAGTTCAGCGCCGTGAAGTTATAGTAATCGGTCTCGACATCGGGACCTTCGGCGATCGAGAAGCCCATGTCGGCGAAGATCGCGGTGATCTCGTCGACGATCTGGCTGATCGGGTGGATGCGGCCGCGCTCGGCGGGCGAGGAGCGGACCGGCAGCGAGACGTCGACGGTCTCGGCCTTCAGGCGCGCATCGATCGCCGCCTTCTTGAGATCAGCCTTGCGGGCGTTGATCGCATCGGTCACGACCGTCTTCAGCGCGTTGATCGCCGCACCGCGGGTCTGGCGCTCTTCAGGGGTCATCGCGCCCAGCGTCTTCAGGAGTTCGGAGACCGACCCCTTCTTGCCAAGGGCCGCGACGCGCACGGCTTCGATCGCCGGTTCATCGGCGGCGGCCGCGACATCGGACAGGAGTTGCTTTTCCAGGGTTGCGAGTTCGGTCATCTTTTCCTGCCTTCAGGGCGTCCAGTCTTTGAGGGACACTTCACGAAACATGCTTCAGATAGCTGGTCGCCACGATGAAACGTCGCAGATCACTACCCATGTGTACGCGGCCAATCAACCGGGCAGCCGACAAAAAGCCGCCGAGGAAGCCGGTAAGCTTGCGCAGTTCGGCAACGGCTGCCGGTGGCGCCACCTCGGCCCAGGCCTTGTAGGCCCGGTCGTGGGTTTCGCCGCCAAGCTTGGCGCGGGTCGCGACCTGCAAAAAGAGCAGCCAGATATCGCGCGCCTGGGCGACCTCCAGCGGCATCACCCGGTCGGGCTCTTCCTCGAAATCCATGAAGCCGACGCGGCCGTCCTTCAGGAACATGTCGCGCGGATAAGGCCTGCCGTGGCAAAGGCCCTTTGCATGCAGCCTTCCGAGTTCGCCGGCGCAATGGACGAGCATGTTGTCGTGGGCGACCGGATCGTTGTTCAGCACGTGATAGAGCTGGCGATCGACGGTATCGCCGGCATCGCTGAAGACGACGGCGGCGCCCGAGGAGTAGATGACGCGGGCCGTCGGCACGTCCTGGGCTGAAAACTGGGCGATGCGGCGGATTTCGCGCGCCGCCATGCCCTCGTCTGCCAGAAGCGGCGACGGACGTAAAAAGGGCGCGCGGATGAGATTGGCGAGCATGCGCTGCAGCACCATCCAGCGCGAGGCGCGCTCGGTGCCGTAGCGCTTGATCCAGACCGCACCGCTGGAGAGCGCAACACGCTCGACGCGCTTGGAGCCGCGCAGCAATGCCGCGAGCAGAACGGGAACGTCCTCCTCGCCCAACCCGCTTTCGGCAAGCAGGTCGCGATCCGTCGTCGGGTGTCTCAGATCGTTGGCCAAATCTTGATCGTTCGCCACTTCAGGCGTCCCTATCCCGGTAAAACGAAGAAACCCGCGCAAGCCTTGCCAGCGCGGGTTTCAAATCATCGAAGCGAAGGTTCGAATAGCGCCGGCTTAGTTGACGGCTGCTTCAAACTCGTTCTTCGTGCCAGCGTCCTTCAGGTACTCGAGTGCCTTCTTGGAGGCAGCAACGAGCGCACCGAATGCTTCCGGCTCATGGATCGCCATGTCGGAGAGAACCTTACGGTCAACTTCGATGCCAGCCTTGTTCAGGCCGTCGATGAAGCGGCCGTAGGTCAGGCCGAATTCGCGGACAGCAGCGTTGATACGCTGGATCCAGAGTGCGCGGAAGTTACGCTTGTTAATCTTGCGGTCGCGGTAAGCGTACTGCTTCGAACGATCGACAGCAGCCTTGGCGGCGCGGATGGTGTTCTTGCGGCGGCCGTAGAAGCCCTTGGCCTGCTTCAGAACCTTCTTGTGCTTGGCGTGGGCGGTAACGCCTCTCTTTACACGTGCCATTTCATGATCTCCTTAATCTATACGTTCGCGGAATAGTCTTAGAGACCGTTCGGCAGGTAATTCTTCACGACCTTGCGGCCATCCGGTTCTGCCAGAACCATGGTGCCACGTGCATCGCGAATGAACTTGTTGGAACGCTTGATCATGCCATGGCGCTTGCCAGCGGCTGCAGCCTTGACCTTGCCGGTCGCGGTGATCTTGAACCGCTTCTTGGCGGAGGACTTCGTCTTCATCTTGGGCATTTTGCTACTCCGTTTCTGATCCCCCCACTTGGCCTAAAGAGACGGCTTCAAAAGAAGTCCTCTCGCGATGCCCGGTCGCCCGGTCGTCGCAACAAGTGCGGGAGCGTTTGTTGTTGATCTGCGGTCACGGTGACGAACCGTGCCGCAAGCATTCGAAACTGCCACGGCATGCCCTGCCGGTCAGTTCGGACGCGCGCTTATAACCGCAGTGTCATGAAAGTGCAACGGGGCGAGGAAGGAATCTTGCCGGGCCGCTTCGGCCCCCGCCCTTCGGGCGCCGATCGCCCTTTGTACCAGGGCAGAAATACAAAAGCCGCCCTCGCGGACGGCTTTGATACGAACGGTGGCGACGCGCCTTATTTGGGCGCGAGCACCATCATCATCTGGCGACCTTCGAGCTTGGGCTCGGCTTCGACCTTGGCGAACTCCAGCGTGTCGGCCTTGACCTGCTGCAGGAGCTTCATGCCGAGTTCCTGGTGGGCCATTTCGCGGCCGCGGAACTTCAGGGTCACCTTGACCTTGTCGCCTTCTTCGAAGAAGCGGCCCATCGCCTTCATCTTCACGTCATAGTCATGCGTGTCGATATTCGGACGCATCTTGATTTCTTTGACTTCGACGATTTTCTGCTTCTTGCGCGCCTCGGCGGCCTTCTTCTGGTTGGAGTATTTCAGCTTACCCAGATCGAGGATCTTGCACACAGGCGGTTCGGCGTTCGGGGAAATCTCAACGAGGTCGAGTCCGGCTTCTTCAGCCATTCTCAGGGCCTGGTCGGTCGCCACGACGCCCAAATTCTGTCCTTCAGCGTCGATCAGCTGAACTTTGGGAATGCGAATTTCCCTGTTCGAGCGCGGCCCATCCTTTACGGGCGCGTCGTTCTTAAACGGTCTGCGAATGGTCGTATTCTCCTCGCGTTGTTTCGGATTGCTGCAGCGGATCGCCTCTATATAAGGAAGACGACCGTGTTTCGCCATCGCTGCAACGAAGTCATTAGCACGCTTTAGCGGAAAAATCACCTGCTGTCAGCCTGTCAAGAATCTGTTTTATAGGCCGAAACAAAGGAGTTTCGCCATGTCCGACGCCAATATCGCCCCTCAGCACCAATTTCTGACCGTCGGCGAGGGAGCGGCAGCGCGAGAGATCGCCTACATCGCCCGCCCCGCCGCTAGCGGCAAAACAGGCCCGACGCTGGTCTGGCTATCCGGATACCGGTCGGACATGAGCGGCAGCAAAGCCGTCGAGCTCGATCGCATGGCTGAAGAGACCGGGCTTGCCTGCATCCGCCTCGATTATTCCGGCCACGGGCTCTCCGACGGCGAATTCCGCGACGGCACGATTTCGCGCTGGCTCGAAGAGGCGATGGCCGTCGTCCTTCACCTCAATCCCGAACGCATCGTGGTCGTGGGATCCTCGATGGGCGGCTGGATCGCGCTCCGGCTGGCGCAGGAACTGGCGGCCAGAACCGGTGCGCCGAAACTCGAGGGTATGGTGCTGATCGCGCCGGCGCCGGATTTCACCGAAGTGCTGATCGAGCCGAACCTCACCGAGAAAGAGAAGACATCGCTCGCCGAGCGCGGCTTCTTCGAGGAGCATTCGGAATATAGCCCGGAGCCCAATATCTATACCCGCGCGCTGATCGAGGACGGCCGCGACAACCGGGTCCTGACCGGGATGATCGAGACCGGATGCCCGGTTCACATCCTGCAGGGCATGAAGGATCCTGACGTTCCCTATACGCATGCGATGACCCTGATCGAGCACCTTCCCGCCGACGATGTAGTGCTGACATTTATTCGTGATGGCAACCACCGCCTGTCGCGTCCACAAGACATCGAGCGCATGCTTGCGGCGGTCAAGTCGTTCGTCAGCTAAGCCGTTGATGGCGCACCCGCGTCGCGCCTGCCGAAAAATCTGAATTTATTTCAATGCGTTGGCGACATTTCGCTGCGCGCAATGAGCGCGCGCGGCGCCACGCCTTGTGCCAAATCCTAACGCATTTTAACCATATTGACCGCTTCTCACCCCCTCCTCAGAAGTAGTGATTGACTCCAAGCGGCCCTCTCCGTTAACTTTTTGTTAATAAATCAAGGGCGATGCAAGGGACAGTGGGCGTGCGGATCAAGGGTTTCCTGGTGGCCATGATGGCCATGTTTGCAATGTCGACCTCGGCTACGCCGGCATCGACCAACACTCTTTCCATGGTCGTCGGCGCCACGACGTCGCAGCCGATCGGCCACTACGAGTTTTGCCAGTCGCATCGCGAAGAATGCGGCCCGAACCGCAACGTCGCCGCCATGGAAATGACCGACGCCAAGTGGGCTCTCGTCCGTTCGGTCAACGCAAGCGTCAACACCACGATCATCCCGATGACCGACATGGAAGTCTACGGCAAGGAAGAAGTCTGGGCCTACCCGACGACCGCCGGCGACTGCGAGGACTATGCGCTCCTGAAGCGCCGCATCCTGATCCAGCGCGGCTTCTCCGCCGCCAACCTGCTGATGACCGTCGTGCGCAAGCCTGACGGCGAGGGTCACGCGATCCTGACGCTGCGCACCACCAAGGGCGATTTCGTCCTCGACAACCTGGCCTCCACCGTGAAGCCCTGGTTCGACACCCCCTATTCCTTCATCAAGCGCCAATCGAGCGCCAATGCCGGCCGCTGGGTCACCATCGAGAATGGCCGCGACGTTCTGGTCGGCGCGCTGAAGTAGGACTGTAGAAGGCCGCTGCTCGCTTCTTGCGCGGGGCGACCTCTTTTCCGGTGTTTCATCTACGCTCGCCCTCATCCCTGTGCTCGTCACAGGGATCCAGCGCATTCACGTCCGTGAATGCGGAAGACTCTCTAGCCGCTTATGAAGTGCATCATTCATGGCGCAGACGCGCCGTGGCTGGATTCCTGTGACAGGCACAGGAATGAGGGCGGAGAGGGACGGCGAACGCCTGCCGCCATCACACCCCTCACCCACTCCCGATCAATATCCCCGCGCCCAGCACCAGTCCGCCGCCGACGACCACCTGGAAGGCGGCGCGCAGGAATGGGGTTTCCATGAAACGGTTCTGGATGAAGGCGATGGCCCAGAGTTCGAAGATGGCGATGATGACCGCCAGCGTGGTGGCCGTCCAGAAATCGGAGATCAGGTAGGGCAGCGTGTGGCCGAGGCCGCCGAGCGCCGTCATGACGCCGCAGGAGAGGCCGCGCTTGATGGGGGAACCGCGGCCGGAGATCTTGCCGTCGTCATGGGCGGCCTCGGTAAAGCCCATCGAGATGCCAGCGCCGACGGAGGCCGAGAGGCCGACGAGGAAGGTCTGCCAAGTATCCTGCGTCGCAAAGGCCGCGGCGAAGATCGGCGCGAGCGTCGAGACGGAGCCATCCATCAGTCCGGCGAGGCCGGGCTGCACATAGGTCAGCACGAACTGGCGGCGGTTCTTCTGGTCCTCTTCCTTGCGCACGTCCTCGGGCGTGTGCTTGTCGCCGAGCATGCGGGTGATGTCCTCATGCCCCTGCTCTGCCAGCGCCAAATCGCCGAGCAATTGCCGCGTCGAGGCGTCGCTGACGCGGCCGGCGGCCTCTATGTAGAAACGGTAGGCCTGGTTCTCCATGGCTTCCGCTTCCTGGCGGATTTTCTCAAGCGACAGGTTGGCACGCAGCCAGTCCGGTTTGCGCTCGTAGAAGCCCTCGACATGCTCGCGGCGGATCAGCGTGATGCGCTCGCCGAAGCGCTGACGGTAAAGCGTGATAAGCGAGTTGCGGTGGGTGTTTTCGACTTCCGCCATCTCCTCGAAAACCTTGGCCGAAGCCGGATAATCATTGCGCAGGCGGTCGGCATAGGCGAAATAGATGCGCGCGTCGTCCTCCTCGGAGCCAATGGCGAGCGCCAGGATCTCCTGCTCGGACAGGCTGTCGAAAGAACGCTTGGGTGATCTGAAAATACGTTTGAGCATGCTGGCCTCTTTTAGAATAATTCTAAAATAGGCCTCGCACATGCGGCGGTCAAGCCCGCGGAGCGGCCGCTTGCGGGTGATGTGCATGTTCCGCCGAGCGGCCATGTCTAGCGAAAGCGAAAAACAGCTCCCCGCAGTAACCGCAAGCACATCCATAAACTAGCTTTATGTATTTTATGCACGTCCAGGTATATTTCACCTTCTTTATTTACAAAAATAGCCTAAAAATCAGCTGAAAAGCTGGTTGAAATTTGCAACTCTCGGGTTGAGATATTTAAAAACCTCGGCATAGTGTTCAGATAAATTTAATGAAATGAACGGGAACTATCAAAGTGCCAGATCCGGTGGATATTATTGTCGGCCAGAATGTCAGGACGTTGCGCGCCAAGCGACGCATCTCCCAGCTGGAACTTGGAGAGGCGCTCGGGCTGACGTTTCAGCAGATCCAGAAGTATGAAAAGGGCACCAACCGCGTTTCGGCGAGCAAGCTGCACCAGATCGCGGTTTTTCTCGGCGTCGATATCTCGGCGCTGTTCGAAGGTGCGGATACGACGTCGCGGCCGGGCCTCAGCGCCGAGGCCTACGAGCTTGCCGTGACCTACGACAAGCTGCGCTCGACCGCCGGCAAGGAAGCCGTCATGACCATCGTGACGCTGATGTCGGGTGAGGACGTCTACGCCTGAGATTTCGGCGAGACGTGACCGCGCGAGCGGTCAGTGAAAATCGCAGTCGTGCAGAGCGACCAGCAGCTGATCCTGCGTCTGATGACCGGCATGATAGAGATCGATCGCGATATTGGCGATCGACAGGCCCTGCTGGCTCAAGAGCTTGATATTGCGCTCGGCGCACCAGGTGTACAGCGCGCCCGCGAGTACATCGACATCATCAGCATGCATGGACAAAGCGGCTACCGTCATGGAAGTTGCTCTCGGTGTGTGAGTGTGTGTGTATTCCCCTTCGAGCATATTGAATATATTCGCGATCGCTGCAAAGCGGCTTTCATTGCTTGCGTTAACGCGAATATTGCGGCTGCCACACCCTGTCCCGGAATGAGGCGCCTGCGCGGTTGCACTCTACCTGCACGTTATTCCGACGCGACCCGGAACCCGTCCTGATGGAAGGTGCAGGCGGCGATCGCGTCGAGCATCGCCTGGAAACGCGGGTGGCCGCGCACCGCGTCGAGGTCGGAATCATTGCTGAACCAGAGGATCTGGTAGCAGGATGATTGCGGCAGCAGCGCCTCGAGGATATCGAGCGCCTTGTCGCATTCGCCGATCAGCGCGTGGACGCAGGCGACGTTGTACTGCGCGACGATATCATCGGGATCGATCAGCTGGGCGCGCTTGACCCATTCGCGCGCCTCGTCGAAGCGGCCCATATGGGCGAGCGCCAGCGCGCCGCGATGCGCGGGGCCGGCGTTTTCGGGATGCAGTTCCAGCGCCCGCTCGGCGCGCTCCAGCCCGACGCTCGCCCAGTGCTCGCTCTCGCGCGACAGCCCCAGCGAGCGGCAGGCGCTCGTCAGGTGGATCGGCGAGAGATAATCGTCCGGCCGGATTTCGCTGGCGCGGGTGAAGAAGGTGATGGCGCCCTCGAACTTGCCCTGCATGAACAGGAAGCGGCCGTAGTGGAAGTTTGCCTCGTAGAGATCGGGCTCCAGCGCCAGCGCCTTTTCGAACTCCACCAGCGCCTCGGCGTCGCGGCCGTCCTGATGCAGCGCCAGGCCGCGAGAGGCGTGGGCCTCGGCGAGATTGGGGTCGAGCGCCAGCGCCTTGGCGGTGAGCTCCAGAATGCCCTTCAGCGTGTATTCGCCGGCGTGCCAGTCGCGCAGCGTCGATTCGCAATCGGCGATGCCGGCATAGGCCTGGGCGTAGTTGGGGTCGAGCGCCACCGCGGTCGCAAACATGCGGCGCGCCATCAGCAGATAGTGGCGTGTCCAGGAGTGCGAGAACTGCCGGCCGCGCAGATAATAGGTGTAGGCCTCGACATTGGTGGTCGGCGCGGCGGCGATCGCTTCCTGCTCTTCCGGCAGCAGCTTGATCTTCAATTGGTCGACGATCGCATGGGTGATCTCATCCTGCACGGCGAAGATATCGGTCAGGTCGCGGTCGAAACGGTCGGCCCAGAGATGGGCGCCGTTGCGCGCGTCGATCAGCTGGCCGGTGATGCGCACCCGCTGGCCCGCCTTGCGCACGCTGCCCTGCAGCACGAAGTGGACGCCGAGCTCGGCTGCCGCCTGCTTCACCTGCACCGACTTGCCCTTGTAGGTGAAGGCGGTGTTGCGGGCGACGACGTAGAGATTGGAGATCTTCGAGAGATCGGTGATGATGTCCTCGGTGATGCCGTCGGAGAAATATTCCTGCTCGGGATCGCCGCTCATGTTGGAGAAGGGCAACACCGCGACCAACGGCTTCTGCTTCTCCTTGGCCGCCGCCAGTGCCGCCGCATTGACCTTCAGCGGCAGAGCGCGCTTTGCCGAGATGGCGTAGACCTGCACGGGCTGCTCGATGTTTTTCAGCGTGAAGAGGCCGAGATCCTGGAAAGACAGATCGAGCCGGCTGCCGACGTGATCGCGGGCGGACGCCGAGATCGCCACGCCGCCGGGCGCGCAGATCGCCTCCAGCCGGGCCGCGACATTGACGCCATCGCCGAAGATGTCGTTGTCCTCGACGATCACGTCGCCGAGATGGATGCCCATGCGGAACTCGATGCGCCGCTCTTCGGGAAGCGCCGTGTTGCGCGCCGCCATCGCCTGCTGCACGTCGTTGGCGCAGGAGACCGCGTTGACGATGCTGGAGAACTCCACGAGCATGCCATCGCCCGTGTGCTTGACCACACGGCCGCGGGCATTGGCGATCCTGGGATCGATGACCTCGCCGCGGCAGAGCTTGACCGCATCCAAGGTCCCCCGCTCATCGGCACCCATCATTCGGCTGTAGCCGACAATATCCACTGCGAGAATAGCTGCGAGACGGCGTTCCAAATCAACCTCGGGACAGGCTACCTAAGGGAATGCAAGTCTAGAACCTTTTCGAGGCCCAATACAGAACGAATGTAACATATCTAATAAAGGGACTAGCAATAGAATTGTCGAGTCTCTCCAGTCGCAAAATATATGTTTATCCCTATGCAAAAATAGAAAAGCCCGGTTGCGAACAACCGGGCCCCTGAATTTTTACTGAAAGTCTTCGATCAGCCCTCGAAGAATTCCTTCATGCGGGCGAAGAAGCCGGTCGATTCCGGATTGTTCTCCTTCGACGACAGCTCCTCGAATTCCTGCAGCAGCTCGCGCTGGCGCTTGGAGAGCTTCTGCGGGGTCTCGATCTGGATCTGGATGTAGAGATCGCCGGTCTGGCTGGAGCGCAGCACCGGCATGCCCTTGCCCTTCAGGCGGAACTGCTTGCCGGCCTGCGTGCCCTCGGGAACCGTGACGCGCGACTTGGTACCGTCGAGTGTCGCCACATCGAAGGTGCCGCCAAGGGCAGCCGTCGTCATCGAGATCGGGATGGCGCAGTAGAGATCGGCTCCATCGCGCTGGTAGAACTCGTGCGGCTTGACCGACAGGAAGATATAGAGATCGCCCGCCGGGCCGCCACGCATGCCGGCCTCGCCCTCGCCCTGCAGGCGGATGCGGGTGCCGTCCTCGATGCCCGAGGGTATATTGACCGAGAGCGAACGCTCTTCCGTCACGCGGCCCTGGCCGTGGCACTTGGTGCAGGGATCGGGAATGATCTGGCCGCGGCCATGGCAGGTCGGGCAGGTGCGCTCGACGGAGAAGAAGCCCTGGGCGGCGCGCACGCGACCGGAGCCCTGGCAGGTGCCGCAGGTCTTCGGCTGGGTGCCGGGCTTGGCGCCGGAGCCGGAACAGACGTCGCAGGTGATCGAGGTCGGAACCCTGATCTGCGCCGTCTTGCCGGAGAAGGATTCCTCCAGCGAAATTTCCATGTTGTAGCGAAGATCGGCGCCGCGTTCGCGACCGCCGGACGAGCGCTGCCTTGCGCGGCCGCCGCCCATCATCTCGCCGAAAATGTCCTCGAAGATATCGGAGAAGCCGCCGCCGGCAAAACCGCCGCCACCGCCGCCCATGCCGCCATGTTCGAAGGCCGCGTGACCGTAGCGGTCATAGGCCGCGCGCTTCTGCGGGTCCTTCAGCGTCTCGTAGGCTTCGTTGATTTCCTTGAACTTCTGCTCGGCGGTATGATCATCGGGATTCTTGTCCGGATGGTATTTCATCGCCAGCTTGCGGAAAGCGCTCTTCAGCTCTTTTTCGTCAGCCGTCTTGGCGACACCCAGCGTTTCGTAAAAATCGGCTTTTGCCATTAAGGATCAGACCCCGGAAATGGATTTCCGGCTGCCATGGTGAGCAGCCGGAATGTCAGTTTCAAACGTGACCGTTGCGAGCCGCTTACGCCGACTTCTTGCGGTCGTCGTCCTTGACTTCTTCGTAGTCGGCATCGACGACATTGTCATCGCCGGCTTCGGCGGAAGCGTCTTCCGCGCCACCTTCAGCCTGCTGCGCTTCGTAGATCGCCTGACCGAGCTTCATGGACACTTCCATGAGGGTCTGGGTCTTCGCCTTGATGTCCTCGGCGTCCGGCTCGGTTGCCTCGACGGAGGTCTTCAGAGCGGCGATCGCGTCGGAGATCGCGGTGCGATCGGCTTCGGTGACCTTGTCGCCGTAATCTTTCAGCGACTTCTCGCTGGAGTGGATCAGGCTTTCGGCCTGGTTCTTGGCTTCAACGCCTTCGCGGCGCTTCTTGTCGGCTTCAGCATTGGCTTCGGCGTCCTTGACCATCTTTTCGATGTCGGCGTCGGAGAGACCACCAGAGGCCTGGATGCGGATCTGCTGTTCCTTGCCGGTGCCCTTGTCCTTGGCCGAAACCTGCACGATGCCGTTGGCGTCGATATCGAAGGTGACTTCGATCTGCGGAACGCCACGCGGTGCCGGCGGCAGGCCAACGAGGTCGAACTGGCCGAGCAGCTTGTTGTCCTGGGCCATTTCGCGCTCGCCCTGCGAAACGCGGATGGTGACGGCGGACTGGTTGTCGTCGGCGGTCGAGAAGGTCTGCGACTTCTTCGTCGGGATCGTGGTGTTACGCTCGATCAGACGGGTGAAGACGCCACCCAACGTTTCGATGCCGAGAGACAGCGGGGTTACGTCGAGAAGCAGAACGTCCTTGACGTCGCCCTGGAGAACGCCGGCCTGGATGGCTGCGCCGAGAGCGACGACTTCATCCGGGTTTACGCCCTTGTGCGGCTCCTTGCCGAACAGCTGCTTGACGACTTCCTGCACCTTCGGCATGCGGCTCATGCCACCGACCAGAACGACTTCGTCGATCTCGGCAGGGGTTACGCCGGCATCCTTGAGGGCTGCCTTGCACGGCGCGATGGTGCGCTGGACGAGATCGTCGACCAGGCTTTCCAGCTTGGCACGGGTCAGCTTCAGCGTCAGGTGCTTCGGACCGGTTGCATCGGCCGTGATGAACGGCAGGTTGATTTCGGTCTGCTGCGACGAAGACAGTTCGATCTTGGCCTTTTCAGCAGCTTCCTTGAGGCGCTGCAGAGCAAGCTTGTCGCCCTTCAGGTCGATGCCGTTGTCCTTCTTGAACTCGGCAACGAGGTATTCGACGAGACGCATGTCGAAGTCTTCACCGCCGAGGAAGGTATCGCCGTTGGTGGACTTCACTTCGAAGACGCCGTCGCCGATCTCGAGGATCGAGATATCGAAGGTACCGCCACCCAAGTCGTAAACGGCGATGGTCTTGCCGTCCTTCTTGTCGAGACCGTAGGCAAGGGCTGCCGCCGTCGGCTCGTTGATGATGCGCAGAACTTCGAGACCAGCGATACGGCCGGCATCCTTGGTTGCCTGGCGCTGTGCGTCGTTGAAGTATGCGGGAACGGTGATGACGGCCTTTTCGACCTTTTCACCGAGGTAGGATTCAGCGGTTTCCTTCATCTTCTGAAGGATCATCGCGGAGATCTGGGCAGGCGAATAGCCGGTGCCGCGGGCCTTGACCCATGCGTCGCCGTTGTCGCCCTTGGTGATCTCGAAGGGAACGAGGCCCTTGTCCTTTTCAACCGTCGGATCGTCGTAGCGGCGGCCGATGAGGCGCTTCACTGCGAACAGCGTGTCCGTGGGGTTGGTGACTGCCTGGCGCTTGGCCGGCTGACCGACGAGGCGCTCGCCATCTTCGGAAAATGCAACGATCGAAGGCGTGGTGCGCGCACCTTCGGCGTTCTCGATGACCTTTGCGTCCTTGCCGTCCATGACAGCGACGCAGGAATTTGTCGTTCCAAGGTCGATACCAATTACTTTTGCCATGTCATTTACTCCTTGAAGCAAGCTGTCTGAACCCCGGGAAGGCATTTCGATGACAGCCCCTTACGGGATGGGTCTCTACGTTTGACGCAATCGTGATTGCGGTGATGCGGCGTATATAAGGACGGGTTTTCGCGACTGCAAGGCGGGAAATGTCCTGAAAACCAGCAAAAGAAGCCAACAGCAATTAATTTTCGCCGCGCGCCCGAAGGCACGTTTTTTGTTGCGCGGCAAAGCGTTTACTCGCCCATGATCAGGTCGAGAAGCGTGGTGCGGCGCGGCTGGTACGGCTGGTGCTGCGGACCACCCCCGACATCGCCCGGCGGCAGCGCATTTCCATAGCCGTAACCGTCGTCCTGAGCGACATCCGCGGGCGGTACCGGACCACCATAAACCGGAGGCTGCTGCTGGCCGCCACGGCGCACCGGCGCCTGCGGATACTGGCTCCGCTGGTCGTTGCCGCCGCCACCGAAGACGCCCGAAATGATGCTGCCGATGGTGCCCTGCTCCTCGACGGGCGGCTGCATGCCGCCGGTCGATCCAGTCATGTTGCCATTCATGTCGTTGGGCATGTCGTTGGGCATTCCGCCCTGCATGTTCGGATCGTTCGACGCCATCGGCTGGCCGTTATCGATGGGTGCCGCCGGATTGACGAACTGGCCGTTGCCGAAGAGCGGCGCCGGCGACAGGCCCTTGTGGGCGGCGACCATGAATTCCTGCCAGGCCTTGGCCGGAAGACCACCACCGGTGACCTTCTTCATCGGCTTGCCGTCGTCATTGCCGAACCAGACGCCCGTGGTCAGATTGCTGGTGAAGCCGACGAAGAGAGCGTCGCGGGAGTTCTGCGTCGTTCCGCTCTTGCCGGCGACCTGCCAGCCGGGGATCTTCGCGGCCTTGCCCGTTCCCTGCTCGACGACGCCGATCATCATCGCGTTCATGTTGGCGGCGACCGCCTCGGAGAGAACGCGCGGCGGGTTGTCATAGGTGTTTTCGTAAAGAACCTTGCTGCCGTCTGCCGTGGTCACGCGGCGGATGACATGCGGCGTCGCCTTGTAGCCGCCATTCATGAAGGCGGCGTAGGCGCCGGTCAGCTCCGTCAGCGACACTTCCGAGGTGCCGAGCGCGATCGAGGCGTTGGACTGCAGCTCGCTCTCGATGCCGAGGCGGTGGGCGAGCTTGATGACCTGATCGGGGCCGTCATACATGACCAGCTGGGCGGCGACCGTGTTCAGCGATTTCGCAAGCGCTGTCGCCAGCGTCACCTCGCCATTGTACTTCTTCTCGTAATTCTCAGGCGTCCAGTCGCCGATGCGGATCGGCGCGTCGTTGAAGACGGAGAACGGCGTCAGACCCTTTTCGAGCGCCGCCGCATAGACGAAGGGCTTGAAGGAGGAGCCCGGCTGGCGCTTGGCCTTGACCGCGCGGTTGAACTGGCTGTCGGCATAATCGCGGCCGCCGACAAGCGCGCGGATCGCGCCGGTGCCGTCGACCGAGACGAGGGCCGCCTGCGAGGCATCGAGCTTGGCGCCGTCCTTGCCGAGCACGTCGTTCAACGACTGTTCGGCGCGCTTTTCCAGCGTCTTGTCGATGGTGGTGTCGACGACGATGTCTTCCTTGACGTCGCCGATCAGTGCCGGAAGCTCGTCCATGACCATGTCGGCCACATAATGGCCGGCGCCATCCCAGTAGCGCTTGGCCTTGGCGGGTGTCTGCGACATCGCGGTCTTGACCTCGTCGTCGGAGATCATGCCCTGGTCGCGCATGGCCTGCAGCACCACCTGGGCGCGGTCGTTTGCGGCCTGCGGATCGCGCGCCGGCGACAGACGCGACGGCGCCTTCACGAGACCGGCAAGAAGTGCGGCCTCGCCGAGGTTCACATCGCGCGCCGACTTGTTGAAATAGCGCCGCGAGGCGGCTTCCACACCATAGGCGTTGGAGCCGAAGAAGACGCGGTTCAAGTACATCGCAAGGATCTGGTCCTTGGTGTATTTCTGCTCCAGCCAGAACGAGAGCAGCACTTCCTGGACTTTACGCTCTAAAGTGCGGTCGGGCGAGAGGAAGAGGTTCTTGGCGAGCTGCTGCGTCAGCGTCGAGCCGCCCTGCACCATGTGGCCCGAGGTCAGGTTGGTGACGAAGGCGCGGGCGAGGCCGAGCGGATCGACGCCATAATGCGAATAGAAACGCCGGTCCTCGATGGCGACGATCGCTTCGGGGATATACGGCGACATGTCTTCCAGCGCCAAGGCTTCGCCGCCGGTGGCGCCGCGATTGGCGATCACGCTGCCGTCGACCGAGGTGATCTTGACGTTGGGCGGACGGGCGGGGATTTCCCAGCTGCTGGCGCTCGGCATGCGCGAGCCGTAATAGACGACCAGGCCGGTGACCCCGATGCCGACCCATATACCGAGCACGATGCACCAGTAGACCATGCGCCGAATGAGGCCGAAGAAGCCGAGGCCCTCGCGCTCCGGCCGCCGGCGCTTGCCCCTGCCATCATTACCACCACCACCATTGCGGCGGCGCGTCGGCTCGCGGTAGCGCGGCTCGTCGTCGTAATCGTCTTCATAGCGGGCGGAATCGGGTTCGCGCCTTGCAGGCGGTTCGCGGCGTGGGGAGGACTTCTGCGCGGTGCGCTTGACGGGGCGTCCGCCGCCGGCGACCCGGTCATCGGCGCCGAGCGCGAAATCATCGCCATCGTCGCGGCGCTCGCGGCCGCTGAAGGATGGTTCGATTCTATCGCCTGATCTGCCCCTGCCTGCCATATACGCCCGCTGAACCTCGCTTCAATCGCAAACCGAGGTTTGCCCCAACGCAACCGCATCACGCCGGTCGCACCTTTACCCGGTTGAACTTTAAATGCGGCGATTTAAGGGGGAGTTAAGACCTCGTTAGCCAAAGGCAAAAGCTTTTGAGCGCAGCATTTTTCGGTTTCAGCCGCCCCTCCCCGGCTGCCGCAATAATGCCTTTGTTGGTTCAGCTCCCGTTCACCCGAACGGCCCTCTAATCCACGTGCAAGGGACTTGCATAAGGAATGAGGTGCAGAGATGCGCAAGACAATTATCGCGATCGCGATCGCACTGACCGGGCTTGGCGCCACGGTTGCCGAAGCCATGCCGATGGGCGCCGTTCAGAGCGGCGTCACCAACAATGTCGTCAAGGTCGACTACGCCTGCGGCCGTGGCTTCCACGTCACACCCTGGGGCGATTGCCGCCCGAACTGGCGCCGCCCGCCGCCGCCGCGCTACGAACGCCGCTACCACCGCGACTACGGCTGGGGTCACCGCCCGCCGCCGCGCTACGGCTGGCGCTATGAGCGCGGCCATCGCCCGCCGCCATGGGCACGCGATGGCTACGGCTATCGCTACTGAGCGACAAACGATCGCAACGACCACTCGAAAGGCCCGCCCATCGCGGGCCTTTTTTTCGTATGCATGCGCACGGCGAGCCATTTTGTCTCAACATGGCTGCCATTCGTTGCCTTTGTCACAAATCTGACATATCTCGCGGCGATTGCGCCTATTATTCGCGCATCCAGCGCATCAAGCAGGCAGACAATGACCATCCATTCGGCAACAGCAGACGATTTCATCCCCAGAGAGATCTGGAGCGTGCATGATTTCGCGCGCCGTCATCGGCTGTCGAAGATGAAGGAGAGCCGTCTGAAGATGCTGCACGGCCCCTACGCCTCGATGCGCGACCTGATGGCATCCGGCAAAAATACAGCTTCCGGCTGGTGACGCGGAACCATTTCCTCTTTCACCCATTTCTACCCAAGCGAGGCAACACGCCTCGCGGCAGATCGGCCGTCTCCCCTCAACACGAGCCGATCGAATTCAGGCCCGGCGTCTCTCAGGAGCGTCGGGCTTTTCGTTTCTTCCCGACAAACAGAAAGGGCGACCTTTCGATCGCCCTTCTCACTCTTACTGCTGATTGTTGATCACTGCTGGTTCTGGCCGCAGTTCGGATCGCCCGGCTGGCAGACCGGCGGACGGCGGCGGTCGTGGTCGCGACGATCCGGGCCGCGATCGAAGCCTGGCTGTCCGGGTTGGCCTGGCTGACCTGGCTGGCCGGCCTGTCCTCCCTGACCGCCTTGGCCACCCTCACCACGCCGGCCGGGCTGACCCGGTTGACCTGGCATGCCTGGCTGGCCGGGCATGCCGGCGCGGCCGGACTGATCGTCAAACTGCGGCGGGCGGCCGGGACGGCCACCATTGTCCTGGCGCGGATCGGGGCCACGGCCAAAATCGGGACCGCGACCGGGGCCACGGTCGAAATTGGGCTGGCCATTGTCGAAGCCGGGACGCGGGCGATTGTTGTCGTAACCCGGGCGGTTGTAATCGTAACCAGGGCGAGGTCCGCCATTGTCATAGCCGGGACGCGGACGGCCGGGATTGTCGAAGCCCGGGCCGGGCGGCGGGCGAACGGCTGCCGGGCGGTCATAGACCGGGTTACGGCGCCAGCGGTCGCGCTGACCGTAGAAGGACCGGTCGCGGTAATAGCGATCCCAGTAATTGCCGACGCTGAAGACCACCGTCGGGATGCCGAGCGGGCGATAATATTGCGGATCGACATAGACGCGGCGCTGCTGATAGAGCGCCTGCACATAGCGGCCGGCGACCCAGCCGCGGCCATTGTAGAACTCGACATCGCACCAGGGCACATCGGCAAGGCAGCCGTGGATTTCAACGGATTCGCCGGCGGGAATGACTGTCACGGCAGGATACTGCGTGCTCGGGCCGGCGCGCATGTTGACGTTGGCGGTCGCGAACCCTTCGGCGGCCTGAGCTGCCACCGGGGCCAGCAACAAGGCTGCGACGGCGGTGATCTTCATCAATGTGGTCTTCACGCTTGCACTCCCTAGATAGAGCGGCCGAAACGCCGCCCCTTCAGAAAACTTTCCGGCTTATCGCCTTATCAAGACAACAGTGAACAGCTTCCCGGCCAAAGTTTGGCGAGAGTGATTCAACTTTTCTTTCAATGACTTATAGCATCTGCTGATGAACGCAGCTTGAACGGTTCGAGCACCAAGGCCTTGAAATTGCCGGGCGCAATCACGATATCCCGGTCATCGGATGCAGTCGTCGATCACCAAGCCGCACCATGGAGCGCATGGAGAATTGACCTGCCTATCGCGAGATTATCGTTAACGCTCCGTTAACCTTTCGCGGGCAGTCTGACCGCAATATTCGCTTTCACTTTGACCACGGATGTACTGGCACTGATGCGAAGCGAATGACGAAAGGCCGGTTTCAACCCGGCCTTTTTGTTCCTCTGGCGCCCCGATCTTTAAAAATCGGTGCGCCTTTTTTCATTTCATCGACGCCGATTACGCCGCCAGCGCTTCCATGATGCGGATCCAGGAGCGGATGCCCTTGTGATAGGACGTCAGCTCGTACTTCTCGTTCGGAGAATGGATGCGGTCGTCGCTGAGGCCGAAGCCGACCAGCAGCGATTCCATGCCGAGCATCTTCTGGAAATCGCCGACGATCGGGATCGAGCCGCCCATGCCGATAACGACGGCGGGCTTCGGCCATTCGTCGGAGAGCGCCGTCTTTGCCTTGGTCAGAACAGGCGAGTCATAGGACAGGTGGATGGCCGGCGAGCCGCCATGCGGGTGGAACTCGACCGAGCAATCGGCGGGGAGTTGCGAGCGCACATAGGCGCGGAAGCTGTCGCGGATGGCGGCCGGGTCCTGCGTGCCGACGAGGCGGAAGGAGACCTTGGCGGAGGCCTTTGCGGCGATCACGGTCTTGAAGCCTTCGCCGGTATAGCCGCCCCAGATGCCGTTGACTTCAGCGGTCGGGCGGGCCCAGGTGAGCTCCAGCACCGAGCGGCCCTTTTCGCCCGAGGGAACCGACAGGCCGACCTCGCCGAGGAAGCCCTCGGTGGTGAGGCCCAGCGTTTCCCAGGAAGCCTTGATATTTGCAGGGGTTTCCTCGACGCCATTATAGAAGCCATCCAGCGTGATGCGGCCGGTGTCGTCGTGCAGGCCGGCGAGGATCTTCGTCAGGATATGGATCGGGTTGGCTGCCGCACCGCCGAAGAGGCCCGAATGCAGATCGCGGTCGGCTGCGGTGACGACCACTTCTTCGCCGACCAGGCCGCGCAGGGCGGCGGCGATCGCCGGCGTGTCGCGATCCCACATGCTGGTATCGCAGACCAGCGCATAGTCGGCCTTCAGCTCGGCGGCGTTGGCCTCCAGGAACGGCTTCAGCGATGGTGAGCCGGATTCTTCCTCGCCCTCGAACAGGATCGTGACGCGCACGGGCAGCGCGCCGTTGATTTCCTTATAGGCACGGCAGGCTTCGACGAAGGTCATCAGCTGGCCCTTGTCGTCGGCGGTGCCGCGGCCGGTCAGGATCTTGCGGCCGCCCGCTTCCTGCACGGAAGGCTCGAAGGGGTCGTTGTCCCAGAGATCGATCGGATCGACCGGCTGCACGTCATAGTGACCGTAGAAGAGCACATGCGGAGCCGAAGAATTGGCGCCATCGTGATGGGCGACGACCATCGGGTGGCCGGGCGTGGTGCGCACCGAAGCGTCGAAACCGATGTCGCGGAGATAAGCCACCAGCCACTTGGCCGCCTTGTGGCAATCATCCTTGTAGGCGGGATCGGTCGAGATCGACTTGATCCGCAACAGCTCGAACAGCTTGTCGAGGCTCGAGGGCAAATTCTGGTCCGCACGCGCGAGAACCGGCATCAGGTCAGGCATTTCCGACTCCTTCTTGAATTTTTGCCGGACGATAGACCAAAGCATCAGCGCTTTCGAGGTGAAAAACGAAATTTCGGGCATCCGCTTGACAGGGCGAAAACGCACATCGAATGCTGGGAAAAGTTGCAATTTGCAATTCATAGTTATTTAAGAAGACGCTTGATAACTTCCGGAGATTGGTGCTGGAGGTGGCTGATGTTTACCGTGATCGCCTGTATTCGTGACAATCATGACTGGCGCTTGATCATTGCCGCCGTCGTCGTCTGTTTCATCGGAAATCTCACCGCCATGCTGCTGCTCTTCCGCGCGCAGCAATGCGATCGCGCTCAGCAGCGCAACTGGATCATGGCCTCGGCTTTCGCCATCGGCGTCGGCATCTGGGCCACCCACTTCATTTCCATGCTCGCTTATGACGGCGGCTATTCGATCGCCTACGGGCTGGGGCTCACCACACTCTCGGTTGTGATCGCCATCGGCGTTTCCTATCTGGCGCTGCTTGTCGCCACCGAGGGCACTAGCCGCTTCGCCTTCGCGCAGGGCGGCGCGCTGATGGCGCTGGGGATCACTGCCATGCACCTTACCGGCATGCAGGCGGTCGAGGGCCAGTTCAACATTCTCTTCAACGCGACGGCGACACTCTCGGCGCTTGTGATCAGCGCAGCGCTCGCGAGCGTTGCCTTCCTGATCTTCCGTTCGCTATCCGGCTCCAAGCGGGTGCTGCTTTCCGCAACCGCAATGGTGCTGGCGATCGCCGCCGCGCATTTCGTGTCGATGAGCTTCATCGCGCTGGTCCCCTAGCCGGGACGGCAGATGACGGCTGCCATCGTCGAGCCGAAGGCGCTGGCGGGTGTCGTCATGGCGGTCTCGACGGCGCTCATTCTCGCATCGCTCGGCATGGTCTTCCTGGCAAGCCATCTCACCGACCTCAAGGGCCTGGCGAACGCCACGATGGAGGGGCTGCTGGTGCTTTACGAGGGAATGATCCTCGACGCCAACGAGCGGTTCCTCGAAATGTCCGGCTGGCAGCTCAACGAATTGCGCGGCCAGAAACCGGATTTCCTGCTGCTGCCCCCAGGCGGGCTGCAATCCGGCGTGCACCACGAGACGCTGCTTACCACCCACAGCGAGACGGAACTGCCGGTCGAACTGATGGCGCGGCGGATGATCTATCGCGGCCGCAGCTGCGATATCCTGGCCGTGCGCGACCTGACGGAACGCAAGCGCGCCGAGCAAATGATCGAGCATCTGGCCCAGCATGACGTGCTGACCGGCCTTCCGAACCGCTCGCTCTTCGACACGCGCCTCAGACAAGCAATCCAGGTGGCGCAGCGCAAGCGCGCGCAGGTCGCCGTCTTCTATCTCGATCTCGATCGCTTCAAGGCCGTCAACGACCTGTTCGGCCATGCCGAGGGCGACCGGCTTCTGTGCAAGGTCTCCGCGATCCTGCAGCGCGTGGCCGACGACAGTGCCACCATCGCGCGGCTTGGCGGCGACGAGTTCGCCATCATCCAGAGCGGCAAGCCGCAGCCCGATGGCGCGCGTGGCCTTGCCGACGCGATCCTTGCCGGCGTTGCGGCCGAAATGGACGTCGCCCGCGACCCGACCGCCGTCGGCGTCAGCATCGGCATCGCGGTCTATCCCGCCGATGGCGATACCGGCGAGCTTCTCTGCATCAACGCCGATACGGCGCTTTACCGCGCCAAGCATGCCGGGCGCGGCAAGGCCTGCTTCTTCGACGCGGAGATGGATGCCGCCGTCAAGGCGCGGCGCGAGATCGAAAACGAGCTGCGCCACGCGATCACCCGCAACCAGCTTTTCGTCAACTACCAGCCGATCCTCGACAGCCGCACCGGCAGCATCAGCGGCTACGAGGCGCTGATGCGCTGGAACCGGCCGGGGCATGGAAGCTCGGAGCCCGACGTCTTCATCAAAATCGCCGAGGAGAGCGGGATCATCGTGCAGCTCGGCGAATGGGTGCTGCGCCAGGCCTGCACGGAGGCGGCGCGCTGGCCGCAGCCGCTGACGATCGCCGTCAACGTCTCGCCGGTGCAATTCATGCTGCCCAATCTCTACGACCGGGTGGCGGCCATTCTGCACGAGACCGGGCTTGCGCCGCAGCGGCTGGAGCTCGAAATCACCGAGGCTGCCTTCATCCGCGACCGGGTGGCCACGATCTCGACGCTGATGCGGCTGCATGGTCTCGGCGTCCGCATCGTCATGGACGATTTCGGCACCGGCTTCTCCTCGCTCTCCAACCTGCGCGCCCTTCCCTTCGACAAGATCAAGGTCGACCGCAGCTTTACCGGCATTCTCGAGCACGACGCCGCCGCCCGCTCGATCGTGCGCGCCATCATCGGGCTCGGCCACAGCCTTGGGATACAGGTGGTGACGGAGGGCGTGGAAACAGAACTGCAGCGCCAGATCGTCACCAACGAGGGCTGCGAGCAGATGCAGGGGCTGCTTCTCGGCAAACCGGATATCGAGCCGAGCGTGAAGATGGCGGCGCGCGAGAGTTATCTGTCTGCACACGAGAAGCAGCAGAAGACGGTGTTGCTTTATCCGCAGGTGGTTTCGACGTCGAAGTAGGGGGCATCATCTGGGGCGGAAGACAGGGCCGGGCGTTTCGGATAGGCTGCGCCTTCCCGCCGATTTGCCAGACATTCCGCCGACATGACCGATAATCCCGACGACCCGCCCGCCATCGATGCTCACGACAAGCTTGAGATCTTCACCGATGGCTGCTGCGAGCCCGGCTCCGGCAACGGCGGCTGGGGCTTTGCCGTCTACCGCGATGGCGTCGAGATCGCGTCCGGCCATGGCGGCGCTGGCAAGACCGCCAACAACGCGATGGAGGCGACCGCCGTTCTGAAGGCATCGGAATGGGTCAACGCCCATGCGGCGGAGGAGACGGTGACGATCTGGTCGGATTCGGTCTACGCGGTGAAGGGCTGCAACGAGTGGCGGCCGATCTGGCGGAATAACGGCTTCAAGAAGATTACCGCCAATAGCCGGCTCAGAAGCCGTGGCATCGCCGACGCCGATCTCTGGAGGGCGATCGACGCGGCACTCTCGGGATCAGCGACGATCACCATTTCATGGTGCAAGGGCCATGCCGGCACCGAGGGGAACGAGCGAGCCGACAGGTTGGCGGACAGCGGGCGGCTGTCGATCGCGGTGAAAGCCCCGCTCAAGCGATCGCGATGATCTCCAGCTCCTGGCCGCCGGCATCGACCACGTCGCCGACAGCCTTGCCGATCAGCACGCGCGCCACCGGCGAGACGTAAGAGATCGACCCTGCCTTCGGATCGGCCTCGTCCTCGCCGACGATGCGATAGGTCTGCACGCGCCCGTCCTCGCGCTCGAAGGTGACGAGGCTGCCGAAGGCGACGGTATCGCTGGACGTAGGCGCAGGCATGAGCTGGGCAGTGCCGAGGCGGGCCGCGAAGTAGCGGGAATCGCGCAACGGCGCGGCACCCTGGCGGCGGCGCTCGTTGATATCCTCGATCCCCAAGGTCGCCTCATAGGCCTCGCGCGCTTGGCTAAGATTGAGCTCCAGCGCCTTCAATCCGGCCTCGGTGACGAGGTTCGGATGTGGCGAAATCGGCCGATCGGGAATCAGTGTTTCCGATGCCGTTTCGAAGCTTTCTTCCTTGGTGAAGGCGACCGCCAATCTCTACTCCATGCCGATATCAGGGACGTCTTCGCCCCTTGCTTGTTCGCAACAGCATATACCGGCGCGGCGGCGAGCGCCAACGCCGGCAAGATGCCGCACGATCCCGCTCAGGCCTTCGTGCCGAAGACGACCTCTTCCAGCCATGGATTGGAGAACTTGCGTTCCGGGTCCATGCGCTCGCGAATGCGGGCGAAGTCGGCCAGTTTTTCGTAGCTCTTGCCGACATGGCGGCGGGTGAAGACCTTGCCCCAGTGCGGCAGGGGCGAGAAAGGCGCCAGCGCCTGCTCGATCTCGGCGGCGGCGGCATCGACCGCCGCTTGGTCGCGAACCCAGGTGAAGTGGATCGACAGCGTATCGCGATGAAACTGCGGGCTGAGCCACAGGCCGTCGGCGGCGACGGTGCGCAGCTCGCCTGATTGGACGAGATGCGCGAATTTCGAGCGGATCGACAAGAGCGCCTCGACGGCGGCCGCACCATGCTTGCGGGGCACATGATATTCGGACTGGATCTCGGCGCCACTGCTTGGCGTGAAACCCATCTTGAAATGCGGCAGCCGGTCCGACCAGCGGCCGAAGGCGCCCAGCTGCTCGGTGGCGTTTTCGGCATCGAGGCCGATGATCGGATGACGTTTGATGTCGGCATTGACCGCGCCATGCAGGGCATCGGGATGATTGCCACTCTTTTCCGTCTCCTTCAGCCAGACCGCACCGGCCTTCTCGCCCCATTGCGTGAAGACGCTGACGCTATAGGCTGCGGCCATGATGGCATCGAGGTTGGCGAGCAGCGCATCCCAGCTCAGCCCCTCATAGACGTGCTGCGCGACCTGGAATTCCGGCTGGACATCCAGCGTCACGCGGGTGACGACGCCGAGCGCGCCTAGATGCACGACCATGCCTTCGAAATCGGCGTCGCCGCGCTTCACTTTCACCAGGCTGCCATCGCCGGCGACGAATTCGAGGCCGGAGACGGCCGTGGCCAGATTACCGTTTCTATCGCCCGAGCCATGCGTCGCGGTCGCGATCGCGCCGGCGATCGAGATGTGCGGAAGGGATGCGAGATTGTGGATCGCGAGCTGGTGGCGCTGCAGGAAGAGCGCGAGCTCGCCATAGGTGCAGTGGCCGGCGACCGAGACCTGGCGGCCGCCGCTTTCGACGACAGGATCGATCGGCATCCGCTCGAGCGACATGGCAGAGCTGCCATCGACGATGGCGTTGAACGAGTGGCGCGAGCCGAGCGTCTTTACCGCCGCCGACCGCGCGACGATCGCACGTATCTCCTCAATGGAAGACGGGTAATGGCAGTCCTTGAAACCATAGTGAAAGCTTTCCGCCCAATTGGCGGCAGGCACCTGCGTCATGAGTGAACCTCCTCGAATCCCGCGGGAGTGGTAGCACGACGATAGAGGCGGAGACAAAGGAAACCCTCTTTCCCTCAGCCGCGAATCTCCTAGATTGCGCAGTATTCGCATAAGCTTATCGACGGGGAGGATGGAATGGCGGAGAAGACGAAGGGTGCCGCGGGCGAGGAAGCCGATGCGTCACAGCTGATCGACCAGCGGATCGCGGAGCTGACCGACTGGCGCGGCGCAATGCTGGCCAATGCGCGGCGCATCATCCGGGGTGCCGATCCAGAGGTGATCGAGACGTGGAAGTGGCGCGGCGTTCCGGTGTGGGAGCGTTCCGGCATCATCTGCACCGGCGAGACCTACAAGACCGCCGTGAAGCTGACCTTCGCCAAGGGCGCATCGCTCGGCGATCCCTCCGGCCTGTTCAACGCCAGCCTCGAGGGGAATGCGCGGCGCGCCATCGACTTCCACGAGGGAGACACGATCGACGCGCCGGCACTTACGGCACTGGTGCGGGCGGCGATCGCGCTCAACATGACGAAGGCCACTAAGAAACCGAAGAGCTGAGCGGGCGGCCCGCCGCCCACCGAACACATACCGCGGAGGATAGTCTGATGCCGAAGATCGACGTCGCCAACGTGCCCCGCGTCAAGGGCTCGCCTTATCCGGAGCCGCATGCGGCGGCCTGCGCCGAGCGGATCCGCCAGCGGCTGGGTGACGCCGGCGGGCTTTCCGATTTCGGCATCAACCTCATGCACCTGCCGCCGGGAAACTGGTCGAGCCAGCGGCACTGGCATTCGCATGAGGACGAGTTCGTCTATGTGCTCTCGGGCGAGGTGGTGCTGGTCGAGGATGACGGCGAGACGCCGCTTCGCGCAGGCGATTGCGCCGCCTTTCCCAAGAATACCGGCAACGGTCATCACCTCATCAACCGGTCCGATGCGATGGCGATTTATCTGGAAATCGGCTCACGGGACATGGCCGACCTCACCACCTGTTCCGACATCGACATGATGAGCGCGAATGCCGATGGCCGGTTCGTTCACAAGGATGGGAGCCCCTATCCGAAACCTTGACACCCCTGCCCGCGACCTTCACCCATGAGAACCGGGGACGCATAATATTCATTTGTTCATGATTTTGTGCGAGGCATCTCATACACGGACTTAGGTGGGGAGCACGTTTGCAATGGCTGTTGCGCGCGCATTCGGTACGTCTTCCGCGGATGTGAAACAGCGGGAACTTGAGCGTCTGGCGGCGCTGGAGCAGCTCGACCTGCTCGATTCACCGCGCGATGAAGGCTTCGAGCGGATCGTTCGGCTGATCAAGGAAGTGTTCACCGTCGACATCGGCCTGGTGTCGCTGATCGACGCGCACCGCCAATGGTACAAGGCCTGCTCCGGTCTCTCGAACAGCGAAGTGCCGCGCGAGGATTCCTTCTGCCGTTTCGTGGTGGATCTCGACACGGCCGTGATCGTGCCCGACGCCACCCGCGACCCGCGCTTTGCCGCCCACCCCGCCGTGACAGGTGAAAATCACGTTCGCTTCTATGCCGGCGTTCCGCTGCGCACCAAGAGCGGCCACACCGTCGGCACCGTCTGCGCGATCGACCGCACGGCGCGCTCCTTCGGGCGCAAGGATCTGACCATTCTTGAAGAGATTGCCGGCGTCGCCATGGACCGCATCGAGCTGATGCAATCGGCGGCGACCGACAGCCTGACCGAGGGCCTGACGCGCCGCGCCTTCAAGGAAGAGACGGACCAGCTGATCGGCGCTGCGCTGCGCAACCAGAAAAGCCTCGCCTGCATCGTGCTCGACATCGACCACTTCAAGACCGTCAACGACACGCATGGCCATGCGGCCGGCGACGAGGTGCTGAAGGCGGTGTCTTCGATCTGCCGCTCGGTGCTTCGAAGCGGCGACCTGTTCGGCCGGCTGGGTGGCGAGGAATTCGCGATCATCCTGCCCAATGTCGACCGCGACGGCGCACTCGTCGTGGCCGAAAGACTTCGGGCGGCGATCTCGGCCGAGCCGATCGTCGGCGAGTTCGGCTCGCTCGAGGTGACGGCGAGCTTCGGGATTTCGGCGCTCTCGATCGTCTGCAAGGAGATCGACACGCTGCTGGCCCAGGCGGATGCCGCCATGTACGAGGCCAAGCGCAGCGGCCGCAACCGCTGCCTCTGCTGGCAATCGATCAGCTCGGATCAGCCGAGCGGCGCGCGCCGACGCGTGCTGAAGGCCGGCTCGATCCTCTTCAACGACCGTCGCTCGACGATCGATTGCACCATCCGCTCGCTCGGCGCCGACAGCGCCGCACTCTCGGTTTCGAGCTCAACGGGAATCCCGGCCGAGTTCGTATTGATGATCAAGGGCGAAGGCTTCGAGACGCATTGCCGGGTGGTCGCGCAGGACCGGCAAAACCTGGAAGTTGCGTTCCGGGGCTGAGCCCATTGCGCTCAAAGGGCGAAAAAGCGGCGAAATTCGTAAGAATTCGAAACAACTTGTGACTAAGTGGCTCCAAAAGCTGACCTTTTCGTCTTGAAGCTGAAACATAGATATCGGATATTACGTGCACGTTAAGGAAGACGTCATGATCCGTATGATTGAAGATCCCGCCGAATTGGCCGGGGAAGACATCACCGGCAAGTATATCTTGCGGAAATTGAACTACCACTGGTTTGCCTATGGCAAGGCCGGCATCGTGACCGCGTGCAAGGGCACGATCCTTCATATCGATCGCGAAGAGACCGTCTATTCCGAGCGCTGGGGTCGCCGCGCCTATACGGGTAGCGGCAAGCGCTATCCCGGCGGCATCTGCCCGATATCGGCCATTGCCTGCGTCTGCGATACGCCGGATGAAGTGAACGCCGTCATTCAGCTTGATGTCGAGGCACAGGACGAGTTCTATCAGCTGATCGCCAAGACCGAAGCGCGCGTGCAGGCTCTGGCCGCATCCTCGCAGAACCAGATCTACCTCGCCGCCGCCGAATAAGGCGCCGGCTTCCCTCCCTGATGGTGCGGCTCGCGCCGGGGCCACACCCACATCTTAGAGCTTCTTGGCATTCTCCAGCAGACGACGGATGTATTCGAGCGTCAGCTCGCGCTCGAATGTCTTGAAGCCATCGAACAGAGCGAGATCGGCCTCGCGGGCGGCCAGCACCGCATCGTTTTCCATCGTTTTCGCGCGGTCGGTGAGGAACACCAGCTGAGCACGCTTGTCTGACGGATGCGGGCGGCGCTCGATCAGACCGTCACGCTCCATGCGCGACAGCGTGTTGGCCATGGTCGCCTGCTCGATATCGACACGGGCGAGCAGCTGCTTCTGCGTCAGCCCGTCTTCGGCCCAAAGCTCCAGCAGAATCGGAAACTGACCCGGCGAAAAACCCAACCTTGCCGCGCGCTGCTGCAGCGAGCGGGCAAAGCCCTTGGCCAGCTGGCTGGCGAGATAGGCTCCCGAGTCCATTCGTTCCGTTCCCATTTTTTCAGTTAGGCGCAAAACCCAGCCACGAGCAATGCAACAAATCGTATGCGATGCTTTGAAAGACAGACATTCATATTCATATTCATACAGCTGGAGATAGTGCAGAAAAACAAAGCCGCCATAGCCTGGAGGTAAGGCTATGGCGGCTTCAAATAGGGGACAAAGGCCCGGAGAGGGGATGAGGCCTTTGTCCAAGTCCAATGCGGCGGGGGACGAGCCGACAATCAGACCCTCGACGTGATCAATGTCGCGTCGGTGATATTTATTTGTAGTTCCGAATGTGGCTTTTCAAGGGAAAGAAAAGAATTGACTATTACATTTTGGTAACAGTCCGGTGAGCGGCTTGCGAAGGATTATGCCGCAGGTGGCAAGCGCGGGCCGATGAGGCGTTCGAGTTCGGCGAGGCGCTCCTCGATGTCGTTGACCGACATCCGGTTCTGATAACTGTCCTGCACGGCGTTGATCACTTCGTTGTACTGGCGCAGGCTGTCGGAGCGCAGTTCCTGGATATGATCGGCGAGATCATGTGTCCGGCCTTCTAGGTCGTCTATGCGCTTCAAGATTGCGCCGAGTCGGAGTTCCATTTCCGAGCGAAACTGACCTATCTCGGAGCGAAACTGGCCCATCTCGGCCCGTAACTGGCCGACGTCGGCTCGTGCCTGGCCAATCTCAATTCTCAGCTGGCCAACTTCCAGCTTCACGCTTCCCATATCAGCCCTGAGTTCGATCAAGTCGCTTTCGAACTTGGTCATGGAACGCCCTAGCTTGAAAAATTCGACGTCGTACCGACCCATCGCGTCGACCTGCCGGGCGACCTGCGTACTCAACCCCTTCATGCCATCGATAAGCACGGAGAGTTGGCTGAGAAAGTATCTCTGAGATTCAGGGGCTCCAGACATCGCGGGCTCTCGTTAAGCGCAAACCTAATGTACGGGCGAAAAACACCTGAAACAAGCCGCAGCTATTGAGGGGTTATGGCCGTTTCCGCGCGTTTTCCGGCACTTCCCAAGCATGTGCGCAACGCTTGGACACCCTAACTTTATATGGACCTCGCAAGGCCGGCGCGCTATCCATGCTGCCATGAAAAAAGGCGATCATCTCTTTCTTGTCGACGGCTCCGGATTCATCTTTCGAGCCTTCCATGCCCTGCCGCCGCTGACGCGCAAATCCGATGGGCTGCCTGTCGGCGCCGTCTCGGGTTTCTGCAACATGCTGTGGAAGCTCCTGACCGAGGCGCGCGACACGTCGGTGGGCGTGACGCCGACGCATCTGGCCGTCATCTTCGACTATTCGTCGAAGACCTTCCGCAAGGATCTCTACGACGCCTACAAGGCCAACCGCTCGGCGCCGCCGGAAGAGCTGATCCCGCAGTTCGGGCTGATCCGCCAGGCGACGCGGGCCTTCAACCTGCCCTGCATCGAGACCGAGGGTTTCGAGGCCGACGACATCATCGCCACCTATGCGCGGCAGGCGGAAGCGCTCGGCGCCGACGTGACGATCGTCTCCTCCGACAAGGACCTGATGCAGCTCGTCACCGATAACGTCCACATGTACGACAGCATGAAGGACAAGCAGATCGGCATTCCCGACGTGATCGAGAAATGGGGCGTGCCGCCGGAGAAGATGATCGACCTGCAGGCGATGACCGGCGATTCCGTCGACAACGTGCCTGGCATTCCCGGTATCGGCCCGAAGACGGCGGCGACGCTGCTTGCCGAATATGGCGACCTCGACACGCTGCTTGAGCGCGCCACCGAGATCAAGCAGGAGAAGCGCCGGCAGACGATCATCGAGAATGCCGACAAGGCGCGGCTGTCGCGTGAACTCGTCAAGCTCCGCACCGACGTGCCGCTCGACATCGCCGTCACCGACCTCATTCTCGAGGCGCAGGACGGGCCGAAGCTGATCGGCTTCCTGAAGGCCATGCAATTCACCAGCCTGACGCGGCGCGTGGCCGAGGCCTGCGAATGCGACGCTGGTGCCATCGATGCGGTGGACGTGCCGGTCGAGTGGGGCGCCAATGCGCATGGGCCCGACCTCGACGTCGCGGAGCCGGCGCCGGTTGCCGGCGGCACGCCCGAGATCGTCGGTGATGCCGTGGCGGTTCCCGCAAAGGTCAATGGCTCCGCTGCGCCCGAGGGCAGCTTCACGCCATCCGACTTCGCCAAGTCGCGGGCCGATGCCTTCGCCAACCTGCCCTTCGACCATTCGCGCTATGTGACCATCCGCGATGTCGCGACGCTCGACAAGTGGATCGCGGAAGCGCGCGAGACCGGCGTAATCGGCTTCGACACCGAGACGACCTCGCTCGATGCGATGCAGGCCGAGCTCGTCGGCTTCTCGATGGCGATTGCCGATAACGCGAAGAGCCCCACGGGCGTCAACATCCGCGCTGCCTATGTGCCGCTCGGCCACAAGACCGGCGTCGGCGACCTGCTCGGCGGCGGCATGGCCGAGAACCAGATCGCGATGCGCGATGCGCTGCCGAGGCTTAAGGCGCTGCTCGAGGACCAGTCGGTGCTCAAGGTGGCGCAGAACCTGAAATACGACTACCTGCTGATGAAGCGCTACGGCATCGAGACGAAGAACTTCGACGACACGATGCTGATCTCCTACGTGCTCGACGCCGGCACCGGCGCGCATGGCATGGATCCGCTGTCGGAGAAATTCCTCAACCACAAGCCGATCGCCTACAAGGACGTGGCCGGCAGCGGCAAGTCGAACATCTCCTTCGATCTCGTCGATATCGACCGCGCCACGCATTACGCGGCAGAGGATGCCGACGTGACGCTCAGGCTCTGGATGGTGCTGAAGCCGCGGCTGGCGGCCGAGAAGCTGACCTCCGTCTACGAGCGGCTGGAGCGGCCGCTGCTGCCCGTTCTCGCGCATATGGAAGAGCGGGGCATCACCGTCGACCGGCAGATCCTGTCGCGTCTCTCGGGCGAGCTGGCGCAGGGTGCGGCGAGGCTGGAGGACGAGATCTACCAGCTGGCCGGCGAGCGCTTCAACATCGGCTCGCCGAAGCAGCTGGGCGACATCCTGTTCGGCAAGATGGGCCTTGCCGGCGGCTCGAAGACCAAGACCGGCCAGTGGTCCACCTCGGCCAGCGTGCTGGAGGATCTGGCCGCGGCCGGGCTGGAACTGCCGCGCAAGATCGTCGACTGGCGACAGCTGACCAAGCTCAAATCCACCTATACCGACGCGCTGCCGGGCTATGTGCACCCGCAGACGAAACGGGTGCATACCTCCTACTCGCTGGCTTCTACGACGACGGGGCGGCTTTCTTCGTCGGAACCCAACCTGCAGAACATTCCGGTTCGCACCGCCGAAGGCCGCAAGATCCGCACCGCCTTCATCTCGACGCCGGGTCACAAGCTGATCTCGGCCGACTACAGCCAGATCGAGCTGCGCGTGCTTGCCCATGTCGCCGAAATCCCGCAGCTTACGCAGGCCTTCGCCGACGGGATCGACATTCACGCGATGACGGCGTCCGAGATGTTCGGCGTTCCCGTCGAGGGCATGCCGTCAGAGGTGCGTCGCCGCGCCAAGGCGATCAACTTCGGCATCATCTACGGTATCTCCGCCTTTGGCCTTGCCAACCAGCTCTCCATCGAACGCTCGGAAGCCAGCGACTACATCAAGCGCTATTTCGAGCGCTTCCCCGGCATCCGCAACTACATGGACAGCACCAAGCAGCAGGCGCGCGACAAGGGCTATGTCGAGACAATCTTCGGGCGGCGAATCAACTATCCGGAAATCCGCTCCTCCAACCCCTCGGTTCGCGCCTTCAACGAGCGCGCGGCGATCAACGCCCCGATCCAGGGCTCGGCCGCCGACGTGATCCGCCGGGCGATGATCAAGATGGAGCCGGCGCTGGCCGAGGTCGGGCTTTCCGAGCGGGTGCGCATGCTATTGCAGGTGCACGACGAACTGATCTTCGAGGTCGAGGACGAGGACGTCGACAAGGCCATGCCTGTCATCGTTTCGGTGATGGAAAACGCCACCATGCCGGCGCTCGAAATGCGTGTGCCGCTGAAGGTGGATGCGCGCGCGGCGACCAACTGGGACGAGGCGCACTAGAGCGCCTCGCGTTCGCGCGAAAGCACAAGAAACACTCTAACTTTTTGCATCCACGCATCGGACTTTCCGAAAATCGATTTTGATTTTCGGGCCGATGCGCGGGCGCCTCATCGAAAAATCGCTAAAATTTTCTTTATCAAGCAAGTCACTGAAACCACTCGATTTACGCCTTGCTGCGGCTGTCGCGCAGGGGCGTCGAGAAGGAACTTATTAACCTTCATTTCCTAAGCCGGAAGAGGATAATAGTTACCAATCATGAGTGAGTGGCTGTCGTATGCGCTTTCCTAGAACCAATCTGACGGATGCCGGCGAGGTTTCCGCCGACGCCCAGGGCGAACAGCTGCAGGAACAGGCCGGCGAGAAGCCGGTGCCGCCGATCTGGCAGAATCACTTTTCGCTGGCGCCGAATGTCCGCTTTACCCGCACGCCGGAGAGCCAGATCAACCCGCGCAAGCAGCTGGCCGAGCCGGTGCAGCAGCGGGTGATGGAGCCCGCACAGGTGGCAACACCCGCGCCGACACCTGCCCCGCAGCCCGCCCAAGTGGTGGCACCGGCGGCCGTGAAGGTGATGGCGCCGGTCGCCCAGCCGATCGTCGTGACGCCGCAGCCCGCCGCACAGCCGCGCCAAGGCTATGTTGCCCGCCAGGCCACCACGCAGCCGCAGCCACACGTTCAACAGCAGGCGCTACGCAATGCCTATGCGTCGCAGCCGGCTGGCCCGCGCGCGCCCATCGCTGTTAACGTGCCCTTCGACGTCTACCAGCCGGCAGCCAATGTCGCTGCCGTCGAGGAAAACGCGATCGTCGTTTCCGAGACCGCCGACGAAGCGCAATTCCATGCCTCCTCCAACCTCTCCTCGATCTCCGACTTCGCCTTCTGGGAAGTGATGTCCTTCGAGGATGGCGAGGCGCCGGCCGAGCCGGCGGAAGCGGCACCGCAGGTGCAGATCGTCGCGCCGCAGACCGTCTCCGAGCCCCACTCGATCATCAGCCAGTTCCGCATCATGGAATGGCGCCCGGGCAAGCAGCCCGTGGTCGCCGCGCCCTATGCCGCGCCGCTGCCGGTTGCAGTTACCCCTGCTCCGGTCGCAGCCCCGATCACCGCGCCCGTCGTAACAGTTGCGCCTGCCGTTTCCGTTGCAGCGCCTGTCGTCGTGGCGCCGGCCCCGACCACCGGCCGCGCGCCGATCCGCCAGCCGCTTGCCGTCAGGCTGAAGCAGCAGGCAGCTGCCGCAGAGGCACTGGCGCCCGCCCCTGCCCCGCAGGTCTTGCAGCCCATCGCCATCGAGCCGCAGCCATCAGTAGCGCAGCCGATCGCGCCGATGCCGGTTCGCTCGCAGCCGGCGATCGCACCGCTGGCGCCCGCTGCCCGCATGGTGGCGCACAAGTTCGTGCCCTCCAAGGTCGATGCCTCCGGCTACGAATTCCCCTCCAACTCGCTGCTGCAGGAGCCGCCGGAACGCGTCGGCGAGATCATGTCGCAGGAAGCGCTGGAGCAGAATGCAGGGCTTCTGGAAAGCGTTCTGGAAGATTTCGGCATCAAGGGCGAGATCATCCATGTGCGCCCCGGCCCAGTCGTCACGCTCTATGAATTCGAGCCTGCGCCGGGCGTGAAATCCTCGCGCGTCATCGGCCTTGCCGACGATATCGCCCGCTCGATGTCGGCCCTTTCGGCGCGTGTCGCCGTGGTGCCCGGCCGCAATGTCATCGGCATCGAACTCCCGAACGCGCTGCGCGAGACCGTCTATTTCCGCGAGATGATCGAGAGCGCCGATTTCGAGAAGAGCAGCTACAAGCTGGCGCTCGGGCTCGGCAAGACGATCGGCGGCGAGCCCGTGATCGCCGAGCTTGCGAAGATGCCGCATCTGCTCGTTGCCGGCACCACCGGCTCGGGCAAGTCGGTCGCCGTCAACACCATGATCCTTTCGCTGCTCTACCGGATGACGCCGGAACAGTGCCGGTTGATCATGATCGACCCGAAGATGCTGGAACTGTCGATCTATGACGGCATTCCGCATCTGCTCACCCCCGTCGTGACCGACCCGAAGAAGGCCGTGATGGCGCTGAAGTGGGCGGTGCGCGAGATGGAAGAGCGCTACCGCAAGATGTCGCGCCTCGGCGTGCGCAATATCGACGGCTATAACAGCCGCGTGGCGCAGGCAAAGGATAAGGGCGAGACGATCCACATCATGGTGCAGACCGGCTTCGACCGCAGCACCGGAGCGCCCATCGAGGAACAGCAGGAACTCGACCTGACGCCGATGCCTTACATCGTCGTCATCGTCGACGAGATGGCCGACCTGATGATGGTGGCCGGCAAGGAAATCGAAGGCGCGATCCAGCGTCTGGCGCAGATGGCGCGCGCGGCCGGTATCCACCTGATCATGGCGACGCAGCGTCCCTCGGTCGACGTCATCACCGGCACGATCAAGGCCAACTTCCCGACCCGCATCTCCTTCCAGGTGACGTCCAAGATCGACAGCCGTACGATCCTCGGCGAACAGGGCGCCGAACAGCTGCTTGGCCAGGGCGACATGCTGCACATGCAGGGCGGCGGCCGCATCTCGCGCGTCCACGGGCCGTTCGTCTCCGACGCCGAGGTCGAGAAGGTCGTGGCGCATCTGAAGACGCAGGGCCGCCCGGAATATCTCGACACGGTCACGGCCGACGAAGAGGAAGATGGCGAGGAAGAAGACAGCGCCGTGTTCGACAAGGGCGACATGGCGGCAGAGGACGGCAACGACCTCTACGACAAGGCCGTCAAGGTCGTCCTGCGCGACAAGAAGTGCTCGACCTCCTACATCCAGCGCCGCCTCGGCATCGGCTACAACCGCGCCGCATCGCTCGTCGAGCGCATGGAGAAGGAAGGGCTGGTCGGCCCCGCCAACCATGTAGGCAAGCGCGAGATCGTCAATGGGCGTGGCGAGGGGGATTGAGGTCCCTCGCCATGCGGATCGTGGATGGTAGCGGGCGGTGAGGCGGCTCGCTAGACAGTTCCGCTGACACGCAGAATGATTGGACCCGCCACGAGGCTTACCCCCCTCTGCCTGCCGGGCCACCGGAGCCGAGCCGCGTGTCTCGCCCCGCGCTACGCGCCCCCCACAAGTGGGGAGATCGACTCGGTGAAACGTCTCGCCCAACAATAACGGCAGAGTTAGGGGCTGGCAGCAGATTCAGGTCTTAGCAAAATCCGCCTCGGTCAGCGGAACGGGCCTGTACCCATCGACGTCGGCGATATCGTATTCGCGGCCGAGTGAGGCTGCGATCAGGGCTTCGCCGGATTTCGACATCAGCGCCGGATCGCGCCAGAGGCCTGAAATGATGCGGCCGATGAACTGAGGGGATTCGGAGTTGGAGAGGTCGAAATATGCGGCGTTCTCCATCACCGCTTCGGTGCGGACCAGACCGGGATAGAGTGAGACGGCCGCGACATCGTGCGGGCGCAGGTCATGGGCGAAATCGGCTGCCATCTTGTCAGCTGCGGCCTTGGAGATGCCGTAGATGGCGTTGCCATCATAAAAGCGCGACGCCCAGAACGAGATGTTGACGATTAGGCCGCGCCGGTTTGCGACCATCATCGGCGCCACCGCGCGCGACATCAGGAAGGCTGCCTTGAGCGCCGTGCCGATCATGGCGTCCCAGCGCCAAATAGGCTGCTCCCAGAAGGCGCGCGGCCAGGTGAAATCGCCATTCTCGACCATGTTTTCGTAGCCCGGCCAGGCGTTGTTCACGAGGATATCCAGCTTTCCGCCGGCTGTGACCGCTTCGGCGACACGGTGGGTGTCGGCGTCGTTGGCGTGGTCGCAATGATGAATGACGACGCGGCCGGCGAGCGTGGCGGCTTCGTTGGCGAGGCTTTCGAGGGAGCCTGGGCGCTTGCCTTGGATGTCGGTCTCATGGTGCGTTCGGCCCGTGACATGGACGGTGGCACCCTCGGCGAGCAGCGCAAGCGCGATGCCGCGGCCGACGCCGCGACTTGCGCCGGTGACCAGTGCGACGGTGTCTTTCATGATTTTCTCCCCCCTGTAGCGTCGATGACTTAGCGTGGAAACGCCGGCGTCTGCGCCCCCCTCATCCGGCTGCCGCCACCTTCTCCCCGTCGGGGAGAAGAGACTCGTGGTTGCGCCGCGCAATATTCTCGCCTACATGCCGGCTTGAAATCAACGCTCGACGAGGAGCAACACGGTGCTCCCTGCCACTTCTCCCCGACGGGGAGAAGTGCCGGAGCGTAGCGAGGCGATGAGGGGGTGGAGCGGAAGCGACGCCCTGAGCGACAAGCGAAACCGTCGTCCGCCGGTTTTCGAATTGACAGCCCCGCGTCAACATGATTGATCCGGTGCAGGTTTCGAGTGCCTGCCGCCTGCGGACGCAAGTCACGGTAAAAGCTCGACGTCGATATCATCTCACCCTCGAAGCATTTCGTTGGTGGCAATGCAGGCTCCCTCCTCAATCGAAATGCCTCATCTGAGGAGTGCGTGATGTCTGCGAGACAATCACCCGAAAATCGATTCCTGACCGCGCCCGTGGGCCGGATCTTTGCCACGACCGCTTTGCCGATGGTGGCCATCATGACGATGAGCGGCCTGCTCGGCATCGTCGATGCCGCCTTTCTTGGACGCTTTGTCGGGGAAGAGGCCATAGCGGCCATCAGCATCGCGTTTCCCGTTCTGCTTCTGACCATCGCGCTTTCGACGCTTGTCGGCAGCGGCATGTCCAGTCTGCTTGCGAGACAGCTCGGCGCCGGTGCGCGCGAAGAGGCGGGCGCCACCTTTGCCCGGGCGCATGGCCTGGCCATCATGATCGGCCTGGTGCTGATCCTGCTCTTCCTCGTCGGCGGCTGGACGTTTGCGACGCGGATGGCGGGAACGGCGGAGCCGGTTGCCAGGATGGCCTGGGTTTTCCTGATGATCACCCTCTTAGGCACACCGCTGCAGTTCCTGCTCGGTATCCATGCGGATGCCTGGCGCAACGAAGGCCGGGCGGGCAGCATGGCGCTGATGTCGCTCGGTGTGACATCGATCAACATCCTCTTCAACTACATCCTGATCGTGCCGCTTGCGATGGGCGTCGCGGGGTCGGCTTTGAGCACCGTTTTGGCGCAAGGGGCGGGCCTTGCTCTTCTTATCGAGGGGCGACGACGGTCTCGGGAGATGATGCCGCTTGGCGCTCTGCGGCGGAACGCATGGTATGGGCAATGGGGGCAGATCGCGGCACTCGGCGCTCCCGTCAGCCTCACTTTCCTGGGGATGGCGCTAACGGCAACTTGCGTGGTTCTTGCGCTGCCTTCGTCAGGTGAAGGCCATTCGCAGGCTGTTGCCGCCTATGGCATCATCACGCGCATTCTCGGCTTTGCCTTCCTGCCGCCCATGGCCGCAGCGCTCGCCATGCAGAGCATCGTCGGCAACAATGTCGGAGCCGGGCGCTGGGATCGCGCCGACCAGGTTCTGCGGATTGCAGCAGTAACCGCCTTCATCTACGGCGCCGCCGTCGAACTGCTGCTGCTGACACAAGGCCGACTGATCGCCTCCGCCTTCATCGCCGATGCCGGCGTTATCGAGGAGGTCGCCCGGATTCTTAGACCGATGGCCGCGCTCTATCTGTTTTCGGGGCCGGTGCTGGTGCTCGCACTTTACTTCCAGGCGATCGGCCGACCTCTGCAGGCCGGACTTCTGACGCTGATGAAGTCCTTCGTGCTTGTTCCGGTCGCCATCATCGTCATTGCCGCTTTGCTGGACAGAACGGCCATCTGGTTCGCCTTCCCGATCGCTGACGGGCTGACCGTGGCGATCGCTGCGGTGGTTCTCGGCGCCGTCGTGATACGCGGCGCAGAGCGGATGAGACAGGGGTGATGGGCCCGCCCGCCGTCGAGCGTGAAAGCGCGGGAGGCGCCCAACAGTGGCGGCTTCTGCGGTACTTAGCCCGCGGATGCCAACTCACTCCCATCGCCGGCATCCAGCCTACTCACCGCCACCCTATAGGCGGATGGCGATCTGCCATTCACCCGCTTGAAGGCGTTGCTGAAGGCGCTTTCGGAGGTGTAGCCGAGCGAGCGGGCGACCGAGGCGATGGGGGTGCGGGCTTCGCGCAGCGCCCGCTCGGCAAGGCGCATGCGCCATTCCGTGAGATAGGCAAGCGGGGCGATACCCGAGACCGCTTTGAAATGCACGGCAAACGAGGTGCGCGACATGGCGCAGGCGCTGGCCAGCTCCTCCAGATGCCAGGCGCGCGCGGGTTCGCCATGCATCAGGCGTAGCGCCGGCGCGATCCTGGGTTCTGCGAGCGCTTTCAGCCATCCGGCGGGCATGCGGTCGGCGGCGCTTAAGTGCGAGCGCAGGATTTCGATGAAGAGCAGCTGGGTCAGCTGCGCGGAGGCAAGCGCCGCACCCGGCTGGCCGATATCGCGCTCCTCGATCAGCCGGTCGAGCAGCCAGCGAAAGATGGCGGCCTGTGGAGAGGCGGCACGCGTGTGGATCCAGGTGGGCAGGATATCCGACAACAGGCCGCCCCTTAGCGGATCGAGCGCGACATGGCCGCCGATATGGGCGAAATCATTGCCATCTCCCAGCGTCATCAGCCGCCGCCCCGCGCCGGTGAATATGCTCATGGCGTCGACGGGCTGAAGCGCGGGATCGCTTGACAGCACGAAGCTGCGCTTCTTGGCGAGGAGGCCGACATCGCCCTCCTCGAAGCGGACCGGCTCGGCCTCGCCCTCCAGCGTTACCCAGCAGCCGCCCTTCACCACCGCGAAGAACTTGATCTTGTCGCGCCCCGGAAAGGCGATCGACCACGGACCGCCGGCGGTGAAGCCGCCAGTGACGATCGCCTCGGCTTTCGTCAGGCTTAGGACATCGGAGAAAGGATCAGCGAGCATTATCGAACTATCGCGCAAGTGATGCGGATTTTCAAGCATTCACAGTACGGACCTGGCTGCCTACCTTCCCGTCATCGAAGTTCGCCGCGGCCCGATGCGGCGGCATAGACATGAGGCAGATTATGACGACTGATAGTAAAGACACGCTCGTTCTCGTCACCGGCGGCACCGGGTTCATTGCGCAATATTGCATGCTGGCGCTGCTGAAAGACGGTTATCGCGTGCGCACTACCATCCGCTCAGCCGGACGCGAGGACGAGGTGCGGGCGCATCTGAAGGCCGGCGGCGTCGATGCCGGCGATCAACTGTCCTTCGCGATCGCCGATCTCGACCATGACAAGGGTTGGGCGGAGGCCGCCGCTGGCTGCACTTACGTGATGCACGGCGCCTCGCCGACCCCATCGGGCGACCAGACGCGCGAGGAGGACTGGATCGAGCCTGCCGTCAACGGCAATCTGAGGGTGCTCAGGGCGGCGCGCGATGCCGGCGTCAGCCGCGTGGTGCTGACCTCGGCCTTCGGCGCCATCGGCGTCGGCCATGGGCCGGACCACCGGCGGCCGTTCGACGAGACTGACTGGAGCAATCTCGAAGGCAATGTCGCGCCTTACCAGAAATCGAAGACACTGTCGGAGCGCGCCGCCTGGGAGTTCATCGCCCGCGAGGGCAAAGGCATGGAGCTTTCGGCGGTCAATCCAGTCGCGGTCTACGGCCCGGTTCTCGGCGCCGACTATTCACACTCGATCCGGTTGATCGCCAACATGATGAAGGGGCAGCCGGGCTGCGTGAACGTCAATTCCTGCTGCGTCGACGTGCGCGATGTTGCTGATCTCCACATGCGCTGCATGACCGACCCCGCGGCTGCCGGCGAGCGCTTCCTCGCTACCGTCGGTGACAGCCTGTGGATGGTCGAGGTCGCGGAGCTGCTGCGGCAAAGGCTGGGTGCAGCGGCGGCGAAGGTCTCGACCGATGTCTGGCCCGACGAGCAGGTGCGGATCGCCGGCGAGACGAATGCGCAGCTGAAGGCCGTGGTGCCGCTCCTCAACTACGACATGAACGCGACGGGCGAGAAGGCCGAACGCCTGCTGGGGTGGGCGCCGCGCTCAAGGGAAGAGGCGATCGTTGCCTGCGCCGAGAGCTTGGTTCGGCTTCAGTTGGTGTAGGGATGGGAGCTACGTTAGCGCCGGTGTCGATCGGCGTTACGCTTCGCCTCGGGTGAGCGCCATAACCGCGTCGGTGCTTGGGCCCTCCCCGGCATGGCCGCGAAGTTTGTCGAACCTGAGCACGCCGGCGACCTCGGACGTGCCACCGGAATCGTTGGGGTGGGCGATGCCGTTCATGACTTTTACTTCGGCGAAATCGAAAGGGCTGACGCCTTCGATGACGGCGACGTTGATGCCGAACTGGCTGGTGTTGGAGCGGCGCTGGTGGTGGGTGTAGATGCCGCAGGTCTTGCAGAAGTAGTGCTTCGCCGTGCCGGTGTGGAACTGGTAGAGCGTCAGATTGTCCTCGCCCTCGACGAACTCGATGTCATCGAGATTGGCGGAGGCGGCGATGGCGCCGCGCATGCGGCAATAGGAGCAGGTGCAGCGGCGGATGGTGTTGAACTCGTCCGTCAGCCGCACCTTGAATTTGACGGTGCCGCAGTGGCAGGCGGCGTTATGCTGGGGTCTTGCGTCGGTCATGGGGTGTCCTTGGGTTTGTGCGGGGACGGTAGAGAAGGGGTGTGTCGGCTGCAAGACGGGATGGGATTTTGTGGGTGACGTTGGTGGGGGGGGGCTGCGGGGCGACGGCGCGGACAATCGTTGAGGTTTTACCGTGAGATACCCCCCTCTGTCCTGCCGGACATCTCCCCCACAAGGGGGGAGATCGACTCGTGGCTTGTTCAGAGCCAAACAATGAGCGTGGAACGAGCGGCCGCGCCCAGCCAATCTCCCCACCTGTGGGGGAGATGCCCGGCAGGGCAGAGGGGGGTATGGCTCGGCAAAACCTGAATAAAAGGCGTCGGGCACAGACAGCGCGCCAACCGCACACCACAAAACCCCGCGCCGGAGAGCTCTCCGCGACGGCATGACATGACAAGCTGGGAATGGGCAGGCGGTGGTCGGTATAAGATAGGATTGTCAGGCAATGTCGCCTGCCCGATCATATCAAGGCTTCCGGATATCCAGGCCGACAGGAGCGTCTCTCGGCCTTTCGCTTCCGGATGGATGCGAGGTCCTGACGGCCTCAACACCCACCTCTCAACAACCATCACCGGACGCCGGGCTTGCGCCCTGATGTGTCAGATCCGGTTCGCGACCCGGCTCCCTGTCCAATGACGCCATCAGTATCGGCTGGATGGTTTCGGCGGGGATGGATGGGGAAGACGAAATCCGCAAGCGGCTGATATCGCGGCGATATCTTTCACCGCGCAACAAAATTATCCCCGCGACGCCGATATCTCGGCCTCGGCGCGGCGCAGCGTCTCGGCCACGAAGGCGCTCTTGCCGCCGGTGTAGTGGTCCCAGTCGCCGGCGGATTCCTCGGCGAGGCGCTGCTTCAGCGCCTGGTATTCGGCGGCGCGGTCCGGGTGGAGGCGCAGGTGGTCGCGGAAGAGGAGGCGGTCGTGGTGGGCGGGGTTGGCGTGGAGGCAGAGGTAGAGGCGCAGGCCGTAGCCTTCGTGCTCGCGGGTGAATGGCAGGCGGCCGTCGCCATGCGGGTCGCCGTGGGCACGGAAGCCGGAGAGCGCGAGTTTCTCGGTGAGGGTGGCGAGGGCGTCGGCGTCGATCAGGACGGCGTCGAGGTCGATCTTCGGCTTGGCGGCGAGGCCGGGGAGGGCGGTGCTGCCGATGTGTTCGACAGCAAGGATGAGGCCGGGGGCGAGCGACAGGATTTCGTCGCGCGCGGCCTGGAAGAACGAGGGCCAACGCGGATCATAGTCGATAACCCGGATCGGCCGCATCGTCTTCAGCCGATCTCCTGGAGGAAGCCCTCGAGGACTTCAACCATGCGGCGTTCGCCCTGTTCCAAGGACCCGCTATTGTCGAGATCGACGACGTCATAATCGCCGCGCACGGTGAGCGGGCCGCGGGCCAGGCGGGCCATGATGTCCTCGTGGGTCTCGCGGCCGCGGGCCTCCAGCCGGCTTGCCAGCACGTCTGCGCGGGCGGTGACGTTGATCACCTTCAGGCGCGGGAAGACGGCGTGGAAATGGTGCAGCGCCGAGCGCGAGCCGTTGGCGATGACGAGGCTTCCGGCTGACAGCGACACCGAGACTTCCGAGGGGATGCCGTATTTCAGGCCGTGGGCTTCCCACCAGACGGAGAAGCTGCCGGCCTGCTCCATAGAGGCGAAGCCCTGGGGCGAGACGGCGAGATGATCCTCGCCGCCGGCGTCGTGATCACGGGTGATGACGCGGCGGACGAAATGGACGTCCTGCCGCTCGCGGAAATGCCGGGCGGCGGCCGCCATCAGCGTATCCTTGCCGGCGCCGGAGGGGCCGACCACGACCACCATGATGCCGTGCTCGGTGCCGGGAACGACATGGGGCTCGTGCGAGGGATGGGTTTCGTGCGCGGTCATGCGACCCGGCGCCCTTCGCGCCAGACGGAGCGGCTGACCGGAACGCCCTCGTCGCGGAAGACGCGGACGAGATCGGCGCGGAGCCCGGTTGCGATGCGGCCGCGATCGTTGAGGCTCACCGTGCGTGATGGAGTCGACGTGACCATGGCGATCGCCTTGGGCAGCGAAATGCTCTCGACTTCGTCGGCAATCAGGAAGGGTGCGTAGAGCAGGCTGAGCGGAACGTAATCGGAGGAGAGGACGTCGAGCACGCCGCGCTCGGCGAGATCGCGGGCGGCGATGTTGCCGGAGTGCGACTTGCCGCGCACGATATTCGGCGCGCCCATCAGCACGCTCATGCCGTTTTCATGCGAGGCCTTGGCGGCGTCGAAGCTGGTCGGGAATTCGGCAAGACGCACGCCGTTTTCGATCGCCTCGTCGACATGGGCGAGCGTTGCGTCGTCATGGCTGGCGACCGTGATGCCGCGCTCGGCGCAGACCTTCGAGATCGCGACGCGGTGCGGCGTCGAGTTGCGCTCGGATTCCGACACACGGCGATCGACGAACTTGGCGAACTCGGCGTCGGTGAGGCCGCGCTTCTTCTGATAATAGAAGATGTACTGGTCCATGGTCTGGAACTGGCGCTGGCCCGGCGCATGGTCCATCAGCGAGACGAGGCGGACATAGGGGTCGTTTTCGAAATCGGCGAAGTGCTGCAGCACGTTGTCGGCGGAGACTTCGCAGCGCAGGTGGATGAGGTGCTCGGCGCGCAGGCGGCCCTCTTTCTCGGCCTTCTGGATGGCATCGGCCATGTCGCGCATTTCGCCATGCTCGAAGCCGCCATCTTCGTCGGCGCCCATGCGCAGGCAATCGAAGACCGTGGTGATGCCTGACGTCACGATCTGGGCGTCATGCGCCTGGATCGCCGCCGTCTTGTTCCAGCGCAGGCCGGGACGCGGCGAATAGTGGCCTTCCAGATGGTCGGTGTGCAGCTCGACCAGGCCGGGGATCAGGTAATCGCCCTCGAAATCCTCGCCGAGGCGGGAGCTGCCGCTTGCGATATCTTCGATCTTGCCGTCGCGAACGAGGACCGATCCTTCGACGATTTCATCCTCGAGGACGATGCGGGCGTTGGAGAAGACGGTTTCTTTGGTCATGGGCGTCAGATCTTTCAAGGTTTGGCGGCGGCAAGCGGCCACCAGGAATGGGCGGTAAACGGCGCGCCGCGCGTCTCTTCGACGAAAACGGCAAGGCCCGAAATCAAAAGCGGCCGGCCGGTGAAGGCGGCGAAACGCTCGGCGAGAATGGTCTTCATCACCTCGGCGCGCTCTTCCGGCACCTGGCCGGAAAGCGTCATGTGGAAACCGAAGTCATCCATCACGTAAGGATAGCCCCAGCGCAACAGATTGGCCCTCTGGCTTTCGCTGAGCTTGTCCGGATTGCGCCGGGCGATATCGGCTTCGGACAATGCCGCGCGGAAGGGTTCGAAGGACTTTACCACGGAGGCCGCAAATTGCTGAAGCGGCGGATGCAGGGAGCCGGGCACGAGCGCGAAGAAGCGGCCGAGCTGGCCGAGCACCAGCTCGGGGATCTCGAAGGCCGGTGTCGCGGCGGCGAAATCCTCGACGGCCTGTATCAGGTCCTTTTCGGTGACCGAGGAGGCGAGATGGAACGGCGCCTTGATGGTGGCGTGGAAGGCATAGCGGCGCGGATCGGCGGTGAGCTCGAACTGCTCGGCGGCAGGGAGATCAGGATAATCGGGAGCCGGATAAGTTTCGCCGGTGAAGGCATCGCGACCGAGCCAATGGGCTGCCGCCACGTTCAAGGGATCACCCTTCGGCGGCGTGAAATAGAGTGCGTATCGCAAGGCCAGTATCCCGGAAATCTATGTGGATGCGGGAGGCAGTCTGCCGTGATTTGACCGCCCGCCGCAAGCTTGCTTCCGGCTAAAAGATTTCCGTGACAGAATGATGATGATCAAGACCCATCAATGGGTCTTTTTGCCCATCACCCGCGAACGCAGCGCATTGGAGATATTGTCGAAGACGAAGACGACGATGAGGATGAGGAGCACCATGTAGGCGACCTTGTCCCAATCGGAGTTGGTCTTCATGGATTCCAGGAGTTTCAGGCCGATACCACCTGCGCCGACGGCGCCGATGACGGTGGCCGAGCGGGTGTTGGATTCCCAGAAATAGAGCGACTGCGAGATGAAGATCGGCAGCACCTGCGGCACCACGCCGAAGCGCTGGACGACGACGGGCGAAGCACCCACCGACTTGACCCCCTCGCGCTGCTTGTCATCCACATTCTCCAGCGCCTCGGCATAGACCTTGCCCAGTGCGCCGGTGTCGGTGAAGAAGATGGCGGCAATGCCGGGGATCGGCCCGGGGCCGAAGGCGCGGGTGAAGAACAGCGCCCAGATCAGCATGTCGATCGAGCGCAGGAAATCGAAGAGGCGCTTCGTCGCCCAGTTGGCCGAGCGGTTGAGCGTGATGTTGCGCGCGGCGATGAAGGCCAGCGGAAAGGCGAAGAGCGAGCCGAGCAGCGTGCCGACGAAGGCCATGACCAGCGTCTGCATCAGCTTCGACAGGATATCGCCGTGCTGCCAGCTGGCATTGTTGAGGAAATTGTCGAGCACCAGGGAGGCGTTGGACTGCGCGGGATCGATACGATCACCCGACAGCATGAGGCCGGCGACATCGACGAGGCTCTTGCCCCAGAAGGGCGACTGCGTGTCGAAGAAGAAATTGGCCCAGCCGAGGAAGCGGCGCTGCACATAGACCTGCGTCGAGCGGATTTCCGCCTGGCCCTCGAAGCCGAAGGAGACGGTGACCTTGCTATCGTCCTGCTTCATGACGGCGGGCGCGCCCGGCGGCAGGATGGCGCGGTCCTTGGTGATCTCGACAGGATAGAGCTTGCCGCCGAGATAGACGTCGACACGCTCGGGCGTCACTTCCATGCGGTCGGCATCGCTGCCGTAGGTGACGGTGTAGCCGCCGGCTGCGGTCGGCAACATCCATGCGATGACGGCGTCTTTCGGATACTGGCCGCGGCTCGTCCACTGCGGCACGACCTTGCCATCGACGAAGCGCAGGCGCGGCTGGGCGCGCCAGGAGTACCAGTCCTGGACGTAGATCGAGGCGCGGTCCCAATTGCCGTTGACGAAGGTCGGGATGACCTTGAAGAAATTGAATGCGAGCGCGAGGTAGATGATGACGAGGCCGGCGATAAGGGCGAGACCCCAGCGCTGCATGAAGCTGCGGTGGAAGACTTCGGGATAATTGTCCAGCAGGCGCTGGCGATCGGCGGCGTTGACTGTGAGCGACGACATCAGGCTGCTCCTCGGCCGAATTCGAAGGACTGCTTGCCGATCATGCGGCGGCGGAGCCAGGCGGAGAACTGGTCGACGCAGACGACGGTGATCAGGAGCAGGATGATGATGGCATAGGTCTTGGCGGCGTGATCGCGGCCGATCGCCAGGCTGAAGACTTCGCCGATACCGCCGCCGCCGACGGCGCCGATGATGGTGGAGGCGCGCACGTTGATCTCGAGGCGCAGCAGCGTGTAGGAGACGAAATTCGGCATGACCTGCGGCAGGATGGCGAAGCGGACGCGCTCGAGCCAGCTGGCGCCGGATGCGCGCAGGCCCTCGTCCGGCTTCATGTCGGCATTCTCGACCACTTCGAAGAACAGCTTTCCAAGCGCGCCGATGGTGTGGATCGACACCGCGATGATGGCCGAGATCGGGCCGATCGACAGGATGGCGGCGAGCAGGCCGGCAATGACGATCTCCGGGAAGGCGCGCAGGATTTCCATGATGCGGCGCACGACCCAGCGGGTGGCGCCGGCGCCGACCAGATTGGTCGAGGCGAAGAAGCAGAGCACGAAGGCGCCGGATGCGCCGAGGATGGTCGAGACGATGGCGACGTTGATGGTGATCGCCAGCTGGTAGAAGAAATTCGGGATGTAGACGCTGTCGGTGATGTAGACGCGGTCGCTGACGTAATCATACTTGATCGAGCCATCGGCATAGGGCGACGGCAGGTCGAACATCGCGCGGAAGATTTCGAGCGGGCTGTCCGGCACGAAGTGCTTCATGAAGTCGAAGAGATAGGGCAGACGTTCGAAGAACTTGCCCGAATTGGCGCTGTTGGCGAAATCGAGCGAGGCACCGAGGACGATCAGGAACACAACGATCGAGATCACGGTGTAGATACGCCGTGTCCGGACCTGTTGCTGGTAGTGATCGAGAATTGTGCGGGAGCCTTGCTGCAGTCCGCCCATGTGGTCGGGTTCGGCCACGTGCGCCATGTTGAGCATCCTTGTTGAACGAACGGCGGCACCATGATGATGCCGCCGCGAGTTTATTCAGAGGTTCGGATCAACCGCCGATAACCGACTTACGAGCGTCGATGATCGTCTGGTAGAAGGACTGGTCGACCGGCGACCAATCGACGTAACCACCGCCGGTGAAGCTGTCGAAGCAGCCCTTGTCGGTCTTCGGCAGTTCGGCGAAGTAGGCGGTGACCTTCTTCTGGATGTCGGACGGCAGCTTGTTGGAAACCATCAGCGGGCCGTTCGGGATCAGCGGGGACTTCCAGACCTGGACGATATCGTCCATGTCGAGCAGGCCCTTGGTGACCATGATGTGCAGGTTGCCGGAGGTGTAGCCCTGGGCCCAATCGCCGGTGGCGGAGCCGAAGGTGGTGCCGACGTCGAACTTCTTGTCGAGAACGCCGAGAACGAGGTTCTCATGGCCGCCGCCGAAGCCGGTTTCGGAGAAGTACTGCTTGACCGGCATGCCGACATCCTTCGGCAGCGAGACGTTCGGGACGAGGTAGCCCGAGGTCGAGTCCGGATCAGCGAAGCCGAGCTTCTTGCCCTTGGCGTCGGCGAGCGTCTTGATGCCCGAATCCTTGCGGGCGACCATGATCGAGTAGTAGCCGGTCGAGCCGTCTTCCTGCTTGGTGGTCAGAACCGGCGTAACGGCGTTCGGATCCTTGAGGTAGATCGAGGCGTAGGAGGAAGCGCCCATGACAGCGAGGTCGATGGTGCCGCCCAGCAGGCCCTGGATGACGCCGTTATAGTTCGGCGACGGGAAGATCTGGACTTCCGAAACGCCGGTAGCGGCAACGAGGCCCGGCTTGACGCACTCGGTGCGGCGAACCTGGTCGGCTTCGTTTTCACCGCCGTCGAGGCCGATACGCAGGACCTTAACGTCCTGAGCGTAGGCCTGGCCTGCAACGGTGGCGATGGCGATCGTTGCCATCAGGATCTTGCGGAACGCAGACATGGTAGTCTCCTTTGGTGACGTTTGTCAGTGACTGTAAGTTACTGGGGATCTGTGCTTTTCCGGCTTTTTCCCCCGGCCGGAAACTTGTCAGCGCATGACGGCGGAGGCGGCCATCACGCGGGATACGGCGTCCTGCTGCTTGCCCTTGATGTTATCCAGGCTGGTGGACGTCATGGATTCGTCGATGCCGGCGCCGTTCTTGTCGGTGCCGTAGATCTCGTTGACGGCATCAGCCGTCAGTTCGGACGGCTTGCCGTCGAAAACGACGCGGCCGCCGGCCATGCCGACGATGCGCTCGCAATAGCTGCGCGCGGTGTCGAGCGTGTGCAGGTTGGTGATGACGGTGATGCCTTCGCGCTCGTTGATATCGCGCAGCGCGTCCATGACGATCTTGGCGTTCAGCGGGTCGAGCGAGGCGATCGGCTCGTCGGCAAGCAGCATCTTCGGCGCCTGCATGAGAGCGCGGGCAATCGCCACGCGCTGCTGCTGGCCGCCCGAGAGCGTGCCGGCCATCTGCAGCGCGGTCTGCTCGATGCCGAGACGCTCAAGCGCCGCGATCGCCTGCACGCGCTCTTCGCGGGTGAAGACGCCGAGCAGGCTGAGCACGGTGGAGCGGTGGTTGAGACGGCCGAGGATGACATTGGTCATCACGTCGAGGCGCGGCACGAGATTGAACTGCTGGAAGATCATGGCGCAATCGCGCTGCCAGTTGCGCAGCGACTTGCCGCGCAGGCCCGACACTTCCGTGCCGTTGAAATGGATCGAGCCGGAGCTCGGCTCCTGCAGGCGGTTGATCATGCGCAGAAGCGTGGACTTGCCGGCGCCCGAACGGCCGATAATGCCGACCATCTGGCCCTGAGGGATGTCAAGCGTCACACTATCGACGGCGATCTTCTTGCCGAATTGACGGGTGACATTCTTCAGCTCGAACATCATGCTCTTCCTCATAGCCCAAACGCGATATGAGGGAGTGCATTAGGCCCGGTCCGTGAAGCTCCAATGTCAGTTTTGTGTAAGTGCTGTCACAAACGGGGCTGTGGTGGATTGAAACGTGACAGTGGGGTCACAATTCTGTGACAGATGCGGGATGTGGTGAGTGTGGCGCACGTCTACGGCATTTTCCCGAAGTTCAAGCGAATCTAGCCGTGCATGGCGAAGTCTAGTGAAAAACAGTAGATTTCCATAGTCACTGCTAGTGACGCCATTGCTTGGCGCATGGTTCTCGCGCCCACTCCCGCGTCCTCCTCACCGCCGCTTCTGCAGCACCTTGTTGCCCTTCGGTCCGGTCATCTTCGGGGTGTTCTTGTCGTTCTCGTCGCGCAGCACCCGCCAGCGGGCGAGGCGCTCGGGCGCCAGCGTGCCGGATTTGACGGCAGCTTGGACGGCGCAGCCGGGTTCGTGGTCGTGGGTGCAATCGCGGAAGCGGCAGTGTCCGGCAAGTTCGGTGATCTCGGAGAAGACCTGCTCGATGCCCTCCTGCACATCGCTGACATGGAGCGTGCGCATGCCTGGCGTGTCGATGACCCAGCCGCCACCGGCCATGGCGTGCAGCGAGCGGGCGGTCGTGGTGTGGCGGCCCTTGGCGTCGCGCTCGCGGATGCCGCCGGTTGCCTGCGAGCCCTCGCCGCTCAGCCCCGCCAGCGCGTTGACCAGCGTCGACTTGCCGACGCCGGAGGAGCCGATCAGCGCCAGCGTCTGGCCGAAGCCGCTCCATGGACCGAGAGCTGCAGCCGCACCGTCGCTCTTGGCGTTGAGCACGACGACCGCAAGATCGCGCTGCAGGGCTTTCGCCTGGGCTTCGTATTCCGCGACATCAGGGGCGAGGTCGGCCTTGGTCAGCACGATGACGGGCGTCGTCTCCGCCTGGTTGGCGAGCGCCATGTAGCGCTCGAGGCGGGCGACGTTGAAATCGGCGTTGCAGGAGGTGACGATCAGAAGCGTATCGACATTGGCGGCGCCGAGCTGCTGGCCCTGACGTCCTTCGACGCGGCGCTGCAGCAGCGTGCGGCGCTCCAGCCGGCGCACCAGGCTGTCGTCCTCGGGATCGACCATGACCCAATCGCCGACGGCAAATTCGGACGTATTCAGCTGATGCGAGATCTTGAGCCGGATCAGGCCATCCAGCGAGGTGACGCTCAGGCGGCTGCGGTGCACTTCGGCGATGCGACGGGGGATGAGGCCATGATCGTCATCCGTCAGCTGATCGGAAAAGAACTCGGACCAGCCAAGCGAGGCCAGGAATGTCGCTTCGTGATCGGTCGTCAAAGGTTCACCGGGGACTGCGGCGTATGGGTCAAGGCTGGCTCCGTGATGGGATGCGTGGTGACGCGGACATTAGCGGAAGCTTCGGCGGGAAGATATGGGGTTTGCACCATGCGAGACATCCGGGCGGAAAACGGCAGCCGATCCCTGTTGCTGTTGGACCGCCAAGTCACCGGCAGAGATTGGTGCCTTTCGCGCCTCATAGCATCTTGATTTCCCGCGAGACTTTCCTGAAAGCTGCGTTGCCCCTCAAGGAAATCTCCATGTTCGTCTCGGAAGCCTTCGCAATCGGTTCGGCCACCTGCATCGCGCTCAGCTCAATGTTCATCAACGAGCTCAACGGGCGGGTGCCTTTGATGCAGCTGGCGCGCTGGCAGCTGACCGCTGCTTTCGCGATGACGGCGATGGCGGCGACGATTGCCGGCGGGTGGGCGACGCTTGGGGCTTGGCAGCTCGGGTCGCTCTTAGCCTCCAGCGTGTTCGGGATCGTGATTGCCAGCACCACCTATTTCGCGGCGATCTATACGGCCGGGCCGCGTGTGACGGCGCTTCTGTTTTCGCTGGCCTCGCCATTCGCGCTGGTGCTGGGCTATGTCGCGCTGGGCGAGACGATCGATCTGCGTCAGGGGTTCGGGGTCGTGCTCATTTTATGCGGCACCGTGATTGCCATCGGCTTTCGCCGGCGTCGGCCGGCGCCGATGATCCCGCTTGCCGATGGCGAGCCGATCGCGGAGCCGGCGCCGTCAACACCACCGGTGTCCAAGCTCGGCATAACGCTTGGGGTCGTGACCGCGCTCGGGCAGGCGCTGGGGAGCCTGACGGCGCGGCCGGCGATGGCTGCTGGTGTCGAGCCATTCACGGCGATGGCGGTGCGCTCGGGGTTGGCGGTGATCTGCTTCTGGGCGCTTCTGTCGCTGCCCCGGGTGCGGGCGCAGGCAAACGGCTTTCGGGCGCGGGATTTCGGCCTTGCGGCCACCGCCGCCTTCTTTGGCACGGCGCTCGGGATGTCGCTGTTGATGGCGGCCCTGAAGACCGGCAATGTCGGGATCGTTTCGACGCTGTCTTCGATGACGCCTGTCGTCATCCTGCCGATGGTGTGGCTGCGCAGCGGGCAGATGCCGCGTGCGCATGCCTGGGGCGGGGCAGCCCTTGCCATCGCGGGCACGGCGCTGATCAGCCTCAGCTAGGGCCTCGGCGCGAATGGGGATCTATCCGCGCCGGAGAGGTTTGATGCGAAGGGATAGGCGGCCTAGGCCTCGTATCGCGCCAGGAAATCCTCTGCGTTGAGCGCGCGGAAATCGGCGAGTGCCACGCGCAGCCGGTCGTGCTCCCAATCCCACCATGCGAGCTTGTCCATGCGTTCGCCGATCTCTTTGCCGAAGCGCTCGCGGATCAGCTTGGCGGGCACGCCGCCGACGATGGTGTAGGGTGCCACATCCTTGGAGACCACCGCGCCGGCGCCGATGACGGCGCCGTTGCCGACGCTGACGCCAGGCAGAAGCGTGGCGCCGTGGCCGATCCAGACGTCATGGCCGATCGTGACGCGGTTGGAGCGGCGCCATTCGAAGAACTCCGTCTCCATGTCCGCATCCGGCCAGTAATCGGCGGCGCGGTAAGTGAAGTGGTGCAGCGTGGCGCGCCAGGTCGGATGGTTGGTAGCATTGATGCGCACGGAGGCGGCGATGTTGACGAACTTGCCGATCGTGGCGCACCAGATGGCGCCGTCCTGCATGACGTAGGAGTAATCGCCAAGCTCGACCTCGTCGATGCGGCAGCGCTCCGACAGCTCGGTGTAGCGGCCGAGCGTCGAATTGTTCACCGAGGCGGTCTCGTGGATATAGGGCTTGAGGCCAATCTTGCGGCTCATGCTGCGATCGGCCTCCGTGGCGAGAATTTCTGCACGTCGAGAATACGGTCGGCGACGGCCTCGCGCACTTCCTCGTCGTGGAAGATGCCGAGCAGGCCAACGCCCTTGGCCTTCTTCTCGGCGATCATTTCGACGACGACAGCGCGGTTCTTCGCGTCGAGCGAGGCGGTCGGCTCGTCGAGCAGCAGGATCGTATGATCGGTGATGAAGCCGCGGGCGATGTTGACGCGCTGCTGCTCGCCGCCGGAAAAGGTGGCGGGGGGCAGCTGCCAGAGCGCTTCCGGCAGGTTGAGCTTGGCGAGCAGTTCGGCTGCCTTTTCACGCGCGACATCCGCCTTCGTGCCACGGGCGACCAGCGGCTCGGCGACGACATCGATGGCCGCGACGCGTGGCACGGTGCGCAGGAACTGGCTGACGTAACCCAGCGTCTGGCGGCGGACCTCGATGATGGTGCGCGGATCGGTGGTGGCGAGATCGACGATGCGATCCTGGTGCTTGACCAGGATCTGGCCGCTATCGACCGCGTAGTTGCCGTAGATCATCTTCAACAGCGAGCTCTTGCCGATGCCCGAGGGGCCGCCGAGCACGACGCATTCGCCCGAGGCGACGGAGAAGGAGACATCCGAGACGACAGGCAGCTTGATGCCGTCGCGCAGATGCATGGTGAAGCTCTTGGAGACTTCCGAAACAACGAGTGGCGTTGCCATGATTGACTTCCCTGGTTTCTGGCGACAATCCGTGAGCTTAGCCGGCTTACGGATCGCGCTCTCAACTATACCTGCAGGATCGAGGAGACGAGGAGCTGGGTGTAGGGCTCGCGGGGATCGTCGAGCACCCGGTCGGTCAGGCCATGCTCGATCACGTGGCCATCCTTCATCACCATCATCCGGTGCGACAGCAGGCGGGCGACGGCGAGATCGTGGGTGACGATGATGGCCGCGAGGCCGAGATCGTTGACGAGGCCGCGAACGAGATCGAGCAGGCGTGCCTGAACGGAGACGTCGAGACCGCCGGTCGGCTCGTCCATGAAGACGAGGCGCGGGCCGGTGACGAGGTTGCGGGCGATCTGCAGGCGCTGGCGCATGCCGCCGGAGAAGGCGCGTGGCTGGTCGTCGATGCGGCTCTCGTCGATCTCGACGCGGCTCAGCCAGTCCACCGCGGTGGCGCGGATATTGCCATAGTGCCGATCGCCGATCGCCATCAACCGCTCGCCGACATTGGCGCCGGCCGACACCGTCATGCGCAGACCGTCAGCCGGATTCTGATGCACGAAGCCCCAGTCGGTGCGCATCAGGAAGCGGCGCTCGGCCTCGCTCATGTGGTAGAGATCGCGATATTGGCCGTCGCGCATGTGATACTCGACGCTGCCTGTCGTCGGCATCAGGCGGGTGGAGATGCAGTTCAAGAGCGTGGTCTTGCCGGAGCCGGATTCACCAACGATCGCCAGCACTTCGCCGGGCCAGAGCTCGAAGGAGACGTTCTTGCAGCCGATGCGGTTGCCGTAGAATTTCGAGACGTCGTTGACTTTGAGAAGGGGGGTGTCGGTCATGGCTATGCCTCCCAGGCGTTTCCTCTTCTCCCCAACGGGGAGAAGATGTCCGACAGGACAGATGAGGGGGTGAGCGAACGCAGGAGCGAACGGCCGGAGCGATAAGCGACGGACGAGGTTGCGGCGAAGCCCCCCTCATCCGGCTGCCGCCACCTTCTCCCCGTGGGGGAGAAGAGACGAGCCGCAATGGCACCGTTCCCCCACTCCGCTTGGAGAACGAAGCAGGCAGTTGAACGGGTATCCCCGGCAGAACGCCGAACTTGAATCGCCCTCATTCCGCAGCCTCCCGACCCTGCGCAAGCATCTCGCCGACGTGGCCGTGCTCGCGCCGATCCTCGCAGTGATCGGTATCCGAGCAGACGAACATGCGGCCGCCCTTGTCGTCCAGGATCACCTCGTCGAGATAGACGTCTTCGGCGCCGCAGAGCGCGCAGGGCTTGCCGAAGCGCTGGATTTCGAAGGGGTGGTCCTCGAAATCGAGGCTGACGACTTCGGTGTAGGGCGGGACGGCGTAGATGCGTTTTTCGCGGCCGGCGCCGAAGAGCTGCAGCGCGTCCGACATGTGCATTTTCGGATTGTCGAATTTCGGCGTCGGCGACGGGTCCATGACGTAGCGGCCCGCAACCTTGACCGGGTAGGCGTAGGTCTTGGAGATGCGGCCGTTATGGGCGATGTCCTCGTAGAGCTTGACGTGCATGAGGCCGTATTCCTCAAGCGCGTGCATCTTGCGGGTCTCGGTCTCGCGCGGCTCGAGGAAGCGCAGCGGCTCGGGGATCGGCACCTGGTAGACCAGCACCTGGCCGGCTCCGAGCTTTTCTTCCGGAATGCGGTGGCGGGTCTGGATGATGGTGGCATCCTTGGTGTGGGTGGTGACCGCGACATTGGCGACCTTCTGGAAGAAGGCGCGGATGGAGACGGCATTCGTCGTGTCGTCGGCGCCCTGGTCGATGACCTTCAGCACGTCATCGGGGCCGATGATCGAGGCCGTTACCTGTACGCCGCCGGTGCCCCAGCCATAAGGCATCGGCATTTCGCGCGAGGCGAAGGGAACCTGATAGCCGGGAATGGCGATCGCCTTCAGGATGGCGCGGCGGATCATCCGCTTGGTCTGTTCGTCGAGATAGGCGAAGTTGTACGTGGCGAGATCGCTCATTCGGCTGCCTCCTTGAGATCGTCATCGCCACCGTTGCGGGCGGCGTCGAAGTCGTTTCGCATGCGGCGGACGAGATCGAGCTCGGCCTGGAAATCGACGTAGTGCGGCAGCTTCAGATGCTCGACGAAGCCGGTCGACTGGACGTTATCGGCATGCGAGATGACGAATTCTTCGTCCTGCGCGGGGGCGGTGATGTCCTCGCCGAGTTCGCCGGCGCGCAAGGCACGATCGACCAGCGACATGGACATGGCCTTGCGCTCGCTCTGGCCGAAGACCAGGCCGTAGCCGCGGGTGAACTGCGGCGGCGCCTTGGAGGAGCCCTTGAACTGGTTGACCATCTGGCACTCTGTGACCTGGATGGACCCCAGCGAAACCGCGAAGCCGAGCTCGGGCACATCGAACTCCACCTCGACCTCTCCGATGCGGATTTCGCCTGTGAAGGGGTGGTTGCGGCCATAGCCGCGCTGGGTGGAATAGCCGAGCGCCAGAAGGAAGCCCTCGTCGCCACGAGCGAGCGCCTGCAGGCGCAGGTCGCGGCTCATCGGGAATTCCATCGGCTCGCGGGTGAGATCGCCGATCTCGTGATCCTCGGGCATCTCGCCATCGCCCTCGATCAGGCCTTCATGGGCAAGGATCTCCGAGACGCGCATGACGCGGCCGGTTTCGGCCTCGCGCAGCACCGGCTCTTCGACCGCGCCATCCTCAAGCAGCGAGGGGTCGAGCAGGCGATGCGTATAATCAAAGGTCGGGCCGAGCAGCTGGCCGCCGGGCAGGTCCTTGTAGGTGGCGGAGACGCGGCGCTCGATCTTCATTTGCGCCGTGTCGATCGGCTGTGAATAGCCGAAGCGCGGCAATGTCGTGCGGTAGGCGCGCAACAGGAAGATCGCCTCGATCATGTCGCCGCGCGACTGGCGCACGGCGAGTGCCGCCAGCGTGCGGTCGTAGAGCGAGGCTTCGGCCATGACGCGGTCGACGGCGAGCGTCAGCTGCGCGACGATCTGCTCGATGCCGATGGCGGGGAGCGCGCGATCACCGCGACGGCGATCGGCGAGCAGGCGGTGGGCATTCGAAATGGCGGCCTCGCCACCTTTGACGGCAACATACATGGGTCACATCTCCGTTGCGGTGATCTTGGTGGTGCGCGGCAAGCAGAGGAAACGGCTGCCGGAGGTCAGCACGATGTCGACGCCGCGCGGGAAGAGCGCGCGATTTTCCGTCCACAGATGCAGGAAGCGCTCGGGCAGCCCAAGCGGCGCAACGTCGGTGACGGTCTTGATGCCGGGGCCCATCAGCGCGAGACGGCGACCGCCTTCGAGATCGGGCAGCTCGATGACGAGCGTCGTCGAACGATCCGGATATTCCTGGGTGCCGGAGGCAAACAGGCCGAAGGAGGAGAGCGTGGCGCCTTCATCGACAAAGGCGAAGCGGGCTTCGGCCTTTTCCGGCGTGACCGGCGCGCCGGTGTGGAAGCCGAGCCATTGCGGCGTGGCGGACTTGGCCAAGACAGGTGAGAGCCAGACGGGGGTGTCGTGATCGCAGAGCGTCAGCGCGATGGCACCGGCGGCGATGCCGAGCGGCGCCGGCGGCTCGGCATCGGGCGAGACGGTCTGGATGGTGCCGGGGCGGGCCATGGCATCCATCATCAGCTTGAAGACGCTCTGGGCGTGGAACACCGGCTCGGCGAAGCCGCCCGACAGGGCATCAGCGTTATGCGTTTCGGTCTTGAGGGGCATCAGTCGTCTCCGCGAACCATGGTGAAGAAATCGACGCGGGTGGCTGCGGTCTCGTCGGCCTTCTTGTTATCGGCATCGGCGACGCGGGCCGCGATCGGCGCAAGCAGGGTGGTTTCGATTGCGTCGCGGGTGGCTGGCTCCTGCCAGAGCGCATCGAAGATCGCCGAGAGGCGGGCCTTTTCGCGATCGGTGCCGAGCGCCTGGGCGTGACCGATGGTGCCCGAAGCGAGGCGGATGGTGGCGCGGGTGACGGTGACCTCGCCGAGATTGAAGGCCGCACCGCCGCCGCCCATGCGGCCGCGCACCATGACGAGGCCGGTTTCGGGGGCGCGCACGGCTTGCGCCACCGGCTTTTCCGTCAATGCCTGCCAGGCCGCTTCCAGCTCCTGCCGCTCGGCGCGGGCCAGCAGATCGACGGTGCGCTTGCGCGCCCGGTCACCCTCACTCAGCTCGGTCTTGCCTACCTTCTTTTCCGCTAAGGTCATCGCCACATCCTTTAAATGTCTATTGATATAGACAACCATACAAGCTATACCTAGACCTAAATCGCCGAGGTGACAAGCGTGTGACATTTCGGGGGCGCATAAGATAAAGGGCTAAAATGGCTGGGCAGGTTCAGAGACAGACGGGCGTGGCGCTGTGGCGGCAGATCGCCGACCGGATTCGCCAGGCGATCAGCGCCGGCGCCTATGACGAAACGGGCATGGTGCCGCCGGAGATGACGCTGGCCACGCAGTTCGGCGTCAACCGCCATACGGTGCGCAGCGCGCTCGCGGCTCTGGCGCAGGAGGGGATCGTGCGCGCCGTGCAGGGTCGCGGCACGCTGATCGAGCGCAAGGAACGGCTGAACTTCCCGATCAGCAAGCGCACCCGCTTCAACAGCGGCATCGGCGAGCAGGCGCGCGAGACGCGCGGGCTGCTGCTCGGACATGGCGAGGAAGCGGCCAGCGACGAAGTGGCGCGCTGGCTGAAGCTTGCGCCGGGGACAAACGTGATCCGGCTGGAGACGGTGCGCAAGGCCGACGGACGGCCGGTTTCGAGCGCGACCTCGTGGTTTCCGGCAGACCGCTTCGCGGGCATGCGTGACGCCTACGAGACGACGGAATCGATCACCCGCGCCTTCGCCGAACTCGGCCTATCCGACTATATCCGCGCCACCACCGAAATCACCGCCGCCCACGCCGAAGCCGCCGATCTATCGGCGCTGGAACTGACGCCGGGCGCGATCGTGCTGATCACCAAGGCGATGAATACCGATCTCGACGGCGTGCCGGTGCAATATTCGGTGACGCGATTTGCGGCCGACCGGGTGCAGTTCACGATCGAGAATTGAGGGTTATCCTAGGACTTCGAGCCCATGCTTCTCGACGACGGAGAGCAGTTTCAGCGCTAGGCCACTCGGCCGCTTGGCGCCGCTCTCCCATTTCTGGACGGTGGATTCACTCGTGTTCAGGTATCGAGCAAAGACCGGCTGACTGACATTGTTGCGCTCGCGCAGCGCCTTGATCTCCTGCGGAGCAAGTTCCGGCGGCGCGGTCAGACATGCCTCGTCGAACCCACGCAACGTCGCCTTATCGATGCCACCGACCTTGAACAGCGCCTCCGCCGAGGAATGGATGGCCTCGAAGGCATCGGACTTGAACTTACGCCGGGTCGTCATTGCATATCTCCTTGAATTGGCCGACACGCAGCAACTCTTCAACCTGACGGTCGTTCAATGCCGCGTAGGCCTTCGCAAGCTGGCGAAAGGCCACCAGTTCGTCGTCCTCGATATTGGCCCGATCCTGCTTGGCGAACAGGTATTCGTATACCCAGAATTGGCCGGCCTTCGACAGAATGATCGAACGGTGCCTGTTATCATTGAGGCGCTTCTTGAAAACTCCGCCTCCGAGATTGTCCGCCTGACCTTGCGCCACCTGACGGATCGCGCGGCACAGATCCTCGTCCGGAATGCGCGCCTTCCGTGCCGCCTTGGCAAACCATGATGTTTTGAAGACGCGCTCGCTCACGAAGAAAAGGTAGCACCAAGTGCTACCAAATTCAAGGTTCTAGTGGATCGAGCTAGCCCCTCACCTCGCCTCCCAGGGAAAGTGCCCTGCCCCATTGCCGGCGTCGAAGTCGGTGGAGATGCTGAGGTCGCGCCAGGCGGCGTGTTCGGCGGCTCTTTGCGCGTCGTTCTGCGCGATGGCGCGGATGGCGTCGCTGCCGAGCGGGAGGCGCAGCGGCGGGTTTTCGAGGCTGGCTAGGTGGATGATGGCGGCGGCGGCTTTTGCCGGGTCGCCGGGCTGCCTGCCGTCGTAATCGCGTTGGTAGCGGGCCATCTTGCCGACGGTTTCGTCGTATTCGGGGCGGCCTTCGCGCAGCGTCGTGGAGGCGCCGGCGAAATCGGTGCGGAAACCGCCGGGCTCGACGATGCTGACCTTGACGCCGAGCGGACCGACTTCGCGGCTCAAGACTTCCGAGAAGCCCTCGACGCCCCATTTGGCCGCCGCATAGGGCGCGCGTCCGGCCGGGCCGATGCGACCGCCGACGGAGGAGATCTGGACGATATGGCCGGCGCCCTGCTCGCGCATCAGAGGCAAGGCCGCCTTGGTGACGATGATGGTGCCGAAGAGGTTGGTTTCGATCTGGGCGCGGAAATCTGTGAGGCTGGTATCCTCGATCGATCCGACATCGCCATAGCCGGCATTGTTGACGAGGACATCGAGCCGGCCGAAGCGTTCGACCGCGGCCTTGACTGCCTGCTCGGCCGATTGCTCGTCGGTCACATCAAGCGAAATCGTCAAGACACTCGAGGGGTAGCGCTGCTTGATATCGTCGAGCTGGGCGGGGTTGCGCGCGGTGGCGACCAGATTGTGCCCCTCAGCCAGAACCGCTTCAGCAAGCGCCCTGCCGAGACCGCGCGAACTGCCTGTAATCAACCAAACCTGTGACATCCGAAATCTCCTTGATCCGTCGAAAGACCATATAGGCTAGACGGTATCTTCTTGAAAGAAGGTACCAGATGGATCTATACATACCTTATGGTAACTGAACTAAACGATGGTACATTCGACTTCTGCGAGACGCTGACGGATGCCGAGGACGCACTCGCTCGCGAGATGCTGGAGCGCGCCAGCGCCAAGTGGCCGCTGCGCGTCATGCATATCCTGGCCGAGGCCAAGGGGCCTTTGCGGTTTTCACGGGTCCTGGAACGGGTGGAAGGCATCAGCCAGAAGGTGCTGACGCAGACATTGCGGACGCTGGAGGCCGATGGTCTGGTGACGCGCACGCTCTACCCGCAGGTGCCGCCGCGCGTGGAATACGAACTGACGCCGCTGGGCGGTGAGCTGCTTGTGGAGGTGGTGGGGCTCTGGCAATGGATCGCCAACCGGCTGCCGGATTTCGAGGCCGCGCGGAAGCCGAAGGGTCAGACGGAAAACGGACCCAAAAACTAATGAATTTGTCCGGTCTGTCCGGAGAGGCGCCGCGCATCGGAGAGACGCGCGGCGCGATGATATTTAGTGCGCGCCGGACATGTCGCCGAGGACTTCCTTGGACGCGACGGTCGAGTCGGCGTTGAGCTTGTAGACCATGGGAACGCCGGTCGCGAGGTTGACGCCGAGGATCTGTTCCTTGGTAAGCTTATCGAGCACCATGACCAGCGAACGCAGCGAGTTGCCGTGGGCGGCGACGAGCACGGTTTCGCCACGCAGGACGCGGGGCAGGATTTCCGTCAGGTAGTAAGGCCAGACGCGGGCGCCGGTGTCGCGCAGGCTTTCGCCGCCCGGAGGGGGAACGTCGTAGGAGCGGCGCCAGATGTGGACCTGTTCTTCGCCCCACTTGGCTCGGGCATCGTCCTTGTTGAGGCCGGAGAGATTGCCGTAGTCGCGCTCGTTCAGCGCCTGATCCTTGATCGTCTCGAGGCCGGTCTGGCCGACGTTTTCAAGGATGATCTTCAGCGTGTCCTGGGCGCGCTTCAGGTCGGAGGTGAAGGCGATGTCGAACTTGATGCCGGTTTCGGCAAGCGCCTTGCCGCCGGTGTTGGCTTCCTGAACGCCGAGCTCTGTCAGCTCCGGGTTCTTCCAGCCGGTGAAAAGGTTCTTCAGGTTCCAGTCGCTCTGGCCGTGGCGAACGAGGACGAGGGTACCGCTCATTATAAATTCCTTCTGATGAGATCAGTGTTGGGAGAGCCCGAGAACATCGAGCATGGAATAGAGACCCGGCTTCTTGTCGCGCGCCCAAAGGGCCGCCTTGACGGCGCCGCGCGCGAAGATGGAGCGGTCGCCGGCGCTGTGGGCCATGGAGACGCGCTCGCCCTCGCCGGCGAAGATGACGGAATGTTCGCCGATGACGGAGCCGCCCCGAAGCGTGGCAAAGCCGATCGTGCCCGCTTCGCGCGCGCCGGTGTGGCCATCGCGGACGCGTACGGAGTGCGTTGCGAGATCGATGCCGCGGCCCTTGGCGGCGGCTTCACCCAGCAGGAGCGCGGTGCCCGAGGGGGCATCGACCTTGCGCTTGTGATGCATTTCGAGAACTTCGATGTCCCAATCGGCGGGATCGAGCGCGCGCGCCGCCTGCTCGACCAGCACGCTCAAGAGATTGACGCCGAGGCCCATATTGCCAGACTTGACGATGCGGGCATGGCGGCTGGCGGCGGAGATCTTCCCTTCGTCCTCGACCGAGCAGCCTGTGGTGCCGATGATGTGGACGATGCGGGCCTGGGCGGCAAGTGCGGCGAAGTCATTGGTGGTCGCGGGCGTGGTGAAATCGAGCACGCCATCGGCGTGGAGGAAGGCGGCCAGCGGATCGTCGGTAATCGCGACGCCGTTGGGGCCGAGGCCCGCGATCTCGCCGGCATCCTTGCCGATGAAGGGCGAGCCCGGACGGCCGACGGCTGCGTGCAGCGTAACGCCTTCGATCTCGTGCACCATGCGGATGAGCGCCTGTCCCATGCGGCCCGCTGCACCAACCACCACCAGTTTCATCGCAGCATCGCTCATGTCAGGCGTCCATCATTCACGTATCAGAAAGTCTCGGAGGCCGCGGGCCTCTGAAGGTTGTTGAGGCGAGCGTAAAGACCGTCGCTGCGCTTCGCAAGCGTCTCGTGATTGCCCTCTTCGACGACGCGGCCCTGCTGCATGACGACGATCTTGTCGGCGCGAACCACGGTCGACAGACGGTGGGCAATGACGACGACGGTGCGGCCGGTCATGGCTTCGTCGAGCGCCTTCTGGACGGCTGCTTCCGATTCCGTATCGAGCGCGGAGGTCGCTTCATCGAGGAGCAGGATCGGGGCGTTGCGCACCAGCGCGCGGGCGATCGACAGACGCTGGCGCTGGCCGCCCGAGAGCGTCACGCCGTTTTCGCCGACGGGCGTGTCATAGCCTTCCGGCTGAGCGAGAATGAAATCGTGGGCGTAAGCCAGACGCGCTGCTTCCTCGACCTCGGCATCGCTGGCGTCGGGACGGCCATAGCGGATGTTGTCGCGGATCGAGCCTTCGAACAGGTAGGGCTGCTGCGAGACATAGGCCAGCTGCTCGCGCAGCGACTTCTTCGTCACATGGGCGATGTCCTGGCCGTCGATCAGGATCTCGCCGGCCTTCGGATCGTAGAAGCGCGGGATGAGATTGATGATCGTCGACTTGCCGGCGCCGGAGGGGCCGACGAGCGCGGTGGTCTTGCCACCTTCGGCAACCATGTTGACGCCATCGAGCACGTTGTCGTTGCCATAGGCGAAGGCGACATCCTTGAGCTCGATACGGGCTTCGGTGACGACGAGGGGCTTGGCATCCGGCAGGTCGCGCTGGCGCGGCTCCATGTCGAGCAGCTCGTAGATCATCCGCGCATTGACGGCGGCGCGCTCCATCTGCACCTGCAGCTTGGCAAGGCGGCGGGCCGGATCATAGGCGAGCAGCAGCGCGGTGACGAAGGAGAAGAAGGCGCCGGGCGGCACGTTCTGATAGATCGAGCGGTAGGCGGCGTAGGCAAGAACGCTGGCGACGGCGAAACCGGCGAAGCTTTCGGTCATCGGCGCGTTGCGCTCGGACAGCTTGGCGATCTTGTTGCCACGCTCTTCGGCAGCGACGATGATCTTGTTGATCTTCTGCTCGAGCTGCCGCTCCATCGTGAACGCCTTGACGATGGAGATACCCTGAATGGTCTCCTGCATGGCGCCGAGCACGTGGCTATTGAGATCGATGGCTTCCTTGGTGGCCTGTCGCAGGCGCTTGGAGAGATAGCGCAGCGCCAGAAGCAGCGGCGGCGCGAGGATGAGGACGGCGACGCTGAGCAGCGGGTCCTGATAGACCATGACGCCGAGCAGGGCGACGAAGGTCAGGAGGTCGCGGGCGGTCGAGGTGATCGTCAGGTTGAGGACGTCGCGGATGCCGCCGACGTTCTGGCTCACCTGGGCGGCGATGCGGGCCGAACGCGCCTCGTTGAAATAGCCGACCGACAGCGTCATCAGATGCACGTAGAGACGGCTCTGGTAGCGGGCGACGATGTTGTTGCCGATCTTCGACAACGCCACCGCCTGGCCGTAGCTCGCGAAACCGCGAATGACGAAGGCAATGAAGATGGAGAGGCAGATGACCCAGACGACATCGGCACGCCGGTTGGCGAAGGCCTCGTCGATGATCGAGCGCATGATCCAGGCGGTAAAGGCCGTCGATAGCGCGACGAGGACAAGACAGCTGATGGCGACGACGTAGCCCCAGATGTGCTCGCGGCCGTTTTCAGCGATGATGCGCTTCAAGACGGCGGTGACCGTGCCGCTGTCGACGGGGCGCTGCTGGGGATCGGATGAACGCAATAAAGACTTCCTGTCTCGTGACCATGCGAGCCGCTGCTGCGGCCCGCGCTCGAGCGGCTCTATAAAGAGTTGGCGCCCGTTTGGCTAGGTCTGTCCGGGCGCCGGACGCTGGGGGGGCTATCGACCCCAGCGGCGGCCATCGGTCGACACGCCGAAGGTGTCGGGCCGGCGAGCATAGGACGAGAGGCCGGAGAGTGCGGCCAGCGGGTGGGTGACGACATAGGTCGGGATGGTCGAGAGCAGTGCCGTGTGCGGCGCCTTGTCCTCGAAACCGGCGCGAAACTCGGGCTTGCGCAGAGCGGCCAGGATCTTCTGGCTGATGCCGCCGGAAAGGAACACGCCGCCGCGGGCCATGAAAATCATCGCCATGTCGCCGGCAACGCGGCCGAGATAGGTCGAAAACAGCGAGATGGTCTCGACGGCGACCGGGTCGCTTTCGGCCAGCGCGTGCGAGGTGATATCAGCAGGGTCGCTGTATTTCGGCGCGATGCCATCGGCGGTGCAGATGGCGCGGTAGAGGTTGACGATGCCGCGACCGGAGAGGATCTGCTCGGCCGAGACGCGGCCCTCGATGGTTTCGACATAGGGGAAGATTTCGAGATCGCGCTTGCTGCGCGGCCCGAGATCGACGTGGCCGCCCTCGCCCGGAACCGGGATCCAGACGCCGCGCGCATGCACGAGGCCGCCGACGCCGAGCCCGGTGCCCGGTCCGAGCACGACGCGGGAGGCGACCATGTCCTCATGGGCGTCGGCATTGCCGAGGCGTTCGCGGTGTTCGGGGGCCAGATCGGAGATGGCCAGCGCCTGCGCTTCGAAATCGTTGACGACCAAGACATCCTCGATGCCCAGATTTTCGATCATCGATTTCGGACGCACGACCCAATCGCAATTGGTCAGCGGGATTTCGTCGTCGCTGATCGGGCCGGCAACCGCGAGGATCGCCGAACGCGGCTTGATGGCGCTCTTTTCCAGGATGGTGGCGCGGATGGCGTCGTCGATGGTCTTGAAATCGGCGGTGCGCACGTTCGGGAAATTGACCTGTTCGGCGTCGGCCGTCTCGATGATGGCGAAACGGGCATTGGTTCCGCCGATATCGCCGATCAGGATCGGGAAGGGCATGGAGGCGTCGCTGGTATCGAGCTGGTGCATGGCAGGTTCCGTTGTTGCGCGTTCGCGCGCCGCTTATGCGTGAAGATTGGCGATCAGCCTGTCGGCCGTGGCCTCGTTGAGTGCCATTGGGATATCATAGACGATCGCAAGGCGCATCAAGGCCTTGACGTCGACGTCGTGGGGCATGGGGGTCAGCGGGTCGACGAAGAAGATCAGCGCATCGACCTCGCCGGTGGCAATCAGCGCGCCGATCTGCTGGTCACCGCCGAGCGGGCCGCTTTTCAACCGAGTGACATCGAGCGAGGGAGCGGCATCGAGAACGCGGCCGCCGGTCGTACCCGTCGCGAAGATCGTCCAGTTCGCGTTGAGCGTCTCCTCGTTGCGGCGGGCGAATTCCGCCATGTCGTCCTTCTTCTGGTCATGCGCGATGAGCGCAAGGCACTTGCGGCCGGCCATCAGAAGCTCCCCCTCTAAATTCACTGGCATAATTCAATCGATTTGACCGCTTCTATACGAAGCGATCAGGGTTTTAAAGAGCGGTGTCGCGGTGTTCAACCGGGATCATTGCGCTGCTGGCTTGTCATCCGGGATGGGGCCGAGATCGGGCAACTCGTCGTCATTGGCGGCGGGCGGTGCGCCAATGGGCTGAGCGCGGAGCACTTCGGCAGCCGAGGGACCGCCATAGGTCGCGGCGCGCACGGAGGAGACGGCGGGAGCATCGAGAACCGCCTGGCAGGCCTTCGGCAGATCCGACACCATGACCTCGCGCGGCTTGACCGGCTTGGCATCCGGCTTCGGCGGCTTGGGCTTGGCCCAGGGCGCCGGGCTGAACCACCAGGCGAGCGACTTATCGCAACCATCGCCGGCCACCACGGGTGCCTGCGGCTTGCAATTGGCCGCACCCGGCGGGCACTTGATGCGGATGTGGAAGTGGGAATCGTGGCCGTATTCCGGGCGCAGCTTGCCGAGATTGGTACGATCGCCGGTCCAGGTGTCGCACATCTTCTTCTTGATCGCCGGATTGACGAAGATGCGCTCGACCTGCGGATAGCTCGCGGCGCGCATCAGGAGCCGGGCGTGAGCCGGCGTCCATACGTTCGGGTTGATCGTCAAAAACGCGTTCTTCTGCAGCATGGTCGTGAAGGGCAGCGCCTCGCGCTGTTCCGCCGTCATGCGGAAGTTGGGCATCGGCGTCAGCCAGATATCGGCATCGAGGCCGATCTGGTGCGAGGCGTGGCCAGTGATCATCGGGCCGCCGCGCGGCTGGGCGATATCGCCGACCAGCAGGCCCGGCCAGCCATCATATTTGGCGGCATCGCGCGACAGCTGCTCGATGGTGGAGAGCATCGCCGGATTGCCCCAGCGGCGATTGCGCGACAGGCGCATGGCCTGCCAGTTCGGACCATCGGTCGGAAGCGCCTCGGCGCCTGCCATGCAGCCCTTGGCGTAGAAGCCATAGGGTTGCGGAGCGCCTTGCGTCGGAAGCTGAACGCCACCGAAGATCGCCTTGGCGCTGCCGGGGCTCGGCTGTTTCTGCTGGGCGGCGACATCGCCGGCGATAAGGCTGGCGCCGATCGCAGTGGCCAGTGCCAGTTTACCGATTGAAGAGAGCGCCTGCGCGATGCGGAAAGCCATGCCGTATCCTGAACTGCTGCCGACCATAGTCGAGTGATTTGCACCCGTTTTACCGTGAAATGCGATTCTGGTGAATCGATGTTTTTCACGGGCGATTGCGAGACATCGCGTCGGCCGGCAGCGCCGCGCTCAGGTGTTGGCGAGGATGTCGGCGGTTTTGCGGATGCGCGACAGGCGCGGGAAGATCCGCTCGCAGGCAAAGGCATGCATCTCGGCGGTGAACGTCGTCATCGCATCCTCGGCGGCAATGACCGCGTAATTATGGGCGAACGCATCGCGGATCGTGGCCTCGACGCCGAAATTGGTGGCGATGCCGGTGAGAATGACGGTCCGGATGCCGCGACGGCGCAGCTGCAGGTCGAGCTCGCTGCCATAAAAGGCGCTCCATTGATGCTTGGTGATGCGCACATCCGGCGTCAGGTCAGCGATCTCCGGAGGCTCGCGCAGCGCCTCGTCCGGCAAGCCACCCTGTGGGAAGGCGATCGGTTCGTCGGTCGGCTGGTTGACAGCGTCGGCATAGTCCGCGGAAAATCCGATGGTGACGAAGACGGTCGTGCCGCCGGCTGCTTTCAGCGACTTGGCGATTGCGGCGGTGTTTTCGATCACCTGCTGAGCGGAATGAGGCGCGACGGGCCTGGAAATGATAAAGCCCTGCAGATCGATGGAGATCAGGGCGGTGGTCTTGGGATCGTAGAGGGACATGGAAGGCTCCGGAACAAACATGAGGATATCCTCGCAATTGGAAATATGAGGATGCACTCACAAAAATCAAGTGCCGATTCGATCGATCGTTCGCCGAAGCAGAAGCGCGGGCACGAGCGCGTTGCCATTCTGACCGAGGCGGCCGCCAAGGTTTTTCTTGAGAAGGGCTATGAGGCCGCGACGATGACGGAGATCGCCGCCGAGGCGAAATCCTCGATCGGCTCGCTCTACCAGTTCTTCCCGACCAAGCCGGTGCTGGCCGAAGCGCTGCATATCGAGCGGATGCGGCAGCTGAACGCCGCGCTGGTCGAGCTGCAAAACGAGGTCGACGGCAAGCGGGCGTCAGAGATCGGCGACGCGATCTTCGCGCGGCTTGGCGCCTTTCTGGAGCAGTACCGCGAATTTCCGGTGCTGGCCGCGCGGCGCGATATCCCCAAGGACCGCAAGGTGAAATCGCGGGCGGAGCTGCGCGGCAACATCAAGGCGCTATTGCAGAAGGCGAGCCCTCCTGTTGGAGACGATCTCGACCTTCTGTCGGCGCTGGTGCTCGAACTGCTGAGGATCATCGTGACGGCGGCGCACGATCCCGACATCGGCGGCGATCCGCGCATGGTGGCGGAGTTGCGGGGGATGCTGCGCAAAAGGCTGGAGGAAGCGACGGCCTGAGCAGCCGGGTTGCGCTCACATTTGCGCGAAGCCGGACAAAAAAGGTTGCGTCACCTGTTTTTCGCCAGCATTTCGCCTATCCTCGAAAAAGCGAAACAATTGGGGCTGGCGAATGGCGCGTGCGTGGTCGAGACTTGGTTTGGTGTTTTCTCTGTTGGGCGCTGCCGCCCTGCCCTTGCAGGCCGTCGCCCAGGAGCCGGTCTTCCGGATCGGAACCTCCACCATCGGCGAACTGAAATACAAGCCGGGCTTCAAGCATTTCGACTACGTCAACCCGGCTGCGCCGAAGGGCGGCAATCTGAGGCTTTCGGCATCCGGCACCTACGATACCTTCAACCCGCTGCTTTCCAAGGGGCAGGCCGCCGTCGGCCTGACGCTGCCGTTCGAGACGCTGATGAAATCGGCGGACGACGAGCTGCTCGCCTCGTATGGGCTGCTGGCGGAAGGGCTCTCCTTTCCCGATGACGTGTCGAGCGCGACCTTCCGGCTGCGCGCCGAGGCGAAATGGGCGGATGGCAAGCCTGTGACAGCAGAGGACGTGATCTTCAGCTTCGACAAGGTGAAGGAGCTGAACCCGCTCGCTTCCAACTATTACAAGCACGTGGTGAAGGCCGAGAAATCGGGCGATCGCGACGTGACCTTCACCTTCGACGAGAAGAACAACAAGGAACTGCCAAACATCCTCGGCCAGCTGGTGGTCGTGCCGAAGCACTGGTGGGAGGGCACCGGGGCTGACGGCAAGCCGCGCGATATCGCCAAGACCACGCTGGAACCTGTCATGGGCTCCGGCCCCTACAAGATCGCCGCCTTCACGGCAGGCGCCACGATCCGCTACGAGCTGCGCGACGACTATTGGGGCAAGGATCTCAACGTGAATGTCGGGCAGAACAATTTCGGCTCGATCAACTACACCTATTACGGCGACCGCGACGTGGAGTTCGAGGCCTTCCGCGCCGGCAACAGCGACTACTGGCAGGAGACGCTCGCGGCGCGCTGGGCGACCGGCTACGATTTCCCCGCAGTCAAGGAAGGCCGCGTGAAGAAGGAGGACGTGCCGAATGCGCTGCGCGCCACCGGCATCATGCAGGCCATGGTGCTGAACACCCGCCGCGACGCGTTCAAGGACGAGAAGGTGCGCGAGGCGCTGAACTATGCCTTCGACTTCGAGGAGCTGAACCGCACCGTCGCCTTCAACAGCTACAAGCGCATCGACAGCTATTTCTGGAACACCGAGCTCGCCTCCTCCGGTCTGCCTGAGGGGCGCGAGCTGGAGATCCTGAACGGCCTCAAGGACAAGCTTTCGCCTTCGGTCTTCACCACTGCCTATTCGAACCCTGTCGGCGGCGACTCGCAGAAGAGCCGCGACAACCTGCGCACGGCGATCAAGCTGCTGAAGGAAGCGGGCTGGGACATCAAGGGCAACCGCATGGTCAATAGCCAGACCGGCAAGCCGATGAGCTTCGAGATTCTGCTCTCCAGCCCCGTCTTCGAGCGCTGGGCGGTGCCCTACGCCAACAATCTCAAGAAGATCGGCATCGATGCGCGGGTGCGCACCGTGGACGCCTCGCAATATACCAACCGCGTGCGCAGCTTCGACTACGACGTGATCTGGAACGTGTGGGCCGAAACGATGAACCCCGGCAACGAGCAGGCCGACTACTGGGGCTCGGGTTCCGCCAACCAGCAGGGCTCGCGCAATTATTCTGGCATTTCCGACCCGGCGGTCGACGCGCTGATCCGCATGGTGATCTTCGCGCCAAACCGCGACGAGCAGGTGGCGTCGATCAAGGCGCTCGACCGTGTGCTGATGGCGGGCCACTATGTCGTGCCGCTGTTCTACCGCGACACGCAGTCGATCACCTACTGGAACACGATCACCCATCCGGCCGAATACCCGACCTACGCGACCGGTTTCCCCGACGTCTGGTGGTCGTCTTCCGCCAAGAAATGAGCGGACTTGCATTGGCCTGACGGCTGGGCTCCAAATGGGCCCACCGAATCACTTCGGACCATGATCAGCGCCGGGAAGTGCCGGCAGAGGAAGGCTTGACGATTGAGCGGCGATAGACTGGACAGCCTACGACAGAACTCCCCGGAGGCCGCTCGCTGATGGGAGCCTATATTCTTCGCCGCCTGCTTTTGATGATCCCGACCATTATCGGCATCATGGCCATCTCGTTCACCGTCATCCAGTTCGCGCCGGGCGGGCCTGTCGAGCAGGTGATCGCGCAGCTGACGGGCGACGCTCAAGGGGCGGACGCCCGCCTTTCGGGCGGCGGCGGCGACCTGATGGGGTCCGGCATGGATGAAGGCGGCTCGAAATATCGCGGCGCGCAGGGGCTCGATCCGGAGCTGATCAAGAAGCTCGAGAAGCAGTTCGGCTTCGACAAGCCGCCGCTGACGCGCTTCGGCGAGATGATGTGGAACTACATCCGCTTCGATTTCGGCGAGAGCTTCTTCCGCAACACCTCCGTTCTCGACCTGATCAAAGACAAGCTGCCGGTCTCTGCCTCGCTCGGCATCTGGATCATGATCTTTTCCTACGGCATCTCCATTCCGCTCGGCATTCGCAAGGCGGTGAAGGACGGCTCGACCTTCGACGTTTGGACCTCGGGCGTGATCATCATCGGCTATGCGGTTCCGAGCTTTCTGTTCGGTATCCTGCTGATCGTGCTTTTCGCCGGCGGATCCTTCTACGACTGGTTCCCGCTGCGCGGCCTCGTCTCCGACAATTTCGACCAGCTTGCGTGGTGGCAGAAGCCGCTCGACTATTTCTGGCACCTGGCGCTGCCGCTGATCTCGCTGTCGCTGGCGGCTTTCGCGACGACGACGCTGCTCACCAAGAACTCCTTCATCGAGGAGATCAAGAAGCAGTATGTGGTGACGGCGCGCGCCAAGGGGCTGAACGAGCGCAAGGTGCTCTACGGCCACGTGTTCCGCAACGCCATGCTGATCATCATCGCCGGCTTTCCCGGCGCCTTCATCTCCGCCTTCTTCACCGGCTCGCTGCTGATCGAGAATATCTTCTCGCTCGATGGGCTGGGGCGGCTCGGCTATCTCTCGGTGGTCAATCGTGACTATCCGATCGTGTTCGCGACGCTTTACATCTTCTCGCTGCTCGGCCTGTTCGTCAGCCTGATCTCCGACCTGATCTACACCTGGATAGATCCGCGCATCGACTTCGAGCGGAGGGACGTGTGATGGACACCGCCGCAAAGCCCGCGACCGCCACGCCCGTCAAGCCGCCGCGCAAGGGGCTGCTGTCGCCCACCAACATAAGGCGCTGGAAGAACTTCAAGGCCAACCGGCGCGGCTACTGGTCGCTCTGGCTGTTCCTTCTCATCTTCGGGCTCAGCCTGTTTGCCGAATTCATCGCCAACGACCGGCCGATCATCGCCTCCTACAAGGGCGAGATCCTGTTTCCCGTTCTCGTCAATTATCCCGAGGAGAAGTTCGGCGGATTCCTGGCCGAGACCGACTACCGCTCCGACGTGATCGCCGACGAGATCAAGGCCAATGGCTGGATGATCTGGCCGCCGATCCGCTATTCCTACCGCTCTGTGAACTCCAACATCCCGCACTCGGCGCCGACCGCACCCTTCTGGATGATGAGCGAGCAGGAGCGCTGCTCGGGCTATCCGCAAGGGGTGAACGACCCCAACTGCACCTGGAGCAACCTCAACTGGCTGGGCACCGACGACCAGGCGCGCGACGTGCTCGCCCGGGTGATCTATGGTTTCCGCATTTCGGTGCTGTTCGGGCTGGTGCTGACGATCTGCTCGGCCGTCGTCGGCGTCAGCGCCGGCGCGATCCAGGGCTATTTCGGTGGCTGGACCGATCTGCTGCTGCAGCGCTTCATCGAGATCTGGTCGTCGATGCCGGTGCTCTACATTCTCCTCATCATCGCCGCGATCCTGCCGCCGGGCTTCTTCGTGCTGCTCGGGATCATGCTGCTGTTCTCATGGGTCGGCTTCGTGGGCGTGGTGCGCGCGGAGTTCCTGAGAGCCCGCAATTTCGAATATGTCCGTGCAGCACGCGCGCTTGGCGTCGGCAACCGCACGATCATGTGGCGGCACCTTTTGCCGAACGCGATGGTGGCGACGCTCACCTTCCTGCCCTTCATCCTCTCCGGCTCGATCACCACGCTGACCTCGCTCGACTTCCTCGGCTTCGGCATGCCGCCAGGCTCACCCTCGCTCGGCGAGATGATCGCCCAGGGCAAAGCCAACCTGCAGGCGCCGTGGCTGGGACTGACGGCATTCTTCGCGATGTCGATCATGCTGTCGCTGTTGATCTTCATAGGCGAGGCGGTGCGCGATGCGTTCGATCCGAGAAAGACCTTCGGATGAGGGCGGCCTCGTCATGGCAGGGGTTTGCGGGTAGAGTTGATTTTTACGCAACTTTTGGAGCGTGACCGCGATGAACAAGATTGTGCGTGATCATTATCCTGTCGCCAACCTTCCTGAGGATTTGAGGGAGGGATTTGCCGACGATGCTACGGTGCGTGTCGTGCTTGAGGTCGAGGATAAAGCCTCCTCTGAGCACGATATCTACCCCGGTCTGCGCGATTTCCAGACTGAGCCCAAGAAGCCACTCACCGGTGCCGAACTTATTAAGCTGATCGAGGATTATCAGGCTCTTGGCCACCCCCCCGTCAGCGAGGAAGAAGCCGTCGCTCGCATACGCGAATTGCGTGACGAGTGGGACTACTGATGCCCGCGATAAAGAAGATCTACATTGACACCAATATCTTTATCCTGGCGTTCGAAAATGCTGGCATGGCCACGCAACTGCTGAGAAAGCTTTTCGCGATCAAAAGCAAAAGGCCGCTCTTTGCTACAAGCGAACTGACCCTCTCGGAGCTGCTGGTCAGGCCCTTTCGTGACGCCAACAGCAGACTGGTCGATGCATATGATAGAACGATCGTCTCAAGTCCCTGGCTTGACGTCGTTCCAGTCGGAAAACCCGTTCTTCGGCATGCCGCACTATTGAGGGCGAACTACCCAAGCTTGAAGTTGCCCGATGCCATTCATGTTTCGACGGCCTTGGCAACGGAATGCACGCATATACTGACAAGCGACACCGGCTTGAAGCATGACTACGAAATCAAGGGTGCGGACGCGGCACCAAAGCGTTCACCCCTCACCACTCTCCGCCCCGACGACGCCACCCTGACCTCCCTGATCGAGAGCCTGTCCTGATGTCCGAACCCTTGCTGTCCGTCCGCAATCTTTCCGTCGCCTTTCACCAGGGGGGCGCGACATCGGTGGCTGTCGATGGCATTTCCTTCGATGTCAACAAGGGCGAGGTGGTGGCGCTGGTGGGAGAGTCCGGCTCGGGGAAATCGGTGTCGGCCAATTCGATCCTGCGGCTGCTCCCCTACCCCTCGGCCAGCCATCCCTCCGGCGAGATCCTGTTTAAGGGCAAGGATCTCCTGAAAGCATCCGACAAGGTGCTGCGCGAGGTGCGTGGCAACGACATCACGATGATCTTCCAGGAGCCGATGACCTCGCTCAACCCGCTGCACAATATCGAGAAGCAGATCGCCGAGATTTTAGAGCTGCACCAGGGGATCAAAGGACAGGCGGCGCGCACCCGGGTGCTGGAGCTCTTGAACCAAGTGGGGATTCGCGAGCCGGAAAAGCGGCTGAAGGCCTATCCGCACGAGCTCTCGGGCGGTCAGCGGCAGCGTGTGATGATCGCCATGGCGCTGGCCAACCGGCCGGAACTGCTGATTGCCGACGAGCCTACGACGGCGCTCGATGTCACCGTGCAGGCGCAGATCCTTGAGCTCTTGCGACAGCTGAAGGGCCAGCACGGCATGTCGATGCTGTTCATCACCCACGACCTCGGCATCGTGCGCAAGTTCGCCGACCGGGTCTGCGTGATGACCAAGGGCAAGATCGTCGAGACCGGGACGGTCGAGGAGGTCTTCACCAATCCGCAGCATCAATATACCCGCCACCTGCTCGCCTCCGAGCCGCGCGGCGAGCCGCCGCTTGCCGACAGCTCCAAGCCGATCGTGATGCAGGGATCGGACATCAAGGTCTGGTTCCCGATCAAGGCGGGGCTGATGCGCAAGGTGGTGGATCATGTGAAGGCGGTCGACGGGATCGACCTTTCGCTGCGCGCCGGGCAGACGCTGGGTGTGGTCGGCGAATCCGGATCAGGCAAGACAACGCTCGGGCTGGCGCTCACCCGGCTGATTTCCTCGCAGGGGCGGATCAGCTTCGTCGGCAAGGACATAGCCAGCTATTCATTCACCGAGATGCGTCCGCTGCGCAACCAGTTGCAGGTGGTGTTTCAGGACCCTTACGGCTCGCTCAGCCCGCGCATGTCGGTCGGCGACATCATCGCCGAGGGGCTGAAGGTGCATGAGGGTAGTCTTTCCTATGAGGAGCGCGACCGGCGCGTCTGCTGGGCGCTGGAGGAAGTGGGGCTCGATCCCACCACTCGTTGGCGCTATCCGCACGAATTTTCCGGCGGCCAGCGGCAGCGTATCGCCATTGCCCGCGCCATGGTGCTGAAGCCGCGCTTCGTGATGCTCGACGAGCCGACATCGGCGCTCGACATGAGCGTTCAGGCGCAGGTGGTCGATCTTCTGCGCGACCTGCAGCAGAAGCACGATCTCGCCTATCTCTTCATCAGCCACGATCTCAAGGTGGTGAAGGCGCTCGCCAACGAGGTGATCGTGATGCGCTTCGGCAAGGTGGTGGAGCAGGGGCCATCGGCCGATATTTTCCGCGCGCCGAAGGACGACTATACCAAGGCGCTGATGGCGGCGGCCTTCAACATCGAGGCGCGGCCCACGCCCGCAGTGCAACACTAACGACATCAGAGCCCAGACACCATGTCAGCTTTTAAGCCAGCCCCCATTCTCGTCGATCTCAAGTTCAATCCCGATACCGTCGCGCGCATCCTGAAGACAGCTTTTCTCGATCGCGGCAGCATCAATATCGCCGATCCCGAGACGAAGGGCCGGGATCTTTCCGATCTCGACTACGCGCTTCTGTGGAAGCCGGATGCGGATCTCTTCGAACGGGCGCCAAACCTGAAGGTGATCTTCTCGGGCGGCGCGGGGGTCGACAGCTTCATGAACCTGCCCGGCCTTCCCGATGTGCCGATCGTGCGCTTCGTCGACCACAGCCTGACGACGCGGATGAGCGAATGGGTGGTGATGCAGTGTCTGATGCATCAGCGTGGGCAGGCAGAGCACGACCGATTGCAGCGCCGGCGCGAATGGGGCAGCGACGTGGCGCCGGAGGCATCGGAACTTACCGTCGGCGTCATGGGTCTCGGCGTGCTCGGCCAGGATGCCGTCAGGAAGCTGACGGTCATGGGCTTCAACGTCATCGGCTGGTCGCGCACAGCTAAGCAAATCGATGGCATCGAGACATTCGACGCAAGCGGGCTCGACGCCTTTCTTTCGAAGACCGACATCCTCGTCGGCCTGCTGCCGCTGACGCCGGAGACGACGAAATTCTATAACGCCGCGCTGTTTTCCAAGCTCCGCCAGGGTGGCGCGCTTGGAAAGCCGGTGTTCATCAATGCCGGGCGCGGCAAGAGCCAGGTCGAGGCCGATATCGTCTCGGCGATCGAAACCGGCGTGCTTGGCGGCGCTTCGCTCGATGTCTTCGAGGTCGAGCCGCTGCCTTCGGAAAGCCCGCTATGGGACCTGCCTGGTGTCTTCATCACGCCGCATGATGCAGCGAGTTCAGAGGAGAATGCGCTGTTTCGGCATGTGGAGCGGCAGATCGCCCGCTTCGAGCAAGGCCAGCCGCTGCAATATGTGGTCGACCGCGACCGCGGTTACTGAGGCGGGAACCATCGTTGCCGGTGGCCGTTTCTTTTCCTGATGTTTGAAGGGCGGCCGATGCCGCCCGGTTTGGGAAGGGGCAAGCATGGTCGAACGGATCGAGAGACCGTGGAGCGAAGGCGGCCACCGCGAAGAGACGCCACAAGAAGCGATGGCTGGGCGGACCAAACGGAAGTCGCCGACCAGCGTCCGCATCTTACGCATGCTGATCGCGGCCCTGCTTCTGGCGTTCGCCGTCTGGATTCCCGTGGAAATCTGGAGCCGCTATCACCTGCCGCAGCCTGACGAGCCCACGCATGCGGAGCCCGCTCCGGCGCAAGGCGGCGGCGGGCAGTCCGGCACGGAAGCGCCGACGCCTGCCGGGCGGGCAAACGCGCCGCAGACAAACGCGCAGTAGGCTGGGCCGGCGCTTGCCCCGGCTTTCGGGCAAATGGCGGGTTCTTATTTGTTCTGGACATTACCGGCACAGTTTTCGATAAGAAAGCGCACAGGCCGGTTGTCGTGCGCCTCTCTCGGCGCCTGCACCCGGATTGGATAGGGTGGAATCGATGGCGAAGACAGATATTGCACGGCGCGTTTACAACCACGCTTGGAAACTCGACCCGATCGTCCGCAGCCTGATCGACACGGACTTCTACAAGCTGTTGATGCTGCAGATGATCTGGAAGCTCTATCCCGACGTCAACGCCACCTTCACCGTCATCAACCGCACCAAGCGGGTGCTGCTTGCCGAGGAGATCGACGAGGGGGAACTGCGCGCGCAGCTCGACCATGCGCGCACGCTTAGGCTCTCCAAGAAGGAGATGATCTGGCTGGCGGGTAACAGCTTCTACGGCCGCGCGCAGATCTTCGAGCCCGAGTTCCTGGCCTGGCTGTCGCATTTCCAGCTGCCGGAATACGAGCTTTCGAAGCGCGATGGACAATACAGGCTGGATTTCCACGGTTCGTGGAAAGAGACCACGATGTGGGAAATTCCGGCACTCGCGATCATCAACGAGCTGCGCTCGCGCTCAGCGCTACGCGCGCTCGGGCCGTTCACGCTCGATGTGCTCTATGCCCGCGCCAAGGCGCGCATGTGGGAGAAGGTCGAGCGGCTGCGCGAACTGCCGGGACTGCGCATCTCAGATTTCGGCACGCGGCGGCGCCACAGCTTCCTGTGGCAGCGCTGGTGCGTCGAGGCCCTGAAGGAAGGCATCGGTGCGGGCTTTACCGGCACCAGCAACGTGCTGCTCGCCATGGACAACGACCTCGAGGCCGTCGGCACCAACGCGCATGAGCTGCCGATGGTGGCGGCCGCGCTTGCCGAGAGCGACGATGAGCTTCGCAACGCGCCCTACAAGGTGCTGCGCGACTGGAACAAGCTTTACGGCGGCAACCTCTTGATCGTGCTGCCCGACGCCTTCGGCACCGCAGCCTTCCTGCGCGACGCGCCGGAATGGGTGGCGGATTGGACGGGTTTCCGTCCCGACAGCGCGCCCCCGATCGAAGGCGGCGAGAAGATCATCGAATGGTGGAAGAAGATGGGGCGCGATCCCCGCCAGAAGATGCTGATCTTCTCCGACGGTATGGATGTCGATGCGATCATCGACACCTACAAGCATTTCGAGGGCCGCGTGCGGATGAGCTTCGGCTGGGGCACCAACCTTACCAACGACTTCGCCGGCTGCGCGCCGACCGAGATTTCCGGCCTCAACCCGATCTCGATCGTCTGCAAGGTCAGCGACGCCAACGGCCGTCCGGCTGTCAAGCTCTCCGACAACCCGCAGAAGGCGACCGGCGAGCCTGCCGAGGTCGAGCGCTATCTAAAATTCTTCGGTACCGAGGATCTGGTCGATCAGGCCGTTCTGGTCTGAGACGCATCTTGCCAGGCATGTGCTTTGGGGATGAGGGAACGGCCACGTGATCTCGTGACAGCGACGTGACGTCAATCTGCCGCCCGACCCCGTTCTTAAGTTAACGGCAGTCGCGTTCCGACGCTGCGTTTATAGCATATTTGCGGGGATGCAAGGCGGCAGGTCGTGCTTGCTCGTGATCCCGATCATTCTAGCCGAACGGGCGCCTCGCTCTCGGGCGCCCGTAGCCGGCTTACTTGACGACAAGGATGGCCTTGCCGCGGACCCTGTCGTAGAGGTCGATGATATCCTGGTTGAACATGCGCACGCAGCCGGAAGAGGCGTTCTTGCCGATCGAGCGCCATTCCGGCGAGCCGTGGATGCGATAGAGCGTGTCCTGGCCATCCTGGAAGATATAGAGCGCGCGGGCGCCAAGCGGATTGCTGAGCCCCGGTGGCATGCCCTCTTTCCACTCGCTGAGCTTGGGATTGCGGCCTATCATCGCCGGCGTCGGCGTCCAGGTCGGCCATTTGCGCTTCCACTGGATCACAGCCCGCCCCTTCCAGGCGCGACCCTGGGCGCCGAGGCTGACGCCATAGCGGACCGCCCGGTCGTTCTTCAGAATGAAATAGAGGAACTTGGTCTCGGTATCGACGACGATCGAGCCCGGTGGCTCGTCGCTATGATAATCGACCTCCTGGCGAAGATAGCGCGGATCGACCTCTGAATAGCTGATCGCCGGCAGCCGATAGCCGCTGTCGTCGAGATCGGCGTAGATCAGCGGATAATCCGGCTTGTCGACCGGGCGCTCCGGCTGCGACACGGCGGCCTCGGCGACGGGTGCTGCGGCCTCGACGGCCGGCGGCTTGGGCATGGCGACATCGACAGGCTGGGAAGGAAGCTGCGTGCAGGCCGCAAGCAGCGAAACGCCGGCCGCCGCGACAAGCGGCCGAAGAATGGAGAGGCTATGCAATTTCAGGGTATCCAATGCGAGAGGTAAGCTGTGATCCCTCTCCCTGGCCGGGCATCGGTGACCAAATTGTGTTCGCGGAGGGAAATACAGAGGGGGCCCGGGAGCTTCGGCGCGGGGCTGTTGGCGGAATGCAACAGGGTGGCGAAGTGCTGGGCGTAGGGCGCAAAAAGCCAGCGTTGACTAACGGATCACACGTCGTTGGGGAGACGGAGATAGCAGCATCGATTTCCGAGGAAATGGCGGACAAGGTGGGATTCGAACCCACGGTACGCTTTCACGTACACACGCGTTCCAGGCGTGCGCCTTAAACCACTCGGCCACCTGTCCTTGATTGCCGATCCGCATCGCTTGATGCAAATCGTTGGAACGGCGCGATATATACCGAGGAATTTTCAGGGATCAACCTAAATCTAACAGTTTTTTGACTTCTTCCAGCAAAAGTGCCGGAATGCGGTCCATTGCGGTTCCGGCGGCAGGGCACTAGTGTCTTGATGTCTTGGAGAATGGGCGCAACTGGCCGGGCCAAATCCGGCGGATCGGTGGCGGAGAGTGTAATGCGTTTCCTTTTGCGTTTGGCGAGCCTGATCGCGCTGGCGGTTGCGGTGATTGCCGGAACGATCGACAGCATCCAGTCCGTGGCGGCATCCTCCGTCGTCATCACGCCGATGGGCGACGCCTGGCAGGACATGAGCGCATCCTCCTTCGAGGCGCTGCAATCGACCATCGCCTACTATATCCACCCCCGCTTCTACACGATCGCCTTCCAGTGGCTGATGATGCAGCCGGCTTTCGCGGTGTTTCTCGTGCTTTCGCTGTTGCTGTGGATGGCGGGGTATAAGAAGCCGCCGGTGGCTGGCCGTTTCGCGGCTTAGGCGAGACGCCGGTCTCAGGCATGCTTGTCCACATTTATGCTACCTGACGTGGCGGTGAACGCCCTTTGGCGGCCATGCGCGCATGATGCGGACACGAGGCGCATCGCGGCTGGAGGTGCATGGCGGCGTCTCAAATGGCTAGAAAAATCGCATTTTAGCGGTGCTTTTGCGTAAAAAACGATTGCGCTGGCCGGTTTTTACGCAAAGTCGGTGATTTTTTACCAGCCGAAAAATTTCTCGTGAATTTTCATTGGAGCCATGCAAGGATGCGGCAAGCCAGGCCTCCGGGGGGAGGTCGGTGGTTCCGCAGACATGCCTGAAAACGGGCTTGCGGGAGGACCCCTAACAAATAGCAACAACAGGGCTGCACAATGAAAAAATCCCTTCTGACCGTCCTTGCCGTGGCTGCCATGTCCACGACGGCGCTCGCTGCCGACGTCAAGCCGGCACTGGTCTACGGCACCGGCGGAAAGTTCGACAAGTCGTTCAACGAAGCCGCCTACAATGGCGCCGAGAAGTTCAAGAAGGAAACCGGTATCGCCTACCGCGATTTTGAGCCGACCGGCGACACGCAGGGCGAACAGGCCATCCGCAACTTCGCCAGCCGCGGCTTCAACCCGGTTGTTGCCGTATCCTTCGCCTGGACCTCGGCGATCGAAAAGGTTGCCGCCGAATTCCCGGACACCAAGTTCATCATCGTTGACGCCGTTGTCGACAAGCCGAACGTCCGCTCGGTCGTCTACAAGGAAGAAGAAGGTTCGTACCTCGTCGGCGTTCTCGCCGGCATGGCATCCAAGACCGGCAAGGTCGGCTTCGTCGGCGGCATGGACATTCCGCTGATCCGCAAGTTCGAGTGCGGTTACGAGCAGGGCGCACGCGCTGCCAACGCCAAGATGGAAGTGTTCCAGAACATGACCGGCACGACGGGTGCTGCATGGAACGACCCGGTTCGCGGCGGTGAGCTCACCAAGAACCAGATCGACCAGGGCGCCGACGTGATCTACGCGGCAGCCGGCGCAACCGGTCTCGGCGTTCTGCAGACCGCCGCCGACAACAAGAAGTTCTCGATCGGCGTCGATTCGAACCAGAACCACCTGCATCCGGGCTCGGTCCTGACCTCGATGGTCAAGCGCGTCGACCTCGCGGTCTACAACGCCTACACCGACACCAAGGCCGACAAGTTCACCGGCGGCGTGCAGTCGCTCGGCGTCAAGGAAGACGGCGTTGCTGCTGCCATCGACGACAACAACAAGGCGCTGATCACGCCTGAAATGCTGGCCGCCGTCGAAAAGGCCAAGGCAGACATCATCGCGGGCACCGTCAAGGTTCACGATTACACCTCGGACAACGCCTGCCCGAAGTGATCCGCGCCTGAAATTGGGCGTATGGCGGAATTGATTTTCGCCATACGCCCTTTTCGTATCTGGAGCCTGCTGTGACTGACACGCCCGCTATCGAACTTGTGGGCATCGACAAGAAATTCGGTGCCGTCCACGCCAACAAAGACATCAACCTCACTGTCGCCAAGGGATCCATCCACGGCATCATCGGGGAAAACGGAGCCGGAAAATCGACGCTGATGTCGATCATCTACGGCTTCTACCACGCCGATCAGGGCGAGATCCGGGTCAACGGCCAGGCCGTGACGATCAAGGACAGCCAGACGGCGATCGCAACCGGTATCGGCATGGTGCACCAGCACTTCATGCTGGTCGACAATTTCACGGTGCTCGAGAACATCATGCTCGGCGCCGAGGGCGGAGCGTTGCTCGCCAGAGGCGTGGCGTCGGCCCGCGCCGAGCTGAAGCGGCTGGAAAAGGAATACGGCCTCGAGGTCAACCCGGATGCGCTGATCGAGCAGCTCCCCGTCGGCCTGCAGCAGCGCGTCGAAATCCTGAAAGCCATGTATCGCGGCGCCGAGATCCTGATCCTCGACGAGCCCACCGGCGTTCTGACGCCTGCCGAAGCCGACCACCTGTTCCGCATCCTCAAGGTGCTGCGCGACCAGGGCAAGACGGTCATCCTCATCACCCACAAGCTGCGCGAGATCATGGCGATCACCGATACGGTGTCGGTCATGCGCCGCGGCGAGATGGTGGCGACCCGCAAGACGGCGGAGACGACGGTCGAGGAGCTGGCAGAGCTGATGGTCGGCCGCCGCGTGCTCTTGCGCGTGCAGAAGGGCGAGGCCAATCCCGGCAAGGTCATCCTGTCGGTGCGCAATCTGACGGTGAAGGACGACCGCGGCGTCGTCATGGTCGACAACGTGTCGTTCGACGTGCGGGCCGGCGAGATCGTCGGTGTGGCGGGCGTGGCCGGCAACGGGCAGTCGGAGCTTCTCGAAGCCATCGCGGGCATCCGCAAGCCGCATTCGGGCGAGATCCTGCTCGACGGACAGCCGATCGACAAGGCCGATCCGGCGCGGCTGCGCGAGCTCGGCCTCGCGCACATCCCCGAGGACCGCCACCACATGGGCCTCGTGCTGAAGTTCGAGGAATACGAGAATTCGGTGCTCGGCTATCACCGCAAACCTGAATATAGCAAGGGCCCGCTGCTCGATCTCGAAGCGATCCGCAAGGACGCGATGGAGAAGATCGAGAAATACGACATCCGGCCGCCGAACCCGCGGCTGAAGACCGCCAATTTCTCCGGCGGCAACCAGCAGAAGATCGTCGTCGCCCGCGAGATCGAGCGCGATCCGACGGCTCTGATCATCGGCCAGCCGACGCGCGGCGTCGACATCGGCGCCATCGAATTCATTCACCGCCGGATCATCGAGATGCGCGACGCGGGCAAGGCGATCCTGCTCGTCTCCGTCGAGCTCGACGAAATCCGCGCCCTTTCAGACCGTATCCTTGTCATGTTCGCCGGCCATGTCGTCGGCGAGAAGACGCCCGATGCCGGTGAACAGACCCTCGGCCTGATGATGGCCGGCATTGCCGCGTGAGGCCTTGATGAGCACTGCTTCCACTCCCCTACCCCGCTGGATCAACTACGGCCTCATCCCGATCCTGAACCTTCTCACCGCCTTCCTGATATCAGGCTTCGTCGTCTGGCTGATCGGCGAAAGCCCGATCGGCGCGCTGCAGCTTCTGATCGAAGGCGCGCTCGGGAGCGGCGAAGGCATCGGCTTTACGCTGTACTACGCCACCAGCTTCATCTTCACCGGCCTTTCGGTGGCGGTCGCCATCCATGCCGGTCTGTTCAACATCGGCTCCGAGGGCCAGGCCTATCTCGGCGGCCTCGGCTGCGCGCTGGTGGCGCTGGCGCTCGACAAGTTCGTGCCGTGGTATGTGACCATGCCTGTGGCTGTCATCGGCGCCGGCCTGTTCGGCGCGGCCTGGGCCTTCATTCCGGCATGGCTGCAGGCCAAGCGCGGCAGCCATATCGTCATTACCACGATCATGTTCAACTATATCGGCGCGGCGCTGATGGTCTATCTGCTTGTCCACGTGCTGATCGTGCCGGGCAAGATGGCGCCTGAGACCCGCACCTTCCTCGAAGGCGGTCAGCTGCCGAAACTTGGCTGGATCATGGACATGTTCGGCGCCAAGCTGGGTGCCGCTCCCTTCAACGTCTCCTTCATCATCGCGCTGGTGGCGGCTTACTTCGTCTGGCTGCTGATCTGGCGCACCAAGCTCGGCTTCGAGATGCGCACGCTCGGCGTCAGCCCGAGTGCGGCCGCTTACGCCGGCATTCCCTATGCGCGCATCGTCATCATCGCCATGCTGCTTTCGGGCGCGCTGGCGGGGATGATGGCGCTCAACCCTGTGATGGGCTCGTCGGCCCGCCTGCAGGTCGAGTTCGTCGGCGGCGCCGGCTTCGTCGGCATCGCGGTGTCGCTGATGGGGCGCAACCATCCTGTCGGCATCGTGCTCTCGGCCATCCTGTTCGGCATCCTCTACCAGGGCGGCGACTGGATCTCGTTCGAGATGCCCAACATCACCCGCGAGATGATCCTCGTGATCCAGGGTCTGGTGATCTTGTTTGCCGGCGCGCTTGAGTATATGTACCGGCCGGCGATGGTGCGTCTCTACCAACAGTTCAAGCGGGCGTAAGGAGCGCGACGATGGAATATTACGACATCTTCATCAGCGTTCTGAGCTCCACCATCCGCCTGTCGATCCCGCTGATCTTCACGGCGCTGGCTGGCCTGTTTTCCGAACGCGCCGGCGTCTTCGACATCGGGCTCGAGGGCAAGATGCTAGGGTCGGCCTTCGCCGCCGCCTGCGTCGCCTATCTCACCGATTCCGCCTGGGCGGGGCTTTGCGCCGGTATCGTCTGCTCGGTGGCGCTGAGCTTCGTGCACGGTTTCGCCTCGATCACCAATCGCGGCAATCAGATCATCTCCGGCGTCGCGATCAACTTCTTCGTGGCCGGGATCACCATCGTGCTCGGCCAGGCCTGGTTCGGCCAGGGCGGACGCACGCCGCAGCTGGCCGGCGACGCGCGCTTCACGCCGATCACGCTTCCGGGGGCTGATGCGGTGCGCGAGGTGCCGATCCTTGGGCCGCTCTACGCCAACGTCATCTCCGGCAACAACGTGCTGACCTACCTCGCCTTCCTGGCGGTGCCGCTTTCCTGGTGGATCCTCTACCGCACGCGTTTCGGTCTTCGTCTGCGCGCCGTCGGTGAAAATCCGGGTGCGGTCGATACCGCCGGCATTTCGGTCAGCTGGCTGCGCTACCGCGCCGTCATCTGCGCCGGCATTCTCTGCGGTTTCTCCGGCACCTACCTGGCGATCGCGCAGTCGGCCGCCTTCATCAAGGACATGTCGGCCGGCAAGGGCTATATCGCGCTCGCCGCACTCGTCTTCGCCAAGTGGAAGCCGGTGCCTGTCATGTTCGCCTGCCTGCTGTTCGGCTTCCTCGACGCGCTCGGCAACTTCATGCAGGGCAAACCGATCCCCGGTATCGGCGAGGTGCCGGTGCAGATCTTCCAGGCGCTGCCCTATATCCTCACCTGCGTGCTGCTCGCGGGCTTCATCGGCAAAGCCATCCCGCCGAAGGCCGGCGGCGCACCCTATGTCAAGGAACGCTAAGACCATGTCCCACGACCTCTTCGAAGCCGCCCGCGGCGCCATGGCATTCGCCCACGCGCCCTATTCCAAATTCCCCGTTGGCGCGGCTATTCGCGCCGAGGACGGCAAGGTCTATACCGGCGCCAACATCGAGAACCTCTCGTTTCCCCAGGGCTGGTGCGCGGAGCCGACGGCCATCAGCGCCATGATCATGGGCGGGGCGAAGAAGATCGTCGAGATGGCTGTCATCGCCGAGAAGCTGCCGCTCTGCCCGCCCTGCGGCGGCTGCCGGCAGAAGATCTCTGAATTCGCCTCCAAGGAGACCAGGATCTATCTTTGCGACGAAGCCGGCGTGCAGAAGACCATGACCATGGACGAGCTGCTTCCCTTCAGCTTCGAGACCGAACTCTGATGCAGGCGGCGCTCGACCTCCTGAAGGCACGTCTCGGCGGGCTTTCGCCGCGCTACGGCGTGATCCTCGGCTCCGGGCTCGGCTCGCTGGTGGCGGAGCTCAAGGATGCGGTTCGTATCCCCTATCAGGATGTGCCGGGCTTTCCCGTCAGCGCGGTTTCCGGCCATGCGGGCGAGGTCGTTGCCGGCACGCTTGGCGGCGCGCCTGTGATCATGCTGTCGGGGCGCGTGCATTTCTACGAAAAGGGTGACGCCAACGCCATGCGGCGGCCGATCGAGGTCTTGAAGGCGCTCGGTGTCGAGGCGCTGATCCTGACGAATTCGGCGGGATCGCTGCGCGAGGATCTGGCGCCGGGATCGGTGATGCAGATCACCGACCACATCAACTATTCCGGCATCAACCCGCTGATCGGCGAGGAGAGCGACCGCCGCTTCGTGGGCATGACCAATGCCTATGACACCGGGCTTGCTGACGCGATGCGGCGGGCGGCGGAGAAGACGGGGACGGCGCTTTCTGAGGGCGTCTACATGTGGTTCTCGGGCCCGAGCTTCGAGACGCCGGCGGAGATCCGCATGGCGCGCATTCTCGGTGCAGATGCCGTTGGCATGTCGACCGTGCCTGAAGTCATCATCGCGCGAATGCTCGACATGAGGGTTGCGGCTGCTTCCGTTATCACCAACTATGGGGCCGGAATGACCGGTTCGGAACTGAGCCACGACGAAACCAAGGAGATGGCGCCCATCGGCGGTGTCCGTCTTGCCGCCATCCTGAAAGAGATGATCGCGGCTGGAGGAAATGACGCATGAGCAATCACTCGCTGAAGGAAACGGCGGCCGTGGCGCTGTCGTTGCTTGATCTCACCAACCTCAAGGACGACTGCACGGAAGCGCAGATCGAGGCCTTGTGCGCACGCGCGCAGACGCCCTACGGCAATAGCGCGGCGATCTGCATCTGGCCGCGCTTCGTGTCGCATGCGCGCTCGATCCTCGGCAGCGGCCATCCGATCAAGATCGCAACCGTGGTCAACTTCCCCTCGGGCGATATGGAGGTCGCCGACGTGGCGGCGGAGACGCGCGAGGCGATCGCCGACGGCGCCGACGAGATCGATCTCGTCATTCCCTATCGCAAGTTCATCGCCGGCAGCGGCCGGGCGGTTACCGACATGGTGGCCGCCGTGCGCGCCGAATGCGGCGAGGCGGTGCTCTTGAAAGTCATTCTCGAGACCGGCGAGATCAAGGATGCGGCGATGATCCGCCGCGCATCCGAACTGGCGATCGAGGCGGGCGCCGACTTCATCAAGACCTCGACCGGCAAGGTGTCCGTCAACGCGACGCTTGAGGCCGCCGACATCATGCTGCGGGCCATTCGCCAGAGCGGCCGCAAGGTCGGCTTCAAGCCGGCGGGCGGCATTGCCTCTGTGGCCGATGCAGCGCTCTATCTGAGCCTTGCCGAGACGATCATGGCGCCCGACTGGCCGATGCCTTCGACGTTCCGCTTCGGCGCTTCCGGCGTACTCGACGATATCCTTGCGGTTCTTTCCGGCACGCAATCGGCACCGGCGACCGCCGCGAGCTACTGAGATGATCCCTCAGGAGATCATTCGCCGCAAGCGCGACGGCGCGGTGCTGTCCGATGACGATATCCAGGCGTTCATCGCAGCGCTCGCGGCGGGCAAGCTCTCCGAGGGGCAGATCGGCGCCTTTGCCATGGCCGTGTGGTTCAAGGGGATGCGCCGCGAGGAGACGGTTTCGCTGACCATGGCGATGGCGCGCTCCGGCGACATGCTCGACTGGAGCGAACTCGACCGGCCGATCGCCGACAAGCATTCGACCGGCGGCGTCGGCGACAATGTCTCGCTGATGCTGGCGCCGATCGCCGCGGCCTGCGGGTTGGCTGTGCCGATGATCTCGGGGCGCGGGCTCGGCCACACCGGCGGGACGCTCGACAAGCTGGAATCCATACCAGGCTATACGATTACGCCCGACGCCGCGCTGTTTCGCAAGGTGGTGCGTGAGGCGGGCTGCGCCATCATAGGCCAGACGGCGGCACTGGCGCCCGCCGACGGCAAGCTCTACGCGGTGCGCGACGTGACGGCGACGGTCGATTCCATTCCGCTGATCACCGCCTCGATCCTGTCGAAGAAGCTGGCCGCCGGGCTGCAGACGCTGGTGCTCGACGTCAAGGTCGGAAACGGCGCCTTCATGGCCTCCACCAACGAGGCCGAGCGGCTGGCGCGGTCGTTGGTCGAGGTCGCGAATGGTGCCGGGCTGAAGACCTCGGCCGTCATTACCGACATGAACCAGCCGCTGGCGGATGCCGTGGGCAACGCGCTGGAGATCCGCAACGCGATCGCGTTCCTCGCGGGCGAGAAGAGCGGCACGAGGCTGGAGACGGTGGTTCTCGCCTTCGCGGCCGAGATGCTCGTCCAGTCGGGTGTCGCATCCTCGCGGGAGGATGGCGAGGCGCGGGGGGCCAACGCGCTGTCATCGGGCAAGGCGGCGGAGATATTCGGGCGCATGGCGCATATGCTGGGCGGGCCGTCGGACCTTCTGGAGAAGCCGGATAGCTATCTGCCGGCTGCTCCAGCCATCCGGCCTGTCGTGGCCACGCGAAGCGGCTGGCTTGCGGCCTGCAACAGCAGGGATATCGGGATGAGCCTGATCGATCTCGGCGGCGGGCGGCGGCATCCGGATGACAGGATCGACCATCGGGTGGGGTTCAGCGATATCCTGCCGCTCGGCACGCGCGTCGAGCGCGGCGAGCCGATCGCCTTCGTGCATGCGGCAAGCGAGGATGCGTCGGAAATAGCCGCTGCGACACTTCAGGCGAACTACGTGATCGGCGACAGCGCGCCCGCGCTGCCACCGGTCATTTCATCGCGCTTCTGATTACTGCTTCATGCTGAGCGAGCCGTCGGCCACCGCGTAGGAGGCGAGCTTCTTCAGGAAGCTCATGCCGACGAGCGTAGAGGACAGCGCCTCGTCCTTCAGGACGAAAGCTTCTACGTCGCGCACGCGGATGCCGCCGATCTCGACACGGTCGAGCGTGATATGCGCGGCCTTGGTCTGGCCGTTGGCGGTGTTGACCGAATAGCGGAAATCGAGCTGGTTGGCGGTGTAGCCGAGACGGCGGGCCATGGTCTCATTCAGCGCGACATAGGTGGCGCCAGTGTCGATCAGGCCGGAGACCGACTTGCCGTTAATGCGGAAATCGCCGGTGTAGTGGCCCTGTTGATCGGCCTGCAGGCGCATGCTGGTGCCATTGCCTGAGATTGCGGTCGTGGGGGTGGGATCGACCGCGCCGGAAACGAAATTGGCGGAGATCGGCCCTTCCGGCCGCGCGGGCGTGCTTCCGATGAAGGAAGGAACCTGTGTGGCAAGCACCGCTGCGATGCTTGCGAATATGACTGTACGCAAGAGCATGGAAACAGAAATCCTTCCTGTATAAACCGTGCATCATGCGCGGCCGTATCTTTAGCAGCTAAGCCACAATTGCTGAAAAGTTGCTAACGGCGGAAGGAGATAAGGCCTGGAAACATAGTCCAGGCCCCATGTAACATTTCAAATGGTAAACGGCTCGTTAATTACTTCGTGCCGTACATGCGGTCGCCGGCATCGCCGAGACCGGGCATGATATAGCCCTTCTCGTTAAGATGGCTGTCGATCGAGGCCGTGTAGATCTTCACGTCGGGATGAGCTTCCTGGAAGTTCTTGATGCCCTCGGGAGCTGCAAGCAAGCAGAGGAAGCGGATGTTGGTCGCGCCGCGTTCCTTCAGCTTGTGGATGGCGGCGATCGAGGAGTTACCGGTCGCGAGCATCGGATCGACCACGATCATCAGGCGCTCGTCGAGCGCTTCGGGCGCCTTGAAATAGTATTCCACCGGCTGCAGCGTATCGTGATCGCGGTACATGCCGATATGCGAGACGCGGGCGGAGGGAACGAGCTCCAGCATGCCTTCGAGCAGGCCGTTGCCGGCGCGCAGGATCGACACGAAGACCAGCTTCTTGCCTTCGAGGATCGGCGATTCCATCGTCTGCATCGGCGTTTCGATGGTTGCCATCGTCAGCTCGAGATCGCGCGTCACCTCGTAACACAGGAGCGTGGAGATTTCGCGCAACAGGCGGCGGAAGCTGCCCGTCGACGTTTCCTTGCGCCGCATGATGGTGAGTTTGTGCTGCACGAGCGGATGATCGATGACCGTTACGCCGTTCATGGCCGAGCCCTTTCTTTAGCTGTTCTTATAGCATGTTTCTTCCACGGAATTTGTCTCCGCCGCAAGAGCGGAGGGCAAATTGCCACTATGATCCCCAATCTGGGATCCCCAATCTGGCCCGGATCGGGACGGATCAGAGCCTGGCCAGGAGCTCGCTACGCGTGGCCTCGTCGACGAAGGCGGCCTCGATGCCGGTGCGGGTGATCACGTCGATCTCGGCGTCGCTGAAGCCGAAGACGGAGGACGCGAGCTCGTATTCCCGCTGGAGCGAGGTGTGGAAGAAGGGCGGATCGTCGGAGCTGATGGTGACGCGCACGCCTTCATTCTTCAACGCCCGCAGCGGGTGCGACTGGAAATCCGGGAAGACCTTGAGCGCGATGTTCGAACCCGGGCAGACCTCCAGCACGGTGCCCAGATCGGCCAGCCGCTTGACGAGATCGGCGTCTTCGATGGCGCGCACGCCATGGCCGATGCGGGCCGGGCGAACCGCATCCAGCGCATCGGCGACGCTGAAGGCGCCGCAGACTTCGCCGGCGTGGATGGTGAGGCCGAGACCGGCCTTGCGGGCGATATCGAAGGCGCGCGCATAATCCGCCACGCGGCCCATGCGCTCCTCGCCCGCGAGGTTGAAGCCGGTGATAAGCGGGTTACGGGCGCTTGCGGCATATTCGGCGGCGCCGACGACGCTCTCGGGGCCGAAGTGGCGCTCGCCGGTGACGATCAGCCGGGCCTCGATACCTGATGCCGCCTTGGCGCGGCGGATACCCTCGCAAACGCCTTCGATATAGGCATCGGCGCCGAGGCCGATGCGCTTGCCGTGATCGGGCGAGACGATGAGCTCGCTGTAGATCGTGCCGATCGCGGCGAGTTCAGCCAGATAGGTTTCGGTGAGCAACGCATAGTCCTCGTCGGTCTTGTAGACCTCGGAGATCTTGTCGTAACACTCGAGGAAGCTTGCGAAATCATGCCAGACATAGGCGCCGTCCTTCAGATAGGCGCTGATGTCGATGTTGTACTTGCGGGCCTGCGCCAAAGTGAGCGCCGGCGGGGCGGCACCCTCCAGATGACAGTGCAGCTCGACCTTCTTCAGATGTGACGTCACAGAAAACTCCTCCCGTGCGGGCCGGCGGGGATGCGCAGATGCTGGGCGATGGTCTCGCCGATATCGGCGTAGCTCGAACGGATGCCGAGATTGCGCGGGCGATGGCCGGGGCCGTAGGCGATGATGGGAACCCGCTCGCGGGTGTGATCGGTGCCGCGCCAGGTCGGGTCGCAACCGTGGTCAGCGGTAATGATGACGAGATCGCCGGGCTTCAGCTTGCCGCCGACTTCCGACAGGCGCGCGTCGAAGGCCTCAAGGGCCGCGGCATAGCCCGGCACGTCGCGACGGTGGCCGTAGAGCATGTCGAAATCGACGAAATTGGTAAAGACGAGATCGCCATCCTCGGCGACATCCATGGCGTCCAGCGTCGCATCCATCAGCGCCGCGTTGCCGTTGGCCTTGACGACCCGTGAGACGCCCTGGTGGGCGAAGATATCGCCGACCTTGCCGACGGCATGGACGGTGCGGCCTTCCTTCACCAATCTGTCGAGCAGCGTCGGCTCCGGCGGCGGCACGGAGAAATCGCGGCGATTGCCGGTACGCTCGAACGTGGCCCTGGTCTCGCCGACGAAGGGGCGGGCGATGACGCGGCCGATGTTTTCGCGGTCGAGAAGGGCACGGGCGATGGCGCAGAAGGTCATCAGCCGCTCGAGACCGAAATGCTTCTCGTGTGCGGCGACCTGGAAGACGGAGTCCGACGAGGTGTAGCAGATCGGCTTGCCGGTGCGGATGTGTTCCTCGCCGTAGCGGGCAATGATGTCGGTGCCGGACGCGTGGCAATTGCCGAGGATGCCGGGCACTTCGGCGGCGCGGCACAGAGCTTCGACGAATTCGGGTGCGAAGGCATCGCCCTCGGCGGGGAAATAGCCCCAATCGAAATTGACGGGCGTGCCGGCGATTTCCCAGTGGCCCGATGGCGTATCCTTGCCGCGCGAGACCTCGTTGGCCGAGCCGAAGCTGGCATAGACCTTCTCGGCCATCGGCATGCCCACGGGGATCTTGCCGGATGCGGCCTTTGCGAGATGCAGGAGGCCGAGCGCCGACAGGTTCGGCAGCTTCAGCGGTCCCGACCGCAAACCCTCGCGGTCGCCCAAGCCGGCGGCGCAGAATTCGGCGATATGGCCGAGCGTATCCGCCCCCTCGTCGCCATAGGCGGCCGCATCGGGCGCGCCACCGATACCGAAGGAATCCATCACGAATAGAAAGGCACGCGGCATGTTTCACCCGACACTGAAAAGCTGGCGCGCCGGAATGCCGGCCGCAGGGTCACAAGCCTTATAACGGAGACGGGAGGATGGCAAAAGGGGGGCGCGGCCCGTGCTGCTCAGCAGTCGCTGCACAGAACGTTGTCGCCCTGCCGCTGCCGGTAATAATAGGTGCGACTGATGGTGATGGTGCTGTTGTTCGGCATGAGATTGGGCGCGAAGAGGAACAGCTTGTAGGGAATGGAGAGTTCCGAGCGGACGAGAAAGCTGTTGGCCTTCTTGAGATCGGTCGGCACGGTCACGGCGGCATTGACCGCGTAGGGACGGCTATTGTCCTGCGCCCAGGACCACTTGACGGTCGGGTTGGCGGCGGCGTCGATCTGGATGCCCGTTATTTTCAGGCTCAGCGTGGTTCCGGCATTGTAGGGCACGAAGATCGCGGCTGCGGCATTGGGCATGTCCGCGAGCCAGGATTTCGTCACCGTCTGCTGCTGGGTGACGACATCCGCGACGGTGGCGGCTGCGCGCGAGGCGCGCTTGCTGACGCTCAGCCCGATGGTGATCTCGAAGGCGCCGACATAAAGCATGACGAGGATCGGAAAGAGGATGGCGAATTCGATCGCGCCCATGCCGTCGCGGTCACCGGCAAAGCGGTGGGACAGGGTCTTCAGCCTGGCGATTGCGCTGCGGATCCTCATCACGGGTATTGCTCATTCTGGAACGCGGCGGTCGCGACAATCAGGAAGTAAGCCGAGGAGCCGTCGGATGGCCGGACGTTGGAAATGTAGGGGCGGATGAGGTCGCCGATAACCTGCCACTTGTAATAGGCCCGGACCATGTTGATGGTGCCGGCGCCGCCAGGCGCGTATTGCAGCGCCGAGGTGTCGAGATCAGAAAAGTTGGCGGTCGACTTTTTCGGGATGGTCGTCGGGATGGCCGCGAAGGTCGCGAACTTCTGGACATCGACGAACAGCTTGCTCGGCGTTGCCGCCTCCGTCGCCGAGCAGGTGATCAGGATCGAGATTTCCTTGCAGAAGGCAGTGCGAAAGGCGGTGCGGTCGGTGTTGGTGGCGGTAATCTGGCCTGTGCGGATCTTGCGGCCGAGCGTATCGACGGCGTTTGACACGAGCTCCTCACCGGCAAAGGCGATGAAGGTCTCGATGATCGCGAAAACGACCATGAAGTAAGGAATGGCAAGAAGCGCGAACTCGATCGCGGCGGCCCCATCACGCGAGCGCCTGAAAGCGGCAATGGACCACCGTCGCCTGCATTGGCGCCGATCCGTCCGTTCCGCTGTTTGATCCAATTCCGTCATGGCCTGTATCCGACACAGCTTCGATCATGCATTTTTAGGTGCCGAACGTTGATTTTCCGTTTCAAGCCGGTTCAGAAATTTAACAACAAGTAAAAGGGCTTCGATTATGGGCCTGTCGCGCCGGCGGCTGCACCCGCGGCGGCCGTCGTGTCGCTGTGCTGTTCGCAGTTCGGCGTGCAGGACAAAACCGTGCGCTCCGTCTGGCGGAACACGCGCACCGTGTTTGCTTCGTCGATCGATACGAGAATGCTCTGATCAAGGATGGCGTTGCCGTCGGCATCGAGCAGGACGAGATTGGTGCTGCCGAAGCTGCGGCCTGTGAGCACGATAGTCTTTGCGTCGGCAACCGTCGCATCCGCCACCTTGGCATTGCCGACGATAACCTTGCTGACGGGACGATCGAGCTTCAATACGCGCGCCTGGTCCATATAGACCCTGAGCATCTGCTGCTGTTGGGCGAAGGCCGGGGCGCAGACAGTTGTGCAAGCCGCGGCGGCGGCAAGTACACTGGCAAGGACTAGCCTTATGCCGCTCGATGACATCTGGATTCTCTCACAATCACGACGCTAACTTACCGCGAGCATAGAAAAAAATGGTGCATGAAACCTTAATATCGCAACCGGCCCGTTCATAATGAGACGTTAACGCGCCAGGAGCAGTAGCGTAATGAGACAGACGGCTCTCACGATGGCGGATGAGGTAACGGCATCGCACCCCGCCCCATCAGAAACCCCTTATGCAGCAGTAACTTCGACATGATATTTAAATTTCTACAGATCTACTGAGGCAGTTACTTACCATAGCCGCCGACTGCTTCTTCTTTACACATTGGTAACCCATTTTTTTAAGCCGATCGAAAGAGCGGTACGTTAGGTTGTGCTCATCCGATCAACGGCAAACAGTTGGCGGACGTGCTGAACATCAACTGGAGTTAGGAGTTATCATGACCAAGCTTGTAAGCCGTTTTCTGAAAGACGAATCCGGCGCGACCGCAATTGAATACGGCCTGATCGCAGCGCTCATTTCCGTAGCGCTCATCACCGGCGCGACCGCACTCGGCAGCAAACTGAACCTCATGTTCAACGGCCTGTCGAACACGATCGCTTCCAAGACGCCGACCTGATATCGCCTTCGGCGACACGATATACGCCAGACCTTAACGGGTCTGGCGCTAAACATAGGCTCACGCGAACACGCGGTGGGCCTTTTGTCTTAAGGATCGATAGCAGAATGATCGCAGCTTCCGTCTTTGTGATATTCCCGCTGTGCCTCGCAATCGCGGCATTTTCCGATCTGTTCACGATGACGATCCCGAACAGGATCTCCATCATCCTCATCGCGTCTTTCTTCGTCATCGCGCTTTTGACAGGCATGCCGCTTGCCGCGATCGGCAATCATGCCGCTGGCGCGCTTGCCGTGTTTGTCGTCTGCTTCGTTTTGTTCGCAACCAACACCATGGGTGGCGGCGACGCCAAGCTTCTGACGGCCACGGCACTCTGGTTCGGCCTTAACCCTGCTATCGTCGAGTTTCTCGGCTATGTCGGTATTATTGGCGGTCTCCTGACGTTGGTCATCATGATGATCCGCACGCAGGCAGACACCATTCTCGCGATCGGCCTTCCGGTTCCGAACTCGATCCTTATGGCCAAGAAGATCCCTTACGGTATCGCCATCGCGATCGGCGGTTTTCTGGCATTTCCGTCCTCGCCGTTGTTCATGACCGCGCTGCAGAGCCTGAAATAAAGGCGCTTAAGCGCTCGTTAACCTAAGATCGAAGTCTTTCGTTAACTATAATTACACCAATTGGAGCCAATTCTCCGGAACGAATATTTCGATTCCTTGGGGAACGCCTGATGAAACCCGCCCGCATATTGATCCTTGGAGTGGCCGTCGTCGCCGCCGGTCTGGCCGGCGTTCTGGCGATGAGCCTTGCCGGCCGCGGATCGGTCGTGACCCAGGTGCAGCAGGTGGTCGAGAAGGAACCGACCGTCAACGTGCTGGTATCGGGCGCCAATCTGCCCGTCGGCGCGCGCCTCGACGACAAGTCTACGCACTGGATGGCATGGCCGACAGGCGGGGTCGTTCAGGGCTTCATCACCGAAACCGACAAGCCCGACGCAATCAAGGACCTGCAGGGCGCCGTGGTGCGCATGCCGATCTTCGAGGGCGAGCCGATCCGGGCCGAAAAGATCGCCGATTCCAACAGTCGCATCATGTCGTCGCTGCTGCCTTCGGGCAAGCGCGCGGTCGCCACCGAAATCTCGGTCGCAACAGGCGCCGGCGGCTTCATCCTGCCGAACGACCGTGTCGACCTCATCATGGTGCGCAAGGAAAAGAGCGGCGACAAGTATCTGACCGAGACCGTGCTCAACAACGTTCGCGTGCTCGCGATCGACCAGCAGGTTCAGGAAAAGGATGACGGCTCCAAGGCCGTGGTCGGCACGACCGCGACGCTGGAGCTGACACCTGACCAGACCAAGGTTCTGGCGGTCGCGCAACAGATGGCCGACCGCCTGTCGCTAGCGCTGCGCTCGGTTGCCGATGCCCGCGAGCCGGACACCAAGGCCGCCGATTACCTGCTCAGCGGCGACAACGGCAGCTCCATCGTTCAGGTCATCAAGTCAGGCGCCATCGTCACAGACAGCGCGCCTTCGAAAGCCGAGTAGAGGAAACGGACATGGGCAACTCAACACGGCACATGAAACATCTGATGGCAGGCTGCCTGTCGCTGACGGTCGGCTTTACCGGCATCGCACCCACCTTCCTAGATCCCATCATCGGCGTCAGCGCGGCTGAGGCTGCCGCCGACGGCATGGTCAACATCACCCAGACGGGCCCGGGCGCTCATCGCGCCCTCAAGCTCGGCCTGAAAAAGGCTATCGTCATCGACCTTCCCGTCGATGCGCACGACATTCTCGTTTCCGATCCGAGCATGGCCGACGCGGTGACGCGCTCCTCGCGGCGCATCTACCTGTTCGGCAAGACGGTCGGGCAGACCAACATCTTCATCTTCGGCGCCGATGGTCAGCAGATCGTCAGCCTCGACATCGCGATTGAACGCGACGTCAGCGGGTTGCAGAACAACCTGCGCCGCTTCATTCCCGATTCCAACATCAACGTCGAGATCGTCTCCGACAACATCGTGCTGACGGGTACCGTTCGCACGCCGCAGGATGCCGCGCAGGCGGCTGATCTGGCCGGCGTCTTCCTCAAGGGTGGTGAGGCGACGACGCGCACGGAAACGGCCAGCAGCCAGGGTGGCGGTGACGGCTCGGTGGCGCTTTTCGCGGAAAACCGCCAGCAGTCGCAGGTGATCAACCTGTTGCAGATCGAAGGTGAGGACCAGGTCACGCTGAAAGTGACCATCGCCGAAGTTCGCCGAGAAATCCTGAAGCAGATCGGCTTCGACAATCTGGTCTCCAATTCCGGTGGCCTCAGCGTCGCTCAGCTTGGCGCGCCCAATTCCAGCGCCGCAACCGCGACGCTGGGTGGCGGTCTGGCTGCCCTGTTCAAGAGCTCGATCGGCAAATACGACATCTCGACCTATTTGAGCGCGCTGGAGCAGGCAAAGGTTGTCAAGACGCTTGCCGAGCCGACGCTGACGGCTATTTCCGGCCAGGCCGCGACGTTCAATTCCGGCGGCCAGGTGCTCTATTCGACGACCGACAACGACGGCAACGTGACCGTCGTGCCCTACAATTACGGTATCAACCTGGCCTTCAAGCCTGTCGTCCTGTCCTCGGGCCGCATCAGCCTGGAGATCAAGACCAACGTGTCGGAACCGGCACCTTCGGTCAGCGGTTCGCAGCCGACCTACCAGCGCCGTTCTGCCGAGACCTCCGTCGAACTTCCCTCCGGCGGCTCGATCGCGCTGGCGGGCCTCATCCGCGACAACGTCGCACAGACATCGAACGGAACGCCAGGCGCCAACAAGATCCCGCTGCTTGGCACGCTGTTTCGCCAGCGCACGGTCGAGCGTGACGAGACCGAGCTTGTCATCATCGCAACGCCCTATCTCGTGCGTCCGGTCGCTCGCAATCAGCTGAACCGGCCCGACGACAATTTCAGCCCGGAGAACGACGGCGCGGCATTCTTCATGAACCGCGTCAACAAGGTCTATGGCGGCAAGGCGCCGGTCGCAGACGCCCAGTTCCACGGTTCAATCGGGTTCATCTACAAATGAGCGAAGCGGGATCAGCAATGGCACAACACAGAGACACGCCGATGGCCAAGATCAAGACCAGCGCCCGTAACCGCGGCTTTTCGACACCGCTTATCGCGGCCGCCACGATCGCAGCCGCCCTGCTTTCGGGCTGCGCTTCGCGCGACGACCTGACGACTGGCGGCATTCCGGATGATTACCGCCAGCGCCATCCGATCGTGGTGACGGAAGCCGAGCAGTCGGTGGATATTCCGGTTGCCTCGACCGATCGTCGGCTCAACACCGCGCAGCGCGACGTGATCCGTGGCTTCGCGCAGAACTACGGTTCGCGCGCCACCGGCCCGGTCTACCTCTTGACGCCAGAGGGATCGCCGAACTCCAACGCCGCACGCCAGCTGCGCGGCCAGGTGCGCGCCGAACTCTCCGCACGCGGCATCGCGAGCTCGAAGATCGTCAACAGCTCCTACGTGACGCTCGATGCCAAGGATGCGGCGCCGATCCGCCTCACCTTTGTCGGCACCACGGCGATGACCTCGCAGTGCGGCCAGTGGCCGAAGGACATGATCAACGACTTCAGCAACCAGAATTACTACAATTTCGGCTGCGCGACGCAGAACAACCTCGCGGCACAGATCGCCAACCCCGAAGATCTCGTCGCGCCGCGTGGCATGACGCCGATCGATGCAACGCGCCGCAACGCCGCCATCAAGGAATATCGCGAACGCACATCCACGATCGAAGAAGTCGGTGGCAACGCCGCCGGCAGCTTCTGATCAGACTAGGATTGACGATGAGCACGGTTGAATACGACATCACGAACACTGCGGACCTTCAGCAGGCCGAAGACGCCATGCGCATGGGCGAGCTGGAAAACATGCGCCCGCTGCCGCGCATATCGGTCCATGCCTTCTGCGAAAGCGAGGAGCTGCAGCGGGTGATGGAGCGCTGCGGTAACGATCGCCGCCTGTCGAAGGTCAGCCTGCGCATCACCAGCGGCGGCATCGCGGCCGCGGCCAACATGTTCGCGAGCGCGCCGACACCGAACCTGATCATTCTCGAGACACGCGCCAGCAGCGCCGGCCTGCTCAACGAGCTGGCACCGCTTGCCGCCGTCTGCGACCCGTCGACCAAGGTCATCATCGTCGGCTACCACAATGACATCGCGCTCTATCGCGACCTGATCCGCAACGGCATTTCCGAATACATCGTGCAGCCGGTGGCGATGCCCGACATCATGACGGCGATGGCGACGATCTTCGTCGACCCCGATGCCGAACCGCTCGGGCGCAGCATCGCCTTCATCGGCGCCAAGGGTGGCGTCGGTTCCTCCACCATCGCGCATAATTGCGCCTTTGGTATTTCGCGGCTGTTTTCGACCGAAACCATCCTCGCCGATCTCGACCTGCCCTACGGAACCGCCAATATCGATTTCGACCAGGACCCGACGCAGGGGATTGCCGAAGCGGTCTATGCGCCGGAGCGCCTGGACGAGATGTTCCTCGACCGCCTGCTGACGAAGTGCTCGGAGAACCTCTCTCTGCTTGCGGCGCCATCGCTTCTCGACCGCGCCTATGATTTCGACGGACACGCCTTCCAGCCGGTCATGGACGTGCTGCAGCGCAGCGCGCCGGTGACCGTTCTCGACGTGCCGCACGCCTGGTCCGAATGGACGCGCTCGGTGCTATCAGCCGCCGATGAAGTGGTGATCTGCGCGTCTCCCGATCTCGCCAACCTGCGCAACACGAAGAACCTGATCGACGCTCTGCGCAAGATGCGGCCGAACGACAAGGCGCCGCACCTCGTTCTCAACCAGGTGGGCATGCCGAAGCGTCCGGAGATCAGCCCATCGGATTTCTGTGAGCCGCTGGAATGCGAGCCCGTCGCCATCATCCCGTTCGACAGCAACCTGTTCGGAACGGCCGCCAATAGCGGCCGGATGATCTCGGAGATGGACCCGAAATCGCCGACGGCCGAGACCTTCTCGCAGCTGTCGCACATCGTTACCGGGCGCATCGCCGTCAAGAAGGCGAAGAAGAGCAGTCTTCTCGGCCTCCTGAAACGCAAGTAGCCCACCAGGAGTGGAATAAGGCATGTTCGGAAAACGCGGAAACGAAGGATCTGGCAAGGCGGGCGGCACGATCGCGCCACCGCCGCCTGTTGCTGCGCCTTCCTCGTCGACGGCGCCGGCCGTCTTCGTCGAGCCGCAGCGCGAGCAGGCACGCCAGCAGGTGGCGCCGCCGCCGATGCAGACGCCGCAGCGCAAGCGCCCTGCCCGCACCGACGAATATTACGACACCAAGGCACAGGTTTTCTCGGCACTGATCGACACGATCGACCTGTCGCAGCTCGCCAAGCTCGACGGCGAGAGCGCGCGCGAGGAAATTCGCGATATCGTCAACGATATCATCACCATCAAGAACTTTGCGATGTCGATTTCCGAGCAGGAAGAGCTGCTCGACGACATCTGCAACGACGTTCTCGGCTACGGTCCGCTGGAGCCGCTTCTGGCGCGCGACGACATCGCCGACATCATGGTCAACGGCTCCGGCAAGACCTTCATCGAAGTGGGCGGCAAGACGCTGGAATCGGAAGTGCGCTTCCGCGACAACGCGCAGCTGCTCTCGATCTGCCAGCGCATCGTCAGCCAGGTCGGCCGCCGCGTCGATGAATCCAGCCCGATCTGCGACGCCCGTCTTCCCGACGGCTCACGCGTGAACGTCATCGCGCCGCCGCTCGCCATCGACGGGCCGGCGCTCACAATTCGTAAGTTCAAGAAGGACAAGCTGACGCTCGACCAGCTGGTGCGCTTCGGGGCGATCACGCCCGAGGGCGCGACGCTGCTGCAGATCATCGGCCGTGTCCGCTGCAACATCGTCATCTCCGGCGGTACCGGCTCGGGCAAGACGACACTTTTGAACTGCCTCACCAACTATATCGACCGCGACGAGCGCGTCATCACCTGCGAAGACACGGCCGAACTGCAGCTGCAGCAGCCGCATGTGGTGCGTCTGGAAACCCGCCCGCCGAACATCGAAGGCGAAGGCGAGATCACCATGCGCGATCTCGTCAAGAACTGCCTGCGTATGCGCCCCGAACGCATCATCGTTGGCGAAGTGCGCGGACCCGAGGTCTTCGACCTCCTGCAGGCGATGAACACCGGCCACGACGGCTCGATGGGCACGATCCACTCCAACTCGCCGCGCGAATGCCTGAGCCGTATCGAATCGATGATCGCCATGGGCGGCTTCAGCCTGCCGGCGAAGACGGTGCGAGAAATCATTTCCGGCTCGATCGACATCGTCGTGCAGGCCGCGCGCCTTCGCGACGGCTCGCGCCGCATCACGCACATCACCGAAGTGATGGGCATGGAAGGCGACGTGATCATCACCCAGGATCTGATGCGCTACGAGATCGAGGGCGAAGACGCGGCCGGGAAGATCATCGGCCGACATAAATCGACCGGTATCGGCAAGCCGAATTTCTGGGACCGCGCCCGCTACTACAACGAAGAGAAGCGGCTTGCCGCGGCGCTCGACGAAATGGAAGAGAAGTCGAAGGATTAAGATTATGTTCGGTTTCGATCCGATCGTGCTGGGTATCGTGCTGCTCGTCGCCATTTCGGCCGGCGCGGTGTGTTACGGCCTGCTCTTTTCGCGGATGGAAACCGAGAAGAAGGCGGCAAGCCGCGTTAGCCGGGTGGCATCGGCCGAACTCGACAAGCAGAACGTCAAGGCCGCACGCGACCGCGTCCAGGAAATGTCGAAGCGTCGCAAGTCGATGCAGGACAACCTGAAGGATCTCGAGAAGCGGCAGCAGGAAAACGCCAAGAAGAAACTGACGCTGAAATCGCGACTGACGCAGGCCGGCCTCTCGATCACGCCCGGCCGTTTCTACATGTTCAGCGCCATTTTCGGCTTTGTGCTGATGTCCGTCGCGTTTCTGGCCGGCGCCCCTACCATGGTGGTGCTCGGGGTGCCTGTTGTGGCCGGGCTCGGGCTGCCGCGCTGGATCCTCGGCTTCCTGATCAAGCGTCGCCAGAACAAGTTCCTCGACGAATTCCCCAACGCGCTCGATGTCATCGTGCGCTCGATCAAATCGGGCCTGCCGCTGAACGACTCGATCCGGCTGATCGCCAACGAGGGCAAGGAGCCGGTCAAGGGCGAGTTCCGGCGCGTGGTCGAATCCCAGCAGGTCGGCCTCAGCGTGCCCGATGCCTGTACGCGCATGGTCAACCACATGCCGCTGCAGGAGGTGAGCTTCTTTGCGATCGTCATCGCCATTCAATCGCAGGCCGGCGGCAACCTTTCGGAAGCGATCGGCAACCTCTCCAAGGTGCTGCGCGAACGCAAGAAGATGAAGGCCAAGGTCAAGGCGCTTTCGATGGAAGCAAAGGCGTCCGCCGTCATCATCGGCGCGCTGCCGTTCATCGTCGCGACGCTCGTCTACATGACCTCGCCGCAATACATGATGGTGCTGTTCACCGACCCGCGTGGCCACCTGATCATGGGCGCTTCGGCGGTATGGATGTCGATCGGCATCTTCGTCATGCGCAACATGGTCAATTTCGATATCTAACCGAGGCAATGCGATGTCGTCCGATCTTGCGAGTTCCCTGACAGACCCTTCGATGCTGATCGCGGTGCTTGTGGCGCTCGCAGTGTTCGCGACGCTCTACACGCTCGCCATCCCCTTCTTCGAGCGCGGCGATCTCAACCAGCGCATGAAGGCTGTCTCGACGGAGCGCGAGCAGATGCGCGCCCGCGAACGCGCGCGGATGAACGCGGAATCGACCGGCAGCAAGGCGTCGCTGCGCACGCAGAACAACCGCTCGGTTCGCCAGATCGTCGAACGCTTCAACCTGCGCGAGGCGCTGGTCGACGAGAACACCATGAACAAGCTGCGCGCGGCCGGCTATCGCTCGGAAAACGCGCTCAACATGTTTCTGGTCGCGCGCTTCCTCCTGCCCTTCTGCTTTTTCGCACTGGCGATCTTTTGGGTGTTCGGCCTCGACCACCTCGTCGACAAGCCGACGCCGATCCGCTTTCTCGCAACGCTCTGCTTTGCCTATCTCGGCTTCTACGCGCCCAATATCTTCATCTCCAACAAGATGAAAAAGCGGCAGCATTCGATCAAACGCGCCTGGCCGGACGCGCTGGACCTGATGCTGATCTGCGTGGAATCCGGTATTTCGATCGAAGCCGCGATGCGCCGCGTCTCGGAAGAGCTCGGCGAGGCCTCTCCGCCGCTCGCCGAAGAAATGGTTCTGACGACGGCCGAGCTCTCCTTCCTGCCGGATCGCCGCGTGGCGCTCGAAAACCTCGGCACGCGCACGCAGATCCCGATCGTGCAGTCTGTGGTGCAGGCGCTGATGCAGGCCGATCGCTACGGTACGCCGGTCTCGCAGGCGCTGCGCGTTCTTGCCCAGGAAGGTCGCGACGAGCGCATGAACGAGGCGGAGAAAAAGGCGGCCGCGCTGCCACCGAAGCTCACCGTGCCGATGATCCTGTTTTTCCTGCCGGTTCTGGTCGCCGTCATTCTCGGACCGGCCGGCATCCAGGTCGCCGACCGGTTCTAAGCGGCTCTACCGTCGGCACAGCCGATTTTTAGGATGGACCGCCGCGCGGGGCCGTGTGACATTCGATCACGCAACCCCACCCACGGACCATCGCCATGTCGTCGCTCAGCGTCTTTCTCAGCATCATCGCAACACTCTCGATCGGCGCGATGAGCCCCGGGCCAAGCTTCGTTCTCGTCTCCAGGATCGCCGTGTCGCGCTCGCGTGTCGACGGGCTTGCGGCGGCTATCGGCATGGGTCTGGGCGGCGTGTTGTTCAGCATCCTGGCGCTGGCGGGGCTGACGGCACTGCTCTCGCAATTCGGCTGGCTCTATCTGGCGCTGAAGACCATGGGCGGGCTCTATCTCGCCTATATCGCCTACAGGATCTGGCGCGGCGCCGGCGAGCCGCTTGAGATCGGCGAGACGACCGCCGCCAACCGTGCCGTCGGCCGCAGCTTCATGACGGCGTTCCTGACACAGGTCAGCAATCCGAAGACGATCGTCGTCTATGCCAGCATTTTCGCGGCTCTCTTGCCGAAGACCATTCCGCTGGAATTGTTCGTGGCAATCCCGCTCGGCGTCTTTGCCGTCGAGGCCGGCTGGTACACGATCGTGGCGCTGGCTTTCTCGGCCCGGCACCCACGCCGGATCTATCTCGCCGCGAAGAAGTGGATCGACCGCGCGGCTGGCGCCGTGATGGCCGGGCTGGGGTTACAGCTTGTCGTGTCAGGCCTGAGCGGCCGTTAGACTGGTCAGTTGGCGCTGGCTGTATCCGTGCCGACATCCTTGGCGGCGAGCTTCTGCCAGGAATTCTGCTGCGACATCATCGAGCGGAGATAGGCGACGTTGGCATCGGCCTGCTGCGGCGAGAGTTCGCCGCGGGCGATCTTTTCAGCTTCCGGGAAGCGGCCCTGCAGGCCGACGACGAGCGCGAGATTCTGGCGCACGCGGCTATCGGCAGTCGGCTGGCTTGCTGCCTGGCGCAGATAGGTTTCGGCGGTCCGGAGATCACGCGTCAGCACGTAGGACATGCCGAGGTTGGACAGGATCGACGGTTCGCCCGGCTGCAGATCGAGCGCATCGCGATAGCGCTGGCGCGCCTCGCTCGAACGGCCGAGCTGATCGAGAATGGCGCCCTGCGCGGAGACGAGCTTCCAGTCGGGACGGTCGGCCGTCTGTGCGCGGCCGATGGTGTCGAGCGCTTGCTGCAGCTGGCCGGCGGCGGCCTGCGCCTTGCCATAAGCGGCAAGCACGTTGCGATCCTGCGGATTGGCGATCGCAACCTGCTGCATGACGGCGAGCGCCTGGGCGTCCCTGCCCTGCATGCGCAGGAGATTGGCGTAGTTGACCCCGTTGACGGGATCGCGCGGGTTCTTGTCATAGGCCTGGCCGACGCGATCGGTGGCGGAACGCACTTCCTGATCGTTCATCGTCTCGACCGGCTTGTTCAGCGCGATCGGGATGGAGCCCGTCGTCATCTTGTCCTTGGTGGTGTTGCAACCGGCCAGCATCAGCGCCAGCATCGCGGTTGCCGCGCACTGGAGAAGACGGGTTTTCGAATAAGTGTCGACCAAAGCAGCCATCGCGGTTTCCTGAAATCAGAAATCGGCGCCTGACCTAAAAGCGGAACAGGGAAAGGCTTTGACGCAATCTACGCTCAAGCAATAGTCTGTTAACCCTAACGGAACGTTAAAATATGATTCCGGACGCCCCCGAAGGATAAACAATGCCCCCGTTCCAGTTCATCGAGAGACCGACCCCCTTCAACAGCAAGGGCGGCCAGACCCTGCCGATCTTCGCCGTCACGCCGGCGCATATCGAAACCGGGACGATCGATCCGATCGCGCTCGATTGGGCGAAGAAGGCAGGCTACAAGGCCGAGAGCGGCTCGCTGCTGCTGATCCCCACTTCGGAAGGCCATCTCGGCGGCGCGTTGTTCGGCCTCGGCACCAATCCTTCCGAACAGCCCTATATCACCGGCAAGCTGGCGCGCGCGCTGCCGGCAGGCGACTGGCACATCGAGACGGCGCCGCTGACGGCCAACCGGCTGGCGCTCGGCTTCGGCCTTGGGAGCTACCGGTTCGACCGCTACAAATCCGAAAAGCAGCCGGCGGGTACGCTGATGATCCCGCGCGATGCCGATGCCGCCGATATCAGGCGGCAGCTGGCCGGCGTGTTCCTCGCCCGCGATCTGATCAACACCCCCACCAACGACATGGGCCCGAACGAGCTGGAAGCGGCGTTCCGCGGGCTTGCGGCGCACTACAAGGCGGAGATCTCGGTGATCTCGGGCGACGACCTCCGGCATAATTTCCCTCTCGTGCACACAGTCGGCCGCGCCAGCGCCGACGCGCCGCGCCTGATGGAGCTGCGCTGGGGCAAGAAGGGCCATCGCAAGATCACGCTCGTCGGCAAGGGGGTGTGCTTCGACACCGGCGGTCTCGACATCAAGCCCGCCTCCTCGATGCTTCTGATGAAGAAGGACATGGGTGGGGCAGCCAACGTCATGGGTCTGGCGCTGATGATCATGGATGCCAAGCTGAAGGTTGATCTGCGCGTCGTCATCCCGGTGGTCGAGAACTCGATCTCTTCGAATGCCTTCCGCCCCGGCGACATCTACAAGAGCCGCAAGGGCCTGACGGTGCAGATCGACAACACCGACGCCGAGGGCCGCCTGATCCTCGCCGACGCGCTGGCCTATGCCGACGAGGAAGAGCCGGACCTTATGATCGACATGGCGACGCTGACGGGGGCTGCGCGCGTGGCGCTCGGGCCCGACCTGCCGCCCTTCTTCACCGACGATACGGATCTCGCGCGCGACCTGATGGAATCGAGCATAGAGACCGACGATCCGCTCTGGCGGCTGCCGCTTTATGCCGGCTACGAAAAGGACATCCGCGCCAAGTTCGCCGACATCACCAATGCGCCGGCAGGCGGCATGGCGGGCGCGATCACGGCCGCGCTTTTCCTCAAGCGCTTCGTCAGCCATGCCAAGAGCTGGGCGCATTTCGACATTTACGGCTGGGCGCCTTCGGAGCGTCCGCATTCGCCCGGCGGCGGCGAGGCGCAGGCAATCCGGGCGCTTTACCACCACATCCGCGAGAGCGTTCGTTAAACCGCATCGCGATCGTTAAAATTTTATTCACCCTGTGGGGCGGCAGATTTGCCGCCCCATTGCGTTGTGCGGATACGTGCCGGAAAATGGAACGCAGGCGTAACGAATGCGGGAGGGGCCGTGCCGATCGAATTGACCGCATCGCAGGCGCTCGGGCTCTGGCATGGCGTCTCGCTCGACCAGGTTCGCCACGACGACCGCGATTTGACATTGCGCCAGATGGCGATCCTGCTGCATATCTATCTCGTGCCGCCGCCGCATACCGTGCGCGGACTGGCCGCCGAGCTCAATGTCACCAAGCCGGTCATCACCCGGGCACTCGATACGATGGGCGACATGGGGCTGGTGGACCGGGTGCGCGATGACAGCGACCGGCGCAACGTGCTGATCAAGCGCACCGTGGGCGGCGCGCTTTACCTGGAAAAACTGGGCGACCGCGTGCGCGAGCACGGGCGCCGACTGTGACTTTGAGGACAAGACCATGACCACGCTCGACCGCCGCCTGCACGCCTTCAGGGACGACCTCGCCGAGCGCGGGCTGGAAGGACAGGTGGCGGCGCAGCGCTTTACCGACGGGACGCCGGCGCGCATCGCAGTGCCGGTCGTGGGGCTGCGGCCGCGACCCGACGCGACCGTCGGTATCGACACCGAGCTCTTATTCGGCGAGGACGTGACCGTGCTCGACCGCGCCGACGGATGGTGCTGGATCAAGGCGCGATCGGACAATTACGTCGGCTACCTGCCAGAGAGCGCGGTGAGCGAGACGGCGCCCGTGCCGAGCCATATCGTCACCGTTCAGCGGACCTTTCTCTATCGCGAGCCGGAACTGCGCAAACCCTATAACGACATTCTTTCGATGGGCAGCCGCGTGGCGGTCGCCGACACCGCGGAGGCGCGCGGCAACCACTATGTGACGCTGGAAGACGGCACTGCCATTTTTGCCAAGCATGTGCAGCCGATCGGCGCGCTTGACGGCGAGGACTATGTCGACATCGCCGCCCGCTTTGTCGAGACACCCTATCTCTGGGGCGGCCGCTCGGGGCTCGGGATCGACTGCTCAGGGCTGGTGCAGCTTTCCATGCTGATGACCGGCCGCGCCGCGCCGCGCGACACGGACATGCAGGCCTCGGCGCTTGGCACACCCATCACCCGCGAGGAACTGCGACGCGGCGACCTGGTGTTCTGGAAGGGGCATGTGGCGATCATGGAGGATGCGGAAACGATCCTGCATGCGACCGGCCATACCATGACGGTGGTACGCGAGAATTTCGAAGAGGCCGTCCAGCGCATCGGCTGGCTCTACGAGCAGCCGAACGGCTATCGTCGCCCGATCAACTGACCGGCGGCTTCGGCCATGCGGTGACGCCGCCGGACCAGGTCTCGAACGCTTTAGACAGCCTCAGAACGCGCATGTCGTCGAAGCGGGGGCCGACGATCTGCAGGCCGATCGGCATGCCGGATCGGGAAAAGCCGCAGTTGATCGACGAGGCCGGTTGCTCCGACATGTTCCAGGGAACGGTGAAGGCGATGTGCTCGAAGGGCCGGGCCGGATCGTTGGTCGGCGAGGCCCATTCGGCCGGATAGGAGACGATGGGATTGGTCGGCGACAGCACGGCGTCGACCGTCTCGAACAGCGCGCCGCAGGCCTTGCGCATCTCGATCGTCTGGTTGAAGCCCTTGACGGCGGCTACGCCGCTGACATCGGCCCCACCCTTGGCCCAGCCGTAGATATAGGGAAGGATGCTCTCGCGGCGCTCCTCGCTCAACCCCTCGATATCGCCCCAGAAGCGGGCGCGCCAGAAATTGTCGAGACCATCCAGCATCGCCCGCGACAGCACCGGGCCGACCGGCACGATGACGGCACCCGCGCGCTCGAACTGTTTCGCAGCCGCAACGACGGCCGCCTTCACCTCGTCCTCTGCATCAAGGCCGCAGCCGGCGTCGAGCATGAGGCCGATGCGCATGCCTGAGAGGTCGATGTCGAGATCGGTCCAGTCGATATCGTTCGGCGGCAGGCTGGTGCCGTCGCGCCAGTCCGTCCGCGACAGCGTTGCCATGGCGAGCGCCGCATCATCGACGGTGCGCGTCATCGGCCCGGCGCAGCGGCCGACATAATAGGGATCGACCGGGATGCGGCCGTGGCTGGGCTTGAAGCCGAAGATGCCGGTCCAGCCGGCCGGGAGCCGCACGGAGCCGCCGATATCGGTGCCGATGTGGAGCGGACCATAGCCGGCGGCGGCCGCCGCCGAGGCGCCGGCGCTGGAACCGCCGGGGTTCTGGCTGATATCCCACGGGTTGCGGCTGAGCGGGTGGAAGCTCGACAGGCCGGAGGAGAGCATGCCGTAGTCGGGGCACGTAGTCTTGGCGAAGATGATGGCACCATCCTCGCGCATGCGGGCGGCGATGGGGGCGTCGTCGAGCGCCGGCGTCAGCTCCATGGCCCGGGTGCCGAGCGGGACGGGCTGGCCTTTGGTTGATATCAGCTCCTTCAGCGTGACCGGGATGCCATCGAGCGGGCCCAGCGTTTCGCCCTTCGTCCAGCGTTCGGTGGAGGCCTTGGCCTGGGCTCGGGCGGCGTCGGGATCGTAGAGATAGAGCGCGGCGATATGCGGCTCCCAGGCGGCGATATGCGGCTCCAGCGCCAGCCAGTATTCCAGCGGAGATAGGCTCTTCGCCGCAAAATGCCGCTTCAGGTCTCGGATGCTCAGGTCGATCTCGGTCATGGCGCGGTCTTTCAAAAGGACATCTTCAAATCAGCGACTTGCTCAATCAGCGGCTGGCCTCGCGAGGGTCGAGCAGGTCGCGCAGGCCGTCGCCCAGCATGTTGAAGCCGAGGACGGAGAGCGCGATGGCAAGGCCGGGAAGGATGGCGAGCCAGGGGGCAAGGGCAAGATAGGTCTGCGCATCGGCCAACATCCGCCCCCAGCTCGGCGCCGGCGGGGCAAGGCCGAGACCGAGGAAGCTGAGGCCCGCTTCGGTGAGCACCGCGAGGCCAAGCTGGATGGTCACCTGAACGATGAGCTGGCTCATGATATTGGGCAGCACGTGGCGGAGCGAGATCGCCAGCCGGGTATTGCCAAGCGCGCGGGCGGCAAGCACGTAATCGCGGCTCCAGGCCTGCAGCGCGCCTGCCAGGGCAACACGGGCAAAGACCGGAATGAGGAAGGTGGCGATGGCAGCGATCGCCGTCAGCCGGCCGCCGCCGAGGAAGGCGCCGAGCATCATCGCCGAGAGGATCGGCGGGAGCGCGAAGATGACGTCGCAGACGCGCATCAGAAGCGTTTCGAAGATGCCGCGAAAGGCGGCCGCGGCAAGGCCGGCGATGGTGCCGAGCGTGCCGCCAATAGCGACGGCGACGATGGCAATCGAGAGCGAATTCCAGCAGCCGACCATCAGCATGGAGAGCACATCGCGGCCAAGCTGATCGGTGCCGAGAAGGCCGAAGCCGAGCGGCGGCTGCAGCTTGTGGATGATCTGCATCTTGGCCGGTGGCAGTGGCGTCCAGACGAGCGACAGCAGCGCGATGGCGACGAGGCACGCGACGATCGCGGCGCCGATGATGAGATTGACGCGCTTGACGTCGCGCATGCGTCGGCGGCCGACATTTGTTGTGGTCGAGACCAGGGGCGCCATCTCAGATCCCCTTTCTCAGACGCGGGTCGATCGCAAGGTAGGAGAGATCGACCAGGAAGTTCATGAGGATGACAAGGCCGGCGAAGAACAGCACCACATCCTGCATGACGACAATATCGCGCTGCGACAGCGCCTGATAGGCGAGACGGCCGAGGCCGGGGAGATTGAAGACATTCTCGACCAGGACTGCGCCGGCCACCAGGAAGGTGGCTTGCAGGCCGAGGATGGTGAGGATCGGCACCAGCGCATTGGGCACCGAATGGCGCCAGAGCACGGTGGCTGATGACAGACCCTTGGCGCGGGCGGTTCGGGTGAAATCCTCGTGCAGCGTATCCAGCACCGCCGAGCGGGTGACACGGGTGAGCACGCCTGCCTGCGGCAGCGCCAATGCGACTGCCGGCATCAGCAGGGCCTTCAGCGCCGGCCAGACACCCGCGCTCCAGCCCGGAAAACCACCCGCCGGCATCAGCCCGAGCGTGGTCGAAAACAGGATGATCAACAGCAGCGCCACCCAGAAGGCGGGCACGGCGATGCTGACCTGCGAGACGACGGCCGCGATCGCATCGACAATGCCGCCGCGCCTGGAGGCTGCGGTGACGCCAAGCGGGATGGCGATCGCCACGGAGAGCAGGATGGCGATGAGGGCGAGCGGCAGGGTGACGGCGAGCCGCTCGAGAATGAGGCCGGCGACGGGGACGCCATAGGTGTAGGAGCGCCCAAGATCGCCGGTGAAGACGCCTGCCAGCCATTCGGCGTAGCGGATCAGGAGCGAGCGGTCGAGGCCGAGTTCGTGACGCAGCGCCGCCAGCGTTTCCGGCGAGGCCGAGGTGCCGAGCATGATCGAGGCCGGGTCGCCCGGCAGCATGTCCATGACGGCGAAGATCAGCAGCGAGACCACGAGCAGCGTGATGACGAGGCCGGCGACGCGACGGAGCACGAGGGCGATCATGCGGCGGCTCTTGAGGTGGGTGCAGGGCGGCTGATGGTGATGTCAGCGCGCGTGGCCCCCTCCTCCGACCCTTCGGGCCACTGACCGGGGTCGAGCCGCTGGTCTCGACCCGTCCTTCGGACCCCCATTGGGGAGAAGGGAAGATGGAGCGAGCTGCCCGCTACGAGTCTCTTCTCCCCAGCGGGGAGAAGGTGGCGGCAGCCGGATGAGGGGGCCGCGGGCTCGGTGGGCGGGATACCCCCCTCTGTCCTGCCGGACATCTCCCCCACAAGGGGGGAGATCGGCAAGTGGTGAGGTTTACGCCAAACAATGAGAGTGGAGCGAGCGGGTGAGCCAAGCCAATCTCCCCCCTTGTGGGGGAGATGCCCGGCAGGGCAGAGGGGGGTAACCTGGGCAAGGAGATGGCTGTTGGCGACTCGGCTGTAGGTGAACTTTGCGCGTGTGGCCCCCTCATCCGCCTGCCGGCACCTTCTCCCCGTTGGGGAGAAGAGACTCGGGGTCAGCCACTCGCGCCAACCTCCCCTTCGCCCCAACGGGGAGAAGGTGGCCCGAAGGGTCGGATGAGGGGGGGCCGCAAGCTCGGTGCTTGCCGTCAGCGTATCGCTTACCCCAACCTCTCCATCCTCTCCCACCAACACAAACCCTCCCGTCACCTACTCGTCCCAGGAGACGTTGGTGAGCACGTTCGAGGGGATCGGCTCGTTTTCCCAGAGGCCTTTCAGCTTCTTGTCCCAGACGCCGAGCTTGGGCATGACGAAGAGGAAGAGAGCCGGGACGTCGTCGGCGAGGATGGTTTGGGCTTCGGCGTAGATCTTGGCCTGCGCGGCCGGATCGGTGGTTTCCTGGACCTTCTTCATCAGCGCGTTGAAATCAGGGTTCTTGTAGTTGAAGTAGTAGGGATCGCGGGAATAGATGTCGATGTCCATCGGCTCGGCATGGGCGACGATGGTCATCTGGTAAGAACGGTCCTTCATCACGTCCTGGACCCACTTGGCCGGGAATTCGGTGGGCTCGATGGTCATGGTCACGCCGATTTCGGCGAGCATGGCCTGCATGACCTCGGCGCTGCGCGGCGCATAGGCCATCTGCGGGGACTTGATGGTGAAGGTGAAGCCATCGGGGTAGCCGGCTTCTGTCAGCAAGGCCTTCGCCTTTTCCGGATCGTAGGGGAGCTTGGCCGTCAGGTCGACATAGCCGGGATCATTCGGCGTGTAGTGGCTGCCGATCGGGGTGCCCAAGCCGGACCATGCGCCGTCGATCACCGTCTTGCGGTCGATCGCCATCATCAACGCCTGGCGCACGCGCTTGTCGTTGAAGGGCTTTTCGGCATTGTTCATGCCGGCCACGACCTTGAGCTCAGTGTTGCCGATCTTGGTCATCAGCCTGGCGTCGCCGTCGAACGAGGTCATCAGCTCGGGTGCGGCGAATTCGGGGATGGCGTCGACATCGCCGGATTTCAGCGCCGCTGCCTGCGCCTGCGGATCGGCGATGAAGCGGAAAGTCACCTTGTCGAGGGCGACCGACACATCCTTGTTCCAATAGCCGGCGTTCTTTTCCAGCTCGACCTTGTCGCCCTTGGCCCAGCTGACGAACTTGAAGGGGCCGGTGCCGACGGGCTTGGTCTTGTCGTCGGCCGCCGAGTTCGGCGCCACCATGACGGAGGCCGGCCAGCCAAGCCAGTAAAGCAGGCTGCCGGTGGGTTCAGAGAGATGCAGCACCAAGGTTGTCGCATCGGGCGTATCGATCGAAGAGATGGAGGCGAAGAAGCGTTTTTGCGGGTTGACGGAATCCTTGCCGCGGGCGCGGTCGAGCGCGAATTTGGCGGAAGCGGAATCGAAGGCCTGTCCGTCGTGGAAGGTGACGCCTTCGCGCAGCTTGAACGTATAGGTCAGTCCGTCGGCTGAGATTTCCCAGCTTTTCGCCAGCTGCGGCTGAACCTTGCCGGCCTCGTCGATCGTCACCAGACCCTCGAAGACGTTCTGCCAGGTGACCTGGCCGATGGCGACGGGGGCGGCGATCGTCGGGTCGAGGCCCGTGGGCTCGATGGTCATGCCGAGGCTGAGCGTGGTCTTGGCGGCCTCAGCCGGCGTCAGGCTCAGCATCACCAGCCCGGCCGAGACGGCGGCCCCAAGCGAAAGACGACGAACGAGGCGCGCGGAAGGCGCGAGCGAAAGCTTGATCATCATGTCCCCTTCATGGCCGCCGCTTGCTGCAACTGGCCGATTGCCGATAGAGTGTCATTGCGCCTGTGCACACACAATGACGATTTTGTGTGCTCAGTGCAGCCAAAAGAGCTACACAGGAATTTCCCGCTCGATGCAAGCCCAACACCGCCTGCTGGCGGCCGGGCATCCGCTCAGCCCTTGCTGACCGGACCGCCGGCGCGCTCGCGCATGAAACGCTCGATGAAATCGAGAAGCTTGGAGGCGGCGAACGATAGCTGGCGATCGGGCGCGACGCAGAGATCGACATGGGTGCGGATGGCGCTTCTGGGCGCCAGCGGCACGGCGCGGAGCTGGCCGGCCTCGATCTCACGGCGCACCGTCAGCGCCGGAAGCAGCGTGGCGGCTGCGCCGCTCAGCACCAGCTCCTTCAGCATCTCCAGCGAGCTGGTGACGAAGACAGCATCGAAGCTCAGCCCGGCCTTTTCGAAGAGTGCATCGAAAGCCTGGCGGAAGCCGAAAGATTGGTCGGGCAGCGCCAATGGATAGTCGGCTATATCCTTGAGGTTCACCTCCTGCCGCTCGGCCGCCGGATGGCCTGTCGCGACGATCAGGTCGTAGGCGATCTCGGAGCGCAGGCGGACCTTAGTGCCCGATACGGCCGGCGCAAACAGGGTGACGGCGATATCCGCCTCGCCGCCATTGACCGCCTCGACGGCCTGGCGGGCGCTGGAGATGGTGACCTCGAAATGCAGCTTGGGATATTTGAGGCTGAATTCGGCCAGCGCCGGCGCCAAGAGATTGGCGACGGTGGCGCCATTGGCGTGGATGGCAACGCGGCCGGCCTGCAGGCCCTTCAGGTCCTCGATCAGCTGGCCGACATGATCGAGCTCGCGCAGGGTGCGGCCGGCGCGGGCGGCGAGCAGCTCGCCGGCGGCCGTCAGCTTGACGCCACGGGCGCTGCGCTCCACCAGCGGCGCGCCGAAATGATATTCGAGGTTTTCGATCTGGCGGCTGATCGCTGTCGGCGCGACGTTCAGGTTTTCGGCGGCCTGGCGCATCGAATTGGTGCGGACCAGTTCGTCGAAATACATCAGGGCGCGTATCTGCATCTCACCGTCTCCGCATTCGGACCAATGCCATCCTCTAATCCATCACAGGCGATCGGCATAGCGGTCCCGCCATGCCGGCTGGGTGCCTTCCACTGGAAGCGCCGTCGCCTCATAGACGCCGCGGGCAATGGCGCGGGCCATCACAAGAGTGGCGAGGTGGCAGAGTTCCAGAAACTCAGGCAGGCCGCCGAGTGGCTTGGCGCCGGTGGCGGCGGAGAAGATGGTGTCGCCATCGAGCGGCAGATGTGCCGGCAACAGCGCCCGAGCAAACCCGTCATGGCCCATGACAGCGAGGCGATGGGCTTCGGGTTTGGTCAACACCGCGTCGGTGACGATGGCGCCGATGGTCGTGGCGGTGGTGTTCATGCCCTTGAGGCGCATGGCGGTATCGCGCGCGCCGATTGCCTGCGGAAGGCCGAGGCCGCCGAATTCATTGTCCTCTTCGAAAGGCGCCGACCAGAAATGCGGCCCCTCGCCCACCGTGGCGGAACCAAGCGCATTGACGGCGACGATGGCAGCGATGGTGTGGCCAGCCGACGAGCGGGCGCTGGCCGAGCCGAGGCCGCCCTTGAAGGTCGCGGTGGTGGCGCCGGTGCCGGCGCCGACGGTGCCGAGCGCGAACGAACCCTTCGCGGCAGCGCGGAAGGCTTCGTAGCCGAGATCGCGGTAGGGCGATTGCAGGCCCCAATCCTTGTCGCCGCCGTTCAGGAGGTCCATCAGGATCGCCTGCGGGACGATGGGCACGCGCTGGTTTCCAACCGGAAAGCCACGGCCCATGGCGCGCAGGCCGGCCTGGACGCCACCGGCCGCGTCGAGCCCGAAGGCGGAGCCGCCCGAGAGCACGAAGGCATCGACTTCGGTCACCGCCATGGAGGGATCGAGCAGCGCGGTATCACGGCCGCCCGGCGCACCGCCGAGCACGACGCCGGAGGCCACCGCCGGCTTATCGAAAACAATGGCGGTGACGCCGGAGCCGAGGCCGAGATCCGTGGCGTGGCCGACGGAAAGGCCTTCGATATCGGTGAGCAGATTGAGCAAGTGCGGCGTCCTTCTCGTCGGTGGGCTTTTCGCAGATGGGCGATCGGCAGGAGGCGATAGGACGATATGGGAGGGCAAAAAACAAGACCGGCCCCGCTTCAGGCGGGACCGGTCAGATATCCTCGAATTGTTTTCGCCCGGCCATTTCAAGCCGGCATCGAACCATGCCCTCAGGCATGGATGGGTTTGGGATGACGGCGGGTCATCAGATCGTGGATCGCGTGCTTGACCTCGGCCGGCGAGCTGAAGTGCTGCTCGTCGAGATCGTGGACGTGATACTTCACGGCGATGAATTTCAGCCGGTTTTCATCCGGAATGACGATGCCAACGGGCACGCCTGCGTATTCGATAACTTCTTTTTTCATGCATAGAACTCCTGCCGCGCGGAGTGCGTCGGCGATGGCGAATTGACTTGTCTTTTACCGTTTAAGGGGGGACGAAGGTCACATTCGACAGTTCGGGCGGGAGAGAGCGCCCGGACGGTCACTGCCAAGCACCGGGCGCGTCAGGAGCGTGGCAAGAATATCAAAGTCGTTCATGTCTCATTCCTTTCTTCTGCGTCGTGCTTGCTTCGGGCCCCGGGCATGCCGGGACCGGCGGTTGGCGTTCCGTATAATCTACTTTATTTGTAGAGAATACATAACGGACTGTCGGAAACATATTCCGAAACGTGTCAAAATGTCGGCGATTAGGAAAATATCATTCCGCCAAAGCCGAATTCACGAGAAGACCATTAGCAGGTCTTTGTGCACTTGGTATGACGATACGGAACTCTCTGTCGCTCGCAGCCAGAGATAGGGAGTGCGTCTGATTCCGGCAATGGGCTTTTGATTAAAAGTCGGTAAGCCGCGAAATGACCGAAATGGTTAACGGGCACCGGCAAGCGATTAACGCTTGAAAGTCAGGTGGATCGTGCCGCTAGGCGCGGTTTCGGATTTGACCGTGTAACCCGCTTCGAGGCCACGCAGATCATCCCACAGGCGAATGCCGCGACCCAAAAGGATCGGCGTGATCGCGACATGAAGCTGATCGACGAGACCGGCTTTCAGGAAATCGCGCGCGACCGTCGGCCCGCCGCCGACGCGCACATCCTTGCCGTTGGCGGCCTTCGTCGCCTGTGCCAGCGCATCGACGGGATCAGCGCTGAGAAAGTGGAAGGTCGTGCCGCCGGACATCTCGATCGACGGGCGCTGCTTATGCGTGAGGACAAAGACCGGGCAACCGAAGGGCGGCTCGTCGCCCCACCATCCGCGCCAGTCCGGATCATCGGGAAAATTGTGCAGGCCGAACATGCCGGCACCCATGATCTCGGCGCCGATATTTTCGAAATAGGCCCGCGCATAGTCATCGTCTAGGCCGGTGGTGCCGCTGCCGCTTGTGTCCTTGAACACGCGCTCGCGGAAGGTCCGCGTGGCGGCATAAGCGCCTACGAGCCGTGGCCAGTCCTCGCCGAACGGGACTTCGGGTGTCTGGTCGGTCGTCGTGGCGAAACCATCCAGCGAGATCATGAGATCGATACGGACTGCCATTGTGCTATCCTCCTCACAGGCTAAATACTAAGGCCATTACCTTTGTATCAGATCAAATTACTAAGGCAAGTACCTTTATAATATTGACCCGCAATCCGGCCTGCCGTAGAAAACGACATGCCCTATCACTCGACCCCGCTCGACCTCGCCTTTCACGCCCTCAGCGACCCCACGCGCCGCGCGGTGGTCTCGCGGCTGGCCGAGGGCGAGGTATCGGTCAGCATCCTGGCGGAGCCCTTCGACATGGCCCTGCCCTCCTTCGTCCAGCATCTGAAGGTGCTTGAAGATTGCGGGCTGATCGCCAGCGAAAAGCGCGGCCGCAGCCGCTGGTGCCGCCTGGTGCAGGCGCGGTTCGACGAGGCGGCGGACTGGATGGCGTCCGAGCGGCTGCGCTGGAGCCAGCGGCTGGATCGCCTGGAGACTTATCTCGATAATACGCAAGATGAAGTGGGAGGAGATTGAAGCACATGGCAGATCCGTTTGACAGCTGGTCGCTGGACCGGGAAATCGTGCTGGTGAAGGTCATCAATCATCCCCGCCACAGGGTCTTCGCGGCCTGGATGGACCCCAATGCCTTGGCGCAATGGTATGGCCCCGCAGGCCTTGCGATCGAGAGCATCGAGGCCGATATTCGCGAAGGCGGCGTGTGGCGGTTCGACATGGTGGGCATGTTCGAAGGCCGGGAGCAGCGCTTCCCCAATCTCATGCGCTTTCTCGAAATCGTGCCCAACGAACGGATCGTCATGGACTACGGCACGCCCGACCCCGAGGACCCCGATCGCTTCCGGGTGACGGTGACCTTCGACGAGCAGACCGACGGCAAGACGGTGCTGACCATGCGCCAGCTGCATCCCACCCGCGCGCGGCGTCAGTTCGTCATCGGCTTCGGCGCCGTCGAATACGGGCTGCAGACGCTTGACGGACTGGTGGCCTGGCTGGATGGCCAGGCAGGCGGTGAGGCGGCCGAATAAGGCCGCTCACCAGCCCTCGGACAGCACCTTTTCCAGCATGTCGGCAAAGAAATCGGCGCTTTCGGCGGCAAGGCAGAGCGGCGGCTTGATCTTCAACACGTTGAGGTGATCGCCGGTCGGCTGCATGATAACGCCGAGCTCGAGCAGGCGCGTGCAGATCGCCGCCGTCTCCTCGCTCGCCGGCTCCAGCGTTTCGCGGTCGCGGACGAACTCGACGCCGAGATAGAGCCCCATGCCATGCACCGCGCCGATGAGCGGATGGTGATCCATCAGCGTCACCAGCCGGCCCTTCAGCCGATCGCCGATCTCGCGGGCGTTCTGCTGCAGCGCCTCGTCGGCCATGATGTCGAGCACGGTGATGCCGACGACGGAGCTGACCGGGCTGCCGCCGGCCGAGGAGAAGAAATAGCCCTCCTTCTCCAGCGAATCGGCGATCGCCCGCGTGGTGATGACGGCGCCGAGCGGGTGGCCATTGCCCATGCCCTTGGCGACCGTGATGATATCGGGCACCACCTGCTGCTCTTCGAAGCCCCAAAAATGATGGCCGAGCCGGCCATAGCCGACCTGCACCTCGTCGGCGATGCAGACGCCGCCACGGGCCCGCACTTGGCCGTAGACGGCGGCGAGATAACCATGCGGCAGCGCGATGCCGCCGGCATTGCCGTAAACCGGCTCGGCGATGAAGCCCGCCAGCCGCTCGCCGCTGGCGTCGATCAGCTCCAGCGCGGCAAGAACGCTCTGTAGATAGTCGCCGGTCGAATCGGGGCCGCGAAACTCGCCGCGATAGGTGTTGGGCGCAGCGACCGGATGGACCCAATCGGGCCGCGTCGTCAGCGCCTGCGGATTGTCGGCGATCGAGGTGGAGACGGCATCGCTCGCCACCGACCAGCCGTGATAGGCCTCAAGCAGGCTCAGCATGTTGCGCGCGCCGGTGTGGGCCCAGGCAAGCCGCAGCGCCAGATCGTTGGCCTCCGACCCCGAATTGACCAGGAAGACGGTGTCGAGACCTTCGGGGGCCAGAGCCGCCAGCCGTTCGGAGAGATCGGCGACGGCTGCATAGTGAAAGCGCGAATTGGTATTCAGCCGCAGCCATTGTTCGCCGACGGCATCGGCCAGGCGCGGATGGCCGTGGCCGAGGATGGTGACGTTGTTGACCATGTCGAGATAGGCGCGGCCCTCGACATCGAACATATATTCCTTCCAGCCGCGCTCGATGCGCGGCGGGATCTCGTAATAATGCTTCTGGGCCGCGGCGAAATGGGCCGTGCGAACGGCAAGGATTTCCGCGTCGACAGGCTTCGGCGCCTCGACGCCCTTGCCAAGCAAGGCTGCTGGCGACGGGCAAAGCGCCGACCAGGCGAAGACTTCAGCGGGCGTGCAGAAGAGCGGCGGCTCGGCACCCTTCAACGTCGAGAGCTGCACGCGCAAGCCGCCGAGCGATCCCTGTTCGCCAGAGACCACGCCGATCGCCTGGCCTGATTCGAGCTCGGCGCCATCCTCGACCGATGGGTCGAGACCGTCGAGATGAAGGCCGATATCGGCGCCCTCGAGCACCAGATGGTGGTTCTGCCAGCTGATGCGCCCCGAGAACGGGGCCGCGATCGCACTGCCGGCGGCGAGGCAGATATCGGCATGCAGCGCGTAGGTGGCCGACGGCCTGGCGCTCAGCAGGCGGGCGCGCGACAGCCTGTATTCGCCGTAGCGGGTGGCGGCGGCATCGGCCTCGGAGGCGGCGCGGGCGAGCAGGCGCCAGTCCATGTCGCCCTGGCCCCAATTGCCGGCGGCGAAGTGCTGGCTTTCGACGCCGAGGTCGACATAGAGCATGTTCTGGAGATCGAGATCGGGCAGCAGCGGATGCCAGTGCTCGGTCGCAACAGTGGGAAGTTCGATGCCCGCCGTCTTCAGGATCGCCGTCTCCATGAGATCGAAGGGCACGGCGATGGCGGTATCGAAGATGCGCTGCTCAAGCACGAGATTGGCGCGGACATATTCGTTTTCGGGATCGATGGAGATCTGCTGCTCGCTGCTCGCCACCAGAATGACGGCGCGGGCGACGACCAACGGCCAGAGCGCCCTGAGCTCCTCTTCCTTCAGCGGATAGACCTCGTGATAGGCCTTGACGGCGGGCAGCACGAAGAAGGGGTCGCCATCGGCCTGGTGCAGCAGCGAGGCGCAGGTGACGGCGAGATCGCCGACCAGCCAGCCGCGGATGATATCGCCGAAATCGATGACGCCATCCGGGATGAGGCGGCCCTTTTCGTCACGGCGGCTGACGACATTGTCGCCGGTCACGTCATGGTGGACGGCCTGCAGGCGCAGCGCCGGCGCGAAGGGCTGCACGCGGCGAACGGCAGCGACCATGTTCTTGGCGATGCGGTCGCGCGCGGCGCCATCGGTGATCGCCGACAGGAGCTGGACGGCGACCGGGCCGGCGCGGCGCAAGTCCCATTGCAGGTTGCGGTCGAGGCCGGGGTGATCGAAATCGGCCAGCGACCGGGCGAGATTGGCGCAGAGCGCGCCCAGCGCCGCCACGGAGTGCCCGGGGAGATACGAAGGTTTGGTGAGGCCCTCACCTTCGAGATATTCGAGCAGGCGAACCTGATAGGTCTGGTCGCGGACGACGACGGCGACGATGTCCTGGCCATCGGTGGAGGCGACCACGCGGGGCACGCGCGGCGCGCCCTCGATGCCGGCGAGATGACGGATCGCGGCATTCTGCGCCTCGAGCTCGATCGTCTCGTAGATCATGTGGCAAATCTTCAGGACGTAGGTCTGATCGCCGGTATCGACGCGGTAGTTGCGGTCCTGCTGGCTTCCGAGTTCGCTCAGCTGGCCGGACAAACCGTAACGCGACTGCAGGATGTCTCCAGCTTCCTCGGCCGTCACATCTGGACGCGGAAGCTCGAGACGCTGAGCAAGCGTTTCATCGGTCATGGCATTCCCCCACCGCACGATTCGATCCTGCACAATAAGCAGATAATCGACAGCTTGCTATCGGCAAGCAAGGGATCGGGCGTCATCACTAGGAATTACCGGCCTAGGAATTACTGGCCAAGGAATTAGCGGACGCCCGATAGCTGTGTCAGCCCATGCGCTCGGAGGCATAGCTGCCCGGGCTTGCCGGGAAGACCACGGTGCGGTTGCCGTTCAGGAACACGCGGTGGTGGATGTGGGCGTGGATGGCGCGGGCGAGAACCTGGCTCTCGACATCGCGACCGATCGAGACGTAATCGTCAGCCGACTGCGCATGGGTGATGCGCGCCGTGTCCTGCTCGATGATCGGGCCTTCGTCGAGGTCGGCGGTGACGTAGTGCGCGGTGGCGCCGATCAGCTTTACGCCACGCTCATAGGCCTGCTTGTAGGGGTTTGCGCCCTTGAACGACGGCAGGAAGGAGTGGTGAATGTTGATGATGCGGCCGGACATCTTCTTGCACATCGCATCCGAGAGCACCTGCATGTAGCGGGCGAGCACGACGAGTTCGGTGCCAGTCGATTCGACGATCTGCATGATCTGCGCTTCGGCCTCGGGCTTGTTTTCCTTCGTCACCTTGATGTGGTGAAAAGGGATATCGTGATTGACCACCACCTTCTGATAGTCAAAGTGGTTGGACACTACGCCGACGATATCGATCGGCAGCGCACCGATCTTCCAGCGGTAGAGCAGGTCGTTCAGGCAGTGACCGAAGCGCGAGACCATCAGCAGCACCTTCATGCGCTGGTCGCCGTCGTGGATTTCCGCGGTCATCTCGAATTTCTCGGCGATCGGCTGGAAGCCTTCGCGAATAGCCGCCAGCGTCGCACCCTCTTCGGAGATGAAGCTGACGCGGGTGAAGAACATGCCTGTCGACAGGTCATCGAACTGCGAGCTATCGATGATGTTGCAACCCTTGTCGGCCAGATAGGTCGAAATCGCCGCCACGATGCCGCGTGTCGATTTGCAGGCTACCGTCAATACATATTGCGTCATGCGTCATATTCCTTGTTTAAGCGTCGGCCTTGTTTAGGCGGCATCGACCGTCGAGCCTGCTTAGATCAAAGCGACATGGCCGATCAAGCACGACGCTCACGCCGCTGCACCAAGTTTATCGAGAAGAGCGGCCTCAATGGCCGGAACATCCCATCGACCGTCAGCTTACGGCGTTTCCTATCGGAGTCCGTTCACTTTGCGTCGTGGAACCGCGCATCCCCGCCGTGGCCTTGGTGCCCTCGTTGAATTTGAGAAAGCCGACGAGAAGCCAGCCGAGGCCGGCGGTCTTCATGGAAAAGATCGCGGTCGAGCCGATCATCAGGTTCAGGAACATGAAGAGCGAGAGGGAATGGCAAAGCCGCTTCTGGTTCGGCGTCTGGCCGGCCGGGTAGAAGGAGACGAAGAGCCAGAAGAGGATCAGACCGAAGACGGTGGCACCGTAGGTGATGTAGACGTAGCCGCTGTCGACGAAGGTCGTCGCCTTGTCGAGCTCAAGCCCCATCGTCGCCGGCAAATCCATGGCGATGATGTTTCTGATCGTGCCGCTGATGCGGCCGACGAAGTCGTCGTCATGGGCGTTCGGCTTGAAGGCATGGATGATGAAGCCGACCATGACGATGCCAGGCATCATCAGGAAATTGAAGATCTTCGGGATGAAGGGATAGATGACATAGCCGGCAGCGCTGACGATGGCAAAGATCAGCATGGTGCGGGTATCGTTCGTCACCAGGATGAGCACGATCGTGGTGACGAAGATCAGGCGATCGAACAGCGTGATGCGATTGGCGAAGCTCACGAGATAAATGACCATGACGCCGCAGAAATTGGCGAGCGACACCTGTTCGAGGAAGATCGAGGAGGAGCGGTGATCGATCAGGCCGAACGAAAACCTCCCTTCGAAGCCGAGCGCGCCGCGAAACAGGCCGGCATCACTATAGGTGGCGGGAGGCACGCCGCGGGTGTTCTGGAAATACTCGGCCGGATGGACCAACGCCACATAGGCCGGCGTCGAGACAATCTCGCAAACCAGCACGGCCAGAACCGTAACGCAGCAGATCTTGAAAGCGAGCCGCAGCGTTCGCTCGTTGCTCCAGCGGCCGAGCACGGTGAAGGCGAAGATGATCAGGACGTTGCGCAGATGATCGATATAGCCGGCCTTGTTGATGACCATCACGTAGACAGTCAGCACGATCGTCGCGAGGAGATAGCCGAGAGGAATGATATCCTCCTCGAAAATCCCCTTCTTCAGGATATAGCCGAAGCTGTAGGCGAGGATCAGGATTTCGCTCAACACCACGGCGGTTGGTGTCAGCGGCATGATGTTGTGATTGATGAAGGCAAGGATGGCGTTATAGGTCACGCCGAGCACGCTGACAGCCAGGATGCTGTAATCGATCGGCTCCTTAACGGTTGTGCCCTTGCCTGTCATGTCCTCAATCCACCAGCGTCTTGCACTTGGCCTTGTCGGCGGGCGGGGCTTTAATGGCGTTTTCCAGCGCCGTCATCTGCTGGCGATCCTTGCCGTTGCGCGGCTGGACGTTCAGCGTCTCGGTCTCCGGCCACCAATCGCCCGCCACCCAATAGGTCCAGCCGAGCCAGACATCGGGGTTTGCCTGCATGTGGTTTAGCACGCGGCCGAGACCCGCCACGCAGGACTTGTCCTGCGACACGCCGAACTCGCCGAGGAAAACGCGCGTGTTGTTCTTCTTCGCCCAGTCGGTCATTGCAGTCACCGCATTGAGCGCGCTGTCGTTACCGCTGCATTCGGCGTGCATGCCCGATGAATCCTGGTCGAAATACTGATGCACCTCGTAAGCGTAATTCTTGCGAGGGTCGCGAACGCCAAGCATGACCGTGCCGTTGGCGCCACCCGGCGCATCCGCCTGCCAGGAATGGGCGCCGGTGAAGCGGGTGCCGGGAACGAGAATCAGGTTGTTCGCCCCCGTCGCGCGGATCGTGCGGATCGCGGCATTGGCCGCCTTCAGCCAGGCATCGGCGCCGATGTCGTAGGGCTCGTTCATCAGGCCGAAGATCACATCTTCCTGATTGGAGAATTCTATCGCCAGCCGCGCCCAGAATTCCGCGAAGGCGGTATCGGTGACCGGCGGCGTACCGATCATCACCTTGTCGTAATGGGCGTAGTTGTGCGGATCGAGAATGATGGTCAGGTGCTGCTTGCGCAAAAGCTCAACCGCGTCCTTCAGCCGCTGCAGCTCGGCCTCGTCGAGCGGCTTGCCGAGTTCGGGCTGCAGGCGCTCCCAGAGGAAGGGAAGACGCACGGTGTTGAAGCCCTTCTTGGCGAAATAGGCGATGGTGTCCTCGGATGGATAGGCATAGGCCTTGAAAACCTCGCCGCCGCGCTCGCCGAATTCGGCGCCCGAGAGGTTGATGCCCTGCAGGCATGTGCCCTGCGCGCTGGCGCCACCGGCCTGGAGCAAGATCGTTGCCAGGACGGCCGCCGCGAGGCGCCGCCGGAGGGAGGATTTGTCGCTCATTTGATACCGCTTCCGGGTTCGGCTGGTCGTTGGTGTCATTGCTTGTCCCGGCATCTTAACGGTCCGTTAGCTAAGGATTTCTAAAGTCGAGCCCACGTCGCCAGTATTTTAGAGGCGAGCAACGAGCGCGCGCATGAACCAGTTTGACAGGAACAAGGTTGGCCGGCTGCCACAATGGCGCAGCTATGAGCCGCCGAATACCGAGCCCAACCGGACCGGCGCACCCGGACCGGTGCTGCGCCCGTCCGACTTCGTGCCCGCCAAGCCTGCGCCCGCCTCCCTGATCACCGACGCCGCCCCGCAAGAGCCAGTATCGGCAAGCCGATCGAGACCGGTACCACCGCCGGCCGCCGCCGAGCCCACGCGGACGACTGAGCGCGACGCCCCGATCCAGCCGAGCGCCGACGCTTCACCTCCATCCGCCAGCACCGTCGCGCGCGAGGCGGCACCAGCGCCCCTTGCGACGCCGGTGACGGAGACCGTCGCTGCACCCGTGATCACGCCCGTTGTCGTCCAGGCACCAGCGCCGGGCGGCCCGCTGCTCGACACCCGCTCGGCGATCCAGGCGATCTGGAACAAGCGGCTCCTCATTCTTGGTCTCTCCGTGCTTGGCGCGGTTGCCGGCGCCGTCGTGCTGCCGATGTCGACGCAGAAATTCACAGCCAACACGACGCTCTACTTCGACCCGCGCCAGATCGGCCTCAACGATCCCAGCACGCAGGCCTCCGGCCCCTCGCCCGAGATGATCTCGGCGATGATCGACAGCCAGGTGCAGATCCTGAGTTCCGGCAACGTGATGCGCCGCGTGGCCGATGCGATGAAGCTCGACCAGGATCCGGAATTCAACGCCGGCCGGGCAGACAGTGCTGCGGTCGTCAGCGCGCTGCAGAAAGCGCTCGTCATCACCCGCCAGAGTTCCACCTATGTGGTCTCCATGGACGTCACCACGAAGAACGCCGAGAAATCCGCGAGGCTGGCAAACCAGGTCGTGGCCTCCTTCCTGCAGGAAGAAGACGGCGCCAGCTCAGGCCTCTACCAGGATACCTCGAAAACGCTCGACAACCGCCTGACCGATCTTCGCCAGAAGGTGCAGGAGGCCGAACAGGCTGTGGAGACCTACCGCGCCGACAACGACATGGCCTCGACGCAGAACGGACTGATCTCCGACCAGCGCCTGGCCTCGCTGAACACCCTGCTGGTGACCGCGCAAGACAAGACGATCCAGGCCAAGGCACGCGCCGATGCGGCGGCCAACCTGCGCTTCGAGGACGTGGTCGGCGGCACCTCGCAGGGCGGCGGCGTTTCAACCGCGCTTGCAACGCTTCGCCAGCAATATTCGACGCAGGCCGCCATGGTGAGCAGCCTCGAGAGCCAGATGGGCACGCGCCATCCGCGCCTGCAGGCCGCGCGCTCGTCGCTGAACAGCATATCCGACCAGATCCGCGGCGAGCTGCAGCGGCTGGCGAGCACGGCGCAGGGCGAATACCAGCAGGCGAAGAAGGCCGAGGACGCTGTCTCCAAGGAGCTGTCGGTTCAAAAGGCCCTGCAGGTGAACACCTCCGACAAGCAGGTCGAGCTCAACGAATTGCAGCGCAAGGCGACCGCCGCGCGCGACATCTACGAGACCGTGCTGAAGCGTTCCGGCCAGACCAGCGAGGAGCAAAGCCTGTCGCGCAGCAATGTGCGGGTGATCTCCGAGGCCGAGCCGCCGCTGAAGGCCAACGGGCCGGGCAAGACGGCGCTGCTGATTGCCGGCGTCATTGGTGGGTTCTTCGCCGGCTTCCTCCTCGGCGCGGGCTTTGCCATCCTCGCCAGCCTCTTCGCCCACCCGACGTTTCGCGGTTATTTCCGCAAGCCGGCCTAGGCTCGCATGAGGTCACGTTTGCGGGAGCGGCGCGTGCTTCCGCTTGATGCGTTAGAGTGGCATGCTTACATCGAGAGCATTGATAGAGAGACCGGCAAACGGCCGGAGGGAATTGATGCGGCTTGGTAATTTCGAAAAAATCGTTCTCGTGGCGCTGACGCTTTCGAGCGGCGTTCTCCCCGCGCCGGCGTTTTCGACCGACTGGGGCCGCGCCGGCCAGGGCCGGGTGCAGTCGGCCTATCCCTATCCCAACCTGCCGGGCGTCAAGGCGCCGACCGACCCTTCGCTGGAGCCGAAGCTGACCTGCCGCACCGAGACGCAATTCGTGCGCCGGCGCTACGACGAGATCTTCCGCTCCGGCGGCATGCCGATGACCGTCTATGTGTGCGACCGCGACGGTGTGATTTCCACCGGCAGCCAGGTGCCGCTGCGCGGTCATTACCAGCCCGTCCGCTAAGCGGGCCTTTTCCCCTCCTCATCGGGTTTCGGCTCGCGCCCGCGACGCTTTTTAGGCGATGCGGCCTTGCGAGGTCTGCGAAATATTTCCAAGGTCCGGTAACAACTGCATGTGCCCGTTCGTAGAGGATGATGTCGGGTGAATTATTCGGCGCGTGAAGAGGAATGGGCAGACTGGATGCGGCGGGCGCTTGATGGCGACGCGCAGGCCTATCAGCGTTTTCTTCTGGCGGTGACGCCGCATCTGCGCGCCATGGCGAGGCGGCGTTGCGAACAGTTCTGCGCGCCGGCAAGCGAGGCGGAAGACGTGGTGCAGGAAGTGCTGCTCGCCGTGCACCTGAAGCGCGGCACCTGGGACCCGGCGCGGCCGATCGGTCCGTGGCTTTCGGCCATCGTGCGCAACAAGCTGATCGACAGCCTGCGCCGGCGCGGACGGCATGTGAGCGTGCCGATCGAGGATGTGATGGAAACGGTTGCCAGCGACGACGAGGCAGCCGATGCGATGGACCGGCTCGACGCCATCCACCTCCTGGAGCGGCTGAAGGATCCGCAGCGCGACATCGTTCGCTCGATCTCGATCGGTGGCGCGGGGATACGGGAAACGGCGGAGCGGCTGAAGATGAGCGAGGGGGCGGTGCGCGTTTCGCTGCATCGGGCGCTGAAGAAACTTGCCGCCTTTTATCGCGGCGAGACGGACGATCGGAGTGGACGTGTTGAAGACGAATGAGCTGATCAGCCTGTTGACCGAGGATGCGCCCGTGCGGATGCGGCTGGGGCGCGCGCTGAAGACCGCGCTCGTCTCGGGCGTCGTCGCTTCGGCGCTTATCCTGGTATTCGCGATCGGCATCCGCCACGACATTGCAGGCATGATGGGTACCACCCGCGTGCTCTTCAAGGTGAGCCTGATGCTGGTGCTCGCCATTCTCGCATCGACGATCGTGTTTCGCATCGGCCGCCCTGACGCCCCCGTCAGCGCCGCGTCATGGGCGCTTCTGGCGCCGACAGGCGTGCTTGCGGCGGCCGTCCTCATAGAGCTCCAGGTGTTGCCTCGAGAGCTTTGGGAACCGCAGATGATGGGGCACAACGCGGCCTATTGCCTGGCGCTGATCCCGCTTCTGTCGATCGCGCCGCTTTTGGGCTTCATCCTGGCGCTCCGCGCCGGTGCGCCGCGCCGGCCGGCGCTTGCGGGTGCCGCGGCCGGGCTTGCCGCCAGCGCCATCGCGTCAGCGCTCTACGCCTGGCATTGCGTCGACGACAGCCCGCTCTTCGTCGCCACCTGGTACACGATCGCGATCGCACTCGTGACCGCCATAGGCGCGGCACTCGGGCGCCGTTACCTCAGATGGTGATGATCAAACTGCGACCCGAACGGCCACCCTGCATGCGGGACTGCTAGCCGCCATTGGCGACGTCGCCATCGACCGCCTGCTGCTGCGTCGCCTTTGGCCCGACCGGCTGCACAACGTCGTCGATCCGGTGTCTGGTGCCGTAGCCTATGATGGCGCAGGCGACGATGACGGCCATCAGCAGACAGGCAAGCACGCCCGTCAGATCGACCCTCAGCGTGGAACCGCCGCCATTATCGGAAGAAGACGTCACGTTGGTCATGCGGCACCCGGTCCCTCGAATACTATCGATGAATATCGTCGCCTCCCAGCGGAGTGACCTAAGCATCATTCGAAGAGGATGGAAAGAGATTGGGGCTTATCTAAGGGATCGATCGCGCGATAATACTTGGCAGAGTTGCATGAAAACATGGCTACGCGGGCAGAGGTAGAAATAGTCGCGTCGGCACTTGCGATGAGGCAGTAACGCACGCGCGTTGGCGCAGCATGACATGCCTGCGTTCAGCGCGTACCGTCCACCAGAGCCCTGCGCACGGCATCCGGCTCCTTTTCAATTACCTTTAACAACGCCGCAGCTGGACCACTGATGCGTCGCTGACCTTGCTCCCACTTGCGGTAGCCGGAAAGGCTCATGCCCATCAGCGGCGCCATCTGAGCCTGGGTGAGGTTCACCCTTTCACGCACCTCGCGGGGATCGAGAGGAGCATGAACGACAGCTAGACCGTCACCCTTTGCATGGGCGAGAGCCTCTCCAAGAGACTGAATAAGATCGTCTGCGAAGCTTGTCATTTTCGTCTCCGTCATTTCGTTTGCCGCGCGGCGGCCTTGAGAGCCGAGGCCAAGGCCGAAACAATCCGTTTCTCGTCCGGCGTCATGTCCGTCTTGGCGTTCTTCGCATAGGCAAGCAGAGCATAAAGCGGCATCGTTTCATCGAGATAGTAGTAGATGATCCGAGCGCCGCCTCGCTTTCCTCGCCCAGACGCCGCAAAGCGCACCTTGCGAACGCCGCCGGTGCCCGGAATTTCATCCCCGGCAAGAGGATTTTCCGCGAGAAAGTCTATCAGCTCCCGCTTCTCTTCCTCGCTGAACAGTTTTTCGGCTTGTCGGGTGAAGGTCGGAGTCTCTGCAACAGTCAGCATGAAATGTACCCCATTGGGTTATCATTTTCAAGATAATCGACTATTCGTCAGGCATGCGAAGAGCCCGGTCAAATTCGCTTTAATCCAGAATGCTGCGGATTGCTGTTTGTATCGGCAGCGACAGTGAGAAAGCCCGGTTTCAATAAGTCTGACGCAAAAAAGACAAGCCCGTGAGGGCTTCCGGTGAACCGGAAAGCGTATCGAAGATATCTGCTAAGTCTTGAAATAGTTGAGAAATCTATGTTTCTCAAAAATGGAATGGTGCCCAGAAGAGGACTCGAACCTCCACACCCTTTCGGGTACCAGCACCTGAAGCTGGCGCGTCTACCAATTCCGCCATCTGGGCGACGGAGAGCCATGTACGGGGGTGGCCCGTTGGTGTCAACAGGGTTTTTGAAGTTTTTCTGACACCACGCAAAAAAGTCTAAGGCCAAGGCCGGGAAAGGTGGGTTTTTGGGCGGTCGGGGATTTCGGGCGATGCCAAGAAAGCTTGGGCGCACTATATGTCATTCAAGGAAAAGGATGGTGCGATGCGCGTTTTTCAGAAATTGCCGGTTGTTGTGATTCTATCCGTCATGCCGTTCAGCCAGGTTTCGGCCATGCCGATGGCGCCTGCTCCTGAAAATATCGGCAATCGAGATATCGTCCGCGTGCAGACCATGTGCGATTTTCGCGGCTGCTTCACCTTCGGCAAGACGCAATCGTTCACGCCATCCTACATACAGCCGAACTACCGGCCGCCGACCGCGACCGGACCGACCTATTATCGCCCGCGCGAAATGGGCCCGGCGCCGCAATACTACAACCCGCAGCCGCCGACGCGCTATAAGCCGTCGCAGCCACAGACGCGGACCGCGCGGCCGAACACGCCCGATCGCAACTTCCATGTCGATTGGTGCCGCAACCAATATCGCAGCTACAATCCCAGGACGGATCGCTTCGTCACCTATGAGGGGATCTACAAGACGTGCAACTCGCCTTACGACTAGGAGCGAGTTGAGCCTACCGGGTGTGGCTTAGCTTTCCTTCGACGCCCGGTCGGTGTGGCCGAGGTCGCGATCGGGGTCGATGATATCGCGGATGCGCTGCTTCAGCTCCTTGGGGCCGGGAAAGCCGCCGTCGCGCTTGCGCTCCCAGATAAGCTCATCATCGACGCGGATCTCGAAATTGCCGCCGGTGCCGGGGATGAGCGCCACTTCGCCGAGGCTGTCGGTGAAGGTCTGCAGCAGTTCCTGCGCCATCCAGCCGGCGCGCAGCAGCCAGTTGCACTGGGTGCAATAGAGAATGGTGACGCGGGCTTTTTTCTCGGTCATGGCGCTTTCCGTCGGGCTTCGGGCATGTCGTTCCAGTTGCGCCGAGCTTACGAAGTGGCCGGGTGGCGCGCAACGGATATTGCAATGCACGATGGCTTGGTGTTCTTCCTGTCGCTCAAAGGAAGACAGGAGATGCCGATGCGGGTTGCCGTGGTCGAAAATATGAAGAACACGTCGCTGGGTTCGCTCGGCATCGCGCTGGCCGAGGCCAATGCCGAGCTCGACATCTACCAGCCCTATCTTAACGGCCGGCTGCCGCAGAGCATCTTCGAGCATGACGCACTTGTCGTGCTGGGCGGTGAGCAGGATGCGCTCGACGACGCGAACTATCCCTATCTGCCGGCGTTGGCGCGGCTGATGCAGCGCTTTTGCGAGGCGGGCAAGGCGGTGATGGGCATCTGCCTGGGATCGCAGATCCTGGCGCGCGCCTATGGCGCGGAAAACCATCTTGGACGGCAGCTGGAATTCGGCTGGAAACCCGTCGAGATGACGGAAGAGGGAAAGGCCGATCCGCTGCTTTCGGGCCTCGATGCCGATTTCACCACCTTCGAATGGCACAGCGATACGTTTACGTTGCCTGAGGGCGCCTGCCTGCTGGCGACCAGCCCACTCGTGCGCAACCAGGCCTTCCGGCTTGGCCGCGCGACTTATGGGACGCAGTTTCATTTCGAGGCCAGCCGCGCGGTGGTCGAGGGGTGGAAGACGGGCTTCGAGGCAACGATCGAGCGGATGGAGCCCGGCTGGCTGAAGCGCCATCCCGATCTCGCCCCGGTGGACGGTGCAGCGGCTGACGCCAGCGGCCTTCAGATCGCGCGCAACTGGGTTGCGATGATCGAGGTCGCGACGGCGAAGGAACCGCTCGCCGCCAACGCCTGAGGATAGGGCCGATGGCGGCAGCCATTGGCTTGCATCAACCCGCCTTCGTCGGCCGGCTTGCCTCAACCCGCCTTCAAGCCCGGGCTCGCATCGCCGCCCGTAAGCTCCGGCATCAGATCGGCGATCTTCACGACCTTGCCGCTGCGCGCACTCGACAGCGCCGCGATCCCTGTCAGCACCGACATGGCGCCGGCGCGGGTGCCGGCGCGCTGGCCGAGGCGGTCTTCCATGCCGGGCTTGAAGATCATGTTGCGCATGCGGTCGTCCCCGCCATAGTGGCCGCCAGAGAAATGCGGCACGACGATGCGCTCGACCGGCTCCCTGCCCTTCGGAAAATTGCGGATCAAAAGGATCGTGTCCTCATCCGGCGTTTCCCAAGGCTGCTTTTCAAACTGGCGCAGCTCGATCCGCCCCTCGGTGCCGTTGAAGGCGATGTGGTGGCCTTCGATCGGCTGGAAGGTGTTCAACGAATAGGAGACGTGGACGTTGTTGCGGTAGCGCAGGCTGACGACCATGGTGTCGGGAATATCGATATCCTCGCGATAGACGCAGCCATCGCGGAAATAGCCGTCGATTTCGGAGGGGTCTTCATAGAGCGCATCGAGGAAGGGATCGGCCTCGAGATCAAGGTAGTAATCGCACTCCTCGGTGTGCGGACAGAGCTTGCAGCGCGGGCCGCGGAATGGGCCCTTGCGGCCATAATTCTGCAGGTCGGCGAAGGAGGTGACAGCCTCAGGGTCGCTGTCGAGATACCAGTTCAGGAGATCGAAGTGATGGGTGGCCTTGTGGACGAAGAGGCTGCCGGAATTTTCCGTATAGGCGTGCCAGCGGCGGAAGTAATCGGCGCCGTGCTTGGTGTCGAGGTACCAGTGAAAATCGACGGAGGTGACGCGGCCGATCTCGCCCGAGGAGAGCAGCTCCTTGATCTTGGCGGCCGTCGGCGCGTAGCGGTAGTTGAAGGAGACGTCGACGCGCTTGCCGCTGCGCTTTTCGGCATCGAGGATGCGGCGGATCTTGTCGACGGCTGTGGTCATCGGCTTTTCGGTGATGACGTCGATGCCGGCTTCGAGCGCCCGCACGACGATGTCGTCATGGGTATAATCGGGCGTGCAGACGATGACCATGTCGACCTGCTGCTCCGCGAGCATGGCGTCGATGTTCTCGTAGATCGGGGCGTTGCTGCCGATCATGGTACGGGCGCGTTCGGCGCGCAGCGAATTGGTGTCGACGATCGCCACCAGATCCACATGCTCGCGCCAGCCGGCCAGCAATTCCTTGCCCCACATGGTCGTTCCGCGATTTCCGGTGCCTATCAGTGCGAAGCGGCGTTTCTCCATCGAATGATCCTCCTTCATGCGTGCGGAAACGAAAATGTTGTTCTGCCAAATCAGATCCGGCAGCAGTCGTGAAAACGCTCGACGCAGGTGCGGATCACCTCGTCGGCCGGGCGTTTCCACCAGTTCTCCGCCGAGAATATCTCGACCTCCTGCGCGCCATGAAAACCTGCGCCCTCCACCATCCGTCTTATGCCCTTCAGGTCGATGACGCCATCGCCCATCATGCCACGGTCGGTCAGCATGTCCCGCGTCGGCACCAGCCAATCGCAGATGTGATGCGCGAGAATGCGCTTCAGTTGACCCGCGCGGGCGATCTGGCGCGCCAGATCGGGGTCCCACCAGACATGGTAGACGTCGATCGCAACGCCCACCCCCTCGCCCAGCGTCTCGCACATGTCGAGCGCCTGGCCGAGCGTGTTCACGCAGGAGCGGTCGGCGGCATACATGGGATGCAGAGGCTCGATCGCCAGCGGCACGCCGCTCGCGCGGGCATGCGGCAGTGTGGCGGCGATGCCGTCCGCCACCATGCTGCGCGCTTCATCGATGTTCTTCGAGCCGCCGGCGAGCCCGCCGACGACAAGCACGAGGCAATCGGCGCCCAGAGCGGCCGCCTCATCGACGGCGCGCTTGTTGTCGTCGATCGCCGATTGGCGGTCCGCCTCGTTGGCGGCGGGGAAAAAGCCGCCGCGGCAGAGACCGGTGAGCTTGATGCCGTTTTGGCGGACGATGCGCACCGCCTCGTCGAGCCCCACCTTGGCGACCTGATCGCGCCAGGGGGCGATCGAGGTGATGCCGTGTTTCAGGCAGAGATCGACCGCTTCGGCGAAGCCACATTGCTCGCGAATGGTCGCGAGGTTGATGGAGAGATCGTCTACCATGTTTGCCAGGCCCCGCTTTCATGCGGGGCAACAGGCGCGATCACCATGAGTACATAGCGCACTATATCAGGCATGGCTCAGAACTCCAGCGCGGGCACATCGAGCCAGCGGCGCTCAGCCCAGGATTTCAGCCCGAGTTCGGCGAGCTGTACGCCCTTGGCGCCTGCTTCCAGACCATAGGGCCAGGGCGCGTCCTCGGCGACATGGCGCAGGAACATCTCCCACTGCACCTTGAAGCCATTGTCGAAGGCCTGCGTGTCCGGCACCTCGTCCCAGGTTTTGTAGAAATCGATGGTCTGCGGCTGGTCGGGATTCCAGACGGGCTTGGGCGTGTTGACGCGGTGCTGGTCCAGCATTTCGTCAGCCCGGCGACGGCCGAACCGTGGGTGCCGTCGACCTGGAAGGTGACGAGATCGTCGCGGCGCACGCGCACCGCCCAGGACGAATTGATGTGGGCGATCGCCCCGCCTTCGAGCTCGAAAGTGGCATAGGCGGCGTCATCGGTGTCGCAATGATAGGGTTTGCCCTGTTCGTCGACGCGGGTGCCGATATGGGTGGCGCCGAGGCAGGAGACCGATTTGACCTCGCCGAAGAGATTGTCGAGCACGTAGCGCCAGTGGCAGAGCATGTCGAGAATGATGCCGCCGCCATCGGCCTTGCGGTAGTTCCAGGACGGGCGCTGCGCCGGCACGCCCCAATCGCCCTCGAAGACCCAGTAGCCGAACTCGCCGCGCACAGAGAGGATCTTGCCAAAGAAGCCGCTGTCGCGCAGCAGCGCCAGCTTGCGCAGGCCGGGCAGAAAGAGCTTGTCCTGCACGACGCCGTGCTTGAGGCCCGAGCCGCGCGCCTTGCGGGCGAGCGCGATCGCGACTTCGAGATCATCCGAGATCGGCTTTTCGCAATAGACATGCTTGCCGGCGTCGAGCGCCCGCGACAAAAGCTCGGCGCGCATCAGCGTGGTGCCGGCATCGAAGAATATCTGGTCGTCGGGATTCTTGAGCGCCGCGTCGAGGTCGGTCGACCAGCGCTTGATGCCGTGGCGCTTCGCCAGTTCCTCCATCTTGGCGGCGTTGCGGCCGACGATGATGGGGTCGATCTCGAGCTTCTCGCCTGATTTCAGCGTCAGGCCGCCCTGATCGCGGATCGCCAATATCGAGCGGACGAGGTGCTGATTGTAGCCCATGCGGCCCGTTACGCCGTGCAGAATTATTCCTAGACGTGCCATGTCTGCCTCCCTGCAAAACCGTGTTGCAATGCCGGACGCGCGATGCCGCGCGGCTCCTCCCGGCCAGTAACCAAACAGTTACTTGATGGCAGAGGAGAAGCGGCGCTGTCAATAGCCGGGGCTAAATTTCAGCGATCAGGCTTTGATCGAGGCGAGCGTGACGTGGACGATGTGGCGTTCCCAGGCGTCGAGATTGCCCTTCTCCGCAAGGTCGCGGCCGAAGATGGTCGAGAGCGTGTACTGGTTGGAAATGTAGAAATAGCCGAGCGAGGCGATGGTCAGATAGACGTTCAGCGGATCGGCGGCATCGATGAAGACGCCCGTCTTCTTGCCGCGATCGAGCACCTCGGTCAGCTCGACGATCAGGTGCGAATGCAGCTCCTTCAGCCGCACCGACTGGCGCAGCCAGCGGGCGCGGTGCAGGTTTTCTGTGCCAAGCAGACTCAGGAATTCGGGATGTCTCAGGAAATAGCGCCAGGTGAAGAGCGCAAGCTCCGCGATCCCCTCCTCCGGGCTACGGTCGCCGATATGCAGCTCGCGCTCGGCGGTGCGGATGCCGACATAGGCTTCCTCGAGCACATGCAGATAGAGCTGCTCCTTGTCGCCGAAGTAGTGATAGAGCATGCGCTTGTTGGTGCCGGCACGCTCGGCGATGGCATCGACACGGGCGCCACCCATGCCGTTTTCGGCGAATTCCCGGGTCGCGGCTTCGAGAATGGCGGCGCGCGTTCGCTCGGGATCGCGCTGCAAAACGCGCTCTTGTGAACGCCGCTTGGCCGGTTTCTTCTCTCCGCTGCCATCCATCCCTAATACCCTTTCCTTTAAACCTCGCGCTCATAGTTGTTTATGAACAGATTGTAAAAAACCAAGCCTGACGATCCCGCCGCCACATGTCGCTTGACAGTCCCGGTGCTTCTTCATAGCTTGTAACCAAATAGTTATTTGTTGCAAGAGAAACCAGCCGGGAGCGTGTGGAGGCGCTCCCCAAGGGAGGAGGAAAAACAGATGACGTTTCGTGTGAGCAGACGCAATTTCGTTGCGGGAGGGGCCACGCTTCTTTCGCTGTCCGCACTGGCGCCAGGGGCTTTTGCCGCCGACGCCCGGCTGCGGCTCTTGTGGTGGGGTTCGCAACCGCGCGCCGACCGCACCAACAAGGTTTCGGATCTCTACAAGGCCAAGAATTCAGGCACGTCGATAACCGGCGAGTTCCTGGGATGGAGCGATTACTGGCCGCGACTGGCGACCCAGGTCGCCGGCCGCAACGCGCCCGACGTGATCCAGATGGATTACCGCTATATCGTCGAATACGCGCGGCGCGGCGCGCTCGCCCCGCTTGAATCCTACATGCCGTCGAAGCTCAATCTCGACGATTTCGATCCGGCGCAGATCGAGGGCGGCAAGGTCGACGGCCATCTCTATGGCGTCAGCCTCGGCGCAAACTCGGCGGCAACCGTCGTCAACACGGTGGCGCTGCAGGAAGCCGGCGTCGAGATGCCCACCAACAAGACAACCTGGGAAGAGCTCGGCAAGATGGGCGCCGAGATCACCAAGGCCGGCAAGCGCAAGGGCTTCTTCGGTTTTGCCGACGGCAGCGGCGCGGAGCCGCTCTTCGAAAACTACGTGCGCCAGCGCGGCAAGGCGCTCTACACGGCGGACTCGAAGATCGCCTTCGGCGCCGACGACGCATCCGAATGGTTCGACATGTGGGCCAAGTTCCGCGAGGCGCAAGCCTGCGTGCCGCCCGATGTGCAGGCGCTCTACAAGGACACGATCGATACCGCGCCGCTGACGCTCGGCAAGGCCGCGATCGACTATGCGCACAGCAACCAGTTCGTCGGCTTCCAGGCCGTGGTCAAGGACAAGCTGACGCTCAACAACTACCCGCTGATCAAGGCGGACTCGAAGGGCGGCCACTACCGCAAGCCGTCGATGTTCTTCTCGGTCTCGGCGCAGTCCAAGGCGCTCGAACAGGCCGTCGACTACGTCAACTTCTTCGTCAAGGATCCAGAAGCCGCCAAGGTGCTCGATGTCGAGCGCGGCATCCCGGAATCCAAGGCGATGCGCGATGTCGTGGCCGGCATGCTCGACGATGTCGGCAAGATCCCGCTGAACTATGTGGCCAATCTCGGCGATCTCGCCGGGCCGCTGCCGCCGCCGCCGCCTTCAGGCGCCGGCGAAGGCCAGACCGTTCTGCGCCAGCTTGCCGAGCAGGTCGCCTTCGGTCAGGTCACGCCAGCCGATGCCGGCAAACAGCTTGTCGACGAGATCACGCGCCTTCTCGCGCGGGGTTGACCGACATGAGCAATGCGATGCGCGCGACGGCTGACCGGGCCGCGACGGCGGAGCAGTATCAGGGAGTGGTCGCCGACAGCCGTTGGCGACGCCTCCTTGCCGCCAACGGACCTGGATATCTCTTTCTTCTTCCATGGCTGCTCGGCTTCCTGGGGCTGACGCTCGGGCCGGCGCTGGTGTCGCTCTACCTGTCGTTCACGGATTTCGACATGATCCGCTCGCCCGAATGGGTGGGGGCGGCGAACTATGTGCGCATCACCACCGCAGACCCGAAGTTCGCGGCAGCGATGAAGGTGACGCTGACCTATGTCGTGCTGTCGGTGCCGTTCAAGCTGATCTTCGCGCTTCTGGTGGCGATGGCGCTCAACAAGGGCGTGCGGGGGCTGACGTTCTACCGCGCCGTCTTCTATCTGCCATCGCTGCTTGGCGGCAGCGTGGCGATCGCCGTCTTGTGGCGGCAGCTCTTTGCCGGTGACGGCCTGGTCAACGCGGCGCTGTCGCATATCGGCATCCAGGGACCGAGCTGGATCTCGCATCCGAGCTACTCGATCTATACGCTTGTGGCGCTCAGCGTCTGGCAGTTCGGCTCGCCGATGATCATCTTCCTCGCCGGGCTGAGACAGATCCCGACCGACATGTACGAGGCGGCGAGCCTGGACGGGGCCTCGAAGTTCCGGCAGTTCTACAAGATCACCCTGCCGCTTCTGACGCCCGTCATCTTCTTCAACGCCGTGGTGCAGACGATCGACGCCTTCAAGGCGTTCACGCCTGCCTTCATCATCTCCGGCGGGTCGGGCGGGCCGATCAATTCGACGCTGTTCTACACGCTCTATCTCTATCAGGAGGCGTTCGGGAACTTCCGCATGGGCTATGCTTCCGCTCTTGCGTGGATCCTGGTGCTGATCATCGCCGTGTTCACCGCCTTCTCGTTCCTGTCCTCACGCTACTGGGTGCATTACGATGACTAACGGGATCACATCCGCGGTCGCCGCGCCGCCATCCGACATCACCAAGCGCAGCCTGCCGGCCTCGATCGTCGTTCACGCGCTGCTGATCATGGCCTCGCTGCTGATGCTCTATCCGCTCTTGTGGATGGTTTCGGCCTCGGTGCGGCCGGAAAACGAGATCTTCTCGTCGACCTCGCTTATCCCGTCATCGATCGATTTCACATCCTATGTGCGCGGCTGGAGCGGGCTCGACATCACCTTCGGGCGCTTCTTCTGGAACTCACTGGTGATTTCGCTGCTGACCGTGACCGGCAACGTGGTTGCCTGTTCGCTTGCCGCCTATGCCTTCGCGCGGCTGCGCTTTGCGGGGCGGAACTTCTGGTTCGCGATCATGCTCGGCACGCTGATGATTCCCTATCACGTGACGCTGATCCCACAATATGTGCTGTTTCTCAACCTCGGCTGGGTGAACACCATCCTGCCGCTCGTCGTGCCGAAGTTTCTCGCCAGCGATGCCTTCTTCATCTTCCTGATGGTGCAGTTCTTCCGCGGCATCCCGCGCGAGCTCGATGAGGCGGCGATGATGGATGGCTGCAGCGCCTGGCGGATCTACTGGAAGATCATGCTGCCGCTCTCGCTGCCGGTGCTGGCGACGGCGGCGATCTTCTCCTTCATCTGGACCTGGGACGATTTCTTCGGGCCGCTGATCTACCTCAACGACATGGACACCTACACGATCCAGCTCGGCCTGCGCACCTTCGTCGATTCGAGCAGTACATCGGACTGGGGCGGGCTGTTCGCCATGTCGACGCTGACGCTGGTTCCGGTGTTCTTCTTCTTCCTGTTCTTCCAGCGGCTGTTGATCGACGGCATCGCCACGACGGGCATGAAGCGTTGAGACCGGCCGCGATGAACATGCCAAAGAGACCTACCCCATGAGCATAAAGAGAGTTGCGATCATCGGCTGCGGCATCGGCCGCTCGCATATCGTCGAGGGTTACCTGCCGCATCCCGACAAGCTCGAGGTAGCCCTTCTCTGCGACCTCAACGAAGCCAGGCTTGCCGAGGTGGCCGACGAGTTCGGGATCGCCGGACGCACCACGTCCTTCGCCGAGGTTCTCGCCGACGAGAGCATCGACATCGTCGACATCTGCACGCCGCCCGGCATCCATCTCGAGCAGGTGGTGGCAGCCCTTCAGGCGGGCAAGCATGTGATATGCGAGAAGCCGCTCACCGGATCGCTGTCCGGCGTCGACGAGATCATGCGCGTCGAAAAGACCGCCAAGGGCGTGTTGATGCCGATCTTCCAGTATCGCTACGGCGACGGCGTGGAAAAGGCGAAGCGGATCATCGAGGCGGGGATCGCGGGCAAACCCTATATGGGCTCGGTCGAAACCTTCTGGCTGCGCACGCCTGCCTATTACGCCGTTCCCTGGCGCGGCAAGTGGGCAACCGAGCTCGGCGGCGTGCTGGTGACGCATGCGCTGCACCTGCACGACATGCTGCTGCACCTGATGGGGCCGGCGACACGCGTTTTCGGCCGCGTCGCGACCCGCGTCAACGACATCGAGGTCGAGGATTGCGCCTCGGCGAGCCTGCAAATGGAAAACGGCGCCTTCGTCTCGCTGTCCTGCACGCTCGGCTCGCAGCGGGAAATCAGCCGGCTCAGGCTGCATTTCGAGAACGTCACCTTCGAGAGCAACCACGAGGCCTATTCGCCCGGCAAGGACCCATGGACGATCCTTGCCGCCAATGACGAGGTGCAGCGCCGGATCGACACCGTGATCGGCGACTGGCAGCCGGTAGCGCCGCGCTTCACCACGCAGATGGCGCATTTCCACGCCCACCTCGAAGGCAACGGCCCGCTGCCGGTCAGCACTGAGGATGCGCGGCGGGCGCTGGAGCTCGTGACCGCCATCTATCAATCGTCGGACAGCGGCCAGGACATCGCCCTGCCCGTCGGACCCGACAGCCCGAAATACGCCGACTGGCGCGCAAGAACCCGGTAACGGACAGACAAGGAAACCCTGGATATGGCAACAAGCGTCGTTCTTCAGAAGGTCGAGAAACGCTATGGCGCGCTTGACGTCATCCACGGCATCGATCTGGCGATCGATCCCGGCGAATTCGTCGTCTTCGTCGGCCCTTCCGGCTGCGGCAAGTCCACGCTGCTTCGTATGATCGCAGGACTGGAGGAGATCTCCGGCGGCGCGCTGATGCTCGACAACGAGCGGATGAACGAGGTGGCGCCGGCCAAGCGCGGGATCGCCATGGTGTTCCAGTCCTACGCGCTTTACCCGCACATGTCCGTCTACAAAAACCTCGCCTTCGGGCTGGAAACGGCCGGCTACAAGAAGGCCGATATCGAGCCGAAGGTGCAGCGCGCCGCTCAGATCCTGCAGATCGAGAAGCTGTTGCAGCGCAAGCCGAAGGCGCTCTCAGGCGGGCAGCGGCAGCGCGTCGCGATCGGCCGCGCCATCGTGCGCGAGCCGCGCATCTTCCTGTTCGACGAGCCGCTATCCAACCTCGACGCCGAACTGCGCGTGCAGATGCGCGTGGAGATTTCGCGGCTGCACCGCAGCCTCGGCAACACGATGATCTACGTCACCCACGACCAGGTGGAGGCCATGACCATGGCCGACAAGATCGTGGTGCTGAACTCCGGCCGCATCGAGCAGGTGGGCGCGCCGCTCGATCTCTACAACAACCCCGCCAACCGCTTCGTCGCCGGCTTCATCGGCAGCCCGAAGATGAACTTCCTGCAGGGCAAGATCGAAAGCGTCGGCGGCAACGAGACAACGATCAACGTCTGCGGCAACAGCGTGCGGCTGCCGCGCCGGGTGGCGGCGCAGGCGGGAGAAAGCGTAACCTTCGGCATCCGCCCGGAGCATCTGTCGCTGATCGACAAGGGCGGTATCGCGCTGTCATCAGTCAACATCGACCTTCTGGAAAACCTCGGCGGCGCGACGATGCTCTACACGACGACGCCGGACAAGCAGCAGCTGACGATCGCGCTCGACGGGCAGCAGAAGGTGGAGCGCGGGGCCAACGTCACTGCCTATTTCGACCCGGCGCGCTGTCATATCTTCGACGGCGCGGGCAGCACCATTTAGGCCGGCCATTTACCCCGCTTGACAGCACAGCCCGCTCTGGCCAAGATTTCAATAGGATAGGCCGCGAGGGGGACAGCGTGACGCCTGAAGACCGGATACATGCGCTTGGCATATGGAATGGTCCGATCGATATCTCGGCGATCACGGGAGGCATCACCAACCGCAACTATCTGGTCCGTGACGGCACGCTGAAGCGGGTCGTGCGGCTGGGCGACGATATCCCCGTCCACCACATCAGCCGATCGAACGAACTGGCGGCGAGCAAGGCGGCGCATGCGGCCGGGCTATCGCCCGCGGTGATCCACCATGCGCCGGGCGTGCTGGTGCTCGACTACATCGAGTCAAAAGCGCTCACGCCCGAGGATCTGCGCGACGCCGGGACGCTGGAGCGCGTGATCCCGCTGGTGCGCGCCTGCCACGACGATATCGCACGCGAATTTCGCGGCACGGCTACGATCTTCTGGGTGTTTCATGTGGTGCGCGACTATATCGCCACGCTCGATGCCGCTGGCAGCCCGTATCATCGGCTGTTTCCCGATCTCCTGGTCAAGGCGGAGCGGCTGGAGCAGGCGGCCGGGCCGTTCGAGATCGCCTTCGGCCATAATGACATGCTGGCCGCCAATTTTCTCGACGACGGCAAAAGGCTCTGGCTGATCGACTGGGACTATGCCGGCTTCAACACGCCGCTCTTCGATCTCGGCGGCCTCGCCTCCAACAACGAGTTCTCCGAAGATGCCGAGCGCGCGATGCTAGAGGCCTATTACCAGGCGCCGCTGAAACCGGATCTCTGGCGGCGCTACCAGGCAATGAAATGCGCCTCTCTCTTGCGCGAGATGCTGTGGAGCATGGTGTCGGAAATCCACTCGACCATCGATTTCGACTACGCCGCCTATACCGCCGAAAACCGTGCGCGCTTCGAGCGCGCCTATGCCGAACAGGATCAATGACATGACGAAGGAATTGCCCAAGACCGCCAAGGTTGTCGTCATCGGCGGCGGCATCATCGGCTGCTCGACGGCCTATCACCTCGGCAAGATCGGCTTGACGGATACCGTGCTCTTGGAGCGCAAGAAGCTGACCTCGGGCACCACCTTCCATGCCGCCGGCCTCGTCGGCCAGCTCAGGACCAGCGCCAACATCACCCAGCTGCTCGGCTATTCCGTCGATCTCTACAAGCGGCTGGAGGCCGAGACCGGGCTCGGCACCGGCTGGAAGATGAATGGCGGCCTGCGGCTTGCCTGCAACGAGGAACGTTGGACGGAGGTGAAGCGGCAGGCGACCACGGCGCAATCCTTCGGGCTCGACATGCAGCTTCTGACGCCGCAGGAAGCCTTCGACCTCTGGCCGCTGATGACAACAGACGACCTGATCGGCGCAGCCTATCTCCCGACCGACGGGCAGGCCAATCCATCAGATATCACGCAGGCGCTCGCCAAGGGCGCGCGCATGGCCGGCGTCTCGATCTTCGAGGATACCGAGGTGATCGATCTCGAGATCGACAAGGGCCGTATCCGCGCCGTCATCACCGAGCACGGCCGTATCGAATGCGAGCGCGTCGTCGTCTGCGCCGGGCAATGGACGCGCAATTTCGCGGCGCGCTTCGGCGTCAACGTGCCGCTGGTCTCGGTCGAGCACCAGTACATCATCACCGAATCCTTCGGCGTGCCCTCCAACCTGCCGACGCTGCGCGATCCCGACCGGCTGACCTACTACAAGGAAGAGGTGGGCGGCATCGTCATGGGCGGCTACGAGCCGAACCCGATCCCCTGGGCGACATCGGGCATCCCTGACGGTTTCCACTACACGCTGCTCGACAGCAATTTCGACCATTTCGAGCAGATCATGGAGCAGGCGCTCGGGCGCGTGCCCGCGCTCGAAAATGTCGGCGTCAAGCAGCTGCTGAACGGGCCGGAGAGCTTTACGCCTGATGGCAACTTCATTCTCGGCGAGGCGCCGGAGCTCAAGAACTTCTTTGTCGGCGCCGGCTTCAACGCCTTCGGCATCGCATCGGCCGGCGGCGCGGGGATGGCACTGGCGGAGTGGGTTGCCAAGGGCGAGCCGCCCTACGATCTCTGGCCTGTCGATATCCGCCGCTTCGGCCGCCCGCATTTCGACACCGACTGGGTGCGCACCCGCACGCTGGAGGCCTATGGCAAGCACTACACGCTGGCTTTCCCCTTCGAGGAATATTCCAGCGGCCGCCCCTGCCGCAAATCGCCGCTCTACGACCGGCTGAAGGCGCAGGGCGCGTGCTTCGGCGAGAAGCTCGGCTGGGAGCGGCCAAACTGGTTCGCAGATCTTTTCGCCAACGAGGAGCCGAAGGACGTCTACAGCTACGCGCGGCAGAACTGGTTCGAGGTGGTGGGCCGCGAGCACAGGGCGGTGCGCGAGGCAGCGGTGATCTTCGACCAGACCTCGTTTGCCAAGTTCACGCTGAAGGGCCGCGACGCGGAAAAAGCCCTCTCCTGGATATCAGCCAACGATGTAACCAAGCCGGTGGGCTCGCTCGTCTACACGCAGATGCTGAACGACAAGGGCGGCATCGAATGCGACCTCACCTGCGCGCGCATCGCCGAGGACGAGTATTACATCGTCACCGGCACCGGCTTCGCGACCCACGACTTCGACTGGATAGCCCGCAATATTCCTGATGATCTGCATGCCGAACTGGTCGACGTGACCTCGGCCTATTCGGTATTGGCGCTGATGGGGCCGAATGCTCGCGCGGTGCTGCAGAAGGTCACAGGTAGCGACGTCTCCAACGCCGCTTTCCCCTTCGGCCGTGTGAAAACCATCGGCATCGCCGGCTGCCCGGTCAGGGCGCTGCGCATCACCTATGTCGGCGAGCTCGGCTACGAGCTGCATGTGCCGATCGAATACGCCACGACCGTCTATGACGCGCTGATGGCGGCGGGCGCTCCGCTGCATCTCGTGAATGCCGGCTACCGCGCGATCGAGAGCTGCCGATTGGAGAAGGGATATCGCGCCTGGGGCTCGGATATCGGGCCCGATCACACGCCGATCGAAGCCGGGCTCGGCTGGGCGGTGAAGACGAAGAAGACCACGCCGTTTCGCGGCCGCGAGGCGATCGAGCGGCAGTTGGCATCGGGCGTCAAGAAGATGCTCGCCTGCTTCATCCCCGATGATCCCGACGTGGTGCTGCTCGGCCGCGAGACGATCTACCGCGACGGCAAGCGCGTCGGCTGGCTCTCCTCAGGCGGCTTCGGCTACACCGTGGGCAAGCCGATCGGCTACGGCTATGTCCGCAACGCCGAGGGGGTGAGCGAGGATTTCGTGCTGTCGGGCCAGTATGAGCTCGATGTCGCGCGGGTGCGGGTGCCGTGCAAGGTGTCGCTGACGCCGCTTTATGATCCGGGGATGGAAAGGGTCAAGGCGTAACGCTCCAAGCTGGCACGCAGGTGCGCCGCACCTGCCTTAGTCAGAAGCGCGCATTGGGCGATCTCGTTGTTGCACTTTTACCCTCCCTTAACTGCGTTTACCTAAGGATCGCGGCCGGGTCTCACGAGACCCCGCGTACGATAACTCGTTTAAAAACAGAGCTCTCGCCGCGCTGCGGTCTCGTTCGCCCGCCCCTGGGTTACGCGTGACAGCCTTGCAAGACGTCGCCGTCCACTTCGCTCAATGACTGAGCGTCTCCCCGTGAATGTCCATTTCTCTACCGTCGCAACGACTTCCAACACGGGGAAGCCAGGGACGGCCGTCGAATCATGGGGTTTTACGTGTCCTTCTTGCAGAACCGAAAAATTAGCACCAAAATCTTGTCCGTCATCGTTCCGATCTGTCTGATCGGCATTGGTGGGGTCGCGTGGGTGTCTAGCAACTACAAGAGTGCCAACACGCGCTATTCGGATTTCATCACCATCGACAACGCCGCGACCATCGACCTTGCACGCGCCGATCGCAACCTGAATGCCATTTCGGCTGCCGCCTACCAGATCACGCTGCAGGATCCCTCCGACGCCAAGTTCCAGGCGTCCAATCAGTATTATCGCAACAGCACCAACGCGCTGAAGAAGCGCCTTGGTCTCGCCAAGGACAACCTGCCCGGAAAAGCCACCGAGATTACCGGCTTCATCACCAAGGCCGACGCGATCATCGCCATTCTCGACAAGGCCACCGCCTTTGCCGGAACGAACGCCGACGAGCAGGCGAAGGCCGAACTCGGCAAGGCGGATGACCTGATCCTCGGCTTGTCGAAGGACATCGCCAACGTCATCACGGCGAAGACGACGGAAATCGGCGAAACCAGCAAGGCGATCGCAAGCGAAAGCGACAGCATCATCGTCACCTCGCTGGCCGCTCTCGGCGTCGCCTTCCTTTTCGGCATCACCGCGGCGCTGCTGATCATCTCGCGCGGCATTGCCGGCCCCATTCATGACCTGCGCAACCGCATGATGACCCTGGCCAACGGCGAGACCCGCGACAATGTCCCCGGCCTCGAACGCAAGGACGAGATCGGCGAGATGGCGCAGGCCGTATCCGTTTTCCGCGACAACGCGCTCGAACGCACCCGCCTCGAACAGGAAGCGGTGGCAAACCGCAGCCTGTCCGAACAGCAGACCATCGAACGCGAGGCACAAAAGGCCAAGGAGGCCGAGGCCATCAAGTTCGCCGTCGAAAATCTCGCGGACGGCCTTTCGCATCTCTCGGATGGCGACGTCTCGCACCGCATCCAGCAGCCCTTCGCGGACGGACTTGATCGGGTGCGGATGGACTTCAACAATTCGGCCGAAAAGCTGCAATCGACGCTCAGCCGTATCGCCGGCAATGCCTCGGGGATCAAATCCGGTTCGAACGAAATCAAGTCGGCCGCCGACGATCTCGCCAAGCGGACCGAGCAGCAGGCCGCCGCCGTCGAGCAGACAGCCGCGGCTCTGGAGGAGATCACCACCACGGTGAAGGATTCCACCAGGCGCGCACAGGACGCCGGTGCGCTGGTCAGCCGCGCCAAGGCCGGTGCGGAAAAATCCGGCGAAGTGGTGCGACGCGCCGTCTCCGCCATGGAGCAGATCGAGAAATCGTCGAGCGAGATCAACAACATTATCGGCGTGATCGATGAAATCGCCTTCCAGACCAATCTGCTGGCGCTGAATGCCGGCGTGGAAGCTGCGCGTGCCGGCGAGGCAGGTAAGGGCTTCGCGGTGGTGGCCCAGGAAGTGCGCGAGCTCGCCCAGCGCTCGGCAAGTGCCGCCAAGGAGATCAAGACGCTGATCACCGCTTCCAACACCCAGGTGCAGGAGGGCGTACAACTCGTCGCCGATACGGGGCGGGCGCTGGAATCGATCGTCACGGAAGTGCAGGAAATCAACCATCATGTCAGCGCCATCGTCGAGGCGGCGCAGGAGCAGAGCTCGGGTCTGCAGCAGATCAACACCGCCGTCAATCAGATGGACATGGACACACAGAAGAATGCCGCGATGGTAGAACAGACCACGGCGGCGACCCACAGCCTGTCGCAAGAGGTGTCGTCCCTCAACGAGCTTCTCACCATGTTCAAGCTTTCGGGCGGACAACGGCAGCAGAGCGCTGTTGCTCCCGTGCGGGCCGCCAGGGGCACCGAACGGCCCGTCGCCTCGCCCGTCAAGGCGCTCGGCAACAAGCTCGCCAGCGCCTTCGTCGGCAATGCCGCGGTCAAGCAGGACAGCTGGGAAGAGTTTTGATCCCAGCCTAAGGGCTTGAGCATCATGATTTGTGTGGCGGCGGAGATCTTCGCCGCCACATCACGTTATGCCGGGTGGGCGGCTATCTTTAGAACAGCGGCAGCTTGTTGTCCTGGATGAGGATGTCGAGCTTGTTGGCCACATCCTCGGTCCAGGCGAGGTTTTCGGTGAGCGCCGTCGGGAAAAGGCCGGGAAGCGTGAACAGCGCGGCGGCGACGGCGCCGCCGTTGCGGGGGATATCCGCCAGCAATGCCGCGATCTCGGCTGCGCGCGGGTCGCGGAGCTCGTAGACCTTGCCGTTGCGGTCGATACCGAGCGCGTAACGCATCCAGGCGGCGACGGCGATGGCGTAGGTTTCGGCCTTGCTGCCATCGGCGAGCGCTTCCACCGCCGGCTCCAGCAGGCGCTGCGGCAGCTTCTGGGTGCCGTCCATGGCGATTTGGTAGGTGCGGTGGGCGATCGCCTTGTTTGCAAAGCGGGCTGTCAATTCGTCGGCATAAGCCTCTAGGTCGATACCGGGGACCGGATCGAGCGTGGCGGCGGCGGCGTTCATGTGGCGGCGCGCGAGGGCTGCTAAGCCTGTATCGTCCATCACGTCGCGGATGAATTCATAGCCGCCGATATAACCGAGATAGGCGAGTAGCGAATGCGCGCCGTTCAGCATGCGCAGCTTCATCTTCTCATAGGCCGAGACATCCTCGACCATCAGCGCGCCGGCCTTTTCCCATTGCGGGCGGCCATTGGCGAAGCTGTCTTCGATAACCCATTGCGTGAAAGGTTCGGTCTCGATCGCGACAAGATCGACGCGGCCGATGAGCGTTTCGGCGTCGCGATAGGTGGCCTCGGTGCTGGCGGGCGTGATGCGGTCGACCATGGTCGAGGGGAATGGGACGTTGCTCTCGATCCAGGCCTTGAGCTCGGGATCGACACGGCCGGCGAAATCGAGGACGAGGCGCTTCAAGACGGCGCCGTTGCTTGGAAGGTTGTCGCAGCTGAGAGGGGTAAACGGCGCGATACCCTTGGCGCGGCGGCGGGCGAGGCCCTCGACGAGGTAGCCGATGACGCCGCGGGGCGCGTGGCGGTTTGCGAGGTCGGCTGCGATATCCGCATGCTTGAGATCGAGACCGCCGGTGGCGGCATCGAAGCCATAGGCCTTTTCCGTTACCGTCAGGCTGACGATGCGGATGGCGGGATCCTCGAGCCGCGCCAGCAGCTCATCAGGATTGCGGGTCGCGACATGCGCCTTCAGGATCGGGCCCATGACATGCGCGACCGTGCCTTCCGTGTCGCGCACCAGCATGGTGTAGAGGCCGTTCTGCTCGTTCAGGTGATCGGCGACATCGGCGGTGCGCAGGCTTGCCACCTCGATCCCCCAATCGCCTCCACCAAGCGCCAGCGCCGCATCCGTATAGGGCGCGAAGTGGGCGCGGAAGAAAGCGCCGGGGCCGAGATGCAGGATGCCCGGCTTCAGCGCATCCCGGTTGAAAGCGGGAAGCTTGGCTGTATGTGCGAGGCCGGTGAGGCGCGTCAGTCGTTCGGTCACAGCTTGTAGGCCTTCTTGGCGTTGCCGTAGGAGAGATCGGCGGCGGCGATTGCCGCATCCTGGCGCGAGATCCGGTGCTCGGCGGCCAGCGTCGCAAGGAAGCCGCAGACTTCGCGGCGCCAGACATCGTGGCGGGCGGGGATGGAGAGCAGCGCGCGCGTGTCGTCGTTGAAGCCGGCCATGTTGGCGAAGCCTGCCGTTTCGACCACCTGGTCGAGATAGCGGCGAATGCCGGCCGGGCTGTCGTGGAACCACCAGGGCGGCCCGATCATCAGGCAGGGCCAGTGGCCGGCCATCGGCGCCAGTTCGCGGGCGTAAGTCGTTTCGTCGAGCGTAAAGAGCAGGACGCGCAGGCCCGGCGCATGGCCGTATTTCGCCAGAAGTGCCGAGAGCCCGCCGACCCAGTCGGTCGGCGTCGGGATATCGGCGCCCATGTTCGGTCCGCGCGTCTGGAAGAGTTCGCGGTCGGTGTTGCGGCGCGAGCCGGCGTGGATCTGCATGACCATGCCGTCTTCCGCCGAAAGCCCGGCCATCTCGGTCAGCATCTGGCCACGGAAAAGCTCGGCCTCGCCAGCCTCGAGCGTGCCCTTGTGCGCCCGGTCGAGCAGCCGCTGCTTGTCCGAATGCGGGATATCGGCGGTGAAGGCGGTGGGGACGCCGTGGTCGGTCGCGGTGGCGCCGAACTGGCGGAAATAGGCGCGACGCTTGCGATGCGCTTCGATCAACCCATCCCAGCTTGCGACGTCGCAACCGGTGAGCTCGCCGAGCTTCGCGAGATTTTCACGGAAACCGACGGCATCCGGATCGGTGACGCTATCGGGACGATAGGTGGTGCGCACGCGGCCGATCCAGCCATCCTCGGCCATCTTCTGGTGGTGCGGCAGCGGATCGAGCGCGCCCTCGGTGGTGGCGATCGTCTCTATGCCGAAGCGCTTGTGGAGCGCGCGGGGGCGGAACTCCGGCAGGGCCAGCTGCGCATTAATGTGATCGTAGAGCGCGTCGGCATTCCCTGATGTCAGCGGCTCCTCGCAGCCGAGCACGGCCGACATGGCGTGATCGACCCAGAGGCTGGACGGCGTGCCGCGGAAGAGATGGTAGTGCGCGGCGAAGGTGCGCCAGATGTCGCGGCCGGACGAAACGGGCTTGCCGTCGAGGCGGGGAACGCCGAGATCGTCGAGCTTGACGCCGACGCTGTGCAGCATGCGGAAGAGATAATGATCGGGAATGACGAGCAGCGAGGCTGCGTCCTCGAAGGGCTTGTCCTCGGCGAACCAGGAGGGTTCGGTGTGCCCGTGCGGGCTGACGATCGGGAGCCCGCTGATGCTCTCGTAAAGCTCGCGCGCTATGCTGCGCGTTGCCGGATCGGCCGGAAAGAGCCGGTCCGGATGCAGAAATCCATTGCCGATATCCATCTTTATTCCTCCCTGGTACCTATCGGCCTAGCGCACAAAAAAAGATGCGGCAAGGGCTTTTAGTAACCAAACGGTTCACGTTGTGAATCGGCGGCGGGCCCTCTCGAAACGATTGACCTTGCCGCCTATTTCCGCTTTGGAGAGCGCAATCACATGACCGGTTCATCTGGCCGGTCGTGGCAAGGAGAGCCCGATGTCGGATCAGACCGATCGTATCACCCAACTCGAAGAAACCGTCGCCCACCAGGCAAAGACGATCGAGGAACTGTCCGACCAGCTGACGGAGCAGTGGAAGGTGGTCGAGCAGACGCGCGCCAAGCTGGACCGGCTGACCGAGCGCTTCCTTTCGCTCGAGGAACAAGCACTGGAAGCGCCGGCGATCACCAGGCCGCCGCACTACTGAGCATCCCGATCTTGCCCTTTGCGGGCGAGATCACTATATCAGCGCTGCGAGGACGACCTCCCCCTTCTGGGCAAAAACTCGGGACGACCCGAACTATCCCACAGGGGTTATTCATGCGATCCACATCCGACCGTATCCGTCACGCCATCAGCTTCGAAATCATCGGTCTTGCCCTTGTCACGCCGCTCGGCGCGCTGGCCTTCGGCATGCCTGTCGCCGACATCGGCGTCGTCGGCGTTGCCGGCGCCACGATCGCCACGGGCTGGAACTATCTCTACAATCTCGGCTTCGACCATGTGATGCAGCGCCTGACCGGCGGCACGAAGAAGAGCCTTGCCGTGCGCGTGCTTCATGCCGTGCTGTTCGAGGGTGGTCTGCTTGTGGCGCTGTTGCCGCTGATCGCCTGGTATCTCGGCGTCAGCCTGCTGCAGGCCTTCATGATGGACGTGTCCTTCGCGCTCTTCTATCTGGTCTATGCGTTCGTCTTCAACCTCGCCTACGATCGCATCTTCCCGCTGCCGGACTGGCAGGGGAAGACGCCCGACGCCGCGCGCGGCTGATTGATACCACGCCGCGCCAAATGGCGTGGTTTGCGATCGCGGCTTTCGGGTCTATATAGCGCCAGAACATTGTTACTCAGCGAAAGACGACAGCATGGCCGCGACGATCCGTTACCACGAAGGCGACATTTCCGCCGCCGATGCAGCTCGCTATACCGGCGCGATCGCGATCGATACCGAGACGCTCGGCCTCGTGCCGCGCCGCGACAGACTCTGCGTCGTCCAGCTTTCGCCGGGCGACGGTTCGGCTGACGTGATCCGCATAGCGGCCGGCCAGACGGAGGCGCCGAACCTCGTGGCGCTTCTTTCGGATCCGACGCACGAGAAGATCTTCCATTACGGTCGCTTCGATATCGCCGTGCTCTTCAATGCTTTCGGCGTGACGACGACGCCGGTGTTCTGCACCAAGATCGCCTCGCGCCTCTGCCGTACCTATACGGATCGGCACGGGCTGAAGGACAATCTGAAGGAGATGCTTGAGGTCGATATCTCCAAGACCCAGCAATCCTCCGACTGGGGTGCGGAGACGCTGTCGCAGGCACAGCTCGAATATGCAGCGTCCGATGTTCTCTATCTGCATGCGCTGCGCGACAAGCTGACCCACCGCCTCATTCGCGACGGGCGGTTCGAGCATGCGACCGCATGCTTCGCCTTCCTTCCCACCCGCGCCAAGCTCGACCTGCTCGGCTGGGACGAGACGGATATTTTCGCGCACAGCTGAGATTGCTTGCCGGCTTCTCACCACGCAAAGCCCAAGTGTGCCGCCACGCACCGAATGATTAGTGCTTCGTTAACGGTGAATCACTAGGATGCTCATTAACTTCTGAGCATTCCGTGGCGCGATGCAGCGTCCTCCAGGCACGCGACATCGCCGGAGAATGCGAACAGCCCGATGAACGCGGCTCCCCTGTAACCTGCTTCAGCGCATTTTACGAAAGAGGAAGCATGCCATGTTGTCTCCGGTTCGTGCAGCGTCAAGCTCAAGCTTTCCCTCGCAGGGCTCCACCTCGGCGCTGAGCGCCAGCGACGTCGTGCGCAGCGTCACCGCGGTTGTGCCGGTCAACCAGGTCGAGAGCCCGGACCTGACATCCGGCGCCACCGCCAAGCTCAATATCCTGCTGCTTGCCGTTCGCGCCCGCATGGTCGAGGCGCTGCTCAATGTGCTGACCGCCACCGGCGAGGCGCTTTCGCAACCGCGCGACGATAACGAACCGGATCTCGTCTTCGCATCGCGGCTTGCTGACGCGATCCAGAAACTGCCGGCCGCCAAGATCGAAGTGATCGAGCGCCAGCTGGCGGCCCAGGGCCACGCGATCCCGCTGCGGCTGCTTGCCGAAGCGCTGCAGAACCCGGCCGGCCCCGCCGCGACGCGCATCGCAGCCTATCTCGAAACCATCGGCACGAGAGATCGCGATCTCGCGACACGCGCCGTTCTCAAATCCTACAGCCAGAACGATGGTTCGCCGGCGCGCCCGGAACAGCGTCCGGAGATCAGCCTGCATCGCGATACGGTCACATCCACGCCGCGCGCCACGACCGCGGCGACCGAGAGCGCTGGGGCCAAGAATGCGGCGACGGCGGCGGCGGCAGCTGGGACCACGGGCCACGAAAGCGACGTGACTCCGCAGACAGTTTTGACCGACGAAGCACCAATGGCTCCCGTCGCCGAACGCGCGGAGCCAAAGGCTGCGATGACCGCCGCAAGCGCCACGCTTTCGGCCGACGAAGCGGCGGAAGCGCCTGTGGCAACGGAGGCATCCGCTCCCCCGGCCGAAGCGGAAGCAACCGAGGTCGCGGCTGAGCCGACAGTCACGCGCGACACCAAGGCCGATCCGATCATCCCCAAGAGCTGGGTCGGCATTCCGGCTTCGCTGTCGAAGGACGAGACCGACATGATCGTGGTCATCATCCGCGATCAGGCGACCGAGACGCTGCTTGAGGCAACGGACGTCGAGCCGGCAGTCGATATCGACGTTCTGCTCGACGACACGCTGATCGCTGACATCCCTGACAATCTGAAGCGCCCCGCCGAGCAGATGCTGATGGCGAACGGGCTGGCGAAGCCGGTGACGGCGCAGGCAGCCCCCTCGCCGCTGGAGGCGGTGGCGGCACAGGCGGCGGCACGGCAGACGGCACAGACGGATACCGACACGCCATCGGCAACGCGGCAGATGATCGACGCCACCTACGCGCCCGTGCTGATGAAGGTCATCGAGGGCGTGCCCTATGCGCCGCAGCCTTACGACTTCGCCAAGGACGAGACCGACGATGCCGGCTCGCGCGAAATGAACCGCGAGGACCACAACGGCAATATCGACCAAGGCGACGAGAACGAAGACGCAGAACAGGATGGCGCGGACGAGGCGGGGACGCTCGAGGAGCAAGTCCTTGCCGCGGATGACAGCGAGGACGCCGCAATCATGGCCGCGCAGCAATCCGCAATCGACGCACCCATGCTCGACGAGGCGGGCGAGCCTATCCTGATGCTGCCGGGTCCCGGCCTGCCGATGGCGCCGGCGAGCGATGAGGCCTATGCGCGCTACCGGCGGATGGTCGGCTGGGAATAGCGCGACCCGGAACGGGCGCGAGCCGCAACGACCAATCCTTCAAAACAAAGAACCCGCCGGATCGCTCCGGCGGGTTCTCTTATTCTTCAAGCCTGACGGCTGGCGATTATTCGCCGCGGTTCTTCAGAGCCGCGCCGAGGATGTCGCCGAGCGAAGCGCCAGAGTCGGACGAACCGAACTGAGCAACGGCTTCCTTCTCTTCAGCGATTTCCAGAGCCTTGATCGAAAGCATGACCTTGCGGTCCTTCTTCGAGAAGTTGGTGACGCGAGCGTCAACCGTCTGGCCAACCGAGAAGCGCTCCGGACGCTGGTCGTCGCGATCGCGAGCGAGGTCAGCGCGGCGGATGAACGAGGTGATGTCTTCGTGGTCTACGAGCTTCACTTCGATGCCACCGTCGTTGACGGCGATGACTTCAGCCGAAACAACGGCGTTCTTGCGCAGGTCGCCGGAAGCGGCTGCTTCGCCGACCGAGTCCTTGCCGAGCTGCTTGATGCCGAGCGAGATGCGCTCCTTTTCGACGTCTACATCGAGAACGACAGCCTTAACGACATCGCCCTTGTTGTATTCTTCGATGACCTGTTCGCCCGGACGGTTCCAGTCGAGGTCCGAGAGGTGCACCATGCCGTCAACATCGCCGTCGAGGCCGATGAACAGGCCGAATTCGGTCTTGTTCTTGACTTCGCCTTCGACTTCAGTGCCGGCCGGATGGTTGCGAGCGAATGCCGCCCACGGATTTTCCAGGGTCTGCTTGAGGCCGAGCGAAATACGACGCTTGGACGGATCGACTTCGAGAACGACGACTTCGACTTCCTGGCTCGTGGACAGGATCTTGCCGGGGTGTACGTTCTTCTTGGTCCAGGACATTTCCGAGATGTGGATCAGGCCTTCGATGCCCGGCTCCAGCTCGACGAACGCACCGTAGTCGGTGATGTTCGTGACGGTACCGGAGATCTTCTTGCCTTCCGGATACTTGGCCTGGATGCCATCCCACGGATCCGACTCGAGCTGCTTCATGCCGAGCGAGATGCGGTGGGTTTCCTGGTTGATGCGGATGATCTGAACCTTGACCTGCTGGCCAATGGACAGGATTTCCGACGGATGGTTCACACGGCGCCATGCCATGTCGGTGACGTGCAGCAGGCCGTCGATGCCGCCGAGGTCAACGAACGCACCGTAATCGGTGATGTTCTTGACGACGCCGTCAACAACCTGGCCTTCTTCGAGGTTCTGAACGATTTCAGAACGCTGCTCGGCACGGGATTCTTCCAGAACCGTACGACGCGATACGACGATGTTGCCGCGACGCTTGTCCATCTTGAGGATTTCGAAGGGCTGCGGGTTGTGCATCAGCGGGGTAACGTCGCGGATCGGACGGATGTCGACCTGCGAACGCGGCAGGAAGGCAATCGCGCCGTCGAGGTCAACCGTGAAGCCGCCCTTGACCTGGTTGAAGATAACGCCTTCAACGCGCTCACCAGCTTCGAACTTGGCTTCGAGCTTGACCCAGCTCTCTTCGCGGCGAGCCTTTTCGCGCGACAGAACAGCTTCGCCGAGAGCGTTTTCGATGCGCTCAACGTAAACTTCGACTTCGTCGCCGACCTTGAGCGTGCCGTCCTTGGCCTTGGCGCCGAATTCCTTGAGCAGAATGCGACCTTCGACCTTGAGGCCAACGTCGACAACGGCGGAGTCCTTCTCGATTGCCGTTACGATACCCTTGGTTACATAGCCTTCAGCCAGATCGTTCTTGGCAAAGGATTCTTCCAGAAGGGCCGCGAAATCTTCGCGAGAGGGAGTAGCTACTGACATGAAATCTCCTGCGTGTCCGAATCTTTGGACACGTATGCGCCGGTTGGTTCGTGTTGAATGAGCCTGATCCCCGTCCGCCCTCTCATCGAAGGCAATCCGGCGCTTGGACGGAATTTCAGGCTGTCGTTCGAGGCACTCCGGGCAAAGCCTGGCGGAACGCCTCAAATCCTAGTTTCGGTTCAAGGCCGCATCGATGACCGATTTCGCGGCTTGAAACGCGGCTTCTATACTCATTTCCGACGTATCAAGCAAGTGCGCGTCTTCGGCTGGTTTCAAAGGGCTGTCGGCCCGTCCCATGTCGCGTTCGTCGCGTCGCTTGACGTCTTCGAAAATCGCCGCGAAATCGGCGGCGATCCCCTTGGCCTTGATCTCGTCGAAACGGCGCCTTGCGCGCACTTCGGCCGATGCCGTCACATAAAGCTTAACGGGTGCCTCAGGGCAGACCACCGTTCCGATGTCCCGCCCATCGAGCACCGTGCCCGGTGTGCGCTCCGAAAACTTGCGCTGCGCCTCGACCAGCGCGCGGCGCACCGACGGCATCACCGCGATCTTCGAGGCGGCTTCGCCGATCTCGTGCTTCGACAGGATATCGCGATCGAGCCCGGCGAGTTCAACCTCGCGGGCCATTTTTTCCGCCGTAAGCTCATCATCCAGCGGCAGGCCGGCATCGAGCAGCGCCTTGGCGGTGGCGCGGTAGGTCAGGCCGGTGTCGAGATGGTGGAAGCCATAGGTCTCGGCGATGCGGCGCGACAGCGTGCCCTTGCCGGCCGCTGCCGGTCCATCGATGGCGATGACAAAATGGTCTGAACTGGTCGGCATGCTCGTCTTTCTATCCCGCCCGATATTCTAAGGGCATTGCTGTCGGCCGATATCGATCGGCCGGTGTCTCAATTCTCTTTGCCGGCGTCAGCGAGGCCGCCATAGCGACGCACGAGATCCGTCATCTCGCCTTGGCCCGCCGTTTCGCCAAGCCCCGCCGCAACCCCTTCGCGGTCGGCGATCGGCCGGTTCTGGCTGACCTTCCACTTGCCCTCGATGGCAGTGATCTCGATCTCGACGCCGACGATCCCCTTCATCTGCGCCTTCACATAGGCATCCGGTGCATCGCTGACGGCCCAAGGCTTTTCACGCGGTGTCTCGTGTTGCGTGGTCAGCGCGGTGATCTGCGCCAAGAGCCAATCGGCGTCGTCAATGACGCGGGCGGTGCCGCGCACCTGCACCACCGCATAGTTCCAGGTCGGCACCACCTTGCCGGTCTCGCGCTTGGTCTCGTACCAGGAGGGCGTGACATAGCTGTCGGCGCCCTGGAAGACGACAAGCAGCTCGGCGCCATCTGCGAGATCGCGCCACTGCGGATTGGCCTTGGCCAGATGCAAGCGAAGCGTTCCCTTCTCGGATGCCGCCGCATCGAGATGAAAGGGCACGGAATTGGCCATCAGGCCGGAGGCGCCCGTCGTGATCAAAAGGCCGAGCGGATGCGCCCTGATCAGCGCGTGCTGGACGCCGAGATCGTCTTCCCTGAAATGCGGTGGCTGATACATGTCGCCCATCCGTCTGCTGCCGGAACCTGCCGGCGTCACGTTGCCCATCGAGTATTCGCGGCTCACTAGCACAAAGCATCGGCCCGGTCATCCGGCGCGGCGCATGGCGCTTGCGGTCGCGCCCCGTGAAGTTAGGCTTTGACATGGCGGCCCGCAACGATTATGGGGACCGGCTTATAAATTCCGAACAGAACGCCGGTTTCAACGGCATTTGCCGAACTCAGGTTCGGCCATTCTCACGATCACGAGGCTCAACAGTGGCGAAAGCTGAACTTGGAACCAAGCGTACCGATCCGGAAACCGGCAAGAAATTCTACGACCTGAACCGGAACCCGATCGTTTCTCCTTACACGGGCAAGACCTACCCGCTCTCCTTCTTCGTCGAAAGCTCGGCTGCGGCCGCTGCTGAAGCCGCGCAGGAAGAGGAAGAAGTGGCCGAAGTCGATACCGAAAGCACGGAAGTCGAACTGGTCTCGCTCGAGGACGCAGACGGCGATGCATCCGGCGACGATATCCCTGACATGGGCGACGACGACGTCGAAATCGAAGGCGATGACGACGACGATACCTTCCTGGAAGCCGACGAAGACGACGACGATGACGACATGAGCGACATCATCGGCGTGACCGGCGACGAAGAAGACGTCTGATTTCGAACAAGGATCGGCCCGGGCGAGAAAAAATCACCGGGCCGATTTTTTAGGCTTGCCATCTGCGAAAACCGCACGTATTAAGCCGCCACTTCCCGAGGACAAGCGCTTCGCGAAGCATCCCAGGCCCGGCACAAACCGGTCCACCCTGATGGGGCTATAGCTCAGCTGGGAGAGCGCTTGCATGGCATGCAAGAGGTCAGCGGTTCGATCCCGCTTAGCTCCACCAAATTTTTCCAAGCAGTTTGGCGAATAGAATTACTGCGGTCAAAGCGCGCGATCATAGGCAGACTGAAGTGCACGCATTCAAGAAGCTCCAATAGCCGAGTCTTTACATGCACTTAGCCGAATTTCCGTCAACCCATTGAATAAACTTGACTTTTTTAAAATCCGTTTATGTTGCTGTTAAATGGATTGGGGTTCGTTCCTGGTCGGCGTCGTGGCCTCGGTTTACCGGGGCCTTTCGCTTTTAAGGAAAGACCTTCAAGCCTGATGAGAAACTCTTGCCAGCAGGGCCCTTCCAAAGTTTCTCCCGAATAACATCAAAAGCTCTGTTGGGCTGAAGGGCTGCCGATCGGGCTCACCTATGTGACCGGGGCGCTGTCACGTTTCGGGCGTGGCATCGGCCGCTTTCTGATCGGCGACCGGCGGCTCGACTGGACGATCCAGATCGTACCCTGGCTCGGCATGCTGCTCGGCGCCATAGCGGGCGCGCTGCTAACGCAGGTTGCGGGTGCCTCAGCACTTTGGGTGGTCGCCGGCTTCGCGATGTTGATCGCGCTGGCCGCACTTCTCATCCCGAAGCCGCTGCAGCGGCGGTTCAACCAGTCGGCTGCCGCACGCGCGTCCGTCCAGCGCGCGAAGTGATCGTCGCACCATCGTCAGCGCGAATCAGCTAGACGTCGTTCCAGAACCGATGCAGGAACGGGAGCGCCCGCGTGTTTGTCTTCTCGAAACTCGTCTGGATTTTTGGCCAGCCGCTGTCGCTGGCTTTCCTGCTTGTCCTCGTCGCGCTGATCGCGGGGCTGATCCGCTTTCGCATCATCAGCCTGCTCGCGACCGCCTGCGCCGCGCTGGTGCTTTTCGTCACGCTCTATACGACTGTAGGTAACTACCTTCTGCAGGGGCTGGAGGATCGCTTCGCCAAGCCGCAGGATCCGGCTGAGCTCACATGCATGATCGTGCTTGGCGGCGGCTTCGAGAACGAGGTCAATACATCCAGGCACGGGATCGAAATGAATGCCGGCGGCGACCGGTTCATCGAGACGCTGAGGCTAGCGCAGAAATATCCGCAATCGCGCATTCTTGTCTCGGGCGGCGATGGGTCGATGTCTGGTGTCTATGAGGGCGATGCGGTCATGGCGGAGCGGTTCTTCCCGATGTTCGGCGTGGCGAAGGAGCGTCTGGTCCAGGAGACAACCTCGCGGACCACCTTCGAAAACGCAGTCAACACCAAGGACCTGCTGGCGAGCCAGGGGCTTTCCAACTGTCTGCTGATCACCTCAGGCTATCACATGCCGCGCTCGGTCGGAATCTTCCGCAAGCTCGGCATCGACGTGACGCCCTGGCCGACGGACTATAGGACGGATGGTCACGAGCGCCTGGCGCTCGATTTCAGCCAGCCGAACCGGAACGCGCAGAACATGACAACGGCGATCCGCGAATGGTTCGGCCTTGTCGGATATTACTTCGCCGGGCGCACCTCGGAGCTTTATCCGCGCTGAGCCGGCCGTTTCCTGGCGCTATTTCTTGGAGATGGTCACGAACTTGGTGCCGCGCACGCGGGTGGTGATGACGCAGGGATCTGTCTTCGGATCGCCGTCGGGCCGGTCGCAGAAGCGCGGATGCATCTTCATGGCCAGCACCTTGTTGCCGAAACGTTGCACGAAATCGTAGCCGTAGGTCTTGGCGGTGGCGATCATGAAGTAGCCGCCCTCGGCGACCTGCAGATAGAAATTGTAGACGCAGCCGTCCTCGTCGCACTGCGGGCCCTTGGTGCCATCGCAGGTCATTTCGCCCTCGTTGACGACGACGTCGACCAGCCCGTCATTGTTGATGTCCTGATGGGTGACGAAACCGTCGGAGAACTCGACCTCGGTGCATTGCTTCTTGAAATGATCCTTCTCGTAAATCTCGGGATCGGGAAGCAGCGACTGCTGGGCGTAGGCCGCAGTGGATACGGCAAGAGCCGCAAAGAGGTTCAAGGCGATCAGCAGCGTTTTCACAGGTTCTCTTTTCGTCGGATAAGGACGCCATTGGTTCGTGAGTTTGGCTGATCCGCCTTGCGCCGCCCTTGCGGCCATGATTATTCGAGGGAAAGATCGCCATTGGAGCACGCGATGTCGCCATTCGTCTATCTCGACTATGCCGGCGTTGCCCTGTTTGCGGCAACGGGTGCGCTTGCCGCTTCGCGCAAGCAGCTCGATCTCATCGGCTTCCTGTTCTTCGCGGTCATCACGGGCATCGGCGGCGGCACGGTGCGCGATATCGTTTTGGGTCGCGTGCCGGTCTTCTGGGTTCTGAACCCCACCTATATCCTGGTCTGCTGTGCCGCCGGCGTTTTGGTGTTCTTCACCGCGCATATGGTGGAATCGCGCTACCGGTTGCTGATCTGGCTCGATGCCGTCGGGCTTTCGGCCTATTGCGCCATGGGTGCGGCCAAGGGGCTGGCCGCCACCGGCTCGCCGACCATCGCAATCGTCACCGGCACGCTGACGGCGACCTTCGGCGGCGTGTTGCGCGATCTTGTCGCCAACGAGCCCTCGGTGTTGCTCAGGCCGGAAATCTACATCAGCGCCGCACTCGTCGGCGCGGCGATCTTCACCGGTGCCAATGAATTCGGGCTACCGCTCTATGCGGCATCGGCGGCAGGCGTGCTTGCGGCATTCGCGGTGCGCGGCGGCGCGCTTTACTACGGCTGGACGTTTCCCACCTACAAGGCAAAGCCCGGGCGGCATCCTGACGATGTGATGTAGAGATTGAGTTGGATCAGGAGCGCTTGGGGCGCAGGCGGATCACCACGTCGACATGGGCGATCTCCATGCCCTCGGGCGGCTCCGGCAGATTGTCGATGGTGAGGTTGCTGACAGGAATATCGAGCACGTCGTTATCACCCTCCACGAAAAAGTGGTGGTGATCGGAGACATTGGTGTCGAAATAGGTCTTGGCGCTTTCGACCGCGAGAACGCGGATCATGCCGGCCTCGGTGAACTGGTGCAGCGTGTTGTAGACCGTGGCGAGCGATACCGGCACGCCGGCGACAACAGCCTCTTCGTGCAGTTCCTCGACGGTCAGGTGGCGATCGCCCTTTGCAAAGAGCAGGTCGCCGAGCGCGACGCGCTGGCGCGTCGGCCTGAGGCCAGCGCCCCGCAACCTTGCTTCAATGGTAAGAGGGGCTTCAGCCGCCATCAACAACTCCCGCTAATCTAGCGTCTCGCAATCATGTTTCTATTAGCCATATAACTTTTGCACGAATGGCTTTCAATAGTTTCAATGGGGACAACAGGTGTCAAAGCGCCGCGAAATCGGGCTTTTCGCGTAATTAGTGCTGGTCGGGGGCTTGGCCTTCCTGTATGCGACCACCAAATAAGGCGCGCAGCCGGTCCTTGGACGTGGGTGAAGCTCAGTCATGCTTATGCTTCATTTTCCGTCGAACTTGGATTAAACGTTCACATCCATCAGCTTAGTTGCGGGGGGAATTAGAGTTTTCATGGCGACGAAACAATCCAGCTTCAACTATGAGGAAATCCTGGCATGCGGCCGCGGCGAGCTTTTCGGCCCCGGCAACGCGCAGCTTCCTCTGCCGCCAATGCTCATGGTTCACCGCATCACCGACATCTCCGAAACCGGCGGCGCCTTCGACAAGGGCTATATCCGCGCCGAGTACGATGTGAAGCCTGACGATTGGTATTTCCCCTGCCACTTCCAGGGCAACCCGATCATGCCGGGCTGCCTCGGCCTCGACGGCATGTGGCAGCTGACCGGCTTCTTCCTCGGCTGGCTCGGCGAGCCCGGTCGCGGCATGGCGCTCTCGACCGGTGAAGTGAAGTTCAAGGGCATGATCCGCCCAACCACGAAGCTCCTCGAATACGGCATCGACTTCAAGCGCGTCATGCGCGGCCGTCTGGTGCTCGGCACCGCTGACGGCTGGCTGAAGGCCGATGGCGAAACCATCTACCAGGCCTCCGACCTGCGCGTCGGCCTGTCCAAGGACAAAGACGCCTGATTACACCGGGCATCCGTGCCCGGTTTTCCAAGTTAGAAAAAACGAAAAGGTCGAAACACATGAGACGGGTAGTTGTCACGGGTCTGGGCGTCGTTTCCTCGATCGGCAATGACGCCGCCGAGGTCACCGCTTCGCTGCGCGATGCCAAGTCCGGCATTTCCTTTTCCAACGATTTCGCCGAGCACGGTTTCAAGTGCCAGGTCTGGGGTCGCCCTTCGCTCGATCCGACGGATCTGGTCGATCGCCGCGCCATGCGCTTCCTGTCGCAGGGCGGTGCGTGGAACCATGTTGCGATGAAGCAGGCGCTCGCCGATTCCGGTCTTGAGGAAAAGGACTACAGCGAAAACGAGCGCACCGGCATCATCATGGGCTCGGGTGGTCCTTCGACCCGCACGCTGATCGAAGCCGCCGAGATCACCATCAAGAACAACAGCCCGAAGCGCATCGGCCCGTTCGCCGTGCCGAAGGCGATGTCGTCGACGGCATCGGCCACGCTCGCGACCTGGTTCAAGATCCACGGCGTCAACTATTCGATCTCGTCGGCCTGCTCGACGTCGGCGCATTGCATCGGCAACGCCGCTGAAATGATCCAGTGGGGCAAGCAGGACATCATGTTCGCCGGCGGCCACGAAGATCTCGACTGGACGATGTCGAACCTGTTCGACGCCATGGGCGCCATGTCTTCGAAGTACAACGACACGCCCGAGACCGCGTCGCGCGCCTATGACGCGACCCGCGATGGCTTCGTGATTGCCGGCGGCGCCGGCGTTCTGGTTCTCGAAGAGCTGGAACACGCCAAGGCCCGCGGCGCCAAGATCTACGCCGAAATCGTCGGCTACGGCGCCACCTCCGATGGCTACGACATGGTCGCTCCGTCGGGCGAAGGCGCGATCCGCTGCATGCGCCAGGCGCTCTCGACGGTGAAGGGCGATGTCGACTACGTCAACACGCACGGCACCTCGACGCCAGTTGGCGACAGCAAGGAAATCGGCGCGATCCGCGAAGTCTTCGGCAACAAGATCCCGCACATCCAGTCGACCAAGTCTCTGACCGGCCATTCGCTCGGCGCTGCCGGCGTGCAGGAATCGATCTATTCACTGTTGATGATGCAGGCCGGCTTCATCGGCGAAAGCGCTCATATCACCGAGCTCGACCCTGAGTTCGATGGCGTGCCGATCGTGCGCAAGCGCATCGACGATGCCAAGATCGACATCGCGCTTTCCAACTCCTTCGGCTTCGGCGGCACCAACGCCACGCTCGTCTTCCAGCGCTACAACGGATAATAACATGACGGGAATCATGCAGGGTAAGCGCGGGCTTATCATGGGTGTCGCGAACAACCACTCCATCGCCTGGGGCATTTCCAAGGCGCTGGCGGCACAGGGCGCGGAACTTGCCTTCACCTACCAGGGCGATGCGCTGGGCAAGCGCGTGAAGCCGCTTGCCGCCGAAGTCGGCTCCGACTTCGTGCTGCCATGCGACGTCGAGGATATCGCTTCGGTCGACGCCACTGTGGACGCGATCAAGGAACGCTGGGGCACGCTCGATTTCGTCGTGCACGCAATCGGCTTTTCCGACAAGAACGAGCTCAAGGGCCTCTACGCCGACACCACGCGCGAGAATTTCAGCCGCACGATGGTGATCTCCTGTTTCTCGTTCACCGAGATCGCCAAGCGTTTGGCGCCTTTGATGAACGAAGGCGGCTCGATGCTGACGCTGACCTATAACGGCTCGACGCGCGTCATCCCGAACTACAACGTCATGGGCGTCGCCAAGGCGGCTCTCGAGGCCTCCGTGCGCTACCTGGCGGCTGATTACGGCCCACGCGGCATTCGCGTCAACGCGATCTCCGCCGGCCCGATCCGCACGCTCGCCGGCGCCGGCATCTCGGACGCCCGCGCCATCCTGTCGTGGAACCAGCAGAACGCGCCGCTGCGCAAGACCGTGACGATCGATCACGTCGGCAACTCGGCGCTCTACCTGCTCTCCGACATGGCGGCAGGCGTCACCGGCGAAATCCACTTCGTCGATGCCGGCTTCAACATCACCTCGATGCCAGCGCTCGATACGCTGCGCAAGGCGGACGCCGAATAAGCGGCAGCCAGCCACAAACAGAATGCAAGGCCATGCGCATTATATTGCGCATGGCCTTTTTCGTTTTCGATACTATCCTGCGGACACGCAAATCAACGCAGGCCCAGCCTTCGAGGCTGGGCGAGTAGGGAAAGCGATGATGAGATATTTCTTCGCGCTCGTGCACAAAGAACCGGACAGCGCCTTCGGTGTAAGCTTTCCCGATCTGCCTTCCGTGTTTTCCGCAGCAGACGTTGAGGATGATCTGACTGCGAACGCGATCGAGGCCCTGCGGCTGTGGGCGGAAGACGAGGCTTTACCGACACCATCGTCCTTCGACGAGATCAGCGCACGTCCCGAGGTGCGGAGTGAACTTGCGTCAGGCGCCTTCCTGACGCGGATTCCGTTTATCGAGGATACGACACGGACCGTTCGCGCCAATGTCACCTTCGACAAAGGCGTGCTCGACGCGATCGACGCGGCCGCCAAGGAGCGCGGCCTGACACGCTCGGCCTTCCTTGCGAGCGCCGCCCGCAAGGAAATAGAAGCGGCCTGAGCCGCTTATTTCTTCGCCCACAAGACCTTGAAGCGGGCGTTGCGGCAGGTTTCGCCGCTTTCGCGGAAGCTTGCGGCCAGTACCGGCTCGTAGGGCAGGCCGCGGTTGGCGACCAGAAGCAGACGGCCGCCGGAGCGGAGCGCGGATGCCGCGGTCTTGATCATCGCCTGGCCGAGCGCCGGCTCGGCGGCGTGGCTTTCGTGGAAGGGCGGGTTCATGATGATGAGGTCGTACTTGTCCTTGACCGGCTCGCCCGCCAGATCGTGCCAGAAGAAGCGTGCCGGTACATTCGGGCAGTTCTCCTCGATGTTGGCCTTGGCGGCCTCCAGCGCGGCGTAATTCGCCTCGTAGAGGTCGAGGCGGCTGACACCGGGAGAGCGTTCCGCCATCTCGACGGAGAGATAGCCCCAGCCGGCGCCGAAATCGGCGACGTCGCCGGTGAAATCGACTGGCAGGCGCGAGGCCAGCAGCTCCGAGCCGTCGTCGATGCGGTCGTGCGAGAACATGCCGGCGGCAGCCTCGAAGCGGCCGTCGACGCGCACTGCCGGCTTGGCGAACTTGGCGATGATTTCGGACGGATCGGCGGGCGCGCCGAACCAGAAAGCGACGCCGTGGTATTTCGGCATGTGCTCGAGCGACAGGCCAAATGCTTCCATGCGCTTGCGCAGCGACTGGATACCGTCTTCCTTGCCGCCGGCGATGACGACGAGGCCGCCCATCTTCACGCGCGTGAGTGCTTCGGCGATATTCGCCTCGTTCTCGCCCTTGTGCTTGTTGCAGAGGACCAGAACGGCATCATAATCCTCGCCTTCGACCTCAGGCGTGGTTTCGATGCGCTGGGCGAGAAGCTGCCGGTACAGCGGCCGGAAGCCCTGTACGGCGCTCAGCGCGGCGGCAAAGCCCTGCGGCAGGGCGAAGCCCGCCTCGGCGCCGAGAAAGAGCACGCGCTCGCCCTCGCCGGGCGCCTCGACGGTGCCGCTTACAAAGGGGTGGAACAGTGTCTTCAGCGTCTCGCTGCTCATCGTTTTATCTCGATCTTGAATAGAAAAAGGGCGCGAGAAGATTCCCGCGCCCATGAAGTCTAGGGAAGGCGCAGCTTACTCGGCTGCTTCTTCCTTCTTCTTGTCGGCAGGGATTTCCTGGCCGGTTGCCTGGTCGACAACCTTCATCGACAGGCGGACCTTGCCGCGCTCGTCGAAGCCGAGGAGCTTGACCCAAACCTTCTGGCCTTCCTTGACGACGTCCTGGGTCTTGGCAACACGCTCGGAAGCAAGCTGCGAGATGTGGACGAGGCCGTCGCGGGCGCCGAAGAAGTTGACGAAGGCACCGAAGTCGGCGGTCTTTACAACGGTACCTTCGTAGATCACGCCAATTTCAGGCTCGGCAACGATCGAGTGGATCCACTTGCGGGCCGCTTCGATTTCCTTGCCCGAGGAAGAGGCGATCTTCACGGTGCCGTCGTCTTCGATGTTGATTTTGGCGCCGGTCTTTTCGACGATTTCGCGGATGACCTTGCCGCCGGAGCCGATGACTTCACGGATCTTGTCGACCGGGATGTTCATGACTTCGATGCGCGGAGCGAATTCGCCGAGCTGCGAACGGCCTTCGGAGATCGCCTTCGACATTTCGCCGAGGATGTGCGTGCGACCGCCCTGTGCCTGGCCGAGAGCGACCTTCATGATCTCTTCGGTGATACCGGCGATCTTGATGTCCATCTGCAGCGAGGTGATGCCGTCGGCAGTACCTGCAACCTTGAAGTCCATGTCGCCGAGGTGGTCTTCGTCGCCGAGAATGTCGGAGAGAACGGCGAAGCGGTCACCTTCGAGGATCAGGCCCATGGCGATACCGGCAACCGGCTTGGCCAAAGGAACGCCGGCGTCCATCAGAGCGAGCGAGGTGCCGCAGACGGTTGCCATCGAGGACGAGCCGTTGGACTCGGTGATTTCGGAGACGACGCGCAGCGTGTAGGGGAACTGCTCAGCCGAGGGAAGCATCGGGCGGATAGCGCGCCATGCGAGCTTGCCGTGACCGATTTCGCGACGGCCAGGCGAACCCATGCGGCCGGTTTCGCCAACCGAGTAGGGAGGGAAGTTGTAATGGAGCAGGAAGCGCTCCTTGTACATGCCCGTCAGGCTGTCGACGTACTGTTCGTCTTCGCCGGTGCCGAGCGTGGCAACGACGATCGCCTGCGTTTCACCGCGGGTGAAGAGAGCAGAACCGTGGGTGCGCGGCAGGAGGCCGACTTCCGATACGATCGGGCGAACGGTCTCGAGGTCGCGGCCGTCGATGCGGCTCTTGGTGTCGAGGATGTTCCAACGAACGATCTTGGCCTGCAGGTGCTTGAAGATCGCGCCGATGACTTCGGCAGTGTACTTCGGCTCTTCGCCCTCAGGGAAGAAGTGGGCCTTGACCTTGGCCTTGACGGCGTCGACGGCAGCGTAGCGTTCAGCCTTCTGCGTGTTCTTGTAGGCGGTGCGCAGCTCGGCTTCGAAGTGCTTCAGCATTTCGGCTTCGAGTTCGGAGAAGTCTTCCGGCTGGAAGTCGCGCGGCTCCTTGGCAGCCACTTCGGCGAGCTTGATGATCGCGTCGAGAACCGGCTGGAAACCACGATGGCCGAACATGACGGCGCCGAGCATGACTTCTTCGTTGAGTTCCTTGGCTTCGGATTCAACCATCAGAACGGCGTCGTGCGTACCGGCGACGACGAGGTCGAGGATCGACTCGTCCATCTCGTCGAGATGCGGGTTCAGGACGTATTCGCCGTTGATGTAGCCGACGCGTGCGCCGCCGACCGGGCCCATGAAGGGAACGCCAGAGAGCGTCAGGGCAGCCGAAGCGGCAACCATCGACAGAACGTCCGGGTTGTTTTCCAGATCGTGCTGGACAACCGTGACAACGACCTGGGTGTCGTTCTTGTAGCCTTCAGGGAAGAGCGGGCGGATCGGGCGGTCGATCAGGCGCGAAACCAGCGTTTCGTTTTCCGACGGACGGCCTTCGCGCTTGAAGTAGCCACCGGGGATCTTGCCGGCTGCGTAGGTCTTTTCCTGGTAGTTGACGGTCAGCGGAAAGAAGTCCTGGCCAGGCTTCGGCGCCTTGGCGGAAACGACGGTGGCGAGAACCACGGTTTCGCCGTAGGTCGCGAGAACAGCGCCGTCAGCCTGACGGGCGATCTTGCCGGTTTCGAGCTTCAGCGGGCGGCCTGCCCACTCGATTTCCACGGAATGAGTGTCGAACATATGTCTTGTCCTTCAATGCGGAGGCGCGCCATTGGCCCTGGGGCACGGCGCAGACGACCGCAATTGTTGATGACGCATCATGGGCAAGACAACGGGAGGCTTTGCGGTCTCGATTTCCTCGTCGAGAAAATCGGGCCAAGGTGTGCGCCTTGGCCGAAAGCATCCGGCAATCCTGCCCCATGACAGGTCAACGGTTGGTTTTGCGGATCCGGCCCATCCGGGTCCGCGGGCAGTCCCGCAAACGCCTAGGGCGTCCTGCGGTGTCGGAGAAACGTTCCCCGGAAACAAATGCGGCGGGCGTCCATAAGGAGCGCCCGCCGGCAAAGCCTTAGCGGCGGATACCCAGGCTGGTGATCAGCTTGGTGTAACGGCCTTCGTTCTTCTTCTTGAGGTAGTCAAGAAGCGAGCGGCGGCTCGAAACCATCGTCAGCAGGCCACGGCGGGAATGGTTATCCTTCTTGTGGCCCTTGAAGTGTTCCGTGAGGTTGTTGATGCGCTCGGTGAGGATCGCAACCTGAACTTCGGGCGAACCGGTGTCGCCTTCGAACGTTGCGTATTCCTTGATAAGTGCCGTCTTGCGCTCAGCAGTAATCGACATCGGATGTTCCTTTCGATGAGAGGAGATAAGGTCGCCAAAAGCCGGGATGTCGTCCAGCTTTGGCCGCGAATGCATTCAAGCGAGCCTGATGCTGGCGCTGCCTATACAATATCCGGCACATGAATGGAAGAGCGGAGTTTTTGGCGCCTGATCAGCGATTTGGCGCAGCAATCACAAAGAGACGATCACGCAAAATGTTTGTTGCGCGGAGAGAGCGATCGACTATCACCTGCGCCAGCCAAGTCTATGTCCAGAAAGGAATTTGAGTGAAACTCTTCTATGCCCCCGGCGCCTGCTCCATGGCATCCCACATCGTCCTTCATGAAATCGGCAAGCCTTTCGAGATCGAGAAGGTCAGCACCAAGACGAAGGTCATGGAAAGCGGCGGCGACTTCTTTGCGATCAACCCCAAGGGCGCGGTGCCGGCTCTTCAGCTCGATGGCGGCGAAGTCCTGACCGAAGGTCCGGCGATCCTGCAGTATGTCGCAGACAGCAATGGCGCCACCGATCTCGCACCTCCGGCCGGCACGCTTGCCCGCGCCCGCGTTCAGGAAATGCTGAGCTTCGTCGGCTCCGAATTGCACAAGTCGTTCAGCCCGCTCTTCCATCCCGGCAAGACCGATGCGGAAAAGGACGCGGCGCGCGAAGTGCTGCAGAAGAAATTCGCATGGCTGGAATCGCTTTTGGCCGACGGTCGCGACTATCTGACCGGCCCGAACTTCACCGTAGCCGATGCCTATGCGTTCGTGGTGACCAGCTGGACAAAGCCGATGAGCGTTTCGCTGGACGCCTGGCCGAAGCTGAAGGATTACGTGGCGCGCATTGCCGCCCGCCCGTCGGTCCAAGCGACGATGAAGGCCGAAGGCCTGATCTGATTACAAGAGATGCGCGCGGTTCGGACCGCGCGCTGATCTTTATCCGAAGACGCGCTTGGGGCGGAATTCGCCCTGGCCGATTTCACCGATGGCGATCAGCTTGCCGCGGGCCGTGGCATAGGCTTCGCTTTCTTCCACCGGCGCATCGCGACCGCGCACCAGGATGGGGTTGCCCATCTTCAGGCGGTGGGCCTGGTCGTCGTTGACGATCAGATGCGGCAGCGAGGACAGCGCTTCGCTGGTGTCGATCAGAAGCGCATCGAGTGCCGCCAGACGCTCTTCGTCATCCTGAATTTCTTCCAGTGCGACGAGCTCGGCGAGCGGGATCATGGTCTCCTCGGCAAACGGTGCGACGAAGCTGCGGCGCAGGCCGGAGATATGGCCAAAGCAGCCGAGATCGCGGCCGAAATCGCGGGCGAGCGCGCGGACATAGGTGCCCTTGCCGCACTCGACTTCGAAATGCGCGGTGCTCTCGTTCTCGCATTCGAGCAGCGTCAGGCGATAGATCTCGACCTCACGCGACGGGATCTCGACCGTCTCACCCTCGCGGGCAAGGTCATAGGCGCGCTCGCCGGCGATCTTGATCGCGGAGAACTGCGGCGGGACCTGGCTGATGACGCCGGTGTAGTTCGGCAGCAGCGCCAGGATCTCGTCTTCCGTCGGACGCTTGTCGGAGCTCTCGATAACCTCGCCCTCGAGGTCGTCGGTCGAGCGCTGCTCGCCCCAGGTCACGGTGAATTCGTAGATCTTGCGGCCGTCCATAACGTAGGGAACGGTCTTGGTCGCATCGCCAAGCGCGATCGGCAGCATGCCCGAAGCCAGTGGGTCGAGCGTACCGGCGTGGCCGCATTTCTGCGCCTTGAACAGCCACTTGATCTTGGAGACGGCTTCGGTCGAGCCGAAGTCGACGGGCTTGTCAAGGATAAGCCAGCCCGAGATCGGGCGGCCTTTGGGCTTGCGTGGTTTGGACATAAGGCTCTTCTGTTATTTCTCGTCGGTATCGCCGTCCTCGAGGTCGCGCATGACCTCGGGCGAGCGCAGCAGCTCGTCGATCTTCTTGTAATTGTCGAAGCTCGTATCGTCGCGGAAGCGGATCTCGGGCATGAATTTCATCTGCCGGAGATGTGGGCCGAGACGGCCGCGGATGAATTTGGCGTGGCGGTTGAGCGCCGTGATGACCGTCTCGTGATCCGACACGCCGAGCGGCGTGATGAAGGCGGTCGCGACCTTGAGGTCGGTCGACATGCGCACTTCGGATACGGAGATGACGGTCTTTTCCAGAAGGTCGTCGCGCACTTCGCCGCGCTGCAGGACCTGGGTGATCGCGGCGCGCACCTGCTCGCCGACGCGCAGCATGCGCTGCGACTGTGCTGTCGAGGTTTTCGTTGCCATTGTTCTTTGCCTCAAAAGGTTCGGGCGCCGGCCTCATATGATCCGGCGCCCGTCCACAACTCTAGTCTCGCACGATCAGAGCGTACGGGTGATATGCTCGACGCGGAAGCATTCGATGACATCGCCCGCGCGGATGTCTTCGTAGTTCTCGAAGGCCATACCGCATTCCTGACCGACAGGAACTTCCGATACTTCGTCCTTGAAGCGCTTGAGCGTCTTGAGCTTGCCTTCGTGGATGACGACGTTGTCGCGGATGAGGCGGACGCCAGCACCACGTTCGACCTTGCCTTCGGTGACGCGGCAACCCGCGACCTTGCCGGTCTTGGTGATGTTGAAGACCTCGAGGATCTCGGCATTGCCGAGGAAGGTTTCGCGGCGCTCCGGCGTAAGCAGGCCCGACATCGCTGCCTTCACGTCATCCACCAGATCGTAGATGATGTTGTAGTAGCGGATCTCGATGCCTGCGCGTTCAGCGGCGACACGTGCCTGTGCGTTGGCACGGACGTTGAAGCCGATAATCGCGGCGTCGGAGGATTCGGCAAGTGCCAGATCCGATTCCGTGATGGCACCGGCGCCCGAATGGACGATACGTGCCCGCACTTCGTCGGTGCCGAGCTTGTCGAGAGCACCGATGATCGCTTCGATGGAACCCTGCACGTCGCCCTTGATGAGCAGCGGGAATTCCTTGAAGCCGGTGTTCTGCAGCTTGCTCATCATCTGTTCGAGCGAACCGCGCTGACCGGTCTGGCGGGCAACCGCCTTGTCGCGGGCCAGACGCTGGCGATATTCGGAAATCTCGCGCGCACGGCTCTCGTTTTCGACGACGGCGAACTTGTCACCCGCAGCAGGCGTGCCGGACAGGCCGAGCACTTCGACCGGCATGGCCGGGCCAGCTTCCTTGACATGGTCGCCCTTGTCGGTGACGAGCGCGCGAACGCGGCCCCACTGATCGCCGGCAACGATGATCTGGCCCGGCTTCAGCGTACCCTTCTGGACGAGGACGGTCGCAACCGCACCGCGACCACGGTCGAGCTGGGCTTCGATGACGATACCTTCGGCAGTACGCGTCGGGTCGGCCTTGAGGTCGAGGATTTCGGCCTGCAGCAGGACGGCTTCGAGCAGCTTGTCGAGGTTGGTCTTGTTCTTCGCCGACACTTCGACGTCGAGCACTTCACCGCCGAGCGATTCAACGAAGACTTCGTGCTGCAGAAGCTGCTGACGGACCTTGTCCGGATTGGCTTCGTGCTTGTCGATCTTGTTGATCGCCACGATGATCGGAACACCGGCCGCCTTGGCGTGGCTGATGGATTCGATCGTCTGCGGCATGACGCTGTCGTCGGCCGCAACCACGAGGATCGCGATATCCGTCGCCTGCGCACCACGGGCACGCATGGCCGTGAAGGCGGCGTGGCCGGGGGTGTCGATGAATGTGATCTTCTGGCCGTTCTGTTCGACCTGATAGGCACCGATGTGCTGCGTGATGCCACCGGCTTCGCCCGAAACGACGTTTGCCTGACGGATGGCGTCGAGCAGCGAGGTCTTGCCGTGGTCGACGTGACCCATGATGGTGACGACCGGCGGACGCGATACCATTTCGCCGGCATCGTCGGCCCGGTCGAAGATACCTTCTTCAACGTCGGATTCCGAAACGCGCTTGACGGTGTGGCCGAATTCGCCGGCGATGATTTCCGCGAGGTCGGCGTCGATGACGTCGCCCGGCTTCATCATCTGGCCTTCCTTCATCAGGTACTTGATGACGTCGACGGCGCGTTCGGACATACGCTGCGACAGTTCCTGAATGGTGATGGTCTCAGGCAGGATGACTTCGCGAACAACCTTTTCGCGGGTTTCCTGGATCTGGCTGCGGCGGAACTTTTCCTGGCGACGGCGCATGGCGGCCATCGAACGGCCACGGTTGTTGCCGTCGTCATCCGTGCTGGCAGCCGTGATCGTCAGCTTGCCCTGGCGGCGACCATCGTCACCCTTCGGACGCGCGGTAACAGGCTTTGCCGGTTCCGGACGCACGACGCGGCCACGCGCCGGAGCGCCACCGCGCGGTGCGCCACCGCGATCATCTTCATCATTTTCACGGCGACGGACGCCGGGAGCGCCCGCAGGCGCAGCGCCGGGAGCCGGGCGTGCGGAAGACGGCGCATCGGTGCGGCGAACGGCGGGTGCCGCAGCCTGCGTGCGCGGTGCTTCCGCGGCCGGAGCCGGAGCAGCTGGTGCCGGCGGAGCGGCAGCGGCCGCTGCGGCGCGTTCTGCTTCCTCGGCGGCAAGGCGCTTGGCTTCTTCAGCGGCAGCAGCCTGGCGAACGATCTCTTCGGCGGCGCGGCGCTTTTCTTCCTCGGCGCGGCGAACCGCATCCTCGGCGTCACGAACCTGGGCCATGGCGAGCGCACGGCGGCGCGCGTCCATTTCTTCCGGCGACAGATGGTTCAGAACCACCGGGCGCGGACGATCCTGCTGGCGCGAAGGCTGCTGGGATTGCGGACGGTTATACTGCTGGCCGCTCGGCTGGTTGTAACGCTGCGGCTGCTGGGGCTGCGGCGGGCGGGCCTGCTGAACAGGCGCCGGCGCCGGTGCTGCCGCTGCCTGTGCTGCGGGCGCAGGAGCCGGCTCGGCGGCGCGTACGGGCGCTGCCGGTGCCGCCACCGGGGTGATCGGGCGCTGTTCGTCTTCCGGGCGCATCGGGCGCCGCTTGCGGGTCTCGACAACGACCGCCTTGGTGCGACCGCGGCCCATATCCTGGCGCACGGTGCCCTGGCTTACGCCCGACGGTTTCAGGGTCAGAGTCTTCTTGCCCGGGCCGTTCAGTGTCTTGTCGTCATTGCTATCGGTCATTCGTTCCCGTTCCTTCGGACAGGGAGCGATGACGTCATCAGTCCCTGTCAATCAAAATGTCGATCAATGACATCGGGCCGGACAAGTCCGGTGACCGTATCATTGTTTTTGCCGGCCAGCGCCGCCCGCTGCCCGGGACTGACCGCCATTGCGGTACTGTTCGAGCATCTTTGCGCGCTTCACTACACCCTCACCCGCCTGCCCTGCAAGCACTGCAGCATGGATAAAAGCGTTCTGACCCATCAGGCCTTCCATTTCGCTCTCCGAGAAGAGTTTGTAGGAAGGTATTTCCTCCTCGGTCTCCATTCCGAGGTGCCAGGCCTTGCGGGCCTGGTCGATCTTTCTCACGCCGTCGGCCGCCGCGTCCGTTGCATGGAACACGGCAAGCGCCGCGCCACTGCGGATCGCGGCATCCACCTTAGAGGCGCCGGTGATGAACTGTCCGGCCTTGCGGGCCATGTTCATCATCTGCATCAGTTGCTGCATCAGCAGCTTGTCGACGGTCTCGCCGAGATCGGCGGCCGCCTTCACATCCGTTTTCAGGGCGCGGGCGAAGGATTTCTTCGCCACCGCCTTGTCGACCAGGGTGCGGTCGATCTTCACCCAGCAGCCGCGACCCGGAAGCTGACGCTTCAGGTCGGCCACCACCGTCCCATCGGGAGCGGCGACGAAGCGGATCAGCTCATCCGGCGATCCGCTTTCGCGCGTCACGATGCACATGCGACCATTCACGTCATAACCTGCAAGATCGTCGTCCTCAGGAGAAACGGTAGGCTCACGCGCAGACATTAAACTTCCTGCTCGGCCTCGGGAGCTTCTTCAGCTTCCGCTTCCTTCGCAAGGTCCTCTTCGGTGATCCAGCCAGCCGCGAGGCGAGCCTGAACGACCATCTGTTCAGCTTCGACGCGCGAAACGTCGAACTTCGAGAACAGGCCCTCGAACTTCTTGGTCTCGCCGTTCTTGCGCTCGCTCCAGCCGACAAGATCGTCGGCTGCGCAGCCGGCGAAGTCTTCCATCGTCTTGATCCCGTCCTCACCGAGGGCGACCATCATCTGGGCGGTCATGCCGTCGATGCCACGCAGTTCGTCGGAAACGCCGAGCGCCTTGCGCTTCTCGTCCATCTCGGCTTCGAGCTTTTCGAGATATTCGCGGGCGCGGGTCTGGATTTCCTGCGCGGTGTCTTCGTCGAAACCGTCGATCGAGGCGATTTCGTCGAGTTCGACGTAAGCGAGTTCCTCAACGGCAGCGAAGCCTTCGGAGGCCAGAACCTGGCCGACCATTTCGTCGACGTCGAGCGAATCCATGAACAGGTTGGTGCGCTCGTTGAATTCCTTCTGACGGCGTTCCGATTCTTCGGCTTCCGTCATGATGTCGATATCCCAGCCGGTCAGCTGCGATGCGAGGCGAACGTTCTGGCCGCGGCGGCCGATGGCCAGCGACAGCTGCTCGTCCGGAACCACGACTTCGATGCGCTCGGCATCTTCATCGAGAACGACCTTGGCGACTTCAGCCGGCTGCAGGGCGTTGACGACGAAGGTCGCCGGGTCCTGCGACCAGGGAATGATGTCGATCTTTTCGCCCTGGAGCTCGCCGACAACGGCCTGAACGCGCGAACCACGCATACCGACGCAGGCGCCAACAGGATCGATCGAACTGTCGTTCGAGATCACGGCAATCTTGGCGCGCGAACCCGGATCGCGGGCAACCGACTTCACCTGAATGATGCCGTCGTAGATTTCGGGCACTTCCATGGTGAAGAGCTTGACCATGAACTGCGGATGCGTGCGCGACAGGAAGATCTGCGGGCCGCGCTGTTCGCGACGTACGTCATATACGTATGCACGGACGCGATCGCCATAGCGGACGTTTTCGCGCGGGATCATTTCGTCGCGACGGATGATGCCTTCGCCACGGCCGAGATCGACGATGACGTTGCCGTATTCGACGCGCTTGACGGTGCCGTTGACGATTTCGCCGACGCGATCCTTGAATTCGTCGAACTGGCGATCACGCTCAGCTTCGCGAACCTTCTGGACGATGACCTGCTTGGCGGACTGGGCGGCGATACGGCCGAAATCCATCGGCGGCAGCGGATCGGCGATGAAATCGCCAAGAGCTGCGTCCGGGTTGCGGTCGCGGGCCAGTTCGAGCGGGATCTGCGTCGAGTAGTCCTCGGCAGCCTCGACAACCTCGAGAAGACGCTGCAGGCGGATTTCGCCGGTCTTCGGGTTGATGTCGGCGCGGATGTTGGATTCAGTGCCGTAGCGCGAGCGCGCCGCCTTCTGGATCGCGTCCGCCATCGCGGCGAGCACGATCTCGCGGTCGATGACCTTTTCGCGGGCGACTGCATCTGCGATCTGCAGAAGTTCGAGCCGGTTCGCACTGACTGCCATGTGTTTTGTCTCCGTCTAGGCGTCCAGGCTTTCCCTTGCCCGGCGCCACAAGTTGATCGGTCTATTCTTCGTCTTCCGCTTCGTTCTGGTTCGCGGCCTCTGCCTTCGCCAGCTTGTCGGCGCGCAGGGCATCACGGATCAGATCGTCGGTCAGAATGAGTTTCGCATCGGCAAGCGCCGTGAACGGAATGACGATCGCCTTTTCCTCGCCGGCCGGAGCCTCGTCACGCTCGAGCGTGAAGCCATCGACGTCGCTGGAAACGATCTTGCCGCGGAAGCGCTTGCGACCACCGACGATTATCGAGGTCTCGCACTTCAAAAAATGGCCCTGCCAGCGCACGAAATCGGACTTGCGCACCATCGGGCGATCGATGCCGGGCGACGACACTTCCAGATGATACTCTTTATCGATCGGATCTTCCACATCGAGAACAGGAGAAACGGCCACCGAGACCTCCTCGCAGCCTTCGACGTCCATGGTTCCGTCGTTGCGCTCGGCCATGATCTGCATGGTGGCGCCGTTCTGGTTGAGCATGCGCACGCGGATCAGGCGGTAGCCGAGGTCGATGAGGACGGGCTCGATGATGGCGGCGAGGCGCTGGTCGAGGCCAGTCTCGGTGATCAGCCGCGGCTCAAGTTCATTGTCTGCGTTCGTCGAATCCGACAAGCGATGCGCTCCTAAGCGATATTTTCGGGCGATCGCGGTAATAAAAAAGAGCGGGTCCTTGCGGCCCACTCCTCATCAATGCGATCAAGATTTGAGAGCCATATAGGCCCGTTTCCGTGAAATAGCAAGCTCCATCGGCGGTGCGGCGCGGTTGCTGCAGGCGGTCGGTGGCCTTGATCGCCGTTTCGCTTATATAGCTTGGCGCAGCGCATGGCATTCGACGGGAGGAATCGTGGCCTATACTTCTTCGACACTGGCACCGCTCAGGCACGAGACCTACCGAACCATCTGGTTCGCCAGCATCGCTTCCAATTTCGGCGGCCTCATCCAAGCGGTCGGTGCCGCGTGGATGATGACCATGATCACCGCGTCGGGCGACATGGTGGCGCTGGTGCAGACCTCCACCGCGCTGCCGATCATGCTCTTCTCGCTGGTCTCGGGCGCGCTGGCCGACAGCTTCGACAGACGGCGAGTGATGCTGACGGCGCAGTGTTTCATGCTGGCGGTCTCGGCGCTGCTCAGCATCTTCGCCTTCTTCGGAATCCTCTCGCCCTGGCTGCTGCTGTTCTTCACCTTCCTGCTCGGCTGCGGCACGGCGCTCAACAATCCCTCCTGGCAGGCCTCGGTGGGCGACATGGTTCCGCGCGCCGATCTTCCCGGCGCCGTCACGCTGAACAGCGTCGGCTTCAACATCACCCGCAGCGTCGGGCCGGCGATCGGCGGCATCATCGTCGCGGCTGCGGGTGCGGCAGCCGCCTTTGCCGTCAATACGATGAGCTATTTCGCGCTGATCTACGCGCTGATGCGCTGGAAGCCGACTTACCCCGCGACCACGCTGCCGCGCGAGGCGCTCGGCAGCGCCATCTTCGCCGGCCTGCGCTACATCTCCATGTCGCCCAACCTGCAGAAAGTCATGCTGCGCGGGCTCATCTTCGGCATCAGCGCCAGCTCGATCCTCGCGCTGCTGCCGATCGTGGCGCTGGAGCTGGTGGTCGGCGGACCCCTTACCTACGGCCTGATGCTCGGCTCCTTCGGGATCGGCGCCATCGGCGGCGCGGTGTTGAACGCAAGGCTGCGCGAGCGCTTCTCCAGCGAGACGATCGTGCGCCTGTCTTTTGCCGGTTTCGCGCTCAGCGCAGCGATTGCCGCCTTCAGCCCGATTTCGGCGGTCACCTGCTTGGGGTTGGTGATCTCGGGCGCCTGCTGGGTGCTGGCGCTGTCGCTGTTCAACACCATCGTGCAGCTCTCGACGCCGCGCTGGGTGGTCGGCCGGGCGCTGTCGCTCTACCAGACGGTGACCTTCGGCGGGATTGCCGGCGGCAGCTGGATCTGGGGTATCGCCGCCGACAATTACGGCGTCGCCAACGCGCTGCTGATGTCGGCCGTTGTCATGCTGCTCGGCATCGTCGTCGGGTTGAAATTCGCCATGCCGGCCTTTGAGACACTCAACCTCGATCCGCTCAACCGCTTCACCGAGCCGGCGCTCGGCCTCGATATCACCCCGCGCAGCGGGCCTGTCGTCATCCAGGTCGATTACGAGATCGACGATCTTGACGTGCCGGAGTTCCTGAAGCTGATGGGCGAGCGGCGGCGCATCCGCATCCGCGACGGGGCCCGCAACTGGGCGCTGATGCGCGACCTGGAAAAGCCGGGCTCGTGGACCGAGACCTACCACACGCCGACCTGGGTCGAGTATATCCGCCACAACCAGCGGCGAACCCAGGTGGACGGCGAAAACACCGACCGGCTAAGGGCGCTGCATCGCGGCGAAGCGGGGCCGCATGTGCACCGGATGATCGAGCGGCAGGCCATTCCGCCCAGCGACGACCTGTTCTTCAAGGCGCATATCGATCTGCACCACTAGCGTCTATTTCAGCTTGCCGATCATGTGCGCCTCAGGATAGCAAGTCGGCTTCATGCCGTTCTTTTCCTGCCACTGGCCGATGGAGCGGCGCGTCTTGTAGCCGGGCAGGCCATCGGAACCGCCAACGTCGTAGCCCTTCTTCTCCAGCGCCTTCTGCATGGTAGCGACATCCGAGCGCAGCATCTTGCCGACATCGCCCCAGGCGCCTTCGAACGCGCCGGAGCCATAGGCGATGCGGTCCGCGAGATTGCCGATATAGAGCGCGTAGAGATCGGAATTGTTGTATTCCTTGATGACGTAGAAATTCGGCGTCACCAGGAATTCCGGCCCGTCGCGACCGGCCGGCACCATCATCATGCCCGTGGCGTTCTTCTCAGCCGACGGGAAGGCCTTGCCGGAGATGCGGTCGATGCCGAGCGAGTTCCAGTGGGCGATCGGCTTGCCGAGATCGGGGCCTTCCTGGGCGCAGGAGACGTTTTCGGGGATCGTCACCTCGTAGCCCCAGCTACGGTTTGCCTGCCAGCCCTTCTTGACCAGGAAGTTGGCGATCGAGGCCAGCGTATCGGGTACCGAGGTCCAGATGTTGCGGTGACCGTCGCCATCGAAATCGACGGCGTATTTCAGATAGCTCGTCGGCATGAACTGCGGCTGGCCGAGCGCGCCCGCCGACGATCCCTTGAAATCGGCCGCCGTGACATCGCCGCCGTCGATGATGTGCAGCCCGGCGATCAGCTCGGTGCGGAACATCTCCTTGCGGGTGGACATGAAGGCCTTGGTGGCCAGCACCTCGATGCCGGAATTCGGGATCTTGGCGGCGCCGAAGCCGGTCTCGCGGCCCCAGATGGCGAGCACGATCGAGCCGGGCACGCCATAGGTCTTCTCGATCTTCTTCAGCGTCGAGGCGTATTGCGTCTGGAAGCTGCGGCCGGTGACGGCCAGGCGCTTCAGCCGGTCATCGTTGAAATAGGGCGCCGGCGAGGAGAACTCGGCCTGCGTTTGTTTCTGCTCCTTCGGCTTAGGGAAGCCGGGAGGGGCGAGATCGTTCAGCGACCAATCGAGCGTGACGCCTGCGAATGCGGCCTTGAAGGTCTTTTCGGATATGCCGCCCTTTTGCGCTTCCGGCCAGAGGTCGGTCTGCACCCAGCGCTCGAACTGGGCTTCGACCTCGGCTTTCGAGGGGGCTGCGTGGGCAGTCGCTGCGAGGCTGAGGAACAGAGAGAAGGTGGCAAGGGCGTACCGTGCGATACCCCCCTCTGTCCTGCCGGACATCTCCCCCACAAGGGGGGAGATTGGCTGGGAGCGACCGCTCGCTCCACTCTCATTGTTTGACTGGAAGCCCGCCACGAGTCGATCTCCCCCCTTGTGGGGGAGATGCCCGGCAGGGCAGAGGGGGGTATGGCGGATCTCAGGCGGCATCAAATTTCCCCTCACCTCATCTCCCCTCATATCGACGTCCGCGCCCGAAGCGCCGCGGTCAGCGTACCCTCGTCGAGATAATCAAGCTCGCCACCGACAGGCACGCCGTGCGCCAATCGCGTGATCTTCACATCGAGCCCGGCCAGCTGGTCGGTTATATAGTGTGCTGTGGTTTGCCCCTCGACGGTGGCGTTGACGGCGATGATCAGTTCCTTGATGCCGCCGGCGGTGACGCGTTCGATCAGACCCTTGATGTTCAGATCATCCGGGCCGACGCCATCGAGCGGCGAGAGCGTGCCGCCGAGCACGTGATAGGCGGCGTTCAAGGCAGCGGCGCGCTCCAGCGCCCAGAGGTCGGAGACATCCTCGACGACGATGATGACGGACTGGTCGCGGCGGTCGTCGGTGCAGACGGTGCAGGGATCGGACGTATCGACATTGCCGCAGCGCGAGCAGATCTTGACCTTGTCATAGGCCTCGCCCATGGCGCTGCCCAGCGGCCCGAGCAGCTGATCCTTCTTCTTGATCAGATGCAGCGCGGCGCGGCGCGCGGAGCGGGGGCCGAGGCCCGGCACTTTCGCCAGCAGCTGGATGAGTTTTTCGATTTCGGGGCCGGTGACTCGCTTTGCCATATCGGGTTCTTAGCCCATATGTTTGAAAAACGGAAACGGACAGAAAAGCGGGCCTTATGAAAATCCTCGCCGTCTGCATCGGCAACGCCGAGAGGCTGCCGGGCAAGAGCTACAAGACCGGCATCAACAAGCATGCCATCAGCGGCGGCGTGCTGGTCGACGCCGAAGGGCTGCTCGGCGACGCGATCTGCAACCGCAAGCACCATGGCGGCGTCGATCAGGCCGTTTATGTCGAGGGATCGCTGACGCTCGACTGGTGGTCGGCGGAGCTCGGGCAAACGATCACCCCCGGCACCTTCGGCGAAAACCTCGTCATCGAAGGGCTCGACAACACGATGGTTGCCGTTGGCGATCGGTTCATAGCCGGCGATCTTGTGCTTGAGGTCACCTCCGCGCGCATTCCCTGCGCCACCTTCGCGGCGCGCATGGGCGATCCCTTGTTCGTCAAGCGCTACACCCGCGCCGGCCGGCCCGGCATCTATTGCCGGGTGATCGAACCGGGCACGGTGACAGCAGGCGAAAGCGTGGAATGGCGGCGGTTCGAGGGTGCACGGGTGACGATGCCGGAGATGATGGCGACGTTCGGCAGGCGGCTGTCAGCCGAAGACCGCACCCGCTATCTGGCCGCGCCGATCCACTACAAGCTACGCGACAGCCTTCTCGCGGAAAGGTAAGCCCGCGCGGGTCGCGGCACCGAGATTCCGGCTTTATGATCACTTGCTGATATCAGGACGTCTCCTAATTTCCTTCTGACGGTGTGCCAATCCAAGGAGGCCTGCATGTCCGTCTTCAAGTCTACCTCGATCGCCCTTGCCGTTGCCGCCGCGACGGCCCTTTCCGCTCCGCAGCCGGCGGCAGCGGCAAATGTGCATGCGGGGTCGCTGACCTGCGATATCTCGGCGGGAATCGGTATGATCATCGGCTCGAAACGAGAGGTGGACTGCATGTTCACGCCCTCGCAGCCCGGGCATGTGGAGCATTATCGCGGCGCGATCACCAAGATCGGCGTCGATATCGGCGTGCTGAAAGGCGGAACGCTGATCTGGTACGTCTATGCGCCGGCCAACCACCCCGAGGGCGCGCTGCAGGGCAGCTATTCCGGCGTGGCGGCCAATGCGACCGTCGGCCTCGGGCTCGGCGCCAATGCGCTGGTGGGCGGCCTGGAGGGATCGGTGGCGCTGCAGCCGCTGTCGGTCGAGGGCACATCCGGCCTCAACGTCGCGGCCGGCATCGCCAACATGAAGCTGACCTTCGTTCCGCCGCCGAAGGCAAAGCCCGCCAAGCACCACACGCAGAAGCACACGAAATAAGCGTTCTCAAACGACAAGCGCCGGCCACCCGATGGGCGCCGGCGCTTGCAAAATCCAAGTTGGATCGAATGATCAGAACGGCATCTTGAAGCCGGGCGGGATCGGCAGACCTGCCGTCAGCGCCTTGGTCTTTTCGGCGGCAACCGCGTCGGCCTTTTCCTTGGCATCCTTGTGGGCGGCGACGATCAGGTCCTCGAGAATTTCGACGTCGTCTTCCTTGAAGAGCGACGGATCGATCTTCAGGCTCTGCATTTCGCCCTTGCCCGTGATGACGACGGTTACGAGGCCGCCGCCAGACTTGCCTTCGGCCGTGAGCGTGGCGATTTCCGCCTGCATCTGCTCCATCTTGGCCTGCATTTCCTTGACTTTGCCCATCATGCCCATGATGTCGCGCATCGTCTTCTCCTTCTTGGTGTCTCAAAATTCTATGTCGTCGCCGGGCAGGATATCGCCCTCTTCGGATTCGGCGGTCGCCGGCGCCTGCACGGGACCTTCCTCTTCTTCCGGTTCCGGCGCACGGACGCGAACGTCGATGATCTTGGCGCCCGGAAACTGCGAGAGGATGGCCGCCACATCAGGGTCCTGCCGGGCGTCGCTGACCTGCTGCGCCTTGGCGTTGGCCTCGGCTTCCACCATGGTCGGCTGGCCGGCCTCGCGGCTGAGGCTGACGATCCAGTGGATCCCCGTCCATTCCTTGAGCTTCAGCGCAAGCTCGTTGAGCAGCGTTCCCGGCGCGCCTTCCGTCAGGTTGACATCCAGGATGCCGGGCTGAACGCGAACCGGGCGCACGAAATTGCGCACCAGCGCCTTGATCTTCACATCGCGCTTTTCGCCGGCGAGGTTGGCGATATCGCTGACCGAATTGACCCGCACCAGCGGCTGCGGCGCATCGGCGGCCTTCGCCTCGGTGCGGCCGACGGCTAGGTTCTGAGGATCGGGGTTCTGGACGACGCGCAGCATGGCGGTCGGGCCTGCGGGCTGCGGGCGAGGTGCTGTGGCTTCCGCGGCACGGGCCATGACATTGCCCTGGTAGCTGACGGTCGCGCCGCCGTTTCCACCACCATTGCCGGATGGCGAAGGCGAACGCGCGCCACCGTTGTTTTCAGAGAATTCCGCAAGCCTACGGGCTGCGTCCTCGGGGGCCGGGAGGTCGGCGGCATGCGCGAGGCGGATCAGCACCATTTCGGCGGCACCCGACGGACGCGAGGATGCTTCCACCTCGGGAATGCCCTTCAAGAGCATCTGCCAGATGCGCGACAGCGCCGTGACGGCGACGCCTTGCGAGAATTCCGCGCCCTTGGTGCGCTCGATTTCGCTGAGCGAGGGATCGTTTGCCGCATCCGGCACGTACTTCAGACGGGTGACGAGATGGGTGAAATCGGCAAGATCGGTCAGCACCGCCACCGGATTGGCGCCGGCCTCGTACTGGCTCTCGAATTCGCCAAGCGCTGCGGCCACGTCACCCTTGATGACGTGCTGGAAGAGATCGACGATGCGCGCGCGATCCGCGAGACCGAGCATCCCGCGCACCGATTCGGCCAGCACCGCGCCGCCGCCATGGGCAATCGCCTGGTCGAGCAGCGACAAGCCGTCGCGCGCCGAGCCTTCGGCGGCACGGGCGATCATCGCCAGCGCATCGGGCTCGGCCTCGATGCCTTCCTTCGATGCGATCGTGGTGAACAGGCCAACGAGATCGGACGCGCTGATGCGGCGCAGGTCGAAGCGCTGGCAGCGCGACAGGACCGTGATCGGCACCTTGCGGATTTCAGTCGTGGCGAAGATGAACTTCACATGCTCCGGCGGCTCTTCGAGCGTCTTCAACAGGCCGTTGAAGGCCTGCGTCGAGAGCATGTGCACTTCGTCGATGATGTAGACCTTGTAGCGCGCCGACACCGGGCGGTAGCGCACCTGCTCGATGATCTCGCGGATGTCGTCGATACCGGTATGCGAGGCGGCGTCCATCTCGATGACATCGACATGGCGGCCTTCCATGATCGCCTGGCAGTGGTCGCCGGGGATGCGCAGATCGATCGTCGGCTTGTCGATCTCGGCTGTCTTGTAATTCAGCGCGCGCGCCAGGATGCGGGCGGTCGTCGTCTTGCCGACCCCGCGAACGCCGGTCAGCATGTAGGCCTGCGCGATACGGCCGGTCTCGAAGGCGTTGGTTAGGGTCTGGACCATCGGCTCCTGGCCGACCATCAGATCCGTGAAATCCTTGGGGCGGTATTTGCGTGCCAGCACCCGGTATCCGGTGCCCGTCGAGGCGGCATCTGGTGATTGTCGCTCGGTGTCGCTCATCGCCCTGCTTAACGCCCGAACTCTTCGGGCAAAGGATGGAGAGAAGGGTGGGAGGCTGGCACGATGACCCGTGCCTGGCTCGTTAGGGCTGCTTCCTTCCGGACCTGACCCGGTTGGCGAGTGGCTCGTCCACCACCAACCTCCCGAAGGCACATATCGGCAATATCGCGATCAAAAGCAAGCCAAGCTCCGAAAAAACTGCTAGCCTATGGAAAACTCTGGAGGAATACCCGTTGGACGCTTTCAAACTCGACCACCGGCTGGCCAATGACAGCATCAGTATCCTGAAAACGGGCCTCTGCGACTTCCGGCTCGCCAGGGACTGTCGCTGGCCATGGCTGATCCTCGTGCCGCAGCGCGCCGATATCACCGAGATTTTCGAGCTGACGCCGCTCGACCAGGTGATGCTGACCTTCGAGACGGAACTGGCGTCGACCGCCTTGAAGAAGGTGACCGGGGCGACAAAAATCAATGTCGCGGCTATTGGCAATATCGTCCGCCAGCTTCATGTTCATGTCGTCGCGCGCTTCGAAGGTGATCCGAACTGGCCCGGCCCGATCTGGGGCTACGGCAAGGCGGAGGCCTATGAGGACGCGAAACGAGACCAATTCATAGAGACGATGCGGGAAGCCCTTTCATCATGAGCCGTTCGCTTTTCGAGACGGATGTACCCCATCCCGAGCCCAGCAATCTGACGGCATTCGCCGCCAACGACCTGATCCGCGATTCCGAGCATCGCAACGAAAACTCGGTGGACGAGGCGCTCGCCAAGGATGGAACCCATATTTTCGCTTTCACCGGCGACAAGCTTGTATTGAAGCATGACGGCCAGGTGCTCGACCCGCTGTTTGCGCGCTACGAGCTGACCGATCTCAAGCCCAACTGGGACGAGACGATCCTGCTCGGCTACCGCAAGACCGGCGAGCCGAGGCTGGCGGTGCCGGTCGCCGTGCCGGAAGAAGAGTTGTCCAGCCAATACAAGCCCGCCGACGGCCGCTCGCTCTATCGCGACATGCTGCTCGACGACGTGTTGCTTGGCGAGTTCGCGCAGGGCGCCAGCCTGATCCGCTGGAATAGCGACAACCGGCTCTGCGGTCGCTGCGGCTCCGGCATGGACATGCATATCGGCGGCTACAAGCGCGTCTGCTCCTCCTGCCAGCACACGATCTTCCCGCGCACCGACCCTGTCGTCATCATGCTTACCATCGACGAGGAGCGCGATCTCTGCCTGCTCGGGCGCGGTCCGCATTTCGCGCCGGGCATGTATTCCTGTCTCGCCGGCTTCGTCGAGCCCGGCGAAACCATCGAGAATGCCGTGCGCCGCGAGACGCTGGAAGAATCCGGCATCCGCACCGGGCGCATCCGCTACCACGCCTCCCAGCCCTGGCCGATGCCGCACACGCTGATGATCGGCTGCTACGCCGAGGCCAAGTCACGCGACATCAACCGCGACGAGCAGGAGCTCGAGGACTGCCGCTGGTTTACCCGCGAGGAGACGATCGAGATGCTCGAGCGTCCCGGCGCCAACGGCAGCGCCCCGCCGCCGAAGGGCGCCATCGCCCACCGCCTGATGCGCGACTGGGTGGAGTGGAAGAAATAGGCCAATAGAATGGCACGCTCCGAGAGGCTGCTGACACTGCTGCAAACGCTGCGCCGTTACCGGCGGCCGGTGAGCGGCGCGGTGCTGGCCGAGGAAACCGGCGTCAGCATCCGCACGCTCTACCGCGACATTGCCAGTCTGCAGGCGCAGGGGGCGCTGATCGAGGGCGAGCCGGGGCTTGGCTACATCCTCAGACCCGGCTTCATGCTGCCGCCGATGATGTTTTCGCAAGACGAGATCGAGGCGCTGGTGCTGGGATCGCGTTGGGTGGCGCGGGCGGCCGATCCGAGGCTGGCGGCAGCGGGCGCCGATGCACTCGCCAAGATCGCCGACGTTTTGCCGCGCGAGATCCGCGATGAGATCGAAACATCCCCTCTCCTCATCCACATGCGCCCGCCAATATCGAGCAAGGCCGACATGGGCGTGATCCGCAAGGCGATCCGCGGCGAGCGGGTGCTGAAGCTCACCTATACCGACGAGGGCGGCGCGGTCTCCATCCGCAATGTCTGGCCCTTCGCCATCAGCTATACCGAGCAGGTTCGGATGATCGTTGCCTGGTGCGAGCTCAGACAGGATTACCGGCATTTCCGCACCGATCGCATCGTGGAAATGATCCCGCAGGAAACGCGCTATCCGCGCCGCCGCGCCGTGCTGCTGCAGGAGTGGAGCGACCGCGAAATCGCACCGCGAGAACAGAAAACACTACTGCCATAAACTGACAGCATATGAGTCTAGTATAGGTCCTATCGAAACAGGAGGACCTGCCATGACGAGCCCGAACACGTCCCAGACCATGGGCCAGACGACGCGCGGCAACCACCGTTCCGACGAGGCCAGCTCCGACACCTGGTATCCGCAGTCGCTGATGCTGAGGATGATGCAGAATGCATCGCGCGGCATGGCGCATAGCATGGGACGGGCCGGCGCGCCGCGTCTCGATCCGCAATCCATGTCGGAAAACCTGAGGCGCGATATCGGCGTCATCGACTGGGACAGCCGCGACCGCGAGCGGTAACCGACACGCTTACATTTCAATCACGCTTTTGACCGCTGCCGGCAAGCCCAGCGGCGTTCGCATCATCACGTCATTTTCACGCAGAGGGACACCATCATGAACAGCCCCAATCTCATCATTCTCTATGTCCGCGATCCCGCCGCAAGCGCCAGCTTCTACAAGGCGCTCCTCAACCGCGAGCCGGTCGCATCAGCCCCCAATTTCGTGGCTTTCGCGCTCGATGGCGGCTTCACGCTCGGCCTGTGGCGGCTGAGCAGCGTCGTGCCGCAACCATCGGCGATCGGCAGCCGCGCCGAGATCGCCTTCATGGTTCCTGGCGAAAACGGCGTCTCCAACCTTTACCGCGACTGGCGCGATCGCCACCTGCCGATCGCTCAGGACCTGACCGATCTCGACTTCGGTCCGACGTTCGTGGTGCTCGATCCGGATGGGCATCGGTTGCGGGTTTGTGAGCCGGATAAGTAAGCGTCATTGCTGAGCATTAAAAAGGGCGCCGAGGCGCCCTTTTTCGTTACTTCTGCAGCAGGCCCCGCATCGGGTGGCCCTTGTAGACGCCGAGGATGCGTACCTTCTCGGAGAAGAACTGCAGCTCTTCCAGCGCGCGGCGGACATTGGCGTCGCCGGGGTGACCTTCGATGTCGGCGTAGAACTGGGTGGCGACGAACTTGCCGCCGAGCTGGTAGCTTTCCAGCTTGGTCATGTTGATGCTGTTGGTGGCAAAGCCGCCGAGCGCCTTGTAGAGCGCTGCTGGAATATTGCGGACGTTGAAGACAAAGGTGGTGACCAGCTTCTCTTCGGCCGCCCCGCGCTCGGCCCACTTCTCGTCACGCGAGAGAATGACGAAGCGGGTGACGTTGTCTTCGGTGTCCTCGACGTTTTCGGCAATGATATCGAGCTTGTAGAGGTCGGCGGCCAGACGCGGCGCGAGCGCTGCCATCGAGCGGTCGCCGGTTTCCTGCACCAGCTTGGCGGCACCCGCCGTATCGCCGGCAACCACGGCCTTCCAGCCGTTGGCGCGGACGATCTTGCGGCACTGGCCGAGCGCGTGGATGTGGCTGTGGACCGTGCGGACCTCGTCCTTGGTGACGCCCGGCAGCACCATGAGCTGGAAGCGGATCGGCATGAAATACTCGCCGATGATGTGCAGGCGCGATTCCGGCAGTAGGTGGTGAATATCAGCGACGCGGCCGGCGATGGTGTTTTCGATCGGGATCATCGCCAGATCGGCATCGCCGCTTTCGAGCGCCACGAAGGCATCCTCGAAGGTCTGGCACGGCAGCGGCTCCATATCAGGAAACATGTCGCGGCAGGCCATGTCGGAATTGGCGCCGAAGTCGCCCTGGAAGGCGATTTTGTTGGTCTTGATGCTCATGGGAGATCCGTTACTTCACTTGTGCGGAAAGAATGCGCCGCGCCTTTTCAAGGTCGGCGGGAGTATCGACACCGAGCGGAACGGTGTCAACGATCTCGACATCGATGCGCATGCCGGCTTCCAGCGCCCGCAGCTGCTCCAGCGATTCGCGCTTTTCGAGCGTGGAGGGCCCGAGCGATACGAAGCGCTCCAGTGCCGCGCGGCGATAGGTGTAAAGGCCGATGTGATGATAGAGCGGGCCTTCGCCATAAGGGGCCGTCGCCCGCGTGAAATAGAGCGCCCGCATGCGGGTCTCGGACATTGGCGAGCCGACCACCTTGACGATATGCGGCGCCGTCTTGTCTTCCTCGTTGTCGATGGCGATCGTCAGCGTGGCGATATCGACCTCGGCGTCTTCCAGCGGGCGCAGCGATGCGCGCACCGTTTCCGGCTCGATCGTCGGCAGGTCACCCTGGACGTTGACGATATATTCGATGCGGCCTTCGGGATCGACCTTGGTCAGCGCCTCGTAAATGCGGTCGGAGCCGGACTGGTGCGCCTTGGCGGTCATGACGACCTCGAAACCGGCGGCTGCGACCACGTCGAACACTTCCTGCTCGTCGACGGCTACGACCACGCGGCCGATCGCGGCCTCCTTCGCTCGAAGAGCCACCTGGATGACCATCGGCTTGCCGCAGATGTCGGCGAGCGGCTTTCCGGGCAGTCGGGTGGATGCCATGCGGGCCGGAATGAGGACGAGTACGTTGTCTAAATTTGGACTTGCCATTGCTCAGGCCTTCATTTCCGGGCGGAAAGGTGTCAAAAAGTCTCATGCTGCCGAGGTGTTCGGCTGTTGCAAGAACTAGCCAAAAGACATAGGTTTCGCTCGATTTCAAGTGACAGACCGGTTTTATGTCTGCCGGCTGTGAGGGGGGAGCATCACAGATGAATTCTTACGTGAATACGGCGGTGGGAGCGCTACTTGGGACGGTTTTCGTCCTGATGTCCGTATCCATCGCTTCGGAAAGCCTGTTTCATTCGGAAAATCCGGAGAAAGAGGGCTTTGCCATTGTAGCCGAGGAAGCTTCGGCCGCCGATGCCGGTGGCGCTGCTCCGGCTGCCGCCGTGCCGATCGCGCAGCTGCTTGCGAAAGCCGACGCAAAGGCCGGCGAAACGGTCTTCAAGAAGTGTCAGGCCTGTCATGACGGCACGAAAGGGGGACCGAACAAGGTCGGGCCGAACCTCTTTGGTGTCGTAGATCGTCCGATCGGCTCGCATGAAGGTTTCGCCTATTCCGCCGCCATGAAGGATTTTTCCAAGGGCGCCAGCGAGAAGTGGACCTTCGATCACCTGAACCACTTCTTGGCCGCGCCGAAGAAGTACATTGCCGGAACGGCGATGGGCTTTGCCGGCCTCCAGAAGGACACCGACCGCGCCAACGTGATCCTCTACCTGCACACGCTGGCCGATTCGCCGGTGCCGCTGCCGGATCCGAACGCGCCTGATTCGGCGACGCAGTGAGATCATCCATTGCATGAAATGCGAAAGCCCGGCCGATGCGCCGGGCTTTTTCGTTTCAGGTATTTCGATTATCCGAGCAGGTAGGCCCAGAAGGAGACGGTGATGGCGCCGAGTGCCGTCGTCAGCGTGATCGTCGAGGCGGCCAAGCTGTGGCCGACGCCGAAGCGGTTGGCGATCAGCCAGGCGTTGACGCCTGTCGGGACCGCCGAGATCAGGACGAGTGCGGCGGTCCAATCGCTTTCCAGACCGAGCAGGTGGCTGGTCGTCCAGACGCAGGCGGGCAAGAGCAGCAGCTTGAAGGCGGAGGTGACGCTGGCGATGCCGGCATTGCCCGAGGTGCCGTATTGCTGCAGCGCCATGCCGAGCGAGATCAGGGCGACGGGGCCGGATACGCCGGCGATCTGATCGACCACGAGTTCGACCGGCATCGGCATGGTCCAGCCGAGCAGATGCATGAGGGCGCCGCCAGCGAGCCCGATGACGAGCGGATTGCGCACGAGATTGCTGGCGATCTGGCGCAGCACCGCGACGATGCTGCGGCCAGGGCCGCCGGCGATCTTGTGCTCGGCGCGCTCCATCAGAATGGTGCCGATGATCATCATGACAGGCAGGTGCACGGCGATCAGGATCGACAGCGGCACGAGGCCCTTGTCGCCGACGGTGCGCTGAACGAGCGGCAGGCCGATGAAGATGGTGTTGGCAAAGGCCGACGACACGCCGGCAAGCACGCCGATCCGGTCATCGCGGCCGAAGAAGCGCGTGGCGGCGATATGGGCGGCGGTCCAGGTGATGGCAACGCCGGAGAAGTAGGCGATCCAGAGCCGGAAGGGCGACGCGCCCTTGAAGTCCGCTTCGGCGATGGTGCGGAAGAGCAGCAACGGCACGGCGATCTTGAAGACGAAGTCGCTCAAGGCATCGCCGACCTCCGCCTTCATCAACCCCACTTTGACGATCAGCCAGCCGATGAGGATCATCACGAAGATGGGAAGAACGTCGAGAAAGATGGCGGACATCGGGGACGGATTGCCTATTGCATGGAATATCAAAGGTCTAACAGCAAACTGTTCGCGCTGACAAACCGGAATGACATCGAGCCTTGGCGCAAACGCAAAAAAAGCGGGGTTCGGCCCGCTTTTCCGCATCCGGTCCTGCCGGATTGCCGGTTGGTCATGCTGCCAGTTCATCCGTGGTCAGCGTCGCACCGGTATCGTCGAAGGGCATCGTTTTACTTGCCGGGCCCTTCTTGATCGGCGACTGCCCTAAAGCCGTCCATGCCGATCTTGTTGATGGAAGATATAGCCAGCCAAAATGACAGGCGAATGACGTCCACGCGGCATTTTTGCGAAAGGATTGGCCGCAAATCCGGCATTTCTGCTTCCCATGGGCTGAAAATTCGCTAAGACCGACTACCGGCTATCACCAAAACCGGGACCTCCCATTTCATGACCAAATTCGATGTACTGACTGTCGGCAACGCCATCGTCGATATCATCGCGCGTTGCGACGACCAGTTCCTCATTGATCACAAGATCACCAAGGCAGCGATGAACCTGATCGATGCCGAGCGCGCCGAACTGCTCTACAACCACATGGGCCCGGCGCTGGAAGCCTCGGGCGGCAGTGCCGGCAACACGGCGGCCGGTATCGCCAATTTCGGCGGCAAGGCTGCCTATTTCGGCAAGGTCGCCGAAGACCAGCTGGGCGAGATTTTCGCACACGACATCCGCGCCCAGGGCGTGCACTACCAGACGCAGCCGAAGGGCAAGTTCCCGCCGACCGCCCGCTCGATGATCTTCGTGACAGAAGACGGCGAGCGTTCGATGAACACCTATCTCGGCGCCTGCGTCGAACTCGGACCGGAGGATGTCGAGCCCGAGGTCGTGGCGCAGTCGAAGGTCACCTATTTCGAAGGCTATCTCTGGGATCCGCCGCGCGCCAAGGAAGCGATCCGCGATTGCGCCCGTATCGCCCATGAGAACGGCCGCGAAATGTCGATGACGCTTTCCGACAGCTTCTGCGTCGGCCGCTACCGCGACGAGTTTCTCGACCTGATGCGGACAGGCACCGTCGACATCGTGTTCGCCAACAAGCAGGAAGCACTGGCGCTCTACGAGACCGAGGATTTCGAAGAGGCGCTCGTCAAGATCGCGCAGGATTGCAAGATCGCCGCGGTGACGATGAGCGAAGAGGGTGCCGTCATATTGAAGGGCAGCGAGCGCTTCTATGTCAGCGCCATCGAGATCAAGGAGCTTGTCGACACGACCGGCGCCGGCGATCTGTTCGCGGCGGGTTTCCTTTACGGCTACACGCAGGGGCGGACGCTCGAGGATTGCGGCAAGCTCGGCTGCCTGGCGGCCGGTATCGTCATCCAGCAAATCGGACCGCGCCCGATGAAGTCGCTCACCGAGGCCGGCAAGCAGGCGGGTCTTCTCTAAGGCCTGACTTACCTCTGGCGTACCTGCCCTCTGACTTATCTGGAAGCCTTCAATCCGTTGAAGGCTTCTCTTATTTGAAGGCCTCACTTACTTGAAGGCTTCGCCTGGATCGGCCTTACTTAAAGGCCTCTCCGGGATAGGCGCCCCAGATTTCCGACTGTGCCACCCAGCCTTCGGCGCCGTCGATCTTGGCGAGGCACCAGTCGCCGGTGCATTCGCCGATGTTCATCATCACGCCGGGCTCCAGCTTGGCGACGACAGTCGCGGATGGCTGGGCCTCGCGGCGCACGTTGACGAAGACGCTCTTGCCCTTGCCCTTCATCCAGGGGGCGGCAATGGCGGCGCGGGAGCCCGACAGCAGCGACTGGTTGACCCAGCCCTCGGTGCCATCGGCATCGCGCACCTGGCGCCAGTTGTCATATTCCTGGATGATTTCCACCGGCAGGCCGGCTTTCAGATACATCCACGACGCGGCATAGTCGGTGCCGGGGCCGATGCGCAGATTGACGCGCTTGGATTTCAGCGTGACGAAGCGCGGCAGCGGCAGGCCGCTCGGACCCTTCGCCGCCTGGGCATAGCCAAGCTCGGCGGTGCCGGCCGAAAGCACAAAGCCCAACGCGAGGGCGAGGCATGATTTCAGGACTGTGCTGCGCATGACGATTTCCGTTCGCTAAAATCCAGGCGGTTCCTCCGCCTGGTTTCCGGACCTCGACATTCCCGCGCACGCTCAACGAGTTTTGTTTGTCTTCGCGTACGGGTCTGGTAGAAATTCCCCGGAACGGGAAAATTATCCCGCGTCTTGGTTAAGGACCTCTGAACAAGGCAGCAGCTCCAGGATATGACGACAAAGAAAAAAACGAAGGTCTACATTACCCGCAAGCTGCCGGATGCCGTCGAAACGCGCATGCGCGAATTATTCGACGCCGAGCTCAACATCGACGACACGCCACGCACCACCGCGCAGCTGGCGGCAGCGATGAAGAGCGCCGACGTGCTGGTGCCGACAGTGACCGACCGGATCGACGCGGCGCTGATCGACGAGGCCGGGCCGCAGCTGAAGCTGATCGCCAGTTTCTCCAACGGCACGGACCACATCGATGTCGAGGCCGCCGCCCGCAAGGGCATCACCGTCACTAACACGCCGAACGTGCTCACCGAGGATACCGCCGACATGACGATGGCGCTGATCCTCGCCGTGCCGCGCCGGCTTGGCGAAGGTGCGCGTGTGCTGACCGACCGGCCCGGCGAATGGGCCGGATGGTCGCCGACCTGGATGCTCGGACGGCGCATTCACGGCAAGCGGATCGGCATTGTCGGCATGGGCCGGATCGGCACCGCCGTTGCCCGCCGTGCCAAGGCCTTCGGCCTCTCCATTCACTATCACAACCGCAAGCGGGTGACGGCGACGACGGAAGACGAGCTCGAGGCGACGTATTGGGAAAGCCTCGACCAGATGCTGGCGCGCGTCGACATCGTATCGGTCAACTGCCCGTCGACGCCGGCGACCTTCCATCTGCTCTCGGCGCGGCGTCTCGCGCTGCTGCAGCCGACGGCCTATCTCGTCAACACGGCGCGCGGCGACGTGATCGACGAGGCGGCGCTGATCAAGTCGCTCAGGGAAGGCAAGCTTGCCGGCGCCGGGCTCGACGTGTTCGAGAACGAGCCGGCGGTCAATCCGAAGCTGATCAAGCTCGCCAACGAGGGCAAGGTGGTGCTTCTGCCGCATATGAGCTCTGCCACGATCGAGGGCCGTATCGACATGGGCGACAAGGTGATCATCAACATCCGCGCCTTCATGGACGGCCACCGCCCGCCGAACCGGGTGCTGCCGGGGCGTTAAGCTGGCAGGCGCTTGCGCATCTCGATCGAGGTGACGCAGGTGAAGCCCGGATGGGCGTTCTCGGCGGTCTTTTCAAAGCCCCAACGGCCGAAGACAGCGTGGTTTTCGGTAAGCTCGATGCGTGTTTCCAACCGCAGCGCCGGCAGCGAGAGTGTGCGCGCCGTGTCCTCGGCAATAGTCAGCAACCGCCGACCGATGCCGCGCCGTTCGGCAGCCGGCGCCACCGCCAGCTTGCCGACATAGAGGCAATCCGCCTCGGGCCGCAGGAAGATGCAGCCGACAAGCGCGCCCTCTTCGATCACGACATAGGCGATCTCGGCTTGCGCCTTGGCAGCCAGAGATTCGACCGTCAACTTGAGCGCCGAGGATGGCGGGTCGATGCGGTCGTTCATGTAAGCGAAGGACGACAGGATGAGCGCGAGAAGCTCGTCCCAGCGGGCGAAATCGGCATCGAGGCGAAGGATGGTCACGATGCCTGGCTTTGGCTCTGTTTGGCGCGCCGACGCTTGTAGCGGATGGTGTCGAAGCGTGCCGCAAGCGCATCATAGAGCAGCAGGCGGCCGACCAGCGGCTCGCCGGTCCCGGTTATGAGCTTGATCGCTTCCATCGCCATCAGCGTGCCGATGACGCCCGTGAGCGCGCCGATGACGCCGGTCTCGGCGCAAACGGGGATCAAGCCTTCCGGCGGCTTTTCCGGGAAGAGGTCGCGGTAGGTGGGATTGAGCACGCCATCGGCAGCGGCCTCATAGGGCTTCAGCACGGTGACCGAGCCATCGAACCGGCCGACGGCGCCGGTTACCAGCGGCAACTGCGCCGCTTCGGCGGCGTCGGCAGCGGTGTAGCGTGTGTCGAAATTGTCCGAACCGTCGATGACGAGATCGAAGCCGGAGAGATGGCGGCGGGCGCTATCTGAGGAGAAGCGCTCCTCGAAGCGGATGACGCGGACGTGCGGATTGAGCCTTGCGATGGCGAAGGCGGCACTTTCCGTCTTCAATTCGCCGATCGTGCCGGAATCGTGGATGACCTGGCGCTGCAGATTGGAGAGCGACACCCGGTCGTCATCGGAAATGCCGAGCGTGCCAACGCCGGCTGCCGCGAGATATTGCAGGATGGGGGCGCCGAGGCCGCCGGCGCCGATGACGAGCACGCGCGCCGCCTTCAGCTTCTGCTGGCCGGCGCCGCCGATCTCAGGCAGCAGGATGTGGCGCTGGTAGCGGGCGATTTCTTCCGGGCTCAACGGTTCCATGGGCGCGATGCTAGCATGGCCCTTGGCGGCGGGGAAAGTGTCGGTCATTCGAATATCTTTCCATCGGCAACGGTGAAGAATTGCGCCCGATCGCCGAGCGCTGCGAACATCGACCGATCGGTGCCGGTCATGAAGGCCTGGCCGCCGAGCGCGTCGATCAGATCGAAGAGCGCGGCGCGCCTGTTTTCGTCGAGATGGGCGGCGATCTCATCGAGCAGCAGGATCGGCGCATGACCGGTGAGATTGGCGACGAGACGGGCGTGCGCCATGATCAGGCCGACCAGCAGCGCCTTCTGCTCGCCGGTCGAGCAGCGCGCCGCCTCCATGCGCTTGTCGCGGTGGCGGACGAGCAGGTCGGCGCGGTGCGGCCCCTCCAGCGTGCGGCCGGCGGCGGCGTCGCGGTAGCGGCTTTCGGCAAGCTGTGCCGCGTATTCATCCTCGAGATCGACGGCAGGGCGATCGAACTGGCCATCCATGAAGCCGGCGAGATCAAGCGAGGCCGACGGGAACGGCGAAGTCTCGCGGGTTTCCTCGATGAGGCGGACAAGCAGGCCCAGCATCTCCTGGCGGGCCATGGCCATGGCGATGCCGAGCGTTGCCATCTGCTCCTCGATGCCCGAGAGCCAGGAGGGATCGAAGCGGCGCTCGTCGAGCAGCTTGTTGCGGCTGCGCATGGCGCGCTCGAAATCGCTGGCGCGGCGGCCATGGGCGGGATCGAGCGACAGCACAAGGCGATCGAGAAAGCGGCGACGCTCGGACGAGCCGCCGGTGAAGAGGCCGTCCATCGAGGGCGTCAGCCAGAGAAGGCGCAGGTGATCGGTGAGCTCGTCGGCGGTCTTTGCCGGCGTGCCGTTGATGCGCAGACGGCGCGACGTGCTCTCGTCGTTGCCGTCGACCCCGGTGCCGATCTCGACCTCGCCATCCATACCGTCGAGGGCCGCGAAGATCGTGAAGCCGCCATGGGCGCCGACGCGGGTGACATCGCCATAGGTGGCCCGGCGCATGCCCCGTCCCGGCGACAGAAACGACACCGCCTCCATCAGATTGGTCTTGCCGGCCCCATTATCCCCCACCAACACCACATGCCGGCCATCCAACTGCAAACCGGCCGACGCATAATTGCGAAAGTCGGTGAGCTTGAGACGGGACAGGGAAACCTTGTGGGGCATGCTTTATCCGGATTCGTGACGGCTGAGAGCTAAGCGCTATGGGCGCGGATGGCAAGGGTGTGGGGCTTCGGCGAGTTGCGAGGAGTGGATGTTTAGCGGCCTGCAGTGTGGCGGCAAGGTATTGAGCGTCGTGCCGTGGGATACCCCCCTCTGCCCTGCCGGGCATCTCCCCCACAGGTGGGGAGATTGGCTGGGCGCGGTCGCTCGCTCTACCTTCATTGTTTGATTGGGGAGCAAGCCACTTGCCGATCTCCCCCCTTGTGGGGGAGATGCCCGGCAGGGCAGAGGGGGGTAACACACGGCAACACATCTTGATCATCACATCCTCGAAGACACACCAAAACCCCACGCGGCTCTCACCCGTGTCTTCACCATGCAAACTTCACTCGGACGGGGCGCTGGAAATCACCTCGATTGAGTAAGTAAAGTATGGCGCTTCCCAGCGCCCCGTTCGGCGGTTTTTATCCGCGACTCCGATCTCTCTGCCTTTCCGCCCAACTTCGCGGCGGAACCATGTGTGCCTCACAGGCACGTCCGGGCTCAACTCAGGCCCGTCTTGCGACAGGACCCGCCGTCACCGGAGGGAGATCATTTTCCGCGGACCCGGACCGTGAGATTTTGCGTCTCACCCTCACGCCCCGCGCCGATCCCGCCTCGCCGGCACGCCTGCCGGTGTATCCGATGACGGGACGCCGATAGTGTAGGGCGGGGTTTTCGACGCGGGGACAATCAGCGCCTGGATTTTGCGTAAGTGTTTGATCGTCAATACTTGTGTCACCTCCAATGTCCCCTCATGCAGGAAGCCGCGTGATTCACGGCGGAGACGGCAGCGATGGCATTGCGTCGCAGCGGCTTTCACGGCAGCGGGCGTGCGCTTATATGAGGCGTGCCGCAGGAACGCGGCGGAACGGATTTTGCGATGGATAGCGAGATACAGGGACGAGCGGCGCATTCGGCGGCGATGCGGGAGCGGGCCGAGGCGGAGATGGCGGGCATGGGGGTCGATGCGGCGTTTATCGATCGTCTGGTCGAGACGTTCTATGGGCGTGTGCTCGCGCATCCCACGCTTGGGCCGGTGTTCGATGCCAGACTTTCCGGGCGATGGCCGGAGCATATGGAGAAGATGAAGAGCTTCTGGTCCTCCGTCGCCTTTCGCAGCGGCGCTTATGGCGGCAAGCCGGTGCAGGCGCATGTCGGCGTGGCCAACATAACGCCGGAGCTTTTTCCGCAATGGCTGGCGCTGTTTTCCGCGACGCTTGACGATATCGCCCCCTCCGACGAGGCGAAGGCATGGTTCATGGCGACGGCCGAGCGGATCGCGAGGAGCCTGACGCTCTCGCTGTTCTATAATCCCGCGCTCGACGATCCCAGGCTGACGAAGGGCTGAGATCGCCGGGCCTGCCCGAGATCAGGCAATACGCTTGTAGAAGAAGGTCGAGGCGCAGAAGCCGCCTTCCGGCCAGAGGGCGTAATCCGGAATGACGCCGACGCGCTCCCAGCCAAGCCGGGGATAGATCGCCTCGGCATCGCTACCGGTCGCTGTGTCCAGCACGAGAATGGTCTTGCCGCGACGCGCGGCTTCCTCTTCGGCGGCGCGCATCAGGAGGCGCGCGAGGCCCTTGCCGCGGGCGGCGCGGTGGACGAGGAGCTTCTTCAGATCGGCGCGGTGCGGCTGGTTCGGCATCTGGGCGGCGCCGATCTGCACGGTGCCGAGCGCTTTGCCCTCAATCTCTGCCACAAACAGTAGGGTGGCTCCTGAGGCGACGCTCTCGGCGACGGCCTGCCAGTAGGGTTCTGCATCCTCACGCGTATAGGGCTGCATGAAGCCGACGGAGGCGCCGCCGTCGACGCAATCGACGAGCACATCGCAAAGATCGGGTATTGCGGCGCGCGCCTCTGTCGCGTCGAGCAGGCGGATGGTGGTCATGGGGTCTCCTGAGATTGACTGGAGCGCCTTGCGCCCGAATGGAAGCACAAAGGACGCTCTAACTCTTTGAATCTACGCATCGAGCGTTCCGAAAATCGATTCCGATTTTCGGGCCGATGCGCTAGTGACGGCGGCGGTCGAGCACGACGCAATAGCGGGCCGGCGCGGGGCCGGGATTATGGAAGACATGGCCTTCGGCCAAGGGCATGAACAGGCAATCGCCGGGAAGCAGGCGATGCACGGTGTTGTCGCCGGTCGTCATCTCCATCTCGCCGTCGAATAGCCAGATGTGCTGGGTCATGCCGCTGGCGGCCGCATGCGGCGGAAAGCTGACGCGGGCGCCAGGCGGGAACTCGACATCGACGATATCGACATCCGACGTGGTGCCCGGCGGTGAGACGGCGCGCCTGATGTAGCCGGTTTCCGGATCACGCCAGACCTGCTGGTCTTGCCGACGCAGCAGCGGCGCGGCCTCGCCTTCCTCCGCGAAGAAGGCCGAAAGCGACAGGCCGAGTGCGGCGCAAACGCGGGCGAGCAGCGCTGCCGTCGGGCTCGCCTCGCCGCGCTCGATGCGCGAGATCATCGCCCGGCTGACGCCGGAGGCGGTGGCGAGATCGTCGAGCTTCAGGTTTCTATCAGTTCTCAGCCTGCGAATCCTGACGCCGATCGCGGTTTCGAGTTCCTGTTCCATTATCCGATCCATATTTCCACTATAATAGAAATGCATGGTTCAATCGTGGAATCAAGCGCTATTTTCGCCGCCTGACGGCGCGACTTATCGTAAACGAAACCCTGCTTTTCCGCTTTGCGGCAAGGGGATGCGCTGCTATATGCGGCGCATGAGCACCAATTCGACCCGCACGCCCCTCGACCATATCCGCAACTTCTCGATCGTGGCCCATATCGACCACGGCAAGTCGACGCTGGCCGACCGCCTGATTCAGTCGACCGGCGGCCTTGCCGAGCGCGACATGTCGGAGCAGGTGCTGGATTCGATGGATATCGAGCGCGAGCGCGGCATCACCATCAAGGCACAGACCGTTCGCCTGCACTACAAGGCGAACGACGGCGAAACCTACATCCTGAACCTGATCGACACGCCCGGCCACGTCGACTTCGCCTATGAAGTCTCGCGTTCGCTGTCGGCCTGCGAGGGCTCGCTGCTCGTCGTCGACGCCTCCCAGGGTGTCGAGGCGCAGACGCTGGCCAACGTCTACCAGGCGATCGACAACAACCACGAACTCGTCACGGTCCTCAACAAGATCGACCTGCCGGCGGCCGAGCCCGACCGAATCAAGGAACAGATCGAGGAAGTGATCGGCATCGACGCTTCCCAGGCCGTGCTGATTTCGGCCAAGACCGGTCTCGGCATTCCCGATGTGCTGGAGGCGATCGTGCACCAGCTGCCGGCGCCGAAGAGCGAAGCCGGCGAGAAGGGCCCGCTGAAGGCGCTGCTCGTCGACAGCTGGTACGACACCTATCTCGGCGTCATGGTTCTGGTGCGTATTCTCGACGGTGTGCTCTCCAAGGGCATGACCATCCGCATGATGGGCACGGATGCCAAGTATCAGGTCGAGCGCGTCGGCGTGCTGACGCCGAAGATGCTGGCGGTTGATTCACTCGGCCCGGGCGAGATCGGTTTCTTCACCGGCTCGATCAAGGAAGTGGCCGACACCCGCGTCGGCGATACGATTACCGAGGACAAGAAGCCGACGGCGACGGCGCTGCCGGGCTTCAAGCCGGCGCAGCCTGTCGTGTTCTGCGGTCTCTTCCCCGTCGATGCGGCCGATTTCGAGGATCTGCGCGCTGCCATGGGCAAGCTGCGCCTCAACGACGCGTCCTTCTCGTTCGAAATGGAAAGCTCCGCGGCGCTCGGCTTCGGTTTCCGCTGCGGCTTCCTCGGTCTTCTGCATCTCGAGATCATCCAGGAGCGCCTGGAGCGTGAGTTCGATCTCGATCTGATCGCCACCGCCCCTTCGGTCGTCTATCAGCTGACCATGACCGACGGTTCGGAGCGCGAGCTGCACAACCCGGCCGACATGCCCGATGTCGTCAAGATTTCCGAAATCCGCGAACCCTGGATCAAGGCCACCATCCTGACACCTGACGATTATCTCGGCGGTATCCTGAAGCTCTGTCAGGACCGTCGTGGCATCCAGACCGAGCTCACCTATGTCGGCAAGCGCGCAATGCTCACCTACGAGCTGCCGCTCAACGAAGTGGTGTTCGATTTCTACGACCGCCTGAAGTCGATCTCCAAGGGCTATGCCTCGTTCGACTATCACCTGGCCGATTACCGCGAGGGCAACCTCGTGAAGATGTCGATCATGGTCAATGGCGAGCCGGTCGACGCGCTCTCCATGCTGGTGCACCGTACGGCTGCCGAAAAGCGCGGCCGCGACATGTGCGAGAAGCTGAAGGACCTGATCCCCAGGCACATGTTCAAGATCCCGATCCAGGCTGCGATCGGCGGCAACGTGATCGCCCGCGAGACGATCTCGGCAATGCGCAAGGACGTAACCGCCAAGTGCTATGGCGGCGACGCATCACGCAAGCGCAAGCTGCTCGACAAGCAGAAGGAAGGCAAGAAGCGCATGCGGCAGTTCGGCAAGGTCGACATTCCGCAGGAAGCCTTCATTGCCGCGCTGAAGATGAAGGACGACTGAGGCTATTTGCTTCTGCCTGATATGCGCATATCATATGCGCATATCAGGAGATCGATCATGCCTCAGACCCGTCGCAAGGCCGCCAACCTGTCGCTCGACAGCGAGCTCGTCTCGCAGGCGCGCGAGCTGAACCTCAATGTTTCCAAGGCCGCCGAAGACGGCCTCAGGCGTGCCATCAAAAGCGAGCGCGAACGGCTGTGGCTGATCGAGAACGCCGAGGCGATCGCGGAAGAAAACGCCTATGTCGAGAAGCATGGGCTGCCCTTTGCCAAGTACCGGCAGTTCTGAATGGCGCGCTTCCGCGTGTACCGGCTCAAGGGAGACGATGTTCTTGCGATCGACCTGCAGAGCGACTTTCTTGATGACCTCCCATCGCGGGTGATGGCGCCGCTTCACAATATCGAAGGTATGTCCTGGGCGATTTCGCGGCTCAATCCACGCGTTACAGTGAATGGCCGAACCTATGTGATGGCGACCCAGCGCATGGCGTCCATTCCGCTGACGGAGATCGGCGCGGAGGTGGCTGATCTCTCGTCGCGAAGCGACGACATCACGGCAGCGCTGGATTTCCTTTTCCAGGGCTTCTAGGCGTCGTTTTCGATATATCTTTCGTGATCCTGCATCGGCAGCAGATCGGCGGACGCTTAAGGTCCGCCGGTCTTGTTATTTCTTGTTCTTCTCTTGATCGCGATGCCACTTGATGGCGAAGAACATGCCCGTTCCCAGCACGATGATTTTGAACGGAAGGAAGATTATGAGGAACCAGTCCATCGTTTATATTTCCAGGCTATTACTTGACGCTATCCGTCGTGAGGCGCACTGCCTCAAACCGATGTCGTGCATTGTATAACCGCTCGCTGTCCTCGAATACCTTCTAGCCCTGCGTCATATAGTCGTTCGTCAGCCGTTCGTAATCCTGCATCTCCGGCAGCGCTTCGTAGCTGTGCACGGCACCGGTTTTGGCGAAGGGCAGCTTTTCGCGGGTCCAGGTCTCGATGAAGGGTGTGAACCAGCTGACATCGTCGAGCATGGTCGGGCGCAGGTTGACGAACCACTCCATGCCTTCCGTTTTCGTGAACATCCAGGTCATGCAGTGCGGGCAGAAATAGTGGTGCGACATAGCGCCGTGGAGGCCGCCGATGACGGGTTCGCCGCTGGTGATCTCGAAGCCATCGGAGGGGATTGCCGCGCTCAGCGAATAGGCGCTCGAGGACATGGTCTGGCAGCCGGTGCAGTGGCAGGCCATGGTCAAAAGCGGCTTGGCGCTGATCTTCAATCGCACGCGACCGCAGCGGCAGCCACCTTCGCTCGGCAAATTCAACTGGCTCATCTCTATCTCCCTGATTCCGGTTGAGATGATAGCGCCCCGTGGGCGGAGATGAAGAGGATCGGTTGAATAAATGCGCTTCCTGATGAACTCTCAACCTGCGGGACGAGATAGTTGTCCTCAGATCGCCCATCCTGCCTCATTGAAAATGCGAAATAATCTGTCGCGGCCGCGACATATCCGTACCGACGGGTGCGTTGACCGACGCGCACGCATTTTCAATCACTGATTGTCTACATCCGTATTTAGGCTCCGGCCGACATACGGGTAATCCCTAGCGCAGACGCTATGCCTGGCGCGACATATCGACTTTTAACCGGCTAATAGGCAGTCTTTTCACCCGGTTTTCCCCACTATTCGCAGCTTTCGTTTTGGGGGTTGCAACGGCCGACCTTTACGATAGGTTGCGCGTTGACTTGCACGTAACAGGTCACCAAGGGAACAACGACGAATAAAAGGCGCTAAAAAGCCTAGAAAGGTGGGCCCCCACATGAACTTCCCCACAAAGAAAATTCTTGCCTCCGCAGTGCTTGGCTCGCTGCTGGCATTCTCCGCCCATGCGGCGACGATCAACATCCACAATGGCGGCGACCCGCAATCGCTGGATCCGCAGAAGCTCTCCGGCGACTGGGAAAACCGCATTGCCGGCGACATCTTCGAAGGTCTGGTGACCGAGGACGCGCATGACAATCCTGTCGCCGGCCAGGCCGCGAGCTGGACGATCTCGGACGACCGCAAGGTCTATACCTTCAAGCTGCGCGACGGCATCCAGTGGTCCGATGGCCACCCGGTGACCGCAGGCGACTTCGTGTTCGCCTTCCAGCGCCTGATGGACCCGAAGAACGCTGCCGACTACGCCTATCTACAGTTCACCATCAAGAATGCCGAGAAGATCAACAAGGGCGAGATCACCGATTTCAGCCAGCTGGGCGTCAAGGCGATCGACGACAAGACGCTCGAGATCACGCTTGAAAACCCGACCCCCTACTTCCTCAACGCGCTGATGCACTACACGGCCTATCCGCTGCCCAAGCACGTCGTGGACGCCAAGGGCGCCGACTGGGTGAAGATCGGCAACATCGTCACCAACGGTCCGTACACGCCTACGGAATGGATTCCAGGCTCGCACGTCACGACCAAGAAGAACGACAAGTATTGGGATGCCGCGAACGTCAAGATCGATGGCGCCAAGTTCTTCGTGCTCGAAGACCAGGAAGCCGCTCTGAAGCGCTACCGCGCCGGCGAATTCGACATCCTCACCGACTTCCCGACCGACCAGTACGAGTGGATGAAGAAGAACCTGCCGGGCCAGGCGCATGTCGCGCCGTTCTCCGGCCTCTATTACTACGTCATCAACTCGCAGAAGGGCCCGACCGCCGACAAGCGCGTGCGCCAGGCGCTTTCGATGGCGATCAACCGCGAGGTCATCGGACCGCAGATCCTCGGCACCGGCGAACTGCCGGCTTACTCCTGGGTGCCGCCGGGCACCGCCAATTACGGCGAGCCGGCCTACATCTCCTGGAAGGATGAGCCTTACAAGCAGAAGGTCGAAGAGGCCAAAAAGCTCTTGACGGAAGCCGGATTCGGACCGGACAAGCCGCTCACCCTGCAGCTCAAGTACAACACCAACGACAACCACAAGCGCATCGCCGTTGCGATCGCCGCCATGTGGAAGCCGCTCGGCGTCAATGTTGAACTCATCAACGCCGAAACCAAGGTGCACTACGACCAGCTGCAGCGCGGCGACGTGCAGGTTGGCCGCGCCGGCTGGCTCGCCGACTACAACGATCCGGACAACTTCCTGAATCTGCTCGTCACCGGCGTGCAGATGAACTATGGCCGCTGGTCGAATGCCGACTACGACAAGCTGATCAAGGACGGCAATGCCGAAACCGATCTGACGAAGCGGGCGGAGATGTTCAAGAAGGCCGAGCAGATCGCGCTCGACGACAGCGCCGCGCTGCCGATCTACTACTACGTTTCCAAGAACGTGGTCTCGCCGAAGATCGAAGGCTTCGTCGACAACATCCAGGACATCCACCGCACCCGCTGGCTGTCCATCAAGGAATAGAGAGAGGCATTGTCTTCACCCTGCCCGGGGGTGATTGCATCTTGAGAAAGACCCTCTCTGGCCTGCCGGCCATCTCCCCCACAAGGGGGGAGAAGACCTGCCGCGCCAACCCTGCCCCAATCCCGCCTCGGCGGATCGGCTGGGTTAAGCCCTCCCCCTTGTGGGGAGGGTTGGGAGGGGTCCTTTCCCACACTATTGCCTTCGCATCCGCCCGAACCAGTTTCGACTGATCACGATGATGCGAAAGACCCGGCGCAGGAAAGACCGTCACCACCATGGTCAATTATGCATTCCGTCGATTGCTGTCGACGATCCCCGTGATGTGGATCGCCGTGACAGCCTGCTTCTTCGTTCTGAGACTGGCCCCAGGCGGGCCGTTCGATGGCGAAAGGCCGTTGCCACCCGTGATCCTCCAGAATCTGGCGGCCCACTACAATCTCGATAAGCCGCTGATCCAGCAATATCTCTATTACGTCGGCGATCTCCTGAAGGGCGATCTCGGTCCCTCCTTCGCGTCGGAAGACTTCACCGTCGCGCAGCAGATCATGATCGGCCTGCCCTACACCTTCATCATCGGCACGGCGGCCTTTCTGCTGGCAATCATCATCGGCGTCGCCGTCGGCTGTCTTGGGGCGCTCTACCAGAACAAGGCGCCGGATTACATTCTGGGCGCGCTGATCCTGGTGGGCGTCGTGCTGCCGAACTTCCTGATCGCGCCGATCCTGCAGCTGGTCTTCGGCATTCACCTGCAGTGGCTGCCCGTCGGCGGCTGGGGCAACGGATCGCTGAAATTCCTGGTGCTGCCCGTCGTCGTCCTGGCGCTGCCGCATGCCGGGCGCATCTCGCGCATCACCCGCGGCTCGATGATCGAGGTGATGGGCCAGAACTTCATCCGCACCGCCAAGGCCAAGGGCATCGGCCCGCGGCTGACCGTCATGCGCCATGCGCTACGGCCGGCGATGATGCCCGTCGTTTCGTATCTCGGCCCGGCGGCCAGCTATCTCTTGACCGGCTCGCTGGTCGTCGAAAGCGTCTTCGGCCTGCCCGGCATCGGCCGCTACTTCGTCAACGCCGCATTGAACCGCGACTACGGCATGGTTCTCGGCACGGTCATCTTCTACATGGTGCTGATCGTGTTCCTGAACCTTCTCGTCGACATCGCCTATGCCTGGCTCGATCCGAAAGTGAGAAACCGATGATCCTCAACCCCGCAAAGAGAGAGCTGCTCGCCGCCGAACTGCTGGAGGCCGAGGGTCTCAGCCCCGTCAGCCGTTCGCTCACCCGCGACGCGCTGCGACGCCTCTGTCGCAACAAGGCGGCCGTGGCCTCGATCATCGTTCTGACGCTGCTCGTGCTTGTCGCCTTTATCGGCCCCTACCTCATTCCCTTCGGCTACGAGGATCCGGATTGGGCCGCCTTCCGCGCACCGCCTTCGTTTGCCGACGGCCATTACTTCGGGACCGACCCGAACGGCCGCGACCTGCTTGCCCGCGTGCTTTACGGCACCCGCGTATCGCTGGCCGTGGCGTTGACGGCGACGCTTGTCTCCGTCGTCATCGGCGTGCTCTACGGCGCCATCTCCGGCTACATGGGTGGTCGTGTGGATGCCGTCATGATGCGCTTCGTCGACATCATGTACGCCTTCCCCTACATCCTCTTCGTCATCCTGCTGATGGTGATCTTCGGCCGCAATGTCTATCTGCTCTTCGCGGCGATCGGCGCGCTGGAGTGGCTGACAATGGCGCGCATCGTGCGTGGGCAGACGCTGTCGCTCAAGCAGCGCGAATTCATCGAGGCGGCGCGCGCCTCCGGCCAGAAGCCGCTGAAGATCATTACCCGGCACATCATTCCCAATCTCGTTGGACCCGTGGTCATCTTCGCGGCGCTGACCGTGCCCGAAATCATCGCGACGGAGAGTTTTCTCTCCTATCTCGGCTTCGGCGTGCAGGAGCCTCTGACCTCATTGGGTACGCTGATCTCCGAGGGCACCGATGCCATGGAGAGCATGCCGTGGCTGCTCGTCTTCCCGGCCGGCTTCCTCGTCGCCCTTCTGCTCAGCCTGCTGTTTATCGGCGACGGCCTGCGCGATGCGTTCGACCCAAGGGACCGTTGAAGGGATCGCTGACATGCAAAAAGACATCAAGAACGACACCCTTCTGGAGTTGAAGGACTACTCGATCAGCTTTCGCACGCCCGAGGGCGAGGTGAAGGCCGTTTCCAACATGAACCTCACCGTCAAGCGCGGCGAGCGCATCGCGATCGTCGGCGAAAGCGGCTCCGGCAAGAGCCAGACCTTTCTCGGCATCATGGGCTTGCTGGCGAAAAACGGCCGGACCAGCGGACAGGCGCTTCTCGAAGGGCGCGACGTGCTGGCGCTGAAGCCGCGCGAGCTCGACCATGTGCGTGGCAAGGACATGGCCATGGTGTTTCAGGACCCCATGACCGCGCTCAATCCGTCGCTCAAGATCTCCCGACAGCTGACGGAGCAGCTCGAAGTACATCGCGGCTTCACGGCACGTGCGGCCTCGGCAGAGGCGCTGGACATGCTGAAGCGCGTGGGGATCCCCGACCCATCCAGGCGCTTCAACCTCTATCCGCACGAGCTATCCGGCGGTATGCGCCAGCGTATCGTGATTGCCATGGCGCTGCTGACGAAGCCGAAGCTCCTGATTGCCGACGAGCCCACCACGGCGCTCGACGTGACGATCCAGGCGCAGATCCTTGATCTCTTCAACGATCTGACGGCCGAGATGAACACGGCGCTCGTGATGATCACCCACGATCTCGGCGTCGTCGCCGGGCTCGCCGACCGGGTGGCAGTCATGTATGCCGGGCGCATCGTCGAAGAGGCGCCGGTGGACGAGCTGTTCGAGAACCCGGCGCACCCTTATACGGCGGCACTCCACGCCTCGATCCCGCGACCGGACCAGGATGTCGACCAGCTCGCCGTCATTCCCGGCCGGCCGCCGAACCTGCAGCATCTGCCGAAGGGATGCAGCTTCTCGCCGCGCTGTCCGCTCGTGCAGAACGACTGCATCGACGCCGCGCCACGCCTCGATGTGCAGGCGCCGCGTCATCTCGCGGCCTGCTTCCATGCCTTCCCACGCCTCGAGGAGGTTCTGACCAATGGCTGAACGATCACTTCTCAGGGTCGAGAACCTGACGACCCAGTTCGACGTACCCTCCAAGGGCTTCTTCAAGCCGCCGCTGACGCTGACCGCCGTCAACAATGTCAGCTTCGATCTCAGCGAGGGCCGTACGCTCGGTATCGTCGGGGAATCTGGCTGCGGCAAGTCGACCCTCGGGCGCTCGATCCTCAGGCTCCTGAAGGCGCAGAAGGGTCGTATCCTCTGGCAGGGGCGCAACCTGCTCGACCTCTCGGACGAGGAGATGCGGGCCGCACGCCGCGACATGCAGATCATCTTCCAGGATCCGATCGCATCGCTCGACCCGCGCATGACGGTTGGCGACATCATCGCCGAGCCGCTGACGGTGTTCGAACCTAAGCTCAACCGCGCTCAGCGCGCCGAGCGAGTGCAGGAGATCATGGCCGCCGTCGGCCTCGTGCCCGAAATGATCAACCGCTATCCGCACGAGTTCTCGGGCGGCCAAGCGCAGCGCATCGGCATTGCCCGGGCCGTCATCACGCGGCCGAAGCTAATCATCTGCGACGAGCCTGTCTCGGCACTCGACGTGTCGATCCAGGGACAGGTGATCACGCTTCTGCGCAAGCTGCGCAAGGAGTTCGGCCTGACGCTGATCTTCATCAGCCACGATCTCTCGGTCGTGCGGCTGATCTCCGACGACGTGCTGGTGCTGTATCTCGGAAAGGTGGTCGAAGCCGGCGATTGCGCGACGGTGTTCGACAAGCCGGCGCATCCCTATACGCAGGCGCTGTTTTCGGCGGCCCCGATCCCGGATCCGAAACTGGCGCGCGGACGCCAGCGTATCCGCCTGCAGGGTGACCCGCCATCGCCGCTGAACCCGCCAAAGGGGTGCGTCTTCTCACCACGCTGCTGGAAGGCGACGGACATCTGTCGAACCGAGATGCCACCAACGGAAGAGGTCAGGCCCGGCCAGACGGCCGCCTGCTACCATATCGAGCGTTGATATCCGGGCGGCCACGACCTCTGTGCGTGGCCGCCCGCTTCCCGCAAACCGTGTGCGTCCTGCAACAGCGCGCATATCATCACCTGCTCAAGCACCATACTGTGGTCATTGCGTAGTCTTGCGGGCTTCCCTCCAGCGCCGGTTGCTCTATGGTGCGTCCATCAGACCGGAGGGGTTCATGCGCGTACGGTTTCTCGTTGTCATGCTGCTGCTGACCAGTTGTGGCCATCCAAGCGGCGTGATGACGCCCGTGGCGCTGACGGCGGCAACCCCGAAAACGACCCGCGTCGACATGCTGGTGGCAACCACACGCGAACCATCCGGCGATCCGGCGACGCTTTTCAACGGCGAGCGCAGCCCCAAGCCATCGCTGACCGCCGTCGAAGTCTCCATTCCGCCGAACCGCAAGGCGGGCACCGTGCAATGGCCAAAGCGCCTGCCGCCGAACCCGGCCACCGACTTCGCCGTCACCGGCGTCCAGCAGATCGCCACGGTGAAGGAGGGGCGCTCATGGCTCAGCCAGCACATGCACAACGGCCACGCGCTGGTCTTCATCCACGGCTTCAACAACAAGTATGAGGATTCGGTCTTCCGTCTGGCGCAGATCGTCAACGACAGCAAGATGGACGCGACGCCGATCCTCTTCACATGGCCGTCGCGCGCGCAGATCACCGCTTACGAATACGACAAGGAAAGCACCAACTATTCGCGCACGGCGCTCGAGCAGGCGCTCCGGACGCTGGTCAACGATCCCAATGTCAAGGACATCACGATTCTCGCGCACTCCATGGGCACGTGGCTGACGATGGAATCGCTCAGGCAGATGGGCATTCGCGACGGGCACCTGAACGGCAAGATCCGCGATGTCATCCTGGCCTCGCCCGACATCGACATCCAGGTCTTCGCCAAGCAATATGCCGAGATGGGCACGCCGCGGCCAAAATTCACGATCTTTGTATCGCAGGACGACCGGGCGCTCGCCTTCTCGAGCTTCATCACCGGCCGCGTTTCGCGCCTCGGCGCCATCGACCCGACGGTCGAACCCTATCGCACCAAGCTGGAAGAGGCTGGCATCACCGCGATCGACCTCACCAAGGTCAACAGCAACGACCGGCTGAACCACGGCAAATTCGCCGAGAGCCCGGAGATCGTGCAGCTGATCGGCCAACGCCTGATGACCGGCCAGCCGCTCACCGACAGCAATGTGACGCTCGGGCAGGGCATCACTGCGGTGGTTGGGGGGACGGTCACCAATATCGGTACCGTGGCGGCCACAGCGGTGGCGGTGCCGGCAACGATCATCGAGGCGCCGATGATGCATCCGCCGAAGAAGAAGAAACCGACCACAGCCGACGAGACGCTGCAGGGCGACCTCAGGGAACAGCAGCTGACGCAGTGACGCCGGTGGTCGCTGGGCTTGAGGGCGGAAGCCGGAGCCGTGGCTTGAGAACTCCTATCGAGCTGAAGACCTTCTCAATCGCCGCGCCTCGTGCGGCGTTGCCAATGCGTGTGCTGCAAACGCCAAAAAGCCCGCGTGAAGCGGGCTTGGTTCGTACTTGTCTTATGCATTCCGGGAGAATTTAGATGCGCTGTCGGGCTTAGACCCTCCGCCTTTAGACTATGGTCCTGATGACGAGGATCTATCATCGCCAGCGAAAATGAAGCCTTCGCGACAGTGATAACGTTGAGGTTCTGGGAAAGGAAGATTGGTTGCGGGGGCAGGATTTGAACCTGCGGCCTTCAGGTTATGAGCCTGACGAGCTACCGGGCTGCTCCACCCCGCGTCCAGCGCAAAACCCTTTGGGTTTTGGCGCGGCGGCGTAACCGCTATGCGGTTATGCCTTCTACCGGAGCAAAACCCTATTGGGTTTTGTTCCTGTAAGGGACGCACCTTGTTTCAGATGCCTCACCCATTCATTTTGCTCTGCATTTCGGCCTTTGGAAAGCAGAAAGGACCGCTTTAGGCGGCCCTTTTGTTTCGGCCATGGCCGTTTGTCGTGATGAGAAGATTTATGTTGCGTTTAGCAGACCTGGCAGCGACCGACTCTCCCGCGTCTTAAGACGAAGTACCATAGGCGCAGGGGCGTTTCACGGCCGTGTTCGGAATGGGAACG